>AP024674.1:1200000-2400000 GCA_025998755.1 Armatimonadota bacterium
TTGCCTGCGCTGCGCAATCACCGCGCAGCGCGGGAGCTGTGGTCGATAGGAACTGGAAGATGCCCTCCTCCTGCCAGCCCATCGGGAGCCTGTGTCCCACACCCGCCCACACTATGCCGTCCGTGTACTGCAGCAGAACATCACCCGGCTGCATCTGGAAATAGGCCACCCGAATGTTGCGATCCATCACCGTGCGCTCGAACGTCTCCACGAACTCCGGCCGGATCCCACCTGCAAGCTTCAGGGTGGGCGGGCAATCATACTCAGCCAAGGCGACCCGCCCGGTATCGTAAATCCGGATGACAGAGAACGTGGAATATGCGATGTTCCGCCATTTGCAGACCGGCAGCGTGGCGATCAGGGTCTCGACGATATCCTGTAGCGACAGGTCACCCTGAGACAGACCGCAGGCAACCTCCACGGTGAGGGTGGCCAGGACGTTCGCCTTCACCCCGCTCCCTAGACCGTCCGACACGCTGATGATGGTGGAATCCGGCGTATGGGCCACGCGAACGGCGTCCCCGGCGATGTCCTCGCCGTGCTTCTGGAACTGTCGGGTGGCGATGTCCAGAGCGTAGCGCTTCACGGGACCTTCTCCGGTGCGGCCTCCTCGGAGAGGTCTTCGCTCATCAGGCGGGTAAGCCGGCGCAGCAGCACGCGCGTCTCGCTGGTGGTCTCACCCAGGATGCTCGCAATTTCCTGAGCCATCAGCATCTGCTTGCGGATGACCTGCTCCGCGCTTGCCAGGGTCTCCTCCCGGATGCGGTCCAGCTGGGTGAGTTCGCGGCTACCCTTCACGGCGTTCGAAAGGATGCCCACCACCCGGTCTTCGCCCTCAAGGCGGTAGACATTCAGCCTGCCGGTCACGTGATAAGCCGGGTACGACACGGGTCTGTTCGTAATGCGATCCTGCCTGCCTGTGAGCACCTGCTCGAAATCCGTGGGATCCATCAGCGACGACAACGGACGTCCAATGAGCGCCGGTGTGCAGGCGAACAGCGAAGCAAGTGCGCGGTTGAACTCCACAATCCTGAGCTGCGAGTCCACGATGATGATGCCGTTCGGACTCTCGTCTATGATCTTGTCCGCACGGCGCTCGGCGACCTGGCGCATCCACGGGATGCACATGGAACGCTCGGCCATTCCCGAAAGGACGGCCCGGGCGTTATCACGGCAGGTCTCATAGCCGCAGGCCCCACAGTTCAGCTCGTCCTCCGGGGTGTTTTTGCCCATCCTTGCCAGGATCTCGCGAAGATCTTCCTCGGATGCGTTGGCTGAGGGAAGGGGCCTTTCCGGCACGTCGCGGCCAAGCTCCGTCTCCCGGAGCGCAGCCAGGATCTCATCTTCCGAGGGCCGGTGCACGGCGCGCTTCTCGTGCTGCAGCAGCCGGTTTTTGCGCTGAAACAGGTCGCGCCCATCTCCGAAACAAGCGCCGTTGATGCACCCGCCACCACAGAATAGCGCCTCGAACAGCCGGACTGCGCCGCCCTCGCGGACGTTCGCCAGCATTTCCCGTACCTCCGTCCAGCCTGATACGGCGGCGAAGTCGGGCCGAAGGAGCTCTGCGGGTATCGCGGCCGCCTGTGCCAGACCGCCCTCCAGGGGGAAGAGGCGCGCGGTCCCTGCCGGAAGGTCATCGAAATCAGCGGGCTTTGCCTGCAGGGCGGTACGGCTATCTGCCAGCCATTGACGGAGCTCGTCGAAGGTCAGGACGGCGTCCACGGCCCCGGCGCACTCTGGGAGCTCCGCTTCGGCCTTCTTGGCCGGACAGGGGCCGATGAACACCACCTTCAGATCAGTGCCGTAGACCCTTTTCAGGTGACGCGCGTGCGCCACCATCGGGGATGCCAGCGGTGTTACACGGCCGGCAGCCCAGGGTTCGTATTTTTCGATGTATTTTACAACGGCAGGGCAGGCCGACGTGATGAAGGTGCCGTCCTCCTGATGCAGCATCTCGGCCGTCTTGCGCGCCACCATCTCGGCCCCTGCGGCGGTCTCAGCCACCAGGGCGAATCCGAGCGACCTTAGCACTCCCGGGAACAGGCTTCCGCCATACTCCGGAAAGGCCGCTATCCAGGAAGGCGCGACGGATGCCGCGACGCGCGGGTGAAGTTCCACCATCCGCCGCACGCGTTCCAGGTCGCTGCGGACTTGCTTGGCGTGCTGCGGGCATTCACGCACGCAGCTTCCGCAGACGATGCACCGCTCCGGATCCACCTGCGCCTGTCCATCGCGGATGCGGATGGCCTTCACCGGACAGACCCGCACGCAGCGGTAGCAGTCGCGGCAGCGCGCCTTATTTGTCGAGATGACCCCCTGCGCCGACACCTTTTCTCACCTTCGGGAGGATCCGCTCTCGGAAGAAGTCCTCGGCACGATCGGGTGTGACCCCGCCGAACGGCTCGCCATCCACCAGCACATTGGGAGCTCCCAGACAGGAATCCAGACAGAGGTCGGCCCTCAGCGAGACCTGCCCCTGAACCCCCGCATCATTGATGAGCGAGTGAAGCAGCTTCAGGGTCTTTGCCCCGCCGCGCAGATGACACGAGCTTCCGACACAAACCCGAACATCCACCATCGGCGTTACTCCCTTGCCACCGCACAGCTCCGCGCGTCCGCAAGCGGGAGCAGCCGTGAGCGGAAGAACTCCTCGGCTTCCTCGGGCGTCACTCCGCCGTGGATCTCCTCGCCCACCCGGACGTTCGGGCTGGCCTTGCAGTTCTCGAAGCAGAAGGTGGCCTGGAAGTCGAACGCCTGCTCCAACCCCTCCCGGCGGGCCGCTTCCATCAGCCGCTTCAGCGTGTCATACGAGCCCCTGAGGTAGCAGTTTGTGCCGATGCATACCGAGACTGGCACGCGGGCAGCCGCCGGTTTCTCATCCAGTTCGATGACCTGGCCATCTATCCGCCGCCGCGGGCGATAGCCCGTGTGCAGCAGGCTGTGCGCTCCGTGTCCATCCGATCCGCCAATGCGCTCCAGGCACTCCGACACGAACGGATTGTCTGCAGCGTTGTGCAGCGGCTGAACAGCATCGCAGTCGTAGAGCATCTCCGCTCTTTCACGCCGCGTGTCGCTGTCGGCCGGCCAAGGCTGCCCGGCGCCGCCAACACATCCTCCGGGACAGGCCATCACCTCCACAAGCTCAAAGCTCTTCAGACCGGCGCGGATCTCCTCCAGAAGAGCCCGCGCGTTGCCAAGCCCGCTCACCACTCCCACGCGGACGGCGCGGCCGTCCAGCTCCAGTTCGGCCTCTTTCAGACCGTTCAGGCCGCGGACCTCCCGGAACTTTACGTGGCCTCTGCCGCCGGCCAAAAGCCGGAGCACAGCCTCCGCCACTCCACCGCTGGCGCCGAACAGCACACCCGCGCCCGTCTTGAATCCGAATGGCAGATCCAGAGCGCCAGCAGGCAGTTCGGCGGGCTTGAGTCCGGCCTGGTCTATCATCCGGATCAGCTCCTGTGTGGTCAACACGGCATCCACATCGGGGCGTCCGTCCTGCGCAAACTCCGGCCGCGCCGCCTCGAACTTCTTGGCGCTGCAGGGCATCACGCTGACAACGTAGAGATCCTCCGGCCGGATCCCCATATCCGCCGGCAGATGCTTCCGGGCAAGCGCGCCGAACATCTGCTGGGGACTGCGGCAGGTGGAGAGTTGCCCCAGGAGGTCCGGCTGGAACTGCTCGGCGTACTTGACCCACGCCGGGCAGCAGCTGGTGAACATCGGGAGAGGCCCTCCGCTGGCACGGCGGCGGAGGAACTCTGCTCCCTCCTCCACGGTGGTCAGATCCGCCGCGAAGCTGGTATCGAACACCCGGTCGAAACCGATACGGCGCAGGGCTGTCACGGTCTTTCCAAGGGCATGCTCGCCGCCGGCGATGCCGTAGTGCTGTGCCAGCGCGGCCCGTACTGCCGGAGCGACCTGGACCACCACAGTCCTGGCCGGGTCGTGGATGGCCTTCCAGACCTCGTCAATGGCACTGCGGACCGTGATGGCCCCAGTGGGACAGATGGCGGCGCACTGCCCACAGTAGACGCACTCCACCTCGTCAATGGACCGACCGAAGGCCGGAGCCACACGGACATTGCTGCCGCGCCCGGCGAAGTCCAGCACTCCGATGCCCTGGACCTCGCTACACATCCGGACGCAGTCTCCGCACAGGATGCACTTGGCCGGATCGCGCACCAGCGCCACGCCCTCATCCACCAGCGTCTCCCGTTTTCCCGGCGCCTCAAAGCGCACGCGGCGCACCCCCAGCCGGTCGGCAAGCGCCTGCAGGCGGCACCGCATGTTGCGGTCGCAGGTCTGGCACTGCCCCTGGTGATTGGCCAACAGCAGCTCCAGCGCCATCTTCCGGATGCGCTGAGTCGCTTCGGTGGTGGTGCGCACAACCATCCCATCCTCTGGAGGAGTGGAGCAGGCCGTCTGCAACCCTCTACCCTTAACCTCCACGACGCACATGCGGCACGCGCCATAAACCGAAAGGTCCGAGCAGTAGCAGAATGTGGGAAGCTCCACGCCGGTGGACCGGATCAGCTCCAGCAGGTTGCGGTGCCCGTTGACCGGCACCGGCGCGCCATCAATGATGACTGTGGGCTTCATGTTATTTGCCTCCTTCACGCCACCACGGCCCCGAGGCGGCAGACGTCCAGGCAGACCCCGCAGCGGACGCAGGTCTGCGGATCAATGGTGTGCGGCTGCTTCAGCTCGCCGCTGATGGCCCCAACTGGGCACTTTTTCGCGCACAGCGTGCAGCCTTTGCACTTCTCCGGATCTATGCTGTAGTGGCAGAACGCCTGGCACGAGCCGGCCGGGCAAACGCCATCCACCACGTGCGCAAGGTACTCATCCCGAAAGTAGCGCAGCGTGGACAGAACCGGATTGGGAGCAGTCTTCCCCAGACCGCAAAGCGACCCGTCGCGGACGGCGATAGCCACCTCCTCCAGCAAGCCGACATCGTCCACCGTCCCCCTGCCGGATGTGATCTTCTCCAGGATCTCCAGCATCCTGCGGGTTCCCTCACGGCAAAGCACGCACTTGCCGCAGGACTCGCTCTGGGTGAACTGCATGAAGAAGCGTGCAACCTCCACCATGCAGGTGGAATCGTCCATCACGACCAGGCCCCCGCTGCCGACCATCGCTCCCACGCTGCGGAGCGAATCGTAGTCCAGCGGAAGGTCCAGGTGTTCCTCGGTCAGGCATCCTCCCGACGGACCGCCGATCTGGACGGTCTTGAACTTACGGCCATTGCGGATGCCGCCTCCGATCTTGAAGACGACGTCTTTCAACGTGGCGCCCATCGGAACCTCGATAAGCCCGGTGTTCACAACATCCCCGGTTAGCGCGAAGACCTTGGTGCCGGGCGAGGCCGGGACGCCCACGCTGCGGAACCAGCCAGCCCCGTTCAGGATGATGCGAGGGACATTGGCCAGTGTCTCCACGTTGTTGACGACCGAGGGCATGCCGAACAGCCCCGATTGCGCCGGGAATGGCGGCTTGGGAGACGGCATCCCGCGCCGGCCCTCGATGGAACTGATGAGCGCTGTCTCCTCTCCGCAGACGAACGCGCCGGCGCCCTCCTTGATGTGGATGCGAAAATTGAAAGCGCTCCCAAGAATGCACTCGCCGAGGAGGCGCGCTTCTTCCGCCTGGCGGATGGCTACTCGCAGGCGCTTCACGGCCAGAGGATACTCCGCTCGGCAGTAGATGTAGCCCTCGTCCGCGCCGACGGCATAGCCTGCGATCGCCATCCCCTCCAGAACGGCGTGAGGGTTGCCCTCCAGGATGCTGCGGTCCATGAAGGCGCCGGGATCGCCCTCGTCGGCGTTGCAGATGATGTATTTCTTGGAACCCTCCGAGCGGCGGGTGAGCTCCCACTTACGGCCCGTGGGGAATCCTCCCCCTCCCCTGCCCCGCAGTCCCGCATCTGTCACCTCGCGGACGACATCCTCCGGAGTCATGCCGAACAGGCAACTGGCCAATGCGCGGTATCCCTCGTGCGCGATATACTGGCGAATGTCCTCCGGCTCGATGACTCCGCAGTCCGCCAGAACCACACCGGCCTGTTCCCGGTAAAAGGGGATCTCATCTCGCGTGGCGAAGCATTGGCCGGTCGCTTCGTCGCGGAACAGCAGATGCTGGACCGGCTCCCCGTTCAACACCGTGCGCTCCACGATGGCAGCGGCGTCCTCGGGTTGGACCCGCACATAGAAGAAGTTGGCCGGAAAGACGCGGACGATGGGCCCGACCTCGCAGAACCCTGAACAGCCTCCGAACCCGGCACGCACCGCGCCGTCCGGGTGCTCCTCCAACAGGTCCGCCACAAGGGGCAAACCACGCGCAGCGAGCTCCGCGTTCAGTGCCTCAAGCACCCGCCTGGAACCGTTCGACGTGCATCCGGTGCCACCACACACGACGAGGCGGGTGCATCCCGATTCCAAAGCCTGAAGCGCCCTCTTCCTCAGGGCGATCAGGTCGGCCGGCGAGCCGAGAGCCGCTCCGAGAACCGCAGAGGTCATCACTGCTCCTCCTTTCCGTCACCGACGGCCGCCTCGGCGCGCTCGATCTCATCCAGGACGGCCTTCATTTTGTCAGCGGTCATCTGCCCGTAGACACGGTCATTGATGACCACCGCAGGGGCGAGCGCGCAGGCGCCGATGCAACTGACAATCTCCAGGGTGTAGCGCATATCGGACGTGGTCTTCTGCCCCTCCTTCAGCCCCAGCCGGCTCCGCAGGCTGGAGATGAGCGCCTGGTTTTTGCGCACGTGGCACGCGGTCCCGTCACAGACCTTGATGACGTATTTGCCCACCGGCTCCAGGGAGAACTGAGCGTAGAACGTGGCCACGCCGAACACCGTGGACGGTGGAAGGTCCAGAGCGGTGGCGATGAAGGTCAGGATCTCTTCGGGGAGATAGCGGTACTCCTCCTGCGCCTTTTGCAGGATTGGGATCAGGGCGCTTCGTGAAGCTCCATACTCTTCGACGAGCTGCTGGATCCTGTCGAATCGCCGGCCGGCGGCATCCTGCGCCGGCTCTCGTACTGCCACAGCCTGACTCATTGAGCGACCTCCGTATCAGGACGATGCGCGCCGTCTGGCGGCGTCAGCTCCGCGTGGTTGCCGGGAGCGGAGCCGGTCCCCACGGAGCTTTGTGCAAAACCTCACAATCTTATAATAGGCAGGAGGCGGGACAATGTCAAGGGGTATTGTGATATTTCTCACAGATATTTTCGCTCTCCGGTGCCACGAGACTTGGGGGCAGGAAGACGGGCACAAGGCGGCGAACGCAAGGGGCAGGAGCCTGGACCGATGAGTAACCGTTTCCACCGGTGGGCCAGACTGCAAGGGTCCCTGGCCCTGGTAGGTGCAGCCGTCATCTTTATGATGTCCGGCAGCCTGTCCGAGGCTGCCCCTTCCCCCTTCCGGCTGACGCTAGATCCTGACTTCGTGACCCTTTTTGAGGGTGAGGATCCCGTCTTGCGGTATGTCCGGGGGGAGATCCTCGCGCCCGGGGCCCCGGAAGACAGGCGCAGGAGCACGTACATCCATCCTCTTTACTCCGTCGACGGCCTGCCCCTGACGGATGACTTCCCCGCCGACCATCTCCACCACCGGGGTGTGAGCTGGATGTGGTACAGGGTGGTCTGCGACGGCGTTACGACCGACCTGTGGACTTTGAAGGGGGTCCGGCAGCGGTTTGAAAGGATGCTAACGCCTGCCCTGTATCAGAATCGGGCCGTCCTCCGATTTCGCAACGGGTGGTATCAGGAGGCCGACGGCAAGCGCATCCTGGAGGAGCAGGTTACGCTGACGGCCTACCGGACTGACGGACGAGGACGCATCATCGATGTGGAGTTGCTCTTTTCCGCACAGGGCTCGCCAGTGACGCTAGGGGTCTCGAACACGGGATACAGCGGGTTCGGCGTGCGCATCGGCCCTTGCCAAAGCAAGACCATCCTGACCTCCAGCGGGCCCATCACGGCGGACGAGAACCGCAACCCACACCGCTGGGCGGACTTCACGGCGCGCTTCACGGATACGCTGCGGCTGGACGGCATTGCGGTCTTCGACCATCCCTCCAACCCGAACAGCCCGCCGGGATGGACGCTACGGTTCTACGGATATCTGAATCCCGCGTTCACTTCTCGAACGGGAGACTACACCATCCAGCCGGGAGAGCCCCTGCGGTTGCGGTATCGTTTGTTGGTGCATCGCGGGCGGTCGTCAACGGAGCTATTGGAGCAGATCTATCAGGATTTCGCCCGCCGGAACTAGCCGGGCGACTTCCGCACAACACGCTCGGAAAAACAGGAGGCGCAATGTCAGGGCAGCAAATGACTCGCAGGGAGTTTCTCGGACGCGGCGCGGCCGGGGCGGCGGTCGCGCTGGCAGGGGCGACGTTTGTGCCGTCACGGGCCTTCGGCGCGAATGACCGGATCCGTATCGGGCTCATCGGAGCGGGCGGACGTGGATACAGCCTGGCCGGAGAGATGCACGGCTTCGACAAAGAGGTCAAAGCGGAAATTACGGCCATTTGCGACACCTGGCACGAGCGCCGCGAGCAGGTCGCCGAGACCATGAAAGAGTGGTATGGCGGAGAGGTCCGTCAGTTCGTGGACTATCGCGAGCTGCTGGAGTGGGACGGGGTGGACGCGGTGATCATCGCGCCCCCAGACTTCGCCCACGCCATCATCCTGCGCGACGCTGCGCGTGCCGGCAAGGACGCCTACGTGGAGAAACCGTTCGCGACGGAGCTTGACGAAGCGAACGAGGCCCTCGACGCGGTCCGCGCGTCGGGGAGCATCGTGCAGGTGGGGACGCAGCGGCGCTCAGAGGGACTCTGGAGGGCCGCCGCCAAAGCCATCCAGTCCGGAATACTGGGGAAGGTCAGCCGCGTGGAGATCATGTGGAACGACTCGAATCCGCGCTGGAATAAGGGAAACTTCGAGCTGAAGGAGCAGGATGTGGACTGGAAGGGGTTCCTGTTGAACCGGCCGTATCGTCCGTTCGACCCCCACCGCTACCGGGAGTGGCAGCTGTATCGCGATTACACCAACGGGACGTTCGCGCTGCTGGGGACGCACTTCTTTGACGTGGTGCACTGGTTACTGCAGACCGGCTACCCGGCGACGGCCGTGGCAAGCGGAGGCAAGTACGTCTGGATGGATCATCGCGAGCACGAGGATACGGCCACGGCCCTGCTGGAGTATCCGGAAGGGTTCCAATGCCAATACACGTCCATGCTTGGCAACTCCACCGGAAGCGGCTGCCGCATCTACGGCACCAATGGCATGTTCTCGGACGCCACCTGGACCATTAGCGGCTCGGGAGGTGGCAAAGATGCCATCAAGGAAGCCATCAAACTGACACCCGAACCGGGAGAGAGCCACGTGCGCAACTGGCTGGAGGCCGTCCGCGCTCGCACGCAGCCCGCCGCCCCCGTGGAGGCGGGTCACAAGCACGCAGTGGCCAACATCCTGGCTTACCAGGCGCTCATCCGGGGCAGGAAGATGCGCTACGTCCCGGAAACGCGCAGCATCGTGGAAGCCTGAAAAGCCGGGTCACCGGTAGACGTATACGGGAAGGCTCTCCGTGGCGAGGGTCTTCCCTTCGTCATCCTTCACTGTGAGAGCCAGGCGGTACCTGCCCGGAGTGGCCACAATCCTGGCCTTCACGAGAAAGGCGGCTGGCTCGGAGGCTACCTGCACCTCTGCGCTCGCCTTTACGGGACGGGCGCGAGGGTTGTCTGCCGGCGTTAGCTGAGTCTCCACAGTGAAACGCTGCCCTTCCCTGCCCACCGCGGACAGCGTGAGTTCTGCTGCGCCGCCGGGCTTCAGGCAGCGCCGCTCCCAGAAGAGCGCCGCTCCCCATGGCTGAAATCCGTCCGGCTGCTGGAAGCGCCAGAGCGAAAAACGATGCAACCTCTTGCCTGCCGTCATAGCCAGCGGGTCGAGCTCCAGGCGCGCCTTACGGGTCTCACCGTCGTCGCTGTCGTTGACCACAAGGCTCAGACCCACGGTATCCCACATCGACGGGGAAAGAGGAGTAAGCTCATCAAGGGGAATGGCCAACTCATAGAGAGTGCGTCCACCCACACGGCGCACCGCGGCCGGGACGTTCGGCATCGGCCCGACGGTCTGCCCCCGGCGGCCTGCCCAGCGCACCACCACAGTCCTGCCGCTGCCATCCAGTGCAAGGCCGATCTCATGACCCGTCTCTCCGTAGCCGTCCGTCCTGGCCAGCACCGGGTCCAATCCGACCTGCAGGCTGTCGTTCATCCACAAATCCAGGCACGCCATGGTCTGCGCGTGGACGTCATCGGTGATATCCGCCGCCACGTAAAGGAAGCGGTCATCCCAGGCCAGCGCGAACCGGCCGGCAAGGTCAGAGGGTCCGGTGTGCCGGTCGCGCCCGCCCCGCCGGATCCGGACGGGAACGGATGCCCCGGCATTCTTCTTGAGGCGGTCAATCTCTCCCCAGAGCTCGAAAGCCCAGCGGATGTTGCGGCCGCCGATCCGTAGGAGCACATCTCCTTCCCGAATGCCCGCCTGCGCGGCCGCGGAGCCAGGCTCCACGGAGGTGACGACCACCTCATCCGGGTGGTATCCGTCCAGCATGTACTTCTCCCGGTACTGCGGCGTGATGCCGTCCCACTGCATCCCGAACGCGCGCTCCGGACGCAGCTCTGCCGCTCCTTCTGGAACGGCAAGCTGTAGGTCAAGCAGCCAGTTGTCCGCCTGGATGTGGGCCTCATCGGAGATGTCCACCCACTGGGCGTTGCTCCAGTCCGATAGATCACCATCTATGGTCACGGCGTCTGCCCTGGGAATGGGGCGCACCGGGGCACCGGCAGCGTCAGGCTGAGACGCACTGCCGGAGGGCGCAGCCCCGCCTCGGAGTCCTGGGCGCTCCTCCTCAAGAGTCCGGAGAGCAATCTGCTTGACCCGCCCGGTCACGGCATCAGGACCGGGTTGCTTCTCCACCTCCAGACGTATCGACTCGGCGGCGGGGGGAGCCAGTCCGGAGCGGGAAAGATCCACCGAACCATCTTCTCCGATGCGGATCAGCCGGCGGTAGCCGGCCTTTTCCAGACCGGGATGATGGAAAACGGTATCATACTCGATGCCCTGGCGGCTGTAGAGGATGCCATAGAAGGTGGCGGCCGCCGCGATGTCCGCATAGCTGGCCCCGGAAGGTGTCCGGGCCTCGCGCGGCACGCCGAAGATACCACTCTCGTTCGGGATGAAGCCGGCGGGAAGGACGACCGCAGCCTCGGCGAGCGCATTGCGCTCCGTGCGGGATGAAGGGCGGGGATGATTCTCGATGTGCGCCTTCAAGCCACGCAGAACACGGACCCGCTGGGTGTACTCCAACCCCGGCCCTCCCCAGAACCAGAAGTTCCGCGCGCCCTGGTCATAAGCGCGGATGAAGGCGGGCACCATCAGCGCCGGGTCGCCCTCGGGGTAGACACTCACGCCCCATTCCCGGTCCCACTGACGCGCCGCTCCACGAAGGAACGAGTTGAAATAGTCGAACTGCTGGCGGTCGTCCAGACCCTCCAGTCCCTCTCCCAGCAGCAGCTCCGGCGCCCACCCGTAGCCCCGAAGGACATAACGCCCTTCATAGGTCAGCGCGCTGGCGCCACCCGCCATCTGGTAGGATGCCGTCCACAGGAACGTCTCCCACGAAGGGCACGGATCCAGCAACGGAAACACTGCGCCGGTGTTGTCAATCCCAGCCATTCCCATTATCCGCCGGTCCGGGCGCTGCAAGGCCTCCACGCGCATCTGCACCGCGTTGGCGAACGCCTCCGGGCCGGGAAGCTGCCCTGGAATCCCTTTGTCCC
This sequence comes from Armatimonadota bacterium, assembly GCA_025998755.1. Taxonomy (NCBI): domain Bacteria; kingdom Bacillati; phylum Armatimonadota; species Armatimonadota bacterium. The sequence goes on from AP024674.1 coordinate 1,211,844, forward strand.
ACCCGAAACGGATGGCGGGCTCGTCGATATAGAAGTGAGTGGGAGCATAGTTGGAGCGGTAAAAGTCATCCGGAAAACGCGCCGGACCATTCCAGTAGACCGGCTCGTCGCGGACCCAGTCCACCGCCTCGGCGGTCGGCGGGTGGAAATAGTTGGCTCCGGCCTGGATGAGCTCCGCATACTCCTCCCGGGTCAGAGGCTGGCCGTGGCGCTCTTCAACAGGAACGGATGGGTCCCGGTCCTCGCGCGCATCCACATGCCAGCCTATGCGCAGGTCTTCCCGCAGGCGCAGAATGCGCGGGTTCTCAAAGCTCAGAGAGGGGAAAGGACGCACAGGGTAGCGCACCAGCGCGTGCCCGAAGAGGCGGCCCGTATCGGCAAAGCCTCCCGTATACCGGGAGAACTCCGCCGGTTGCGGGAAGAAATCCCGAGTGAAGGTGGAATGCTCCGAGAGGGCCGCCCGCCCGGTCAGCGCATTGACATACTCGATGGGCCCGCCATCCACCGGCCGGTAGATGTAACGGACAACATCCCCCACCCCCTCCGGACCGGTCAAGGGCACTCGCTCGCTCAATACCCGGACTCCGAACACCCGCGGACCGGCCTCCACATTGATGGCCTCCGGACCGGGCTTTTCCAGGGTCATCTCCCACCACTGGTATGAGCGGCCTTTCAACCGCTCCGTCGCTCCGGCGACGATGCGCACGCGTCGGACAGGCACACTCTGATGCTCAGACCCGGCATTGACGTAATACTGGGCCTCCATTCCGGGGGCAACAGCCGTATACCCACGGGTGGCCGCAAGAAAACAGATGCCCAGACAAAAGATGAAGTGCGCAGGCCTCACGGTTTTATCTCCCTTGAGGGCGGTCTGGTGGACTCAGGCTCCGCTGACAGACTGGAGAACAACGACGAAATGGCAGATGCTGCCGCCCAGAACGAAGACATGCCAAAGATCATGGGCGCTGAAACGCCCCGGCCAAAGGTGCGGCCGATCCAGCGCGAAAACGACCGCACCGACGCTGTACACCACCCCGCCCGCCACCAGCCAGCCGAAGGCTGCCGGAGGAAGTGACGCTGCCAGGGGGACAATGGCGATGACCGCCAGCCAACCCATCAAGATGTAAAGGACCATCCTGACCCAGGCGGGAGCGTCCTTCCAGAGCAGAGTGATTCCGATGCCCGTGGCGGCAAGGGCATATTCGATGCCCAGCAGGCTCCAGCCCCATCCTCCGCGCAGCACAGTCAGACAGACCGGAGCATACGTCCCGGCAATGAGCAGATAGATACCAATGTGGTCGAACTGCTGCAGGCGCCTCTCCCAGTGCGGTGGAACGCGCAGGCTATGGTACAGCGTGCTGGCCAGATACAGCAGGATGAGGCTGGAACCGTAGATGGCAACGCCTGTGACGCTCCAGGCGCTGCCGGCCGCCAGAACAGCGAGCACAGCAAGCGCGGCGACCGACATACCCAGACCGGCAAAATGCGAGAGGCCGCTGAACGGCTCACGGATCCAGCGCAAGGCTCAGGACTCCTCCAGGAAGTGCGAAGCGGCGGACCATTCGGGGGTGGGCGCGCCGCCTACGGCGCATTATACCCGCTTCGGGTTCACCGCGCGACCCGGGAAGAAGGCGATTGCCCGCACCAGCGCCGGCAGATATAATGGCGGGAGTGCGGGAGAGAGACGCACGGAGATCCCGGCGCTCCTGCAAGCGAGAGAGCGCCGCTGAGAGGTTGCCGATCCTTTGACTTCACGCGAACTCGTCAGACTGACCCTTGAACACCGCCCTGTGGAGCGAGTGCCCAGAGACCTCTGGACGCTCCCCGGAGTTCACTGGTTCCGCGCCGCGGAGCTGGAGACCGTTCTGCGCCGTTTCCCCCCAGACTTCGGCATCCCGGATTACCGGTACGGGACAGCAGAGCGAGCGAAGGGCGAACCGTGTCGGCGGGGCCAGTACGTGGATGCGTGGGGCTGCGTTTGGCACGTGGCCGAGGACGGTGTTGTGGGCGAAGTCAAAGAGCCCGCCATCAAAGAGCTGGCGGACGTCGCCAGCTACCGGCCACCTTTCGAGCTGCTGGACAACGCGGATCTTTCCCGGGTGAACCAGAGCTGTGCAGAGTCAGATCTGTTCATGCGCGTCGGCACCGAGACCCGTCCGTTCGAGCGGTTGCAGTTCCTGAGAGGAACGGAGCAGTTGCTGATGGACCTGGCCTACGGGGAGCCGGCCATCGAGACCCTGATCCGGATGCTCCACGACTTCTATTGCCGCGAAATGGAGATGTGGGCGTCGACAGACGTGGACGGGGTGCACTTCATGGATGACTGGGGATCGCAGACAGCCCTCCTCATCTCCCCGCAAATGTGGCGCGACCTTTTCAAGCCGCTCTACCGTGACTACAGCAACATCCTGAAGTCGCGGGGGAAATACGTGTTTTTCCACTCCGACGGCAACATCGAGGCGATCTTCCCGGATCTTATCGAAATCGGGATTGACGCTGTGAACTCTCAGCTGTTCTGTATGGACATCGAAAAGCTGGGCGAGCTGTACCGGGGAAAGATCACGTTCTGGGGCGAGATAGACCGCCAGCAGATCCTTTCGTTCGGGACGCCGGAAGACGTGCGCGCCGCGGTCCGGCGCGTGCGCGCGGCTCTGGATCGCGGTCAGGGGGGGGTCATCGCCCAGTGCGAATGGGGGCTGGATACTCCCGCGGAAAACATCGCGGCGGTCTTCGAGGAGTGGGAGAAGCCATTATGACACGCCGTGCGCCAGACCCGCTCCGGAAGGAGCGGCGCCAATGGAAAAGCTGACAGGAACAGGGCTGGCAGCTGCACTGAACATCGGAGTGCAGGACCGGATCTGCGTCGCGGGCTGGCTGGGTACCGGGGACAGCGTCACCCTGCAGTTCGAGGCCGTCCCATCTGCGCCCCTGACGAAGATCAGTCTCTTCCCTCCCCCTGCTATGTGAGCACTCATCTGGCCCGATGGGAACTGACCCGGAATGACACCATTCTGGCCCGTTGGGAGGATGAGCCCGAAGACCTAGGGCGGGCGCTGGGACCGCTGATTGGCCAGAAGGTGACCTCCTGGGCGACACACGAGCCGACGGCGGGACTTGTGCTGAACTTCGAAGGAGGTCTGCGGTTCGAGCTGGTGGGGCTCGAGGGCGTGGCTGTCCAGAAAAAGGACTCGTGGCGGCTGAGACTTCCTGACGCCCGGACCCGGCACATCCGGTGCGACGGCGCGATGTTTGTGACAGCGGATGGCGAGCGTTATACGGATGCCGAGGTGCAGGAGATGCTGGCGCAGGAAGACTGACACTCCGGTGTATACTGTAGCGCCATGCCTTACGCCAACGAGAACTACCTGAAGCTGAAGGCCGGCTATCTCTTTCCGGAGATAGCCCGGCGTGTGAAAATCTTCTGCGAAGAGAACCCGGACGCCCGGGTCATCCGTCTTGGCATCGGGGATGTCACGGAGCCTCTGCCACCCGCCATCACGGAAGCCATGCGCCGCGCCGTGGAGGAGATGGGGCAACGGGAGACCTTCCGCGGATACGGGCCGGAGCAGGGCTATGAGTTCCTGCGGGAAGCCATCGCAGAGCACGACTTCCGGTCGCGAGGGTGCGACATCTCTCCGGATGAGATCTTCGTCTCGGACGGGAGCAAGTGCGACACAGGCAACATTCTGGAGGTCTTCGGCCCCGGCAACCGGATCGCCGTGACGGACCCGGTGTATCCGGTATACGTGGACACCAACGTGATGGCCGGCAACACAGGTCCGGCGAACGAATCGGGAGAGTTCGAGGGGCTGGTCTACCTGAAAGCCTCGGCTGAGACCGGCTTCAACCCTCCTTTGCCGGAAGAAAAGGTGGACATCATCTATCTGTGTTCGCCAAATAATCCCACCGGCACGGCTCTAACGCGCAACCAGATGGAGGAGTGGGTCAGCTACGCCCGCAACAACAGCTCCATCCTGCTGTTCGATGCGGCCTATGAGGCGTTCATTCAGGACCCGGAGATCCCCCACTCCATCTACGAGATTCCCGGCGCGCGGGATGTCGCGATAGAGTTCCGCAGCTTCTCCAAGCTGGCGGGCTTCACGGGGGTACGCTGCGCGTTCACCGTGATACCATCCGATCTGGAGGCCCGAACGCGGGACGGACGGATGGTGAAGCTCCACGCTCTGTGGACACGGCGACACACCACCAAGTTCAACGGTGTTTCCTATATCACCCAGAGGGGCGCGGAAGCTGTCTATTCGCCCGAGGGCAGACGACAGACGCGGGAAATTATCGCCTTCTATCTTGAAAACGCCCGCATCATCCGCGAGACACTTCAGGAAGCAGGGTTGACTGTTTTCGGCGGCGTAAACGCCCCTTACGTATGGGTGGAGACTCCCGGAAGGATCTCATCGTGGGAGTTCTTCGATACACTCCTAAAGCGGGCGCACGTGGTCTGCACGCCTGGCAGCGGTTTCGGCGCGGCAGGAGAAGGCTACATCCGCATCAGCGCCTTTAACAGCCGCGAGAATGTTATGGAAGCGATGAGGCGGTTGCGCCAGGCGCTCTGACGCAACCGCCCTTGACCTCCGCCGGGCGCTCGGCCTCTCAGCGCCTGCGGACCTTCTCCGCAGCGTTGCGGATGCCGGAAATCATGTCCTCGATCTCGCGGTCAGTCAGCCGGGGGTGCATCGGGAGATTGATCTCGCGGCGGTAGAAGAACTTCTCCGCGACGGGGCAGAGGTTGTCCGCATACCCCAGCTTCTTCAGACCGGTGAAATGGTATGTGGGCTGGTAGTGGAGGATTCCCTGCACTCCTTCCTCGCGATAGAGGACGCGCATAAAGTCGTCGCGGCTGGCGCCGAGCTCCTCTTCTTCGACGCACAGTGTATAGAGGTGATAGACGTGGTAGGCGTAGGGAGCCTCGCGTGTCGGTGTGATCCCGGGGATGCCCTCGATGCCCGCGGTGATGCGCCTGCCGATCTCGCGGCGCCTGCGGTTCAGCTCGTGGAGCCGGCGCAGCTGCGCTCTGCCCACCGCAGCCTGCACTTCGTTCATCCTGTAGTTGTTGCCCCACCGCCCGCTGACGTCAACGACGTCAAAATGCGACGGGATCCAGTAATCCTTCTGATCCGGCCAGTGCTGCAGGTTCATGCACCGGAGTTTTTCGATGGCATCCACGAAATCGTCGCGGTTGGTGGTGATCATGCCACCTTCGCCGCAGGTGGTCATATTCTTGAGTGAGTGGAAGCTGAAGCACCCCACGTCCCCCACCGCCCCGGCCATTCGGCGCTTGCAGGGCTGCCTCGGCTCCAGGGGACAGTCAAGATCGGGCTTCGGGCACTCCGGCGGACAGATGAAGGCCCCCGGCGCATGAGCACAGTCTTCCAGCACGAACAGACCGTGCTGTCGGGCGATCTCCATGATGGGATCCATGTCGCACATCTGACCGCCGTAATGGACCACATAGATCGCCTTCGTGCGAGGGGTGACCTTGCGGGCAACATCCTCAGGATCTATGTTGAAGGTGACCGGGTCAATATCGGCATAGACCGGCCTTGCGCCCTCTTTCAGAATCACGAGCGAGGTGGCGATGAACGTGTTGGGAGTCACAATGACTTCGTCGCCCGGTCCGATCTGAAAGACCTGGGTGGCCACGTGCATCGCTGTGGTGCAGTTAGTGACGGCGAAAGCGTATTTCACGCCGCACATGGCGGCGAACTCGCGCTGAAAGGCCGCCACCTGAGGGCCCATCGTTAGGGTGTCCTGCTGCATGGCTTCCCAGGCAGCCTCTCTCTCCTCCTCCCCGTAGATGGACCCGAAGAAAGAGTATGGGACCTTCAGCTGAACGCCGTCATCCACGGCGTAACTGGAAGTGATGCCGCCTTCCGTTTCCGCCCCGGGAGCGACGGCGGCGCGTTCCTCTGACATCGGCAAACCTCCGCATCAGAAAGGTTGGTCTGCCAGTCAGTGTACCAGCCCCGGCCTGAGTGCTCTATGAAAAAAGGAACGATAAAGCGCGCTTTGGCGGCGGCGCGTCAGACTTTCATCACTTCGATCTCGTAGCCGTCCGGGTCATCTATGAAGTAGAACGCGCCGTTGACCGGCCCCTCGGACGGCCAGAACTCGATCCCTTCTGGCTCCCACTTCCGGCGGAACTCGGCAAGATCCGGCACGCTGAAGGCGAAGTGGAAGATATCCTCAGGGAATTCGAAGTCCCCGAAATCTGGGCTGTAGCAGAGTTCCAGCTTGGTGGGATTGTCAGGCAGCTCCAGGAAGCAGAGTTGATTGCCGGCCGGAGAGATGCTGCGGCGCAGCTCCCGGAAACCGAAAACCTCCGTGTAAAAGCGCACCGACCGCTCCAGGTCGCGCACGCGGATACGGCAGTGGAGAAACTGGGGTTTGAACTCACTCACGGCTTCTGATACTCCTTTTTTCAAGACGTCGAGGGCCGGACTCCGATCGAATCAGCTGAGCTCCAGCCCTTCGAAAACCCGGGTGATCTGCTGCAGTTCCTCCGGGGAGAGCCGGATATCGGCGGCCGCCGCATTCTCCCGCGCCTGATCCGCGGTGCGGGCTCCGGCGATGGCCGATGTCACCCCCGGCTGATGCACCACCCACGCTATGGCCAGTTGGCCGAACGTGCAGCCGTGACTCTCTGCGATAGGCCGGACCTGCCCAAGAGCATCCAACACCTTCCGGCGATTTTCCGGAGTGAACCTTGGATGAGAGGCCCGCAGATCCCCGGGAGGAAACTCCCGGTCCGGCGTCACCCTGCCCGTAAGCAGTCCCTGGGCAATGGGGCTGTAGACGATAACCCCAATGCCGTTTTCCCGGCAATACGGCAGGACGTCTTTCTCGATGGACCGGTCAAGGAGGCTGTAACGGGGCTGGTCACTGGCGATGGGACCCACCGCCAGGCACTGGCGCATCATCTCAGGAGTGAAGTTGCTGACCCCGATCTCCCGGATCTTGCCCTGCTGGCGCAAATCCAGCAGCGCCTCCATTGTATCCTCCAGGGGCGTCGTGGAATCCGGCCAGTGACACTGATACAGGTCTATGTAGTCCGTCTGCAGACGGACCAGACTGCGCTCGCACTCCAAGCGGATGGAATCGGGACGCAGGTTCCGGTACACTTCCACGTCGCCCATTCCCTGGACGGTCGCACGAAAGTGGAACTCCCCCTCTGCGGAATCCGAGCGCAATCCGCACTTAGTGGCTATAATGGCGCTCTCGCGGCGGCCTTTCAACGCCTTACCGACCACCTCCTCGCTGTGTCCGCATCCGTAGATGGGAGCGGTATCTATGCAGTTCGCCCCGGCGTCCAAGGAGGCGCGGATAGCATCCTCCGCGGAGGCGTCATTGGTGGCCCCCCACGCCCATCCTCCGATGGCCCAGGCGCCGAAGATCACGGCCGGGACCTCCAGACTGCTGTTGCCAAGCTTGCGATACTCCATCGGCAAAAGTCCTTAACTCCGGCAAGGTTGTCTTTCCTGGAGCGCCGCTACTTCGCCGCAGCGGGCAGCTCCGTAAGATAGATATCTTTGAACGCCAGCGGACACCCGTGGTCCTGGAAGCCGATATAGCCCGAGCGGGGCAGGTCCTTCAGCGGGACGGAGAACTTCCCGATGGGCCGGTCGTACTCGTCCAGATCGGCTTCGATGATCTGCTCGCCGTTCAACCAGACCTCGACGTGCGGCTCGTGCGCAACGATCTGCATCTCATTCCATTCGAAGGCGGGCCGGGAATTCTCAATGCGGGGCTTGATAATGTCGTAAATGGCTCCGGCGGAATGGACCGTTGGCTGCTGCCCGTGCGTGTCCAGGATCTGCACCTCCCAGCCTGTCCAGGGCGGGTCTCCATCACGCCTGCAGCGGACAAAAACGCCGCTGTTGGCGCCCCGCGAGAGCATATACTTCAGGCTGAGAATGAAGTCGGCGACCGGCCGCTCATATCTCAGCCACCATCCGCCCCGCCCGTTGCACAGTATGGCTCCGCCCCGAACATAGAAAGCGTTTTTATTCCCCCCGACGACCGTCCATCCGTCCAGGTTGCGCCCGTTGAAGATAGGCTCCGGCTTCAGACCCGCAAACTGCCGGGCGTACGGCGGGAGCTCGGGTGGCGGCCCGACCAGCGAAAGGTCACAGGCAGCCGGGAGCGCACCGGCGCAGGACACCAGAGCCCCCACCGCCAGCAGGGAAGTAACAAAACGCGACAAAGCAGGCACCTCTTTTCCCAAAAGGTTCCGGCGCCAGAGCGCCAGGGTGCAGTTTATGCATCCGGGCGCCATTGCGCAAGCCCCGAACCGGCCCCTTCTACCGCCCGCTGTCAGGAGTGCCCCAGCGAACCACCGCGCACTGATCCTGATAAAGTGTCCCCGTCATCAGGCTTCCGGCTGCCCGAAGCTCCGGGTTTTCGACAGGCAGGCCATCGCGGTCGTAGAGAATCAGTGAGGTTATTTCGCCGGGAGCAGCCACCTTCCCCGTCCAGTCTGAATCCGTCCAGAGAAGCATCCGGCCGTCCGAAATCTGAATGCGAGGGCCGGAAGGGAGCGCAGGAGCGATGATGCCGGCCAATTCCAGTGCGTCCTGCCCGTAGCCCGCATCGCGTCCCCGCAAGCCGCTTCCATCCATGGGGAGTCCTGCATACAGAACCAGTCCCTCGCCACGGCGCACCCGCAGTGCCACGGGTTCCTGCGACCTCTCCAGCACGGCCGTGACCGTGACTTCCGGCGGGAAACCTCCTCCGGTTCCTGCGAGTTCCAGTATGCCAGCCCCATTATACTCGCGCTGCCGAAACCCCCATCGGCCCGATGCAGGGGTCGTGCTGACCAGCTGAAGGCCCTCCCTACGCACCTGTCTGATCCCGGTCCAGGCCGGCGGCCCCTCCTCCCGGTATCCCAACAACAGAACGCCTCCTGAACCCACCCACTTCTGCATCGCCAGCGATTCCAGAAACGAAAGGTCCAGCCCGCTGTCGTCCGGGATCCATATCAGGCGGACGCTCTCCGGCAGGAAGCGAAGCAAAGAAGCGCCTCCCGGCCCTTCGGGGGGAGAGGTCGCATCCGCCGCCGGCTGCAAGTAGGCATCCGGCACCAGGTCATCGGACATTATCGCCAGGCAGACCGCGCCGGCACGGTGCGCCAGATCGGCGACGGCGTCAAGCACGCCCTGGAAGCGTTCGTGGTCCGCAGACCTCACAGACAGGGCACATGCCGGCATAACCACGGCCACGGTGGGGTCAGGCGCCCTACCTCGTCCCGCCGGGCCAGAGGTGTCCCGCACAAGTGCTGCCATTTCAAGTGCCGCATCAGCGCCCTTCAGAAGGGACCCGTCCGAATAACGCATCCCCCACGGGAAGCCCTCCGGGTCGAACTCATTCCAGGCATAAATCGTCTGAATCGCTGCGCCTGCCAAACTCTGTTGGAGGAGCATCCGCAGGGTTCGTGCTTTTCCGGTGAGAGTCTCGGCGGTCCGCGTGAGATTGGTCTCGCTAATGATGACAGGACAGGGAGCCGACTGCTGCAGGGCAATAAGTCCCGCACTCACTCTGTAGTTGTCGAAGCCCAATACGTCCGCCCGAAGAAGCCTCCACGAGAGATGCAAGCCGAACGGGGAACTAAACGCATCCACCGCCTGATAAGGAGACACCTTGTGGCCCACAGGGATGAAGCGCGGCCGAGCGCGACGCGCCTCCTCATACAGGGTGTTCCAGAACTCGATCAGACTCAGGCGGCGAAAGCGATTCCAGTCGACCCACATTGTTCCCGCATCTTGGGAAGGAATGGGAGCATCGTCCAGTTTCTCCAGTGACGTGCCCCATCGCTGGTTCCAGAAGGCGACATCCGGCTGAACGCGGCCCAGCCAATGCCACCACGCTCTCAAACCCCACTCCGAGCGGTCCGGCCAGCTTTTTCCGAACCCCATCTCGTTCGTCAGCCAGAAGCAGAGGATATTGGGGTAGCGCGAGAAATGCCGGACCGCGGCCCGCTGGAAGGCGACGAGGTCGGAGACGGCCGGGCTGTAAGGGCTGAACGGCAGGGACTGGCCGTCCACGGGCTGGCCGTCCGTACCCCGCATCCGGATATCCCCGTGCTTCCGGAAGACCCAGTCCGGCACATATTGCGGAGCCAGCAGGAGCTGTACCCACAGGCCCTCTTCCGCAGCCCAGCGAATCACGCTGTCCGCAGCCGTCCTACCCAGGGCCTGGCGCCGTTCGGTCGGGAAGCACTCTTTCCATCCGGTCTCGATGCTGATGCCGGTGAACCCCAGGCTGCGAATGCGGCGGAGCTCAGCGCGGATCTCTTTCTCTCTCGCGGCCACATCGGATGGAATGTGCCAGAAGACAAACATCCCCCGCACCGGCTTACCGTCCGACAGAATATCGCCGCCCCTCACAGAGAGGACCGGGGCCTGCTGGAAGGCCGGCTGCAGTCCCTGCGCCGAGACTCCGGCAGCGTTCCCCGCCCGGCTGAATGCGGCCGTTAAAAGCAGCACGATCAGAGCAGGCGGAAATGCCTTTCCGATTAGAGGGACGAGCGCGGTCCGTGTCGAAGCTTTCCGGCGGGAGAGCGGCCGGCAGTGAGAGCCGCGCGCCGGGCGGCGCCAGGACGCGCCCGGGCAGGAGGATGCGCAATGATCGACATCAGGGAGCTTCTGGACAAGATGATCGATATGGGGGGATCGGACCTCCATATCCTGGTGGGCGAGCCGCCGACCGTCCGCCTGCACGGCGGACTTCACCGCATGCAAGAGTACGGCGATCTGACGCCCGAGATGACCGACCAGCTGATGCGCCAGATCGCCCCCCAGCGGGCGAGGGAAGAGCTGAAAGAGGTCCAGGGGTCTGACTTCGGGTTCAGTTACGGCGACAAGGCCCGGTTCCGCGTGAGCATCTTCATCCAGAAAGCGACGGTGGCCATCAACCTCCGCCTGATCCCCTACAAACTGCTCAGCTTTGAGGAGATCGGCATTCCGAAGGCCGCCAAGGAGCTTCTGATGCGCCCCCGCGGCCTCATCCTGGTGGTAGGCCCCACGGGTTCCGGCAAGACCACCACGCTGGCCACGATGCTCGACTACATCAACGAGAAGCGTCAGGCCCACATCATCACCATCGAAGACCCGATCGAATACTATCATACGCACAAGACCTCCGTCATCACGCAGCGAGAAGTCGGGCGCGACGTGCCGGACTTCGCCACCGGCGTGATCAAGGCCCTGCGCCAGGACCCGGACGTAATCCTGGTGGGAGAGATGCGGGACCTGGCCACCATCCAGGCTGCCATCACCGCGGCGGAGACCGGCCACCTGGTCTTCTCCACCCTTCACACCACGGGGGCTGCCCGCACGGTGGACCGTATCGTGGACGTCTTCCCGTTCGACCAGCAAGAGCAGATCCGCACGCAGCTTTCGGGCAACCTGATCGCGGTCATCTCCCAGCTTCTGCTTCCGCGATTGGACGGGCAGGGCCGCGTGGCCGCCTTCGAGCTGATGATCGCCACACCCGCAATCCAGCACATGATCCGTGAGAAGAAGACCCACAGCATCTTCTCCGCCATCCAAACAGGACAGCACCTGGGGATGATCAGCCTTGACATGTTCCTTTTCGAGCTGTGGGCGCACAGAAAGATCTCCTACGAGGAGATGCTCCGAGTGGCGGAGAAGCCGGACGAGCTGGAGGAGAAAGCGCGGGTGCTGATCGCTCAGGCACAGGCGAAAGGCGGGAAGGTCTCGCCGCAGGACATTCAGGCCGTTCAGGCCGCGGGAGCGAGGCCTGCTCCTCCTCAGCAGGAGGGAGGAGCCCCGGCACAGGGCCAGCGTCCGGGAGGGCATTGAAGCCGGCTAGAGGTCCGAAGGGTCCTCGCCCACCCCAAGGATGCTGCAGGCAACCACCGTCTCCAGCCCCAGTTCGGCAGCCCGTTGCAGGAGTTCGGGGCTTTCGGAGCCGGGATTAAACCACACGCGCCGGATGCCCACCGCCGCGACGTCCTCGATGACCTTCAGACCCACTTCCGGCGGAACGTAGAATGTGGCCTGATCGGGAGTCTCGGGCAGGTCCCGCACCGAAGGATAAGCCTTGAGACCCTCCACCTCAGCCGCCCCGGGATTGACGGGGTAGACCGTAAAACCCTGACGCAAGTAGGCCCGGACCGCCTTGTTTCCATACTTGCTGCGGTCCGTAGAAGCTCCGATGACTGCAATGCTTCCGGGCACTTTTTCGCTCTCCATTTCCTCGCTCTGTTGCAGCCCATCCCGGGCCGCGCCTGGTCATTGTACAGGAGAAGCGGCTTCCTGTGCTAGAATGAAATGAGTTGGTGGAAACTCCCGCCTGATGAGCGGCTGCGTTCGAGCCGATAAAACGGGCGAAGTGTACGGCCGCCGACCAGAGGCACTCTCGAACCCTCCGATGACCTTCCGACAGGCAACCGGGCTGTTTTTTGCGGCGCTCGGCAGCGTGGCTGCGGCGGCGGGGCTCTGGCTTCTTTCCCCCTCTCCCGAACTGGGGACGCGGCCCCTGAAGCCGCCACCCGCGGAAGCGCGTAAACCCGACTCCCCTGTCTGGCTCGCCTGCCTGACTCCACTGGACCAGGCGCTCCGGCAACCCGATACGGTCTACCGCTCGATTCTGCCGTCCCGCGGCCTGGCCACGGCGGCGATGATGCGGCCCTCCGTGGTGCTCGCCTCCTACGAGATGGAGCACCACCAAGATGGCCCCGAGCTGGTTAACCTGACACTGGCCACGGAGGCTATGGACAGACTGGTCATTCCGCCGGGGGCGGAGCTGTCGTTCAACCAGATCGTGGGCCCGCGTCTGGAGGAGAGAGGATTCCTGCCCGGCCTGATGTTTGCTCAGGGCAAGGTGGTCCGTGGGGTGGGAGGCGGAGTGTGCGTGGCGTCCACCGCGCTCTACAATGCGGCGCTGCTCGGCGGGCTTCCCGTGCTGGAGCGCTGGATGCACTCCGGCCCCACCAGCTACGCTGCTCCCACCCGGGACGCAGCGGTCGTCTACGGCGCAAAGGATCTGCGCATCAAGAACAACACGAATCACCCAATCTGGCTGAGGGCCATTCTGGATGAGGGACGCGTCCGGGTTAGCCTGCTGACACTCCAGCGGCCGCATCTGGAGGTCCGGCTGGTGGAAGAAGGGGAGGCCTTTATCCCGCCGCCGCTAGAGACAAGGCCCGGCAGCGGATCCCGGCCCGTCGTGCTGGAGGAAGGGTCGCCTGGCTGCGACCGCCGGCTGATCCGGCAGTTCTTGAAGAACGGCCGGGTGGTGGCCGAAGAGGAGATCTGCCGTGACGTGCGCAAGCCTCGGCCGCGCGTTCTGGAGTTGCCGGGAGCTGCGGGAGATCCAGCCACGGTATCGCCGACGCCGTCTGTGGAGGATCCGTCACATCCGGGACTCGCGCCCGCAGACGCCCCGCCGGCTGGTATCGCTCTGCCGGAGATGCAGCCCCGGCCCAGCCTGGAATAGACCCCGTCAGTTATTGGAGGCTGATGCGCGGCCCAGTTCCCGGAGCGCGCGAACAGCGTCACCCACCTTCTCTGCCGCGCGGACGATATCGTCCTCAGTGTTGAAGCGCCCAACGCCGAAGCGCAGCGCCGCATAAGCCATCTCGTCCGAGAGGCCGAGGGCCTTCAACACATGCGATGGCTGACGAAGAGAAGATGTGCATGCCGAGCTGGACGATACGGCCACGTCCCCCAAATGCGTCAGAAGGCTTTCCCCCTCTACGCCGGGGAAGCTGAGATTCAGGTTGCCCGGCAGGCGTTGCTCCGGGTGCCCGTTCAGCATCGCGTCCGGGACTCTTTCCAGAATGGCCTGCAGGAACCGGTCACGCAATGCGCGGACGCGCTGCATCTCAGAGGCCATCTCCTGTGCGGCGATGCGGCAGGCGGCCCCGAATCCTACGATCCCCGGAGTATTCAGAGTGCCCGAGCGCAGGCCGCGCTCGTGGCCACCGCCGTGAATGAGAGGTTGCAACGGCACCCGCGGCTTCCGGCGAACGAAGAGCCCCCCCACCCCGCGCGGCCCATACAGTTTGTGCGCGGAGAACGACGCCATTGCAACACGCGCCCTCCGGACATCCAGGGGAATCTTGCCGAGAGCCTGCGCCGCATCGGTGTGCAAAAGAATGCCGCGCTCCTCGCACAGCGCGCCGATCTCCTCCAGAGGCGCCAGCACGCCGATCTCGTTGTTGGCGGCCATCACACTGACCAGCACGGTATCCGGGCGCAGAGAACTCTCGAGCAAGCCGAGATCGTGGAGGCCGTCGCGCTCCACGGGCAGCAGTGTCACGTCGAAGCCTTCCCTGGCAAGGACTTGGAGGGGATCCAGCACCGCCTTGTGCTCCGTGACGTATGAGACGACGTGCCGTCCTCGGCTTGCAAGCGCCCGTGCGGCACCCAGCAGCGCCAGGTTGTTGCTCTCCGTTGCCCCTCCGGTGAAGATGATCTCCTCCGGAGAGGCATTCACGAGCGCTGCCACCTCCTCACGGGCCTTTTCAACCGCCTCCCTAGCAACCCATCCGAACAGATGATTGCTGGAAGGATTTCCGAAATGCTCCGTGAGATATGGCAGCATCGCCTCCAGCACACGAGGGTCCAGGGGGGTGGTGGCATGGTTGTCCAGATATATGGCGGAGCTCATTGGCGCATGTCAGGGACGGATGGCCGCGCCCGTCCCTTTTCACAGACACGGCCACTCAGAATCAGGAAGCAGCTTGCGGATCCGGAGGCGCAAGCGCCAGCTTCTCCAGAGCCCCGGAGACGGCGGCCGAAAGGGCTCCGGCCGAATCTGTGATACTCTCCTCGCCCTCAGGAGGGCGCACACGCGCCAAGCATCCCGGTGTGGTTTTCTCCTTGAAAAGCACCAGCACCGGTGGCTGACGCTCGCGCAGGCAGGCGCGGAGGAGATCGTCGCGTTCTGGTGAACCGGGGCCGCATTCCAGCGTGACCAGCACCGGCTCCGCGAAGATCTCTAGCAATCCCAACCCGAAGCCGGCTGCCTCCACACCGATCCTCTCGAAGACGCCCGTGAACGCCGCAAGCGCTGCGGCCGCCCTCTCCAGCCACTCATCTTCACCCGTCAGGCGAGCCAGCCGGGCGAAGAGAACGGCGACACTTACGTTATCCTCGTAACAACGGTCGAGGAGGCTTAGCCTGCGCAGCCCACAGGGGTCGGCGGAGTCAAGATAGCCCGGCCGCCCTGGCTCCCTGAGCTCGTCGTGGATCCGGCGGCAGAGCCTAGCGGCAGTCTGCAAGAACCTGCTTTCGCCGGTAACCTGACACGCTTCCAGGCATGCTAGAGCCAGAGCAGCCTGATCCTGCAGCAGGCCCGGAACGTTCGGCTGGCCGTCTTCCAGATAGTGGAACGCGAACCCGCCCGGCGGGCACCCCTTCTGGAGCAGGGCATCTACCGTCCGCACTCCCATCTCAACCCACGAGTCCTCGTGCAGCATTCCGCCGGACACCATCAATGCCCTCGCCATCTCGGCGTTGGCGTCGGTGAAGACCGTGCGGTCCACGTCGGCGGAGCGCAGATATCCGCGCCCCCCTTCCAACGTGTCAAGACTTTCCACGTCAGACGCCTGCGCAGCGGCAAACAGTCCTGACGCCGGGTCGTAGAGCCAGTCCCGGCAGTATTCCAGGGTCCCCTCGGCCGCTTCGCGATATTCCATCTCGCCCGTCAGGCGATGCAGCCAGGCGTTCAACCGCAGATGCGAGGCCTGGTCAGCCAGAAGCTTTTCCATGGACGGAGCGGACCAGTCGGCCGTGAGGGAGCAGCGGAAATAGCCGCCGTAATCCCAGTCGTAGAGCCCGTTCTGGGTCATGGCATCCACTGCATCGCTGGCAAGCTGGCGGAGCCGGTCATCCCGGAGCCGCAGCGACAGGTGAAGCAAAAGCTCGATGGCCGGAAACCGCGGATACTTCGGAGCCCCGCCGAACCCTCCTTGATCGCGGTCGGCCGATTCGCGGACCATATCCAGCACGCGCGTGAGCATCCACGGGCTGGGCTTGCGGGCCGGGTCGGAGCGCGCCGCAAGCTGCGCCTCGCGGGCACGCTCCATCTCGATCAGGCGGCGGCGCACTTCGCCACTCTTATCCCGCATCATCTGCCGCACGTTTCCGACAGCGTTCACCAGGACATCCGGGGACATAAAGGTGGAGCCTGCGATCGGCCCGGCATCCGGCGTCAGGAAGACCAGCGAGGGCCAGGCTCCCATCCGGAAACGGCGGTCTATGTCGGGCCGGCGACTGGCGTCCACGCGCACGCACAGGAAACCGTCCGCCAGGGCTTCGGCCACGCGGGCATCGGTCCACACCTCCCGGTCCATCAGGCGGGAAATGGGGCACCAGCGCTGCTCCAGCAGGAGGAAGATAATCTTTCCCGTCTCCTCCGCCTCGCGGAACACATCAGCCGACCAATCGCACCAGATCACTCCATCCGCCATCGTTCTTGTCCTCTGTTCACCGCCGCGCCTTTATTCCACCGGAGACTTTCAGCCCTCGCCACTGCAGCCATGCCCCGGCAAACACCAGCAGCATGCCCACCAGGAAGACCCAGCGCACATCCCGGCCCGAATGCTGCAGCCACTGGGCCATCACCGCGCCGACAAAAGGAGCCACACATCCGCGCAGTCCCAGGAGCAGGCTGTGGACCCCCTGATACCTTGCTGCGGTCTGCGGAGTAGAGAAATGCATCACGCTGTTGAAATAGGAAAGCTCTATGCCGGCGTTGACCACCCCGTTCACCAGCGCCATCGGCAGCAGCATCCAGACGTTGGTGGCGATGATGTGATTCAGCGGCATCACAGCGCCCAGCAACGTATTCACCAGCACCAGGCGAAGGGGGCTCACCCGGTCCACTATTCTGCCCCAGAACACATAGGACAGCATCCA
Source organism: Armatimonadota bacterium (assembly GCA_025998755.1). NCBI lineage: Bacteria > Bacillati > Armatimonadota > Armatimonadota bacterium. Next base: position 1,228,745 of record AP024674.1, read on the forward strand.
GACTACCTGCGTCACGATGTTCAGCGTGGCAAGCTGAGCCGACGATATCTTCAGCACATCCACCTGATACATGGTGCAGACCGGCACGCTCATCAGGTTGCCAAAGCCATAGACGAATACGGCAAACGAGAACCATCGGAAGGCCGGATCCTCCTTCAGGAGGCGCAGAGCTCCCAGAGTATGCCGGACGACATCGCTCTCCGGGGCAACGGCCGCCCCGCCTGGGATCCTGATGCGGGAATAGATGAACATGGCCACCAGCCCCAGCGGGGCATAAGCCAGGAACACCCAGCGATAGGAGAAGCGCTCAATGAGCACCCCGGCGACGAGCGTAGAAACAATCATTCCTCCCAGAAGGAGGAATCGCGAATAACTGAGAAGCCGGCCAACCCATTCCAGCGGATAGATCTGGCGCAGGACCGTGGCGGCCAGGGGGGCAGACACTGCGCTGACACACTGAACGGCAAACACCACCCAAGCGAAGGCCACACTTCCGTGAACGAAAGAGGCGGCAACCATCGTGAATCTGGCAAGAGTATGCGCCAGCGCCACAGCCCGAACCGGATGTCCCCGGTCCAGAAAGTGAGAGAGAGGCAGAGCGATGAGATTGCCCACAAAGGGAGCCGCCGTCATTAGGCCGAGCTCGAACCCCCCGGCCTGGAGCCGGTCCCGTGCAATGAATGCTGTGAACGGAAAGATGCCGCCCGCATACAGTCCGGACAGAAAAGCGGCGGAAGCATCCAGTCTGAAGTTGGGCCGCGCCCTCCAGGGCACCAGATTGTCGAATCGCATCACGCTCTACCCGCACAGTGTAGCACGCATCGGCCCTTCCGGCGGGCGATGAAGAAGAAAACGGGGGCGGCGCCCGCCGCCCCCGTCCGGCTCCTACCGCAGCCTGATAGCCTAGAACTCCACAACGCGCAGGCGTTCGATGCCTTCGAGAGAAGCCAGCTCCTTCACCACCTCCGGTGGGACAGGATCATCCACGGAGAGGATCATCACAGCCTGCTTCCCACGCGCCTCGCGCCCAAGATGCATTCCAGCAATATTGATGCCGGCTTTCCCGAGCACTGCGCCGAACTTGCCAATGATGCCAGGCTTGTCCACGTGAGAGGAGAAGATAACAATCCCCTGGGGGACCACATCTATTCCGAAGCCGTCTATCTGTGTGATCCGAATATCGCTTTTGCCGAACACCGTCCCGCTCAGCCTGCGCTCTTCGGTGTCCGTAACAAACCGAATGGTCATAAGGTCCTGATATTCCTCATGAGCCCCGGCCTTTGCTTCGGTCACCTTGATGCCCCGGCTTTCTGCCAGCATCGGAGCGTTCACGTAGTTGACGTTCTCCGTGCAAAACGGCTGAAGGAAGCCCACCAAGGCAGCCCTGGTCACCGGACCGACGTCGGATTCGGCGATGGAGCCATAGTAGGTGATCTCCACGGAACGCGCCGCGCCGTCGGTAATGCAGCTTGCCAGCGTGCCCATCGCCTGTGCGAGCCTCATATACGGCTCCACGATCCCCAGATCCTCCAGGCTGAGAGCCGGCATGTTCACCGCGCTGCGAGCGGGCTTCCCGGACAGCACGTCCACGATCTGCTCCGCAACGTCAATAGCCACGTTGACCTGCGCCTCCTCGGTTGAAGCGCCAAGATGGGGAGTGGCCACCACCTGCTTCATCGACAGGAGGGGATGATCCGCGGGAGGCGGCTCTTGCTCGAACACGTCTACGGCCGCCGCGGCCACCTTGCCCGACTCCAGCGCCCGGACCAGCGCCATCTCGTCGATAATGCCGCCCCGCGCGCAGTTGACGATGCGCACACCGTCCTTCATCCGGGCAAACTGATCATCCGAGATCATTCCGGCAGTCTGAGGATTCTTCGGAAGGTGCAGGGTGATGAAATCGCTCTTGCTGATCAGCTCATCGAGCTCCACCAGCCGGATACCGGCCCGAGCAGCCGTCTCCGCCGACTGGAAGGGATCGTAAGCCAGAACCTCCATCTCGAAGCCGAGAGCACGCCGGGCGACCTCTCGTCCGATCTTGCCCAGCCCGATGATCCCCAACACTTTCTTGTAGAGTTCCACCCCGGTGAACTGCTTGCGTTTCCATTCCCCATTCTTCAGGGAGACGACGGCAGCGGGGATGTTGCGCGCCATCGCAAGCATCAGCGCCATGGTCAGTTCGGCCGCCGCGATGGTGTTTCCCCCGGGAGAGTTCACGACAAGGATGCCGTGCCTTGTGGCGGTGGGGACGTCAATGTTATCCACCCCCACGCCGGCCCGCCCGATGATCTTCAGCTTTTTTGCGGCTTCGATGACATCCGCCGTGACCTTCGTCTCGCTGCGCACCGCCAAAGCGTCATACTCTCCGATGATGGAGATGAGCTCCTCCTTGCTGAGACCGGTCTTGACGTCCACTTCACCGCACTGCTCAAGGATCTTGACTCCTTCAGCAGCGATCGGGTCGCTCACAAGGATCTTTGCCATCTGTTTATGAACCCTCCAGAATAATAAGCTGACATTTCCTGCCCGGCCGCGGCGACCACGCCTCCGGCAACAGGCTTTCACCGGCCGCCCTCATCGCCCCCGGAGCCCGACCGGACGCACTACAAGGCTTCTTACACGCGCAAACCGGCTCTGCCTGCAAAAATTACCGGCCCATCTGCTAGATATCCACTTCCAGTTCCAGCCCGTCATACGCCAGACGGACACCTGGTGGCAAGCGCCCTTCGGTCTCCCGATGTCCCAGATCATGGGCGATATGCGTGAAATAGGTCCTGCCCGGCCGGATGATATCGAGAAGATCCAGCGCTTCCGACACAGAAAGATGGGTGGGGTGCTCCCTCCAGCGCAGCACTCCCAGCACAAGCGTGTCCAACCCCTGCAACAGAGGCAGAGTCTCCTGCGGGATGGTCTTGACATCCGTCAGATAAGCGAAACCTCCAGTGCGGAAGCCTGTGACCGGAGTGGGTCCGTGCCAGACCGGAAGGGTGAGGAACTCCAGATCGCCCACGCGGAACCTGCCATCCACGGGAATCAGCCGGAGCACTGGCAGCCCTCCCCCGTAATGGCGCGTGCCGAAAGCGTAGCGAAAAGTTTTGCGGATCTCGCGCAGGGTCTCCCTCGTCCCGTAGCACTCGATCGGGCCGTCGCGCTCCACGTTGAAACGCCGGATGTCATCGAGCCCGAAGATGTGGTCGGCGTGATGGTGCGTGAAAAGGACCGCGTCCACCCGATCCACTCCGTAGCGGATACAGGCCAGGCGCAGTTCGGTTGGGGCGTCAACCAGGAGACTCAGATCCTCCGTGCGCAAAAGAAGTCCCGGCCGGTTGCGGTGGTCGCGGGGATCATCCGAGGTGCACACTTGGCAACGGCAACCGATCATCGGGACGCCGTGCGACGTCCCTGTCCCCAGAAACAGAGCGCGAAGCCTCACTTCTCCTTCTTTTCGGCCTTCGAAGGCCTGCGGCCTCCGATCTTGGTCTTTTCCGCTTCCGCCAGAAGAGCCGCCAGTTCGGCATAGGGATCCAGAGGCGGGCCCTCTTCACGGTATTCCTCGATCCGGCGATCCAGCCTGAGCGCGCTGCGGCGCACCTGAAGGACAAGCCACCAGATGACAACACATCCCACAATGATGCCGATTGTCAAGGCCAGATCCAGCACTCGCCCTCTCCCTCAGGGAACCGCCGACGCTCCTGCAAACCGTATGCAGTGCGGAAGCTTCCCGGATGGTATAATGGGATTGTAGCCGACGGCGCAACCCGCCGGCTTTTCACAGGGAAGAAAGAGCCGCATCCGGCCGCGTTTAGTAGATAAAGTGTCTTTCCGCCGCGTTTTCCGCTCACACTCCGCGTTGCGCATACTGTCGGTCGCCGTCTTGCTGGTGGCTGCCTGTGTGTGCGCCTCCGCCCAAACGCAAGCCCAGCTTGTCGTTCAGCTCCGGGCAGGAGAACTGAGCCGCGCTTCCGCGCTGGCCGGCAAGGGCAGCCCCGTGCAGTCGCTCATGCCGGTTTTCTCGGCGAAAAACCGGGATCTGGCTCGCCAACTGGGGCTGGACCGGTTCTACATCGCCCGCGGCAAGTCCACAGCCGATATGCGCCGCCGGCTGAAATCTTCATCGTCGGTGGAATATGCCGAGCCGCCCGCCCTCGTGGTCCCCGCGCTGGTGCCCAACGATCCTCTTTTCTCCCAGCAGTGGGCTCTAAGAAATAACGGCGGCGGGTCCGGCCTGGCGGGAGCCGATATCAAAGCGGTCCAGGCCTGGGATATTACCACCGGCTCGCCGGCGGTAATCGTGGCTGTGCTGGATACCGGCGTGGACTCCAGCCACCCGGACCTTGCGGCGAATATGGTCCTGGGACGCAGCTTCGTGGAAGGGGAGCCCGGCACAGACGACAACAACGGCCACGGAACCAACTGCGCGGGCATCATCGGCGCAGTGGGCAACAATACGCTGCAGATGGCGGGTGTGAGCTGGAACTGCCGCATCATGCCCGTCAAGGTGATCGGACTGGATTCAAACGGCAACCCTTATGGCACCGACATTTGGCTCTCTCAGGGCATCATCTGGGCAGTGGACAACGGTGCGAAGGTGCTGAGCTTGAGCCTGGTCTCCAGCAGCGACACGCCCACTCTGCGGAGCGCAGTACGCTACGCGCGTCTGTCCGGGGCAATCGTGGTGGCGGCGTCGGGGAACGATGGTCAGCAGAAGAAGATGTATCCGGCGGCCTATGACGACGCCATCGCCGTGGGCGCCTCGGACCGGTGGGACCAGCGGGCGTCCTTCTCCAACTGGGGAGATCATCTGGACCTTGTTGCGCCCGGAGTATCCATCACCACGACCACCCGCGGCGGAGGAACCTGGCAGTTCTTCGCCGGCACTTCCGCGGCCACGCCGCACGTCGCAGGGATCTGCGCGCTGGTGCTCGCCGTCCGGCCCGCGACGAACCTGGCCGACATGAGGCAGTTTCTGAGACGCGGGGCTGATGACATCGGCGACCCCGGCTACGACATTTTTACCGGCGCGGGACGCGCCAACGCTTACGTAACCCTGCTGGCCGCCATAGACCCGACGCCCCCGACTGACCCTGTGGTGACAGACTCCGGCAAATACACAGGAAATCCCAATCAGCTTTCGCTGCAGTGGACTCCTTCGTCGGACCCCGAGTCGGGAATCGAAGGCTATGAATACGCCGTTGGGACGTCCGGCAATCCCACATCCCTGAGGGGATGGACCTGGGTGGGCAATGTGACGTCCGTGACGGCGACCGGTCTCAACCTGCCTGCGGACACTCCCATATTCGCCTCTGTGCGGGCGCGCAACGGAGCCCGGCTTTACAGCGGCACCGCCACGACGGACGGTATCATTTACGCGCCATTGGCACAAAGCGCCGGCGCTGCGCTGGCCATGACGAACGGCCGGTATGTGACGCTGAACACCCGCGCCGTCAGCGCGGCGTTCCCGGACAGAGTCTGGATTGCCGACTATCCCTTCGGGCCCGCCCTGGCCGTGCAGCCCTCGGTTCCCTGTTCGGTGGGCGACCGCGTTACGGCGGTGGGACGGCTGGAGACAATTGCGGGAATGCGGACGCTGGCGGACGCCGAGATCATCATCACGGGCTTCGGACCCGCGCCGCCTGCCCTCACGATGCGGCAGAGTGCCTTGGGTGGAGGTGCCCTGAACGGTCAGACCCCCGGCGTGACGGGTGGGACGGGAGTGAACACGGTGGGCCGTCTGGTCCGCATCGCCGGCCGCGTGACGGCTTCCGGGACGGGATGGTTCACGGTGGATGACGGATCCGGGCTCTCGGATGCCGGGGGATCGGCCGGGGTCCAAGTGCTGACAGGCGGAACGCTCCCTTCAGTGGGAAGCTTTGTGCGCGTCACGGGGATTGTGGAGGTGGTCGTGTCCGGCGACGCGACCCTACCGGTGGTCCGGACGCGGCAGCCTGAGGACGTTGAGCCGGTCGAATAGCTATGGGCCCGGGGCGGTCTGCCGGGCAACGTCCATCATCGCTTCAACGTTCTCCACGGGAGTCTCCGGCGGCACCTCGCAGCCTGGCCCAATCACATAAGGCCAGCCCGCCTCGACCCAGCAGCGCTCGAATGCCGCCCGGACTGATGCGGGAGTCCCTTCCAGAAGGACCGTGACCGGATCACAGTTTCCCAGCAAGGCCACCCGCGGCCCCAGCACGCGGCGGGCTAGGGTCAGGTCGGCGGCGGAATCCACATCCAACATCTCCATGCCAAGCGTGGCGATGCCAGGGAAGAGCTGATCCGTCCGCCCGCAGATGTGCAGCCGCACCGGGAGCCCGAGCGCCTGCACCCCGTGCACCAGCCGGGTTTGCCGGGGCAGGACCAGCGACTCATAGACATCCGGGCCCAGCAGGGAACAGGCGGCGTCGCCGATGCCCATGATGTCCACGTAGGGGGCCTGGGCCGCGGCAAAGGCCAGCTCCATCTCGCAGGTGAAGTCCAGAAGCTCGGCGGCCCAGGACGGATCGTCCACCAGATCTAGCAGGACATTGTGCAGGCCCCGGAGCTGCGCGGCGGCGGCGAGCGGCCCTTCGATCCACCCCAGAACGGGGACTTCTCCCGCCGAGATCTCCTGCAGCGCCTCCGCCGCGAGCACGCGATCGTGCATACGGCCGCCCCCCAACGGGTCGGGCAACTTCAGGCGCGCCAGATCCGCTCGCTCGCGAAGCAGGATGGAATCGGGATGGTGCGAGGGAGGCTGGTCCTCGAACCAGACGATGGGCGCTCCGCAATCTGCCGCCTCGCGGACGGGATCAGAACACAGCGAGAGCATGTCAATACCAAACCGCGACGCCACCAGCGTCTGAGCGCGCACCAGTACGCGCCAGTCCCGGCAATACATTCCATACGGCACGCCCGCATGTCGGGCGGCAAAGGTCATGGTGATGGGCTGGGCGCACAGGCGGTCCACGGACGCCCCATTCAGCGTGCGCGTCATCCGCTCCATGGAGGTCACAGCGAGCTCCCCTCCCGGCCGATCAGATCTCGATGACCGCGCGGATGACTCCGTCGGCCCGGTCCCGCGCCAGACGGAGCGCCCGGTCCGCGTCTTCGAGCGGGAAGCGATGGGTCACCAACGACTTGAGGTCAATCCGGCCGTCCCGGGCCCACTCGATGGCACGCTCCACGGCATCTCGGCTCCGCCGCACGAATACCAAAGTCAGGTTCTTGCGCCGGGCCGTGGAGGCGGTGAAGCAAACTTCGTCAGGGTAAGGAATGCCCACGATGATGACCCGCGCGTTGAACCCAGCAACGGCCACGGCCTGCTGAACGGCCTCGTTGGTTCCCGCGCACTCGAAGACCACGTCCGGACCGCCGCTCTCTTCCCTCACGGCCAGGGCGGCCGCTTCCGGATCTCCCTCGATGGCGCGGTCCGCTCCCAGACGCAGGGCAAGCCTGCACCGCTCCGCCAGCGGGTCCGTCACCCAGAGCTTGCCCGCCCCGGCCACACGCGCAGCCTGCAGGACCGAGAGGCCGATGCCTCCAGCGCCGAGGATTGCCACCTTCTCTCCGCCCTGCATACCAGCCAGGTCCACCGCATAAATCCCGACCGCCATCGGCTCGGTCATCGCGGCTTCCTCAAACGACATCCCGGGCGGCAACTTGATGCATAGCCGCTCCGGCCACGCCACAAACTCGCGCAGCGCGCCGTCCACGGGTGGAGTGCCGAAAAAGCGGACCGAAGGACAAAGATTCGGCCACCCGCGGCGGCATGGGTCACACTTTCCGCAGCTCTGGCCCGGCTCCACCGCCACCCTGTCCCCCGGCGAAAGCCCGGATACGCCGGGCCCGATCTCCGTGACCTCCGCACCGACCTCGTGGCCCAGGATCAAAGGCTCGTTCACGATCTGATCGCCGATGCGGCCCTCGTTGTAGTAATGCACATCCGAGGCGCACACTCCCACCGCCCGAATCCGCAAGAGAACCTCCCCTGGACCCGGAACGGGAACCGGCTCGTCACCTGTGCGCAGATCGCCCGGAGCGTACAACCTGACTGCTTTCATCGGTTTGCCATTCCTCTTAGGGGCCGCGCCAGGATTTTCAACCTGCGGCGGCGCTGCCCGCCCATTTTACACCGCGCGTCAGCAACAGTCCGAAGTTGGGATCACGGCAAGCGGCAGGATCGTGACCGAGCGCCAAGTAGAACACGCGTCCCTTGCCCCAGGTTTTCGTCCAGGCTACCGGCCACGCCTTACCCTGCCACAGCGCCGTAGCCAGCACGTTCACGCGCGTGTCGTAGCTGGTGATGTATTGCTCGTCCGTCACCGTAAACTCGTCCAGATCCCGGGTGATCTCGTGCTCGCGGTCCAGCACGCTGACCTGATAGGACCGGTAGTGCGGATGGGTGACGAAATACCCCCCGACGATCGCGCGGTAATCGTCCGAATCGCGGAATGAATCTGCGCCGCTGTGGACCGGCACAAAGCCTTTGCCGGAAGCAATAAAGTCGGACAGCCCCACCAGCTGAGCGTCCGAAATCTCGCCGACCGTGTAATAGAAGACCACACAGTCGAACCCCGCCAGATCCGGGCGTGCGAAAACCTCCAGATCATCCTCCACACGGGTGACATCGTAGCAGCCTGCGCCCTCCAGGTGGCGCAGGATCTCGTCCCCGCAGCCGCGATGATCGTGGATCTCTCCTCCGGTGAAAAGCAGGACTTTCAAAGCCGGACCTCCACTCACTGCCTGGCCTAATGTGGCTGTGGCCCATCCCGTAAGACAACCGGGGGCCGGCCGCTTGAAGCCCGCCCCCGGGAAGATTCGACAGAACCGCGCCGGATTACTTCGCGCGCACGTAGATTTCGCCCACCTTCTTCCAGTCCACCACGTTCCACCAGGCCGAGATGTAGTCCGGCCGGCGGTTCTGATACTTCAGATAGTAGGCGTGCTCCCACACATCCAGGCCCAGAATCGGTTTCTTGCCCTCCATGAGAGGGCTGTCCTGGTTCGCCGTGCTGTAAACGTCGAGCCTGCCGTTCTCAAGCAGCACCAGCCACGCCCACCCGGAACCGAACCGCGTCTTGCCGGCGGTTTCGAACTTCTCCTTGAAAGCCTCGAAGCTGCCGAAGTCCGCCTCGATGGCCGCCCTGAGGTCACCTTCGGGCTCGCCACCGCCGTTCGGCCCCATAATGTTCCAGAACAGCGTATGGTTGTGATGCCCGCCGCCATTGTTGCGCACGGCCGTGGGGATGGCATCCACCCCTTTCGCCAGGATCTCTTCGATGGAGAGCCCTTCCAGCTCCGTGCCTTTAATGGCATCGTTCAGGTTGTTGACATATGCACCGTGATGCTTGGTATGGTGAATCTCCATCGTTCGCGCATCAATGTGCGGCTCCAGCGCATCGTACGGATAGGGAAGCTCAGGCAGAGAAAAAGCCATCTGTCTTACCGTCCTTGCAGGTTATGGATTTGCGGCCGCGTCCGTCCCGCAGGGATACGCGACCCGGTCGCACGACATACATACATTACCCGATTTGCGACGCGGTTGCACACCCCACAAAAACCGCAAGACAGACGGCCACAGCCGCAACCACGCTGAGCCGGAAGGCAGAAAACAAGAAACGGGCGGGAAAGAAGAACACAGAGAGTTCAGCCGGCGGCGGTGGCCAGCGAGGGTTCCTGCGGAGTCCGCACTCTATGCGCGTCACGCTCCAGCAGCGGCTTCAGGAAGCGGCCTGTATGGCTCTCCGGGCACTGCGCCACCACTTCCGGCGGTCCCGCAGCCACCACCCGACCGCCGCCTTCGCCTCCCTCCGGCCCCAGGTCGATGACCCAGTCCGCCGTCTTTACCACGTCCAGATTGTGCTCGATGACGATCACGCTGTTGCCCTGGTCCGTCAGGCGGCGAAGGACTTCGAGCAGTTTGCGGATATCGTGGAAATGGAGCCCTGTGGTGGGCTCATCCAGAATGTAGAGCGTGCGGCCGGTGCTGCGCTTGGAAAGCTCCGTGGCCAGCTTCACCCGCTGGGCCTCTCCGCCGGAGAGGGTGGTGGCCGGTTGCCCCAGGCGGATATAGTCCAGACCCACGTCATGAATGGTCCCCAGCTTGCGCGCGATGGGAGGGATGTTGCGGAAGAACTCCAACGCCTGCGAGACCGTCATATCCAGAACATCTGCGATGTTCTTGCCTTTATAGCGGACCTCCAGCGTCTCCCGGTTGTAGCGTTTCCCCTTGCACACCTCGCACGGGATGTAGACGTCGGGCAGGAAGTGCATCTCAATCTTGATGATCCCGTCGCCGCGGCACGCCTCGCAGCGCCCACCCTTCACATTGAAGCTGAACCGTCCCGGCTGATATCCCCGCATCCGCGCATCAGGAGTCTGCGCGAAGAGTGCCCGGATCAGATCGAACACGCCGGTATAGGTGGCCGGATTGGAGCGTGGCGTCCTGCCGATGGGCGACTGGTCAATGTCTATGACGCGGTCTATATGGGAGGCCCCCAGAAGTTCGTCATGCTCCCCCCACCCCCGGTATGCTCCGTAAACCTCTCGCATCAGACGCGGGTAAAGAGTCTCCTGAATGAGGGTGCTCTTGCCGGAACCGGACACGCCCGTGACGCACACCAACATCCCGAGCGGGATCTCTACATCAATGTTCTTGAGATTGTGCTGGCGGGCTCCTATGATGCGCAGGGTGCGCCCGTCGGGCTGACGCCTCTTCTCCGGAACCGGGATGCACTCCTTACCCGACAGATACTGCCCCGTGATGGAGTGCGGGTTGCGCTCGATGTCCTCCACCGATCCGGCCGCCACCACCTGCCCTCCGTGCTCGCCCGCGCCTGGCCCGATGTCCACCACGTAGTCGGCAGCGCGGATGGTATCCTCATCGTGCTCCACCACGATGATGGTGTTTCCCAGGTCCCGCAGACGCTGGAGGGTCTCGATCAGACGGTGGTTATCGCGCTGGTGCAGGCCGATGCTTGGCTCGTCCAGAATGTAGAGTACGCCCATCAGGCCGGAGCCGATCTGCGTGGCCAGCCGGATGCGCTGCGCCTCCCCTCCCGCCAGCGTCCCTGCGGCTCGATCCAGCGTGAGATAGCCCAGACCCACATCCTGCAGGAAGCCCAGGCGCGTGCGGATCTCCTTGATGACCTGCCGGGCGATCATCTCCTGGCGCTCGGTGAGCTTCAGGCTGCCGAAAAACTCCAACGCGGCGCTGACGGAAAGCGCGGTCACCTCCGCGATGTTCTTGCCGTCCACCCGGACCGCCAGGCTCTCTGGCTTCAGGCGTTTGCCCCCGCAAGACTCGCAGGGGTATTCCGTCATGAACTTCTCGGTCTCGTCCTTCATTTGTTGGGACGAGGAATCCCTGTAGCGCCGGTCCAGCCAGGTCATCACTCCCTCGAAGCGGGTCTCCCAGACGCGCTGGCGCCCGTAGCGGCTGCGGAAGCGCACCTGCACGGGGCGGCTGTCCCCGTAGAGTATGGCCCTCTGCTGCTCCGGCGTCAGGCGCTCCCAGGGAGTATCCAGAGAGAATCCCAGATTGTGCGCCAACCCCTGCAAAATGGAGTTCCAGTATTCGCTGGTGGTCCCCGCCAGGGGAGCGATGGCTCCACGGTTGATGGACAACCGGGGATTCGGCACAACCAGATTCTCATCCAGACGCAGGAAGGAGCCCAGACCATGGCAATCCGGACAGGCTCCATAAGGACTGTTGAAGGAGAAGTTGCGCGGCGCAAGCTCCTCCAGACTGACCCCGCAGTCCGGACACCCGAACGCCTCGCTGAAGGTCATCTCCTCCCCGTCCACGACGGCCACCGTCACCAACCCGTCGGCCAGGCGCAATGCCGTGGTGACGGAGTCGGAGACCCGGCCCGCAGCGTCGGGGCGAAGCACGATGCGGTCCACCACCACCTCAATGGTATGCTGCTTGTAGCGCTCCATCGGGATGTCGTCGGTGACCTCGTAGACCGTGCCGTCCACGCGCACCCGAACAAACCCCTGCTGACGCGCATCGTCAATCACCTGACGGTAAATGCCTTTGCGCCCCCGCACCAGCGGAGCCAGGATCAACAAACGGCTGCCTTCCGGCAAAGCCATCACCGCGTCCACAATCTGCTCCGCAGTCTGTCGGCTCACCGGCTTTCCGCACAGATGGCAGTGCGGAATCCCGATGCGAGCAAACAGGAGGCGCAGATAGTCATAGATCTCCGTGACGGTCCCAACGGTGGAGCGAGGATTGCGAGTGGTGGATTTCTGGTCTATGGACACGGCAGGGGACAGCCCCTGAATATCGTCCACGTCCGGCTTGTCCATCTGCCCCAGAAACTGGCGGGCATAAGCGGACAGGGACTCCACATACCGCCGCTGCCCTTCGGCGTAGATGGTATCGAACGCAAGCGACGACTTCCCCGAACCCGACAGACCGGTGATGACCACCAGGCGATCCCGCGGGATCTCCACATTGATGTTCTTCAGGTTGTGCTGGCGCGCGCCGAGGACTACAATACGATCCTGTGACATCTCAGGCTGCAAACCTCACGAGTTTCTCCCTTCGATGGCCTCAACGACGCCCGGCACGGGCTGCGGCCCGCCTCTGGGCCGGCGTGACCGCTTCATCCACGAGAGAACCCTTCGGCAGGAGCTTTTTCAGGCGCGTGATCTCATCCCGGAGCAGAGCGGCCTGTTCGAACTCCAGCGCGCGGGCAGCCGCCTTCATCTCCTTTTCCAGGTCGCTGATCGTGAGCATCAACTGATCCAGCGGCACGGCATCTCCACGGATGGAACGGGATCTGCCAAGCGCTCCGGGCTCACTATCCCGCGCCGCGCCCGCGCCGAGCCTCGGAGCTTCCAGAACGTCCCGAATGGCCTTGCGGACGGTGCGCGGCTCTATGCCGTGCTCTCTGTTGTAAGCCATCTGGATCTCACGGCGTCTGTTCGTCTCGTCAATGGCTCTGCGCATGGAATCCGTTATGGTATCCGCGAATAGGAGCACCTTGCCGGAGGCATTCCGGGCAGCCCGCCCGATGATCTGGATGAGCGACGTGTCGGAGCGCAGGAAACCCTCCTTGTCCGCGTCCAGAACCGCAACCAGCGCCACCTCGGGCAGATCCAGTCCCTCCCTGAGAAGGTTGATCCCCACCACCACATCATAGACACCCAACCGGAGGTCCCTCAGAATCGCGATGCGGTCCAGTGTCTCGATCTCCGAATGGAGATAGTGCACTTTGAACCCGCACTCCAGGAGATATTCTGAGAGATCCTCGGCCATCTTCTTGGTCAGCGTGGTCACCAGCACCCGCTCGTCGCTTTCGACGCAGCGGCGTATCTCGGAGATCAGGCCATCTATCTGTCCCTTTGTGGGCCGGACCTCCACCTCCGGGTCCACCAGGCCGGTGGGCCGGATAAGCTGTTCAACGATCTGTTGCGAGTGTTTCCGCTCGTAGGGTCCGGGCGTGGCGCTTACGAAGATGGTCTGTCCCATCAGCGCCTCGAACTCCTCGAACTTCAGAGGACGGTTATCGAGCGCGGAAGGAAGGCGGAATCCATATTCGACAAGCGTCTCCTTCCGAGAGCGGTCACCGTTATACATCCCGTGGATTTGCGGTATGGTCTGATGGGACTCATCAATGAACAGCAGATAATCCTTCGGGAAGTAGGAAAGCAATGTCGCAGGCGGCGAGCCGGGCGGGCGGCGATCGAAGATGCGGGAGTAGTTCTCAATGCCGTTGCAGTATCCCACCTCCCGGATCATCTCCATATCGTAGCGCGTCCGCTGCTCAATACGCTGGGCCTCGATGTAGCGCCCCTGCTTCTCGAAGAACGCCACACGCTCCAGCATCTCCTCTTCGATCTCCCGCAGCAGCTCCTCCAACTGGTCCGCCGGCGTGACGTAATGTGTCGCAGGAAAGATGGTCACCCGGTCCAGCTCGGCGGTCACCTCACCCGTCACGGGATCCACCGTGGTGATCTTCTCCAGCTCGTCTCCGAAGAACTCCAGGCGTGTCAGGATCTCCTCATCCGCCGGCTGAATCTCCAGAGTATCTCCCCGCACGCGGAACGTGCCTCGCCCCCCGCCGAAATCGTTCCGGACGAACTGCATGGTTATGAGCTGACGCAGCACTTCGTCGCGCGGGTAACACTCGCCACGCCGGAAGGTCATCAGGCTCTTCAGATATTCCTCGGGAGAACCCAGGCCGTAAATGCAGGAGACGCTCGCCACGACCACCACATCGCGCCGCTCAAGCACCGCCTGAGTCGCGGAGTGCCTCAGCCGGTCTATTTCATCGTTTATGGAACTGTCTTTCTCGATGTAGGTGTCCGTCTGCGGTACATACGCCTCGGGCTGGTAATAGTCGTAATAGGAAACGAAGTACTCGACGGCATTCTCACCAAAGAACTCCCGGAACTCGCTGCAAAGCTGAGCCGCAAGCGTCTTGTTGTGGGCGATGACCAGTGTGGGACGCTGCAGGCGTTCGATGACATTCGCCATGGTGAATGTCTTGCCGGAGCCGGTGACCCCCAGCAGGGTCTGCATCTTCATCCCGTCCAGCACGCCCTGGACAAGCTTGTCAATGGCCTGTGGTTGGTCCCCTGTGGGTCTGAGATCGGTTGTCAGCCGGAACTGAGACATTGTCGCTAACAGGCTCCCGGGAGGGTCCGGGGACTTCCCGAATTCAGCATATCTGAACGGCCCCGCGCCTGCCAGTGCGCTTTTGCCGGGAAGGCCGAAGGCCGTCCCTCAGGACGGCCTTCATATTCAACAATCTCTGTGCAGTATTGGTGCCCGATCAGAACGGGGGCGGCGGCGGGCCATCAATGCCAGTCCCTCCTCCGCCACCACCGCCTCCGCCGGCAATGAGAATTCCGGCCAGGATGGCAAGGGCCGCAAGGATGCCCGTATTATTCTTTTTCTTTTTCTGCCCGGCTGCCGCTTCATCGCGCTGGGTCTGACCCTCGGCTCCGTTCTGGGCCGCCGTAGGCCGGGCGATGCCCGGGAAGCGAGCTACGATCTGCTGCACCGCATCTTCCGTCGCAGCCAGCGCGAACTGTTCCGGCAACCCGGCCGCCATATTCGCCGGCGAGCGGCCCGTGGCCACCAGGGTCTGTCCCTCAACCCGCCCGGTCTCCGCGTTCAGGATCTCCGCCGTGATGGTAATCTGACCTTCCCGCTTCTCCGAGTTGAACTCGAAGTCCGTAATGGCACCCACCATAACCCGGGGAAACCCCATGACCTGCGCGATACGCAGAGCGCGCTCGATCTGATCGTCCTCAATTCCGAACGGCCCGCGCACGTCGGACTCCCGCACAGCGTTCTCCTCCTGAGCCCTGCGGATGATCGGATGCCGCGGATTATACAGCACGCCACTGTACCGGCGGCTGAGCATGGAAGCATCCTTCATCGCGCGAGCCACCCTCGGCCCCAGGGTATTCGCATTCTGCTCCACCTGGCTATCGAAGGGCATGATGAGTAACCCGAGCCGGGGTCCGGTGTATACCGGCTGATCCGAGGCCGGAGCGGGCGCGGGAGATTCCGTTGCGGGAGCAGGCGAAGCGGCCGGCTGGACCGCCGGAGTCGAGACCGGCGGCAACGTAACCGCTGGTTCCACGTCCACAGCGGCCACCGAAGTCGCCAGACAGGCACCCAGCAACGCCGCAAGCGCCACTTTCCCCGCGCGGAGGGCATACTCTCTCATAGTGACTTGCATCGGTTTATCCGTAGATTCCCTTTCTGTGTCTCCTGCTTATGCGCCCGCTTTTCAGGGCCGCAGAATCAGTTCACAGTCCACCAGTGCCCGGATCCAGTAGCCGCGTCCAGGCTCAAGTTGGGTCACCTGCGTACCAGGCCGCACCAGGAAGTATTCCCCGCGCGTACCGGCAGCTGGGTTCCAGCCCCAGGCATAGTCGCGGATCCATCCGGCAGCCGCGGCCGAGGCCAGGGTCCGGACCTGCCCCTGGTAACGCACCTGCGCATTACCCAGGTTGACCGGCACGGCGAACACAGAGGCGACCTGGTTCCATCCGGTATTCAGCGACACTGCATACGGAGTGTCCTGCGGCCACAGCCGGCCCGACGCGTAGACAGTCTCCGTGGTGGTGGGCATCACCCAGAACCCGGATCCGCCCTGCATTTGCATCGAGGCGCGGTCCGTGGGATACATTAGGTAGCGGTTAAGCGTGGGGCTCCACATAGCCAGCCGCATCCGAGTGGCCGCATCGTCCGCCGTATTGCCGGGCGTCCCACCGTCGCCAAACACATCCGCCGGATCGGCACTCGTGGGAATGACGCTCAGGCCGATCATATCTATCCGGTTGCGGACCAGGCTGATAGCATACCCACCCACCGTGACCGATTGAATGGTGGACTGGGCGGGATATCCTCCGCCGCCTCCCCAGGCAACGCTGATGGTCCACAGACCGCTCACGTTTGCCGGCCCCAGGCTCACCGAATAGTCCCCGGACGACGAAGTGGTGACGGTCCGGGAGATGACGGAGCCATCCTCCTCGCGCGTCGCTGTAATTGTCAGCGTCGCAGGGTTGAGACTGGCCGGAGTCAGGCTGCCCGAGACCACGATCTCGTCCCCCAGGTTCGGGGCGGAGGGCGCAATGTTCAGGACCAGGCTGGCTCCACTGACCGTCGGCCCGGTGAACACCGCGCTGCCAGCCGGCAAACGGGTGGTCGCCTGTCCGTTGCTCGCCGTGAAGTAGTAAGTATGCGTCCCGGCCGTCAGCTGGATGGGCGGCGACTTGTACAGTGATCGTCCCTGAGCATCCGAATAGGACGGATCCCGGGTCATTACACGTCCAGCCTGGTTATCTATAAACACCATCACCGAAGTCGCCGGCGCCCCGTTCGGGTCGCGATACTTCACGCTGTAGATGAACGTGCTGGGAGTCCCGGCAACGGCATCCACACGCCCTTCGGTCAACTCCGGCTCCACCAGATCCTGAACCAGTGGCCCGCTCTGGAGAGCCATCGCCTCGGCATCCTGGAAGCCGTCATTGGCAACGAAGCGGAAGTTGTGGCTACCCAGACCAAGCGTCGAGGAATAGCTGTAGACCACACCATTGCGGTAGTTCGTCCCTGAAGTGACCTTGGTCATATCGATCGGAGCGCCACCATCAATGATGACCCGCACGAACGCCGGAGCGTCATTGTCCGCATCCGAATAGGTCACCGACCAGGTGAACACCGTGGAGGTGGTGCCGTTGGCCGGCGAGACCCCCTGCCCCGGCCCGATTGTCAGGACCGGCCGCGAGTTGATGGTCACAGTCGGGTCGCTTGCGCCCGTAGGATCCGCCGGGAAGCGGGTAAGCGTGGCTCCACTCCTGTAGCCGTCGGAGGCCACAAAGTGGAACCGGTGCGTCCCGGCCGGCAGATTGCCGATAACCGCCTGGTGGACCACCGGGCTCGTCCAGTCCGACGGCGGCGAAACCGGGCTCATCAACACGGGTTCATGAACGCCGTCGGTGAACACCAGCATCACGTATCCTACAAGTCCGCTGTGCGGAGCAGCCGGATCATTGTCTGCGTCGGAGTAGCTCACCCTGAATGTGAACGTGTCCGATGCCAGGCCGCTCACCGGATTCACGGAACCCGCCGTCAGGACCGGCGGAACATTCCCCACAGGCGCCGCGCTGCGCACGGTTGGGCCGTTCAGTTCGCCGCTCGCGGGGAATCTCACCACGGTGCTGGTGGGCGGAGCCACAACGCTGAAGTGATACGTATGCGCCCCGATGGGCAGCGCCGAGGTCACCACCTGATAGGTCACCGGCTGGCGATAGTTGGTGGACGGGGGCGTCGGCTGAGTCATCACCAGCGAGGCGATGGACACCGTGTCACCCACCGTGATGCCCTCCGCCGCCGGATCCGTCACTCCGATGTTCACCGTGTTGGCACTGTTCGTCAGAACCAGGAAGGTCTTGCCTGTGGCAGACGTAGCGGTCTGCTGGGTTCCGGTATCCGGTGACAGCACGAGTCCAGTGGTGATCTGCAGGATCTTACCGGCCAGCACGCCGGGCTGCCAGTTCGCTCCCTGGATCGTCAACGTGGACCCATTGATCGCGGCGATAATGCCGGAGTAGTCAATCTCCTGCGGATTGTCAATCCATACCCGCGGGTAACCGACTCCCGGCGCGTCGCCGTCCGGATCCGTGAACTGGACGGTATAGGTCACCGGAGTGCCCGGCAGGTTCCCAGCCGTGGGATTGGGCGAGACGCTCCCGTTCAGCAGCCGGGGATCATCATTCACCACAGGTCCAGACAATGGCACCACATTCGTAATGACGGTGGCCGAGTTCTGGGAGCCATTGGCATCGAACAGGGCATAGCCCGTGCCGTCCGACGCCTCGAAGTAGTACTGATGAGTCCCACTGGACAGGGTGGTCGTGTAGGTGAAGGTCACCCCATTGGTATAGATCGGTGAGCTTCCCGCCACCGGCTGCATCGGATAGGGTACCCCGTCAATGACCACCCGCACAAACGCCGGTGGCTCTCCGGTCTGACCATCCACGTCCGTATAAACCACGGTGAAGGTGAACGGCGTCGAGCTGCCGCCGTCTACCAGGCCGGGCAGATCCGGCGAGAAGCGTCCCTCCGTCAGGATAGGCGGGTTGTTCTGACCGACGGTCGGGCCAGCTGCGGCGAACCAGTACTCGATATCCACGTTGTCCGGAGCCGTGTTCGCAGTCCTGAATAGTACCCGACCGTTCACGAAGTCAATACGGTAGTCGCCTGCATTGTAGTAGTCAATGTAGACCAGGCGGACTCCCGGCGGCAGAGCGGCGCCAAGGGCGATGACTCCCGTAGCGGCATTATATTTTCCGCTGTTGCCAACGTTGTAGTAGTCCGTGCCGATCCGGTTCGGGTTGTCGTAGACGCCCCTCACCTCGTGCACCACCGCGGGATCCACTGTAATCGTGAAGCCGTCAGTCGAGACGGAGCGGATGGCCGGGTCACCTGGCAGCAGCTGACCGGTGAATTCGCGGCGGAGCACCGATCCGTTCTTCAGGATGCGCGGCTCCAGCAGGATGCCGGGGTCCCCAATTGCCGTCGCCGGCAGCGGCCCCACGATGGGGCTGCGGCTGGTGGCATAAAGCCTGCCGGACGAGCTGGACGCAAAGCTCAGAACCTCACCCGCACCCTCCCCCGAAGGCTGGCGCGTGATGGCCATCGCGCTGGGCGATGTGGACGGGTTGAACTGAGCGACAAACGTCCCGTCGCTGGCTTGGAAGCTATAGAAGTAATCGACCGGCAGATCGCCGGGGTTCTCCGGTCCGGGCAGGGTGGTCACATACTCGAACACCGCACCGTCACTGTAGACCGTGTCTGACGGCACACGCTGGCTCATGTTGTTGCCACTGTCCCAGATGATGGGGTTAGCAGCGTAGGTCACCCAGACGTCGCGGCTGGCGTCCGCAAGAGGCGTACCCAGCGTGATCTCGCCCGTGCTGGCGTCGAACGAACCGCCGGTATAGTGGTTCGTCCCCTCCCCCTGAGAATTGGTCCAGACACCCGTAACCGACAGCACCGGGACGAAGCGGGTGCGGACCGTGGTGGCGCTGGAAGGCTTTACCCGCTCCAGCGTGCGCACGGTCCGGGGATCGCCAACCTGATAGCGGGCGCCGATGAACACCTTCACGTAGCTCGGCGGACGGTTATTCGGATGCTTGTAAGTGACCTCATACACCCAGCGGGTAGCCGAACTTGCCGTTCCATCCGGCGAACGCACGCGACCGCTCTCCAGCGTCGGTTGCTCGAGAGCTGCGACGGTCGGTCCGGAGAACCAGTTGAACACGTCCGGCTGGGTGGACGAAGGATAACGCACTAGCTCCCCGAAGATGACATCGCTCGGGTCGGTTGGTCGGCCCCAGTCGTCCGCAAACTCGAACCGGTAGCGCTTCAGGCCCAGACCCAGGGAAGCCGCCTCGACGGAAGAGAGCCGGTACTCATACTGCACTCCTGCGGCAAAGTTATTATCGGTCTGGACCACCTTGCGCATCGTCACGCGCAACTGGCTGCCGTTGCCGCGGTCAATGATCAGATCCGTGAGAGCCGGCCGCTGATTGTCCGCATCCCGGTAAGTCACGCGGTAGACGAACTCCGTCCCCAGCGGTCCTATAGTGGGTGTGACGCTGTGGTTGCTGAGCACGGGAGCGGTGTTGACGTACGGCCCCGGCATGTAGTCGTTGTTGGAGGCGTACTGATCACCGGGGACGTACGGATCCACCCACCAGCTCCAGCTTTGATCCTCGGCCGGGCTTAGCACAGGCGGCTCCAAGAGGCGTCCGTCCGGGCGCACCGGGAAGCGCACTGGTCCCATCCCAACGTCCGCCTCGAAGTAATACGTATGCGGACCGGGTGACAACGTCATACTGCGGGTGTAGAGCAGCCCGTTTTTGTAGTCGTCAGGAGTGATGCTGCCGGCTGGCTTCGCTGGGATCATGTCGTAACCCGTGTAAGGGCCGCTCGCATCCGCGGTGTTGTTGATAAAGACCTTGATATAGTTCGGAGCGCGGCCCACCTTGGTGACCGGGTCGAACGACTGGAAGATGACGTGGAATGTGAATACCGTGGAGGTGGTTCCTCCGCAGGTCTCGATCAACCGCTCGATGACCGGTCCGCTGCCCACTTCGGGAATCGGCCTGTGGCTTGGATAGCGGAACGACGGGTTCACCGCCCGCTTGTAAGGCGAGATGGTCCCTAGGAACCACCCACCGCCGACGTGGCCAGATGCGTCCTGCCCGAACGGGATGCCGCTGAGCAGCGCATGGACCACCGGATACCGTGTGGAAGGATAAGGGTAAGCGCGCCCTGTAACGCTGTTTAACAGGTTCCAGAGCTGCGGCGGCTTCGGCTGCCCCGGCAGCCACGTCTGCGGCTCAACACCCGGCAGGTAGCTGTGCCGGTCCACGTAACTGTAGGCATCAAAGCGCGTTGTGCTCTGATACCGCCCGCGGTTGTTCGGAGCCTGCCGCTCGGGATCGGGATCAGTGACATTCTCCAGCAAGCGCGGCGTTCCTTCCCGATAGGCCGGAGGGTTCTGCTCCGTCCACCACGGGTTGGCATAGGGATCATTCGGATTGATATCTATCTGCGGCACCGGGCTGATCGGGTTGATGAAAGCGAAGTCGTCATCATCCAGCCGGTGCAGGAACGAGTCGTCGGCAGCCGCGAAGAAATAGCGATGCTGCCCCACGGGCATCGCGATGTAGTTGTTCGGCCGTGTGGACTGTGGGTCTGCATTGGGTTTATCAGCCCGCTGAACCCAACCCTGGAAGCCATTGTTGGGTTCGAACTTCAGCAGATAACCGACACCGAAGTCCGCGTTGTTGTCCAGCCGGGAATAAGTGCTATCACTCGGCACCTCTTTGGCCATCCCGAAGATGCGATACTCCGGCTCGCCGTCATACTTGATGTAGACGTGAGCTCCAGTTGCGCCCGGACGTCCGTCCGCCACGGGATTCCACGGTTTGGGGGGCTGGCCATCTGGATACTGCTCAGTTCCCGCGCAGAAGTAGCGCATGCGGAATGCAAACGTGTTCGACGAGTTTCCTTCGTCCGGTCGGCTCTGGTTGAACGGCACGAACTGCCGCCAGTCGGTCCTTCGCAGGAAGCCAAGGCCGAGGTCTTTCAGGTATGACTCAACGATGAGCGGATCGTAGTATTTCTCCGGCGTCAGACGATAGCGGTCGTCGTTGGGATTGGCTCCGGCCGGGATGTTCGATGCGGTCTCGACGTTGACCTTATTCGTCGGGATCTCCGGATATGCAAAGATCCGGTCCGCACCCAGGCCCCCACCGCCAAAGCGGGAGTTTGGCGCATCCATCGTATAAACCACCCAGACACGCATGTCCGCCTGCGGAAGCTGGGTTCCCAGGAAGATGGTGTTGGAATCCGGGTCGAAGGAGCCACCCGTGTAGTAGTTGACCCCCTGGAGTGCCTCGTTATCCCAGACGCCGAGGACGTCCGTGATATTGGTGGCCGTCTGAGAGGGACGCGTCGGGTCATAGACGGGATTCAGGATGACGCGGTCGCGTCCGATCGCGCCGACAGCCTCTGTCTTCGACGGGTTGGCAAACCCAGACGACAGGACTCGTCCCTCAAGGCCCTGCTGATCATCCAGCCGGATCTCTCCGGTCTGGAAACGTCCGTAGAACTCCGACTCCGTATCCGTATTGATCTGGGCAACAAAGTCCTGGTAAACGATGTGATTTGCCACCCACGAGATGGGATGCGCGCCGGGATTCGGCATATAGCGCAACCCGGGCACACTCCTGGGATCGTTGGCCAGGTTCAGACCGGCTGACCCCGAGACACAGTAGCGTGTCCCGCCATTTGCCGGCGTATTGTTGGAGCCTTCATACCACCCGGCGCACATTGGCACAGTGTAGGAACGGGCCGCTTCATCCACGCCGGGGATTGGGAGCTCTGTATAGGTGAACGACCCGCCGGGTCCGTTCAGAAGCACCGGTCCCACATAATAGATCAGCTTGACATTCCGGACGTGCAGGGGCAAAGGCTGCGAAAGGGTGATGCGTCCCCGGTTCAGCCCGAGAGTATCGAACGACCCCCTGCTGCGGAACGGTGGGAAGGTGGTGCGGGCGTTGAAATAGTCGTTGCCCCATTCGTCGAAGACGCCAACCACACCGGCCACCGGTGAGGCGCGCGTGTAAAATGTCCGACCGTCCCCGTAAGGATCCACCGGCACGAACGGCTCCACCACCCGAAATGCCCCCACCCGGACCAGTACGTTCTCCTGGAAGAGGTCGAACTTATAGATCCGCCGGTAGACATACTGGACGTAAAGAGACCCGGCGAAGTCGCCTGGCAGCGCCTCCGACAGCTCAATAGTCACCGGATCTATACCGTTCTGGGTGCACGGGTCGAAGCTGCCGAAATAGTTTGTCCCGCCACCGCCTTGCTCCGTGAACACGCCAAGCACCCGGACGATCGTCTCCACCTGCCCGGTATCCGGGTCCGTGGGGAGGAAACTGATCTGCGTGTCTCCCGGGCCGGCAGGAACCTGCACAGTGCGGCGGTCGGCGAGCGGATTCGGATTCGGAGGATTCGGAATTCGCAGAGTCCGCCAGCCCTCAGCGTTGGCTCCGCTTCCCTGATTGCGCAGTCGGGAAGCAGGCTGCTCCTCAATGGGCCTCAGCGACCCGTCATCATTCAGCAGCGGGCTGTAGTTGTATCCTGCCGCTTGATACACTTCATAGGGCGTATCAACCGCCACCCATTGCGTCGGCAGCTTGAATCGCAGGACGTCGTACGACTTGTTGGTCTGAAACTGGACGTAGACCACGCCGCCTTCCGGCAGAGGATCGGGAAGTGGTTCCAGCAGCGTGATCACCCCTGTTGCAGGATCGAACGAACCGGTGTTCTCACCGTCATAATAGTAGTTCGTGCCCCGGCGTTCCGGATTCGTCCAAACACCCTTCACATCAATCAGTTGCGGCGGCAGGGGAGGTACCTGGCCTGCCTGGCACGGCGGGTCAGGGTCCGGAAGCGGCACTGTTACCGTGTTTGAACCAGCTGTGGCATTCACCTGCTGGAATTCCCCGACAATCACCTCTTCCGGTCCGCGCAGGACATACCGCTGAGCAGCCCACGGGTAGCGATCCTGGTCATAGCGCCAGATGGTATAGAAGTGGAAGATGGAGTTCTGCGTGCCCTCCGGCGGACGGATCAGATGGTCTCCCAGAGACTGAGCAGTCGCAGGCCGCACTGCCGCGACTGCCCCCATCGCCGCGGCCGCCAGCACCAGGGCGCCACAGCGTGCCAGATTCCGCACAAGTTTCCTCATTCTGTCCAATCCGCTTCTATCCTCAGGTCGCCTTGACATCATCCCCAGACCCATCATCACTGCGCCGCCGGGGGCTGCACCAGAAGTGTGCACGGCACAAACGCCCTCAGCCAGTAGCCCCGGAACGGCTGGAGCAACCTTGTCGCTCCACCGGTTCCACGCACCAGGAAATAGCCCCGCGCAACCGGGTCATATCCCCAGGCATAGTCCCGCACCCAACCGCGGGCGCTCGCTTCCGCCAGAGTGACCGGGGCCTGACCCGAAACCTGCACCAGCGTGGAAGGCCAGTCCACCGGTCCGACGAACCCGGAGCCGATCTGGTTCCAGCCGGGGAGCACCGCCACAGCCACAGCCTGCGTCTGGTCGGGCAGCGTGCCCGTCAGCGTCAGCGTGCGGGTGGAAGCCGGCCGGATCCAGAAACCGCTGCCCCCCGTGAGCACTGGGAAGTCTATGGCGCTTCCATAGAACTTGTAGCTGGAGGTCGCCGGATCCCAGCGCACGATGTTCAGCGCCGCGGCCGCCTCCGCACCGAAGATGGCAGCCGGATCCCCCGTGGGCGTTGTGATCGGGACGGAGATCATATCCACAACCCCGCCCTGAACACGCAGTGTCGCCGGCTGAACGGTAAGCGGCGGTGAGAGCGTGGCCGTATTCGCAGGAACACCTTGCTGGACTACCGACACCGTCCACTCGCCTACCTCATCCACTGTCACGGACGTGGAATAGCGCCCATCCGAGGCGGTCGCCACGCTTACCGTCCGGCTGACACCTCCCGGCCGCACCAGGGTGATGACCACCGTGCCAGACGCGGCAGGAATCAGCTGGCCGGAGATCGTGACCTGGCTGCCCAGGGCGGCCGGATTGGGAGAGGCGTTCACCGTCACTCCGCTGGCAGTCACCGTAGGCCCGTCGAAGACTGCGGTCGAGACCAGGTCCACACCGTCGCTCGCCTGGAACAGATAGTTGTGCGTGCCGCCGGACAGGCGCGTGCTGTAAACGTAGGTGACGCCCTGCACATAGTCCACCGCCGCCGGATCCTGCTTGGCCATGGTATACGGCTGCCCGTCAATCAGCACCTTGACGGACCCTTCCGCCGGCGGATCGTTGTCCGGGTCGCGGTATAGCACGGAATAGGTAAACGTGGTTACCGTGGTCCCAGTCAGCCCAGGTTGCACGGCCTGCGGCGTCAGCGTCGGCGGAGAGCTGACGCGCGGCCCGTCGAAGGCCCCCGTGGAGGGCAACCGGACCGTCTCGATACCGTCGGAGGCTTCGAAGTAGAACGAATGCCTTCCCCCGGGAAGCTGGGTGGAGGCGCGGTAGACCACTCCTCCCTGCCAGTCAGGCGGATCGCTGACGCGAACCATCGGGATCTCAGCCGCAAGCGCGCTGATGCGCAGGCGCACGAATCCTCCCGGCCCCGGAGCCACGTTGTCTGCGTCGCTGTAACGCACCTCGAACACAAAGGTGGTGGGCGATGAACTGCCCTGCGGGCGCCCAAAGGTAGGCGTCACGCTAGCTGCCGTCAGTATCGGTGGCTCATTTACCACCGGACCCTGCCCGGGAGTATCCGGTGTCTGGCCGGCGGGGAACACCGTTTCTCCGCCGACCCGCGCCCGGATGTACCACGTGTGCGGCCCCGGCGAAAGGGTCGTGGAGTATTCGTAGCGCACCCCTGCCGTGAAGTTGTTATCCGCAGGGTTGGAGCGCAGCATCGGGATGCCGGGTGCATCGTGGGCACCGTCAATGATGACCACCACCTCCGCCGGCGGCGTCCCGTCCGGGTTAGCCACCACGGCGCTGTAAGTGAACTGATCGGTGGACCGTCCCACCGCCGGCGTCACCCGTGCGTCCCGCACCTCCGGAGCCGCAGTCACGGTCGGGCCCGAGAGCTCCGGGGTGTCTGCAGCCGCGTCCAGGCCGTCGCTTGCCTCGAAGCGATAAGTATAGATGCCCGCTGGCAACTGCGTCTGCAGGCGGTACTCAACCCCGCTCACATAATCTGTTCCCTGCGGCAGCATATCCAGCCGGGTAACGGTGACACCGCGCGTGAGAACCACGCGCACGTATCCAGCCGCCCCGGGCGCTGCGCCATCCGCGTCCGTGTAGACGACGGAGAAAGTGAACAGCGTTGAGGAAAGACCCTCGGTGGGTGTCACCAGTCCTCCGGAAAGCTGCGGCGGAGTGTTGACCCTTGGCCCACTCTTTCTCGCAGTGTCACCCGTGGCCGCTGCCAGACCATCCGACGCCGAGAACTGGTGGAAATACTGCCCACTTGCATCAAATGTGTATGGATCGGAAACGTACAGGACACCGTCGCTGTCGGCGAAAGTGGAATCGGCAGGGTCAGCCTGCCTGAGAGTGAGAATGTTGCGGATGGACGTACCGTTAGGCTCAAAGATGGTCACGCGCACGAACTCCGGCAGATCACCATCCGGGTCGCGGTAACGCACACTGAATGTGAAGGAATTCCCCCGAAGCGCTGAAGACTCAGGCGAGACCGCCCCGTTCAACAATACTGGGGCGCTACTGGTGGAACGCACCGTCGGCCCGGGCTGCTCGAAGGTGGGGGAGGCACTCTGAACTCCGTCGCTCGCCTCGAATCGGAACGAATGAGTTCCCGCCACGAGCTTCTTCGCAGGAGTATCCGTGACATACTCGAACACGGCCCCGTCTGAATAGTTCGTGTCCGACGGGTCTGCCTGAGTCATGGGCAGAAGCTGGGGAACGCCGTCTATCGTGAGGCGCAGATTGATAGTCGCCGGCGCCTGGTTGTCCAGATCCGAATAGATCACCTGGAAGCGGAAGCTGGTTCCTGTGTTGCCCTGCGTGGGAACCACTCCACCCGTGGCGGGGATGGTCAGCACCGGGCGGCTATTGACAACCAGCACCGGGTCATTCTCGGGGTTGGCAGGCACACGCACCACGCGCCAGCCGTCAGACGCCTCGAAATGGAACCGATAAGATCCCGGGGCCAGTGTCCCGGGCGGGAAGCTGAATCCAGGAAATATTGAAGCGTTGATGGTCCGCCAGGCCGGGTCAGCCGGATTGTTGACGTTCAACGGCCTCGGCCAGAACGCACCCGGATTCAGGGGATCCGTGGACATCTGGAATGAGCGGGCTCCATCTGCTCCCTCCACGAAAAGCTTGAGGTAGCCCTCCACGCCATCATGCGGACCCGGCGGATCGCCGTCCGGATCCAAATAGTCCACCGAAAATGTATACGTGCTGGCGGTTGTCCCTATGGCAGGCGACACAAGGTAGTTCCGCAGTAGGGGAGCGGAGTTGCCCGCCGGGATTGCCGCGGATATTCCTCCGCCAGCCGGCCCAGCCACCACCAGCGGCCCCTGAGAGTTCGGCAAAAAGGTCAGCCAAGTCTGGTAAGTGGTCCTCACCGCGTTGACGGCCGGATTGTTAGCCGCCACAAACGCCAGCGTATGCCGGCCGGCGCCGAGTCCCGGGACGGTGTTTCGGTAGGTGACTCCCGAAAACTGCGCATAGTCGGTTGTGGGAGTGGTGTTCGCCTGGAGATGAACTCCCGCGATGCGGAAAAGATCCCCCGACGCCACGCCACTGACTTCAAACACTGGAGCGGCCTGGGCGAAGTAAAGCGTGTCTTCTGTGTTGCGCAGAATCGTAAAGGACGTCTTGGTCGGGTCGGCAGCAGTCCCCGTCTGAGCCTGGGCCACCAGGCCCGCGAACTGATCGGGCGTCCACCCGGGATTGTTGTTGAACCTCAATCCGTAGGCCTGCGTGGAGGTCTCCGGAATGACCGTGACCTCTCCCACCAAATAATCATCGATACTGTAAGAGTCCCCGCTCAGGACATCCCCGAATGACGACTTGCCGCTCAGTTCCGGATCGTCAGACACATCCGGAAGCAACGCGCCGGAGATCGCGATGGTCTGGGCGGTGTTCGCGGCTATGGAGAACGCCCGACCGGTGCCGCTCCCGGCAACGATTTGCAGCCGGGACCTGCCGCTAAGAAGAGAGTTGACCGCAAAGTTTTTGGTCTGGTCGATGAACGCAGCGGCGGTGAAATCAATGGCAGTAACCTGTCCGGAGGAGTTGCCGATGGCGAAACGGTCTCCAACCACCGGGGCGGTCGCCGCATTCGAATCCAGCCTCCCCCGAACGATCAGCATAGTGGACGTGTTGTCTATGATGGTGTCTGTGATGCTGTTGCGCCTACCCGAGGACCAAGTTAGCGGCTGATCCCGGAACTGCGATGGCTGCCAAGTTTCTCCGGGCGGAGGAGTGGCCGTGATCAGCGTGACCTCGTTCTCGATAATCGAGATGACGCCCCCGTTGAACTGCCACCCGCCCGCATTCCCAACCCAAACGATGGGATACCCGTCCGCAGGCGACTCGTTATTGATGTCGCGGTAGGTCACGCTGTAGGTGACAGGGTCGCCCAAGCGGATGTCGTTCTCCGTTGTGGTAGGGATAGCATCCCCTGGCGAGAATGCTCCATCCAGCAAGATGGGAGGGTCGTTCTGGAACGGACCGACCGGCGGGTCCGGGGTGTGTTCCAGAAGCATCATACCGCTGCGCGCATAGAACTTGATCTGCAGCCCGTTTTTCGCCAGCGACTGGTCAAAGTAGGTATCCAGCCGGGTGATGACACGGTACTCCTGCGGGATCCGGTAGTCCGGCGTCCCGGCAGTCACGCGTGTCATAGTAAACTGCCGAGCATTCTGCCCGTCCGAGAGCTCCACCCAAACGGAAGACGGACCGTCGGTGGCGTCGGTCCCCTGCCACTTGACCGAAAACGTATAGTTGGTCTGGGAGAGGCCCACAAGTGGGGTGACCCTGCCATCGAACAGCGTTTGAGCGCCACCAGTGGCAGCGCAAAGTATAAGGGAGACAGCGAGGACGGACAGGAGATACTTTTTCATCGGATCCTCCCCCCGCGCGCGCCCTCAGAAACAATCCGGAACAGCCTGGGCTGACCGGCCCTCGCATTGAAGCGATACGTGCTTCCAGGTCTCAGAACCATTGATCTCCCTGTCGCCGTGTCCACCAGTCTCAACCGCACTCCAGACGGCAACGCTTCCAGCCCGCTCCACTTGAGGGTAACCGGCTGATCCACCCGATACGAGGCAACCCGCAGCTTCCACTCCTGACCGGCGCGCAGGCTACGGATGCTCGCAGCGTAATATCCGCTGTTGTCACCCAGCCCCGTCTCGACAAACGCGCAGGATACCGTACCTCCAGGAGGGGCCTTGTCCACATCCAGGCGGTCGTAGCCATCCGAGGCGAGAGCGGATTGGCCAAAAACGTTCCGAGTGTCGCTGTCATAACGCCCGACAGCCGAAACCCGCACGCTCCACTCAGGCGACCACCCGACCACCGGCCGACGCAACCTGGCCCTTGTCGTCTGCACCGATCCGGGTGTGGGCGGACCCACGCCACCGCCTCCACCACTGCCTCCGCCGGAGGACGCAGTGTATGTGACCCGCGCGCCAATCGCCTCGACCGGCGGGATGATCAGTGTAACCGGCTGCAGTGCACGGATCCAGTAGCCCTCCCACGGGCGAAGCACAGCCGTGGACGCGGATTCATAGTCGTACTCACCCGAGGTCCCCAGCGTCGGATCCCAGCGATACACGACGCCACGGATCAGATTTCTGTTGATGGCCTCATCCAATGAGATGCTTCCTTCGGCCGGATCCTTCACAACCCGGCAGCGCGCCAGGGGGACGCCATACAGGAAAGGATTGCCGAACTGGTTCCATCCCCTCTGCAGCGAGATCAGGAACGGCTCCGTACTGGAACCCGGCACCGGCGTCACACCGGAAAGAGTGAACTCCTGATCCGCGAACACCCTGTACCAGAACCCGTCGCCCGGGGCCAGTGGGCTGGCGTCAGGAACCAGCCGGTAAACATTGTCCACCGGTGACCAGCGGTAGGCACCGGCGAACAGGTTTCCTAGGGCCCCGCTCCCGCCATCGGTGAACGGCGCGCTGAGCATGCGCTTCTCGTTCGCGTAGAGATAGATGCTCTCCGTCGCCGGCACATTGATGAAACGGGTCACCGACCGGGTTCCCATCGGGAACCCTGCCACCGTCAGCGTAACGGGCAGCTCCCCGAACTCCGTACCGTCGGCATAAAGGTTCCAACTGACCCACCCCTCGGAGCCGGGAGCGATCTCGCCGATGGTCTTGAACTGCGCCTCTCCATCGTCGAAGCCGATACCAAACGGGAGCTCAAGCTGTACCTGCACATCTCGAAGCGGGACGTCCGTGCTATTGTTATAGACAAAGGCATACAGAGTGAACGGATCCGGCTGAATCCGACCGGTCTCTTCCCCCGTCGGCCGGTTATACTCGAGCGCGAACGGTCCATGCAGTGCGACGACAGCCGGCACACTCAGATTGTGCGAAGCCTGACCCAAGCCAAAGAAAAACGTGATCGGATCCCGCTGGCGCGACGCTGGGATCAGCCTCTGATTCCAGAACATCATCAGGCAAGCGTCCCTGATGTCGCTCTGTGTGGTAGGGTTGTAGTTCCAGAAATCTCCCCACGCCGAGGGCGAATGCCCGAAAATTACCCGGTCCGGCTTTGTGGCGCCCTGACCGTCGAGGATAAACTGAGTCACATACCCGTAGTTGGGAAGGCGATCGAATCCGTAGATCACCTCCGGCACCTGCCGGTTCTCGGCCACCATCTCGCGCGTCACGCGCCCGAGCATCGGAGCATAATACGGCCCCTCCACCTTCAGGAAACCGGTATCGTCCACCCCGTATTCGCTGTCCACATACGTGGCAAGGCCAACCCGGTGGGCCCTGGCGTCGCGGTTTTCAATCTCATAGCGCACCATCACAATGTCGCGCAGGATGCGGATGCGGCGCTTCACCCGGATGGGCGTCTCGTCCACCTCGAACTCGCTATAGATGGAGAGATCTTGTCCCTCCCGCGCGGGTGCAACCACCCACCGGCCCTTCTCCGTGTCACCGTAAACGACGGACTCCTCGGCGTCGTCTATCCGGATGATCGTGTAAGCTCCCCACGCGAGGGGATGCCCCGCCACCAGCGCAGAGTATTCGTCTCCGACCTTCTCCGGATCCCCGCCGATGGTCCCCACCGACCACCGCCCGGAGACCGCCACGGAGTCATCGCGGTTGGGTCCGGCGTCATCCACATCTCCCGAAACACCGGCCACCACAGAGATGTAGCTGTTTGATATGCCGGTGAACGTTTGCGCAACGGCAGCACCGCTTCCGAAGGCCACCACCGCAAGCGCCGCACACACCACCCCACAGAGACGAATGACTGGCAACGGGAATCCTCCCCTGTGTTCAGAAAAACGGGATTGACGAGCGCCCTGCAATTCTCTCTAGAAGCCCTTCCGTGTGATACGGATCTCCAGCTCACGACTGGACTGCCCTGCCGGCGCGCGGAAACTCCACCTGCCGCCTGCGAGCGGGATTGTTTCACCGGTGGCCAGATCCGTGAGGGTTATCTCAAAGACTCGGACGAGCGCCGCCGTGTTCCCCCACTCCACCTGGACATCACCGGCCTGATAAGTGTCTATCCGTAGCGTCCAGACCGCTTCGTTGCCTGCGCTGCGGATGTCGCGGGAGTACAGGCCCGAATCCGCGCCCCAGTCGGAATGCGCGAAGCCGGCCACCGCCGAATAATCCGCAGGAGGGGGAAGCTCCACATCGAATGCGTCATAACCGTCACTTGCCGCGGCGCTCATCCCGAGCGTGGCCCTGGAAGCGGGCGCGTCTCCCTGACGCACGGAGAAAGTCCACTCCCAACCGTTCGCAACATTCTGAATGCGGCGCCGGTCCCGCGGAGAACGCACGCGCCCTCGCGCATGGGACAAGGCCGCGCCACCACCCGCAGCAGAACGGCTGGCCAGGGTGAAAACGGCCGAAGCGTTTGAAGGATCCTGGCGCACAGGCGACAAGATGATGGTCATCGTGGCGCGCGGATCATCAATACCGCTTAAAACCACCCCCGCTGAAGGACGGCGCACCCGGATCCAGTAGCCCTCCCACGGCTCCAGCATCGCGGACAGCAGGGCCACGCTGCGGTATTCGCCGTCCTGGTAGCGGTAGATGAGGGAACTGATCCACCCGCGATCTATGGCCTGCGCCGCCGACAGCCAGGTTCCCATATAGCGGAACCGCAGAGCCGAGCCAGGGACCGGGAACGGATATGGGTTGCCGATCTGGTTCCACCCGCTCTTCAGATCCACCTCATACAGATAGCGGTGGTCCACCACCTTACCGGCCAGCAGGCACTTTGGCGAAGCATCCCGGTATTCCAGCCAGTATCCCAGCCCACGCGGCAGCGTATCGGACG
The DNA here is from genome assembly GCA_025998755.1 of Armatimonadota bacterium. Lineage (NCBI taxonomy): Bacteria > Bacillati > Armatimonadota > Armatimonadota bacterium. Next base: position 1,260,838 of record AP024674.1, read on the forward strand.
AGCCGTACACCTCCTCCACATACACCGCCTGCGGCTTCAGCGAGGCTTCGGGGTCGTTCACCAGACCTGGGAAGTTGTAGAAAGCATACGACAGGAACGGGGACCCCGGCGGGATCATACTGGTGACCGACCGGGCCAGCCGGTACAGCGGCGTCCCCAGAACGGATGCAGGATCAGCCGAATCCGCCGCGAACGGGAAGGAGAACAGAAGCCGGTCGCCGGGATAAAGCACCTTCGGCTGGATGCTGAAGGTCACCTGCCGGCTTGCCGAAGCCGATCCCCCACTGGAACCCGCAGTCACCAGCAGGCGGTGACCTTCTTTTGCCGGCAGATCCGTGCGGCTCTCCGGACAGCCGGACGTGTAGGTGAACTGCCAGGAGAACACCAGCTCTCCCGAGTCCGGGTTGAAACTGAAATCCGACACCCGCGCATCCGCCGGAGATCCCCGGTAAATGGCTGTCTCTCCATCCACATATACCGAGACGCTGTCAAGAGAAACCCCCGGCATGCGGATCTCAAACAGCGGCCGGAGTGTGGAGATGACATCACCTTCGCGCGGATTGTTGATGTGAATCGCCGAGACAGGATACTGGAGCGCCTTCTCGACGTTCAGCACACCGTACCCATAGAGATTATTGGGGCGCGGGATTCCGAGAGGAGTGGCGGTGTTCAGCAGGGCCTCGCGTGCAAGCGAAGCCGACATCCCGGCCGACATCAGCAGGGCGGCGGCACCGGCGACATGCGGAGCGGCCATCGAGGTGCCCTGGAAGCTCTCGTAGGAGTCCGTGGGAACCGTGCTGAAGATGCCGCCGGGATCATTCGGGGCATCGGAGGAGGTCTGTCCTCCCGGCGCCGCGATATCTATTTCGGGACCGAAGTTGCTGTATGTGGCCAGCGTCCCCATCCGGTTGAGCGAGGACACTGCCATCGAATACTGGGAGCTGGCGGGGAAGGCAACCGGCCCAGCATCATTCCCGGCGGCGGAGACCATCAGAATCCCCGAAGCGGCCACTTCCGCCATTTTGTCGTCGGCCGCCTGAGAGAACGGTCCGCCGATACTCATGTTGATGATGTGCGCCCGCTGCACCGGCGGACTGAACCGGCCGTTCTGAGCAATGTCCAGCGCCTCAATGAGGTTGTCGTAGGAAGACTGTGGAAAGATCTTCAGCGGGATTATGCGCACCCCGTTCCAGCAGACACCGACCACCCCGATGCCATTATCGCCCTGCGCGGCGATGGTCCCCGCGACATGGGTTCCATGACTTGTGCCAGGCTCGGGAGTTGGATCCGCGTCATCCCCCGAACAGTCGTAGCCCGGGAGAACCCTGCCCTGCAGATCCGGATGCTCCGCATAGACGCCGTCGTCAATGACCGCCACCCGGATGTTGGCCGACCCCTTCTGGATGGCCCAGGCACGGGGCATCCGTATCATCCGCATCCCCCAGAGCGAATCCCAGTAGGGATCGTTCGGAATGGCCTCCATCTTCTTGAGGTAGTAGTTTGGCTCGGCGGCCACCACGCGGGGATCCAGCAATGCCCGGCTGACCATCCCGGCCACATCCGCCGAGGCCGTCAGGGATTCCAGGAGATACCAGTAACGGACGGGCAGGTCTTTAGCTACGCGGGCGCCGAGCGACGCCGCAACATCCTCGATTTCAGAAGGATCCACACTGGCCTTCAGCTTGACCATGATCTGCCCCGGGACAAACACGCTTCCACCCTCACCGGCAGACCACGCCCGCCCCACGGCCAGAAGCACCAGCACCAGGCACCCTGCCAGGAGCAGGCCGCACATTCTGGCCCGCGCCATCCTCACTGATATCATAACGTCAATCCCCAAAGAGCCAGGCATCCCGCCCATACGGAGGATGCCCTTCAGCGCCACGTTATCCAGACGCATCCGGGCTTTCCTCGAAGCAATCCAAAACACTCTCGAAGCTGCAAACCGCCGTGCTCCCGCCGTCCGCAGACGCATTCTTCCCGCCTTACGGCGGACCCGGCGGTCCCGCCGCCACTCGGAACTGGCTGACCTCGCTGAAAATGTAGCGCTGCCCATTACCCGGATCAGGAATGGGACCGGGCCGATCGCCGGAGTTGCGCGCACCCACGCGCCAGTACAGGGTAACATCCTCCAGAGCGGCTGCCGAGCCCAGATTCACGTTCTCCAGCGACAGAGGCTCCCCGTCCGAGAAGCGGCTGGCGGTCACCACGGGACTCCGGTAAATGACGGTGCGGAAGGAGGGGTCCCGGGAAACCTCCACAATGTAGTTGTCTGCGCCAAGCGTCGTGCGCCACTCGAAGGTCACATCCGCCGGATTCACAGCCGCGGAGTTGTAAGGCGGTTCAACGAGGTCCGCCCGCAGAATCGGATCCAGGGGCGTGGCTACTCCGATGAGCTCAACCGGGCCCTCTTCGTAGATCCAGGTCAGCGCGCCGGCAGACGTATCATCCCCGCCAGTGCTAACGCCCTGCCGCCGGTACACCACGCTGGCGTGGTAGGTGTAGGTCTGACCCGGCTGCACGCCCGGGTTGGTTCCATCCGTGGCTTCCGGCTCCGCGGTGTTATCATTGCCGACCACCAGATAGCTGACGTCCAGCGGATCCGCCCCGGGAGCAAGCTGATAATCCACGAAGAACGGCAGGTTCCGGGACGCACCGAAGATGGGGGTGGACTGATCGCTGCGGTAGACTTTGATCTGCAGGATATTGGCGTTCGTCACTCCGAAGCGTTTTGGATCCAGGGTAATACGAACCCCCGGAAGCCCCGTGGGAGTCGCCAGAGCGGGTGGAGCGCCGGCTGCCGCTTCCATAGCCGGCCCAGGTGTCTCGCCGTGCGAGCCGTGGCTTCCGGCGAGCGCCAACAGAAGGCCGACACCCAGCACGAATCCCAGGATCTGCGCAGCGTTATTCTTCTTGCGGCCAGCTCCTATGACGCCTTCGGATATCCGCGTGACCGGCTCCCCGTAGGAGCCGCTGGCCACAGCCGGGAGTCGGAAGATGGCGCGCGCCTTGTCCTGAGGCTTGACGCCTTTCACCGCCGAGACCACCACCGCCGTGGCGTCACTGTTGGAGACCTCGGTCACGCGCAGCTTGCCGATCACCTCGTCATTGCGAGAGACGATCATCTCCATACCGCGCTGAATGCCGTCCTGCTCGCCCTTGTTGAGCAGCACGCGCCCTGTGCCCATCGCGTTCAGCACAGTGGCCTCGGGGATGATGTAGTCCACCATTCGGCGCACCGCCACATACGCGGCGTTGTTGATGGCCTCGGTGATCAAAACATCGTCATCGCCAGTGAATGTGGGCTGGGGTGTGGAGGCTCCACGCGCGATGGCGCCGTTGATGGGTTCGCCGCTGGAGGCATCGAGCATGCGGACAACGATTTCTACCCGCGCCTGCCGCGGACGATCCGTAATCTTGACCTCCCGTACCTCGCCCACGACCACGGCATCCACCCCGAGCTTCTCGCCGATGCGCAGCACGCCGGTCAGATTCAGCGGGTACTGCAGGTCCAGTTCGTTGCGGGCCTGCTCAACCTGCTGGCGCGTGGCCACTGTAAACTTGTTGGCGGTGTTGGTCATCTCCACGACCACCGCGTCCGTCGCAAGGCGGGAGATCATGGAATCTCCGAACTTGCTGACGTTCGCGAAGTCTATGACCGCCACATAGGTGGCCGCCTGCACCTGAGCCTGCACCGCCGTACAGGCGAAAATGGTCATCAGGTGAGGGTAGACCATAATCGCGGTGAGGACCCGCGCAACGAATCGAAGTGCCAAACGTCTGCTCGCCTTACTCAACGATGTCCCTTCCTCCGGAACCGGGAGCGCCCCCGCACCGGGAACCTCTCGTAAGTGTCTGCCATCTGTAGATGTTTGCCGGACGCCCGCCGCTCTCCTTCAGGAAAGCCAGACAAATGCTCGCCCTCGTGCGCCGGAACCCGTGCGGCAAGACCCGGTTATGTTAGCATGCACTGCCGCCGCGACACAAACCGCGTGAGAACACGCCCCGGCGGCAATCCGGAAGCTGGAATTCGACCAGAAGGCTCGTCCGGAGGCGTCTCAACGGGCACCGCGCGTCAGAAGTGTGGACCACAACTCCCGGACGCGCTCCTGCAGGTCATCGAGGGAGCCGGAGTTTACCAGCGCATAGTCTGCCCGCCGCACTTTCTCTTCAGAAGGCATCTGCGCCGCTATGCGCCTCTCCGCTTCCCGAACCGGCATTCTGGTGGAAAGACGATTCAACTGCTCGCCGTGTTCCGCAGTGACGGCCACGGTGCAGTCGAAGTCTCCTTCCAACCCGGCTTCGAAAAGCAGCGGCACCTCCGCCACCGCGACGCGCCTTCCTGAGGAGCGGACTCCATCCATCCACGCCAGGATCCGCTGCCGCACCTCCGGGTGCAGGATCTGTTCCAACTTCAGCCGGGCAGTCTCGTCCCGGAAAGCGATGTCCGCAAGCTTTCTCCGGTCCGGCCGTCCGGTTTTGTCAAAGACACCCTCCCCGAACTCCCGCCGGATGCGTTCGCGGATGCCCGTATCCCCATCCAGCAACTCGTGGACGATGGTGTCGGCCGAGATGGTGGCCGCGCCCAGGTCCCGCAGCATCTGGAGCACTGTGCTTTTGCCGCAGGCAATCCCGCCGGTCAACCCCACCCGCAGCATTCAGCCGTCCCCTGAATCAAGACAGCGGGCCCCGGCACAGACACTGCCAGGGGCCCGCCAAGACAGCACCGGCCGTCGGAGCGCGGAGCGGCTCAGGAACTGGTTTCCTCCTCTTCGGACTCTCCGGTCCCGGTTTCCTCCGCGGCAGAGGATGTCTCCTCCTCCACCTCTTCCAGAGCGGCATCGGACGGACCGCCCGGCTCCACAGCCAGGTCCAGCAGCTCCTCGTCTGTCAGATCTCCGAACGCTTCCTCTTCGGCCTCTTCCATGGCACGGTCGCGCGCCTTCTTGCGCGACTTGGACTTCACCTTCATCTCCCGCTCGAACTCTTCGCGCTGCTGAGCGAATGCGTCGCCCAGAAGATCTGCGACGGTAGTCCGGGGTGCTTCCCGCACGGGAGCGCTGTGCCGGCGCTCGGATGCCGTAGCCTGCGTCTGAGCCTCTGCCTCGCGCTCCTGCTGAACGGCACGGACAGAGAGGGTCATACGCCGCTCCTCCGGCCGAACTTCCAGCACCCGGGCCTCCACCTCGTCGCCCACGGACACCACTTGCTCGGGGCGCTTGATGCGGCGATAGGTCAGCTCCTGATTGGGGATGATGGCCTCCACGCCCTCTTCCAGAAGGACGAACGCCCCGAACGGCACCAGACGAGAGATCTTGCACTGGATGACATCGCCCACTTTGTAGCGGGCACCCACATTCTTCCAGGGATCCGGAAGGATCTGGCGCATGCTGAGCGAGACGCGGCCCGACTCCAGGTTCATCTTCTGCACCACGACCTGGACTTTCTGGCCCACTTTCACCACCTCGCTGGGATGATTGATGCGGGTCCACGACATCTCACTGATGTGAAGCAGGCCGTCAATACCGCCCAGATCCACGAAAGCGCCGTAATCCGTAATGCGGCGCACGATGCCTGTCCGCTCCTGACCTTCGGCGAGCGTCTCAAGGGTCTCGCTGCGCTTCTTTTCGCGCTCCTCGTCCACGGCCAGCTTGTGGGAAAGAACCACTTTCCGGCGCTCGCGGTCCACCTCGATAACCTTGAGAGGGATGGACTGGCCCACATATTTGTCCAGATTCTTCACCCGCCCCGTCCCGACGTGGGAGGCCGGAACGAACCCGCGGATTCCCAGGTCCACCACAAGGCCGCCCTTGACCCGGTCCGTGACCATGGCGGTGATGGTGGAGCCGTCCTGATAGGCCTCCGTCACGCGATCCCAGGCCACTTCGAAGTCAGCGCGCTTCTTGGAAAGCAGCAGGTTGCCCTCGCTGTTTTCCGTCTGCAGGACATAGACCTTGATGCGGTCGCCCACCGAGACGACATCTTCGGGATTCTGGAAGCTGTCGCGCGTGAGCTCATTCATCCGGATGATGCCTTCCGACTTCATCCCGACATCCACCAGCACGCCTTCGCGGTCGATGTGCACGACAGTGCCTTCCACCACGTCGTGTTCACGCAGAGACTGGAACGACCCGCCGTAATCCACGCTGGTGTCGGGCATAGCGGCATTCAGCGCCTCTTCAAAAGCCCGCTGGTCATCCGCCGCGCTTCCAGCCGTAGCATCGGGCGCGCTCTCCGCTTCCTGCCCGGCATCCGCGGAAACCGCCTGAGCGGCGGCCTCTTGCTCCGGGCCGGATTCGTCCTGGCTGCCGGTCGTCCGGTCTGCCGCATCTCCGGTCGGAGCCTCTCCGGGCTCCTCCGGACCCCCTCCACCGCCAGCCACTTCACCCGCTTCATCGTCGGAGGCCATCCTCTGCCCGACTACGAACCACGGGTAGGCCTTGTCCTGGAACATACAGATACACTCCTCTCGGCAGGATGCAGCCGGCAACGCCTGACCGCACTGGAAACTTGCAGGTCCTGCCCGATTGCTATACTAGATGATCTCCGGCCGCAAGCAAGCCGGCTGCCGCCCTGCCGGTCGGACCGCCGTCCCCAGCCGGGCGCGATCCCCTTTCCTTAATCGGGCCGCGCCGGGCAGCGGTATATTGTAGCAGAGTTTCAGCAGTTCGTCAGAACCTTCGACGTCCCCTCCGGAATTCCTGCCTGATGGTGAAAAACAGCCAACGAAGCTGCCGTCAGAGGAAAGCTTCGCGCGGGGCAGCCACGATCAAGGGGTGGCGCAGGGCGACATATCCCGCCAGTTCGAGCCTGCCTTCACATCCACAACAAGCGGAACGCTCAGGCGGCATACCCCCTCCATCTCGCGCCTGGCAAGAGAGGCAGCCTGCTCCACCTCGTCTTCTGGCGCTTCGAAGACCAGTTCATCGTGCACCTGCAGGATCATCTGCGTGCCCGTTTTCTGAAGCTGCTGCTCCAGACGGATCATTGCCAGTTTGATGATATCGGCCGCGGAGCCCTGAAGCGGTGCGTTGAAGGCGGCGCGCTCGGCGTTCATCCGGACGTTGCGATCCCGAGCGTTCAGCTCCGGGATCCATCGTTTGCGGCCGAACATGGTGCGCACCCACCCGGTCTCGCGAGCCTCCGCAAGAATGCGCTCGTTCAGCTCCTTGACCCGCGGGTAGCGCCGGAAGTAGGCCTCAATATACTCGCGTGCCTCGGCCTGCGACACGCCCAGTTCACGGGCCAACCCGAAGTCCGTTTTGCCGTAGAGCACGCTGAAGTTGATGGTTTTCCCCCTCCGACGCATCTCAGGGTCAACGTCACGCTCGCTCACCCCGAACAGTGCGCAGGCCGTGCGCGTGTGGATGTCCTCCCCTTCCACAAAGCATCGAGTGAGCTCCTCATCCCCGCTCAGGTGCGCAAGCAGCCGCAGTTCGATCTGCGAATAGTCCGCCGAGACAAGCGCCCTCCCCGGCGGGGCCACAAACGCTGCACGGATCTGCCGACCGATGTCCGTGCGGATGGGAATGTTCTGCAGATTAGGATCGCTAGAGGAGAGGCGCCCCGTAGCGGCGCCGGTCTGGTTATAGAAGGTGTGGATGCGTCCCGTGTCCGGACGCACGAGCCTGGGCAGCGCGTCCGCATAGGTCCCCTTCAACTTGGAGAGCTCCCGCCACTGGAGCACCAGCCGGGCGATCTCGTAATCCACCGCCAGCGCCTCCAGCGTCTCGGCGTCCGTGGAGTAGCCGGTTTTGGTGCGACGTCCGGAGGGTAGCCCCAGCTTTTCGAAAAGCACCTCCGCGAGCTGCTTTGTGGAGCCGATGTTGAACCGCTGCCCGGCGATCTCATAGATGGCGCTTTCCAGCGCGACCAGTTCTGCGGCCATCCGGGCCGAGAGATCCTCCAGCCTGGCCCGGTCCACCAGGACACCCCTGCGCTCCATTGCGGCAAGCACGGGCGCCAGAGGAAGCTCAATGTCGCGGTAGACGCCTTCCAGCTCCTCTTTTTTCAGGCGTCCCAGAAGCTCCTCCGCAAGCTCGCGGGCCACGCAGCCAGCCGCCCCGGGCGGGATGCTGTCGGGCCCGTCCAGATAGCGCCCGGCGAGCCATTCGAGCGAGTAGGAGCCGCGGCCTGGTTGAAGGAGGAACCCGGCCAGCATAAGGTCATCCGCCTGAGCGCGAACATCCACTCCGCATGCGGCCATCAGTGAGCAAACCCGCTTCAGGTCAAAGGTGACCGGACGCGCATCGCCATCCTCCAGAAGCGGGCGAAGGCAATCCGGCGAAGCCCGGAATTCGTCGCCAGGATCGAGCCCCAAGCCGCCCTGGCCAGCCGGACCATTCAGCCGCACAGCGACAGCATCTCCCTCCAACCCGATGCTGATGATCTTCTCGCCGCCAGCCGCATCCTCCAGCACAAATGCCGCGCCGGGGGAATGGCGCACTCGCTCTATGACTTGCCGCAACTCCTCTTCGCTGCCCACCCAGCGAATATCTGGAAGCTCGCTCCGCCTATCGCCGGGCGATTGCAGAGCCTCACCAGCCTGCGGCAGACGGGCTATCAGAGATTCGAATTCCAGCTTGCGGAACAGATCCTCCGCCTCTCCCGGCGGCCGGGAGGCAGGATCGGCTGCGGCGAAATCCACCTCCAGCGGCACGTCGGTCACAATACGGCACAAACGCCGGGACGCTTCCAGTTGCTCTCGGGACTCGCGGATGGCTTCTCGAAGTTTCTCCGGCTGAACTTCGTCCAGCCTGGCCAGCAGACCGTCCAGCCCCCCAAACTGCGCCACCAGCTTGGATGCGGTCTTGTCCCCCACCCCCGGCACTCCCGGGATATTATCCGTGGCGTCCCCCTTCAGGGCCTTGTAGTCCACAAATTGTTGTGGAGACAGTCCGAAGCGCTCCCGCACGGCCTGCGGGTCGTAAAGGGTGATGTCGGAAACCCCGCGGCCCGTAACGGCCACCTTCACGCGGTCTGAAACCAGTTGCAATTCGTCGAGGTCGCCTGTTACGACCAGGACGTCGTAACCCTGCCGCTCCGCAAGCCGGGCGCACGTGCCTACGATATCATCTGCCTCATACCCGGGTATCTCAACCACCTGGAAGCCGAGCGCCCTCGCCAGATCGCGGGCCAGAGGGGCTTGCTGTTTGAGTTCGTCAGGAGTGGGAGCCCTGGTGGCCTTATAGCCGCTGTATTCCTGGTGGCGGAACGTCTTTTCCGGCGCGTCGAAAGCCACGATCACGCAATCCGGATTCTCTTCCGCCAGAAGCTTGAGAAGCATGCCGGCAAAGCCGTAAAGCGCGTTGGTGGGCAACCCGTCCCGCGTGCTGAGAAACCGGATGGCGAAGAAAGCCCGGTACAGAAGGCTGTTGCCATCCACCAGAATGCACTTCTTCCCGGCCACCGATCCTCCTAGCGCGCCGGCCCGAGAAGCTGCTCCGCGGCGCCCGAATGTCCGGCGCCGCCGAGGTTGATGTTGACCACCGGCCGCAGTTCTGAAGCGGTCTCGGCCAGCGTCTCCCAGAAGCTGCGCTTCACCCGCCAGACGCTCGGCTTGCCGGAGATGCCTCCCAGTCTACCCGCCTCGTTGATGGCGTCCTGAAGCCCGCCGATGCGATCCACCAGCCTCGCCCGCATCGCCTGCCGGCCCGTCATCACCCGCCCGTCCGCCACGGCCAGAAGTTGCTGCCGGGTCAGGCCTTTGTGCTTACGTCCGGCCAGGACGTCATCCACAAACTGGTTGTAGATGTCCAGGATCATGCTCTTGGCCATCTGGCGCTCCTCGTCGGTGAGGGGGCGGTTGGGAGAGAACATATCCTTATATTTGCCGCTCTTGATGGTCTCCGGACGCAGGCCGATTTTTCCAAACAGCTGGCTCATATCGGTGGTCTGAAATATGACGCCGATGCTTCCTGTGAGCGTGCCGTTCCCGGCGAAGATCTCACTGGCCGCACACGCGATGTAGTATCCACCTGAGGCGGCCACGTCCCCCATGGATACGACGACCGGCTTTCCAGACTCCCGGATACGCAGAACCTCCTGGTAAATCTCCTGAGAAGCAGCCGCGCTACCGCCCGGACTGTTGATGCGCAGCACGATGGCCCGCACGCCGGACTGCTCCTCGGCGGCGCGCAGGTCGGAGATGACGCGCTCCGTGGTCGCCCCCGCCGATCCGAACAGGCCTCCCTGAGAAGAGCCGGACGTTATAGCTCCTTCAACATAAACAAGCGCCACCTTCGGGCCGAACGACACGGTGCTGGTCTGCTTGCCTACGATGGCACTTACAGCCAAAGTGAACATCACAAAAGCCAAGAAGGAAAGGCACCCGCAGCCCAGAAGCCACTTCCACCAGGATCTGCCCTGTCTGCGGGGCGGCTGCACGTGCGGAGACCACCCTGGCTGCGCGCCCGGCTGCGAAAGCGGCGCCGTCGGCGGAGGCGGTGGCGGAGGAGGAGCTTCGGGCTCCTGCTGAAATGCACCTTCGCCTGATTCCTGAGAAGAAGCGGTCTGTTCCTGCTGCCGGGTATTTTCGCTTCGGTCTTCCATAAGATTCCCTCCCGTTCCCGCACGACTGCGGCAGGGGTATGATACCGGACTCGCCGCTCCGGGGCAAGGGCTGCGGGACTGTGGGACACACCGGCCGGGAACCGGAATGCGTGGACGGCTGTTTGCCAACGCGTCCGCGATGGTCCACAATTCGGCGCAAGAAACCGCTCCGGAAACACCCGGAGATAAGGAGATCCGTCCCGGATGACAAAGATCAGACCCCTGTTACTCGAAATCTTCGCGCTGTTGCTGGCCTCATCCTTGGCTGCGGCGGCAACGGCGCCCTATACGGACATCCGGGAAACACGGCTGGAGAACGGCCTGACCGTCCTGACCCGCGAAGTGCGGGCGGCCCCCGTCGTGTGCGTCAGCATCTTCTATGGGGTAGGATCGCGCAACGAACACACAGGCATCACCGGAGCCTCCCATCTTCTTGAGCATATGCTCTTCAAAGGAACGGAAAAGTTCCCAAAGGGCTCCATCGAGACCCTGGTGCGCCAGCGGGGAGGAGTCAGCAACGCGGCTACATCGACGGATTTCACCTATTACTGGCATCTCATCCAGAGCGACTATCTGGATCTGATGCTGGAGATCGAAGCGGACCGGATGCGAGGAGCGCTTATCTCTCCGGAAGATCTGTCATCGGAGATGGTGGTGGTCCGCTCCGAGCTGGAGGGACGCGAGAACAGCCCGGATACGCTACTGTATGACCTGGTCAACGCCGCCGCGTTCACCGCGCATCCTTACCAGTGGCCCATCATCGGTTGGCGAAGCGACGTGGAGGGTATGAGCAGGGACCAGATCTATGCGCACTACCGCACGCACTACCTCCCTGGGAACGCCACGGTGGTACTTGTGGGCGATTTCGACACGGATGAAGCCGTGGAGGCGGTGCGCAGGCACTTCAGCAACTTAGAGGCTGCCCCTCTGGCGCCTCCCGTCCACACTGTCGAGCCGGCCCAGCGGGGGGAACGGCGGGCGACGCTGGAGGGTGAAGGGTCGCTGGAGCGGGTTCTGCTGGCTTGGCGCATTCCCGATGGGACCCACGAGGACATCCCCGCACTGGACGTGCTGGAGCAGATCCTTTCGGGAGGAAGGGCCAGCAGGCTTCATCAGGCGCTGGTGGAGTCCGGACTCGCCACGGCGGTCTGGGCCTATTCGGCAAGCAGGAAAGATCCCTCGCTGTTCTATATCGGCGCCACGGCACAGCAAGGACGGACAGCCCAGGAGCTGGAAGATGCAATCCTCCGTGAGATCCGGCGCATTCAGGAAGAGGAACCTTCGGCTGAGGAGACGGCCCGCGCAATCCGTCAGATCCGCGCCTCGTTCGTCTTCACCGGCGACGATCTGCGAGCGCAGGCGCGCGTCATCGGCAGCTTCGCCGTCACTACGGGACTTGAGAAACTGAAGAGCTACCTGCCAGCCATCGAAAAGGTGAGTCCGGCGGATGTGTCTCGCGCCGCTAGATCCTATCTGACGCGGCAGGCGATGACCGCCGGTCACTTTCTGCCAACCGGTGGGACCCGGCCGGAAGCGCCGTCAAGCCCGCCGCTGATGCAGCAACATTACCGCACCGAGGATCAGGCGGTCGCAGAGGCCCCGGCACCACCCGCCACCTCAGACCCGCCCTCTTCCCGAAAGATCCAGCCGGCGCGTTTCGAGCTGGAGAACGGCCTGACGCTGATCGTTCTGGACAATCCGGCGAACCCTTCCATCAGCATCGCAGGAAGACTGAACGCGGGATCCTGGCTGGAAGAAGGATTCCCCCGCGGCACATCGCGGCTTATGACGGAGATGTTGACGCGGGGAAGCGCAAGACGGAGCAGTCTGGAATTCGCCACCGCGGTGGAAGATCTGGGGGCGTCACTCTCCTTCTCGCCCGGCGTGGAGGGAACGCTCATCTCAGGCAAGTGCCTGTCCGGGGACTTCCGCCGGTGGGCCGGACTGCTTGCGGAAGCGTTGCGGGAACCGGCTTTCGATGCGGAAGAGTTGGAAAAAGCCCGGCGCGTGGTGCTGTCGCGGCTGGATGCGCAAAAGGAATCTCCTGCAGCCGTCGCCGAGCGCGCTCTGATGAATGCGCTTTATCCCAGCGGACACCCTTACCATCCGGGCACGCTGGAAGAGGAACGGGAGGCATTGCTGGGCGTTCAGGTGGCGCATCTCCGGGATTTCCACCGGCGGTTCGTGGGGCCCCGCGGAACTGTGCTGGCTGTGGTGGGAGACATCCGCCCTGAGGAGTGTTTGCAGGCCGTGCAGGAAGCGTTCTCAGAATGGGAGCCCCAGAGCGGTTACCGCAGTGCAGAGATCCCGGACCCCCCTTCTGTCCCGTCCCGAACCATTGTCATTCCCCTGCCAGGGAAATCGGAGACCACCATCCTGTGGGGGTGGCACGCAAAGCTGAAACGAAGCGACCCGGATTATTACGCCGCCACCGTAATGAACGACATTCTGGGTGGCAGCGTGCTATCCAGCAGGCTGGGCAAATCCATTCGGAGCGAGAGCGGGCTGGTTTACGACGTGCGAAGTTCGTTCCGGGCCACCCTGGGAGCAGGTCCCTGGAGCGCCAGCCTGGGAGTGAACCCTGCGAATGCCGTTCAGGCAGTGCGTCAACTGCGAGAAGAGGTGGAACGGATGCGGACAGAGGGTCCGACGCAGCAAGAGGTGGAGGAAGCGCGCAGGTTCATAACAGGCGTGCTGTCTCTGCGGCTGGCCAGCAACGACGGCATCGCCAGCTTCCTGGAAGCATCCGAAACGTACGGGCTGGGATTGAGGTACCTGGAAGAGTTCCGGTCACTATACGGCGGAGTGACTCAGGAACAGGCGGCAAAGGCGGCCAGGCGCCTGTTGACGCCAGAAGAGGCTGTGCTCGTGGTGACCGGGGCAACAGAGGGCTTCGATGAAAGCAACCGATCCGAAGAAAACTGAGGCAACCCAGGCGCAACGGCCATCACGGGCCGGGGACGCAGACCGCGAATTGTATGAGCGGCTGCGTGCCATCCTGGCAGGCGCTGTGGACACCCTCAAACTGGGAGGGGCTTCCATCTACCTGCTGAACGAAACCCGGGATGTGCTGAGCGGACATATCTCGGTTGACAGTCGCGGTCAAGAGGTGGATATTGCCGGATCCTCCCGGCAGATCGAAGCGGACAGCCGCCTGGCTGGGATGATGGCCGGGCAGGTGGCCTCGCTGACGGGAGAGCAAACCGGGGAAGGCGAAGGAACCGCGGCTGTCCCGTTGAGGGTCAACGACCGGATCGTGGGTTTGCTTTCGGCCCGCAGCCAGGAGGGCGGCTCGGAGGCGGAGGAGAACGTCGACCGCCTGAAGCTGTTCGCCAGCCAGGCGGCCTTCGCCATGGAGGCAGCTGCGGCCGCGTCGCGCTGGAAACAGGAGGCGCATCACGAGCGCACTCTCTTCGAGGTGTCTCGCGCCATCTCGTCTGCACTGGATCCGCTTCAGGTCCAAAGGCTGGTAGCGGAGCTCATGGCCCGCGGGGTGAGATCGGACCGCTCCGCTCTTTACGTCATCGAGCGGGATCTGGAACAGTTGCGCAGACGCGCTTCATTTGGCGTGGAAGAGGAGATCTCCAACCGATACGCCACCATCCCCTTCGACGAGAAGGCTCCCACAGTGCACACTCTGGAATCCCAGCGCCCCGCGCCCGTGGCTCCCGACTCAAGGGAGGGCTTGAACCGGGAGCTGAGCGAAAGCATCGGTGGACGGCGCGGTCTGGCGGTACCATTGCTCAGCAAAGGCTATCTGACCGCCATCGCTGTTGTGGCTTGCCCCGAAGGAGCCGAAGACTTCCGGCAGGACGAAGTCGAGTTGCTGATGGCGATTGCCGCGCAGGCGGCGGTATCCATTGAGAACGCCTCACTCTATGATGCCCAGAACCGCGCTGTCACGGAGTTTGCGGCGCTGTATGCCGTGTCGCAGGCGCTGGCGGCATCGCCATCCCTGAACGACCGGCTGCAGGTGGTGGCGCAGAGCATCATGGCCGTAACGGGGATGAGCCGATGCGGAGTGTTCCTCATTGAGGACGGGCAGGCGCGGGGCTATCTACTGCTGGGCGCCAGCCCAGAAGAGGAGGAGCAGTTCCGCAAGCTGCGGCTGGGGCTGTCGGAGCGGGAGACCGCCATGATGCAGGCCATCAAGTCCGGGAAGCCCACCATAATCGAGCAGCCCGCGGGACGCAAGGATGGGTACGTCGCGGAAAAATGGCGCATCCAGCGGATGCTGGCGGTTCCGCTCATTTATGAGGGGCGGACGGTGGGGCTCGCCGCCGCGGACGAACCTGGCAAGAAAGTGGTGCTGGGTGAAAAGGTCATCCAGGTGGCGGCCGCCATCGGAGAGCAGGCTGCTCTGGCCATACAGAACGCGCGCCTGTTCGAGCAGACCAGGCAGCACGCGGAAGAGCTGGGCGTCCTGTGGGAGGTGGCTCAGGTGCTGGGCGCGGAGATGGAGATGGAGGATCTGCTGGACAAGCTACACGAGCAGATCGAGCTTCTTCCCTTCGTGGTGGCATCCTGCGCCATCGTTCGCCACTGGGACGGCAGCCTGCTGGTGTCGCGCGGGGCGGGACGAAGATCTCGCCTGAAAAGCGAGCGAGGTCTAACAGATCCCTGCGACCGGATCAGCACACAGGCACTGAGTGCAGAAACGCACATAGTGGAGCGTGAGGTACCTTTGCCCCCGCGCAGCGAGTTCCCTCGCTTCCGCGAGGCTGGGCTGGACCAAGCGGCGCTGCTGGCGCTTCCGTTGAGGCAACGGGGCGAGACGTTTGGAGTTCTGTCACTGCTGGCGCCGGGTGGGCACGAGTTCTCCACGGCTGAGTTGCGGCTGGCGGGTTCCATCGCCAGCGTCGCTGCAGCGGCGCTGACCCGTGCACAGATCTTCGAGCGGGAACGCCGGATAGCGGAGACTTTTCAGCGGACCTTCCTGCCCCAGGTTCCTGAGCAGGTGGGGGAGTTCGAACTGGCGCACGAGTATTCCGCAGCCCTGGACGAGGCGCGCGTGGGCGGTGACTTCTACGACGTTTTTCCAACGCCCGACGGACGCCTGGCACTGGTCATCGGGGACGTCAGCGGCAAAGGACTCAACGCTGCGGTGCACACGGCCATGGCAAAGTATCTGCTTCGCGGTTTCGCGCACTGCGCGGCCGAGCCAGGAACTGTGCTGCGCCAGGTGAATGATGCGCTGTGTTTCTACGTGCCGGACAACATGTTCGTCACGCTGTTCTTCGGACTCCTAGACACTTCTTCCGGGTTGTTATACTATGCCAACGCCGGGCACGAGCCGCCTCTCCTCTGGTCCCGAAAAACGGGAAGAATCCGCAGTCTGGCCAGCACTGGCCGCGCTCTGGGGTTCGTTCCGGGAGGAGAGTTCCTGTGCGAGGAGGCCGCCATCGAGCCAGGTGACATCCTGGTGATGTACACCGACGGCGTCACAGAGGCCCGGAACGGCGGCGCGCTGTTTGACGTTTCGGGAGTGCGGGACGCAGTGCGCGCCGCGGCCGGAGAGAGTGCGGCCAGGGTGGCGGAGCTGATCGAGACCCGGGCGCGGGAGCACGCGGGAGGGCGCCTGACGGACGATATCGCCCTGCTGGTAGCCAAACGGCGGGGTTGATCCGGAAGTCCTGACGAGGTGATCCGTCTGTGAAGATCGCGCCTGTTGCCGGGAAACCTGGCGAACTCGAGATCAGCGGAGAGATCGACTATCACAGTTCCGAGCATCTGCGCAGCAGGCTTGCTGCGGCGCTGGAGGAGCACGGCGGCTCCATCACGCTCCATCTCGAGCGGGTGGAGTTCATTGACTCCTCGGGCCTGTCGGTTCTGCTGGATGCTGTCAAGACGGCCCGGGCCCGGGGAGGTCACATCACCCTCGTTCGTCCCAGCCGTCAATTGACGCGCGTCCTGGGCGTCTCCGGCTTTGCCCCGTTTTTCGAGATGCGGGACGGCGGCCACGAGACACCACCGGAGCCCGCCCAGGTAAGGGGAGCCGACGACGGAATCAGGACAGCCACCTTCGAGGCTGAAGGGCGCCCGGAGAATATCTCCGCACTCCGGAAGAGCGTGGTGAAGTTCGCCGAAGGTTTACCCCTGACGCAACAGGAGCTGGACGACCTGAAACTCGCCGTGGGAGAGGCCACCTGTAACGCGCTCCGCTACGGGTGTCCGACGGGAAACGAGACCATTCACGTCACGTGCACGCGAGAGGGCAACCGTTTCAGCGTTCGCGTCACGGACCCCGGCCCGGGATTCGATCCCGAAAGCATTCCCCAGGTTTCCCAGGGTGAGCTTGCTGAAGGAGGACGCGGGATATTCTTCATGCGCTGCCTTATGGACGAGGTGAACTTCCTCTTCTCTGGCGGCACTACCGTCGAGCTCGTGAAGTATCTGCCAGAGCCCGCGCAAGACGGGGAAGGCATCTGAGGTCGGTCGTATTGCAGGACTCGTTGACACTCGAAGGGACAATCAGTCAGAATATTCTCATATTTCTTCGCCCCGCCTCTGCAGGAGGCTCGGCAAGCGCGAGGGCAACAAACTGACTGGAGTCGACGGAGTGTCGGTCATCTCTCTGCAAACCACGCTGGCTATGGCGTTCGTCCTGGGAGCACTGCACGTGCTGGAACCTGCGCACGGCCGCTCCATCATCCATGCCCTCCTGGTCGGCTCCAGCGGACGCGCCAGCGATGTATGGAAGTTCGGGCTCTCCGTGGTTCTGTCACATATCGGTCTGGCGGGGTTGCTGGCTGTGGCGGCAGCGTTCATCGGGCGGGAGATGGGTCAGGACACGCTCGCAACGGCCTTCCGCGTGGCGGGCGCTCTGGTGACGGTGGGGATTGGAATCCTGATGACCACCTGCGGTCTGGGAGAACATACGACGTGTTCCCACCGTCACGGTGAGGGAGAGGCGTCCGACGACCCGGAACACGTTGAGCGTCACGCCGCCCACATGTTAAAAGCGCACGTGGTCAACCCTACCGTGCTCGGGATCAGCGGCGGGCTGATCCCCTGCCAGGGCACCATCGCCCTCCTTACCCTGTCAGTGGGATCGGGGAAGTTGCAGTCGGCGGTGTGGCTTATGCTGGCGTTCGCGCTGGGTCTGGGATCCTGCCTGATCGCCATCGGACTGCTGACCACTGTGGCGGCGGCCAGGGCCAGTGCTTTGTCCCGGCGGCTCGGTTCTTCGCGTGCCCTTGCGCTGGCTCCGGGGATACTGGTGCTGGCGATGGGCCTACTGGCCCTGGTTCTCGCCCTGATCGGACCCGGCGGCAACCACGCCGGACACCATCACTGAGAACCGCCATCTTCTTCCCTGACTTCCACCCCTGGGGACGGGTACGGATAATAGACGGACTCCGCTCCGGCGTCCATCAGCGCCCTGCCGACATCCTCCGGGTTGCCGGCGAGGGCGATGATGGTTCCGCCCTTTCCTGCCCCGGCAAGCTTCGAGCCATATGCGCCTGCACGGCGCGCGGCCTCGATGAGCCGGTCGTTTACGTCGTTGGACATCCCCAACCCGCGGACCAGCTCGTGGTTGCGGTTCATCAGGCGGCCAAGCTCCTCCCAGTTCCCCCGCAGCAGCGCTTTCTTGGCCTGGCGTGCCAGGCGGCCGATCTCCTCAAAGGCTGCCACCACCTCCGGTTCCCCATCTTCCCAGCGCTGCCGCGGTCCTCTGTGAACCGCGCCGGAGTTGCGCATAATGCCCGTGTGTCCCAGAATCAGCGGCGGCACAGGTGCTTCCGGATCCAGACGCTGAACAGTGGCCAGGGGCTCCGCAGCTTCGCCGCCAAGGCGCTCCTTGCCACGGAAGTCCAGGTAGGTCAGTCCGCCAAATGCGGCCATGTATTGATCCTGATAGCCGCACAGGATCCCCATCCGGACGGCCTCGATGAGCCGCGCCGTCTCAGCCAGCCAGTGCCTCTCCAGACTGCCTCCTATCCAGCGGGAGATGGCGGCGGTCAGGGCGACCGCGATGGCTGTGGATCCGGCGAGCCCGGAGCGGACCGGCACGCTGGAGGAGATGGAGATGGACACCCGGAACTCGGCCGGGTCCAGCCCGAACTGCAGCACGGCGGAGCGCTGGAGGTCCAACAGGTCGCCCTTCGGCTCCAGGTCTTCCCGCGACCGGATGACCTGCCGCTCACTCCCGGACGTGAGCTCCAGGGCATCCGATTCCTCGATCCGGACCACGGCGCGCTCCCGGACGCTGATGGACAGGACGCTTCCCCCATACATGTCCGTGGGGTTCCCGACGATGCCGGCCCGTCCCGGAGCCGACGCTGTTACCACTCTGGCCACGACCGGAACTCCTTATCCCTTCTCTAGAATGCGACACTCGCCCGGATGCCCGTGGAGGTTTCGTCCACGTCCCCGGAGCGCCATTCGAGGATCAGGCTGAGGCTGCTGCGGGAATCGAAATCCCAGGAAGGCTGGAGCGACAACACTGTGTTCCGACCGGGCCCACTCTTCTTGCGGCTGTCCACCAGCGTCGCCGCACAGTCCCATCTTTGTGAGAAGCGCTTCTCCGCCCGCAAAGCCAGAGTCCTGGAATCTGGACCATAGCTCCACGCCAGAGGCAGCCCGTCCTGCGTCCACGCAAGAAGCGGCGCACCCGGACGGGTGGCCTCGTAGGCGCGGGCGTCAATGACACAGTACTCCGCCTGTAGACGAAGCCCTCCCGAAGTAAAATCGGCAGACCTGGTCCGCAGCCCCACAAGTATGCCGGTCTTCTTCGGGGCGTCGTGGCGGGACGCGAGAGGGCTGGTCATATCGTCCACCATCCACTGCAGGTATGTATCCGTGCGGGGTGACGGACGGTAGATCGCCTCGACGCCGAGCAGGGCGTTCCATTTGGAATCCACGTCCTTGAGAAACAGCGACTGATAGGCCAGAGCGGGAAGAACGGCCATCAGCGGATCCGGCGTACGGGTGGTCTTCGACATGTCAATGTAGCCGAGGGTCCACTTGGGAGACAGGGTCTTCTGCACGCGGCGGGAAAGCAGGTAAACCGTGCGGCCACGGTCCGAAAAGGCTCCGGTCTGCCAGGAAAGCGCCCAACGCCCTGGCCGCCCCAGATCCAGGACCCCGGACGCCCGGAGTTTAAACAGGGCGGGACTTGCGTCCGACAGCCACATAGACCCGGCGCCGGCCGTCCCGAACCACGAATAAGAGCGTCCGACGTCCCACTTGAACGTTCGGCGGTTCTCGGCAAAACTGAACCGATCCAGTGCAGGGAAACGCTGGTAGGAATCCGGATGGAACAGCCGGGCTTCCGAAGTCAGCGTGGCATTCAGCACGCGCCGCGGTCCGGGTATGGACACGGCGGTCAAAGTGCCCGTGGAAAATCCGCGCGAGTCGCCATCCGCGCGGCTGACGATTGCTGATACCCATCCCGTCAGAACGGTCTGATCGGCGGCAGATGGCCGACCCAGCTCCTTGTTATCTTCCAGTTGAACTCCCAGAAATACCAACTCTTCGGAGAGTTCGTCGCGGAGGCGGGAATACAGCGCAGATGCGCGAGGCTCTGTAGGGATCTGCGCATTCCGGAGGATCTCCGCGATCTCGAGGCGTGTGAAGGTCCGGCTTTGCAAAAAGTCCCTTGCGGTGAAAGGAGGCAGCAAACCCTCGCCCGCCAGCCACGCCAAGGCGTCCATCTGCCAGCAGCCGCGAGGAACCATGTCCGTGGAGGGCTGGGCATACTCCGGTCCGGCGAGGCTTGCGGGGCACGTGACTGCCAGCAACAGAGCAGCACATCCTGCCCTGACGGCGCTAACCCATATCTTCCTCATCCATCCTCTCACAGATCCAGCGCACGGCGTCTTCCAGATCTGAAGCGC
Organism: Armatimonadota bacterium; assembly: GCA_025998755.1. NCBI lineage: Bacteria > Bacillati > Armatimonadota > Armatimonadota bacterium. The sequence continues at coordinate 1,281,228 of AP024674.1, forward strand.
GGTAGTCGGCAAGATCCCCCACCCTGCTCAGCTGTCCCCGGGGATCTATGCCTGTGGGCACAAACACCGTCCGGACTCCCGCAGCCCGGCCAGCAGCCATATCCCGCCAGGAGTCACCCACCATGAAACTGCGGCTGAGGTCGAGCCCGTGTTCGCGAGCCGCCTGCAGAAGCAGTCCTCCCTTCGGCTTGCGGCAGTCGCACCCCTGTTCGTCTGTGTGTGTGCAGTAATACGACTGCTCCAGCCGCACGCCCTGACTCTCCAGCACTTCGCGGAGTTTTGCGTCCACAGCCTGCAGGTCACCAGGCGTCATCAGGCCCTTGCCCACGCCGGCCTGGTTGGAAGCCAGAAACAGCGGGACGCCCCGGCGGACCAGCGGAGCAAGGGCGCGCCCTGCCCCTGGGAACACCTCCAGTTCCTCGGGGCGGCGCACATAGCTTGCGATCTCCCGGTTCAGGGTGCCGTCACGGTCCAGGAAGACCGCCCGGCGCAAGCGGCCCGGCACTTATGACCGCTCTTTATACCACGCACGGTGGAACTGCTGGAAGGACTCTCCTTCCCGCACACGCCTCCACCAGCCCTCATTCTCGACATACCACCGGACAGTCAGCGGAAGGCCCTCGTCGAAGCTCACCTTAGGGGTCCATCCCAGCGAGCGGAGTTTGGTGGTATCCAGCGAATACCTCCGGTCGTGACCCGGACGGTCCTTCACATACTTGATGAGCGACTCGTCCTTGCCCAGCGCCTCCAGGATGCCACGCGTGACCTCCAGGTTCGTGCGCTCGTAACCGCCTCCCACGTTGTAGACCTCGCCGGTCACGCCCTTCTGCAGAACCATGTCTATCGCCGAGCAGTGATCCTCCACGAACAGCCAGTCCCGGACCTGCTGGCCGTCCCCGTAGACAGGCAAGGGCTTGTCTTCAAGCGCGTTGGTGATGAAAAATGGGATCAGCTTCTCCGGATGCTGATAGGGCCCGTAGTTGTTGGAAGCACGGGTGATGATGACCGGCACGCCGTAAGTGACGAAATAGGAGCGCGCGAGCAGGTCTGAGGCCGCCTTGCTCGCGGAATAGGGGCTGCGCGGCTCCACCGGATCGGTTTCCACGCTGGAGCCCTGCTCCACACTTCCATAGACCTCGTCGGTGGAGATATGCACAAAACGCTCCACCCCGTGCTTGCGAGCCGCCTCCAGAAGCCGGAAAGTGCCCACCACATCCGTCGTGACGAAGTCCCCCGGCTCGTGAATGGAGCGGTCCACGAATGTCTCGGCTGCAAAGTTCACGATGGTGTCCACGTTCGGGACCAGATTGTCCACCATCGGCTCGTCGCGGATATCGCCCTTGAAGAAGAAGAAACGGGGGTTGTCCGCCACATCGGCCAGGTTCTCCAGGTTGCCGGCATACGTCAGAGCATCCAGAACCAGGATGTCCAGGTCCGGATGCTGGCGCAGCATATAGCGCACAAAGTTGGAGCCGATGAAGCCCGCCCCCCCGGTGACAAGAATCCTTTTCATCAATACAGTCCGTTTCCCGCCGGGTCCGTCCCGGTCTTGGTTATCAGGTGATCTTGATATCCCAATCGTAAGGGATCTCATCGGAGTCGTAAGGAGCCCGGTACTCGTCGGACGGGTCATACAGCTGATCGGGGAAGTTGATCAGCAGGGAAGGCTCCACCCCCACCGTCTTGTAGCCATGGTAGACCCCGATGGGAATCTTCAACATCACCATATTATGGTCGCCCATGAAGACTTCCTGAACCTCGCCCTGCGTGGGAGATCCCTCCCGCACGTCGTACATGACGGCCTTAATCATCCCTTTCACGCAGACCCAGATATCCTTCTGCTTCAGGTGATAGTGCCAGGCACGGATGACGCCGGGGTAGTTCAGGGAGATGTAAGACTGCTGGTAGCGTTCGAAGAACTCCTCGTCGTCCGCCCTCAGCATCTCCATGAGAAAGCCACGCTCGTCGGCGTGGCGCTTCAGGGGCTTGATCAGAACACCGTCAATCATTCGCGTATGACGCCTCTCAGTGTGGAAACTCGCGGACACATCGTTCAGAAAGAAGCCGCGCAAGTCCAGTCATCATAGCATGGCCCCAAAGCGGTGGGCAAACAGGAAAGACATTCGTAGCAGGGAATCGCAGGGCGAGCGGCAAGATACGACACGGGGCGGAAGGCCCACTGCGCGCCTTCCGCCCCGTGATCAGTGAGTCACTGAGACCATTACGATATCAGGCCGGCGAGTGCCCTCACTCCAGCACCTGGGCCACGGCGGCCTCGCGTGCCTTCTCCGCAACCTTGGCTTCGTCCACCCTGCGTCCCCGCACCGGGAACTTGTCCGCCTGACCGGAGGACAGGAAGACGCGCATCCTCTCGCGCACCGACTCAACCATGGCTGCCCGAGCGGGCTTCAGCACGCGTCGGATGTCATACTTGCGGACCTTGCCCGCAGCGTCTGCCTCCGCCCACTCCTGTTCGATCTTCTTAATCTCGGCCGAGACCGCCTCCAGGAATCCGATGCGGATGCCGGTATCGTAGTTGATCTTCCGGATTCCTTCCTTGATGCCGAGCTGCACATCCTCATCCGGCACGCCAGTGGAGCCGTGCATCACCAGCGGCACGCTCACCTTTGCGTCAATCTCCTGCAGGCGATCGTGCCGAATGATGGGGCGGCCCTTGAACAAGCCGTGGGTGGTGCCCACTCCGACGGCCAGAATGTCCACACCGGTCTCCTCCACGAACTTCGCGGCCAGATCGGGGTCGGTCAGCGATTCCTCGCCACCTTTCAGATCCTCGCCGATCTGACCCAGCATGCCGATCTCGCCCTCAACGGGCACTCCCACCGCGTGCGCCGCCTCCACAACCTTCTTCGTGACGGCCACGTTCTCCTCGTAGGAGCGCGGCGTCTTGCCGTCCTCCTGCAGCGTGCCGTCAATCATCACGGAGGTGAAGCCAAGCCTCAGGAACTGCATAACCTTCTCGAACGAGCGGCCGTGGTCCAGATGCAGGGCAACCGGCACGGTGCTCTTCTCGGCGAGAGCCTTGATGAGGGCCACCAGCTCCTCCGGCTCCGTATAGCCCAGAGTGGTCTGCGTGACCTGCAGGATGAACGGCGCGCGCTCGATCTCCGCAGCCTCGAAGATGGCCTGCGCGCTCTCCATGTTGATGGCGTTGAATGCCCCAACGCCGTAACATTCGGCCTCGGCGTGGGCCAGAATCTCGGTACTGGTGACAAGTGGCATTGACGTGCGTTTCCTTCCTTACTTGAGCTGATAAGAAGATACCTGGTTTCCGCCTTTCCCGCTGCCCTTCCTCGTGAAACAGCTGTTCAGGCCATGCGCGGCTCGGCCGGCTGCTGCCGGCGGAGCTCCTCCCGCAGTCTAAGAACCTGCGGATTCCTGGACCAGACCGGGTCGTTCACGTCCACTCGCTCGACATACCAGAGCTCGTGAGGATCCTCCACCCTGTCCACATACAGCACGCCGTCCAGATGGTCTATCTCGTGCTGAAGCACCCGCGCCAGCCACCGGTCTGCGTGGATGGTGACCCGGTCGCCCTCCAGATCCAGCGCCTGAACCGTGATTGCGGACGGACGGATCACATTGCCCATCAAACCCGGCAACGACAGGCAAGCCTCCGGCAGTTTTACAAACTCCTCCGACTCCCAGACGATCTCCGGATTCAGAAGCACCGTGGCCGGAAAGGCAGGAACCTCCGGGAAGCCGACCCAGTCATCCTCCGGCACTTCCACAATGATGATGCGCTCGGAGATGCCGGCCTGCGGAGCCGCAAGCCCCATTCCCCCGGATTCGATCCGGAGCTCATCCAGAGCCCGCGCCAGATCCCGCACGCGCTTTGAGCCGGCATCCGGCACGGGACGCGCCACCTGGCGCAGGACGGGATCCTCCCGGTCCACAAGAGTCAGACGCATTTAACACTCCCCGGACAGTCTGTGCAACGCCTCTCAGAATACGCTTTGGCCGGCTGCTCGCGGCCGCGAAGGGGACCCATACCTGTCCAGAATGCCAGGCAGGAGCCGCACACATACTATCCTTATAGCACCCTGCGGCGCAAACCGCCGGGAACAGGGACGGCAACGGTAATGTTCGTGCTTATGCGGGGACTATACAGTTTGGGTATAAGAGTCTTGTGCAACGGTCTCGCAAGACGGGTCGGGACTGCAGACAGCTTTCCGGCCAGAGGGGTCATTCAGACTGGAAGAGAGGCGTGAATGGCAGGCGACTGCGCTCTGTTGACAGTAGCGGAGACAGCTTCACACGCGGCGCGCGCGTCGCGCAACGGCAAGCGCCAGCAGAAAGGCCGCATCCGCGCGACTCGTGATGAGAGAGCTGAAGAGCGGCTCATCCAGCGGTGCCGGGAGGGCGACGCCGAGGCCTGCGCAGTCCTGGTCCGCAAATATGCCTCGCTCATCTACTCTGTGCCGCTTCATTCCTTCGGCATGTCGCAGGATGATGCGGATGACATTTATCAGCTGTGCTTCATCAAAGTGCTCCAGCGGGTCCGCCAGTTCCGGGGGGATTCCCGATTCTCCGCGTGGCTACGCACTGTGGTGCGCAATATCTGCGTGGACTGCATGCGCTCCCAGAAACAGGTGATCTCTCTGGAGGAGTTGATGGATGGTTGCGAGAGCTGCCCTCTGAGCGAGGTCTGCAGCGCGGAGAAGATGGTGCGGCAGGCAGAAGAACGGCAGATTTTGGAGGCAGCCCTCGCGAGTCTTCCGGACCGGTACCGTCTGCCTCTGACGCTCTTCTTCCTGGAGGAGCGCTCCTATAAAGAGATCTCGGAGATCCTGGGGGAGCCTCTGAACACTGTTGGAACGCACATCAATCGCGGCCTGGCCCGTTTGCGGAAAGTGCTGGCGAGCGACGCCGATGCGCTGGAGGCGCTGACGTCGTGACCCAGGCAAAGCCCGAAACATTTGGGGGTCCGGCGGCGGATGCACAGGCGCTTGCATCAGGTCTGGAAGCCGCCGTTAAGGAACTGCGGCGGGCGTGCAGGATCCTGATCAGCACTCATATCAACCCCGACGGCGACGCCATCGGATCCTCTCTGGGTCTGATGCACCTGCTCCGGGCTGCCGGCAAGGACGCGGTGGTGGCCTCTCACGATGGCTACGGAGCGCGATACGCCTTTCTTCCGGGCGCGGAAGAGATTGTGAGGTTCCCGGCCGGGACCTTCGACCTGGGCGTGGCGGTGGACTGCGGCAGCGTGGACCGAGTGGGCAGCGTGAAGGACAGCCTGCTCGCGTGCGACAGGGTCATGCGCATTGACCACCACGCAGTGGGTGACCCATTCGGAGACGTGGAATATCTGGACACCTCCGCCGCGGCAGTTGGCGAGATGATCGCGGCGCTGGCACCGGGTCTGGAAGTTCGGATTCCGCGGGAAGCGGGACAGTGTCTGCTGGCCTCCATCGTCGAGGACACGCGCTGTTTCCAGTTCGAGAGCGTCTCGCCCCGAACCCTGCGCATCTGCGCCGAACTGGTGGATGCAGGGGCGGATCTGCACGACGTCATCCAGAACCTTTTCTGGCGGAACAGCCCGGGAGCCGTTCGCATGGTGGGCCGCTGTCTGGAAGACTTCCGGTTGGAGTTTGGCGGGAAGCTGGCCTGGGGGATTGCCTCTTTGGAAGACTTCCGGCGTTACCAAGCCATCGCGGAGGATATCGACGACGTTGCGCACGAGTTGCTCTCCATCGAAGGTGTGGAGGTTGCTCTGTTGTTGCGGGAGGCAGAGGCCGATCACCGCGTATCGCTGCGCTCCCGCAACTTCGTGGATGTCGCCGCGATCGCTCGCGAGTTCGGCGGAGGCGGACACCTGCGTGCCGCAGGGTGCCGGATTAGCAAATCTCCCGAGGCGCTCCGCAGTCTTCTGGATAGTATCGGCAGCCGCCTCAATAACTCCTGACGCTTGAATCCGGCGTCAGGCCATGCCAGAATCGTTTCGGAAGAATCAAGTTCCGGTCACGGGCTCCTGACAGGAAGTCCGCAAAGCCGGACAGGGAGACAGCCGGTTGGCCACTGCACTGATCCAGCAGATCTTGCCCGAAGAGTACGGCGCGCTGACGCCCGAGGAAGCGGACCGGCGCATCACCGCGGCGCGCGAGCGGCTCGGGGACAGCGTGGTCATCCTGGGTCACCACTATCAACGCGACGAGATCATCAAGTTCGCGGACTACATCGGAGACTCCTATAAGCTCTGCCTGCACGCAACGTCGCACCCGGAGGCGGATTTCATCGTCTTCTGCGGTGTGCATTTCATGGCCGAAAGCGCGGTCATCCTGGGCGCCGCGCATCAGAGGGTGATCCTGCCGAACCTCTCGGCGGGATGCTCGATGGCGGACATGGCCACGCGCACGCAGGTGGAGGATCTCTGGGAGGAACTGTGCTCTCTGACGGATGAGCGCGTCATCCCGGTGACGTATATGAATTCCTCCGCGGCCATCAAAAGCTTCTGCGGGGAGCACGGCGGCGCGGTCTGCACATCTTCCAACTGCGAGGCGATTTTCCGGTGGGCCCTGAAGGAGGGCGACAAGATCGCCTTCTTCCCCGATGAACATCTGGGACGCAACACGGCCCTGCACATGGGTTTCCGCGATGACGATATGGCTCTCTGGGATCCCACGATCCCGCCGGAAATGAACGACTTGGAGGGGTTGCGCCGGGCAAAGATCGTCCTCTGGAAGGGATTCTGCTCTGTTCACGCCCGGTTCAGCGTGGAGCAGATCCAGAGGGCGCGTCGGGACTTTCCGGGAATCCGGGTGATCGTGCATCCCGAGTGCCGAAGGGAAGTGGTGGAAGCGGCTGACGGTTTCGGGTCAACGGAGTGTATCTCCCGCGTCATCCGGGAGTCCGAGCCGGGCAGCCAGTGGGCTGTCGGGACGGAGATCAATCTGGTCAGCCGCCTGGCTAAGGAGCTTCCCGACCGCCTGATTTTCTGTCTGGATCCCATCGTCTGCCCTTGCTCCACAATGTACCGCATCGAACCCAGGTATCTCTGCTGGGCCCTCGAGAATCTGGCCGAAGGCCGGGTGGTCAACGAGATTACGGTCCCGGAGCGGGATGTACGCTATGCAAAGGCAGCGCTGGACCGGATGATGGAGATCACCGTAGCAGCCCGCGTGTAATCCCAAAGGCAACCGATCCTTCCCCTCGGCCCCTTGCGGCATGCGCTGCCGCTCGTTCCCGTGATACCATCCTGCGGGCGGAGCGATGGGCACTTATTCCAAGAAACGGTCCGAGAGAGCCCGTTTGAAGCGCCTGCTCATTGCGCTGGGCGGGTCGGATCCGCTGGCATCAGCCGCTGCCGAGAGCGAGATACGCGCTCTCGGGCCTGATGTTCTTCCCGAGATCGGGGAAATCGTTGCCACCACCCTAACCGACGTGGACAGTGCCATCCGTTCCGTGTCCTCCGCAGCCAAGGCCATCCTGGGCAGCGGTGTCATCGCGTCGGGCTTCGAGACGGTCCGGCGAAATCCGCAATACTGGATTCCTGCGGCGGCCCTGGCGCTGGGAGCGGCGCTCGCCCTGTTCGCCTTGACGGTGAAAACTGCGGGAAATGAGCGAAGACTTCGGCGCGGCGTTGCTCTGGCCCTTCGGGCTCTGGACGACCCTCGCGGCATCTCGATCCTGCTGGCCTTGGCGCGCAATGGGCAGTTGGGGGACACCGGGGCGGAGACGCTGGCCAACCTTCTGCGGCACACCCATCCTGCGACCATTCCGTCTGACAGCCTGACGCAGGCGGGACTCAGCGCCGCGATCGCCTTCCCCCATCACGAACTGCGGATGGAGTGTCTGAGGGTGGTGGCAGCGGCGCGTTTTGCGCCGGTGGCACATGCTGTGTACAAGCTCGCCAACATGAAAGCCACTTCCGCCAACGAGATCCTGGAGCGGGAGGAAGCCCGCAGGGTTTACCTCCAGATCACCGGCAGAGAGGCGTAAGCGTGGAGCGGCCAACCCAGGCACAAGGAACCTGACGGTGTGGGAAGACGTCAACTTTCTTGAGATTGGGGCAAGCCGGGGCTTGAAATTCCCGCTGGAATACGGTAATACATATTGGCCGATCGGCCTGGCTGCAGCGTGGAGAGGTGGCTGAGTGGTCGAAAGCGGCGGTTTGCTAAACCGTTGTAGGTGTTAAAGCCTACCCCGGGTTCGAATCCCGGCCTCTCCGCCAGTTTTTACGTTGGCCCCGGACATTCGCGATGCCGATCCACGAAACCGTCCGCACCCGCCTGATCCCGGCCTGCTCCACCCGCAGGAGCGTCATCCATTCGCCCAGCCGTCCCTTGCTCCTCCTCAGCGCCTTGACGGCCGCCGCTGTGGTTGCCCTTGCCCCTGTGCGGGCACAGGGGATGTTGCGAGGTGAGGAGTATCTCCGGCAGAGCGCCGAATCGCGCGCGGTGGCCGTGGCGCCCGGCGAAAGGCCAGCAGGAGGCGGAACCACTCTGGACATCGCCGGGACGCTTTCGGGCACGATGGGCAGCGGTGAGGGGCTTGCGCTGCTGATTCTCTCAGGAGGCACGTCTTACGCTGTTCGGTGCGGCGCTATCCATCTGCCTCCACTGGGAGCCGAGATCCGGGTTCTTGCCCGGATTGTGGAGACTGCGGCAGGACAGGCGCGGCTGGAACTTGCGGGCTGGGCCTTCGCGTCGGACGTCGAAAAAGCGGGAAGTGCCCGGCGCTCTGCTTCCCCCGCGGGCGCGCTTGACGCCCGGAAGAGAGGACCGAGTGCGGCGCGGGGAGCCACCGTGGACCATACGGGATACTTCCGGCAGTACGCTGATGCCATATCCCGCATCAATCCCCGGCTGTCCCGTGACCAAGTGGAGCAGATCACCCGGGTGCTGCTGAACACCAGCCGGGAATGCGACGTGGATCCACGGCTGGTGATGGCGGTGATCCTGGCGGAATCGGGCTTCAACCCGAACGCTACCTCACGCAAAGGCGCCATGGGGCTGGGGCAGTTGATGCCGGCGACTGCGCGGGGAATGGGCCTCCAGGATCCGTATGAACCCACCCAGAACCTGGACGCCAGCATCCGCATCATCCGCTCGGCGCTGAATCGCTACTCAGGCAACGCTGGCTGGAAGGATCTGAACTGGGAGCATCTCAAGCTGGCGCTTGCGGCCTACAACGCGGGGGCCGGCGCCGTGAAGAAGTACGGCGGGGTCCCACCCTACCCGGAGACGCAGAATTACATCGCGAAGGTGGCATCCTATTACCGCCAGCTGTGCGGAGAGGACAGCCGCACGTCCCGATGACAGGATCTGCGCACGCCTGCGTTGGAGCGTTTGTCGGCGCTCTGACAGGCTCCCCTATCAAGGCACTTGCCGCGGGCGTGGTCTCCCACGCCATCTGTGACATCATTCCCCACAACGAAGCGCCGCGCGCGCTGGATCTGGTGCTGGCCGGAGCGGCGCTGGGAGGTATCGCGGCCGGATTCGGCGCAAGATCCGCCGAGTTCTGGGGCGCGGTGGGAGCCACGCTGCCGGACGCGGAGCACGGCCTTGTTCTGGCCGGACTGATGGAGGAACAGCACTGTCTGTTCCCCACCCACAACGGGGCTTTGCCTCACGGTCGGGATGGAGGGTTCCTGTGGCAGGCGGCAGCCGCCGGGGCCGCGCTGACGCTGGCCGCGCTTTTCCGCACGCGACGGACGCGCTGAAGCTCATCCGGCTCGCTCAGATAACGCGCTCGTCCAGATCTTCCAGCCCTTTGGCCAGTCTGTCCAGCCTCTCGAGGAAATCGCGGAAGGTGGCGAACACCACGGCCTTCGCCAATGCGCCCTGTTTTTCCGAAACGTTGGACCAAGCCACGGTCAACTGCGCCGCCACCATCTGCATATGCTCCATGCTGGGTTCGCTCATCTTCGTTGTCTCCCTTTCGTCGCCGCGTTCAGGACGTTTCCGCGACACTCTTAGCTCCCGGACGCTCCGGAACCTCCGTTTTGCAGCTTCCCGCTGCCTGCGAGCATAATGTGTCCGGGAGAGGAACCGGCCAGTTGCCGCCCGCCGGGCCGGATGGTCCGGCGGCAGCGAGGTCTACGGAGGCATATGGCTACGAAGGTTCTGGTCGTCGACGACGAGCGCACCATCACGGACGGGCTCACCTTCAATCTCAAGAAAGAAGGGTTCGAAGTCGTCCCTGCCTACAACGGAGAAGATGCCATCTCGCTGTTCGAGGAGCATAAGCCCGACATCGTGATCCTGGACATCATGCTCCCCGGACTGGATGGATTTACAGTCTGCCGCATCCTGCGTAAGCAATCCAGCGTCCCCATCATCATGCTGACGGCCCGGGCGGAGAAGTCCGAGCGCCTGCTGGGGTTCGAGGCCGGCGCAGATGACTATGTGGTGAAACCGTTCTTCACGGACGAGATCGCCGCCCGCATTCGGGCCATCCTGCGGCGCGGCCGGGAAGTGCAACACGGCGAGGGAGCGATCACCGTGGAGGGAATCACCATAGATCCCGCACGGCGCGTGGTGGAAAAGGACTCGCGGCAGATTGAGATGAGCCGCAAGGAGTTCGACCTGCTCTACGAACTGGCTCGCACTCGCGGACGGGTGCATTCCCGGCAGAGTCTGCTCTCGAAGGTCTGGGGGGAGGACTCTTACATTGACCCTCACACCGTGGATGTCCACATCTGCCGTCTGCGCGACAAGCTGGAGGACGATCCGCGCAAGCCGTCGCTGATTCTTACCGTCCGCGGAGTGGGCTACAAGATGGCCGAACCCGCATGAGAATGACTTGACCATTCCCCTCAGGCTGCGCTTTGTCCTGGCCGCCGCGATGGGCGCGCTCGCGGCTTTCGCTCTGGATGCCGCCGGGTCCCGGTGGAGCGTTCCAGTCGTCTGGCGGGCGCTTGCGGCGGTGGCGACCGCGTGGGTCATAGGTTTCGTCCTTTGGCGTCAGCCGCTGCGCGTCCTGGAGCGGGTGGCGAGGCGTTTGCGGCGCATTCTTGCCCGGGACCTCCGTCCGCAGAGACCGATAGACACAGCCGACCCCGTGCTGAAGGACCTGGTCCGCTCCGCCCAGGAGTTGACCGACTTTATTCGGGAATCCTGGGACGCCGCGGACCGGCAACTCGGCGAGCTCGAGAGCATTGTGGACGACCTGGCCGACGCCGTTATCGCGACGGACGCCTCCTGCCGCATTACGCGGGCGAACGTGGCGGCCGGACAGTTCTTCGGGCATCTCCCCCACCGTTCCATGTTGGGGATGACCATCGTCGAGGCCACGCTGAACCATTCCCTTGACGCGATGGTCCGCTCCTGCATCGAGACCGGCACCGTGACCGAAGGGGTGCTTGATCTTTTCCAACCGCGTGAACGCTCGCTCTCCGCAGTCATCATCCCGCGGACGGCTCCCGAGGGGCAGGTGAGCGGGGCGGTTGCTGTCCTGCACGATGTCACTGAGATGCGCAAAGTGGACCGTTTGCACCGGGATTTTGTGGCCAACGCCTCCCACGAACTGCGCACGCCGCTTGCGTCCATCAAGGTCATGACCGAGAGCCTGCTGAACGGCGCCGTGGACGACCCCGAACTGGCGCGCCGGTTCATCCAGTCCATTTCGGAATCAACGGAGCGCCTGACGGCGCTGGTGGACGACCTGCTCTTCCTGGCCGTGCGGGAAGCCGGGCACAGCGAAGAGGGCACTGTGGTGGATGTGGACTCGGTGGCTCAGTCAGTGGCGGAGAAGCTGTTGCCCGCCGCTCAAAAGCGCGGCGTCACGCTGGAGTGCCAGACCGCAAGTGGGGCCTGCGTGGCCGGAGATCCGATGGACGTTTGGCGGGCCATCGCCAACCTGGTGGACAACGCCATCCGCTATACGGATGCGGGCGGTCGCGCAAAGATTACCACGCGGGCATCGGAAAGCACGGTGGAGATCGAGGTGGAGGATACCGGCATCGGCATCGCGTCGGAGCATCAGGAGATGGTGTTCGAGAGGTTCTTCCGGGTGGACGTGGTGCGCTCGCGCGAGAGCGGAGGGACGGGCCTGGGACTTTCCATTGTGCGTCAGATCGTCCGTTCGCTGGGCGGAGACGTTTCGCTGCGGAGTACTCTGGGAGAGGGGAGCACGTTCACCATCACCCTTCCCCGTCTGCGCGACGAAAGGGAAAACTGAGGGCGGCCCGGCGGGCCGCCCCATGCGGCGATCAGTCGCGGAACTCGAGAATCTCCTCGACAGGTTTCTTCTCTTTCTGGCGCACTTCGCCCGCGGGCCGGCCGACCGCCACCAGCGCCGCAAGCGACCACGGCTCCGAGACCCCGAGCAGAGACTCCAGATCCTGCCGGGCCACCAGCGGTCCGCTCAGCCAGCACGCCCCGTAGCCCAGGTCCGTGGCTGCCAGCAGGAGGTTCTGAATGGCGGCTCCGATGCTCTGCAGGTCCGGGCATCCCCGCATCTGGTTGATGTCATCGTGCGTCAGATTCGCCGCTGGAAGCACCTGGTCCACCACGGCATCATACGGGCATCTCAGCACCGCGATGACCGCCGGGGCATCCACAAAAAACGTGGAGAACCAGTCAACTTTGGATTTCGCATTCTTCCCCGCAGGATCATCCGGCAGCAACGCGTTCAGCTTGCTGTGTATGGCCGAGGCCATCTTTTCCAGCAGCTCGTGGTTCGTGACCACCACGAATTTCCACGGCTGAGCGTTGTTGACGCTGGGGGCAAGTCCGGCGAGACGCACCATCTCACGCAGATCCTCGCGTGGCACAGCGTCCTTCGCGAATTGCCGCACACTCCCCCGCGTTTCCACGACCGTCCTGAATTCCATGGTATCTGTCCCTCCTCCGGCAACAATTCCGGCTCTTCTTGAGAGCGCTGCGTCCCGCGCAGCACTGTGCTTTGTTTCGGCAGCATCCTGTGCCGCATCCTCCGGCAACAGGAGCCGTCTCTCAGGTAATATACCAGCGCGCGGGCGGCGCGAACCGCAGACCAGCGGACCGGACGCCCGTGAAATACTCTTCTGCAACGGACGGTCGAACATTTCATGACGAAGCATACGGACTGGCGGGGGCGCTGGATCTGGATCGAAGGGGAGGAGAACCCCTGGAACTTTTATCTCTGCGCGCGGAAGACCTTTGAACTGGCCAACGAGCCGCAAGAGGCCTCTTTGCGGATCACCGCCGATACGCGTTACGTGCTGTGGGTGAACGGCCGGCGGCTGGGACAGGGACCGGTGCGCGCGTGGCCATCCAACTACCGGTACGATACCTACAACCTGAAGGGCATCTTGAAGCCAGGCCGCAATGTGGTGGCAGTGCAGGTGATGCACTCGGGCGTGGCAAGCTTCCAGTGGCTGGCCACCCGCGCCGGTCTGCTGGCCGAGCTGAAGGCCGACGGCGAGGTGATCGTGGCGACGGATACGTCCTGGAAGGTACACGAGCATCCCGGCTACTCGCGCAGCACTCCGCGCATGACTTGCCAGCAGGGATGGGTGGAGCAGTTCAACGCATTCTGGGAGCAGGCGGTCTGGCAAAACGTCGACCTGGATGAGGAGTGCGCGCAGAAATGGCGCCGGGGAGAGCGGATCATCCGCCAGACTGTGGACTGGCGCGACGCGGACTTCGACGACAGCGGATGGCAGTCGGCGGTGGAGGTGGGGCCCGCCGGATGCGAACCGTGGACACACCTCTCACCACGGGACATCCCCTTCTTGACCGAAGAGCCGGTCTTCCCCGTGAACGTGCTGCGGGCGCGGACCGTTCGCGAGCCCCAGGTGTGGCACATCCGCCTTCGGGAGACGCTGCTGCCAGGTTATGTGGACGCTGATCCCGCGCCCATCTGCGGATTGCTGGCAACGGTGGTCTTCAGTGATGAAGAGCGGGATGTCACCCTGCTTGGCCCTGTGGAAGGGAATTTCTCCCCAGGCGAACTGCGGGTGAACGGTGAGGACGTGCCCTGGGAGCGCAGGCTGGGCAAGCCTTTCGACTCCGGGCGGTTCTACCGGTTCCGGCTGCGGCGCGGTGAGAATCTGCTGGTGTGGGACCTGACTGGGGAGTTCCACGACTGGAACTTCGCCTGCACCATTGTGGAAGGAGGTCCGCTCACCCCCGTGGCCGCCATTGTGCCGCCCTATCCTTTCCTGACTTACGGCCCGTTCGAGTCCCGGGAGGACGCCGCGTTCCAGGGAGTGTGGAATGCTTCGACAGCGGCGGATCTGGCCCCGTTCGAACAGCACGCTAAGCAAGCGTTCACAGTGCCCGAGCAACCGCACCTGGCGACGGCCTGGGGAGAGGAAACGGGCAGGCTGGAAACTCGGACGTTCGCCGGTCTGGCCTCCCGAGGAGCGGAAGGGACGGTCATCCATCCCGATGAGCGCGGCGACGTGGAGGTGCTGCTGGACCTCGGCCGGATGACGCTCGGCTACTGGGAGCTTGAGCTGGACGCCCACGAGGGGACCGTGGTTGACCTGCTGGGGTTCGAGTCGATCCAGGACGGCGCGCTGGACCTTGCGTGGGGGCTCAATAACACACTGCGCTACACGGCGAGAGCGGGCCGCCAGGTCTACCGGTCGGTGGTCAGCCGGGGAGCCCGCTATTTCCTGCTGGTGCTGCGGGATCTGAAGGCGCCCGTTACGGTGCACGGCGTGCGGGTGGTTCAGAGCACCTATCCCTGCGTGGAACGGGGGGCCTTCCGGTGCGATGATTATCTGCTGAACCGGATCTGGGAGATCGGCGCATACACCACAAGGCTCTGCGCGCAGGACACCTACATTGACTGCCCCACCTACGAGCAGACCTTCTGGGTGGGTGATTCCCGGAACGAAGGAGCGGTCAACCACTGGGCTTTCGGGGAATATGCCCTCTCCCGGCGGTGTCTGCTGCTGGCCGCCGAGAGTCTGCAGCGCTCGCCGCTGGTTGAATCTCAGGTACCGTCCGGCTGGACCAATGTGCTTCCCACCTGGAGCCTTCTGTGGGCGCTGGCGTGCGAAGAGTACTGGCAGGTGACAGGAGATCGGGAATTTCTGGAGCAGGTGTTCCCCGCCATCCGGAAGCAGAATGATTACTGCCTCTCGTGCAGAGACGAGCGGGGTCTGGTGGTCCTGGAGGGATGGAATCTTCTGGACTGGGCACCGCTGGACCTCCCCTCCGGAGCTCCCAGCCTGCACATTCAGGGCTGGTTCGCAATGGTGCTGGAGCGCACAGCGGTGATGGCCCGGGTTCTGGGGTTGGAAGAGGAAGCCCAGAAGGCTCTGGCGGAACGGGATATGATCATCCAAGCGGCCAACCGCTGGTTCTGGAACGACGAGCGCAGCGCCTATGTGGATTCGCTCAAGGATGACGGGTCGCAGAGCAAGTGCGTCAGCCAGCAGACTAATACCATCGCGCTCCTGTCCGGGATCGCGACAGGTGAGAGGGCCGAAGCGATCCGGCCGATGCTCCTTGATGCGCCCGAAGGCGTGGTGCCGGTGGGGAGCCCATTCTTCATGTTCTTCACGTTCGAGGCCTTGGCAAGACTTGGCGCTTATGAGGACATTCTGGAGCTCAGCCGCCGCTGGTGGGGAATAATGCTGGACGCCGGCTCCACCACCTGCTGGGAAATCTTCCCCGGGTACGAAGTGAGCGGACGCTACACCCGCAGCCAGTGCCACGCCTGGAGCGCAGCGCCCACGTTCTTCCAGTCGCGCTATCAGCTGGGAGTCGCGCCGCTGGAGCCGGGATTCACCCGGGCGGAGATTGCACCCGTCCCGGCCGGCCTGAAATGGGCGCAGGGCCGCGTTCCCACCCCGCGAGGGGACATCTCCGTGGCCTGGCGCAGGGAAGACAGACGCTTCCGTCTGGAGGCAGAACTACCGCCGGGTGTGCAAGGAGTCCTTAGGCTCCCCGTGCCGGACGGCGCGCACTTCTCCGTGGTTGAGGGATGCCGCCGCAGCGGAGAGTCGCCAAGCTTGCCAGTCTTCGAAGCTGATGGCGGCTCGCAGGTGACACTTGAAGCCGAGTTCTGAGACGGATCTGTTCGAGGCCATCCGGCGCGGGGACGTGGAGGCCGTCCGCGGGCTGCTCCGAAAAGACCCCGCTCTGGCAGCATGCCGGGACGAACGCGGGCTGACTCCCCTGCACGCCGCCGCCGAAGGCGGGGGACTTCCCTTGTCGGAGCATACGGAGATCGCTCGAGAGCTGCTGAAAAGCGGAGCCGACCCCCACGCCACGGCTCCCCACGAACGGTTGGGAGCCGTTCCGGTGCTGGTCTTCGCGGCCTATTGCAGCCACCGCAACGAAGGACTGGTCCGACTGTTGCTGGAGCACCGTTGTGAGCCGGACTGCCGATCCTCCAGCGGACTCAGCGCGATGCTGGCGGCCGCAATGCACGGGTCACGGGAGATCTGCAACGCCCTCCGGGAACGGGGCGCCTCCGCCTGCGTCCATTCGCTGGCCGCACTGGGAATGGCGGGCGAGCTGCGGCAAATCCTTCGCCAGGATCCGGAGATGGCCAACGAACGGGATGAGTTCCTCAGGGCCACACCCCTCTACTACGCCGCCCTGCAGGACCGGCGGGAGGCCGCGGCTGTGCTGCTGGAGTTCGAGGCGCGAATCGCGGCCGAGGATCGTCAGGGAAACACCGCGGTCCATGCCGCCGCGGCGGCCGGGGCTCGCCGGACACTGGAATTTCTCCTGGAACAGGGAGCGGACGTCAACACGCGCAATCATGAGCTGCAGACTCCGCTGCACTGGGCCATCGAGGAGTGGAACTGCGAGGCAAGCGAGGTGGTCCGCCTGCTGATCGCCTGGGGAGCGGATGTGAACGCGCGGGATTCCTCCCGCCAGACGCCGCTGGGGAAGGCGATGGCGGCCAACAAGCTTCATCTGGTGGAGCTGCTGCGGAGGCACCGCGCCAGAGTGTAGCCCTGAGCAGGAACCGCAGGCGGCTCGCTGGCGTTAGTTCCCGCGACAAAGGCGGCATCCGACGCCGCGTACTATGCCTCACAAAAAGGATTGGAGGATCTGGATGGCGGAGAGAACGCTTCTTTTCAAAGGAAACCCCGTTCCTGTGGCCGGGCCCGAGCTGAAGGCAGGAGACAGGGCGCCGGATTTCAGACTTCACCAGCGCACTCCCGACGGGCTGCGTGATGTGACGTTGGCGGATTACGCGGGCAAGACGCTCATCCTCAGCGTGGTTCCTTCTCTGGATACCCCGGTCTGTGAGATGCAGACGCTGCGCTTCAACAGGGCGGTGGAGTCGTTACCTGAGAACGTGAAGGTGCTGACCGTGAGTATGGACCTGCCCTTTGCTCAGGCACGATTTTGCAGTGAGAAGGGGACGGACCGGATCGAGACCGCCTCGGATCACCGGGACGCAAGCTTCGGCCTGGCCTACGGAACCCTGCTGGAACCTCTGCGGCTGGAGGCACGGGCGGTGTTCGTGGTGGGTCCGGACGGGATTCTGAAGCACGCCCAGTATGTTCCAGAGGTAACCAACGAGCCGGACTACGACGCGGCGCTTGCCGCTGTTCAGTAAGCTCAGCCGGCAAGTCCGGCAAATAAAGAAAGGGGCCGGTCCGAAAGGACCCGCCCCTTTACTGTTAGCAACACCATGGCTGGCGTCTAGAACGCTCTCAAAAGGAAGCGGTGTAAATCCATTGCCAAGACCGGGATTGGACTTCCCGGAACTCTCCGACGGCAGTTGAGTATCGCACCGCCAGGCGAGCATATCGAGATCAAATAGTGCTCGGTATGGTTTCGGTTCGTCCGGCCACCGCCGGAGGGCTCAACCACCTGAAACAGGCCGGACGGCTCAGCCAGCGTGAAAGCGTCGGAGGGCTAGACCCCTGAACAAGGAAAGGCCGGGGACCGGTTGTCGGAGGGCTGAAGTTCCCTCATCCACACCTTCTCTCAACCGGGCGAAGGCTTTGCGGTTTTGGCCAGGCCCACAGTCCGTCGCAGGGGTTCACAGCAGCGCCAGGGTCATGGTATGCTAGACGCAGAGCATCTCATTCCTCAAACAGCGGCAAAACGCCGCAGAAGGACGCATTCAGCCAATGAAGCCTGCATCCAAAACCCGGGGGTTCACCCTGATCGAGCTACTGGTGGTCATCGCCATCATCGCCATCCTGGCGGCAATCCTCTTCCCCGTGTTCGCACAGGCGCGCGAGCGCGGGAGGACTGCGATGTGCCTCTCCAACCTGAAGCAGCTTGCCCTGTCCGTCAGGATGTACGTGGACGACAACAACGGTCGCATGCCCAGCCTTGCGAAGGAGTATTTCCGCACCCAGAACGACTGGTGCGGATCTACCGGCACGCGCAAGCCAGTCTACCCAGAGCAGGGACAGTTGTGGCCGTATGTGAAGTCCGAGAAAGTTTACCTGTGCCCGTCCGACAAGAACAAGCCCGCCATGGACGTGGTGGGCACGCCCAGAGACTACAAGCTCTCATACAGCATCAACGGCGTGCTGCACCTGGTGAAGCTGGACGCAGCTCTTGCATCGCGGGATCCGGCCAAGGTGATGCTGATGATCCATGAGTCCCGGGGGCCGGCAGTACCGGGTCAGCCCGGCGGTATCAATGACGGTCTCTATCTCTGGAAGAACAACAACTGGGATCGGCCTGCCGTGACGCATTATGACGGCACCACCATCGTTTACTGCGACCAGCACGCCGCCCGCATCAGCTACGAGCAGCTCTACCGCGAGCAGACCACCATTCCCTATCAGTGGGACGTAGACATTCCCTGAACGCGACCAGGCCTGCACGGGGGGGTTGGCATCGCGAGGGAAGGCAAAAAAGTCCTTACATCTTTGGATCCGGCCGCCGGCCGGAAAGTTGAACAGATCCTGAGATTCCGCTGAACTCCTCAAGGGTCATGCGTGATAAAATTGCTGTGTCCGGGCACGCAGGGCGCACGATTTCCGTCCTCCGGTCCGGGCAGGGCAAGCAAGAAAGGAGAAAAGAGACAATGAAAAGATGCTTCGCCGTGATGTTCGCGGCGCTCGTCGTCTGCGCCGCGATGCCGGCCTCCGCCCAGTATTTCACTGAGGACTTCGAGGCGGGCATCGGACTCTGGACGCCGGGCTCCAACGGTCCTCTGCTGTGGCAGACGGACGTCACCGACCCCAACAACAAGGTGGCGGTCCAGGACAACGCAGCGCGCTCGATGTACCGCATCATCGCTCCGACGATCCACGTGGGTCTGGAGCTGAGGTTCCGCTTCTATGACCCGGGAGCGGCGACCAACGTGCGGCACTTCGCGCGGCTGGCAGCCTACAGCGACCCGGTGAACTTCGGAGGACTGACGGAGCTGCTGGCCATCGGCGCCTACAACACTTCGGGCGTGCAGACCAACATGTACAGCGGCCGCGCAGCCTTCGGTAAGACGGACACCCCGCAGGGCTGGTTCACCATCCCGAAGCCGCGCAGCGTGGGCTGGCACACGATGAAGATCACCGTCACCGGCGGCAACGGCACGGGTGGCGCCGGTAAGGGCCTGGCCAGCTACACGGTGGACGATGTGACGGTGGAGAACATCCCGATCGTCTGGTCCCCGTTCACGATGGTGCTGCTCGGCTCGAACCTGAGTTCGGCCACGGCCGGCAACTACCAGTATGATGACGTCCAGCTGGTTCCGGAGCCTGCCAGCATCCTGGCGCTCGCCGCGGGCCTGGCCGGGTTCGCCGGAATGGTCCGCCGCCGGAGCTGACAGTCACAGGTCAACGGTAATATCTAACAGAAAGAAAGAGGGACCGCCCCGGTGGCGGTCCCTTTGCCTGTTCAATGCGTCCAGTGCGGATGCCTAGACAAGAGGCAAGATGCGACGGGCAATGGAAAAGTAGATCATGACCCCGGTAATGTCCGCCATCGTCGTGACCAGAGGTGCGCTCGCAGTCGCAGGATCCAGCCGGAGACGCGTCAGCAGAAAAGGAAGAATCGTTCCCACGAGGCTGCCGGCCAAGACTATACACACCATACTGAGACCCACTGTAACAGCCACGTCAGGACCACCGCGATGCAGTCCGACCGCCGAGACAGCAAGCCCCATGATCACCCCCATGGACCCGGCAACAGCCGCATCCCGCAAAACAAACAGAATCCACTCCCGCGGTTTGACGTCTCCTGTGGCAAGAGCGCGTACGACCAGCGTAGCCGCCTGCGCTCCTGCATTACCGCCGCTGGCAATCAGCAGCGGAAGGAAAAACACAAGCGCGACGGATGCCTGTATGACATCCGTATGGAGGGCTATGATCCCCCCCGTAATGAGGTTGACAGCGACAAGAGCAAGCAACCATCCGACCCTGCTTCGGACCAGTTCGAACAGGGCCGTCTCACTCAGCTTTTTCCGCAGAGGCGCCACAGCGGCGACGCGATGGAAGTCCTCGGTGGCCTCTTCCTCCGCGACGTCCATCACGTCGTCGAACGTGACGATCCCCACCAGAGTGCCGTCTGTGTCCACCACCGGGAGCACGCTGACGTCATAGCGCTGCATCGTCTCCACGGCCGCTTCCCGGTCATCCAGAGGAGACAACGCTACGAAGGTCTCGTTCATCATGTCCTCAACCTTGCTGGAGGGATCGGCCATAACGAAGCGCTTCAGGTCCAGAGCGTCCAGCAGCTTCCAGCGATAGTCCGTGACGTAGATGATGTCCGACGTCTCCGACTCGCTCATCCGGCTGCGGATGTGCTCCAGCGCCCGGGCAACCGTCCAGTCCGGGCGCACGGCAATGTAATCCGGCGTCATCAACCGGCCGACGCTCTCCTCCGGATATCCCAGCAGGCGCCGTGCTTCGGCCAGATCCTCCGGGCTGAGGAGGTTGAGCAATCGCTGCGTGGCCTGTCCCGGCAGCTCTTCGAATAGCTCCGTCCGGTCATCGGGACTCAGATCGGCCAGCACTTGCCGCGTCTCGGAATCGGTCATGGAGAGAAGCAGAGAGTCCCGGGCTGTCGTGTCCAACAGAGAGAACACTTCCGCCGTCGCATCGCGAGGCAGCGCAAGGAACAGGCCTACCTGCCGCTTCTGATCCAGGGAAGGCAAAACCTCGGCGATGTGGCTGGCCACCTTCTCGTTGTCCTCCACCCGCAGAGCCGACAGAATGCGCGCCAGGTCGGTCATCGGCATCTCAGAGAGGACATACTCCAGCAACTCATCCGGGATCTCCCCCAGAAGCAGCGCCGCCAGAGGACGATCCAGCACACGCAGAACCGCCATCGCAGTCTCCGGAGGCAGCTCGCTCAGAGCGGCTCCCACTTCGGACGGATGCAGGCCCGTGAGAATCTGCTCCACAGCCTCCTTGCGCAGCCCCTGCGCAGCCTCCAGACGCAGCCGCGCGGCCACCTGGTCCAGGGTGAGCATCTTCATCTCATCGTCCTCCTTGATGCGGCGAACGGGTAGCGGAGCAAACGCGGCAAAGGCTTTGCTTCATCCGGGAACTCCGTCCCGGGCTCAAAGCAAAGACTCCTATCCGCAAGAGGGCAGGTATTTCGCCGTGCCGCCTCCGCCAGAGCAGGACCGTCTGACGGAAGCGCCGGACCGGGGAGAGGCTGCCGGCCGCCCAGAATCGGGCTCGGTCAGGCCGGTCAGCCTGTCACATCAGCAGAGGCGCATCGCAGACGGACCCTGCAGGCCGCTCGCGGGTCGTTTGGGTAAGTCTTCGTTCATCTCTTCAGCACGTCCGTCCGCCCGGCAGGGGCGGACACAACAGGCCGGCTGATTATGGGTCTTTCACGGGCGATGTGTCAAGAACGCTGGCCTTCCCGCAGCGCCGGTCTTGCACGTTTCGGTTCCTGATCGCCCAAACCTGCCAATACAAACCTGCGCTACGCGCTGGTCCCGGCCGGGACGCCCGCCTCGCGCGAGAGGATCTCGCTTCCGTCGTCATACTCGAAGAGCTCGGCGTATCTGCCCCACTGGATGATCAGGTCGAGCTGTCTTCTGGCTTCTTCCGGAGGGAACTCCAACTCCAAGGCCGCGTGGATGACGCTGCGCTCAAGCTGCGGCTTTTCGGCAGCGCTCAGCATCTTGAGAAGCCAGGAGAACAGCGGAAGCCTGCGTATCCGGGTCGCGAAGATCTCCTTGCGCGCCAGAATGCTTGCTTCCGCGAAGGTCTCGCCAAGAGGGGTCAGCGATATGTCACCCTGGGCCAGGGTGGCAAAGCCGAGTAGTTCTGCAGCCTCCGTCAGCCGCAAGAGATAGTCCGAGTCCACCTGCAGCTCCGACGAAAGCCGGAAGATGTCGGCCGTCCGTCCGGGCTCCTCCGTCAAGCGCTCCAGAACTCCGGTCAGGTCGTCAATCGCGATATCGGGAAGCGCACGCGTGCGGCCCGGCTCCCCGGGAGCGGTACCGACTTCCAGATGCTCCGGTTGTGTCTGTCCGGCTAGTGTGGCGTACACCTGATCCACAATGGCGGCAAATTCCGGAGACTTGTGCTGCCGTGGATGAGGAAGCGCGACATTGACATCGGCGACCACACGGCCCGGATCCTTATCCATAACGATGACCCGGTCCGCCATGAAGACAGCTTCCTCGATATTGTGAGTCACCATCAGGATCGCCCGCGTGGGTATGCCGCCACCCAGCCACAACTCCAGAAGCTCCCCACGAAGCGATTCAGCACTCAGCACGTCAAGCGCCGAAAACGGCTCGTCCAGGCAGAGCAGTTCGGGGTTAACAGCCATGGCCCGCGCAAAGCCCACTTTCTGCCGCATCCCTCCGGACAACTCGCGAGGAAACGCCGTCTCAAACCCGTCAAGTCCTACCCTGTCCAAGAGCTCCAGGGCCCGAGTCTTGCGCTCCTCCGGAGAGACTCCGCGGGCCTTGAGGGCTATCTCCACATTCTGCTGCACCGTAAGCCAGGGGAAAAGGGCAAAGGTCTGGAAGACGATGGTGGCGCGCGGGTTCACTCCGGTCACCGGTTCACCACGGTAGAGTACCGTGCCCTGACTGGGCTTCTGCAGACCGGTGATGATCCGGAGCAGCGTACTCTTTCCGCATCCGGAGGGCCCGAGAAGCGCGACGAACTCGCCCTCATTGACGGTCATATTGACGCCGTCGACCGCCACGAACACCTTCCTGCCAATCTGATACGACTGGGTTACTCCCCGAAGTTTGACCAACGCGCTTGCCGTCACACCATCACTCCAGTCTATACACCGCCGCGGATCGTCTGTAGAGCCTTCTCCAGAAAATCCTGTTTATCAATACCACCACGAAAATCATAGAAAGCGTAGATGCCAGAAGGAGCGGAAAGTCTCCCGATGCCGTGGCACGCGCGATAAGCGCGCCGATTCCAACCGTATACACCGTCTTTCCTCCGAAACTGGCGTATTCGGCGACAACGCTGGCATTCCAGGCTCCCCCGCTTGCTGTTATCGCACCGGTAACGAGATAGGGGAACAGGGCAGGCAAGATAAGGACACGCCACTTCTCCCATCGGCCCAGACCGAGCAGTGCGGAGGTATACTTCAGATCCTGCGGGATTGCGCTCGCCCCGGCAATGACGTTGAACAGAAGATACCACTGCGTGCCCATAAGCATCAGGAGCACGGCCGCAACGTCAAGTCCGCCGGGCAGTCCCAAGACCAGCAGGAGCAAGACCGGAAAGAGCGCAGTAGCAGGCACAGACGCTGCAATCTGCGCGACGGGCTGCAACCAGGCCGCCAGCTTCCGGTTCGTGCCCAGCGCCACGCCCAGCGGCACCGTCCAGGCCAAAGCGATCAGGAGCGCAACGGTCACCCGGGCGAACGTCGCCAGAAGACCCAGTGCGATGGCGAGCCATTGCGAGCCGCTGACTCCCGCCAGCATTCCCGCAGCACGATAGACTCCGTAGCCAACGGCGCCCCCGCACAAAATCAGCAAGACGGTGAAGGTCCAGCCAGCATGGCCCGCGCCATTCCTTGGACGAGGTGTGGAGAAAAGGCGGAGGAAGCAGGAATCAAGAAACTCGCCAGCGGGCCGGAGAACACACCTTGCAAACCATCCGGCAAGGGCCGAGCGGTGAAGCACATCGTAAAGCCAGGATGAAGGAGGGAAATCCGCTGAGACTGTCTCCACCTTGAAGCGCTCCGCCCAGACGAGAAGCGGCCTCCAGAGGAGCTGGTCTATGGCCACGATCACGATGATCAACGTTCCCACGCCCCGGAGAATGGCGTGCAGATCACCGGCGTTGGCGGCAGTCTGGAGATAAGTGCCCAGACCGGGCAGGCGAAAGTCCCGATCTCCAACAGTGAACATCTCGGCCGCCATCAGGAAGAACCAGCCACCAGCCCAGCTCATCATGCTGTTCCAGATCAGGCTGATCGCCGCGTAGGGAAGCTCCAGGAACTTCAGGCGCAGCCAGCCGTTGAGCCGGAAGACCTCGCTGGCCTCCTGCAGATCCCGGGGAATCGTGACCAGGGACTGATACCAGGCGAATGTCAGGTTCCAGACCTGCCCCGTGAAGATCAGGACGACAGACGCGATCTCGGCCGCGATGTTCTGAGATACGATGGCTGAGAGGCTCAGGAGCACAACCGGGAGAAAGGAAAGAATGGGAACACTCTGCAGGACATCCAGCAGCGGAATCATGACCTGCTCCGCCCGCCTGTTGCGCGCTGCAACGTAGCCGTAGACCATGGTGAACGCGAGCGACAGCATGTATGCGGCGAGCATCCGGGCCGCCGAGAGCGCCGCGTAAAGCGGGAGAGCCGAAGGCGCAAGGGAGATCGTGGGGCCTGAGACGGCTTCGGGGGCCTCCATGGCCAGTTCGGCGCCCGCGTACACAAGAGCCGCCAGACCTGCCAGAACAATGGCATCGGCCCACGTTGCGCGGCGGGCCAGTGTCCAACCGAAGCCGAACCTGCGAGCCAGGGTGTTCATCCCCGCAACCTCGTGGGCTCCCGGCGGCGGTACCCCGGAACAGACAGTGCTACAGGGCAGGCCAAGTTCTCTTCGTCCTCCTTGATGCGGCGAACGGGCAGCGGAGCAAACGCGGCAAAGGCTTTGCTTCATCCGGGAACTCCGTCCCAGACTCAAAGCAAAGACTGCTATCCGCAAGGGGGCAGGTGTTTCGCCGTGCCGCCTCCGCCAGAGCAGGACCGTCTGACGGAAGCGCCGGACCGGGGAGAGGCTGCCGGCCGCCCAGAATCGGGCTCGGTCAGGCCGGTCAGCCTGTCACATCAGCAGAGGCGCATCGCAGACGGACCCTGCAGGCCGTTCGCGGGTCGTTTGGGTAAGTCTTCGTTCATCTCTTCAGCACGTCCGTCCGCCCGGCAGGGGCGGACACAACAGGCCGGCTGATTATGCCCGCCTGCGACGTTCTCTGTCAACACTCTTCCGCCTGATAGACCGAATTGCGACATGTCTCATTCATTGAAGCATCAACTGGCGCAAAAACAGGTTTCTGAAGCGAGCGCCTGCACCACCGCTCTCCAGAAGAAGCGGTCCTTCCGCGGCAGGGAAAACCGCTGCTCCTTTGTGGACCAGCTCCCCGTTGATGAATACACTTAACTTGCCGCGGGCAACTGACAGATGCAGGCTATTCCAGTCCCCCCCTGCCGGCGAGGCCGGTCTATCCGGCTTCGTGGCCCGTCCATCGCCTGTCAGAGTCCCGGCAGGATCCTTGCCACCGCCCAGTGCCAGCGTGAACCCTCCCGGCAAGTGCAGGGCTGCCGCTCCGCCCGGCGGAATCTGCCAGTCCAGCATTAGCTCGAAGTCCCGGAACGCACCCGGCGGTGAGGCCAGGCCGGCGCCTGCGCATCCGAACGCACTGTCTTGCACCGCCCAGATCCCGTTCAGGATCCAGCCGTCCAGACTGCGCCCGTCGAACAGCGCCGCAAGCCCGTCGGGCGGTTGCTGCGGCGAGTCGCTACGGCCCAGATCTAGGATCTCGATGTCCCGGAAGGCCACGGCGCTCGGCTTGTGTCCCAGAAGCGCAATGTGCCCGCTGAAACGGATGAAACCCGGCTGGTCCGGGAACTTATCAGCGCGCAAGAGCCGGTTCAGGTCCGTTCGGAGCACATCCCTCCCATTCAAGGCCACCTCTATCCGCCGTCCTATCGCGCGGATCTCGACGTCATTCCACTCGCCCGCCGGCCTCAATGCGCCCCGGCGCGACGGCACAAGGCGGTAGATTGAGCCGCACATATTCTCCAGGGGAAGCTTCGCGTTGGTGGGATGGTAGTCGTCCAGGATCTGGATCTCCATCCCGGTGGTGGATGGGTTGCCTCCCTCCCGTCCTGCCCGGATGCCGATGCCGTTGTTCCCCTGTGGATCCAGACGGAACCTCGCCCGCAGGATGAAATCCGAGTACAGCTTTTCGGTATACAGGTTGCTGACACTGCCGGCCGGCGAGATGAGCAGGCCGTCGCGAACCGTCCACCCCTGCCCTTCCTTCTTCTGCTCGATCCACCCGGAGAGATCGCGGCCGTTGAACAGGGGGACAAACCCGTCCGCGGCCGAGGCCGGTGCGGCAGCGCAGATGAAGAAGATGATTATCCGGACCGCCGCGAGAAACAGCACTCCGGTGCAGGAGATGACTTCACGGACGCGCCTCACGGCCTGCGCTGCTCCAGGCGCAGCGGACGCCCTTCCAGATCCACGAACCGGGCTCCCACGGAATAGCCTCCGCCCGCATTCAGCACCTTGCAGAGCAGGAGGTTCGTCCCTCGACGAAGCGTCACGCGGACGGAGTCCTCGTCGAGCGCATAGTTGCGCTCCCCTTTGAACTCGTGGACCTTCTGGCCGTTCAGATAGACAATGACGCCGTCGTCGCTGCCCAGACGCAGCCAGGCATCCCGCTCGGAAGGGCTGATGATCTCGGCATAGGCATAGCACGCGGAGTCCTCGCCCGGACCGGCCGCGGCGGCCAGGTCCAGCTCACCCAGCGGATCCCGGACGGCCACTGGCTTCCAGCCGAACTCTTCGCCGTCCACGGTCACTTTTGCGGACAGGTCCACCGGGGAATCCACCGGGAAGGCGTCCTGACCGGACCACTTTTCGCGCCCCTTCAGCGGTCCCAGAACCCACCAGTGCGTCACGAAGCCCGCCCGCGACGCGAAATCCCGCCGCAATGCGGCATCCTTCAATGACGCGGCGGCCATCCTCAGGAGCGAATGGTCCGTGGCGTTCTCAGCGACCAGCAGATACACCTTCGCCGCATCCTCCCCACATCCTGCGGCCGCACAGGAGTCTGCAACCGCAAGCAGCGCGCGGAGCAGTTCCGTGCTGCGACGGCCAGCCTCCCATTCATTCATCAAAGGAACCAGCAGGGAAGGATGCGCCACGGTGACCACCGCGGACAGCATGGCTGAGCGTTCCGCCGGATCCTGAGCCGCCGGCAGACGCTCGGCGAGCACCCGCGCGACTTCCTGGCGCGAGGCATTGCGGTTCTCCGCAAGAGCCTTATAGGCCGCGGCGCGAAGCTCGACCCGCTCCGATGCGGCGGCACGGAAGAGGGCCAGAGCCGAGGGGGCGTCATACCGGCGAGCCAGAACAGACACTATTGCCACCTGTTGCTCAAGCGGCGCAACCGGCAGCCTCTCCGCAAGACGGATGCCGACGGAGGAACCGGGCATCTCCGCAAGAGCCAGGGCAGCCAGGCCACGGACATCCGGTTCCTTCGCCAGCAGGCTCTGCGTCAGGAGCGGCACCGCGGCCGCCTGCCGGACCCGGGCGATTCCGGCCAGCCCGGCGCACTTCTCGACTGAATTCCTGCTGCCCGTGTAGACCTTTTCATACACAGGGCGGGCCTGCTCAGCAGGCAGGCTTTCCGCTATGCGCAGGATACTGTCCAGCGCGGCAGACCTCTCCGCCTGCGTGCCCTTCTCCGCCGCCTGCCAAAGCGCACTCAGCGACTGCGCGTCTCCGATGCTTCCCAGCGCCCGAAGGACGGCCATTCTGACATCCAACGAAGGCGAGTTCAACCAGGAGCGGACAGCTTGCTCCGCAAAGGACGCCCTGGCCGTTGCAAGGCCATTGATGAGCGCCACCTGACGCTCAGGTGAGGCCGACACCAGCGCCCCACGCAGGGCTCCAGCGGCGCCCGAGGCGCGCGCAGCGATCCGCACAAGACACACGCGGGCACTCTCGCCCACACCGGGATCAGTCAGGAGCTCCGCCAGCGCCGGCACACTCTCCGAAGACGCCACCAGCGAGGCCAGATCCAGCGCCTCGCAGCGAGACGCCACGGATAAAGACGGATCGGCAGCCGCTTTGACGAGCGCAGCCGCGAGCGGCCGGCGGTCGTCAGCATACACGTCTCCCATGGCGCGCCAGACAGCCTCCCGCAGAACCTGAAGAGAGCCATGGTGCCAGGACATATCGTCTGACCACAGGCGCTTCAGCAGCTCGGGGACCGCTGCCGGGATGGCCGCAGCGCGTGTCTGGAGGTTGTCCGACCTGAGGCGGGCGATCAGGTCTTCGTCCACAGGCGTCGTCTGTGCACAAATGCCCGTAAGAGATCGCCACAGGATTACGAGGAGAAAAGCCGTCCGTATCCGAGTTCTCATGGTCACAGGCTCCACGGCGCGCGATAGGGACGGAACAGCATGCTTTCCGCCTCGGGAGTATCCAGAATCCGCATCTGCGCCGGGTCGTAGCGAAGCTTGCGGCCCAGCCTGATTGCGATGTTCGCCAGATGGCAGATGTTCACGGAAGACACTCCGATCTCGACGTCGCAAATAGGCCGTCTGCGCGTCCGGATGCAGTCCAGCCAGTCGTTATGGTGCCCGGGGCTCTCATACAGACGGATGTCCCCCGGCCCCGGCCGCCATTCCAGCAGGTCCTTCGGAGAAGCGTCCAGGAATCCCCGGTTGACTGCCACCTCCCCCTGAGTCCCCTGGAACAGCACGCCGTTATGCTGGTTGCTGCAGATCAGCTTCACCCCGTTGGAGTAGGTGAAGGTCACATTGTAATCTCGCACTGTATCGAAGGCGCCGGTGGAGGGAAATGCTCCTGTGCCCTCAACCTCCACTGGGCCGCTGCCGTCGTAGCCCGTCCCCCACTGGGCGATGTCGTTGTGATGAGCTCCCCAGTCGGTCAGGATGCCGCCGGAATACTCCGTGAACCAGCGGAAGTCGAAGCCGAAACGTCCCTTCTGGAACGGAGTCATCGGAGCAGGGCCGACATAGAAGTCCCAGTCCAGCCCCTCGGGAGGAGCCGTTATGGCCGGATCCCCACCCTCCGGGCCTCGTCCGAAGCCGGTGCGGACTGTGTGCAGCTTTCCGATCTTTCCGTTGCGGACCAGCTCGCAGGCGAAACGGAAGTTGCGGTCGGAGCGCTGCTGGGAACCCACCTGAAATACACGGCCGTAGCGGCGGACAGCCTCGATGAGGGGCTTCCCCTCCCCGATGCTGTAAGTCAGGGGCTTCTCGCAGTAGATGTCCTTGCCCGCCTCGGCGGCCCGGATGCAGATGAGCGTGTGCCAATGATCCGGCGTGGAGACGACGACGGCATCAATATCCCGGCGCAAGAGAAGATGCCGGAAATCCTTGTAAGCCAGACAGCGCTCCCCCACCCGCTCCCGCGCCTTGCGCAGATGGGGTTCGTAGACGTCGCATACGGCGATGACGTCCACGCGGGGATTCCGCAGGAATCCGCCCAGGTGCGCGCCGCCCATTCCACCCACACCGATGAATCCCAGCGTGATCCGCTCGCTTGCGGCCACTTTGTCTTCCCGGCCCAGCGCCCGGGCGGAGACGATCGCGGGAAGTGCCAGGGCAGCGCCCGCCTTCAGAAGGCTTCTGCGGGTCAGCCGTCTGTCCTTCATAGGTGAAACCTCCGCGGCGAAGCGCGCTCAGTCGGTCCTGCGGCAGCG
The DNA here is from genome assembly GCA_025998755.1 of Armatimonadota bacterium. Taxonomy (NCBI): domain Bacteria; kingdom Bacillati; phylum Armatimonadota; species Armatimonadota bacterium. Next base: position 1,310,968 of record AP024674.1, read on the forward strand.
CGCCGGCCGCCGATGAGTTCCCCGAGCGGTTGTGCTAATCCTGCCCGGCAGAACGCGGGAAGCAGGCCAGAAGCCATAAGGAGAGAAATGCCGGGCTCACCCCGGGGATGGAGAATCTTGTGACGTCAGGGCCAGATCCACGATCTCGATGGGATGCAGGGCGCGCACGGAGCTTCCCTCCAGCTTCAGCCCGGAGCGGATCCACATCTGACAGCCCGGATTGCCCGTGGCCACCACCTCCGCACCGGTGGACTCGATGTTGGCCACCTTGCGCTTCAGAAGCCTCACGGCCATTTCCGGCTGGGTGAAGCTGTAGACGCCCGCACTCCCGCAGCAGTGATCAGATTCGGGCAAGTCCACCAGCGTCAGTCCGGGAATAGCCGAGAGCATGCGGCGCGGTTCCGAGCGGATCTTCTGCCCGTGCGCCAGATGACACGCATCGTGGTAGGTGACAGTCATCTCCACCGGCTTCAGATCCGCCTCATCCAGCAGGCCGGCGATCACCTCGGAGACATCCCGCACCTTCGCGGAGAACGCCGTCGCCCGCTCCCGTTCCGGACTGCCCTCGGGGAAGAGCCCCGCATACTCCTTCATGGTGGATCCGCATCCGGCGGAGTTCACAACGATAACGTCGCATTGGGCCGCCTCGAAAACAGCCATGTTTCTGAGCGCCATACGCGCGGCCTGGCGCCCGTAGCCGTTGTGCACGTGCAGCGCCCCGCAGCAGCCCTGCCCCGGCGGCACAACCACCTCACATCCGAGCTTCGAGAGCACTCGGACTGTCGCAAGGTTGACCTCCGGGAACAGCACGGGCATCACACAGCCTTCCAGCAAGCCCACCCGGAGCTTCCTTTCTCTGGCCGCAGGAACGAGGCGCGGCAAACGCAAGGGACGCGGCGAGGGAAAGCGGTCCAGCCGCAGGTCTCCTCCATCCCCGTGGGCACCCATGATCCGGCTGACCATTCCTCCCGGCGCGGACGGAGGGCGACGAAGCAAGCGGGAAGGAAGCGTCGCGAAGAACATCGCGAGAGCCATCGTGGCCGAGTGGGTAAAGACCTCCATCAGCACCCTGCGCCCGAGACGCTGCCACAGCGGCCGATAGGCCGATTCTTCAATGTGTGTCCGGGTGTGCTCAAGTAGGAGGCCGTATTTCACATCCGACGGACACGCCGTCTCGCACGCGCGGCATCCCAGACAGACATCTAGATGATGGAGCACCGAGCCATCAAGGGACGCACGCCCCTCAGCCACGGACCGCATCAGGTAGATGCGTCCCCTGGGGGAATCCTCTTCCCGGTTCAGCTCAACGTAGGTGGGGCACGCCTCCAGGCAAAGCCCGCAATGGATGCACTCCACCAGCTCATCGGTGAGCCTGGCCAGCGAGGTCTCGTCGTCTCGCCCTTTGCGCGGCTGCGTCATATGCCTCCCGGGAACCGTCCGGCGGGAAATACCCGCTGCGGATCGAGCTGATCTTTGATGCGGCGCATAACTTCCATGCCTGGCGCAGGCGTTGCCCATACGGCTTCATTCGGGAGAGGCTCACGGGCGAAGACGCGCAGGGCTACCCCTCTGACCCCAGCTACCTTATCGAGAATCATCCTTGCAGTGTTCTCCCGCGATTTCCCCGCAAGCCCCGGACATACAGCCCGCACGATCCCCGTTGCGGCCCCTGCCAGGATCAGAGGGCGGCATCCAGAGGCTGCACAGGCTTCTTCCAGATGCGACACGAGGACAGGGATGTCCGACGGGAGACCGGAGAGGACCAACAGAGTCCCGTCCTGGGGAGTTCTCTCCAGATTGCAGAGGCTTTGATGCCGCTCCCCATTCCAGCCGAACTCCATCTCAGCGAACCCACGAGAGCCCGTGTCCTCCAGCATGCTTTCAAAGGTCCGCTGCTGACAGGCCAACTGCTCTTTCGTGCCGTCGAAGGCAGCCAACAGATAAACCGCGTGCTCCGCCCGGCCATCCGGGCAGTAGAGGCGAGCCGCCTCACGATTCAGCAGTTCCACCGCCCGCGGCGCAAGCGGAGCACCCTGCATCCGCGCGACCGCCCTATCCGCGTCCTCCCAGGAATCGAACATCCCCACAAACGCGCGGGAAGCCTCTGGCGCAGGATGCAGACGGAACACGGTCTCCACAATGACGCCCAGCGTCCCCAGGCTGCCGGTATACAGGCGGCAGAGATCATATCCTGCGGCGTTTTTCATGACCTTTCCGCCTGCCGAAATCAGCTCTCCGCGCGCGTCCACCACCTTCAGGCCCAGCACCAGATCTCTGGGAGCGCCGTAGCCCGCCCGTGACGGTCCCGACGCCCGTGCTGAAACGATGCCGCCGAGGGTCGCTTCCAGAAAGCACGGAGGATCAAGCGCCAGCATCTGCCCATTTGGAGACAGCAGCTCAACTGTGCGGGCCCCGGTGACGCCGGCCTCGGCGGCATAGACCAGGTTCTCCCGCTGATAGTCGGTGACCCGATTCAGACGCCGGGTGGAAAGGGCAATATCATATCCCGACGGAGCCGAGCAACGCTCCGTCATCGTGCCGCCCCCGAGGGGGACCACTTTCAGGCTGTTCTCAGAGCAAAAGCGCACTGCCGCGCGGACCTCTTCGATGCTCGCGGGAAACACCGCGCCCACCGCCGGGGAGCAACCACCCACGGCAAGACTCGCCGCCTCCAGGGGGCCAGCCACGGCCTCCTTCCCGAGCAAGTCTTCCAGCCTCTGGAACAGCCGATCGGGACTCACTCTAAACAGCCGCCTTCTTGTTGAGCACCAGGTCCGCGCATCCTCCTCCACCCGGCAGCAGCTTGCCCGGATTGCAGAGGCCCTGAGGGTCGAAGGCGGCACGCACCCGGTCCATGGCCGCAAGGTCCGCTTCCGAGAAGATCAGCGGCATAAACTCCAGCTTCTCCACGCCCACCCCGTGCTCTCCGGTGATGGTCCCGCCCGCCTCCACGCACGCCCGCACGATCGCTGCGTTGCACTCCAGAACCCGCCGCACCTGCTCATCGTCGCGGTCGTCATACAACACGATGGGATGCAGATTCCCGTCGCCGGCGTGGAACACGTTTGCGATGCGCAGGTCGAAATCGCGGGCGATACGGCCAATCTTTTCAAGCACTTCCGGCAGCGCGCTGCGGGGAATAACACAGTCTTGGGTGCAGTGGCTTGGAGCCAAACGCCCGAGCGAGCCCACGGCCTTCTTCCGGCACATCCAAAGCGCCGTGCGCGCCTCTTCATTCTGTGCGATCCGAAGTTCGCGCACCGCGTGAGACTCACAGATACCGCGGACCCGCTCCCCCAGTTTATCCAGCCCTGCCTCCAGACCGTCCAGTTCGATGATGAGAACCGCCTGAGCATCCAACGGCAGCCCGAAATGGAATGCAGCCTCCACCGCCTGGATGACATTGGCGTCCATAAGCTCCAGAGCGGCCGGGATGATGCCCGCAGCAATGATGGAGGAGACGCAGCGGGTTGCATCCGTTATGGTCTCAAACACTGCCAGCGCCGTCCAGGTCTTCTGAGGCAATGGAGTCAGACGAACCGTGACCTCGGTCACGATGCCCAGCGTCCCTTCAGACCCTGTAATCAGCCCCGGAAGATCGTAGCCTGGATTGTCTTCGGTCTCGCCCGGAATGTCCAGAAGATCCCCGTCCGGCAGAACCATCTTGAGGCCCAGCAGATGATTGACCGTGACGCCGTACTTCAGCGTGTGCGGTCCTCCCGCGTTCTCGGCCACATTGCCCCCAAGGGTGCAGGCGGATTGACTGGAAGGGTCTGGAGCATAATGCAGGCCATTTGCGGCCACCGCCTGAGTGACTTTCAGATTCACCACCCCGGCCTCAGCGGTGAGGCGGCGGTTACGCAGGTCAATGTCCAAAATGCGGCGCATACGCGTCAGTGAGATGATGATGCCGCCGGGAGGCGCCATTGCTCCCCCCGAGAGTCCTGTGCCGGCTCCCCGCGCAACGAAGGGGATTCCGCGACCGGCAGCCAGACGTACAATGGCCTGAACCTCGGAAGTGGACGCAGGATGAACAACCGCAGCCGGACGCCGCCGCGCCATCGTGAATCCGTCCGCCTCATAAACCATCCGCTCCGCTGTAGTGGAGGACACGTTCTCCGGCCCCACGATGGCGGCCAGGTCACGCATCAGAGCGGCGTTGGAAGCTGTCTCACCGGGAGCGGTTCGGGCGTCGGCTGATGGGAGCATCTTAGAAGGCGACCCTTTCCTATGCACCTCCATTATACCTGACGTTCAGAGGAAGCCTTCTTTTGGCATGATCTGCAGAACGTCGACACTGGCGCTCTCCGGGCGCTCCACGCACCAGACCGCGGCCTCGGCAACATCCGCCGCCTTCATCATACGGGACCGATCCAGATCCGACCCGGCCGTATCCCACAGCGGCGTGTCGGTGGCTCCCGGCAAAAGCGCCGTGATACGCACTCCCCGCCCTCGAAACTCCGCCGCCAACGAACGCGTCAGGCCGAGCGCCCCCGCCTTGGAGGCGGCGTAGGCCGCCATCTGCGGAGCAGCCATATCCGCCACCACCGAGAGGACGTTCACGATGTCCCCTCCCCCTGCCTCCAGCATCTGGCGGATGGCCGCAACGTTGCAGAAATAGATACCGGTGAGGTTCACGGCGATCGTCTGATGCCAGACTTCCGACCCCAGCGACAAAGTGTCGCCGAAACGGCCTGTGCCCGCGCAGGCGATAAGAATGGTCACCGGCCCAAGATCATTTCGCACCCGATCGAAGACCTGGGCAACTGCGTCCGGGTCGCCGACATCGGCAGGATAAGGATGGATGAGGGGCGTGTGTTCCGCCGCCAGTGACTCCAGCTGTTCCCGAGTCCGCGCCACGGCTGCAACGCGCACGCCTTTCGAAGCGAGAAGGGCCGCCGCGGACCTTCCGATGCCGCGCCCGGCCCCTGTCACAACCGCAACCCTGCCTGTCAGCAACTTGCCGCTCATCCCGGATTATCCCTCTTGGCCACCTGCAAGAGCTGGAAGAACTCGGCCCGGGTCTTCTCGTCCTCATGGAACTCGCCCGACACCGAGCTGGTCACCATAAGCGACCCCTGTTTCTGGACTCCCCGTGTCATCATACACAGGTGCTGGGCCTCCAGCACGACCGCCACTCCCAGCGGTTGCACAGCGCATTCGATGGCGCTTGCGATCTGCTGGGTCAACCGCTCCTGCACCTGAAGCCTGCGTGCAAACATGTCCACAATCCGCGCCACTTTCGAGAGCCCGATAATCCTGCCGTCCGGGATATAAGCCACATGCGCCCGTCCAAAGAACGGCAGCAAGTGGTGCTCGCACAGCGAGTAGAACTCGATGTCGCGGACGATGATCATACTGGTGTGCTCTTCGTGGAAGACCGCGTTGTTCAGCACGGTCTCCAGATCCATCCGGTAGCCGCTGGTGAGGAATTCGAACGCTTTGGCCGCCCGGGACGGAGTCTTGAGCAGACCTTCCCTGTCGGGATCCTCCCCCACGGCCTGGATGATGGCCTTAAAGTGTTCCTCCACCCGCGTCACTCCTCTCCGAAGTATTCGAAATAGTTGCGTTCCGTCTCGCCCACACAGACCCTGTGAAGCTGATCGCCCAGACGGGGACGCAGAAGGTTCCAAATGACCACTGCTATGTTTTCGCTTGTCGGATTCAGCTCCGCGAACTCGGGCAAGTCCAGATTCAGGTGACGGTGGTCGAAGCGGTTGACCACGCACTCGTTAACCACCGCGTCTATCTCTCCAATGCGGCAGGCGAGCCCGCTGCGCGGGTCCACCTGCCCGCGCACGGTGACCTCCAGACCATAGTTGTGCCCGTGGCCGTTCGGGTTGTTGCACTTTCCAAAGATGCGGCAGTTCTCGTCATCCGAGAGCGCCGGGCTGTGCAGTCTGTGCGCGGCAGCGAACTCATAAGCGCGCGTCACATAGACCGTATTGCCGGAATCACCCATATAATCGCTCCAGAGAAAGTCGTCCTCCCACACCCTCACGCGTTCGAGCTTCGCGCCGGGGATTCTCCCCTCGCAGGCGCGCCAGATCCATACGGCGAGGTTTTCGGTGGAAGGGATACCCCAGGCCACCGCGGGATGGTCGCGCTCCAGGAAGCTTTCGTGCAGAGGCATGAGAAGCCCCTTGAGCACTCGATCCACGTCCGTGATGTTGACCACCATCCCCGTGCGCGCATCCAGCTGGCCGGAGCAGGATAGATCCACCGTGAAGTTGTGCCCATGCACGGACCGCCGCGTCAGACCGATTCCTGTCCCCGACTGGAACACATCGTCCGGGATATTCTCGTAGCTGTGAGCCGCGCTGAAGCGCACCCTGCGGCGAATATGGACCCTCATCTGCTCCTCACATAAGGCTTTCCCAGAGCGCGGGGGCCACGGTAGCTGCCAGCAAACATCGTCAACACAGCCAGGGTGACCACGTAAGGCAGCGCCAGCAGCGCCTGGTAGGGGATGTGCACGTGCGTGCCGGCGATCATCGCCTGAGATCCCCGCGCCTGAAACCAGAACTGAGCCTCATTCGCCCCGCCAAAGATCAGCGCAGCCAGCACCGCTCCGATGGGATGCCACCGGCCGAAAATCACCACCGCAAGTGCGATGAACCCCCGCCCGCTGGTCATGTTCTCCGCAAAAGAGCTGGTCTGAGCAAGAGTCAAGTAGGCCCCCGCGATGCCCGCCATCGTTCCTCCAAAGACCACCGCTGCGAAACGGGTCAACCCCACGCGCACGCCCGCGGCGTCCGCGGCTTCGGGCCGGACTCCGCAGGCCCTGAGTCCTAACCCCTGCGGACTGCGAAGAAAGAGCCAGATGCCCAGCGCCAGCGCGCCGCACACATATACCAAAACCGACTGGTTGAAGAAAACCTCGCCTACCACCGGTAAGCCGGACAGAACCGGGATCGGATAGTCCTCCAGACGCGGTGCTGTCGCCAGGGACTCCATTCCAAAGATGGCCCGGAAGAGGGCGCCGGTCAGGCCGATCATAGCGATGTTGATCCCCATTCCGGCCACGATCTGATCCGCATTGCGCACGACACACAGAAAGGCAAACACGCACCCAAGTGCCGCCCCGGCTGCCGCCGCGGCCAGCAGACCGGCCCCGGCGCTGCCTGTCGCCGCCCCCGCTGCGAATCCGGCGAATGCCCCGCCAAGCATCATGCCCTCGATGCTGATGTTGATGACGCCCGACCGCTGCGACACGATCTCGCCCAGGGCCGCCAGAATCAACGGAGCCGACAGCCGTAAGGTTCCGGAGAGGAACTCTTCCAGACCGGTCATCAGACCTCTTGCGCCCCCCTCTGCTTGATCGCCTCCGTGACCGCCCTTCGACGCGCCGCCTGATGCGCCACGGACAGGATGATGACGCCCTGAACGAGATACACGATCACTGTGCTGACGCCCGCCTCCCTTTGCATGGCGCTCGCGCCCGCCTCCAGAGCGCCCAAAAGCCCGGCGGAGAGAGTAACACCCATCGGATGCAGACCGCCCAGCAGAGCAGCAGCGATGGCAGTGTAGCCGTAGCCAGGCGAAAACTTCTCGAAAAGGATATGGCTGACACCCATCAACTGCACCGCCCCGGCCATGCCCGCCAGGGCTCCACTGATCGCCATGGCGGACCAGATGCTGCGCTCCGTCCGGATGCCCGCGTGCAGAGCCGCCTCCGGTGAGGCTCCCACCGCCCGCAGTTGGAACCCGCGTAGCGTGCGGAACAGAAAAACCCAGACCACCGCCGCGGCTGCCAGGGCGAAGACCACCCCAAGGTGCAGACGGGTTGGAGGCAGAAGGCGGGGAAGCATCAGTGTAGCCGGGATTTCGTTGGAGTAGGGAAACTGCCCGGTCGACTCTTTCAGCGGACCGTGCACGCACCAGCTTACAAGCTGGATGGCGCTGAAGTTCAGCATTATCGTGGAGATGACCTCCTGCACGCCGCGCCGGGTCCGCAGGAAGGCTGGGACCCACGCCCAAACTCCTCCCGCCGCCGCCGCGACAAGCAGACCGGCAGGCACGGCAAGAGGCGCAGGCAGCATCCCCAGCGCCGGCGCCAGGGCCACCACAGCCAGCGCTCCGACGTAGATCTGCCCCTCGGCGCCGATGTTCCACACCCCTGCCCGAAACGCGATGGTCACACCCAGACCGGCGAGCAAGAGCGGACAGGCGCGGATCGCCGTCTCGGCAAGGGCGAACGCGCCTCCGAGGCTGCCACTGATCAGGGCAGTGAAGCCATGGGCGGGGCTTTTTCCTCCCAGCAGAATGATGCCGGCGATGAGGGCAATCCCGGCCAGGGGGAAGACCAGCGTGCCCGCGAGTTCCCTCGTCCGATCTCTCATGCTGGCCGCCCCGTAGCCATCGCTAGCCCCACATCCTCCCGGCGGGCTCCGCGGGGATATTCGGCGGCCACCCTGCCGCGATACAGTACCAGGATGCGATGCGAAAGCGCCAGAACTTCGTCCAGATCGGTGGAGATCAGCACCACCGCCCCGCCCCTTTCGCAGTGCTCCACCAGCCGGGCGTGAACATATTCGATGGCGCCGACATCCAGTCCGCGCGTGGGATTTGCGGCCACAATGACGCGGGGCTTTGCTCCCATTTGCCGGGCCACGACGAACCGCTGCTGATTCCCTCCCGACAGCGACATGGCCGGCGTCTGCACGGTGGCTCCGCGGATCCCGTAGGCTTCGATCGCCTCACGCGTGCAAAGAGACAAGGCTCCGACATCCAGAAACGGACCACGGAGGAACTCTCCGAGAGGCCAACGGCCCAACAGCAGGTTTTCCCGGAGGGGGAATTCCAGAAGCAACGCCTGGGTCTGCCGGTCGCCTGGAATGTGCGCCAGACCCGCACGCAACCGCCCGTCCACTCCCTCCCTGCTGACATCACGTCCCTCGAGGAGCAGGCAGCCTGAAGCCGGAGCCAGAACTCCAGCCAGAAGGTCCGCCAGAGCAGTCTGTCCGTTGCCCTCCACGCCGGCGATTCCCAGGATCTCGCCCGCCCGGAGCGCGAAGCTGATCTCCTGAACCGGTTGCTGACCGGTGTCGGGGGAACACAAATCTCGCGCCTCGAGGAGGATAGATTCCTGAGGGGTGGGAAGATCCTGGGCTCCGGAATACACCTCCCTGCCCACCATCGCCGACGCGACTTCCGCCTGCGTCACCTCGGCCGCCGGCCGCGAAAGCACTGTTTTGCCGTTACGGAGAACGGTGACGCGGTCGCTGAGGGAAAGCGCCTCGTCCAGCTTGTGGGTGATAAGGACGATGCCCGTGCCCTGTTCGCGCAGGCGCAGAAGAACCCGAAAAAGGTCTTCCGTCTCTCGGGGAGTCAGGACGGCGGTGGGCTCGTCCAAGATCAGCAGGCGCGAACCCCGAAACAGAGCTTTCAGGATCTCCACCCGTTGCCGAAGACCGACCGGTAAATTCTCCACGACCGCCGAAGGATCCACCTCCAGCCCAGTGTCACGAATTATGGATTGCAGTCGGGAGTTCTCCGAGGAGCGGAGCGCCTCGCGGTAATCCGGAGAACCCAGAGCGACGTTTTCGGCGACCGTGAACTCCTCCACCAGCTTGAAATGCTGGTGGACCATCCCGATGCCGGCCGCCATCGCTGCCTGCGGCGTCATCGCGGCATAACGCCGCCCGTTGAAGACGATCTCTCCGCGGTCCGGGCGGACGAAGCCGAACGCGACATTCATGAGGGTGGTCTTTCCGGCCCCGTTCTCTCCCAGCAGAGCGTGAACTTCTCCGGCCGCCGCCTCGAACCAGACGCCGTCCAGAGCCCGGAGTGTCCCGAAATCCCGCGTGATGTCTTTGAGTTGGAGTAAAGCCGCCAAGATCTCCGCGTTGAGCTGCCGCGCCCTGGCTGCAAACGTGCAGACCGCCAAAAAGAGCAGCTTGCAGCCTTTCAGGCGCGCGCCGCCACGTGCTCCAACGTTTCTAGAAGTGCGCGCGTTCCACCTTCAATCGGCCGGCACGCAGCTGCTCTTTCAGATCCTCGATCTCGTCCAGCACTTTCTGCGGGATAACATCCTTCAGGCGAGGGTTGATGACCAGCGAAGTGTGCCCGTTGGCCACGGTGAGCTCATGCGCGCGGGGCTGGAATGTTCCGTCCTGCACTGACTGGCAGATCTCGACGAACGTGCGCGGGATCTCAAGCACGGCGCTTGCGAGGATGACATCCGGCGCGATGTCATTCTGATCGCTGTTGGAGCCGAAAGCGTAAACCCCCTTGGCTTCCCGGCACGCCTCGAAGACCCCCCGGCCGGCTGCGTCCGCGTTGTGGAAGATGAAATCGCATCCCTGCTGTATGAGCGCGCGCGTGGCCTCCTTTGCCGTTGCGGTGTCTTCCCAGTTGCCGATGAAGCTGGCGCTTACCTTAAACTGCGGGTTCACGGACAGCGCACCCTTGCGGAAGGCCTCGAATGTGCTCTTGATGGGCGGGATCTCCATACCGCCAACCAGCCCGGCTTTCCCGGTCTTGCTCATACGGGCCGCCATTACGCCCAGAAGGTATGTGGCCTCCTCGAGTTTGGGGATGATCGGGACCACCTTCCCTTCCACCTTGCTGCCCGCTGTGATAACGAAGACGGTATCCGGGAACTCCTTGCTGACCTTGATGGCGGCGGGTTGAAGCTCGAAGCCGTGCCCGATGATGACATCGTATCCCTGGCTGGCATATTCGCGAAAGTCACCCTCGAAGTCCGCAGGGCTTTCGGTCTGCTTCTGGTTGACGCGAGCGCCCAGCTCCTTTTCCACGAGCAGCAACCCTTGGTACCCCAGCTGGTTCCAGCCACCATCGTTGACCGGTCCGGGACTCAGCAGGGCGACCTTGAGCTGACGCCCACCTTTCTCTTTGCCGCCGTCCTTCGCTGGCCCGCCGCATCCGGCCGACACGACAACGGCAAGAAGAACCGCCAGAAACAGACCCTTTCTCACGCACATCGTCTAGCTTCCTCCAACTTCTCCAGCAAACCGGCCGGTGGCCGGGCGCCCGGCATCCACACAGGAATCGTAACGGAACTGATTCGTCAGTGTCAAAGCCGGCACGCGATGTCGACATTCTTAGCACGCAGGAAATCGGCCGGAAACAGTCGGAAGGGTATCCTTGCATTGTCTCGCGAACAGCCGGAGCGGCGACGGAAGCGCCGCATCGCCCGGCCCCAACACAGGAGACTAGGAGAGGAGTGAAAATGAGAAAGCTGACCGCACTGCTGAGCGCCACTCTGGTCGCTCTGCCCGTCACGATTGGAGCCACGCCCTCGACGCTCGTCTGGATTCCCTCGACGGATATCCAGCCCAAGGGCGTGTTCCATCTCGGCTACGACACCTATACTTCGCCGGGCTCCGCCGCCACCAACGCCACCGTCTACGGAGTGACCTACGGTGTGACGGATCAGATTGAAGTGGGCGTGGACTACTTCTCCGGCACAAATCGGCCCTGGTTCTTCAATGCGAAGATCAAGGTGCTGGAAGAGAACGAAAGCAGCCCCGCCCTGGCGCTGGGGATGTATAACGTCTCCCCCAAGAGCGACGTGACGCAGAATCTGGCCTATGCCCTGGTCAGCAAGACGTTCGACGGCACCCGCTTCCACGCAGGATATTGCACTGGTAAGAAGAGCGTTCTCGGGCGCGATGAGAACATGGTCCTTCTGGGAATTGACCGCCAGATCGACGATAAGTGGTGGCTCGCGGCAGACTATCAGGGCGGCAAGAGCTTTATGGGGGCGCTGAGCGTGGGCGCTGCTTACAAGTTTGCGGACAACGCCTCCGTTCTGGTGGGTTACGACTTCTACAACGACAGTTCCATCAAGGACACCGTCACTGTCCAGATTGACATAGACCTTTAAGCAGCCTCGCATCCCTCGGGGGCGGCAGGCTTCGAGCCGAAAAAGCCGGATTCCTGCCGCCCTTTTTTAAGGGCCAGCGGGAAGCGTCAGTTCAAAGCCGCGGCTAAAGGTAAAATCCCCGGCCTTCCCGTTCAGCCTGGCCGGCAGACTTCGGGCGCTCGTCCGCTTCAGAGGAGCGGCTACAACCTGCTGGCGGCCAGGTTGAACGTCTAACTGAACATCCACACCTTTGTTGCCATCTCCCGCGGCGGAAAGAGTGAGGGAAGCCCTCAGCGGAAGAGCTCCGCGGTTGACCGCCGAGATCCTCAGAGTCTCCGGGCCAGACCATTCCGCGCGCACCTCCAAAGGGACGAGCCAACCGTGATAACGGGGTCGCTCGGCCGCATCCAGCCCGGAGGTCTCCAGGAATTGACGCACGCGCTCCACATCGGCAAGCAGCTCACGGACCTGCTGGAGAAGCATTTCCCGATTGGCCGGTGTGGCTGTGGCGCGGCGCGAGGTGGGCCTGCCACTCTCTACCAGGATGAGTCGGGCGCTGCGGTCGGCCCGGTCCGCCACCATGATCGCCCGCGCCATTTCGCGCAGCCCCAGCATCCGCGCTCCCACGACCGACCTGCGCTCGTTCAAGGAAAGCGTGCGGTTCATCTCCTCCAGAAGTGCCTCATACAGCTCCACGACAGCGCGTTGATCGGGAGGAAGCAGACCGCCGGACATCTTGACCGGCACCCCTGCACCGAGCTGCTCGCGTGTGTAAGAACCCAGAAACGTCCCGGCATTGTAGATATCCATCGCCTCGAAGGGCACTCCGGTCAGTTTCAGCGTGGCTGTAAGCGCCACGGCGGAGTCGTTGCGGAAGCCGAGGCTGAACTCTCCTGCCCGGGGGGTGGGACGCAAAAAGATCACAAGGGGAGCCTCAGCGGAGGCCTCAAGCGACTGCAGGTCCGCTGTGACTGCAGGCGACGCATTGCCGTAACCCACAGATGAGACGGAAAGAACAACCCCAAGAAGCGCGAAGATACAAACTCGGGCTTTCAACTCTTCCTCCGGAACATCCTGACCGGACCTTGCCGCCGGCATCAATAAGACCAACGGACGCCATGGTATGTCATTCCACAAGCCCCGCGCAACCCGCACGGCCGGCGCTGAGGCACCTTTGGAAGGCGGCAGGCGGCCTCGGGTATAATGCCCGCGGACATGCGTTTTCTGGAGACCGCGAAAGACCCCCAAGAGCAGATCCGGGCGGCCCTGACGGCAGGCTCGCCGGCGGATGACGACGCCGTGGAGCAGACCGTGCGCGAGATCATCGCAAGAGTGCGATCGGAAGGGGATGCGGCTCTGCTGGATCTGGGACGGCGATTCGACTTCTCCGGGCTGCAAAGCATTCCTGTCGACCCCGAGCGCATCCGGCAGGCACTGGAAATCATACCCCGTGATCTGAGAGCCGCTCTCGAGCACGCGGCCGCAAATATCCGGGAGTTCCACGAGCAGGAGAAGGCGGAGTCCTGGGTCTCCACACGCGGATCCACGGTCTTGGGCCAACTGGTGCGACCCGTCCCGTCCGTGGGGCTTTATGTTCCGGGCGGCAGAGCCGCCTATCCCAGCACCGTCCTGATGACCGCCATCCCGGCGGCAGTGGCGGGAGTGCGGGAGATATTCGTGGCCACCCCGTGCGGAGAGGAGGGCGAGATCCCCGAAAGCATTCTGGCCGCCTGCGCCATCAGCGGGGTGAGCCGGGTATTCCGGATGGGAGGCGCTCAGGCCATTGCGGCCTTTGCGTTCGGCACGGAGAGCGTTCCCCGCGTGGACAAGGTGGCCGGGCCGGGGAACCGGTTCGTCAACTGTGCCAAGCGGCTGCTGTTCGGGCATGTGGGGATAGACTCGCTGGCCGGGCCGAGCGAGGTGCTGGTCATAGCGGACGATACGGCCGATCCGCAGTGGGTGGCGGCCGATTTGATCGCGCAGGCCGAACACGGAGGGGACTCCCGATCCATTCTGGTGACCTGGAGGCGCGAGGTGGCGGAGGCTGTGGCCCAGGCTGTTGAGAAGCAGCTTCCCCATGAGCCGAGATCCGGATACATCCGGGAGTCCCTGGACTCCCACGGGGTCATCCTGCTCACCAACGGGCCGGATGAGGCCGTTTACTGGACAAACATCTGCGCGCCGGAGCATCTGCAAGTTTGGGTGGAGCGCCCCCAGGAGTGGATCGGGCGACTGGTAAACGCGGGGGCCATCTTTGTCGGCCCCTACAGCCCGGTGCCGATCGGCGATTATGCGGCAGGTCCCTCTCACACTCTGCCCACCGGGACTGCGGCCCGGTTTTCCTCGGCCCTGGGCGTGGCAGAGTTTCAGAAGCGCACCAGCCTGATCTGGTACGGTCCGGAAGAGCTCACCCGGGATGCGCCCGCAGCGGTGACGATTGCAGAGGCCGAAGGACTGCCCGCGCACGCGCGGGCCATCACGCTGCGCGGGAAGGACGGTCAGACTTGAGCAACACGCAGGCCGCGGCTACGCTGGCCGCGGCGGAAGAGCGATACATCGCCGTGCCTGTTCCGGTCAATGGAGTAGGCAAGGTCCTGGCGCTGCCGGAAGCGGTGCAGTTGCTGAGGAGCCTGGACACGTTGATTTTTGACCTGGACGGCGTGCTCATTGACCCCACACGGTCCATTCAGCGAGCACATCCTCTGGCTATCGAGATGTGGTTGCAGCTGACCTTCGGGATGACGGACTGCGCGGAGATTGTCTCGCCGGAGGACGTGGCCGCGTTCAAGCTGGCGGGCGGATTCAATGACGACTGGAACATCGCCGAGAGCGTGGCTCTGGCGCTGGCCGTCAAGGCGATCCAGTCTGGCGCGAAGGACGGCGGAGAACTGCTGGCGTATGGATTCTCTCTGCAGGATGTTGCGGAAGGGGCCGCCTCGCTCGGTGGAGGAATGGACGGCGCGCGGGAGTGGCTGAGGAGTCAGACTCCGCCTGAGATCTTCGACGAAGCAGGCCGGCTATGCGCCAATGGGCTGGCCGGGCAACTTCTAAAGGAGGTCATCGCCGGACCCTTCTGCCGGGAGATGTATGATTTCGACGCGGAGTATGTGAGCGGCGAGGGCACCATTCTGGAAGACCGGCTCCTGACCCCGCCGGAAAGCCTGGACCTTCCCTTCGAGCGAGGCGTTTTCACCGGGCGGACCTACGGGGAGGCCCGGGTGGGGTTGCGTTTGGTGGGGCTGGGAGAGTTCGTGCCGGACGAGCGACTGATCAGTTGGAACGACGGGATGTACAAGCCGGACGGCCGCCCGCTTGCCATCCTGACTGAGCGAATCGGCTCACGGGTGGCCGCGTTCATCGGAGACAACCCGGACGATATGCGCAGCGTCCACCTTTACCGCCGCAACGGTTCGGTACCGATGCTGAGCATCCAGGTTTGCTTCGGCGCGGCCCGTGATGCGGCGCAGGAGGTGTTCATCCGGGAAGGGGCCGATCTCATCGCCCCGGACACAGTTTCCGCCCTGGCCGCTCTGAAGTCGCTTTGCGAAGGGGGATGTGATGGTTGATCGCGTGGCGGAAGCTCACAGAACGACCAAGGAGACCGACATTACCGTCCGGCTTTCCCTGGACGGCAGCGGTCAGTGCGAAGCCAGCACGGGGATCGGCTTCTTCGACCATATGCTGGATCAGCTTGCGCGCCACGGACTGTTCGACCTGAAGGTCCGCGCGGAAGGCGATCTGCATATTGACGCGCATCACACTGTGGAAGACACGGGGATCGTGCTGGGCAACGCATTCGCGCAGGCGCTTGGCGACCGGGCTGGCATCCGGCGCTACGGCTGGGCGGCTGTCCCGCTGGATGAGGCTCTAGTGCTCGTCTCGGTGGACATCAGCGGGCGTGGACTGTTGACAGCCGACCTGGGACGTCTGGACCCGATGGTGGGCGAATTCCCTTCGGAGCTTCTTCCCGAGTTTCTAAGGGCGTTCGCCAGCACCGCCGGCATCACGCTGCACGTGCGCAAACTTTGCGGGGTGAATTCGCATCACATCATCGAGGCATCGTTCAAGGCGCTGGCGCGTGCGCTGCGGGATGCCGTGTCCAAAGACCCGCGCTCGCCGGGAGTTCCCTCCACGAAAGGGGTGCTGTGAGCCGCATCACCATCGTTGACTACGGTATGGGTAATCTTGCCAGCGTCCAGAAGGCGCTCGGCCATCTCGGATTCGAGAGCTTCCTCAGCCAGCGGGCCGAGGATATCGAGGTGGCGGAACGATTGATCCTGCCCGGGGTGGGAGCCTTCGGGGCTGCCATAACGAACCTGGAACGGATGGGGCTAGTGGAACCTCTCCGAGATTACTGCGCGTCGGGCCGGCCGTTCCTGGGGATCTGCCTGGGCATGCAGCTCCTGATGACCGAAAGCAACGAGCTGGGCCATTGGAAGGGACTGGACATCATCCCCGGGCGCGTGCGCCGCTTTTTCGAGGACGCGCCCGCCCCTCCGGACATCAAGGTGCCGCACGTGGGATGGAACACGCTGGACATCCGTTGGCGCGACGGCATCTTCCGGTCCGCGGGCGAGGCTCCCAGCGTGTATTTCGTGCATTCATACTACGTGGTCCCTGAGGATGACTCCGTGACGTCGGCCACGTGCACGCACGGCGAGACGTTCTGCGCTTCACTGCAGCAGGGGAACATCTTCGCCACGCAGTTCCATCCCGAAAAAAGCGGCAGCGTGGGCCTTTCGCTGCTGGCGGAGTTCGCGCGATGGCAGACGTAGCGGCCGAGTTCGAGGTCATCCCCGCCATAGACCTCCGGGGCGGGCGGTGTGTGCGGCTGGCGCAGGGTGACTACTCGCGCGAGACGGTTTACTCGGATGATCCGCTGGCGATGGCGCGCAAATGGGAGGACGCCGGCGCACCCCGTCTGCATGTTGTGGATCTGGACGGAGCGCGGCAGGGAGAACCGGTGAATCTGGAGGTGGCCGGACGGATTGCCCGCGCCATCTCTATCCCCTCGGATTTCGGAGGAGGGGTGCGTTCCGCCGAGTGGGCGAAGCGGGTGTTGGAAGAGGGCTTTCAGCGATTCTCCATCGGGACACGCGCGCTGGACCGGGAGTTCGCGGCAGCCATATTCGAGGAGTTCGGTGATGCCGCCATAGCGGACATAGCATCCCGCGAGGGCCGCGTGGTGGTGGCCGGCTGGACTCGAGGATCCTCCATCTCTGCCTGCGACCTAGCGCGGCACCTGGAGCAGATCGGTTGCCGCCGGATCATTTTCACGGATGTGTCGCGCGACGGCACCCTGGCCGGCCCAAATCTCGACGCGATGCACGAGATGGTCACCAGCGTCAACATCCCGGTGGTGGCGAGCGGCGGGGTCTCCAGTGTGGAGGACCTGCTTGCCCTCAGCGAGCTGGGCCACCTGGGACTTGAGGGCGCCATAGTGGGCAAAGCCCTCTATGACGGGCGGCTGGACCTCGCAGAAGCCATCCAGGCCGTTTGCGGCATCACAGGCGGCTGAAAAATCCCGCAGTTCTGCGGGGCGGCGAGCGCCTCCAGACACCACCCGGCCCGTCCGAAAATCCATGAAGGTAAGAGGACGGGAGGGCCCATATGCTGATAGCCTCGATCATCATCGCCTGGATCGCCTTTGTCGTCGTCATGAGCCTTCGCGCCATGCGATCCGCCGTTGATCCCCCGCTTGTCCAGTGTTTCGATTGCGACCGTGAAAGCTGTTCGGGATGCCCCTATCTGGAACAGTCCGTGCTCGAAGAGGATCTCAGCTACCAGGAATACCAAGAAGAGCGGCTGGCCGCCTGAGCCCGCATCTCTCTTGGGAGAACACAAGCCGGCGCCAGCCGCTGCGAAAGCTCTCTATCTGTGTCTGCCGTCAGTAGGTGTAAGCGGCGAAGATGCTGATGATGAAGAAGGTGACCGCGACGTACATCGTCAGGCGCTGAAGGTTCTCCTCCAGCCCTGGCTTGCCCCGGAAGGAAGACTGCGCCTTTCCCCCGATTGCGCCTCCCAGCCCTTCGTGTTTTGTGGTCTGGGACATCACGATGACGATGAGCACGATCGCTGTGATCGTCTGCAAGATGATTAGAATGTTGTGAATCATATCCCTTTCCGCAGGAAGCCCTTGTCCAGATAGCCGGATGCATCCAGGTCCGGCAAAACTTTCCAGCTAACCCTTATTCTCGGCCGCCGTGCCCGAATCCTTGCTCTCCTCGGTGATCTCGCGGCTCGCCTTCTTGAACTCTCGCATTCCCTCCCCGATGCCGCGCATCATCTCCGGGACCTTCTTTGCGCCGAACAACAGCACGATCACCCCGACGATGATCCATACTTCCTGCCCGCCCAGTGCGTTCGTAACCAGCATGTCAATCCGTCCTTTCAGCCGCGGCTTCCCGCTCCTTCCGGAGAGGCAGCTCCCCTGATTCAGGAGACGCCTCCGCCTCCTCGCGCCCACCCCGAGACCCCGCTGCCAGATCCTCGCCGGAGTACACATCCGCGTAAGGATCTTCCGGCGTGTCCCCGACGGTTTCGCTGTCAGCCGGCTCGCCAGGAGGATAGTGGTAGTTCTCATCCTCCGGGTGCTGCCACTCCTGCCCGTAACTGGAGGCGCGCCGCCGGTCGTCCAGCGCCTCCTCGAACACAGAGGTCACCTCGCTGGACATCCGCCGCAACTCCCGCATCGCCTGGCCCAGATTGCGCCCGATCTCCGGCAACTTGCGCGGGCCGAACACGATGAGAGCGAGCAGGAAGAGGACAATTATCTCCGGCCCGCCGATGCTCATTCAGTCTTTTGACTCCAGATCCAGCCGGCGGGTCTCCACCTGTGCGGCGAGCGACAGGATGCACTCCCTGGAGCAGAAACCGGCCCCGAAAGTCATCGCGTTGGCGGAACCCGCGGCTGTCGCCAGCCGCAGACTCCCTTCAAGATCCTCTCCATGATGACGCGCAAACAGAAATCCGGCAACAAACGCGTCCCCGGACCCCACTGCGCTGACGAAGGGGATCTCCGGACTGCGGGAGACCCACTGCTCATCTCGCGTGACCGCGACCGCGCCGGCCCTCCCCAGGGAAACCAGCACGCAGGGGATCCCTGTGTCCACCAGAGCGAGGGAGCGGACCGCGATCTCGTCCGCAGTCAGCAGGTCTTCACCCGTCAGCTCTGCGAACTCGCGCCGGTTCGGCTTGACAACATCCGGCTTTGCCCGCACTCCTTCTGCAAGCGCGGACCCGCTCGAATCCAGAACCGTAAACACGCCCTCCTGTTTCGCGGCACAGATCCAGCGGGCGTAGATATCAGGGGGCACGCCTGGTGGAATGCTGCCTGAGAGCACCAGCGCCTCAGCCTCCGGCAGCCGCGCTCTAAGAGCATCATCCAGAGCCGAGAGCTCCCCGGCACTGATGCTGGGGCCGTTCTCATTGATCTCGGTCTGCGTGCCGGCCTCCGGGTCAATGACCGTGATGCATTCCCGGGAGTCCTCCGCCGTGGGCACCAGATGGGATGCCAACCCTTCCAGCTCCAGTCCCCGGCGGATCATCCCGCCGGTGTAGCCCCCGGCGAAACCCATCGCCAGGGGTTGAAGTCCAAGCTCCCTGAGCACGCGGGCAACGTTGATGCCCTTGCCCCCTGGGACGATCTTCCACTCGGTGGGCCGGTGGACGCGGTCCACCGAGAAGTTCGGGATGGTGAAAGTCTTGTCAATGGCCGTGTTCAGCGTGACCGTGATGATCAAACGACCGATACCTCATTTGCGGAGTGCGGGCCGCCCAAGGCTCAGGGACCTGTCGGTCCCTGGCGGCCTCAGCAGGATACCACTCCCGGCCGCTCGGCGCAAGGGCATACTGTGTTGTTGTTGGAGATGGAGCGACTGTGGTATAATCCGTCCGGCTTCGGGGCGTGGCTCAGCTTGGTAGAGCGCTCGTTTCGGGTGCGAGAGGTCGGGAGTTCAAATCTCCCCGCCCCGATGTCTTCTTCTTTTCGCGCCGCTGGTCAGGAGAGCTTCACTCGATTGCCCGCCCGTCTCATTCTCCCCTTACTGTGTTTTGCCGCGGCGCTGGCGGCCGATTGCAGGCTGCCCGTTGAGGCCGCGCCTGTCCGGATACTTCTGACCGCCTTCGGACCGGCACAGGGCGTCAGCATCTCGGCGGCAGGTCTGGAGATCAGCACGGACGGCAAGACCTGGCGAGCCATCCAGAGCGGGAACGCCCCACTCCTAGAACCGGGCGAGACGCTTAGGGCCCCGGTGATGTTCCGGGGCGCAGCCGGCACGGTATCACTCTCGCGTGGCCCTCTCGCGCGCTCCTATCGCGGCATCATCGAGGTCAGCGCGGGACCGTCTCCCGCGATCGTCAACGTGGTGGAACTGGAGGACTATCTGCGCAGCGTTGTCCCTTCGGAGATGCCGTCCTCCTGGCCCGTGGAGGCGCTGAAGGCGCAGGCTGTGGCAGCCAGAAGCTACACGCTGGGTTCCAGCCCGCGCCACGGATCGCAGGGAGCACACGTGTGCGACACCACCCACTGCCAAGCCTACCGCGGGACAGATGCGGAAAGGCCTGCCACGGACCGCGCGGTGCTCGAAACTCGCGGGATGGTGTTGATGAGGCAAGGGCGCATAGTGGCCGCTCAGTTCTGCGCGGACTGCGGTGGTGTCGCGGCGCCCGCCTCAGGATCCCGGGCAGATGCGCTGGAGGACGGGACGCACTTCTGCGAGGCCTCTCCTTCGCACCGGTGGAGCACACGCATCAGTCAGGAGACGATGCTGAGGGCGCTTGGCGAAGAGCGTCCCGGGGCCATCCGGCGCATCCGGATCGAGGCCAGGGACGAATCCGGCCGGATAACATCCATCACCATCGAGCACGATTTCGGCAGGGTCACGCTGACGGGACCGGAGATGCGGGGGAAACTGGGCCCGGCAGGCATTCGCTCCACGCTCTGCTGGTTCGAGGCAGACTCCGGAACGGGAGACATTCTTGTCAGCGGGCTGGGCAACGGGCACGGCGAGGGTCTCTGCCAATGGGGAGCCCGGGGACGCGCTCTGCCCCCGCACGGACACGACTTCCGCGCCATCCTGGCCCATTACTTCCCGGAAGCCCAACTTGCGACGCTGGACGCGAGCGGCCGTCCCGGCCCGGCGGAGCCTCTCAGCGACTCTCAGCGCGCGCCTTGATGGCCTGCAGGATATTCGCCGCGTTCTGCTTCATCTTGAGCGCAACGATGTTCTTGATGAGCGGTCCGATAAGGGGAACGTCGTATTCGTAATCCACCACACAGTGGAAACGGACCTTCCCGTCCTGCTCGGTAAAGGTCCAGAGGCCCTGGTAGGAATCGAAATCGCCCTTCAGCATACGGAAGGCGCAAGTGCGGGCGTGCGGATCCCACACATCCTCCTCTGTCCACCGCACCGTGCGCTTGAACTCCTTGATGATGCCTTCCCACTCGGTCACGGTGCGCAGTCCGTCCGGGGAGCGCTCCAGCACCTTCAGGCTCCGTACGTCCGGCATGAACTCCGGGAAGCTCTCCACATCCTGCGCCACCGCCCAGACGGTCTCAAGAGGAGCTGCGATCTCAACGGTCTCTTCTATTCGAGGCAAGAGCTCATCTCCTATTGCAGGCGCCGGAACAGGCCGACAACCTTGCCCACAATGCGCACATCATCCGCGTAGATGGGCTGCATCTTCTGATTGGCGGGCTGCAGCCGGATGCGACCGTTCTCGCGGTGCAGGCGCTTGACGGTCCCCTCGCCGTCCACCAGAGCCACAACAATGTCGCCGTCATCGGCGGAAGGCTGCTCGCGCACCACAACATAGTCGCCGTCGTGGATCCCGGCCTCTATCATGCTGTCTCCGCGCACGCTGAGCAGGAATCCCCGCCCGTCCGGGACGAGCTCCGAGGGCACGCCGAAATAGCCCTCGATGTCCTGCTCGGCCAGCAAAGGGGTGCCGGCCGCCACCCTGCCCACCAGGGGAAGCTGCACGGTCTTCGCGGGACGCAGGGCCGGACGCGCCGGCCGTATGGCGCGGGTCAGCCCCCTCTCCCGGACAATCAGGCCCTCCTCCGCCAGCCTTTTCAGATGCGCCTGTACGGTGGAGGGCGAACTCAGGCGCACCGCCTCTCCGATCTCGCGGACTGTGGGAGGGTATCCGAACCGCTGTGTGTGACGCTCGATGTAGTCCAGAATCTCCCGTCTCTTAGGAGTCAGAGGAATCCCCCTCGTCATCGGACACCTCCTCCGCGACAGCAGCGGCAGCAGGCTGTTTTGCGCCGCTCTTCGTGGCCGCCGCGCGGGCCTTCTTCTCGGCGCTTTCCTTTGCGGCGACGGCCTCATCCGCCTCGTCCGTGGACGGAATACGCTCCAGCGAGACCAAGCTATCTCCCGGAGCCAGATTCATGATCCGCACCCCCTGCGTGCTCCGGCCCGTGCTGCGCACCTCCCTGACGGCGAACTTGATGACGATGCCGTTCTGAGAGATCAGAATGACGCGGTCATCCGGCACCACGGCCTGCGCCGCAACGACCTTGCCCGTGCGGTTGGTGATATTTATGGTGCGAATTCCCAGGCCGCCCCGGCCCTGACGCCGGTAGTCCGCCATCTTCGTGCGCTTGCCCATCCCCAGTTCGGTGCCCACCAGGAGCTCGTCCTTGCCCTGAGTGACGCACATGGCAACCACCCGGTCGCCCTCGCGCAGCTTGATACCCCGAACGCCGCCGGCGGCCCGGCCTGTCGGACGAACCTCGTCCTCCCGGAAACGAATGCTCATGCCGTCCCTTGTGACAAGCACGACATCGTAGCTGCCATCGGTCAGAGCCACCCAACGAAGCACATCGCCATCCTCCAGGTCAATGGCCCGCAGCCCGTTCGCCCGGATGTTGCGGAACTGCTCGAGCTCGATGCGCTTGACTTCGCCCTGCTCCGTAGCCATGACCAGGAACCGGCTATCGGCACCCTGCATCTCCTTGATGGGCACGCTGGCCGTCACCACCTCGCCAGGCTCGATGTTGATGAGGTTGATGATGGGCGTCCCCATCGCCGTGCGCCGCGCCTCTGGCACCTCGTAAGCCTTAATGCGATGCACGCGTCCGCGGTCCGTGAAAAACAGGATGTAGTCGTGAGTGGTGGCGACGAAGAGCTTGACGACCTCGTCCTCTTCCTTGGTCCCGGCACCGATGATTCCGCGCCCCCCTCGGCGCTGGCTGCGGTACGTATCCAGCGGAACACGCTTTACGTAACCCGCCCGGGTAATGGTGATGATGGTCTCCTCCTCGGGGATTAGATCCTCCTCGCCGATCTCCTCCGCCTCCAGAGGGATGATGCGCGTGCGCCGCTCGTCGCCGTACTTATCCCGCATGACGCGAAGCTCGGCTTTGACCACCCCCCGGATCTTCTCCGGAGAGATGAGGAGATCCTCATAGTAGGCGATTCGGCCCAGAAGCTCGCGGAACTCCTCCTCCACCTTCTCGCGCTCCAACTGAGTGAGCTGGCGCAACTGCATGGCCAGGATGGCATCCGCCTGGATCTGAGTGAGGTCGTATCTGCGCATCATCTCACGCCGGGCCTCTTCCGTACTGCGCGAACGCCGGATCAGCGCGATGATCTCATCCAGAAACCTGATGGCGATGCGCAGGCCCTCCAGCACGTGCGCCCGGGCCCTGGCACGCTCCAGCTCCCAGAGGCTCCGCCGGAACACCACGGACTCGCGATGCGCGATATAGTGCTCCAGCATCTGCTTGAGGTTCAGCATCCGGGGCTGCTGATCCACCAGCGCGAGCATGATGACCCCGAACGTGGAGCGCAGCGGCGTATGCTTCAGGAGGAAGTTGAGCACCTTTTTCGGGTGCGCGTCGCGTTTCAGTTCGATGACGATGCGCATCCCGTTGCGGTCCGAGAAGTCGTTCAGGTCCGCGATGCCGTCCAGCTTCTTCTGGTGCACCAGCTCCGCGATCTGCTCGATGAGCCGTTTCTTAATGACCTGATACGGCAACTCCGTGATGACGATGCCGGACCGCCCCCCATCCAGGGTCTCGATGGTCACCTCGCCCTGCATGGTGATCCGGCCGCGGCCCGCCTCATAGGCATCCCGGATGCCCTTCGTTCCCAGGATGATGCCGCGCGTCGGGAAATCCGGCCCTTTGATGAACTCCATCAGCTTGCTGATGGAGGCGTCCGGATTGTCAATCAGGTAGATAATGCCATTCAGGAGCTCGGTGAGGTTATGGGGAGGGATATTGGTGGCCATCCCCACTGCGATGCCCGCGCTGCCGTTCGCGAGAAGGTTGGGAATTCCTGCGGGCAGGACGACCGGTTCCATGCGGGTCTGGTCGTAGTTGTCCACCCAGTCCACGGTGTCCTTTTCGATGTCCGCCATAAGCTCCATCGCGATGGGGGCCAGGCGGCACTCCGTGTAGCGCATGGCTGCGGGGGGGTCGGCATCCACCGATCCGAAGTTCCCCTGCCCGTCAATGAGGGGATAGCGCAGGTTGAAATCCTGCGCCATGCGCACCAGCGTGGGGTAGATAACCTCGGTGCCGTGGGGGTGATAGTTGCCCTGAGTCTCGCCACAGACCTTGGCGCACTTGACGTGGGCGGAGTTAGGTCCGACTCCCAGCTGCCGCATGGAGTAAAGAATGCGCCGCTGAACCGGCTTGAGGCCGTCGCGCACATCCGGCAGCGCCCGCGAGATGATAACGCTCATAGCGTAATCGAGATATGAGCGCTTCATCTCATCTTCGATGTTTACATCCACAACCTCTCGCGCGAAATCCGTGCTCATGAGCTCCTGTGCGATCCTTCGCCAAACATCCGTTCTACCGGCCGCATTATAACCGCCCCTCCGCTACAGCGCAAAGGTAAGCGCAAACAAAGAGGGACGCCGCCCGGCGTCCCTCCAGACATCTGACGCAACCCGGAAAGGGTTCCCAAGCGTGGCTTATTTGACCCTCCGCGCGCCCACATAAGTGCGCGCATAGGTGCCGGTCGTCAGTGAGTCAACCCGAACGCCTCCCCGAGGGTTGCTCGCGTGCACAAACTTGCCGTTCCCGACATAGACCCCGACGTGTCCGATCCTCTTGCCCCCGCGCGAGAAGAAGACCAGGTCGCCGGGCTTAAGCTCGCCCTTGCTGACGGGGATGCCTTTCTGGAACTGCGCCGCAGAGTTGTGCGGCAATACAACCCCGTGCTTTGCGTAGACGTATCGCGTGAAGCCGCTGCAGTCGAACCCACCACGTGACGACCCGCCATAGCGGTAGCGATCTCCCAGGTGATTCATCGCCGTGCGCACGGCGGAGGAGGATGCACCTGAAGGAGCTGGCGCCGGAGAGGGAGACGACTTCGCCACTGTCCGCGCGGAAGCAGAATGGCGTCCGGCGCGCGCAGACGGCGCAGGTGCGATCTGGATAACCTTGACGAGAAATCCGCCCACCCACCCGGTGGAGCCGGAGGGTGTGCGCACCTGGTGCCAGTCCCACTTGGTCTGGAGAATCCGCACCCGCGTTCCCGCAGGCAGGGTGCCCAGTCTTTTACCCTGCGTGGACGGCTCGGCGCGAAGGGGAGCCGACTTCTGGACCACACCCTGTCGGCCGCTCGAGCCGGAAAACGAGCTTGAATGCCCGCTGGACGAAGAACCCGGAATGGTCAGCTTCTGGCCCGGCTGGAGGGTGGAGTTCTCAGAGATGCCATTCGCTCTGGCTATGGCCCGGGTGGAAACCCCGTACCTTCGGGAGAGCTCCCAGAGAGTGTCGCCGGTCCGGACCGTGTGCGTGGCGGCCAGTGCCGCCGAAGAGATAAGCAATGCGACTACTGCCGCCAGCGATCCCCGCACCGCACTTCTGGTTAGGCTCAAGACTTCTGCTCCTTCCTGGCTTTTCTTCGGGATCCGGGTGGTTTGCCGGAAGGATAAGGTCCCTCCGGCAGGCCGCCCCGGCCCTGCGGAAATCCGAGCGGAACCCGGTTTCGGCAAACTGCCCGGATTATATAAACCCGGCGCGGCGGCTGTCAACCCCTGGCGGGCGACAGAAACGTCTTTCTTATCGGGAAAATCCGGAGTCCTCTGGAGGGCGAGCACGCCGTGATGCGAGCGAGTCGTAGAACAGATACTGCTGCGCCCACCCGGCCCACGGACCAAGGCGTTCTCTGAGGAGGCGCGACATCTCTCGGTATCCCCTGGGAGTGCGGCGGATGCCTGTCTCGCCGTAGAGCCTTTGCACGGCTCGCCAGGTGTGGGTGTCCAGCGGAAAAGCTTCATCGAAGCCCAAGGCAAAAAGCAGAACGCAATCCGCGATCTTGGGGCCCACGTGGGGAAGCGTCAACAACTCCGCAAACGCATCCTCATACGGCAGCTCCCGGATGTTTTCCAGATATTTAGCCCCACCCCGCTCGCGGAGAGCCTGCGCCGCGCGGCTGAGGCTCCGACAGCGGAACTCCAGGCCTCCCAACCGCAGATCCTCGGGCCGCGCCGCAGCAAGAGTCTCCAGGTCCGGCCATATGCGCAGGCCCAGCGCGGTCCGCCGGCCGAATACGCGGCAGACCTCCTCCAGGGACATCGAGATGCGGGGGATGTTGGTTACAACCGCGCAGACGAAAGACAGCAGGCATTCCACCGGATCTTGGCGCAGCACCCGTAATCCCTGATGTGCGTCCAAGAGCGGGCCCAGCCGCGCATCTCGCCGCCGCAGGTCTTCGCAAATGGCAGCAAGGTCCACTTCCAGCCGCAGGAAGCGCTCCACCTCTGCACGGGCAGGCTCGTCCCGCGAGAGCCAGACTGTCAGGAGATCCTGCGAAGCGAGCGTCAGGCGGACGGCATCACCGCCGAGGGGGCCAGCCCAGTCCTGCGCCCCCAGACGCTTCCAGCGGAATACCTGCCCGCTGGCAAAGGTGCGGTCCAGATCCAGGGATCCCGGCGCAATGGGGATGCTAAAGGAGACATCCGACCCGGACAACTGAGTCTAGTCGGTAGCGGGAATATCCTGAGCCTGCGAGACGCCCGGACGGTGCGGCGTCCAACGATGAACGGCCGCGGTATAGAGCTGGATGCCTTTACTGGCGATCAGTGACGCAGCCACGCACATGGCCAGCAAGAACGCCAGCCGGACCACCAACTGCACCAGTCGCGAGATCAGCTCCCCGCCTTCTCCTCCGGCAGGGATGCCCGGATCCAGAAACAGTTTCCAGCTCTGCCAGAAAACGGTGGCCAGCATTGCGATACCAATCGCGAAAACCAGCAGCCCGGCCGCCCGACCCAGCAGTCCCGCAGTCTTCATACGCGCTCCAGAACCTGATTACGGCGGAGGAGACAGGTTCTGCCAACAACCGTTTGTTTGACACCCGTTCGCGGTAAGGGTACACTCGCCTTAAAGCGCGACCCTTTCCGGCGCCTCGCCGCCGCTTCCAGCAAGGATTGTAACGCACACGGGCTGGTTATGGACATATCCCCGGAGACAATGCAGAAATACAAGCGGCTCCGCGACTTGTTGCGTGAGATGAAAAGCGTCGCCGTGGCCTACTCCGGCGGCGTGGACAGCACGTTTCTGGCCCGCGTGGCGACGGATGTGCTGGGAAACGGAGCGCACGCAGTGCTGGGAGTTTCCCCCACAGTGGCTGAATCTGAGCTGCGGGACGCGCGCGACTTTGCGGCTTCGGCAGGACTGCACCTCACGGAGATACCCACTTCTGAGCTAGAGAACCCCGACTACGCCGCCAATCCCGTGAACCGGTGCTACTTCTGCAAGAGCGAGCTTTTCGGCCGGATCCGCGAGTGGGCGGATGCGCGGGGAGTGCGGTGGATCTGCGACGGCACGAATGCCGACGATTCGGGAGACTGGCGTCCGGGTTCACAGGCCGCGAGCGAGCGGGAGGTCCGCAGCCCGCTGGCGGAGACCGGCCTGACGAAGGAGGAGATCCGGCAGCTTTCCCGGATGCTGGGACTGCCTACCTGGGACAAGCCCTCCATCGCCTGTCTGGGATCTCGGTTTCCTTACGGCGACCGGATCACACTGGAGGCACTCCGCCAGATAGACCGGGCCGAAGACCTGATCCGCTCTCTGGGATTCCGGCAGGTGCGCCTCCGGCACCACGGGGATGTGGCGCGCATCGAGGTGGAAGAGGCGGACATCGAACGGATCGCTACTCCCGAGGTCCGGCGCCGGGTGGTGGAAGGCCTGCGTGAACTGGGCTACCGGTTCGTGACTGTGGATCTTGCGGGATACCGGACGGGAAGCTTAAACACCGGCGTGGTTCCGCAGAGCCAGACACCGGAGATACAGCGTTAAGCCACAAACCTGAACACATATGGACACAGAGTCTCTGAAAAGCCTGCTGCGGAGCGTCAGAGAAGGATCGGTCGAGGTGGAGGATGCTGTCCAGCGCCTGCGCACACTCCCCTTCGAGGATCTGGGATTTGCCCGCGTGGACCATCACCGGCCGTTGCGGCAGGGAATCCCGGAGGTTGTCTTCTGCCAGGGCAAGACTCCGGACCAGGCAGCCCGCATCTTCCAGAAGCTGGCCGAGCAATCCGAAAACGTCCTCGCCACCCGGGCGTCCGAGGAGCATTTCCACCGCGTGCAGGAGCTTGTTCCCGAGGCTCAGTGGCACCCCGAGGCCCGGATCATCCGACTGATGCGGCGCGTAATTGACGATAGGGGCGACCGCTATGTGGCGGTGCTGAGCGCGGGAACTTCAGACATACCCGTGGCGGAAGAAGCGGCAGTCACGGCGGAGACGCTGGGCAGCTCTGTTCAGCGCGCCTATGACGTTGGAGTGGCTGGCCTGCACCGGTTGCTCGACTGCCAGGAGATGATCTACGGGGCCCGCGCGCTCGTGGTGGTGGCGGGCATGGAAGGCGCTCTTCCCAGCGTGGTCGGCGGGCTGGTAAGCCGCCCGGTCATCGCCGTCCCGACCAGCGTGGGATACGGAGCAAGCTTTCAGGGACTGGCCGCGCTGCTGGCCATGCTGAACTGCTGCGCTTCGGGGGTGGCGGTGGTGAATATTGACAACGGCTTCGGCGCCGGGTACCTGGCGCACCTGATTGCGAACGGAGACAGCCTGTGAGGATCGCCTGGTTTGACCCTATCGGAGGGGCCAGCGGCGATATGATCGTCGCCAGCCTGGTGGACGCCGGAGCGCCCTTTGAGGAGATCCGGCGCGGCCTGGAAGGATTGGGGCTTGAGGGGTTCAAAACCGAGGTCACCCGGACCACAAACCATCAGATCGCGGCCTGCCGGTTTCTGGTGCGCACGGAGGAGCACGGTCACAGGCACGGCGCTCACGGAGGACACGGGCACGCCCACGCCGGCCATCATCCGCACCGTCATCTTGCCGACATAGAGCGGATCATCACGTCAAGCGCCCTGTCTGACACTGTCAGGAAAAACGTGCTGGCCGTTTTCCGGGCGCTGGGGGAAGCTGAGGCGAAAGTCCACGGCACAACCGTCGACCGCATCCACTTCCACGAAGTGGGAGCACTGGACAGCATTGTGGACATAACGGCAGCGTGTCTGGCGCTTGAGCTTCTGGGAGTGGAGCAGCTTTTCGTGGATCCTCTGCCGCTCAGCCGAGGCACCGTGAAATGCGCGCACGGCGAATGGCCTGTGCCGGGTCCTGCGACCACGGAACTGCTCCGGGGCTTCCGCTGGAGGAACACGGACATCGAAGGCGAGCTGGTGACGCCGACGGCGGCGGCCATCTTCGCGGCGCTGGGGCGCGACTCTGCCGGGATGCCGCCTTACCGCTTGAGTGCCACCGGCTACGGCGCAGGCACGCATGACTACGGCATTCCGAATGTCCTGC
This sequence comes from Armatimonadota bacterium, assembly GCA_025998755.1. Taxonomy (NCBI): domain Bacteria; kingdom Bacillati; phylum Armatimonadota; species Armatimonadota bacterium. The sequence goes on from AP024674.1 coordinate 1,340,584, forward strand.
GGGTCTGTGTCGGTGAAAGCACAGCGGCATCCTCTGTCCCGTCAGATGAGGTGATGGTCGTGGAGACCTGCCTGGACGACGAAAGCCCGCAGATCCTGGGCCACACCTTGGAAATGCTTCTGGAGCAGGGGGCGCTGGACGTCTGGTTCACTCCTGTGCAGATGAAGAAAAACCGGCCAGGCGTTCAGCTTTCATTTCTGAGTGATAAGGATTCGCTGCAAAACCTGATCAGTGTTGTCCTAAAAGAGACCTCCACTCTTGGAGTGCGTTACTGGCCGGCCTCCCGGAGCTGTCTCGAACGCCGCCACTTCTCCGTGGAGACACCCTTCGGACCTGTGCGCGTCAAGGCAGCTCGGCTGCCCGGCGGGGATGAGAAGCTGGCCCCGGAATACGACGACGTGCACTCTCTTGCCTCTGAACGCGGAGTCCCGGCGCGGGAGGTCTACTGGGCGGCGATCGCGGCCGCGCGTTCCGCTCAGCGTGATTCTCTTGACAATGGAGGTACGGATTGAAGCTGGACGAACTCCCCAGGGTTACCCTCGCCCATTTGCCCACGCCGCTTGAAGAAGCCCCCCGTTTGGCCGAACACCTGGGACTGAACCGGCTGCTGATCAAACGTGACGACCAGACGGGTCTTGCACTGGGCGGAAACAAGGCCCGCAAGCTGGAATACTTGATGGCCCAAGCCATCCAGACCGGAAGCGACATCGTTCTCACAGATGGCGGACCACAGTCCAACCACGCCCGGATGACCGCCGCCGCCGCCCGCAAACTGGGGCTGGACGTGGCGCTGGTGCTGGGTGGACCAGATTTTCAGGAATTCCAGGGCAACCTGTTGCTGGACGTCCTGATGGGAGCCCCCATCCGCTTTCTGAAGGATCAGGATGTCCCGGAGATGGAGGCGGAGATGGCGCATCTGGCTGAAGAGCTGCGGCAGCAGGGGCGTAGGCCGTACATCGTCCCGATTGGAGGCAGCACTCCCGTCGGCGCCTGCGGATATGTGCGCGGGATGCGTGAGCTTGCCGGACAACTGGGCGATATGAAGGTCCAGATCATCCTGCCGGTGGGATCGTGCGGGACGCTGGCGGGATGTGTTCTTGGAGCACGGCTCTTCCTGCCGGGGAGCACGGTTATCGGCATCAGCGTCAGTCGCAAGTCGGCTCCGCTGCGGGCCCGGACCGCCGAGATCGCCAGCGAGTGCGCGGAACTGCTCGGCGTGCCGGAGCGGTTCTCTCCGGCCGATATCATCGCATATGATGAATATTACGGCCCGGCTTACGGCGTGCCGACTGCCGAAGGCCGCGACGCCATCATCACTTCGGCGCGTCTGGAGGGTCTGCTGCTGGACCCGGTCTATACGGGCAAGGCGATGGCGGGGTTGATCGACCTAGCGCGCAGGGGAACACTGGACAACCGGCGACCGGTGGTCTTCCTGCACACGGGCGGTGTGGCCGCACTGTTCGCCTTCGAGCCCCTGTTCCGCGATCTGGCCGTCTGCGAAAAACGCGGCTGAGCTCAGGACTCTGCAGGAAAGACGGCCATTCCGTCCATCTCGATCTCCACGCCGCGCGGCAATGCGCTCACCTGCACCACCGCCCTCGCGGGCAGCGATGAGCCGAAACGCTCCGCGTAGAGGGCGTTGAACTCCTGGAAGCGTGAAAGATCCGTGAGATAAACCGTGGTGCGCACCACGTGCTCAGGTTTCAGTCCCGCGGCCTCGATCACCGCCAGGAAGTTGTCCAGCACGCGCTGAGCCTGAGAGGGGAAGCCTCCCTCCACCACCTCGCCCGAGGCAGGATCGAGTGGAATCTGACCTGAGACGAACAGGAAGCCCCCCGCTGCCACCGCCTGCGAATACAGACCAATGGCCGCCGGCGCCCGCTCTGTGCTTATTACGCGTTTCTCCATATTTGGTGTCCGATATATGTGCTTCGATCGAAAGCCATCTCCATTACAGCAGCCGGATATCCGGCCTGCCGAAGGCTACTCCCGCGCTGACTCCAAGGGCAACCACACCGGAAAGCGTGATCATAACGGGCACGCCCCATACCTCCGCCAGCGCTCCGACCGCCAGGCTCCCGAGCGGCCCCAGCCCCAGAAACGTGAACACGTAGGCTCCCATAACGCGGCCTCGCATCCTCTCCGAGGCCAACGTCTGCAGCAAAGCGTTGACGGAGGAAACGAACGAGACCATTCCGAACCCGACCGCGACCAGCGCGGCTAGCGACAACGGATACACGCGGCACCACGCCAGAAATACCAGCGCTGCCCCCTGCAGCGCCAGAGCAGCGATCATCACCCTTCCCCGCCCGAAACGCCGGGCCAGCATTGTCAGAAGGGCCGCGCCCGCAAGCGCCCCCACTCCCGCGGCGCTCAGCAAGCCACCGAACCCTTTGACACCCGTCCCCAGGATGTCCTTCGCCAGTATGGGCATCAGCGCGCCGTAAGGGAATACCAGCACACTGGGAACGGCGATGACGGCGATGAGACCGCTGATGGTGCGATGGCTGCGGATGTAGTCCAGACCGCCCAGTAGATCGGACCACACGGAGGAGGACGGCGCGGTGCCGGGACGGGAATCGGCCGAGACGAACGCCAGTGCCACCAGCACGGCGCAGAAGCTGACCGAGTTCAGAACGAAGCACACTCCTTCCCCCCACTGGGCCACCACCAACCCCGCAAGCGCCGGCCCCACTATGCGGGCGCTGTTGAATGCGGCGGAGTTCAGGGCAATGGCGGCAGGAAGATCATCCTTCTGCACCAGGTGATACACAAAACTGTGCCTCAGGGGCGCATCCAGCGCTGCGGCCGTGCCGGAGGCAAGAGCAATGGCGAAGATGTGCGGCAGCCGAACAATACGGCTGAGCGTCAGCCAGGCAAGCAGCGCCGCGAACACGCCCAGAGCCGCCTGAGTGGCCATCAGCGCCCGTTTTTTGTCCATCCGGTCCGCCATAACCCCTCCAAAGAGGGACAGAACAAACATCGGCAGCGAGCTGCAAAAGCCCACCATTCCGAGCGCAAGGGGAGAAGGAGAAAGGGACCGCACCAGCCACGATTGCGCCGTGTTTTGCAACCATGTGCCCAGAAACGACACGGCGGAGCCAGTCCAGTAGATGCGGTAGTCGCGATGGCGAAGGGCGCTCAGCAACGCATCTCAGCCCTCCCCGCCCTCGTCACCGCGCCGGAACGGCGCAAGCACGCCGGCGAAAGACGCCGTCACGTCAGCCACAAGATGAATACCGTCCTCACGGTACTCCGCCTGATGCACGCGCCCGTTGTCGTAGCAGGCCGAAAGCAGCTCGCTCCGGCTGTAGGGAATGATTGCATCGACCCGTGTGAGCAGGCCACGCACGGCGGCCGCGATGCGGTCCATAAGATGCGAAAGCCCTTCCCCCTTGAGCGCCGAGATATAGCAGGAGAGGGGTTCACTTGCGACAAGACGCCTGAGTTCGTAGGTATCGGAGCACAGGTCGCTCTTGTTGTACACCATCACTGTGGGCTTACCCCCTGCCCCGATCTCCTCAAGAGTGTTGCGGACGGCCTCGATCTGCGCCTCCCTGGCGGGATGGGAGGCATCCACCACATGCACCAGCACGTCCGCCTCGCGCACCTCCTCCAGTGTGGCTCGGAAGGCCGCGATGAGCGTATGCGGCAGGTCGCGGATGAACCCGACCGTGTCTGTGATCAGAATGCCCCACCCGTCCGGCAGAACGACCCGCCGAGTCGTGGGATCCAGTGTGGAGAACAGCCGCGCATCCACCGCCACATTCGCGCCGGATAGGACGTTCAGGAGGGTGGACTTCCCGGCGCTGGTGTAGCCCACAAGCGCGGCCGAAGGAAAGGGGAGGCTTTTGCGCCCGCTGCGGGCCACTTCGCGGTGCTTCTGGACCGAGTCTATCTCCGCCGTCAGCGCGCCGATGCGCCTGCGCAGCCGCCGCCGGTCCGACTCCAGCTTGGTCTCGCCCGGCCCCCTGGTTCCGACGCCACCACCCAGGCGGGACATCTCTGTCCCCGCGCCGGTGAGGCGGGGGAGAAGATAGTTCAGCTGGGCCAGCTCCACCTGAAGCTTTCCTTCCCGGGTGTGAGCCCTGCGCGCGAAGATGTCCAGAATGAGTTGCGAGCGGTCCACCACGCGAACTTCCACCATCCCCTGCAGTTCGCTGTGCTCGCCGGGCGAAAGATCCGCAGCCACCAGGACGGTGTTGGCCCCAAGCTCCACCACCTCCTGATACAGTTCCTCGCCGCGGTCCGCCGAAAGGAATGGCTGTCCCGGCCTACGATGGGTCCGCGCGTAGAACTCACCGACGACATCCACCTCCGCCGTCGCGGCCAGCTCGCGCATCTCGGTGCGGAACCACGGATCCACGTCGCCGCTCTCGAACAGGAGCACCGCCCGGTCGTGATGAGCGACTTCGTGGATTCCCGGCATTCAGCTCCTCCGGTCCCTGGCAGAGCGGATCATCACACAGGAAACTCCCCCGTGAACACTTCCACGGCCGGTCCGTCCAGAAGCACGCGGTTATCGCCGGTCCATTCGATCTCCAGGCGCCCGCCCGGAAGATCCACCGCGGCCCGACGTCCGGACACCCCGTTCAGGGCGCACGCAACAGCCGCCGCGCAGGCTCCGGTGCCGCACGCGAGTGTCTCTCCCGCTCCTCGCTCCCAGACCCGGGCTCTCAAATGATCCCGCTCCACCACCTGGACGAACGGGACGTTCGTCCGGCGGGGAAAGAGGCGATGGTGCTCGATGAGGGGACCGATCTTCTCCACCGGGAAGGAGTCAATGTCCTCCACCTGGACCACGCAGTGTGGATTGCCCATCGAGACGCACGTCCCCTCCAGACGCCTGCCTCCGACGCGCAACTGTACTCGCGCCGCGCCGTCTGGAGCCGCCGGGGCCTTCACAGGAAGGCTTTCCGGATCAAACGAGGGCGAACCCATGTCCACACGCACCCTGACCACGCGCCGGTCTTCGATGGAGAGCTTGAGATCCTTCACCCCGGCCAGCGTCTCGACCGAGATACTGGTGTCCAGGGTCAGCCCGCTATCATAGACATACTTGGCAAAACAGCGGATGCCGTTGCCGCACATCTCCGCCTCACTGCCGTCCGGGTTGAACATCCGCATCCGGAACGCGGCAAGGCGGCTCGGCAACACCAGAATGAGACCGTCCGACCCGATGCCGAAATGCCGGTCGCACATCCGCTGGCTAAGATCCGCCAGGTCCAGACGCTCCAGATCCTCTACCAGGCCGTCCACGACGATGAAGTCGTTGCCGGCCCCGTGCATCTTGACGAACTTCACCCGTTGTGCTCCGCCTCCTGCTCCTCACCGGCGACTTCACCGATTGGCGCATCCTCCGCTCCCGCCTGGCGTGCCTCGGGCCGCAGGCTAATGGGCCGGGCGGGCACCACCGAGGCAAGCGCGTGCTTGTAGACAATCTGCGTCGGCTTGCCTGGGCTGTCCAGCACGATGGTGAACGCGTCAAAGCCCTTGATGAAGCCCTTCAACTGAACGCCCGTAATCAGATAGATGGTGACGGGCACGTTATCCTTGCGGACCTGGTTCAGGAAAACATCCTGAATGCTGGCCTGTCCTTTGTTCATCGGTTTACTCCCTGCCAAACCTGCCATCCCCGTATCGGGAATGAGTCTTCTTGAGCGGGTCTTATTTTTTCCGCCGGAGCGCTGGCCGCGAGAGAAGCCGCAGAATCTCCTCCGCAGCCTCCTCCGGCCCCTGCTCGGTCACATCCACCCAGATGATGCGCGGATCTGCACGGAACCAGGTACGCTGGCGCTTGGCGAACTGCCGGGTTGCGATCTTGATGGCTTGCGCCGTCTCCTCAAGCGACCCCCCTTCCGTCAGCAGCCGCATTATCTCCTGATAGCCCAGTGCGCACGCCGACTGCAACCCCGGACGCAACCCTGCCCCCATCAATGAGCGGACCTCATCAACCCAGCCGGCGCGCAGCATTGCGTCAACCCTGGCTTCAATACGGCGGTTCAACTCATCCCGTTCGCAGTGAAGCCCGAACTGAAGCCACGGGGAATCGCTGCGCCGCGGGCGGTCTTGCTCATTCCACTCCGTGAGGGTGCGGCCGGTAGTCTCAAACACCTCCAGCGCGCGTACAATGCGCTTGGCATCGTTGGGAGAGATTCTGCCGGCGCTCTGAGGGTCGATCCTCGCCAGTCGCTCGTGCATGGCCGGACTTCCCACACGCGACGCCTCTTCCTGCAGCCGAGTCCGAACGGCTGGATCGGCCGGAGGAGGTATGCGCAGGCCGTCCACCACCGCCCGAATATATAGGCCCGTACCCCCCACCAGAAGAGGCACCCTGCCTCGCGACAGGATATCCCGCACCGCCTCCAGCGCCAGCCGCTGAAAGCGCGCCACGCTGAATGTCTCCTGAATCCCGGCAACGTCTATCAGATGGAACGGCACCCGCGACCGCAAAGCCGCGTCCGGCTTTGCGGTGCCGATGTCCATTCCCCGCCAGATCTGCATGCTGTCGGCGGAGACGATCTCGCCGCCCACCCGCTCCGCCAGAACCACTCCAACATCGGTCTTGCCTGTGGCGGTGGGACCGACGATGGCGATCATCGCAGCAGACTCCCGTGACTCCATCTCACGCGCATCGGCCTGGAAGTATGTTGCATCTCCGGCCGCGTCACGGACGCCCCAGCGACGGTCCGGAGGGACGGGCCGTACGGGCAATGAAGGGATACAGCACACCGGCCAGGAGGGTGGTTAGAAGGATCTGCCGCCCCGTCACCCTCAGCCACCAGCCGAGGTCTGCAGTGGAGCTCACAAGCAGGAAGGTCAAGTGAGCCGTCGCACACGCGATCAGGGAAACCAGCAGCACCACCGGAAGACTCAGGTTGAAACGGTCCGCCACATGGGAAGCAGCGACGGCGGCGACGATCCTGCTCACGATGAACGCCCCCGTATACAACCCGCATAGCACTCCCTCCAGCAGCCCGACCGCGAACGCAGCCGCCACCGGGGGCGATCCGGTTGAAAAAACGGACAGCACCAGCAAAAAGGCCAGAAGAAACTCCGGCCGGTTCTCCGCCCCCGCTATCCGGCCGCTCACCTGGGCCTGAAGCAGGAAGGCTGCGAACAAACCGCCCCAGACGACCGTCGGCCCAGGTCTCACCGCTGCACCGCCACCAGCACTTCTTCCACGGACCGGAACTGCACCGCCGGAGCCACCACCGCCGACTTGAAGTGCCCGTCTCCCCCGGTCTCAACGGAAACAACGTGGCCCACCAGAACGCCTTTGGGGAAAATGCCTCCTTCTCCCGACGATACCACAGCGTCGCCCGGCCGCACCGCCGCGTCCGCGGGAATGTATTCCATCAGCAGCTCCGGCGCGCCCTGACCATTGCAGACCCCGGGAGCGCGGCTCCCCTGGACCAGCGCCGCCACGGACGAGCTCCGGTCTGTCAGCAGGAGCACCTGACAGCTGCCCCTTCCAACTCGGAACACCTGTCCCAGGAGGCCCCGCGCGGTGAACACCGCCGAGCCGGGCCTGACGCCCTGCTCCGATCCGGCATCCACGGTGCAAGTATCCGCCCAGGGGGTGGCGGGACGGATGACCACCCTTGCGGCGACCGTCCTGACCGGAAGCGCCTCTTTCATCTTCAGAAGCTCGCGAAGCCTCCTCGCCTCGGATTCATATTCCCGGAGCTCCACCAGTTTGCTCCGGGCGGAATCGTACCGCTCCCGGAGGAGGGCGTTCTCCGCCTTCAGGGAGGAGTTCACACGGAAGATGCGGACGAAAGCCGCCGTACGGTCTGAGGCGAAATGGAAGACTACGGCAACGGGACGGGTCAGCATGGCCGTCCACTCTGTCAGGAAGTCCGAGCGGCCCTCGCGCAGAGTCTTTTGATGAGCCACACCCGCCGTGATGCCCAGCACGACCGCGGCGGCCATCACCAGCACCTGCGCCGCACGCCGTGTCAACATCCCTTCACCCGCCCCCCGGCATCCTTATCCTGTGGCGTTCACTGAAAACGGGAGGAGTTCACCAGCGCCTTGCGCAGCGCCGGGTTGCTTTCGGACTCCTCCAGAGCCCTGCCGGTGCCGATGACCACGCAGGAGAGCGGATCCGGCGCGATATGAACGGGCATCTCCGTTTCGGCAGAAAGAAGCCGGTCAATACCGCGAAGCAGCGCCCCCCCTCCTGCCAGGACGATGCCGCGTTCCATAATGTCCGAGGCAAGCTCGGGCGGGGTATTCTCCAAGGTCACCTTGACCGCTTCCACAATCTCGTTCAACGGATCGGCTATGGCTTCACGGATCTCTCGGGAGGTCAATACGGCGCTGCGGGGCAGACCGGTGACCAGGTCCCGTCCGCGCACCTCCATGGAAAGCTCCTCCTCCATCGGGAAGGCCGACGCGATGTTCAGCTTCACGTCCTCCGCCGTCCGCGCCCCGATCAGCAGATTGTAGACGCGCCGGACATAGGCGATGATGGCCTCGTCAATCTCGTCTCCCGCGGTGCGTGTGGACTGGCTGGTCACCACGCCGCCCAGAGAGATCACAGCCACCTCGGTGGTGCCTCCGCCGATGTCCACCACCATGCTGCCGGTGGGCTCGCTGACGGGAAGTCCGGCCCCGATCGCGGCGGCCATCGGCTCTTCTATAAGGTATGCCTCCTGCGCTCCCGCATGGCGGGCAGCGTCTATGACGGCCCGGCGCTCCACCTCCGTGGCTCCCGAGGGGATGCCCACGGCGACGGTCAGGCGGACCAGACTGCCCGCGCGATGCACCTTGCGGATGAAACCACGCAGCATCTGCTCGGTCTGGTCGAAGTCGGCGATGACCCCGTCTTTTAGCGGACGGATGGCCACGACGTTGCCCGGAGTCCTCCCCAGCATCTGCTTGGCCTCCTCGCCCACGGCCAAGACCTTGCGGCTTTCGGACTCGATGGCGATCACGGAGGGCTCGCGCAGCAGGATGCCCTTCCCCCGGACGTGGACGAGCGTGTTCGCGGTCCCCAGATCAATTCCTATAGCGCGGGAAAACCGTCCCAGCAGCAGTCTTGAAAGGTTCATAGAGAGTGTGGATGCGCGTGCAAAATACCGGCAGCCTGGCGCCGCGGCATTATAGCACAACGTCCGCGGAGCATAACACTTTGCGGTTCCCGGTAGCAACCCGCGACGATGACGTGAAGGAAACATCCCATCATGGGATGAAGACTATCGCAGGGAGGGCAGACCTAGGTTGTCGACAGGGGATTTTGCTTGAACATCATCGAGTTCGAAGAAACGCTCTGGAGCTGGCGGCGCGAGCGCTACCGCCATCCTCCGGTGGACGTGGTGAACAAGGGCTTCCGTCCCGTCAGCGGCCAGGTCGCGGATTTCGGCGTGGCGGAGAAGGACGGGCGATGGCACTTCTTCTATATTGAAAGGCGCCTTCAGGAGGGCACCCCGTTCTATCCCGGAAACGAGATCTATTTCGGGCACGCCTCCACGGCCGACTTTCTGAACTGGGAAGTGCATGACCCGGTGATGCTCATCCGTCCGGGGACGTGGGAGGGAGCCCATGTCTGGGCTCCGGTGCTGATGCCCTGGAAGAACGGCTGGGTTATGGCCTACACGGGAGTGAACAGCGAGATCTCGCAGGATATCGGCCTTGCGTTCAGCGACGACCTGTTCGAGTGGCGGCGGTGGGAGAAGAACCCCATCTCGCCCTGCCGGGACCGCGAGTGGGCGGACTGGCGCGAAGACCGGATATCCAGCTGCCGGGATCCGCACCTGTTCCAGATGGACGGCCGCGTATGGATGACGTATACGGCCAACACGCGCCGGGGTGCATCGTGCGTGGCACTGGCCAGCAGCCCGGACCTGGAGAGCTGGGAGGACCACGGGCCCATCCTGGAGGGGCCGAGCGAGGGCTACGAGCCGCGCCTGGAGGGCGGGCACCCGCAGGGCAGCCTGGAGTCCAGCCATCTGATCCATCGCGGAGGCCGCTGGCTGTTGATCGTCAACGCCAGCATCCGCGGATTCGGTCCCAGGTGCTGGGTATTCGAAAGCGACGACATGTTCCGCTTTGAATTCGACAGAAGGCGGGAGTTCTGGAAGGGCGGAGGCGGCGTGGAGCTGATACGCGAACGTGGCAGCCGGGCGCTTCTCTCGTGCTTTTCCGGCGGGCACATCCGGTTCGGCGAAGTGGACTGGTCTGACGCGGCACCAGAGGTGCAGTTTGTGGCGAGCGCGGAGCAGTTGACCGCCTGGGCACAGTGATGGCGGCAGGTTTCACGCTGCGCAAGTCAGCAACAAAAGTGGGGAGCGGACCTGGTGACTCGCTTCTCGCGCCCTGCCCTGCGTCGCCACCTACCCTACGCTGGTCGAGTCCTACGGTGGTCGAGTAGTGCGCCGAAGGTGCGCGAATCCAGACCACGTATTACCGCAAGTGGTTTCGACTCGTCCGCCAGAGGCGGACGGCTCAACCAGCGTAAGGGGGTATTCCGGGAGCTTGTTCCCGAATCTCCAAACGTGGAGACCATCCGGAAGAAGAGACTTCCCGAGCGAATAAGGAAGGACTGGGGCCCGGGCGGGCGAAGTAACCGGTGGAGGCTTCCCAGGATGAATCTCAGACTCGTGACGGCGCTGTGTTTTCTTCTCGCTATGTCGCCTGGCGGCGGGTTTGCCGCTGAGAACGCCGCCGACGCTACCCTGCAGGCGCCTCTTTTCCGGGGCGATGAATCGCGCCCGGCCGACGCGCTGGTGCTCTTCGACGGCTCCGATACATCCGCATGGACCACCATGGATGGCAAGCAGCCCATCCCGTGGAAGGTCGAGAACGGCTATATGGAGGTGCGAGGCGGAAGCATCCGCACGCGGGCAACGTTCACGGACGTGCAGCTGCACCTTGAGTTCTGGCTTCCCCTGATGGCCGACGCGAAGGGACAGGCCCGCGCGAACAGTGGAGTCTACCTGCAGGGCTCGTACGAAGTGCAGATCCTGGACTCGTATGGTGAGCCTCCGCGCATCGACGAAGCCGGAGCCATCTACGGAGTGGCTCCCCCGATGGTAAACGCAAGCCGCCCGCCGGAGACCTGGCAGAGCTACGACATACTCTTTCGCGCTCCACGCTACGACGCCGACGGCAAGCTTGTACGCAATGCCCGGATGATCGTGTTCCACAACGGTGTCTGCATCCACGACAATGTGGAGATCCCCGGTCCCACCCGCGCCGCGATGGAGCGCCCGCTCAGCGTGCCGGGCCCCATCACGATCCAGGACCACGGAAACCCCATCCGCTTCCGCAACATCTGGGTGCGCCCGCTCCGGTAGCCCGGCGCGGACTCATCGGCGGTCCGGCTCGATGCGGTAGATCCGGTTCGTCAGGTCACAGCTGAAGAGCACCGCCCCAGAGGGCTCCTCCAGGCAATCCACCGGACGCGCCAGCACATTGCCGTTGCGGTCCAGCGTGCTCACGACCGTCAGAGAGCCGTAAGGCTTTCCTGTGAGGCGGTCGAACAGCAAGCGCTCCACGCAGTATCCCACCAGCTTAGTACTGTTCCAGGATCCGTGGAAGGCCACAAAAGCATCACCCCGGTGGTCCGGGAACAGCTCCCGCGTCAGGAAAGTGAAGCCGTTTGGCGCCCAGTGAGCTCCGAAGCACCATTCCGGCGGGATGGCCCGGGCGGCGAGCCGCAGGATATCGGCGCGATCCTGGAACTCCGGCCGCGGCAGGTTCGTCCCCACGATGAACGGATGCCCGTAGAATCCGCCCTGGACATATCGGTTGAACTCGCACGGCGGGTTGAGATCCGTGACGGGCTGGTCGGAACCCGCCCTCTCGCCGAACTTCCGCCCGAAATTGTCGCTGCCGTGATCGCACCCCCAGATCTCCTGCGTTCCAGGGCGCAGGCGCAGCTTCTCCGTGTTGCGGATGCCGCTTGCGAAGAGCCGCTTGTTGCGGCCGCTGCGGTCGAATCTCCAGATCTTCTGGCGCTCGGTGGAGGTCTCATCGTTGATATTGCCGCTGTCCCCGATGGACGTATAGATGGCATCTTCCGTGACCAGCAGGGAGCGCCACCAGTGCCCGCCCCCCGAAGGCAGACTGCCCTCGGGAATGATGGTCTCGACGGCGTCTGCCTTTCCGTCGGCATCGGCATCCCGCGCGCGATGGATGGAACCCGTCTGGGAGAAATACAGCCAGCCGTCCCGCCAGCAGAGCCCGTGCACGGTGCGCCTGCCCTCCACAAAGACGGTTCGGGTCTCGTAACGGCCGTCGCCGTCCCGGTCGCGCAAGGCCAGTATGTTGCCCGTTCGGGGCTGGCTCACAAACACCGTGCCGTTTCCGTCACTTTCCAGGAAACGGGCGTTTTCCAGACCCTCCGCCGCAACGGTCACCCGGTATCCGGGACGCACCTGAAACGCCGGAACGCCCTCCCCCAGCGATCCTTGCTCACGCGGAAGGTGCTGATTGACCGCGCGGGAGCACCCGAACGCGATGAAGACTCCCGCCACCGCACCTGAAACAAGCAGAAACCGGGAGAATCGTGTCAAGACAGATCTCTCCTTTCCAGAGGGCGCGCCTTCACTGCTCCCACCAAGCCACGATGGTCACTCCCGGCACCGCCCGTTGCCAGGCGACCGAACCATCCGCCCGCAGAGCATTGATCCCCCCGGAGTGGACCCCGCGTCCCTGATTCCAGAAATCCTGCAACACCCGCAGACGCGCCGGAGCGGCGATGTCCGCGTGTCGGACGGGTCCAGGTCTCGGACGATGGCTAAGACGGCCAGCCACGGTGAGATACGGAACAGTATTGACAAAAAGATAGGCATTGGCCTGATAGAACGATGCGGAGACTCCTCCCAGAGGATCCGGCGGGATGCCCGGCAGCGTCCCGGTCTCCATCCGCACGGCATCCACAACAGATACAGCAGGACAGTACCAGAGTGCGTGATCCCGCGCGTAAGGTGTCAGCGCCGCGCGAACGGGGGCGGCATCCCAGCGGTTGCTGCGGTCGGACGGGTCGTCCCGCGCCAGTCCCACATCTGCAGTGGCGGAAGGCTGGAAGCGCGGCCCGGTCTGCCAGGGATATGTTCCGCGGTGGTCGTCCAGATACAGCGCCATCGCCGTCCCCAGCTGACGCAGATTGGACAGGCAGGCGCTCTGGCGAGCCATCTGCCGCGCGCGCCCGAGCGCCGGGAACAAGAGCGCCATCAGGATGCCAAGGACGCTTACGACGGCAAGCAGTTCGATGAGGGAGAATCCCCGCCCGCCGTATTCGGCCGACAAATCGCGACCCGGTTGCAATTTAGCACCCATACCGGGATTGTAGCCGAATCAGGGCGTGCGGGCACCTTCTCCGCGCAGAGAAGGAAGACCTCAGCCAGTGCCTGTCGCGACGGGCTCCTCAACCTCCACTGAGTCTGCCACCAGATCCTCCAGCCGGCTGAGACGCAGCGTGCGCATAACGTCGGAGTTCACGTTGATCAGCTCCACGCGCACATCCTGCCAGTCATCGCGCAGCCAGCGAAGCGCCTTGATGCCGTCGCTATCTATGTAGGGGACTTTGCGGAGATCCAGCACAACCCGGCTGCACCCCTTGGCCAGCCGGACAAGCAGCTTGAAGCGCATCCGGACACAACCCCACCTGTCCAGCGGACCGGCCAGGTGGATCAGTGTCTCCCTGGGATGATTGAGTGGTCTGGTGAGCCGGAACCTTCGACGTTTCATGGGCATCCTCTCCCTGAAATCATGTTACCCCGGCGGGAGCGCCGGGGTTCCCACAGCCCGTCAGGCAGTATCGCCGGACTCCGTCCCGACGGCGCCAAGCTCCACCTCCAGACCGCCCCACGGCCAGTCCGTCCAGCGCCGTCACCCGCATCCGGACCCCCTCCAGCTCCACCTCATCCCCCACGGCCGGCGGCCGCCCCAGAAGCGCCAGCGCCAGGCCGCCCATGGTATCCACGTCTTCCCGCTGGAATGCGACGCCTGTCTCCTCCTCGAACTCGTCCAGCCGCACCCGTCCTGAGAGCGCCCATCTGCGCTCGTCCAGCCGCTGGATCGGCCGGCTCTTCCTCGTCGAATTCGTCCTGCACCTCCCCGAAGATCTCCTCCAGAACGTCCTCCAGCGTGACCATTCCGGCGGTGCCGCCATACTCGTCCAGTACCACCGCCACCTGAGCGCCGCGCTTCTGGAATTCCATCAGTAGCTCTTCCAGTGTCAACTGCTCCGGGACGAAGACGGCCGGGCGCATGGCGTCCGCTATGGAGCGCTCGTCTTGCGGCCGGCGCAGCTCCCGGAACAGTTCTTTGACGTGCAGAATGCCGCGGATGTCATCCAGGCTCTCGCCGTACACCGGATAGCGCGTATGGCGCGTCTCCACTGCGATCCTGACCGCCTCATCCACGCTGCACTCCAGCGGGATGCCGACGACCGACGTCCGCGGCACCATCACCTTGCGCACCAGCAACTCCCGGAAGTGAAGCAGATTGACCAGGATCTCGCTCTCCTGCTCACCCAGGGTCCCCTGCTCGTGGCTCTCCTCCACGATGAGCTCCAGCTCCCGCGGAGTATGCACGCTGGCCGTCTCGCTGATGAGCGGGATCCGGAACGCCCGCAGCATGAGGTTCCCCACCCCGTTCAGCAGGAGCACCACCGGCAGAGCGAGTTTGCTGAACACAAGCATGGGAGTGCTGACGGTGAGAGCCGTCTTCTCCGGCCGGAACAGCGCCAGAGACTTGGGAACCATTTCACCCAGCACCACGTGGAGATACGTTAGCAACAGGACCGCCACTCCCCCGCTCAGGGAATGGACTGCCGCCTCCTGCAGCCATCCCAGCCCTGCAAGATGCGGGCGCAGCCACTGGGCCAGGCCGTGCTCCCCGTACATCCCCAGCCCCAGGCTGGCGGCCGTGATCCCCACCTGTGCGGCGGCGATGTAGCGATCCTGGCGGCGGGCATCACTCTGGACGTAGCGCACCAGCGCGGCGGCCCGGGATCCGGCATCGGCGAGCCGGCTGATGCGCGCCCGCGGCGCGGCCACGATGGCGAACTCGGCGGCCACGAAAAGAGCGTTCAGGAGCACGAGCGCCGCCACCACGGACCAGAATGTCAGCGGATCCGTCACGGCTCTTCCGCCTCCCGGGGATGCAGCAGGACGGAGACGAGAGAATGCCCGTCCATCGCCTCCACCTCGAACGTCCAGCCGCCGTAGTCCAGCGTCTGCCCCTCCTCCGGAATCCGGCCCAGTTTCTCCATGACAAGGCCGGCCACCGTATCGGATTCGGAATCGCCCACGTCCAGCCCGGTCAGTTCGGCCAGGTCCGCGAGAGGAAGCGTGCCCGGCACGCGGTAGCCGCCCTCGCCAAGGGGCACGACACGGTCCGCAGGACCTTTCTCGTACTCATCGGGGATCTCGCCCACCACCTCTTCCAGGAGATCCTCCAGCGTCACAATGCCGGACGTCCCGCCGTACTCATCCACCACCAGCGCCATATGCTGGTGACGGTCCCGCAGGTCCGACAGAAGATCCACCACCAGTCTGCTCTCCGGGACCCGAGGCATATCGCGCAGCAGCTTTTCCAGATCCACCGGCCCTGGCCCGGCGCTAGCGGCAAGTAAATCTTTGACGTGCAGCAGCCCCAGCACATCATCCAAGCTCCCGCGATACACCGGGATACGGGTGTAAGGGGAATCCGTTGCGACTCGCACCAGATCCTCGACGGGCGTATCGGCTGGAATGGCGAACACCCGCGTACGGGGCACCATCACCTCTCGGACCCTGCGGTTGGCAAGGCGAAGGACATTATGCAGACGCTCACGCTCCGCATCGTCCAGCATCCCGCCTTCGTGGCTTTCTTCGACAAGATAATCAATGTCTTCAGGCGCGTGGACGTGCATCCGCGGACCGACAGGGATGCGCAGCAGACGAAGCAGGACCGACGCGCTGCCGTTGAGCAACCATGTGAGGGGAGCAAAAAGCCAGAGAGACCAGCGCATCGGCATAGTCGTCGCCAGGGCTACCGTGACGGGGTAGCGAATGGCGACGGACTTGGGCAGCAGTTCTCCCAGCACCACCTGTGCGCTCACCAGCCCGGCCAGAGTGACAACTGCCGCCAAGCGAAAGGGCAGCTTCCGGGGACAGTCCTCCCGCCTCCTGCAGTCGTCCGGCGAGCGCGCGGCCCACCGTGGCCTGTCCGTACGCTCCTAGCACCAGGCTGGAGAGCGTGATCCCGATCTGGCACGCAGCCACATACGTGTCCAGGGCGCGGCTGGAGGACATCAGGGGAAGCAGAGCGCGCGCCAGAGCGTTCCCCTCCCCTGCAAGCTCCTCCAATGCGCGTCCGCCGGCTGGCCACCGCCGAAAACTCGGCCGCCACGTACAGGGCATTGGCGGCGATCAGCAGGAAAATGACAATGGCCGCGGTCACCACGGCAACCCCCCGTGAGCCAGCGGCACTAGCCCTCCCGGCAGGCGGGCGCATTGTCTGGAGGGTCCGCGCGCGGGCGCGCGCGGGTTGCGCAGGCTTATTGTCCGGGTCTGGCGTGTCTTCGCTCATGCGCTGCGTGCGGCCGCCATCCGGCCGTCCCGCAAACATGGTCGGTCATTTCCGGCCGCCTGTCAAGACGCGGCCGGAGCCGCCGGGGAAAAGACTAGAGCTCCGTGGAGGCTGCCTGCTCGTCCAGCTTTTTCTTCAAACGCAGGAAGGCCTGCTGCGCCAGCGGATAGTCCGGCCGTATCTCCAGCGCCTGGTCATAAGCATGCAACGCTTGCTCCGGCACTCCGGCGAACTCATACGCCTGCCCCAGGTTGTAACGTAGATTAGCGGCGTTTGGGTTGAGTTCCACCGCCCTCTGGAAGGCCCCGATGGCGGTCTCGTAATGGCCCACCTTCGCATAGGCCACTCCCAGATGCGCGAATGCCCGCCAGTTGTCCGGTTCCTGGCGGGTCAGTTCCTCCAGCAGCGGGACCGCGCCCGCCGCGTCACCCGCGTCCAGCAGACTCTTCGCCTCTTCAAACAGATCCGGCATCGCTTTCGTGACCTCTCCCGGCCGGGGCGCTCAGTTCCGGCTGCCCGAAGGCGCAGGCTGATGCTCTTCCGGGCCGCGCAGAGGAAGCAGAATGTGCATCTGCGTCCCCTTGCCCAGTTCGCTCTCCGCCCAGATGCGTCCTCCGTGCGCGTCGACCGCCAGGCGGCAGAACGTCAGCCCCAGTCCGGTGGACGGCCCGGCCTTTTTCTGGCCCTTGACCTGCGCATACTTGTCGAAGATGCGTTGCAGATCCGACTCCGGAATGCCGTAGCCCGTATCGCGTACGACCAGATGCGCCATTCCGTCCTCGGCTGGCGCCGTCTCCACGGAGACTTCGCCGTCCTTGGGGGTGAACTTCACGGCATTGCCCAGAAGATTCACCAGCACGCGCCGCATCAGATCCTGATCCACATTCAGACGCACGCCGTTGCAGGACTGCTTCAGCTTGATGCCGGACTCGTCCGCCAGAGGTTTGACCACACGCAGGGCGCTTTCCGCAAGCTCGCACAGGTCCACGGGCTCAAGGCGCAGCTTCATCTCCCGCGCCTCCAGCTTCGCCACGTCCAGGATCTGGTTTACCATCTCCAGCAGACGCTGCCCGTCGGCGACGGCGAAATCTATCATCTCCTGCTGATCCTTATCTAGTTCGCCCAGGATCCCCATCTGCAACGTCTGCAGCGAGGTGATAATCCCTGTGAGCGGGGTGCGCAGATCGTGGACCAGCATATGTGTCAGGTCCTCGCGGACGCGGGTCTCAAGCTGAAGCTTTTCGAGAGCCTGGCGGATGCGCTCGCGGTCGCGGCTGACACGCTCCACCGCAATGCCCGCCACCAGGATGAACGCGAGCCGCATCAGCTCCGGCTCGGTGTAAGAGGTAATGCCGCGCTTGTCGTTGGTGAAGTGGTACATCGCCACCACCGCCACGATGGCAGTCACCAGCCCCGTGCGTCCAAAGACGATGGCGGCGGGAATGACGACGAGAATATAGAGAGCGGAGATGGGCGAGCTGCGGCCGAGGACCAGTCCCTGCAGGTCCAGCCAGCCAATGCCGACCCACAGGATGAGCAGCATCCAGAACATGCGGCGCCGCTCGTTGATCTTCGCTTTGTCGTCCTGCTGTTGAGAAGTTGCCGCGCTCAAGTCACAAACACTCGACCACCGGCCCGTAAACGGGCCGCCACGACTTCCGGCCGTGGAGCGTCCGCCTCCTCAACCCTCCTGCACAGAATCCGGGGGCAGCGCCTCCACCCCGACGATCTCGGGAACGTTCTGCCGCACGACGCGCTCGATGCCCATCTTCAGGGTCATCTGCGCCATCGGGCAGCCGCTACAGTGGCCGGTCATCACCATCCGGGCGATCATATCGTCGCCGATCTCCACCAGGCGGACATCGCCGCCGTCGCGCTGCAGGGCGGGCCGGATGAGATCCAGCGCCTCTTCCACGCGCTCTACGAGGTTCTGCCTGACGTCGTCTTCCAAGAGATCTTATGAAAGCCTTTCCGAGGGGGTGCCGGCCGCCTCTCTCGCAGGAGCGCCGGCCGGGTTCCTGACCATCTTACCCGAACACTCCGCCCCCCGCCAGAAAAACAGGGCTCCCGTTGTTGGACGTCGCAACAGCCCATCGGTGTTCCATCTCCCCGAGCGCCAGTCAAGGGAACCGCAAGACGGGGAGGAGTCGTTGCGACGGGTGTAGAAGTCATAACCATTCCTCCCCCCACTGGAGATTTTCGGAGATTCGAATGCTTTTCGCCGGTCCCGGGACACCGGAGACTCAAGTTGAGAGGCTGGTCGAGACGGCCTCAGGCTCAAACTTCTTCGAACACAACAGGCCCGTGCACGTGGCTCGCGCCCCCGGCAGGCTGGACGTAATGGGCGGGATTGCGGACTACAGTGGTTCCCTGGTCCTGGAGGCCCCCATCGCGTCCGGCGCCGTCGCGGCAGTCCAGGTGACGGACGAGGGGACCGTGACAGCCAGGACCGAAAGCGAGTCCCTGAAAGATCTTCGCAAGGAAGCCTGCTTTCCGGTTCGGGAGATCGTCGCCCGCTCGCCCGAAGACTATCCGCGGATCCGTGAGCGTTTCCGTGAGGATAGAGAAGCCTCCTGGGCTGCGTATGTGGCCGGATGCCTGAGCGTCCTGACGGGACGTTCACTGGCTGAAACCCCTCCGGGGATCCGGATTTTGCTCTCGTCGGATGTTCCAGCAGGCGCCGGAGTGGCCAGCTCGGCCGCCATAGAGGTGGCCACCATGACCGCTCTGACGTCAGCGCTCGGGGTCACACTGGAAGGGGAGCAACTGGCGGCCCTGTGCCAGGAGGTAGAGAATCACATCGCGGGAGCGCCGTGCGGCATTATGGACCAGATGACCGCCGCTCTGGGCAAGGAGAACCATCTGCTGAAGCTGCGCTGCGACCCGGCGACGGTGCTGGGTCATGTGCCTGTCCCCGAAGGAGTACGTTTCTTCGGGATCAACTCCGGAGTCAAGCACTCCGTGGGAGGCGCCCGCTATACGCGGGCGAGGGTGGGAGCGTTCATGGCGGTGGCCATCTTGCGCGAGCACGGGGTAAACTTGCCCGGCGGATATCTGTGCGGCCTGTCGCGGAGGGACTTCCACGCCGCCCGGTGCTGGCTTCCCCACTCCATTACCGGCGAGGAGTTCCTGAACAGGCACGGGGCCTATCCGGACCCGGTGACTTCGCCTGACCCGGAAGAGACCTATTATCCTCGCAGCGCGGCTGAACATGCGGTGAACGAGAACTGCCGGGTCTTCCGCTTCTCGCAACTTCTGGCCGCATCGGCAAGGGACAGAGGCCACCTGGAAGAGGCAGGCGCTCTGATGTACGCCAGCCACTGGAGCTACGGGCAGCTGGCTCTGCTGGGTTGCGCGGAGACCGATCTACTGGTTCGCCTGCTGCGCGAGGCGGGCCCGGAGCGCGGTGTGCTGGGAGCCAAGATCACCGGCGGCGGATGCGGGGGCACCGTTGCCGTGATGAGCACCCGGAACCCGGAGGATTATCGCACCAGCGTGCTGTTGCCCTACGAAGCCGAGACAGGCATCCGCCCCGAGATCATCCAGGGCTCCAGCCCGGGAGCCGTGGAGTGGGGAATCCGCGTGTTGAACGGAATATGACAGCAAACAACGTTTTGAGGAAAGCCATCATCCCCGCCGCGGGACGGGGAACGCGTCAGTTTCCTGCCTCCCGCGCCGTACGAAAAGAGCTGTTTCCGCTGGTGGACAGAGACGGTGTAACGCGCGCCGCAATGCACCTGATCGTGCGAGAGGCGCTCTCGGCTGGAGTCGAGGAGGTCTGCATCGTGGCCTCCCCCGGTGCGGAGGCGGCCTACCGGGACTACTTCCGCTCGCTGACGCCTGAGGAGGAGTCGGTCTACGGCCGGAAACCCGCCGCCCTGACCGAAGCGGCGGAGCTGGCCGACCTGGGCAAGCGCATCACTTACCGCATTCAGGAGCAGCAGTTAGGGCTGGGACACGCCGTCTGGTGCGCCAGAGATTTCGCCGCCGGCGAGCCCGTGCTGGTGCTGCTCGGTGATCACGTATACGTATCGGAAACTGAGGCGTCGTGCGCGGCACAGCTCGCGGATGCGTGGCGGGAGTGCGCAGCGAGCGTCTCCGCGGTCCATCCGGTGGGGCCGGAGCAGATCCATCTGTACGGGATCGTGCGTACCGACGGCTCTCCCGGCCCTCGCTGGCGGGTTCTGGAAATCGTGGAGAAGCCGGACCGGCAGACGGCGGAGCGCAGCCTGATATCACGCCCGAGTCCGGCGCTTCCATATCTCGCGTTTTTCGGGATGCACGTGCTTCAGCAGGACGTCTTCGACGCTCTGAACCATCTGATCGAGCACGATATTCGGGATCACGGGGAGTATCAGCTCACCACCGCGCAGTCGCTGGCGGCCGGAAGCGGAGACTACTTCGCCGTCGAGGTCGCCGGGCAGAGTTTGGACTTCGGAGTCCCCTCGGGCCTGGCGTTGACTCAGGCCGTACTGACATCGCTGGGGCCGTTCGCGGAGGTTGCAGTCCGCGCCCGGACCCAGCAGACAGCCTGTCCGGCCTGATCCTGGCTCAGGCCGGAGGCTCCGGCAGCTCCACCGGGTCTGGCTGCGGGATGCCGAAGCGCTCGCGCTTCGCGCGCAGGTAGTAGCGGTAGTTCTCCAGGGTGACGTCCGGGGGACAGCGGTGGTCCACGTGGGGAATGTAGCCGCCCTCCTCCACCAGAGGCGCAATGCGCTCCAGCTCCGCATCAATGGCCGCGGGTCCTTCGATAAGCTGGGTCTTATCCACCCCTCCCATAAGCAGGACGTTCTTGCCGTAGCGGTCGCGCATCGGCCGCGGGTCGCTTCCGCCCCGGATCTCCAAAGGGAACATTACGTTGACTCCGCCCTTCAGCCAGAGGCCCACCAGCTCGTTGATATTGCCGTCACAGTCCACGATGACGATGTCCACGCCGTGCTGCTTCAGCAGATCGGTAATCCGTTTGTAGCACGGCACCATATACTCATCGAATAGCGCCGGCGAGATCATGGGACCCGCCTTATATGCCATGTCTTCCCAGAAGTGCGCGAAGTCGAACTGCACGTCCCGCAAGGCAGGCTCGATCGTGGTGCAGACCAGTTCTGTCACAGTCTGCATCATCTCCCGCATGAGGCCCGGATCATCGTAGAAGCACATGGTGGACTTCTCGAACCCCATCCAGTCACGGATCCAGCCGAAAATGCTGCCAACGGAGATGCCCAAAGGGTAGTCGCGCCGGCGGTACTGCTCCACCAGCTCGGGCCAGTTGGGGGGGTAACGCCGATCGGGGGCAAGCGCAAGGCGCGGCAGGAATTCCTTCTCCCAGTCCTCCCGGCTCTCCAGCGGAAACCGGATGTATTTCGGGATTCTACTGGAGCCGTCCTTCATCACCATGCAATGAACGCCGCCAGCATTGACCTTTATGATGTGGCGCTCGTCTTCCGAGAGCACTTTCTCTTCCCACCAGTACAGCAGACCCACGTTGATCGGAGCCATTTGCCTTGGAGCGAAGCGGAAGTACAGATCCGCCAAGGGATTGGAATCGACCCACTTCGGAAGCCCCTGCTCGTGCCACGCTGTGAAAGTCTCCGCCCAGTATCCGAACTCCTCGTCCGGAACGTGGTCCACGGGCTCGAAATGCATGGTGCGGACCCAGCGCTCGCGGTGTGTCAGATCCTTTTGCTCTGATGCCAAAGTTTCTCTCCTCGCCTTTTTGCCCTTCGGCTCGTCGCTTTGCCCGGCTGGCAAGCATGCAGGGATTTCGACGTCCTCCCGGGCGCTCCCTCCAGAAGAGAGACGACGAGCCCGAAAATAGCGGAACAAGGGAGAGAAGCAGTCGAACAGAGATTCTTCAGATCCTGCATTCCGATATGGAACAAACCCATGGGCTCGCGCTTTGCCAAGGCGCGGGACCGGAGCTCGGGCAAGCGGAGCTGCCGGATGGCTGGTGGCATTCGATCCGGAAGCATCCGCCGTTTGGACCACGAACGTTCGGAGAACACAAGCAAAATGAGTCTGAAAACGACACCGGATGAGGACAGCAAGGTCATCGAACTGTATGACCAGGCCACCAGCGCTCTGCTGACGGCGGCAGGACAACAGGATGAACGGCTTCTGGGCCACTCGGAACGGGTGACAGCCTATTGTCTGGCGATCGGCGAGCAGCTGGGTCTGTCCCAGAAAGAGATGTCCGACCTGCGCTACGCAGCCAGCCTGCACGACATCGGTAAGATCGGCGTTTCAAAGTCCATCGTCAACAAGCTGGGCAAACTCTCGGAAGAAGAACTTGAGGCGATGCGGCTGCACTCCGTCATCGGCATCCGCATCCTGGAGAAGATCGAGGGACTGAAGGGTGCGCTGCCGGCCATCCGGCATCATCACGAGCGATGGGACGGCCGGGGCTACCCGGACGGGCTGGCCGGGGAGGACATCCCGCTGGGGGCCCGGATCATCGCCGTGGCGGAGACCTTCGACATCCTGACGTCAGACGTACCGTGGCGCGGCCGCATCCCGATGGTTGAGGCGGTGAAGGAGCTGCGGCGGTGTTCCGGGAGCCAGTTCGACCCGGAGATCGTCGCGGTGTTTGTGGACAAAGTGCTGGAAGCTCCCTCCCGCCACAAGGAGCTTCGCGCCGCCTGACATAAAAACCAGGCCGGGATTGCTCAGCCTTCCTCGCTAACCTGCGGAGGGCCGTCCGCCACCACCACTTCGATGCCCGCATCCTGCAGCATGTGAATATGCTCGGGGCGGGCTTTCGAGTCCGTAACCAACACGTCAAGCAGCGTGAGCGGACCGACTTTCGCGCTGGCGTACAGGCCGAACTTGGATGAGTCGCACAGACCCACTACCCGGCGGCCGTGACTCAGAATGCGCCGGTCCAGCTTGGCAGCCTGCAGGCTGGTGCTGGTGATGCCGTGCTCCGCATCAATGGCGGTCATTCCGTAGAACACCACATCCCAGTAAAGGCTCTCCAGCGGATCCTCCGAGAGGGAGCCATCCGTCTCAAGGGAATCGCGCAGAATCCTGCCTCCCAGCAGGTCCACGGGCACGCTCGTGTTCGAGGCGATCAGAACAGCGATCTCCGGTGAGTTGGTGGTGACCTGGAAGCCCATCCCTTCCCGGATGTTCAGCGCTAGCTGGCAGGCGGTGCTTCCCGAGTTGATGAAAACGCTGCCGGTGTCTGGCAGAAAGCGCGCAGCTGCCTGCCCAATCCAGGATTTCTCCACCAAATGGGAGACGCGCATCTCCTGATACGGAGGAGCCGGCCGGCCCTGGTCCTTAAGAACGGCTCCGCCATGGGAGCGCTGAAGCTTTCCTTCGCGCTCCAGGGCGTCCAGGTCATTGCGGATGGTGTTCTCCGCAACACGCAGCGCGGCCGCCAGTTCCGACACGCTCACCGCCCCGCGCCGGAGCGCAAGGTCATAGATGCGCCTGCGTCTCTCCGCTGCAATCAGCGCACCTCCCCGCGTTTTTCTTCCTGATGCTGTGCTCATTGTCTTTCACGCTCCTCGGGCGCGCGACCGGACGGCGCGCCCCTCCCCAAAAAACTGTCAGGGCACCGCGGCCTCTATCAGGATCTCCCGGGCCTTCTCAAACGTCACGGCGGGCACCAGGGGAAAGACTTCCTCAGTGACGGGATCCGTCCATTTCTCAGTCACCATTTCCCCACCAACCAGGATCGCCGGCTGCTCACCGGACCCACAACGACGGACACGCAGTTCCGCTTTGCAGCCAAGATATTGGAAGCGCGCAGTCATCCTTTGCCAGGAGGACGGCAAGCAGGGGACAATGGAACAGCCTTCCGGGCAGGGCCGTATGCCAAGCAGCCCGGAGTAAACATTGCGAAGCGCTGTGCTGATGCTGCCTGAAAGGAACGCCGCTCCTCCCCTGCCCTCCAACCCAGGCGCATCCATCCAGTGGTTCACAACCGCGTAGGGAGCCGTCTTGCTCCTCCTGACAGGATGGCAGTCCTGATCATAGGGCAGCATATATCTCAGGATCTCATACAGCAAATCCGCTTCGCCTGCGACGGCCGCCGCACGGCCCAAGAACCCGTGGCAGCCGTGATTATAGACCGTCCCGTTCTCGCCCAGACCAGGGGCAAGATCCCCCGCGCCAATACGCCCAAGCCCCGCGATCGGAGGGTAGCCGATGGGAGGGTGAAACAACGGAAAGCCATCCGGACCCTTCAATGACCGGATAACCGAGAGCACCCGTTCCGCCTCGCGCCCTTTGAGCAAGCCGCAAATGATGCCAAAGCTGTTCACCGGAACGTTGACCCGCCTGGCTCCGTCCGGGTCCTGCGGAGAGAATACCCACTCGCCCCGGTCCGTGAAGACGCCGTTCAGGTACCCCTCTTCATTCAGGGCGTGAGTCCTGAGCGCTTCTTCGAGAATGCGTGCCGCCTTCCTTGCATCCTCCGCATCCTCCGCGTTGATGGCCCCGGATTGCAATACTTTGGGAGCCAGACGCGGGAGCCGATCGAGCAGGTCGGCCCACTGCCGGAGCATGAGGACCACCTGGCAGGTGACCATAACGCTCTCACCCCGTCCCTCCAGCCCGGCCCGGTTCACGGAATCGTTCCAGTCGCCCTCGCGGATCAGACACAGCCCGTGCTCCCCCAGGTTCTCAGCGGCCGTGTAGTACGCCACGGTTCTACGGACGTGCTCCAGGAGCGGGGCGGGGCAAGCATCGTCCAGCCATGGAGGCTCCTCCTGCAAAATGGCGAAGTCGCGCGTGCAGCAGAGGTAATCGTAAAGAAGCTCCCAGACCCACACCCCGCCATCCACATACTGTCTGAGATCGTGCCGGGATGCGTCCCCGCCGACGGCATACTGCCTCGGAAACCAGCCATCATTTCGCTGCACACGGAAAAGTTCCAGAATGCGGTGGCGGCTCAACGAGGGATCCAGAGGGATGAGCGCGGCCGTGTCCTGAGCGCAGTCCCGGACGCCTCGCAACCCCGTGGGCCATCCGCGATCCAGCAGAATGACCCATTTCAGCTGCAGCGGAAGGAATTCATTGACGTAGCGGTTCAGACACTCGTCCGGCGTGGTGATGGAACGCTTCTCTGACAGAACCGTAAGCGCGCTGCAGTGTGCCGATCGGGCATCCCGGATGGCGCTGGGCTCCAGCAGACGAACGGCGGTATCCAGCGCTTGATGATCCGGCTGTCTGTTTCCTGTGCCCAGGATCACCATTCTGAAGGACGTCTTGCGGCCGCTGTCCAGCTTCACCCGCTTCGACAAAGCGATGCCCCCCTGACACCCGTTTATGGAGTTCGAAGGGTCGTAGTGTCCAAACGGGAAGCTCTTGGAGCAATCCACATCCGGAGGCACTGGCGAGGTAAGGGCGGCGGGCATTTCGAAGGTCCCGGTGCCGATGAAGCGGCTGTAGTTCAGCCAGACGGCTTCCGGCAGGTCAAGATCTGTCAGGACCAGGGCGTAATGGCGCTGGGTGGGGATGCCGCCCGGGCTGCGAAGCTCCAGATCGAACGTCTGGGCGGCCTCATTGGAATAACCGATGCGCTGATAGAGCGCGGGAACGTCCCACGGGGCCAGACTGAACGCAGCGAAATGAGGCCGGAGGGCCGGAAGCAGAAGGAATTCCACAGCGCTGCCGGAGACGTTCTCCACCTCCACGCTCATCAGCAAGGCGGGCATTCCGGGATGGACACAGAGCTCCGTCCGGCACACGAGCCCCGAGTCCCGCACAGTGTAGAGAGCCGCGTCGGGTGAGTAGACCGCCTCGAACGACTCCGGCTCCCTGCCGGACGACGGCCCTGGAGCCCAGAAGTTGGGGAACGCGCTCCAGTCACGGGGGCGGATCCACACCACCAGACTGGAATAAGGCTGGTGGGACTCCCGTTTGAAGAGCACGGTACCGGCCGGGGGATCCAGCTGCAGATAGTCCGGTCCGCGCTGATCCAGCCGCAGGAGTATCTTCTCCGTGCACAGGATCCACGGCCAGGGCTCCTCAAGATGGAAACGCCGGACCGCAAAGCAGGCTTCCCCGGGCAGGAATGCCCCGGCCCCTTCCAGCTGTATATCTTCCAGACGCAAGACGAATTCTCCCGACGGGATGCTTCCCCGGCCCTGATCCTGAAACCTTCCCGCCCCCGTGTTTCCCTCACTACAGGCAGACGCGGCAAGACTGTGGCGATCAGCGGAACACGCCGCTAAACTTGCAGACGGCGCGCCCCGGCGCACGGAGCCGGAGCGTGCGGAGGACGCCTGTGAGAAGAAAGATAGCACCGGCCGCGCTGGCGGCCTTATTGACGTTTGCCGCTGTCTGCTGCAACGCCGCCCCCGATCTGCAGCAGACCATTACCAGGATCGCCTTCGGGTCTTGCGCCCGTCAGGACCGGCCGCAGCCAGTGTGGGACGCCATCAATGAGTTCCGGCCACAGCTCTTCCTGTTCATCGGAGACAACATCTACGCCGACACCGAAGACATGAGCGTGATGCGGGCCAAATACGAGACCCTGGGAGCCATCCCGGGCTTCCGGCGGTTGCGTGAGTCCTGCACGCTGATGGCGGTCTGGGACGACCACGACTACGGCGCCAACGACGCCGGAGCCGAGTATCCGAAGAAGGTGGAGTCCCAGCAGGAATTTCGCCGGTTTTTCGGGCCGCCGTTTGATCCTTCACGCGAGGGAAAACCCGGCGTCTATGACGCCGCCATCTTCGGCCCAGAGGGACGAAGGGTACAGGTGATCCTGCCGGATACGCGCTACTTCCGGAGCCCCCTGTTCCGCAAACCGAAGTCGGACACCAGCCCAGGGCCGTATGGTCCAAACCTCGACCCTTCAGCCACGCTGCTGGGCGAGGAACAGTGGCAGTGGCTGGAGGAGCAGTTGAGGAAGCCCGCCGAGATCCGGCTCATCGCATCCAGCATCCAGGTGGTGCCGGAGGATCACGGCTGGGAGAAATGGATGAACTTCCCACACGAGCGGGACCGGCTGTTAGAGCTCATCCGCAAGACCGGCGCTGCCGGTGTCATCTTCCTGAGCGGCGACCGTCATCTGGCGGAGCTTTCCATGATGGACGGCGGCGTGGGCTACCCGTTATTCGATCTGACGTCCAGCTCGCTGAACGCATCCTCGCAGCGCTGGCGTCCCCTTGAGGTGAACCGCCACCGCGTGGGCACCATGGCCTGGGGCGACAACTTCGGCACTGTATTGATTGACTGGGATCGTGATGACCCGCTCATTACGCTCCAGATCCGCGAGGTGGATGGCGAGGTGGCCATCAGCCGCAGGATCCCGTTGAGCGTCCTGAAACCCGGGACCATCAAGTAACCACCCGAGGGCTCCGAAGAGGCCACAACGCCGTTTCAGAGAGGGCCGGGAGGGTTGTAAAGCTTCTGGATTCGGGCGCGCAGGGCTCTGGCTTCGCGGGCCGCGGGGTCCAGCAGGAGCGCCTTGCGCGCCTCCACATACGCCGAGGGCAGGTTCCCCCGTGCCAGATGGACCTCGGACAGGTGCCGCCGCAGTTCAGATGAACCGGGCGAAAGTTGCACAGCGCGGATCAACCACCGCTCGGCCTGCTCGTAACGCTTCTGGCGGTAATAGACCCACCCCAGCGTGTCCACAATGTAGCCCGCATCCGGCTTGAGTCGAACGGCTCTTCTGGCCAGCACCAGAGCGCGGTCCAGGTCCCGTCCGCGCTCCGCCAGCAGCCAGGCAACCCCGTTGGCGGCATCCGGGTTGGAGCTGTCCAGCTCAAGCGCGAGTTCCATCAGCTCCGCCGACCGGTCTTCGTCGCCGTCTTCCATCACCACCGTGGCCACCTGCGTGACGATGCGCGACCACTCCTTTCGTGAAAGGGGGCGAGGCTCCACCAGACGATCACGCGACTCTACCATCTCCAGCCCGGCGCGAGCGGCCTCGTCCAACCGGCCCGCGTCCACCCAGAAGACAAAAATAGACGAGGCCACCTGCCAGTCCAGCGGATGCCGGGAACGCACGTCCGAGAGAACGCGGCGCGCCTCCCTGAAGCGGTTCTTCTCCAGCAGCCGCTCCGCCCGATCCAGGTCACCCTGGATCCCCCGCAACGCGGAGCCGGGACCGCCGGAGCAGCCGGCGGTCAGAAGCGCGAGCAGAAGCGGCAGCAATCGTCTCATCACGGCCAGGGGAACTGAGGCGCCGGAGCGTTGAGCGCCGCGCTGACAGCCGTCCAGAAGATGGCGGCGATAAACTCACCCATGATCAGTCCCAGGAAGAGCGGGCGCGCCCGCGCGTAGAGCTGCATCCCGCCGTATCTCAGCAAGATGGTCTTGAACACCCACGCCACGAAACAGGGGAACCAGAAGTTATACATGGTCCAGGACGGCGCCAGGGCATATCCCAGCGGATGGAACGGCCACCAGAAAAACGTGACCCGCATCCACGCAAGAAACGCTGTGAACGCAAGGCCCACCCCCAGCCAGATGCGGTTGGAGAGAAGGGCCGGATCGCCGCCGGGGGTGGGATTGTCGATCTCCCGCATATGCGCGGTGTAATCATTCCAGGCCCACTGCGCGTTGTCCGTGTAGGCATAGGAATACATGCTCAGCGCACCCTTGAGCATATACGGGTAGACCAACTGCAGCACCCCGGCCACGATCGCTGCCAGGATGATGGATCCCACAAACAGCGGCAGGAAGGAGCGACGACGCATCCCCGTCCCGTCGGAGATCTTGAGAGTGTCCAGAAAACCCGTCACCAGCAGTCCCCGCTGGTCGCGCAGAAAAGCCGTGTCGAAAAACGCCATCGCCGTCAGGTTCTGCGGCCCCAGCGTGTGCGGGGCGGCGAACACGCGGATGATATCCACCGGACGGAAGGAGGTCTCCGTCATCAGCAGACCACCCTCGGAGGTGCTGCGGGCAAGCACCAGAGCCACGATGAAGACGAACACAAACAGCTCGAACGCCGCGAGCCAGAGGCTCATTCCGGCAGCCCAGAGCCAGACGGCGGCCAGCGCCAGGAACACGAAAAGCCCCCAAAACGCCACGCCGTAGGGGAGAAGTTCGTTGGAGTCGTCTATGGCCCGCTTGCCCGTGGCGTTGGCCCACACCCGACGGAGGTGCGGGCGTGCCGTGTACAGCATATAGGCGGCGATGACGATATAGGCCCCCACCGCCTGATATCCCATGAACTTGTAGCAGGGGTATAGCGGCATCAGGTCCACCTGCGCGCCGTAGACGCCGGCCATAAAGGTCTGGAAGCGCATGAACAGGAAGAACGCCCACAGCGAAAACAGAATGTCCGACGGAAGCAGATAGAACAGCCCGATGGCCGCAAAGCTGAGATACATCGTGGTGGGGTACACGGTGATCCACGGCTGCACGGGCACAAAGTAAGCGGTCAGGCTCTGCTCCAACCGCACGGCCGGCACGTTCGGAAAGAAGTTGTGCAGGCCGTTCAGCCCGAAAATGACGGCCGGGATGGCGAAGCCCACCCAAGTAAGACGGTTGCGGAACAGGGACCCATGCTGCCCCTCCCGCAGCATATCCAGCGGCAGCTGCGCAAGCGGAAAGGCCAGCTTCTCGTTATCCACCCACTGGCGGCGGATGATAGACGCCAGACATAGGAATGCTCCGAAAATGAACAGGGAGAAGATGCCCCACATCGTTAGGGGAAGTGCCCAGAATCCCCAGGGGATACTCTCCCCGCTGCGGAGCTTCTCGTAGTAAGCCCGCGCAACCATCTGCATCGGTTGCCCTTCCGGGTTGAACGCCACCAGCCACTTCTTCAAGTATGGATAAAAGAGCCGCTCCCACTCGTTGCCCGGATTGGCGTAGTAGTTGGTGGCGATCATGACCGGCATGACCTTCTCCATCAGCCCGCGGCTGGAGATCATGGCGGCCATGAGCATCATCGCGTAGATGGTGACAATCTCGGCGTTCGTCAGAGCCAGGCGGACGCTGATGCGCCGCACCACGGTGTTCGCCAGCACGATGAAGACCAGGAACCCCAGCACGACCGGCGGAAGCTGCAGGAAGCCGATCTGGATGCGCGCGCTGACGCATTCGGCGTAGGTGACCACCCAGCAGACGACTGCGACGAGGATGACGCCAATGACGGCAGACCTGAAGGTAACGCCCAAAGTGTTCTGAGGAGCCTCCTTGCTTGAAGTCTATGCGCAGGCGGAAAGCCCGGAGGATCGCAGCAGTGCCCGAAGCATTCTAGAGAATCGGAGCGCCGAGCGCAACCGTGAGTTCCTCGCGCGAAAGCACCCCTTCGCGAAGGAGCCGCGCCTGTGGCCCGGTCAGATCCACCACCGAGGAGGGTTTCCCTGCAGGCAGGGCGCCCTGGTCCACCACGAAGGAGACCGCTTCCAGCACTTCCGGCGCGACCACGTCCAGCGAGGTGGGCTGAGGTCCGCCGGAGAGGTTGGCGCTGGTTGCCACCAGGGGAAGAGCGGTGTCGCGCAGAAGGCGGAGAAGCCAGCCGTGCCCTGGGGCACGCACTCCGACGGTCCCCTCCGGCGCCACAGGGGCGGGAAGGCCAGGTACCGCAGGCAGGACGATGGTCAGAGCGCCGGGCCAGAACCGCTCCATCAGGCGGCGGGCAGCATCCGGCACCTCCCGCACCAGCAGCCGGGCCTCACGCACCCCCGCCACGGCGACGGGCATCGCCCGGCCCGCATCACGTCCCTTGATGGCGCAGACCCGCTCCACGGCCACCGCGTCCAGCGCATTGCAGAAGAGCCCGTAGACGGTATCCGTCGGCGCAACGACAACTCCGCCATCCCGGATGCATTTGACAATCTCATCAAGCACGGGTGGTGTGAGAAGGCCGGATGCAGAGAGTTTGACAAGGTTCACGGCCGACAAAGCTCCACCACCCGCGGGATGCCGGCGAGGTCGGTGTGTGTGGTCAGGAACTGCAGACCGGCTGCCGCAGCCATCTCCCCCACAGCTGCAGCCTGCCCTGCCCCAACTTCCAGAAGAACTACCCCACCTTCGGCCACCAGGCCGGGGATGCGCCTCAATAAGCCGCTGATGAAATCCAGCCCGTCCGAGCCGCCGTCCAGCGCCTCGCGGGGATCCCAGAGGCAGACCTCCGGCTGCAACCGGTCTATTTCCTGCGAGGCGACATAAGGAGGATTGGAGACAAGCATTTGAAAGGGCGCTTCCTGTG
The DNA here is from genome assembly GCA_025998755.1 of Armatimonadota bacterium. Classification (NCBI taxonomy): domain Bacteria; kingdom Bacillati; phylum Armatimonadota; species Armatimonadota bacterium. The sequence goes on from AP024674.1 coordinate 1,372,238, forward strand.
GAGACCACGCGGGGTCAAGCGCATCCGCAACTTCACAGCGGATGCAGGAAGCCACACCGTGGGCCTCGGCGTTCCGTTGCGTCACGTTCAGAGCTCCCGCGGAGGAGTCCACGGCGGTCACTGAAATGTGCAGCCCGTGATCCAGGGCAAGCCTTGCCAGGGAGACCGACACGCAGCCGGAACCGGAGCCCACGTCCAGCACGCGTACCGGGCCTTTCATCGCCCGGAGCCGCTCGAAAGCCAGCGAGACGAGCAGCTCCGTCTCAGGCCGAGGCACCAGCACATCCGGGGTTACTGCGAAGCAAAGCCCGTAAAACTCTTTGCGGCCAAGGATGCGCGCCACAGGCTCGCGTGCCGCGCGGCGTTCCAGAAAGCGGAGGAAGACCTCTTCGGCAGCCGCAGGAACGGTATCTCTGGCACGGGCGAATAACGCCGCACGCGAGCAGCCCATCGACGCCGCCAGAAGCACCTGCGCATCCAGCCCCGGAGTCTCGACACCCGCCTCTGCCAGCCGGCGACGCGCCTCATCCAGCAAAGAACGCACGCTCCGCGCCACGGCCGCCTGGCTCACAGGTTCCCCGCCTCACCCTCAGCCAGCCGGCGCGCCTGGTCGTGGCGGACCAGCGCATCCAGCATCTCCTGAATGTCACCGTCCAGGAACTCCTGGAGGTTGTAAACGGTCATCCCGATCCGATGGTCGGTGACCCTCCCCTGCGGGAAGTTGTACGTGCGGATCTTCTCGCTGCGATCGCCGGAACCCACCATCATGCGCCGGGAGCTGGCCACCGCCTCCTCCTGCTCACGCCTTTGACGCTCCAGCAGATGCGCCCGCAGCATCCGCATGGCCTTCTCGCGGTTCTGGATCTGGGAACGCTCGTCCTGACAGCTGACCACGATGCCCGTGGGGATGTGCGTGATGCGGACGGCGGAATCCGTCTTGTTGACGTGCTGCCCTCCGGCGCTGGAGGCGCGGAAGGTATCCACCTCCAGATCCTTCGGGTCAATCTCCACCTCCACTTCCTCCGCCTCCGGCAGCACCGCCACCGTGGCTGCCGAGGTGTGGATGCGTCCGCCCGACTCCGTCACAGGAACGCGCTGCACCCGGTGAACCCCGCTCTCGAACTTGAGCAGGCTGTACGCCCCCGGGCCCTGAATGGAGAGGACGGCTTCCTTGAACCCGCCTGCGGAAGACTCCGTCCAGGACATCATTTCGGCCTTCCATCCCCGGCGCTCGGCGAAACGGGTGTACATCCGGACCAGGTCTCCGGCAAAGAGGCCGGCCTCGTCTCCCCCCGTTCCCGCACGCACCTCCAGGATGACGTCCTTCTCGTCGTTCGGGTCCGAAGGCAGAAGCAGGATCTTCAGGCGCTCCTGCAATTCGCTCTCCCGGCGGCGAAGCTCGTCCAGCTCGGCTTCGGCCATCTCGCGAAGCTCCTGGTCCGTGGAGCTGTCCCGCAGGAGCGACTCTGTCTCTGCGATCTCTGCGCGAAGCTTCTTCAGCTGGCGGTAGGCGTCCACACGGGGCTGCAGGCGGGCGTGTTCGCGGGCGAGAGGCTGCAGACGCGCGTGGTCCACAGCGATCTCGGGGTCGCTCATCTGACGGGTGATGTCCTCGAAGCGGCGCTCGACCGCTTCCAGCGCATCTATCATGGAACCTCAGCCTGCGGCAGCCGCCGGGGAGGGCTCTGCCGTCTCTTTCTGCTTTTCGCCGCTCTCGGCTTCGATGACCGCCCTCAGGGCTGTCAGGCCCACCTCCACCTGATCATCGGAGGGCGGGCGGGTGGTGATGCGCTGGAGCCACAGCCCCGGCGCCAGCAGGGCTCTTAGCAACCCGCCGGGTCTGCGGGCAGCGAACCTGATGATCTCGTAGGCGACTCCCGCCACCACCGGAAGCAATGCCAGCCGCATCAGAACGCGCTCAATGGGACTGGTCCACGGCAGGAATGAGAACGCGAAAATGCTCAGCACAAGCACGATCAGGATGAAATTCGTCCCGCAGCGCACGTGAATGACGCCGAAGTCCCGGGTCTGGTCCAGCTCAAGCGGACGCCCTGCCTCAAAGGTGTTTATCGCCCGGTGCTCCGCGCCATGATACTGAAACACTTCCCGAATGTTCGGCATCAATCCGATGAGTGAGACATACACCAGGAAAAAGGAGATCCTGAGCACGCCTTCCACCGCATTCAACGCAAAGCGAGACTGGATCAGGCCCGGATGCAGCCAACCGGAGATCAGGTTCGGAAGGATGATGAACAGGAAGATGCCAATGCCCAGCCCGCTGACGAGCGCTCCGCCGACGGCAATGTCATTGATGGCGCTTCCGGCGATGCGCCGAGCCCGCTCAGCCTCCCTCTTCTGCCGCTTTGATACGGCGGCGTCCGAGTGTTCGATATCTTCAGCGGCGATGCTGGCTGACCACAGGAGAGCGCGCACCCCCAGCCCGAGCGCGTCCACCAGCGCCATCGCCCCGCGCACGAGCGGCCATTTCAGCAATGCGGGACGCTTGTGGAAGGGGACGGGCTCCACGCGGACACAGACTTCGCCATTCTCGCGGCGGCATGCGACCGAAAAGAACCGGGGGCTGCGCATCATCACCCCCCGGATTACCGCCTGACCTCCGTACATCAACGGTTCGCCGGACAAGACCTCACTCCTCCGCCTCCCGGCGGCCTGCGCCCGCTTGCACAGGCCGGGCGCAAAATGCGGATGTCAGAGGCAGGCGCGCGACCGCTCAGGAACCGGACTGCGCCGCGGCCTCCTCTTCCTTTTTCATTCCATAGCGCTGCAGGAACTTCTCCACACGCCCCTCCGTGTCCACGATCTTCTGCTTGCCCGTAAAGAACGGGTGGCAAGCCCCACAGATCTCCACACGGATCTCCGGCTTGATGGAGCGCGTCTTGTAGACCATTCCGCACGCGCAGATGATCTCCGCGTCAACGTAGTTGGGATGGATTCCGGCTTTCATAACAACACCTTCCCCTGCCGGAGGTTGGCGCCGCAGGCGCCGCTCCACACAAAACAAAATCGGGCACACCCGCCCGATTCATCCTCCAGCACTGCAACATGCACTGCCGGATTATACCACGCAACGCCTAAACGCGACAATCCCCGCCTGCTCCGCGCGGTGCGAACGGCGGTGGATGAGCCGGGCTGATTCAGTCGTACAGCCCCAGGTCCCCTGCCAGCTGAGTTATGTAGCTCACCACGCGGCGCGTGTACTCATCCTGCACGGCAGGCGGAAGCGGGTAAAACCGGCTGCGGTGCAGAAAAGCTCCGGAGGCATCTTTCGCGCCCACCATGGCAAACGAGAAGTCCCGGAAGAAGGAATCCCGGGCTGAGGGCCGGAAGGCGTCTGACTCGCGCCGCCGGCGCTCTTCGAGCTCGGCAAGATATTGGCGGGCCACATCGCTGCCCTGCCTCTCCTCCTGCCGCGCCGTCTCCAGTGTCCAGTCCCACCACTCCCGAAACATCTCCGGCGCAACGTCCTCCATCACTTCCGCCAGAATGAGCTGCAGGATGCCTGATACCTTTAGCTTGAGCTTCCCGCCGCACGCCCGCGAGATGGTCCGATACGTGGCTGGGGACTTGTCGCTGCCGGAGTGGAAATCCAGGAGCGCGCCGTAATCCGCAGCCTGCTCTGCAAGCCGGCGCACACGCTCTTCAAGACCCTCAAGCCCATCAGGCTGGCGATAGTCGCGGCGCTTCTCGAAGCCCACATTGGGGGCCACAAAGGCCACCTTGACACCCCGCCGGGTCAGGCTTTCCAGGACGAACTCCTGCTCCTCCGGCGTGGTCAGCGACGGGCCTTCGTCCATCGAGAACTCGAAGTCGAACTCCTCGCTGCCCTTCACCGATGCGATATGCTCGTAGACCGCGGTGGCCGCCTCTACCGCATCGCCGAAGCGCCCGGCCGGATCCGCAGCCTCCGGACGAAAGAGCGCTGAGGCATCCACCGTGAAGAAAGTGTAGCGCCTTCCGCACTCCACCAGACGCTTCGCCTTCCGGAGAGAGTCCTCGTCCGAGCCGCGGACTGGAATATGGTCCAGATCCGCCCCGTAATGTCCGCGGAATCCGCGCTCCACGGCGGCAGCCACACCTGCCACCCAGAGTCCCTCGATGGACGACCCCGTATGGCCGACGCTCACGCTGCCGTGTCCCGGAAGGAAGGCAGCCTCCCCTGTCGGAGGAGCCAGGATGAAATCCTTCGGCGCCAGCTCCCGGAACGCAGAGTTCTGAATGACCTCCGCGCATCCTCCCAGCCTCTCCAGTGCCTGAAAGACTCCCGGCCAGACGGTGACCGTCTGACGGCAACCTATGCCCAGGCGAGGGGTAGCCCCGGCCGGCCGGGGGCCCATCTCCGGCGACACATACCGGACGAACGCCTGAAGAGACTCCGCATCCACAGGCGTAACCGCCGCGCGCGCCAGTCCGGCGCTAAAGTCGCCGATCACGGGCAAGGGCGGCAACGAACGGCCAATGCTGGCAGACAGCAGCACCCGTTGACCATCAGGCAGCCCCAACATCAGATACGCCCGGGTGTCCCGGATGACCAGGGAATCGGGGAAGAACGTCAGGCTGCGCGTGGGCATTGCGCGTACACGCTGCTTGAAGCGCTCCGGATCCATACCGCTTCCCAGGGCCGCGGCCTGCAGCGACTCCAAATCCTGCCGCGCCTCCGAAAGCGCATGCACCGCAGCGTCCGCGTCCCACGTCAGCGTGTCCAGCACAGCAGGGCAACGCGCCGGATCCAGCTCTATGCCGTTGATAATCATCCGCCCATCCTCAGCCCTTTCCGCCCGTCACTTTGAGTCCTTCATCCAGGACGATCAGGTAGTTCTCCACGGGCATGTAATCCGTCAGCGAGTTCCCCGTGCCAAGCGCCCACCATCCGTCGCTGAAGCACTCCTCCACCAGCCGGCGCGTGTAGGCGCGCAGCTCATCTTCTGAGGAGCGGCAGATGACATCCACATCCAGCCCTCCCAGCGGGGTGATGCGCTTCCCGTACAGACGCTTGAACTCTGTGACGGGCATGATGACGTCCTCGAAGGAGTGCTTGGCGTCTATGTGACAGGTCTCGATGAGGTCTTCATAGACCTCAGCCAGATTCCCGCACGAGTGCAGGATGAAGGGTTTGGAGTGAGCGTGAGCGGCTTCCGCCATCCCGGCGTAAATAGGGAACACCATCTCGCGCAGCTGAGGAGGGCTGAGGAAAGTGGAGGTCTTGTAGCCCAGGTCATCCCCCTGACGCAGCGCCCCAACGGCCGGATGCGTGGCCAACTGCCGCACCGCGCTCAGATGCAGCCTGCCCACCCGCTGGAAAACCTCGCGGACCAGGTCTGGGTCGTCGGCCAGCGCATAGGACAGTCCCACTGTGCCCATGAGATGGGAGACCCATTCATACGGCCCCATGCAGACCCCCCCGACGATTTTCGCTCCCTCGGGGAGCAGCGCGGCGACCGTGTCGAAGTGGCGGAATTCGATGGGATTGGACTCATCCGGCCAAGGATACCGCTCGTAGCCCTCGCGGTCCGTGAACATCGCCCAGGCCTCACTGCCCTCCGTGACCGCACCCGCACCCTCGTTCAGGGGGCAGTTCAACGGGATCTCCATGGGGACGCAGTCGAAGCCCATCCCCATCCAGAAATCCACGTAGGTCTCCCAGTAACCGGGGCTGTCGTAGGTCATACGGTCTAGCGGCACGCCGGTACGCGCCGCCATGAATCCCGGGCTGGCCAGATGCTCGTAGAAGGGCAGTCGGGCGGGCCTGCCGTTCCGCCAGAGTGCCTTCAAAAACTCCTGAAAATCGGGTTGTCTCTCTATCCGCATCAACACGCTCCTGACGAATGGCCGATAAGGCTCCGCAAGCCCTTTCGCCGCAGGAGAACATCCCCTCCTGCCTGCGGCCGGAATTGACTTATCCTATCCCGGAAGTCCATCATACCCCGGGCTGGCCGGCGCGACACTCCCAAGGAAACAGGCGCCGGGACCGGAAGGAGACCTTTGATTATGGCGTATTCCATGGCCGCCGCGCTGTGCGTTATGGCTGCGCTGGCGCTCTCGACGGCATCGGGAGGTGCAGAACTGGACCGAGAAATTCTTCTTGCGGATATGTATCGCGCGCGCGATTACGAGTTTTACAGAATCGTCAGCAACCCCACGGCCGGGCCGGATGGCACGGACATAATGAAGCCCGGAGAGTGGCGAGAGATCGCGAACATCGAGGGCCCGGGCATCATCAGCCACATCTGGTTCACACTCTCGCGCAAGCGGGACTATGTGCTGAAGGATTGCGTGCTGCGGATCTACTGGGACGACGAGGAAGAGCCGAGCGTGGAGGTCCCCATCGGCGAGTTCTTCGGGCTGGGGCACGGGAAATACTACACGGTCCGATCGCTGCCGTTCGAGACGGGTAACGAGCGAGGCTACAACTGTTTCTTCCCCATGCCGTTCCGGAAGCGCTGCCGCATCACATTCCACAACAGCCCGGATCACGAACTGCGCCGGCTGTTCTATCACATCAACTACAAGAAGGTGGAGTCGCTCCCCGAAGACACTCTGTATTTCCACGCCCAATACCGTCAGGCGAAACCCACATCCGGTGGGGATTACACCATCCTGGAAGCGGAAGGCAGGGGGCATTTCGTGGGACTGTTCTACTACAATCGCACCAACTCCGAAGGCTGGTGGGGCGATGGCGGCGAGCGGTTCATCGTTGACGGACGCGAGATCCCCGGTACGGGACAGGAGGACTATTTCGGACAGGGATGGAGCTTCGGAAAGGGCGAGAACGGCCTTCGGTTCGGCTCGCCGCTGTATGAGTCGGCGGACAAGCCGGTAGGGGCGGAGAACTCATTCTACCGTTTCCACATCGAGGATCCCATCCCATTCAAGAAGAGTTTTGTCATGACGATGCGCCACGGCATCCACAATGAGCGGGACGAGGACTACTCCACGGTGGCATTCTGGTATCAGACGGAGCCGCACAAGCCGTTCCCGCCGCTGCCGCCGGCGAAGGACCGGTATCCTTCGAAGCCTGATCCTGCCGGGACACAGCCGCCACAGGCGGCCACCGGCGGAGGCATTCCGCAGGAGAGCATCGAATACTGAGGGGTCCGCTCCGGAAGCGGCGAAAAACGGGAAGGTAGCGCGCCTATGCCGGCAGTCAAATCCATTGAAGCCAGGATCGTGGAGATCCCTCAGAAGGTTGTGTTCGAGACCGCCCAGAGCCGGACGGAGGTCTCCCGTGCCATCCACGTGGTCATCACCGCGGATGACGGGACAGTGGGGCTGGGAGAAGCCACCCCCGCGGAGTATGTGACCGGCGAGAACACAGAGAGCGTATTGCAGAGCATACAGCGCGCGGCGGAGCAGTTGACGGGGCGGGAGATTTCCCGCTGGCGGGCCTTCTGTCAGGACGCCCGCGGGTTGCTGCCTGGCAAGCTGACAGCCTGCGCGGGTCTGGAGATCGCCATAGTGGATCTCTTTTGCAGGATGCGCTCCCTGAAGATGGCGGAGTTTTTCGGAGGGGTTCAGGACTGGGTGGTTTCTGACCTTACCATCCCCATCGTGCCGCCCAAGCAAGCGTTCGAGCTGGCGAGGGAGGCTGCGCCCACCTACCGTTCTCTCAAGATAAAAGTGGGAGGGCCGGATCGCACGGAGGATCTGGAGCGGGTGCGCCAGATTCACCTGGGCGCGCCGCAGGCGCGTCTGAGGATCGATGCGAACCAGGGCTTCGAGCCGGACGACGCGGTGGTGTTTGTGAAGAAGCTGGAAGACCTTGGGATCCATCTGGAGCTGGTGGAGCAGCCGGTGGCCAAGGAGGACATTCAGGGTCTGCGCTACTGCCGGGAGAAGATCGCACCGCCGGTGTTCGCGGACGAATCCGCCCGCGATCCGGCTTCGGTGATGGAGCTGCTGAAGGCGGACGCGGTGGATGGCGTCAACATCAAACTGATGAAGGCGGGCTTCACGGGCGCGCTGGACATCATCGCAATGTGCCGCGCCGCCGGAGTTCAGCTTATGCTGGGATGCATGCTGGAGTCGCCGGTGGGCATTGGAGCAGCCGTTCACCTCGCCTGCGGGACCGGTGCGTTTGCCTTCCTTGACCTGGACGCGGACGTTCTGGGAAAACCGACAGGCCTGCCGCAAAACTACACGCGCGAGGGAGAGACACTCCGGGTCTAAAGGGCGGCCAGCACTCGGCCTGTCAGGAGAGGAAAGCAGCCAGCTCAGCTGCCACAGAACACGCTTCGGCGTATACCGGGTCGCGGCGCGACACTTCCAGCGCGCCGCACAACAGCTCCGCTTCGGAGAGATCCGGGATTTGGACGGTGTCCCGCGAGGTCTCCGCGCCGCCTTCCCGGACCGTCAGCGTGGCTTCCACGTGCGACTCCTCGAACTGTACCACGAACACCCATCCGCCAGCGGTCTCAAACGACACTCGCCGGACTCGCCCGCAGCCGTGCCCTTTCTCAGGAAGGATGACCAGCTCCCTATCTCCGGCTGCCGAGAACGCCAGTCCGGAGGCTCTAGGCGTCAGATCCCTCCAGTGCAGGCGGGCAGCGATCCAGCCGGCCATCAGCAGAGTGTCCGCAGGCGGCGTGGCTGTAGCGGCGTCATCATAGGCGATCTCCACCCGGCGTATTTCGGGGAGCTTCTCTCTCCAGCGAGGCGGATCGAACTGTTGGGCGACGGCCTGCCGGCAGCGCGCAAGCTGGAGCCACGCCAGATCCACCACGACAGGCGAGCCAGCCTCGTGCCATTCCACGATCCTCCTGAGGCAACGGGCCGTTTCCCGCTGGAGCCGGGTATCCACCAGCAGCCGGTCCGAAACCGAGACGAACCGGCGCAGTTCTTCCGAACAAACATCCACCCCGTCCGGCAGCCAGAGAGCCAAGGGAACGTCGGGCAAAGTGAGCGGCAGAACGGCGCCGGCAACCTTTTCGAGAGGAGCTCCCCTGGCATCCACGAAAACCTGCTCACAACATATCTGCTGCCCGGTGCGCCCCATCATCTGACAGGCCACAGACACGCGCACGTCCAGCGACGAAGCCGGGTCCGATCCACAGTTCCAGATGAGGATGGAACGGGACGGATGATCGGAGGCCACACCTCCCAGGCACTGGGCCGTGCGGTTGGCGGTCTGCTCGGAGGAACAGACCCCAATAACGTTAAGCAGCACAACCCGGCTGAGCCGCACCCCTTCCGGCGATTGCTCCGCCGCGCTGCGCCAGAGGTCGCGCAGAGCAGACTCGACATCCTTCAGGTGGACACCAGCCTCCGAATCGAACAGCGAGCGTCCTTCTTTCACAACCGCCTCCAGCGCCGGCCGTCCCGGGCGGGCAGTTCCGCCGCCTCCAGAGGCCCCCATGTGCCTGCCTGGTAGGTGGCAAGCCCTTCACGCCCGCGGGCGGCCCACTCTTCGAGCACCGGCGTGATAATCTGCCAAGCCAGATCCACTTCGTCATCCCGTGCGAACAGAGACGCCTCGCCACTGGCAGCGTCGAGCAGCAGCCGCTCATATGCCTCCGGAGAAGGGGCGCCGAAGGAGCTGCCGTAGTCGAAGTCCATCCGCACCGGCTGCAGGCGGAGGGATGGTCCCGGCACCTTGCTGATGATTCGCAGAGTGATGCCTTCGTCCGGCTGAATGCGGATCACCAGGGTATCCGGCTGCAGAGCGTCCCCCTGCCGGGCCCCGAATAAAACCCCGGGAGCCTGGCGGAACTGCAGCGCGATCTCGGTGACCTTCCGGGGCAGCCGCTTTCCCACCCGCATGTAGAAGGGAACGCCCGACCACCGCCAGTTGTCCACCAGAAACCGAAGGGCGGCAAAAGTCTCGGTCGAAGAATCCGGTGCGACACTGGGTTCCTCCAAATAGCCGGGAGCTTCCTCGTCCAGCAGGAGTCCGCGTGTATACTGACCACGGACTGCGCTGGTGGCCACATCACTCGGACGCATGGGCCGGATCGCCCTCAGCACTTTGACTTTTTCATCCCGGATGGAAGGCGCTTCCATCGCCACCGGAGGCTCCATCGCCACCAGCGTCAGGAGCTGAAGGCCGTGGTTCTGCACGACGTCCCGCACGATCCCCGCACGGTCGAAGTATGCGCCGCGCCCCTCCATCCCCAGGGTCTCGGCGATGGTGATTTGGACATTGTCCACATACCGGCTGTTCCATACAGGCTCAAAGATGCTGTTGGCGAAACGGAACACCAGGATATTCTGGACCGTCTCCTTGCCCAGGAAGTGGTCTATGCGGTAGACCTGGTCTTCCGCAAACACGCTCCGGATGCGGGCGTTCAGCTCCCGCGCGGAGGCAAGATCTGTGCCGATGGGCTTTTCTATGATGATGCGCGCCCATCCATTATCCTGCCGCTGCAGGCCGCTCTGCCCCAGCCGCTCGATGATGGGCTCATACTCGGCGGGGGGTGTGGCCAGATAGAACAGGCGGTTGCCGGGGATGCCTCGCTGCCGGCTGAGCTCCTGTAGACGGCGTGCCAGACGAACATAGCCGTCCGCATCCTCAAAAGTGCTCTGGATATACTCCAGAAGGCGCGCGAAGGTGTTCCAGGACTCCTCGTCCCGCGCCAGCGCTGGCGCGTGCGCCTGAAGTCCCCGGCGCATCTCCTCCCGGAACTGCTCATCGCTCCAGGGGCGCCGGGCAAAGCCGACGATGGCGGAACTGGTGGGAATAAGCCCCTGCAGGAACAGGCTGAACAGAGCGGGCACCAGCTTCCGCCGCGTTAGATCACCTGTGGCGCCAAAGATCACAAAGACGCAGGGATCCGCGGCCCGCTCCTCCGGCAGCCCCTCCCGGAAAGGGTTGACGCTCAGATCCAGCATGGCACTTCGGTGCGGCCCGCCAGCGGCGATGCGGCAGCACCGCCTCTCAGAAGATCAACCTTCCGATGCGGTCGTCCAGTTCGCCCTGATCGGCAGCGAAACTCTGCAGGGCCGCCTGGCTCATCAGATCATCAATCGCCGCAACATCCACCCAACGCGCCAGCTCGGGGATCTTGCCGCCCTTGCGGATCTCAAGCTGCTCCTCCACCGGCCAATCCCGGAAAAAGTCCGGCACTCCAGATTCCTGCGCCAGATTGATGAGATCGCGTCCGCACGTCAAGGAACCCGCTGCCGCATCGGCCTTCCGGCAGAACTGATCGAACTCAGGTGTCACCTCCCACAGAGCCAGCAGCTTGGCGGCCAGGCGGGCATCCGCAGGAAGAGACACGGAGAAATCCGACGATGATCTGCGCCGGATGGCAGAGAGATCCGGGCGGGAATCCAGATACTCTCGGGCCACCTTCGGCGGGATGGTATGCACGTCAACCCCCGCCAGGGATGTAACCTGATGTGCTGCCCGGAGACTGGCCGCGATCTGACGCGATGGGATGCGGGAATCCGCCTGCCGCAATCGCTCCAGGGTCTCCTGAGAGGCGAGGGCCACCTTTTCACCGATGCCTGAACCGTCCCCCAGACCGTTCTCCTGCATCAGACTGCCCAGCCGCCCAAGGAAGACGTTCACATAGGCAGGACGCGAGAATACCGCCGCGAAGTGATTCTGGCGCGCGCTGAAGCCGAGAGTATAGTTCACGGGCACTCCGGCTTCGCTCAACGCACGCACGGCCAGAAAGCCCGCCGGGGTCATCGGCACCTTGATGATGAAACGGTCCGGGCAGATCGCGAAGTAGCGCTTGCCGAACGCGACGGTGGCCTCCCAATCATCGGCGATATCGGGATGAAGCTCCACACTGACTTTTGCGCCGAAGCGCTGGACCAGTTCCAGTCCGATCCTGGCGTTCAGAACGAAGGCCACCTCCATGATCAGGTCGGCCGGTGACATGTCTGGCCAGGCTTCACGCATCCGCCGCCCCACGGTCTGGATGGTCTCATCCAGCCTGCCCGTCTGAACCACCTGGTTGATGAGCGTGTTGTTGGTGGTCAGCCCGCAGACTTCGGGGGACCACACACTTTCCGCCGCCGCTCTGTCCCCCGTGTCCAGCCATATCTCGCTTCCGGCGGCCACCAGGGCAGCATATTCCGGCCGGCCAGCGGCCTCGAAGCGTCCGGGACCCTCGTATCCGTCCAGGGCGATCTCCGCCGCCGCCTGGACCAGTCGCTCATCCGAATGCAGCTCAGTGACTGTCTTTGGCATCATCCCTCTCCTGAACACCGGCCCGGCGCCTGAAGGCGCCGGGCCTGACTCGACACCCTGACCGCCCCCTACGCCAGGTACTCCCGGATGCGAGCCGCGATCTTGTCCGCTGTGAACCCGAAGTTCTCCTGAAGATCCTTCAGCGGGGCGGAAGCTCCGAACCGGTCCACCCCGATGATCAGGCCATCGCGCAGAACGTAGCGCTCCCAGCCGAAGGAGCTCCCTGCCTCGACGGCGATGCGCCGGGTAACCGAGGAGGGCAAAACGCTCTCCCGGTAGGCTTCATCCTGCTCCTCGAAAAGCTCCCAGCACGGCATGCTGACCAGCCTCAGGCGCCGTCCCTCTGCAGCAAGCAGCCGGACGGCCTCCTGCGCGGGCTTTACCTCCGTGCCGGTGGCGATGACGATCGCCTCCGGCTGACCGCCCTCAGGGTCCGACACCACATAGGCGCCCTTCAGCAGACCCAGCGCATCCTTCGCGGAAGGGCGATCGACAGCCGGCGCCTTCTGGCGGGACAGCGCAAGAGCGGTGGGACGGTCCTTGCTCTGGATGGCCACCGCCCAGGCGACGGCCGTCTCAGCGGCATCCGCCGGCCGGATGACACGCAGGTTCGGCATGGCCCGCAGGGAGGCCAGATGCTCGATGGGCTGATGCGTCGGCCCGTCCTCGCCCACGAAGATGCTGTCGTGGGTCCAGATCCAGACCGTCTGCAGGTGCGAGAGCGCAGCCACGCGCACGGAAGGACGCATGTAGTCCGAAAACACCATGAACGTTGCGCCGTAGGGAATGAAATAGCCGAAATACGCCATTCCGTTGACGATGGCGCCCATTCCGTGCTCACGCACGCCAAAATGAATGTTGCGTCCCTCAAAGCTGCCCCGGGCGATGGAGGTGGTATCCTTGAGGAGCGTCTTGGTGGAAGGCTCCAGGTCGGCTGATCCGCCCACAAGAGAGGGCACGAGGCCCGCCGCCACCTGCATCACCTTGCCGCCGTATCCTCGGGTGGCATCCGCATCGAAGGATTCGGCTGCCTCCAGCAGTTTTTCGGCTAGGTCGGCCGGAGCACGACGCTCCTTCATGGCATCCAGCAGCTCCGCCTCGGCAGGATACTCCCGGCGGTAGCGCTCCATCATCTCGTGCCATGCGGCATACTCATTCCGTTCCACCTGACGCGGACGCTCGCGGAAGTGATCGTAGACGCCACCCGGAACGTGGAAATCGGGCTCCAGCGGCCACCCCAGTGCCTGCTTCATCAGGGCGATCTCCTCCGCCCCCAGAGGCTCGCCGTGGGCTCCCGCAGTGTTGCGCTTATTGGGAGCGTCTTTCGCGATGATGGTGCGGGCGATGATCAGACTCGGGCGCTGGGTCTCGGCGATCGCGGCGGCGATGGCCGCCTCCGCCGCTTTGCGGTCGTGGCCGTCAATCTTCTGGACGTGCCAGCCATACCCTTCGAAGCGCTTCTGCACATCGTCGGAATAGGTTATGCCTGTATCCCCGCCGATGCTGATATGGTTGTCGTCATAGATGTAGACGATGTTGCCCAGCCCCAGATGACCGGCGAAAGAGGCGGCCTCGTGCGAGATGCCCTCCATCAGGTCGCCGTCGCTGCAGATGGCGAAGACACGGTTGTTGAACAGCTCGTAGCCGGGCCGGTTGAACCGGGCAGCCAGCATCTTCGAGGCCAGCGCCATTCCCACTCCGTTGGCGAATCCCTGACCCAGCGGTCCGGTGGTGGCCTCCACCCCCGGAGTCAGCCCGTATTCCGGGTGACCCGGCGTGCGGCTGCCCCACTGCCGGAAGTTCTTGATGTCCTCCAGCGAGACGTCATAGCCGGTAAGGTGCAGCAGCGAATAGAGCAGCATGCATCCATGGCCGGCCGACAGGATGAACCGGTCGCGCCCGGGCCATTGCGGATCCGACGGGACATAGCGCATGAAGCGCGTCCACAGGACGTAGGCATAGTCCATCGCTCCCGTCGGCAAGCCGGGATGCCCCGACTTGGCCTTCTCCACAGCATCCACGGACAGCGTCTTGATGGTGTCTACGGCAAGCTGTTCGATATCGCAGACAGTCGTCTCGCTCACTTGTTATTCATCTCCTCCCGGACAAAGTATTGAGTTGTTCAGCGCTGCAGCCCCGCCCCCGGGGCGCTTTCAAGCGTCCGGCCTGCGCAGGAAAACTCTCGCCGGCGCGGCTTCCGCCCCCGGAATCAGCAGAGGACAACAGATCAGCTCGTAGTCTCCTGGCTCCACGCCGGACAAATCCAGCCCCTCCACCACAACGACACCCGCCCCCAGCAGCAAGTGATGCGCGGGATGCCCCGGCGCCTTGTAGCGGTCCACGGAAAGATAGTCCACTCCCACCAACCGAACACCCGTCCTGACCAGAAGGTCTGCGCCGTCCCCTGTCACGTGGGCGAAATCCGGGTTGAACTCGGGGTTGGAGAGATCCCGTGAGCTGGGCGTGCCGAACAGTGCCCTGCGCACGCCGTCAAAATCCAGTCGGGAGAGCAGTTCAGCGTCGAGCTGCTTCTGCTGGACCTGGAACACTCGACACGGCCCCAGCAGCGTGTCGGGAAGCAGCGATTCCATTCCCCCTCCCCCTTCGACGTAGTGCCTGGGCGCATCCACATGGGTCCCGACGTGAGAGCCCATGGAGAAGCGCGAGTTGTTGGAAGAATCGCCTTTCTCCACGCTGCGGTATTCTTCCCATTCAAAGGGTGGATTTCCGGGATAGATCAGCATCCCGGGCTTGAGCGGCATCGTGATGTCTATGATCTGCGGCATCGATGGCGGAAAAGCCTCCCTCTGCGGCTCCCATGGAATATACACCGAAGGCGCGAAATACGCTTCCGGCTCCCAGAGAAGGAAAAGCCCGGGATCAGGGATAACCCACGCTCAGAGATGACAGCTTCTCCGGATTCCCGCGCGGGTGCCGGCCCGCGCGGACAACAGACTCTGCCTTCGGCCGTGCGGCTGAGAGCTTTCGTGCTTGCGCTTCTCGTCATCCCCCTGAACGACTACTGGGTGCTGATGATGGAGAAGGTCCTGTATGGTCCCTATCCTACCACCATCTCCATCTTCGCGAACGCCGTGTTCACGCTGACCGTTCTGGTTGGGTTGAACGCGCTCGTCCGGCGGATGCGTCCACGGGCGGCCCTGACGGTGGCGGAGCTGCTGCTGATCTACGCGATGACCACGGTAGCCAGCGCGCTTGCGGGGCACGACATGATGCCCACTCTGGTGGGGATGATGACGTACCCGTTCCGTTTCGCCACGCCTGAGAACCAGTGGGCGGAGAAGTTTCATCCACTGCTTCCGCAATGGCTGCTGGTGACCGACCTGGAGGCGGTGAGGGCGCTTTGGGAAGGGAACGCAAACCTGTATGCCGATGGCTTCTGGAAGGTATGGTGGAAGCCGGCCGCCTGGTGGGTGGGCTTCGTGACGCTGCTGATGTTCGTCATCCAGTGCGTCAATACTCTGGTGCGCAAAAGCTGGTCTGAGCACGAACGGCTGCCATTTCCGCTGGTGCAGCTGCCTGTTGCAATGGCGGATCCTTCCTCCGGCCTGTGGAGAAGCCGCCTGTTCTGGCTGGGCTTCATCCTACCCGCCGCCATCGTGGTGTTCAATGGCCTGGCGGTCTACTTCCCGTCCATGCCGACGATCAATGTCGGGTTCGAGGGGCGCGACCTGGCGGGGAATCTGGCGTCCAAGCCGTGGAGCGCGCTCGGCTGGACGCCCTACACGCTGTATCCGTTCGTCATCGGCATTGGGTATCTGCTGCGCGCCGACCTGCTGTTCTCCTGCGTGTTCTTCTACTGGTTCTGGAAGCTGCAGATGGTGCTGACCGCCGTCTTCGCGCTGGACGGCATCCGCGACTTCCCGTATGTGCGCCAACAGGCGTTCGGAGGATACATCGCCATCACAGCGATGGTGCTCTACATCGGACGGGGATATCTCCGTCAGGTCTTGCGGTGCGCTATGGGACGCCCGTCGGAGCTTGACGACCGAAACGAGCCGGTCTCCTACCGCACGGCCATCGCCGGAGCGCTGGCGGGCACCGGCATACTCTCGGCCTTTATGACAGCCATCGGGCTGCGGTGGTGGCTGGCTGTGGTGGCGTTTGTTTTGTACTTCGCGGTGGCGCTCAGCATCGCGCGCATCCGGGCCGAGCTTGGCCCGCCGGTGCACGACGGGCATTTTTCCGGCCCGGACGGCATCCTGCCGGGTGCCCTGGGATCCCGGGCATTCACAGACCGGGATTTTGTGGGTCTTTCCTACTTCTGGTGGTTCAACCGGGCCTACAGGGCGCACCCCGCGCCGATCGGCATCGAGAGCATGAAGCTGGCGGAAAGCTCGCGCGCATCCCAGAAGATTTTCTTCTGGGGCATCATCCTGGCTGTGGCGGTGGGGGCTGCAGCCACCTTCTGGGCTTATCTGTACATCGGGTATCAGCGCGGGTTCGAAGTGGGAATGTCCGCCGGTGGCGTGTATGCCAGCGGGCAGATGAGCGCCCTGGAGCGCTGGTTCTCCCGGCCGGAGGACACGGCCGGTCCGGGTTGGGGCGGGAATCTGGGGATCCTTTTCGGATTCCTGTTCTGTGTGCTCCTCTGGAAGGCGCACCTGCATATTGTGGGCTGGCCGTTGCATCCCATCGGATTCGCCATTACATCGAGCTGGGCCATCAACATACTCTGGTTCCCACTCCTCATCGCGTGGCTCATCAAGGTCAGCATGTTGCGTTTCGGCGGGCTGCAGCTGTACCGCAAGGCGTTGCCATTCTTCCTGGGATTGATCCTGGGGGAGATGATTCCCGGCTGCCTGTGGAGCATCATCGGCATAGCGTTCAACATCCCCTACTACAGCTTCTGGGGACAGTGAGACCCGTAAAACCAGAACATGCCCGGAGAGCGCTGGGAGGGTTCAGCCGGAGAGCGCCCGGAGCCGGCTCAGAAGATTCTCCACACCGTGTACCCGCTCCGCGCGGGTTTGCAGCTCCGTCAGCAGGGCCCGGCCCAGCCCGCCTGTATAGTCCACCTCATCCGGCGAGCCATCCGCCAGCAGGAATACAGGCCTCCCGGCCTTCTGCGCATCCAGCGCCACCCGGACATTGTCCAGATTGCCCGGTCCGACGCAGAACTGGGTCACGACGACGGCGTCCGCATCCAGAGCCATCCGCCGGTTGACCTCGGAGCGCTCCGGAGAAACGGGGGAGAACGGAGCCTCGGCGGCGTGTGGGATGTTCATCGCGCGGCAGAGCTCCTCGTCGGAATCCCCCACGTTGACAACTCCGCACGTCACCCGGAACCCTTCGTGCACCAGGGCGCTCAGGACCGGTCCACCGCTCCCACCGCCGCAGATCACGTGCACCAGCGGGCGATCCCCGGTCTCGTGGCGCTCCGCTTCATAAGGCGGCGGAGCGGGGAGCAGAAATGGCCGCCCCGTGAGCGGATTCCTGCGCACCCACATCCGGGCATTCCACACGTGGGCGACCAGCGATTCCGAGAGGACGGCCGACGGGGCGCCGACCGCCTCCACCCTTCCTTCCGCCAGCACCACCAGCCGCTGACACCAGGCAGCCGCGAGGTTGAGATCATGCAGCACCGCCGCGACAGCAATGGCCCTATCACGACACAGGCGAGCCACAAGAGACATCACTTCCGTCTGATGCGCCAAGTCCAGATGAGCGGTGGGCTCGTCCAGCAGCAGAACGCGGGGCTCCTGGGCCAGAGCGCGGGCGATGGCCACGCGCTGGCGCTCGCCGCCCGAGATCCGGCGCACGGACCGGCGCGCCAGATGCCCGGCTCCAACCATCTCCAGAGCGGCCATCGCCGCATCCTCGTCTTCCCGGGTCTCCATGTGAAGCCGCCCCACATGCGGGTGCCTGCCGAGCAGCACGACATCCAGTGCTGAGAGATCGAATGGAACTTGGGTATCCTGTGGGACGACCGCCACCTGCCGCGCAAATCCGCGCGCGTTGAGTCGCCAGATGTCTGAGCCCTCCAGCAATACGGTCCCGGAGAGGGGACGCAGCGAGCGGGAAGCGACGCGCACCAGAGTGGTCTTGCCGCTTCCGTTGGGTCCGACGATGCCGGTCATCTCGCCGGGGAGGATCTCCAACGATACCCTGCGCAGCACTGGACGGTCACGCCGGTAGCCGGCAGTCACATCGCACAGCCTCAGCATTGCAGTCAGGCCCGTCCCCTTGACAGGATCCACAGGAAGACCGGCGCGCCGACTATGGAGGTTATGACGCCCACCGGAACCTCACGCGGTGGCGCAAGGCTGCGGGCGAGCGCATCGGCCAGCACCAGGAGGCAGGCTCCACAGAGCGCTGATGACACCAGCAGCGGCCGGTGATCGGGGCCGAAGACACGGCGCATCCCGTGCGGCACAATGAGTCCGGCGAAACCGATGACCCCAGCCGCGGAGACGCACGCAGCCGTCCCGAGCGTGGTGAGCAGGATGACCATCGCCTTCAGGCGCTCGGGCTCCACCCCGAGCGAGCGCGCCTGATCCTCACCCAGCGCAAAGGCGTTGAGGTCCCGGGCATTCCAGAACAACCCCGCCAGGCATAGCAGACCGATCACGGAGGCCATCTTCAGATAATCCCACGGGTAAGGCGCGGCGAAGCTGCCTGCCAGCCACATAAAGATCCGCGCAATATCCTCCCGGGCAAGACTCAGCACAAACGTGGTGACCGCCCAGAAAAACGCCCCGACGATGATGCCCGCAAGAAGAAAGGTATTGACATCCAGCTTCCCGGAGCGGCGCGCCAGCGCGAGCACCAGCAACACGGCAGCCAGCCCCGTCAGAAATGCGGCAGCCGGCACCGGCCAGCCCCCCGCCACCGAATCCAGCCCCAGGATGACCGCCAGGCTGGCGCCGAGCACGCATCCGGAAGAGACCCCTGCCGTATACGGTTCGGCAAGCGGATTACCTAGAAGCCCCTGCATGGCCGCCCCACCCGCCGCAAGCACCGCTCCCACCACCGCAGCCAGGAGGATGCGCGGCAACCGCAGATCCCATATGATGCTGGTCTCCGGGCCGGCCCTTCCGGTCAGATGTGAGGCCACCTGTCCCAGTGCCTCCATCGGCCCCACTCCGACCGCCCCTGTCCACAGGCCGGCAAAGAAACACACCACCAGAAGGCACGCCGGAACGGCTGCCGCCAGCGTCAGTCTTGTCCGGAGTGCCGCGCGCGTTTTCACTGCGTCACCTGCGCTGATCCGATGATGGCGGAGAGCTGCTGCAACCCTTCGACGATACGGGGAGAGGGCCGCAGGAACACGTCGGGATCCACCTGAATGACGCTGCGTCGCCGAACAGCCGGACAGCCCCGCCAGGCGGAGGACCGGAGGAAGTATTCCAGGGCAGGCCGGTCCGTCACAAGGATGACCTCCGGCGCGGCCGCAACCGCGCTCTCCTCGGAGAAAAGCACGAAACCGTTCTTCCCTGCCTTCCGTGAGACATTCACGCCGCCGCACAAAGTGATCATCTCATCCACAAACGTATTCTGAGCCGCCGCCCACAGGGGAGAGGCTTGAACAGCAAACAGCACCTTCACGGCGGATCGTCCCCGGTGCGTGCGTCTCATACTCTCCACTGCGGAGCGGATATCGCCAGCAACCTTGCGGCCCTGCTCGGATGTGCCGCACGCGGCCGCTATGGTCTCGACAGCCTGCGCGACCTCGTCCAGATTTTTCGGAGAGATGGTCACCACGGGAATTCCCAGACTGCGGACGGACCGTACCGCCTCGCGGTTCAAGAACGCATCAGCGACCACAAGATCCGGTTTCAGCGCCACCACCTTCTCAACGCTGATGGAGACATCGCCCACCTTCTCCCGACCGCCGGTCTCCGGAGGATAGTCGCACTGAGAGGTGACGCCAACGACACGATCGCCAGCGCCAACGGCGAACAAAATCTCGGTGGTTCCGGGGCTGAGAGAAACGATACGGCGGGGGGACCTGTGTGCCTCTGCGGCCGGTTCCGAAGGTGACCGGCCTGGCGCGCCGCACGAAGCCAACAAAGCGCCGCACGCGACCGGTAGAAAGAGCACTGACCAGAGACGGGAATAACAGGGCTTGCGCATCTTCTCAGGATTTCCTCTTCTTTTGCCGCTGCGGGCTTCCAGGCTCTCTACGAGCCCTTCCCGCAAAGCGAGCCGGTCCGGCAGGCGAGCGTCCTCGCTTCGGACGGCCAAGCATGGCCAGCTCCTCAGGAGTCAACTCGCGCCACTCGCCGGGCCTCAGGCCCCGCAGGGTCACCGGCCCGATGGCCATCCTCTTCAGCCTAAGCGTCTCGTGTCCCAGAGCCTCGAACATCCTGCGGATGATACGCTTTCGCCCCTCCGTCAGCACGACCTCCAGCCGGGTTCGGTCCTCCTTCAAATCCCGGTCATCCACCACCACACCCGCCGGCAGAGTCCGGCCGTCCTCCAGATCCATTCCCCGCCGCATCATCTCCACTTCCGCATTCGTGACGATGCCGGAGACCGTCACGCGGTAGACTTTGGGGACACCGAAACGCGGATGCGTCAGGCGATTGGCCAGGTCCCCATCGTTCGTCAGGATCACCAGTCCCTCGCTGGGGACATCCAGTCGGCCCACAGGATACAGGTGCTGCAGATCCGGCGGCAATAGATCCATCACCGTCCGCTTCGCGTGAGGGTCGCGCCTCGTGCTGGCCACTCCGCGTGGCTTGTAAAGGGCAATGTAGCGTAACGGCGGAGGCTGAACGAGCCTTCCGTCCAGCGTGATGCGGTCCCGTTCCGGGTCGGCGCGGGAACCGAGCTCCGTCACCACGACACCGTTCACGGCCACGCGGCCGTCCACGATGAACCGCTCACACTCCCGCCGACTTCCGCAGCCGCAGGCGGCCAGCACCTTCTGAAGCCGCTCCTGCATTCTCTATCCCCCGTTGCGGGAGCGCCTGAGGCAGACGTAGCCCGCCGGAAATGAGCCGAGAACAGCAAGAAAAAGGGGATTGCGCAACCGTCGTGGCTGCACATCGTCCGCGGCCACCAGGGCAACCCGCTGCACCGGCCTGCCATCCACCTCCACTACGAGATCCCCCACCCTGTCGCCCCGGTTGAGAGGAGGCTCCAACCTCCGCAACTCCACCAGCTTCCTCACCACGCCTCCCGTCCGTGGGACGCAGACAACCAGGTCCGAGTTTACTGCCAGCGGCAGCTCTTCAGGATCTCCGCCTGCCACGCGAACCCGCGAATGGATATCCCCCGCCTTCGCAAGCGTCCGGGGGGCGAAACGGGCGAATGCATAGTCCATCAGCGCACGGGTATCGGCCCCTGCGTCCACGCTGTTCAGGACCACCGTAATAACCCGCCAACCGTTTATGGTGGCTGAACCGATGAAACATCGCCCCGCTTGCCGGGTATAACCGGTCTTTATGCCGTCCGCGCCCGGATAGTCCCGCAGAAACCGGGCGGTATTCCGCAACAGGCGGTCCTGGCTCATCGGCCGCTCAATGACGATGGAGCGGGTGGAGCAGAATTCGTTGAACCCCGGCGTGGCGATAGCTTCTCGCGCCAACCGCGCGAGATCCGCCGCTGTGGAGAAGTGCCCCTCCGCGTGCAGTCCGTTCGGATTGCGGAACTGCGTGTCCCGCAGCCCCAGTTGCCGCGCCCGGAGGTTCATCAGCTCCACGAAATGCTCCTCAGTGCCCCCGATATGGCGCGCCACAACAACCGCCGCGTCGTTCGCCGAACGGACCATCACCGCATAGAGCAGCTGGCGGAGAGTGAGCTTTTCGCCGGGGATCAGATGAAAGGACATCTCCGGGATCTGCTCCACGCCCTCCGGAACCGTAACCACGTCGTCCAGATTCCCCAGCTCCAGCGCCAGCAGAGCCGTCATCACCTTGGTGGTACTGGCCATGGGTCGCCGGACCGCGGCATTTTTGGACCAGAGCACCTGTCCGCTGCGGGCGTCCACGATGATGGCGGAAGAAGCGCTGACGGCCGGTCCGCCCGCCGCAGAGACGGCCCCACCGATCAGGAACACCGCCAGCAGGGCTGCAAGCGTCCGGTATGAGATCGCAGCAGCAGGTGACAGATGAGAGGCTCTCACAAAAGAAGAGGATAACCCAAAGACATACCGCAGGCCACGCATTACGAGCAGCCTTTGCGTGACTACACTCTAGAGGGATTGCAGCGGCTCGCCGGGATCCGCCTGCGCGTCGTGTTCTGGATCCGGTTCATCGGGAGGGAAGACCTGCTCAACCATCCGCCGCGCATCCTCCACGGACGCATCCTGCGTCCCCTGCAGCAAAGCCTGCGCCCGCTCGCTGACCATCTGCTCCAGGACGGCCTGGTCCGGAAGGTCATCCAGACTCTTCAATCCGAAGTAGACAAGAAACTCCTCCGTGGTGCCGTAGAGCACCGGACGCCCCGGAGCATCCTTCCTACCCAGCTCCCGGATGAGACCCTTCTCCAGAAGGCTCTTGGCGACGCCTGACGAATCCACTCCGCGGATGGCATCCACCTCCGGAAGAGTGCAGGGCTGGTTGTAGGCGATGATGGCCAGGCACTCCAGAGCCGCGCGGGACAATTTCTGCGCCCTCTTCCCCACGAAGCGGGCAACGGCCAACGCATACTCCGGACGGGTGGCCATCTGAAAGCCGCCCGCCACCTCCCGCACCATCAGACCGGATTGAGAAGGATCACGCGAAACCAGCTCACGAGAGGCCCGATCCACCAGCGCTTCATCCACCTCCAGGGCCAAGGCCATCTCCCGCGCCGTCAGGGGCGTGGGACTGACGAACAGGAGGCACTCAACGCCGCGCCGGATGTCGTCGAGAGACAGCGGTCCCCCCTCAGAGTTCATGGCGAGACAGCCTCCAATGTCACAGCCTCGCCGGCCGGCTCGAAGATGATTATCTCTCCCAGGCACTGCTCCTGTTGCGCGTCCACCTTCCGCTGTCTGAGCAACTCCAGCAGCGCCAGGAAGGCCACGACAACTTCAGTGCGCGTACGTTCAGAAGAGAACAGGTGGTGGAAGGAGAGGCGTCCTCCGCTCTCCTTCAGGCGGCGGAGGATCTCTCCCATCTTCAGACGCAGGGTGATCCTGCGCCTGGGGATGACCGCGGCAGGCTCCTTATCCACATCGGCCCTCTCCAGAACCCGCTTCAGCGCGGCCAGCAGGTCGGCAGTGGTCACAGTGCCGGAGGGAACCGGCGGGAACTCTTCGGGATCCACCTCCACAGTCCGGGAATACAGAAGACGGCACGTCTCTTCCTGATCGCGCAATAGAGCCGCCACCTCACGGTACTTCTCATATTCCAGCAGCCGCTCCACCAGCTCAGCGCGTGGATCGGGTCCTTCTTCCTCGGGAGGAGACGGGGGTTTGGGCAGCAACATGCGCGACTTGAGTTCGATGAGCGTCGCCGCCATCACCAGGAACTCGCCGGCGATATCCAGGTCGAGCTCTTCCATCCGCTGCAGGTACAGGAGATACTGGTCCGTCACCTGTGCGATGGGGATATCGTAGATATCCAGCTCCTGTTCGCGGATCAGGTGGAGCAACAGGTCCAGCGGCCCCTCGAACTGCTGCAGGCGCACCTGAAAGCCCGTGGAGGATTCTTGCCTGAGGTCTATTGCCATGTGTGGGACAACATCCTGTTGCTTTCGGCAGACGGCGCAGCGCGCCGCGCCGGTATCCTTCCATGGATTCCGACAGCATTGTATCACACCGCGCGAGTTTGCGGAAGGGGTATTGGAGTATCTCACGCTGCATGCGGTATCCTTGTGCCTTCCGAATGGCGAGCCGCCTTCCCCACGGTGGCCGACTGGCGCGGCGCCAGCCGCGCGTACCGAGGCCACGCCTTCCCTCGAAACGGCTTCGACCCGCGCGTCGGAGCCGGGCGGCGACCCTTGAGCGCGAACATCGCTACGGAAATGCCTGATCGAACTGTCACCTCTCTCGGCTTGCGAATGCAGGAAGAACCGCCAACTGGCGGCGAAGCAACAGAAAACGCCGGAGCGGTGGACTCTGCGCGCCAGGGTGATCATTCGCCCGCTCAGTGACCGGCGTTCGGGAGGTATTCGTAGTGGCTTTCTTGCTGCCGGCCGCGTGTCTGGCCGCGTTCTGCCTGCTTGTCTGCCCCGCTCCACTCGAGGCGGCGAAGATCCGGGACATCTACCCCGACACCTGGGTCGGAGTGGACGCGCTCGGCCGCCGGATGCCCACCATCACCGATGTTGGCCCCGTGAAGACCGGTCAAAGGCGGGTGGTGGGCATCTTCTACATCACCTGGCACGCGGACAGTCACCACACCATCTTCAAGAGCCCTTACTCCGCCGACGTCAGCAGGATCCTGGCCGCCGACCCTTCCGCCCGGCTGGACGGCAATCATCCGCTGTGGACGGAAGGATCCTACCACTGGGGCGAGCCCGAGTTTGGGTATTTCCTCAGCCGCGACGAGTGGGTCATCCGGCGGGACATGTCCATGCTGGCGGACGCGGGCGTGGACGTCCTGGTGATGGATGTCACCAATGCCGTGCTCTACTGGGACGAATGGGACACCCTCTTCTCGGTGATGCAGAAGATGAAAGAGGAGGGAAACCATGTCCCCCAGTTCTGCTTCTGGGCGTTCAACGGGCCGGTCATCACGGTGGTGCAGCAGCTCTACGACCGCATCTACAGGCCGGGACGATACAAGGACCTCTGGTTCTACTGGGACGGCAAGCCGCTCCTGCTGTACAACGGCATGCCGTTTGCAGACTCCACCGGCCGCCAGTATCAGAACCCGAACCCACACTATGACCCGGCCGCAGCGAGCGATCCGACTCACCCTCACTACGGAGATCCGGACTACACGAGCGAGTTCTACCAGGACTACACCCGGGAGGTGAAGGAGTTCTTCACGCTGCGCACGATGTGGTGGGGATACTACGAGTGGCACGGCAAGCGGTTCGTGGGCACGGAGGGCAACTGGAGTTTCGGATACGATCTGTCGCACGAACTCGTGAAGAGAATGGATCCGAAGGATCTTGTCTCACCGTGGAAGGGAAAGCCGGAGCAAGCCGCCGTCACTCCCGCCCAGCATCCGGCAAGCGGGGTGGGCAAATGCTGGACGCGCGAATGGGGCGAGCCAGAGTTGAATGAGTATGATCTGCCCATCCGCACGTTTGTGCCCTGGCTGGGCAGGAAGGTGGACCACCCGGAGGGATACGGCATCTACTTCCAGCAGCGATGGGACGAGGCTCTGGCCGCGGACCCGCAGTTCATCTACATCAATGACTGGAATGAATGGACGGCCGGCAAATATCCCCCCGCCCCGGGAACGACATTCCCCTTCCTCGGCCGCGCCAGCAACTTCTACTTCGTGGACCAGTACAACGCCGAGTTCAACCGCTGCGTCCAGCCTATGAAGGACGGATACACCGACAACTACTACATGCAGATGGTCCAAAACATCCGGCGCTACAAGGGAGTACGCCCGATCCCGGAGCTGAAGGGTTACCATCAGATGCGGTTGGACGGGCGCTTCCGGGACTGGGACGCGGTGGATATGGAATACAGGGACACCGTCGGGGACACGATCCATCGCGATTATCCGGGGTACGGCGGGCTTCATTACCGGGACGACTCCGGGCGAAACGACATTGTCACCTGTAAGGTGGCAGTGGGACTTCGCAATCTGTTTTTCTACGCAGAGACGCGGGAAGACCTGACGCCGCACACCGGCTCGAACTGGATACTGCTCTTGATTGACGTCGACCGGAACCCGGACACCGGGTGGTTCGGATACGATTTCCTGGTGAACAAACGCATCCTCGACGCACGGACATCCACTGTGATGCGCTGGAACGGGCAGCAGTGGGAAGATGCGGCGCAGATCCCTCTGCGTTACTCCGGCAGACAGATGGAGCTATCCATCCCCCGCGAGCTGCTGGGGCTGACAAAGGAATCCTTCACCTTCGACTTCAAGTGGGCGGACAACCCACAGGACCTTAAGGATCCCATCTCGCTATGCACGCACGGTGACACTGCGCCGAACCGACGATTCAACTACCGTTGCATCTGGAGACTGCTGGGCGACTGACCGCGCCGCAATCCGGGAGTGGTGCTACTGCAGCGTGGAGGTGGCCCCTCCATCCACCACCACCAGGGAGCCGGTGGTCCAGGCGGCCTCCTCCGACGCAAGATAAAGCACCGCTCCCACGATATCCTGCGGGCAACCGAGCCGTCCGACGGGCGTCCCGGCCACCAGCCGGGCGCGGAGTGTCTCGTCCTTCAGCGCCTCGCGGTTGATGTCAGTCTCCACGGTGCCGGGCAGCACCGAGTTGCACGTTATTCCGTATGGCGCAAGGCTCAGAGCCATGCTCTTGATGAGCAGATTCTGACCCGCTTTGGAGGAGCAGTAGTGCGCCTGTTTGGTACCCCCCACCAGACTGGAGATGCTGCCCACCGCCACCACACGGCCGCCCCCGCCGCGCTGGACCATATGCCGCGCCACAGCCTGCCCCACCAGAAATGAACCTTTCAGGTTCACGTCCATAACGCGGTCCCAGAGATCCTCCGGCATCTCCAGAAAATCCATGAAGGGGCAGATGCCGGCGTTCAGCACCACCGTGTCTATGCGTCCGAACCCGCGGATGACCCCCTCCACCATCGCGTTCACCTGAGCACTGTCCGCCACGTCCGCCTGTGCTTCCATCGCTTCGGCGCCGGATTCGCGGATGCGCCGCATGGTCTCCCGCAGCCCCTCCGAGGGCTGTGTAAAGTTCACCGCCACCCGCGCGCCTGCAGACGCGAACCCGCAGGCGATGCCGGCACCGATACCGCGTGACCCGCCGGTCACCAGGGCCACTGGCGGATCGCCTTTCACCGAAGAGAACAGTGTCAGCAATGGTATCCGATCCTCCCTCCCGGAAGATCCTCCAGCACCCGCAGGTCATACTTGGGCACCAGGATGTCAGCCGTCCGCCGGATGCGCTCATATGCCGCCAGCGCTTCTTGCATGTTCTCATTGATGCGCAGGATCCGGTTCTTCGTGATGTTCTCAAACCGGAAGAAGCAGTCCGAGAACACCACCATCCCCTCACGTGTCTGGACCTGCACTGCCACGCTCCTGCGATGATGCACCGCCGTCCTTGTCCGCCAGGACAACACGGGCGCCGGAAAAGTTCATGGCGCGGGCGATGGCAAGCCCTGTGCCTCGCGCCGCCCCGGTCACCAGAGCCGACCTGCCGTCCAGCCTCAGCCCCATCTCATCGGAACCCTTCGGCCCGCTTCAGGGCGCTCCCTGCTGAAAGGCCCCCTTTTCGGCTAGAATCAGCCAGGTTCTCACTCAGCGTTTCGAGCTCAGGAGGTCTGTAACCGTTGTCTTCGCCTTCTCCTTCCTCTTCGCTTGCTCAGGTCCGCCAGGCGCGCCTCGACAAGATCCAGCGGTTGCGCGCGATGGGCCTGAACCCCTACCCCTCCCGCTCTTGCCGCACGCACTTCTGCCGTGAAATTGTGGAGCGGTTCGAGGAGATCCAAGGACAGAAAGCCACCGTGGCCGGGCGTTTGATGTCATGGCGCAAGCATGGAGCGCTCTCCTTCGGACACGTGCAGGACCAGACGGGACGGGTGCAGCTTTACGTGCGCCGCGACACCCTGCTGCCCACCGACGCCGCGGACAACCGTCTGGGCTACGAGCATCTGAACCTGCTGGATGTGGGTGACATCGTGGAGGCGGAGGGAGAAGTGGTGCGAACGGAGCGGGGAGAGATCTCCGTCAAGACGGAGCGCATCCGGCTGCTTACAAAATCCATCCGCCCTCTCCCGGAGAAATGGCACGGCATCCAGGACCGGGAGATCATCCTGCGCAAGCGCTATCTGGATGTCACGCACAACCCGGAGCAGCTCAAACGCTATGAATTGATCTCCCGGATGGTCTTCGAGGTGCGCCGCTTCCTGGATGCCAGAGGTTTTCTGGAGTTTCAAACGCCGGTCATCCAACCGCAATACGGCGGCGGCACCGCCCGACCGTTCACCACCCACGTGAACGCACTGGACTGCGACATGTACCTGGCCATCTCGCATGAGCTGTATCTGAAAAGGCTGATCGCAGCCGGGTTCGACCGCGTATACACCGTGGGCCGCTACTTCCGCAACGAAGGGATAGACCGGACGCATCATCCCGAGTTCTCCATGGTGGAGACCATGACCGCTTACGCGGATTACACCTTCAACATGGACCTCATCGAGGAGCTGTTCCGGCATCTGGCCACTGAGGTGTTCGAGAGGACCACTTTCAATGTGGCGGGCCACTGCATAGATTTCGGGCAGCCGTGGCGACGCGTCTCGATGGCTGATGCTGTGCTCGAGGCGACAGGAGTGGACTTCCGCGATATCTCGTCGCCCGAGCAGGCCAACGCCCGGCTCCGCGAGATGGGTTTGCAGGAAGAGCAGCCGACAGTCGGGCACGCTCTGGCTTACGCATTCGAGGAGAAGGCTGCCCCGGGACTCATTGGACCGGCGCTGGTCTACGGCCATCCTGTGGAGATCTCTCCCCTGGCCAAGCCGATGGCCGAGGATCCCCGTTTTGCCGAGCGATTCGAGATTTTCATCGCCGGAATGGAGTGCGGGGACAACTGGAGCGAGCAGAACGACCCCGTAACGCTTCTGGAGCGGTGGAAGCAAGCCCGCGAGCTGGCAGGGGCCGATCCTGAAGAGCACCATCCCCTGGACTACGACTTCATCGAGGTCCTGGAACACGGCATCCCCCCCACCACAGGCATCGGACCGGGAATCGAGCGGATGGCGATGATCTTCCTGGAACTGGAGAACATTGACGACGTCATCTTCTTCCCGCTGATGAAGCCCGTGGTCTCGCCGGTGAATCGGGCCATCTACGGGATCGAAGAGCGCCCGGGACTGCCCTCGCGGCTGCCAGCGGTGACGCTGGATCCGGAGAGCTTCTCGCAGCTTGTGAGGGACGACGTCTTCCGCCCGCTGGCGAAGACGATCCTGGTACGCCCGCATCTTCAGGTGTGGGCCCAAGGTGCTCCGCGCAAGGCCTGGCACGCCACCGTGTCCTATGAGATCGGCGGTCTGCTGGACCAC
The DNA here is from genome assembly GCA_025998755.1 of Armatimonadota bacterium. NCBI lineage: Bacteria > Bacillati > Armatimonadota > Armatimonadota bacterium. The sequence continues at coordinate 1,401,466 of AP024674.1, forward strand.
AACCGGCTGGTGGTGACGGGCCCCACCCTCACTGCTCCGAGCGAGGAAGAGTTCGAGAAGCTGTGCGAGGCAGCCGCCAAGAACGGCGCAAACGGATTCGCTGAGACGCTGAAGGAGAAGTTCCGGGACTGCCGGGTGGAGTTTGCACCGGTCTCACGCGAGCACGCTCCGCGCGTGGCGCAGGAAGGCTGACGGAAAAGAGCGCGCCGTGCTGGTGAACCTGTTCCATTTCAGCTTCACCGTCTCGGACACCGAAGCGAGCGTGGGCTTCTTTCGCGACATTCTGGGGATGAAGCTGGTCCACGGCATGGTTCACGGCCAGCCCTACACCAGCCGTCGGTGGGCTTTGAGAACGCCCCGCTGAAGGTGGCACTCTTCACCCTCGAAGGTTTCCCGCCCAAACCGTCCGGCCACCTGCCGGAGCTGATCTAGTATGTCACTCCGCCCGGAGAGCCGCTGGACTCCGGGACCAACCTTCCCGGCGCGGCCCATATGGCCTTTGAGGTGCACGGCATTCCGCCGAGTACAATCGTATGAAGTCTCTGGGGGTGCGATTCAAGAGCGAGCCGGTGCGCATCACTGCGGGACGAAACAAAGGGGGCTGGACGGTGTATTCCCCGGATCCGGAGCGCATTACGCTGGAGATCGTCCAACCGGTGCGGGACTCCACTCAAACGGAAGCCCCGGACAACAAATAAGCGGGAAACCGGCATACGCCCGATTCCCGCTTACATTCTCCTTTCCCTGTCCGGCACTAAGGAGGATATCCCGCGGGAGCGGACGTGTCACCTGTCAAATATACCGGTTTCGCGCCGCTCGCAGCCGGAGATCAGGTTTTCCTCAGCACATCCTCCATCAGACACCGATGCACGGCCGGGTTTCCAGCCACAATGTCCAGAGACGGGCTGAGAATGTCGAATGGGCATCCCTGAATATCCGTCACGACCCCACCTGCCTCCCGGACCAGAAGCGTCCCTGCCGCGATGTCCCACGGGCTGATGCCAGCCTGGATGTATCCGTCGAACCGCCCGGTGGCCACATACGAGAGCACGAGCGCCGCACTGCCGATGCGCCGGAAATAGGACGTTTGGGCGGCCACGCGCGCAACGATGCGGACATACTCCTCTATGTCCCGCCTGCGGGGAGACCAGCTCACCGAGATGAGCGCGTCGTGCAGATCCGGCGTCTCCGAAACCCTGACCGGCGTTTCATTCTGGTACGCTCCCCTGCCGCTTTCCGCATGATACAAAATGTCGTGGACCGGATCGTAAACAGCCCCCAGGAGGGTCTTGCCTCCCACCACAAAGGCCAGGGACACGCAGTACACCGGCACCCCCAGCGCGAAGTTGCGGGTGCCGTCCACGGGATCCAGTACCCAGATGGGAGCATCCTTTTGGCCGGGCACGAACCCGCGCTCCTCGGTCAGCAGGCTGTGCCCGGGAAACTCCTCGGCCAGCCGTCTGGCCACCAGCTCCTCCACGGCGTGATCTGCCTCCGTGACAATGTCTCCGCGGCCCGATTTTTCGGTCCAGCCGCTGACGCGGCCGAAGTAGCGTAGGGTCAGCGCTCCCGCTTCGCGGCATACGTCGTGCAGAAAAGGGGCCTCCCGGCCGGTCAATGGCGGTTCCAAAAGATCCTCCTCAAGGGCATCTTCAAGCGCGGGGGATCCGCGCGTCCGCGACAATATAGCCACAACCGGCATCAGCGGGCACATCACGGGACGGAACAGGTGACTCCCGGAGACTTTAGGCTGCGCGGGGAAGAATGCGCAGAGCCCGTCCCTCAAGCGCCGCAAGGAGCCTGTCCAGCGCCAGGTTGAACAGGGATCGCCAGTCCTGCGTTTCCTCCGGGAAGCTCGCCCCTGCACTGGCCAGCGAGACCCTGGTCCGGCACCCTGATCCGAGGTCCCGCAGCACCGGCCTCAGCGCGTCGTGCAGGCGTGTCTCCAGACGCTGCAGCGCGGCGGAGCCTGCAAACGGAAGGGCGGCCAGCACGCCGTCGGCACCCATGTCCAACAGGACATCTGTTTCCCTTAGCGACCGGCGAGCGTGCCGCAGTGCCAGACGGTTCCAGTCGCCCAGCAACGCTGCTCCGATAACGGGGACCTCGCCCGCGCCGAACGCCAGCGCTGGCCGCATGATGAGAATGGAGAACGGATAATCCCCGCGGCGCGCCCGGCTGACCTCCCGGGACAGAAGACCCGAGACCTTCGCCGAAATCTCGGCTGACAGGTCCGGGTGACGCGGCTCGACGGCGGCAGCCGCATTGAAGAACGCGGCAAACTCATCCTCGGTCAGGGGGCGCTCTAGTACCGGCACCGAACTGTCCAGCGCCAGGTGAGGAGCCCGCTCCCGGCGGCCCGTCATGCCCGCCAGCGGAACGCTGCCCCACCGCTCCGAAACCGCCAGCCAGTTGAGCAGCCGACACCCTGCCTGTGCGGGAAAGTCCAGAGATACCAGGAAGGCGTCTGCGCGGGACACGCAGAGGTCAGATACGAACTCCGGCGGCGAGGTGAGGAGAAACAGCTCGTCAGGAGACGCGAAGAGATCCGCCTCCCAGCCACAGGCCTCTGCAGCAGCAGCGGCCGTCTGGCGGGCGGCAGGACAATCGTCCACAATGACCGCGATGCGCGCGGGACGGTTCTGCCGGGACATGGTGGACCGGACTCCCACCCGAATGTTCGGACAAAGCGCGCCCAGACTTTACCGCCTTCGCCGCCGCATGATCTGCCACCGCAAGCGACAGATTATATTCCTTTCCGGACAGCCGGCCGTGCCCGAGCGCGAGGCAAGGCTGCTGGGCGGAGTATTTTTTACCCAGTATGCCGCAGTGGGGCTCGTCATGATGCTGCCGCTGGTGCTCTCGGACCGCGGCCTGGCCGCGCACCAGATCGGGCTCCTCTCCGCCATCTTCGCCATCTCCGGAGCGCTGACTCAGGTGTGGCTGGGAAGTCTATCGGACCGGTTCAGGAGACGCCGGCCTTTCATCACAGCGCCGGCAGTGGCGCTGGCGGTGGTGTATGCCTCGCTGGCAGGCGCCTCCAGCTTCGCCGCTGTGGCATTGATCTACGCGGTAGCAGGCGCGGCATTTCACTGCGCGGTGATGGCTGTGACGGCGATGATCGGGGACTGGTCGGCAGCGGCTGGCCGCACGCCATCCTCCTTCGCACGCATCCGTCTGTGGGGCTCAGCGGGATTCGTGGCATCGCTCGCGCTTCTGTCTCCTTGGCTGAAAAGCGACGGCCTGGTCATCGGAGGAACATCGCTCTTATTCTTGGCGATGGGAGTCCTGGGAGCGGCTGCCAGGGAACCGGAGGAAAGGGCGGTGTTTGAGTCCCGCCTGAACGGCGGAGCGAAGCGGCTGTTCCAGGACCGGACACTTTCGGCCTTCCTGCTGACCTATTTCCTCTTCAAGGTGGCCGAGAGCGGGACCATGGCGTTTTTTGCGCTGCGCATCCAGGAGCTGGGGGGCGAAAGGCAGATCGCGGCGTGGGCGCTGGTGGTGAACGCGGTCTGCGAGATGCCGCTGATGCTGGCGGCAGGCCCGCTTTGCGAGCGCGCCGGACCAGGAACAGTGCTGTTGACCGCGCTACTGATCCAGCCGTTCCGTCTTCTGGCCTATGGCCTGATGCCGTCCGTGCACTGGGTATGGCCGGTACAGCTTTTCCACGGGTTCACCTACGCGTTTATGCTGGTGGGCGCTGTGGCTTTCGTGAACGACCGCGCGCCCGATGATCTGCGAGCAACAGCGCAGGGTATGCTGGGGATGGCCACTGCCGCAGGCATGGCGGCCGGTCCGCTGGCCGGATCGCTGCTGGCAAAGGAGCTGCCGCTTGGTGATCTCTTTCTGTTCTTCGCGGCTGTATCCGCCGTGGCGATACCTCTGTTTGCGGCAGCAGGCCGTCCTGGGTGGAAGGTTTCCCAGACACAGCGGCCGAAAATGGACCTAGGGTAGAGTCCGGAGAGGAGTCACCTCCGTGGAGCGCTGCCTCGCGCCAGCATTGCTGACTGCCCTCCTGATGGCCACCCGTCCAGGATCGGCGCAGGAGACGGCTACCACGATTACCCTCCAGAAATCTGCGAGCATCCGCTCCCTGAACACGGACTATCCGTTTTGTATAACTTTGGCCGTGGAACTGTAACGCTACAGGTCACACCTGGCGCCGCCCCGGAAGCTCTCTGGAAGGACTTCTACACCTGCTACAACAGGACTCCGGCTGCCGAGGCTGTCCAACTTACTCTGGACACCGCGGCCGCGGCACGGGCGGCGGGCATAGGTCTGTAGGGCATTGTTGAGACAGGGAAAGCCAGACCGGCAGCACTGCTGGCAGCCGCTCTGGATGGGGACTTCCCGGTGGTGGCGGCGGATTTGAACTCCACACGATGGGAGCAGGACGAGAGTTTCATCGCGCACCTGTATGCTCCCGGGCTGCGGCGGGCAGGCGACCTGCGTTCGGCGGCGCTACTGTGCCGGGGACTCTTGAGGCTGCACAACGCCGGCGAGAGCGAGACGTCTGCGGAAGTGCTGAAGACGCGCAGCGAACTGGAAGCAGACACCTTGATACGAAAGAGCCGGATGATGGCCGCGGAGATCGCCCGCGAGCTGGCGCGCCCCCGTGAAAAAGCATTCAGTGGTCCATGGGAGTCCACTCCATCGGACCGCGCGGGCGGACAGCTCCGGGGATCCTGACAACATGCAGGCCAGGACGGGAGCATGCAGCCTCGTAGAACCCGTCGCCGAGAGGGGAAACAGTCCATACGTCACCAGTCTTCAGGCCCGGATCCGGCGAGTCCGGGGTCCAGAGGACGATGCGGAAAGGACTGGATGCCGTGCCGGCCAGCGCTGCAGGACAGCGCAGCGCGACCTCCAGCTCCCTGCCCTGCCGCTCGATGCGCTCCGGAAAACAGATGCCGGAGTCCAGAACTCGCGCTCCGCGCCGCGGAAAGACCAGCACAAGCCCCTGCCTGTCTGTGAAACCGCTGACCGGACAACGGTCCGAAAGGTGGAAGGCTGCGAAGCGATCAGGGATACGGAGCAATCCTCCATCCTCCAAGCAATATAGCCCTTCCTGCCGGGCCGTGACTTCTGACCGAATGAAGATGACGTCGCGCCGGGCTGGTTGCGCGGAGTCGCCTCCTCCAGTCAGCAGGAGATGCATGGAATTCCGCCACCGAGCCAGCTCGCCGGCCAAGCTATCCATTCCGTTTGCGGCGTCGTCGAAAATCGCCGCAGCCACTCCCCGCTGCAAAGCCCGCGCCCAGAACAGACCAAAGGCCGCCGGTGAAGCTGTATCCAGGCTGCCGGTAGGATGCACATCCACCAGCACCGCCCGGCGTCCTTCTCGCTCCGCCCACTGCAGAGCCGCCGTCAGCGTGTCCGCGTCGAAGGCGGGGCCGGAAGGACCGGTCAGGACATCGCGCAACGCCCCCTGCTCATCCAGAGGCCGGTAGCCGCATCTGGCCTGCCACCAGTTGGATATCTCCATTAGAGAGGCATGTGAGCCGGAAGCCTCAAGCAGCGGCCTTTCTATCTCCACCAGATCGCCTCCGGCGTCGCGGGAGGCTCCCGCCGAGATATCGAAGCGCACCCGCACACGGGATCCCGCCCACTTCGAGAGGTCCAAGGCAGCTTCTACAGCGGGCTTGCCGGGCATCAGATCCTGTTGCCAGAGGACTTCGGGTTTGAGAGTCCCGGACACCCTCACCGCTAGAGAAGCCCCGTCGCCTTCGGCGCCTGCGTTGCGCGCCGAGAACGTGAGAAGGACACCGGGCGGCAGCGTCACATCCCATTCCACAAAAGCTGTGGACCCGGAAAGGGGCGGCGAGACCCGGAGAACATCGCCGCGCCGTTCGATGAGAAGACCCTCTGGTCTTGCTGCCGAAGAGCTGGCGGGTACGATTCTGATGCCCACTGCCGGAGCGCCACCTGAGGCGAGCACCCCCGGCAAGGGACCTTCAGCCTTGTCTATCACCGGGACGATCGGTTCCTGCCGGCTGCCTGAGCAGGACTCCTGCCGGCCCGGCGGAGCCAGCCAGCCGAGGCGGTGCGTCCCGGAAACAGGGCGATCCCCGAAATCCGGGTTGCAATCACCCGCCCAGGGCACTCCGTTCTGCTCGCAAAGGAGCGCGGCTTCGGGCGAGGAGATCACTGCAAAGTCCACAGCCTCGCCCCACGTAGCCAGCCGCGCCCGGTTCTCCGACTCCAGCGAACCCGGCCGGAAGCGGACCGCTACAAGCGGCCTTGCCACATCCGGAGCGCCGAACACATTTTGATTGCCCCGCCCGTCCAGCATCCTCCTGGCCGCCGCCGATAGAGCTGCCGCCCTCGCGAAATCCTCCAGCGTCGCCGCCGGCAGCGATATGCTCGCGAGCGGGAGAAGTAAAGCCAGACAAGTCAGCAGGCAAGCTCTCTTGCAAATACTCATTTCTGAGTTGACGCCTCCCGGAAACGCCGCGCCACGGCCAGGAGCGATCCGAGCCCGGCCAGCGCAGAGCCAAGCCACAGCAGGCTGATAAGGGGTTTGGTGGAGACGCTCAGGCTGACGGAACCACCCGACCCGCTTTCGTTTTCAGCCGGGGGCAGGTCCTGTGTCTCCGGCGCCGCGCCTGCCGGTGGGGAATCGCCCTGTGCGGGAGCCACATTGATCAGCGCAGACGCCCTCAGTTCGCCTTGGCTGCCCTGCTCCATCGGGCCGTAGCGCTCGAACTGCACGTCCAGCGTTCCGACCCTTTGCACCTGCCCCTTCGACAGTGTGATCCTGCGCGGCTGCCCTTCCCTGGGAATGACGGTGATCTCCACGCTGCCGGATTCCACGCTCATCCCCTCCAGCCGGACTGTGACGGACCCGTCCGGGGCGGAGGCGGGCTCGGGGCGCATCTCCCGGTCTCCCACCACAATGGCCGGCGCCAGTTGCATGCTGCCTTCCAGCGGCCTGACGGCCGGCGATGGCCGACGGGCCATTCCTTCCGCAGGCACCATTTCATGGGGAGCGAAGTAGACGTCCGCCACCGCGCTGCGGTGGATGTAGGGCTTGAAGGCGTAGCCCTGACCTCCGGGCATCGGTTTGCCGGTCAGGAGGATGTGTCTCGATTGCTCGCGGCTGCGGGCCAGATGCAGATGGGCGGTCATTACGCCATCCGGAGTGGCCGCTACGGAGTCTAGCTTTATTGTCCATCCTAAGACAGATTTAGACTCTCCTGCCTGGAGGACGACCGCCTCCTCCGGGTGTCCCAGATTGCTTCCCGCAATGCCCACAAACATCAGGCCGATACCCGCGTGAGCCAGATATGCCCCTGCTGCCAGCGCCCCCGACGAGACCGCAGAAACGGCGAACCGCCATCCGTTCAGGATCAGCACGGCTGCACCCAGCACACCGAGCGACCACAGGGAGCCCTTCGCCGCGCCGAATACGAACAGAAGAAGCAGCACAACGACGGCGCTTGCGGTGACCGCCAGACCCTGGGCGTTTCTCCGAAGCGACGCAGATGCCGCTTTCGAAGCGCGCGGGGACCAGCTCATCAGCGGACACAGGGCGATAAGCAACAGCATCCCGAGGGCCAGTGGAGCCCCGGTTACATTGTAGAAACGCACCTGGACTCCCGAGGGCCGGTCCGGAGAGAGCAACCCTGTGAGGAGCGGGGCGCTGGTTCCGAGCAGAACAAAGAATGCAATGATGGAGAGCACCCAGGAGGTCAGGTAGTGATTCAGCTCTTTGCCGTGGCCGTCCTCGATGATGGAAGGAGCAGGGATGCCGGAGAAGCGCCACACCAGCAGTGCAAGGAAGATCAGCGCCACCACGCCAATCGCTCCGGCAAGCAGGCCCGCTACTCCAAGATCGCTGAAGCTGTGCACGGAAAAATCGCCCAGGACTCCGCTACGTGTCAGGAAGGTGGAATACAGGATCAAGAGGTAGGTCAACAGGGCGTAGATGACATTGGGGCGCTGGCCCGTCCCGCGGATCCGCTGCAGGATGAGGCCGTGCAGCAGAACGGTTCCTGTGAGCCACGGCACCAGCGAAGAGTTCTCCACCGGATCCCAGCCCCAGTAGCCACCCCACCCCAGGGTCTCGTAGGCCCAGAGACCGCCCAGGACCAGCCCGGCACCCAGCGACAACCATCCCAGCGAAGCCCACGGCAGAGACAGGGTGGCCCAACGGTCCAGCCGGTTCGTCAGGAGTCCCGCAGCCGCCAGCGCGGCCGGCGCGCTGAACACCACGAAGCCAAAGAACAGCACCGGCGGATGGATGGCCATCCACGGATCCTGCAAGATGGGATTCAAGCCGGCACCGTCCGGCGGGGAGCCGTTGAGCGGCGCAAACGGAGAGTTGATAAGAAGCATGGCGGTCAGGAGACCCTGGGAGAGACACCAGAACGACATGGCGGCGGGCTCAAGATCCTTCGTGGTCCGCTTTAGAAACACACCGGTCCACGCTCCGATAAGCGCCCAGAAGAGGAACGAACCTTCGGGTCCGGCCCAGAATGCGGAGAAGATGTACCCCGGAGCCAGATCCCGCGAAGTATAGCCGTAGACATAGGCCACGTCGAAGCGGTGCGCGAACAGCAGCGCCCAGAGCACCACTGACGCCGCCGTGAACCCCAGAGCGGATATCAGATAAAGCCAGCCAGCGAGCGGTGGCGCCGAACTTTCACGTCTGAGGGTCGCTCGGAGATTCAGGAGGAATGACGCAGCCAGCGCCGCCGCGGCCAGCCAGAGGAACAGATCGCCTGCTGTCATACTTTCATCGCTTCCGGACGGGCGCGTGAATCGACGCAAGAAACCGGAAATGCAGCCCGCCTGCCGGGAGTTTGGCACGCACCCGGCCAGAAGTCAAGCAAGCGTCAAACGAAATGCGGATTATCGGCTGGCGCGAGGCTCCAGGGTAAGACAGACGGAATTGATGCAGTAGCGCTTGCCGGTGGGACGGGGACCGTCATCAAACACGTGGCCCAGATGGGATCCGCACCGCGCGCAGAGAACCTCAGTTCGCAGCATTCCGTGGCTCGTGTCGGTGCGATACTCGATGCGCCCATCGCCGGCGGGCCGGAAGAAGCTAGGCCAGCCGGAGCCCGAATCAAACTTGGCATCGGAGTTGAAAAGTTCCAGACCGCAGCCCGCGCACCGGTAGACGCCGGGTGTTTTCTCATGCAGGTAGGCGCCGGTGAACGGCGGCTCGGTTCCCTTCAGTCGCATGATGCGGTATTGCTCGGGCGTCAGAAGGGACTTCCACTCCTCTTCCGAACGGATAACCTTTTCCATCCCTGCATCTTTGGACATAGTTTGCTCCTGCAAAGCGGACGTCCCACAACAGCCTGCAGAGACCGCGCGGGATCCGGACTTCTGAGAGACCAACCGGTCCGGAGTTGCTGACGGGCCTGAATCCGGACGGCCGGACCACAAGAAAAACGCTGCAGCTCCGATCAAGAACAGGCTGGAGACGGGAGGCATTTTCATCTTCCACTACCAGAGAATGTCATCGGTAAGAACGGCAACCAGGACCACTCTGTTCCCGGAAGGGAGGGATAGCACAGGCGTCGAAAGGCTACGCAAGGGAGGTCGGGCCCGAAAGGAGCCGCAATACCATGCCCGATACCTTGAAGGTCCGCCGCAGGAGCTTCCTGAAGGGAGCAGCAGCCTCGCTCGCTCTGCCGGTCATCGCCCGGGAGGGCGTCATCGCCCGGAACGGGAAACCTGGTGCGAACGACCGCATCGTCATCGCGAACATCGGAGTCGGCGGAATGGGACGCAACCACATCCGCCCGGACTCCGCTGCGCTCTGCGACGTGGACGAAGACCGCCTGGCCGAGGCCGCAAAGCGCGTGACCGAAGGCACCCCCGCCCTCTACCGGGACTACCGCCGCATCCTGGAGCGCAAGGACATCGATGCGGTGACCATCGCCACGCCAGACCATTGGCACGCGCTGATGACCGTGCACGCCTGCCAGGCAGGTAAGCACGTTTTCTGCGAGAAACCGACCGCCAAAACCATTCTTGAAGGGCGTGCAATGGTGAATGCCGCCCGCCATTACCGTCGGGTGGTTCAGATCAATGCACAGGGACGGTCTCATCCCAATGCCCGGCTGGCGTGCAACTACGTGCGGAACGGAGGGCTGGGCCGCATCCGCAGGGTGGATGTGTGGCATCCTCCGAACTTTCAGCCGGATACCTGGGGCGAGCCGCAACGGGTTCCAGCCACCCTGGACTGGGACATGTGGCTGGGGCCGGCACCGTGGGCTCCTTACCATCCGAAGAGGTGTCACTTCCATTTCCGCTGGTTCATGGACTACGGCGGAGGGTTCTTGCGGGACCGGGGAAACCACGCCCTCAGCATCGTGAGCTGGCTGACGGACAATGACGGCTACCGCGGCAGGGTGACAGTGGAAGCCAGCGGCACAGAGTTCCGCCAAGGGTTCTTCGATGTCCCCGCGACGCTTCACGTGAAGTGGGAGTTTGAGGATCCGGAGTGGACCCTCACCTGGACCCAGCCGGGCACTCCCAACCCACGGTTCCCGGGAGACTGGGGAGCCACCTACACAGGCGAGCGGGACGATCTGGTGGTGCTGGCGGGAGACGGAGGCTGCGACGTGGAGCAGAAGGCTAAAGAATATCAGCCTCCATCCGGCGGATTCCACGCGTTTGAGAGTCCCGGGCACTTCCAGAACTGGCTGGACTGTATCCGCACAGGGGAGAGACCCGTGATGGACGTGGAGATCGGGCATCACGTGGTGACGCTGTGCAACCTGGGGAACATTGCGTGGCGGCTGGGGCGCAAGGTGGTGTTCGACTTCTCCACAGAGCGGTTTGTGGACGACCCGGCGGCGGACCGGTTCCTGCACGAGCCCTATCGCAGTCCGTGGACCCTGTCTGGCTTCTAGCCGAGTCCGCGAGAGAAGGGAATGGACGTCCAGATGACAGCAAGGCAGTTGATTGAGGCCATTCGCGGCACCGATGCAGACGCGCGCTGGAGCGCGGCGGAAAACGCGGCAGGCGCCGGAGCGGAGGCCATCCCGGAGTTGGCGCAGGTGATGGACGGAAACGACCCGGAAAAAGCGAAAGCCGCGCGGGTGGCTATGGACCGGATCGCTCTGGCAAGCACGGCTCCCGGCGACGAGGAGCGGCGCAGGCAGGTGTCCGAGGCGCTTGCAGCCGTAGCGCGGGGCGATGGGGCGCTCGCCGCCCGCAGACATGCGGTCCGGCTGCTGGGGTTGGCGGGCGGTGAGGAAGCCTGTGACACGCTGGCGGCTCTGATCGGCCAGAAAGACTTGAGGGAAGATGCCAGGATGGCCCTCCAGCGCATCCCCGGCAAGGCTGCGGACCGCACGTTGGAACGGGCAGCAAGAAACGCGCCAGCCGGATATGAGAGCGCCCTTCGGCGCTCGCTCCAGGACAGGAAAGTCACCCGCAGGGACGCGGGAATCCGGTAGAGTCCGCAACACAATACACGAAAGCTGGGCGGGGGTGACCCGCCCCCCCGCCCAGCCTGTTCTTTCCCGTCACCGGGAGTAACTGCGTTCAGCGTTTGCGCAGCCGCCGCCCTCCGATGACTCCGGCAAGCCCCAGACCCGCCAGCGTCATGGACATCGGCTCAGGGATCGGCTGGCACCAGGTATCTATTACCACCTGGTCCCAGTAGATCGACCAGGTAGCGCTAGGAGGCGCACCCAGGAGAATCCTCTCGATGTATGGATTCGGCTTCATCACGATATCCCACCACGAATACCAGGTGAGATGGGTGGGATCCTGGCCAGGCACGATGCCACTGTCAACCACCTGCCATCCCGCCCGCGGCTCAGACTCGATATGGAGCTGCAGATCTGGAGTCACCCCTGCTGGAGTGCTATAGGTGGCCTGGATGCGGATTAACTTGTACGGATCCAGAATCCGGCGGTTCGGGATAGCGAAACTCACGTCCGGCGAGATCAACTGTCCGGGAGACACCCACTGCCCCTGCGTGAGCAGCGAGGGAGTGCCGTACGGATTGTTGACGTTTGCCGGTGCATTGCCTGGCTGATCGAAAGTCCATTCCTGGAAGGTAGTGCCCTCCAGACCCCGCCACCAGGGCGGTCTGAGATCATCTGCGAACGCCGGAACCATCGCAAGAACGGCGAACAACACCGCGGCGAGGAAGAAGAAGCGTCGAGCGCTCATTCCCATCTCCTCCATTCTTTTCGACCTAGAAGTGTGTGAACGGATAGGCCACACCCACGCGGCTGCCAGCGTGGCCGCGCACGTGAAGCCCTGACGGGGGAAGCTAAAGGGGAAGCGACGTCGGATCGGCTTCCCACCCCGGCCCTCTCTCGCCATCAGAATAGCAGATTTCAGCGCGAAGTCAAGGGGTTGAGCTAAAAAAGATGAAAATGCTTTTCCTTTTCATACCTGCTGCCGCCAGACCCGGCGTTCGCCGGGCCAGCGACACCGCCTCCCTTGACACGCAGACGTATAATAGGCGCTGAACCTGACGCGACCCAAGGAAGGGAGACCGTTGCCTTGAAGTTCCAGATCCTCGGCACCGCCGCCGCTGAAGGCTGGCCCGCACTGTTTTGCGCCTGCGACACCTGCCGCCGCGCCCGCGCCAGCGGGGGAAAGGATCTGCGCAGCCGCGCTTCTCTTATGGTCAATGACATCATCAAAGTTGACCTGAACGCCGACACGTATCATCACCTGGTGACACACGGACTGGATTTCTCGCGCATCGAGCACATCCTTTTCACCCACAGCCACAATGACCACTTTTCGCCGGGAGAGCTGGAATATCTCAGGGATCCCTTCGCCCACAAACGCACGAGGCCGGTCGTAGATGTCTGGTGCAGCCGGGACGTGGCGGAACTGATCCGGGAAGCCTACCCGGACACGGAACGCCTGGGGATCTCCGTGCACGAGGTGGTTCCATTTCGCACGGTGGAGCTTGGTGATGTTTCCGTGACGCCCATCGTGGCCTATCATCGCGCCGAGGAGCTGTGTCTAAACTGGATATTCGGGGATCTTGATAGAGCCGTCTTGTATGCCTCGGACACGGGGCCATACCGCGAGCCCACGTGGGAGTTCCTGGCCGGTGTGAAGTTCGACCTCGTCATCTCGGAGTGCACCGGCGGGTTCCTGCCGGATATGGAGACCCATCTGACGGTGAATACCGTCCGCCGGATGCGGGAACAACTGGACAGGATGGGCAGCCTCAATCCGGGCTGCCGCTTCGTGTTGACGCATTTTTCGCACAACATGGGCATGCTGCACGACGAATTCCAGGAAAAGGTGCGGGAGGACGGCTTCCTGGTGGCCTACGACGGGATCGTGCTGGAGACGCAGGATTGACGGCTCAGGAAGCCATTCTGGAGATCGTCCGGATCTTCGACGAGGGCAACCGGGAGATCGAGCAGGTGCTTGAGCTCCACGGGATGCATTCGCTCAAGGCGGGAGAGATGGTGGAGAAGATCGAACGCTCAATAATGTTCCGGGTGGGACAGGTGGTACGCGAGTGGGAGAGATCCGACGCCCGGCGTCCGGCAGAGTCTCCCGACCTGCGCTAAGAGCCACGTGGCTACTCCCTGAACCGGTAGCGCAGGAGAGTCCACAGCGCCTGGAAGCCGTCCTTCCAGGTGATCTTCTTCCCCTCCTCGGCAGTTCGAGGCTGGTAGCGGATGGGAACCTCCACGATCCTGATGCCCCGGCGCAGTGTCCTGGCCGTAACCTCCGGACAGAACTCGAAGCGGCGGCTCTTCAGTCCAAAGGATTGCAGCAATTCGCGGCGGAACAGCTTGTAGCACGTGGCCTCATCCGTGATGGAGGCTCCGTAGAGCAAGTTGGTTGCCGCTGCAAGCACGCGGTTGGCGATATAGTTCGCCAGCCGCATCCGGGGCCGGCCGGGGCGGAAGCGCGTGCCGTAGACTACCTGCACGGACGGATCCCGGAAAGGCTCCAGAAGTGCGGGAAGGTCTTCGGGGAAGTATTCCAGATCGGCATCCTGAATGGCCACGATTTCTCCATGCGCCTCCTCCAGAGCACGGCGGATGGCTGATCCCTTGCCCTGATTGACCGTCTGGCGCAGCACCCGGACGGGAGGACCGAACGACTCCGCGATCTCTGCGGTGCGGTCGGTGGAGGCATCATCCACCACCAGAACCTCCTTGGAGACAGGCACGGCCAGCACGCGCTGGAGCGCCTCGCGGATGGTGGCCTCTTCATTGAAGGCCGGCACGATGATGGACACGCGGGGCCGTTCGCTCAGGGGATCTCCCACAGCTCCACCCCGGCAGCCATCCTGCTGCTGAAATCCGCGCCACCCAGCGGCCGCACCAGCCCCTGCTCGATGGCGCGGTCCCAGAGCCGTACGGCCGGAGAATCCTTAGCGGCGAAACGGCGGTTGATGAGGGCCACGGTCCATCCGTGATCCCTCATCCAGCGCAACATCTCCTCGGGACTGCGGAAGGAGCTGTACGGGATGACGGTACTGAGCCCGATATCGGCCCACAGGTACTGCTGCTTCAGATAGAAGCCCCGCGTCTCGCCGTACAGAAGCACGCGGGCGTCCGAGGGCAGATAGTCCACTACCCAGTGGCTGTTGACATAACGCTGGATGTAGCTGTCGGGAGTGGTCTCTCGCGTGAGAAGCGGAAAGACGGGCACAGCCAGAACGTATGCCAGATAAACCGACATCCCACCCGCGACCAGCAACACCAGCTTTCCGGCCCGCGCCAGAAGATCCTCTTTCGAGACCGCGGCGCACACAACTAAGCTGGCCAGAGCGAGAACGGGAAGAAGATATCGGGTCTGCTGACTGAGGCCGAACCAGATCAGCGTATGCGCCAGCACGATGGCGGCCAGGGCGATTGCCCGGCCCCTCAGGCGCAGCGCCGCGGCCGGCAACAGTGCGGCCAGCGCCGGCCCTGCCGACCCGAACAGGAAATTGCCGTCAATGAAGCGATGCCCCTGCGCCAGCAGATTCCAGGGGAGCAGCAAAAAGTCGGCCGGAGAACGGCCCGCGCCGAATCCGGTAAAAGCCTGGCGATACATCTCCGCGCCTGCCTCATCCCACCCTTTCCCGCCGAAGACGCTGAAGAGGAAGGGGTAGACGGGATTCCCTGTCAGGACTAGGGATTTGAGATACCACGGGCAGCAGACGGCGACGGAAGGGATAAGGAATAAAGCCAATTCCTTAACATTTCTATACTCAGACCAAAGCCACAACCCCAGCCAGATTGCACCCAGACCAATCCAGACCAGGCTGAAGGTCTTGGTCCCGGCCGCCATTCCGGCCAGAGAGCCCGCCAGAAGCAGAAGTCGGCGGCGATCTCCTTCCCCCTGCATCGCCTCGACCAGAGCAAGGCAGGACAGGACCGTATAGGCGGCTGTGGCCAGGTCTATGTAGGCGACGCCAGCCTCCCAGAGAGCCACCGGCATCAGGGCGAAGGCCAGAGCACCCCAGACTCCGACTTGCTTTCCGAACAGCCGCCCGGCCAGCAAACCCGCCCCGGCGGACGCTAGCAGATAATGAAACCAGTGAACCACCTTGGCAGCAGGGGGCACACCGGCAGCCACTGCAGGAGCGAACAGCATCTCTGTGGCGAATGGAAAGTTGGAGTGGTGGATGAACGGAATCCAGTAGAATCCCCCGTGCTGCAGGTACAGCCTGGGAACGGCAAGATGGTAGCTCAACCCGTCCCAGTCAGTGACAGGCGCGGCGGCCGGAAGCAGGGTCAACGCGAAGAGAGCCACCAGCAGGATGGCAGCCACCCAACCGGACAAGCTCCAGCGTGGCGGACGCGGCGGCTGCAGTCCCGCCAGCCAGGGATACGCCAGCCCGCACGCGCCAAGCGCGAAGACGATCAGCCGGAGCGCCCCCTCGCTCCAGAGATGCAACGCACCCAGGGCAAACAGCACGAGCGATACAAATCCCAGCCCGCAGGCCGAGGCGTAGCAGAAGCAACGTAGCCCCCCACCCTGCCGAGGCGCAAGCAGAAGTCCGGGCACAGCCGCTCCGGCGCAGGCGAGCAGGGTGATGAGCAGCGCGGGCAGGGTGATCACGGAGAAATCTCCCGCAGAGGCTCCAGCCGGTAGTCCAGCCGCCAGCGCGGTCCTACTTTCTCCAAACGGCTGATCCCGAAGAAACGCCCGTGATGCCCTGCCTGCACCACAGGCACCCCTTTGACGATGATGGGCGTCTCCAAGGCATCGTGGGAGTGTCCCCCGATGATGAGGTCCAGCTCGGGGCATTCGCCGGCCAGTCGCATATCCTGGCCAAGCCCTATGTGCGTCAGGGCGATCAACAGGTCACACGCATTCCGCATCTGGCGCGCAACCAAGGAACACACTTCGACAGGATTATCGAAAAGATAGGCTGAGAACGAGGCGACGCGGGAACGCGGAGTTACCATCGGCACCGTCACACCCACGACACCCACGCGCACGCCACCGCGATCGAAAAACACCGAGGGTTGACACGGAAGCCTGGCCTCGCGGGCCGGGCGCACATTGGCGCACAGGATTGCATAAGAAGCCTGTGACAACTTGGACAGAAAACCCGTCTCTGTGAAGTGAAACTCGCGGTTTCCCACCACCATAGCGTCATAGCCTGCGCGGGACATCCTTTCCAGGACCGGCTCCCCTCCCGGGCGGAAATACGCGTTGCCGGCCCAGACGGCATCTCCCCCGTCCAGCAGTAGAGTGTTTTCCCCCTCGCTACGAAGGGATGCCAGCTTCCCGGCCAGACGATCGTCCAGACGGTTATGGAGGTCGTTAGTATGGAAGATGGTGACGGCAGACACGTCGGCAGATCCGGTCAGCTCATCGCCCGAATCAAACTGACAGGAGGGAAGGCCGGCAGCATCACACCAGCCCCGCCCGGACGACGTCCTTCAGCATCAACACCCCCACCGGCCGCCCATCCTCAATGACCGGGAGGTCGCCGATCTTGCGCTCCTCCATAACGTGTAGCCCTTCCACCGCCAGATCGTCCGGTCCGATAGTCAACGGATTGGCGGTCATCACCACCTCTGCGGGAGCATCCAGGGCACCCCCCGAAAGCAGATGCCGGCGGATATCCCCATCCGTAAGGATACCTTTGAAGGAGCCTTCGCCATCCACAATGCACGCCGCCCCGGCGCGGGCCCGGGTGATGGCGAACATTACGTCCCGCAGGCTGTCCGTTGTCCGGCAGACGGCCATCTCATCGCCGGAGCGCATCAGGTCGCGCGCGCGCAGGATGAGCCTGCGCCCCAGCGCACCGGCGGGATGGAACAGGGCAAAATCCTCCCGAGTGAAACGCCGCTCGCGCATAACCGCAAGCGCCAGAGCATCCCCTAAAGCAAGCATGGCGGTGGTGCTGCTGGTGGGCGCAAGCCCCAGCGGACAGGCCTCTTTCTCTACCGTCACATCCAGCACCACATCGCAGAAGCTGGTCAGGGAGGATTCCCGTGCCCGCGTAATCCCGATGGAAGCCGCGCCGATCCGCTTGATCACCGGCAAAATGTTGACGATCTCATCCGATTCGCCACTATAGGAGAGGATGATGACCACATCATCCCGAGTGACCACTCCCAGGTCACCGTGTACTCCTTCCGCAGGATGCAAGAAGAGCGCCGGTGTGCCTGTGCTGGAAAGGATGCCGGCCAGCTTGCGCGCGATGGCTCCGGACTTTCCGACGCCGGTGACCACGGTGCGCCCGCGGCAGGAGAGCAGGAGCGATACAGCGCGGTCGAACTCCGGCCCCAGACGCTCGGCGACGCCAAGCAGCGCCTCGGCTTCAATACGGATGACCTCCCGCGCGAATTGCACTGTTGCGGATGGCTGTTGAGTTTCCAACTTCCCCTGAGACGGGACGAAAATATCGCGGAAACGGGCGTTCCCGCAAACCTGGACCCGTCCGCGGGGATTATAGGACCGCGCCGGGACGGCTGTCAAACCACGCTGCGGCGCTCATCGGGTAAAATGAAGGTAGGCGAAGCCTGCGTTCGCCGGGGTCTGCGTATAAGGAGTCTGCGTCTATGCTCAAGCGACGAAACAGGGGGTTTACCCTCATCGAACTGCTGGTGGTCATCGCCATCATTGCCATCCTGGCTGCCATCCTCTTTCCGGTGTTCGCTCAGGCCAGGGAGCGCGCACGCCTGTCCACCTGCGTCAGCAATCTGAGGCAGGTCTACACGGCCATTGTCATGTATGCGGATGACAATCGCGGTTTTCTGCCGCCACGTCCGCGGGCGATCGATCCCAACTTCAACTCGCAGTATAACGGCTGGTGGAACCTGCAGCCTTATGCCAAGACAGATGGCATCTTTCTGTGCAAGAAAGCCGTCAAGTGGAACGGGGATCCCGGCGTCAACAACCGGGGTTACGCCAGGGTGTATGCCGGGCCGCAGGCCACTGGCAACTTCTTGAAGGCCAGCTATCATTTCTGGCCGCACGTGTACGGCAAACTTCCCTACGATCCGGAGACGCCGGCCAGACTGGACGTTGACCTGGACGACCCGGCCATCGCTTTGAACAATATGGGGTTGACGCCTGCCAAGCTCCAGCGCGCCAAGGAGCTGGGCGGGCCTCTCGCCACGTGTCTGCTCCACAGCATCAACATCCGGGGGGACGAGGGTATCGTGGCGCTGATGATCAAGGGCGGCAACGTCCGGTTCGACGCGGCGGACAAATATCCGTGGTAGCTTCCTGAAGACGCGCTTCCTGCGGGACGGCTCCCGGCTTCTGGGAGGAGCCGTTTTACGGCGCTGGCGGTCCGGGCCGGTTCGGAGGTATACGCCTGAGAGGACGAACGGGAAGCGGCCCGGCATTGTGGACCGCAGCCCTTCGAAGCGGGAGGCCCAACTTGCCAGTCGTTACCGGACGCCAGTCCGTGCTGGACGTCTATGCCGAAGCCGCCGAAAGAGAGTGGGTCATACCCACCATAAACACCGAATGCCAGACTTCCACCGAGGCCATCCTGGCGGCTGCAGCGGAGTTCGCCGCCGAGCACGGCATTCCTGATCTGCCGGTAGGAATTGGTCTGACCAACCTTTACCCCCATCGACAGCAGGCACCTCTCTACACGCACACGGGGCTCTGGCGGATAGGGATGAGGATGTTCCTGAACGATCTGGACATCCTGACCGGACCGGATTCGCCCTTTCACCGGCTCAGGGTGCTGGTGAACCTGGACCACATCCAGTGGGATGCCGACCGGGAGCTGCTGGAGTGGGATCTGAAACGCTTCTCCTCCATCATGTATGACGCCAGCCTGCTGCCCTTCGAGGAGAATATTCGCCTGACCGCCCGCTTCCGCGAGCAGCGCGGCGGGGAGCTGGTCATCGAGGGAGCATGCGACGAGATCCGAGAGGCATCCGAGGAGGGGAGCGGCGATCTGACCACCCCTGAGATGGCTGAGCGCTACGTTCGGGAAACGGGCGTAGACATCATCGTGGCCAATCTGGGCACAGAGCACCGGGCCTCCGCGGCCCATCTGACTTATCACGGCGACTTGGCGCGGGAGATCACCCGGCGCGTCGGCCGTCGGCTCTGTCTGCACGGAACGTCTTCGGTGCCGCACGACCAGGTGCGCGAGCTCTTTCACGACGGCGTCGTCAAGGTGAACATCTGGACGGCCATCGAGCGGGACTCGTCTCCGGCGTTGCTGGAGGACATGGCGCGAAACGCCGCCAGGGTGGTCGGAACGGTCCACGCCGCACGTCTTCAAAAAGATGGATTGCTCGGACCAGGCGCCGACACAGCCAGTCCGGCCGACCTCCGCTTCTTCACCACCGCGTACCGGCAGGGCATCGTGTTCGGTGAGATGAAGCGGATCGTTAAGGAGTTTCTGGAGCTCTGGTATTGTTGAGGCGTGCGTTCACGCCGGGGATGCCGGGCATTCCCCAACTCTTGACCGTTTCCCGGCAACGTCGCTAGAATGCAGGAGTGCGCAAGCCGTGATGCGTGACCGAGCGCAGAGTTTCACCATCTGATCGAGGGACGGCACGGAATGCCGGTACAGCCGAGCCACATCGAACCTGGTCGCCAGTTACGAAGAGAATCGTAGGCCCGAATGTCAGCCGAAATGTCCACCGAGGTCCCGAACAGCAGAACAGTCATCAGGAACCTGATCCAGTTCATCCGGGAGAACCAGATGCGGGCGGGGGATCGCCTTCCTGCCATTCCCCGTCTGGCTGCGGAGTGGAAGATCAAGCCGAGCGTGGTCCGTGACGGCTTGCTGCAAGCGGAGAGCCTGGGATTGGTGAGCATTCATCCCAGGCTGGGCACGTTCGTACAGCAGCCTGATCTCACGCCGATGGTGTCGGCTCTCTCAGACGCTCTGGATCTGGCACTGATTATGGACGACCGGAACCTGGTACACCTGGGAGAAGCCCGGCTGATGGTGGAGCGGGAAGTAGTGGCGCTGGCGGCGGAACGCGCCCAGCCGGAGGATCTACTGATCATCCGGCAGCACCTGGAACAGCTTCGGGAATGTCTGGGCAACAGGCCCGCATTTGTCCAGGCGGACGAGGACTTCCACGTCGCAATCGCCCGGGCAGCCGGCAACCCCATTATGACCACCATCATCCGTGCGCTTCTGGTGGCTCTCCGGCCTTACCGGCAGAGCACGCTCGTTAGGGAGGAGGACGCGGAGCGAATCGCTGAGAAGCACGTCCTGATCTACCAGGCGCTGACTGAGGGCGACCCGGAGCGGGCCCAGACTCTGATGGAAGAACATTTCGTGGCGGCCAAGGATCTCATCCGCCAGAGTCTTGGTCTTCAGCCAGTCTCCCAGCCGGGCACTGAGAGCCGTAGACACAACAATCCGCAATCCCCATAGACAGTGACACGCAGTTCCCGCGGCACTAGTCTCCCAACGGTCGGAAGAACTCCTCGCCGTCCGAGAGTGACCGTGGCGGTCGCCCGTTGACCACGGCCTTCTTCCGCCCCATTGCCGCCACCCGGAGCGACTGGTTGCCTCCTTCGCAGGAAAGGCGGACCGTGTCCTCATCGTATGACACGTCAAGCCACCGCACCGTCTGGGAAGCCTCAGCGAGCAGCCCGCCGTCCTCCAGGCGAGAACCCTGCGCCCATGCGAAGCCCCGCAAGTTGCCTGACGGGTCCCTGCGGACGCACGCAAACCCGCCTTTCAGACGCACAGGCGCATCTGAGAACGACACTTCTCTCTCCGGGTGGTCCGAAAAAACCACGACGTCCGCGCCCGCGGCAGTTATGATCCTCACACCGCAAGTCTCGACCGAAGCCTTCCCGGCCGGGGTCAGCGGGGCAGCAGATGCATCCGGAGAAGCTCCCCGGAAAGGATATGCCACTGTGTCCATCCGCACCGGAAGGGTGCCGGTGACCGACCTGCGCAGGATCAGGGCGGGCTCCAGCTTCTCGTGGACGAACGCGGTATCGCCCTCCTCAAGCACGGAAACCGTTTCGGCGCCCCCCGCCGGAATCAGCGCCAGGTTTCCACCGGCCGCTCGGGTGGTGACAGCGATCTGCGTCCGCGGATCCAGGGTGGCTTGGGTGTCCGCGAAGTGGAAGCGCGAGTCCACCTGATGCTCACCGCTGCCGCGAACGATGTCTGAGATCACCCAGTAATCCGGCCGCAAGAACGCGATACGCCGCACAGGGCGGATATTCCGTTCCAGGTTCTGATATGCCGGACCTTCAGCGCACAGATAATCCGCAACATTTCCGGTGAGGAACGTCGTGGGTCCTCCGGCGTTTTCAAGATCAGCTCCGTTCACAGAGATGGTGCTGTGTGAACGGGTGGAGATCAGCCGGACCGCCTCTGGAGTTCCATAGATGTAGATCCCCGGGTCGGAGATTAGAAGGTTTCCATAAGCGAAGAGAATAAAGTTGAGAGCGTCAAAGTGGCCGTGGGCACTGTAGCGTCCGTTCCGCAGGATGAGATACCTGGCATCAGGGCCCCAGTCGCTTCGCATGACGTAATAGCCCGAGTGGGGGAATTGCACGGACAGGCGCTCCGGCATCGAGCCCTGCGCCCCGTTCGTGGCCACCCAGAGCATATCTTTGCGGTCGAAAGTCTCTGCTCCGCGCCTGAGTAGCGGTCTGGCATCGTCCGCCAGGGCGTCTCCGAAAGCAGGACGGAAGCCATCGGGCTGGATGGTGTACAGATGGAACGCCAGCGCCGCTTCCACCCGGGAGACCAGCTCCTGCGGAATCTCCAGACCGAGCCGCCGGGTGCGCTCCATGATGTCCAGATACTGCCCGTGAACCATCATCTGGTAACCTGCGGACTCTCCTATCGGACCGTCGGGCTGCAGGGTCTCGCGCATGTTCGCTTGCAACCCCTCGAACGCCAGGCGACCGTATTCCTTCGAGCGCGCAAACTCGGGGAACTCGGTGCTGAAGTAGAACAGGTGGTCTAACATCTGGGTGGCCCAGTTTCCGCCCCCTTTCTGGATAGCAAGCACATCCGCCATGTCACCCAGATTGAAGATGAACGCCGCTCGCACATCCCATGGGAACTCGGGGGCATCCGCGAACACGGTGTAATAGTAGAATTCGTGCGCCAGTCTGGCCCCGATGGCCAGCCCGGACCACAAGGTGCCGCCCGCCAACCCGCCGGGGAAGATAGGAGGGATGTCCCTTGCATCCCGTGAAACAATGCCCGACTTCAGCGGAGAGGGCAGCTCCGTGAAAAAGGCCTTGAGCATCTCGTTCCAGGCTACCGCATACTTCCGGTCGCCCGTTGCAAGGTAACCGGCGGCGAGATATTTCCGGATCCCTTCGCGTGTCAGCCCCACCCCGCCCCGTTTCGGCCACCAGCGGAGATGGTTCCAGTTCGGTCCCAGGCTGATGATGTTACCGTCCGGGTCGCGCACTTTCATATCGGCGGCCAGTTCCGCAAGGGTCATATCGGGGATGCGCAGCTGCCGGGCCTGCTGCGCCATCTCGCGGAACGCCGGCCGGTTCTCGAAGTGCGCCACCAGAGCCTTTGCCGCATCCTCCCACTTTTTCTGCTGCACCGCGGCCTTCACCTCTTCCAAGCCGGGATGATCCAGGTCGAACATCGCGAACGCCTCGCGGTAGGCGGTGTCTCGGTCCCAGTCTGTGTGGACGTAGGTCTGGAAGGCGAAGTCGAAATCCTGCCGTTGGCCATCCACATAAGCGCAACCGGAAGGGTAGTCGGCGGCGGCCATCATAATCTTGCCAACTTTCCCGTTTCCTCCCTTCGTGGTGAGTTCGTAGTAGTAGGAGCGTCCGGGTTCTGCTTCGGCATCCAGAGGGAAGACGATGGTCATATCCTCCCATGAACGCCATTCGTACTTCATCTCGAACGCGGCGAGCATCCGCTCTCTGGCGGGGCTGTCATAGAGGGTGAGGACCAGGGAGACTCCCTCGCCCCAGTCGGGATTGTAGTGAGGGCTCTGGATGGCGATCCGGGAGATTTTGCGGACGCTGGGACCTGTCGTAAACGTTTGTCCCAGCCGCCTCTCCGCCGTAAGTTCAACCCCGTCTCGGTCGGACGCGCGCGGGAACGAGGACTGATCCAGCTTGAGGTTGTTGAGGTAAGTATCGAGGAACGAAGCCCTTGCGGGAAGCCCTGCGGCAACCATCAAACCGGCCAGAATCAGCAGCGGCAACCAGTTCATCGCTCTGTGAAAAACCCCTCCTTCCGAAAAGCCTAACCCCAAGCAGATATTCACCCCCGTGCCCGAGACTCCTTCAAGGGTGGACGCGGAAAAGAAAAAGCGCCGCCCGCACTCACGAGACGGGCGGCGCCGCCAAATCCCGATCTATCGCATCAGAACTGATGGATGGTGATGTCGTTCGAGTCTCTCGGGGTGATCACCCGGTAAGCCCTGTTCTGATCAGCATTCCAGAAGACGGTGGAGACGCCGGTCACCGAGATGAAGCTGCCATCCGCCGCCCCCGTCATGCTGGGGAAGTTGATCAGGATGGGGAAGCCGGATCCATCGTCCACATACTCGAAGAATCCGGACGTGATGGACCAGCGCAGCTTTCCGGTCACCCGGATGAGCAGTCCCGTGGTGTTCAGGCCGCGCGGCTCCTGCGAGGCTACCTGCGCCGGGTCAACCCCATCATAGGCGTAGGTGTTTCCGCCGTACACGGGCGGCTGGATGCCGGTCTGAACTCCACCAGCGTCCCGAACCAGCACGTGCAGCGGCTCGGCCACGTCAGACGTGTTCGTCAACGTTACACTGGTGGCATACACCACCGCTTCACCATTCAGCACATCCGTGAAGCCCTTCACCGCGGCACGCTGGCCGACAGCGCCAATGGGCGCGCCACCCTGCGGGATGACACGGATGCCGCTGGAGCGGTCATCGTCCTGGATGTAGAACGAATCCCCAAGCTGCAGGGTCACGAGCTTCGGGCTGTCTGTCTCGAACAGGGTGCCAAGCGGCTTGTTCTTGATCCCGGACACTGACGTAGGACCGGGAGCGGTGACGTCCATGCTATACAGGTTGTATGCGCCGGTCACCGGGCTGCAGGTCAGGGCGTAGACCTTGCCATCGCTGAACATAAGCGACACCACTTGGGATCCCGGTTCAGGAGCGCCGTGATCCTCCCGCGGCGGCCTGGTTCCTGTGAAGCTCAACGGGAAGCTACGCACGCGATCCCAAGGCTCGTATTCGTAGGTCGCCTCGGCGCCATATGCGTGCCAGCAGGAACCGTCATAAGGGTTCACCGCCAGAGCAGTGATCCAATAGGCTCCCTGGTTGCGCTTGCCCGGAATGGCCGAGTTCAACTCATCATACCCGTTGACATGCCACATCTTGTAGCTGTTCTGGGTCCCCACTTTTCCGTTCGAGTCGAACATCGCGGGCAGCATCGGATTGCCGTCAAACCGGGTCATGATGTTGGACAGGAAATAGTAGGGATCACTTGTGGGCAGCCGGGAGCCATCCAGGTACACCCAGCGCTTGCTGTAGGCTTCGCCCGGACCGGCTTCCCCAAGGCAGTGAGCCAGCCAGTCGAATGTGACGGTCGCCGTCACTCCACCTGCGGGACCGGGTTCGTCCACCGCGCTGCCCCATTCAAACCAAGATAGCCAGTTCTTCCCCGTCAGGTAGCCGATGGGGCCCTCGTAGACAACCGATCCGTTCCACGTGGCCTTGCAGGTGCGGGCCTCCGCGTCGATGTAGACATACAGCTCATTCCAAGCGCCGGGAACCACCGCCCCGAGATCGGCCAGCACTTCCGGCCCACTATTGTTGCTCGTGTAGTACAGGTCCACCAACTTGAAGCGGCCGTTCTGGATCTTCAGGGCTACGGCAAGCCCATTTCCGGTGGTGGTGCGACGGGCATTGCCGTAGATCCACATCAGGGTGGTATCGGACCCGAAACTGTCCACGCGGAACCGCATCGCCCCCGTCTCCTGGGCGGAGGGTATGCCCGGGTCCGGCCAGTACTTGTTGGGAGGACCGGCCACCGAGACGAACTGCAGCCCCTTGTTGCCATCGCCGAGATCCACTACGGTTGCGCCGACGCCCGTCTTGCGCCACTCGGGATACGGAGACTCGCTTCGACCGCCAACCCACATCTTCTTGCGGACGGGATCGTAGGCGTTGGCCGTATTCCAACGGCGTCCCCAGGAGGGATTCGAGGTGTTGGAAATGCTGAACTGCGCGGGCGTGGTCCAAGAGATGGGCGTGCACTGCCACGTGAAGTTGCTGTAGGGCCCCACAATGGCGAACTGATCGTAACCCAGGTATTCCAGGTCCAGCAGGCGATGCACCTCGCCCGGACACTCATCTACCACCCCGTTTCGGTTCGGAGCCTCCTCAACGCTCTGAGTGTAAACGTTGTAGCGCCAGAAGAAGTGCTTCCTCCAGTAACTGTTCTGGCCGTTCTGCGTCCAGTAGATGTTTCCGTCACCGCCAACGGCCATACCGCCGATCTTGTTGACCACTGGACTCAGCCATACATTAGCGCCGTGCGGTCCCGGGGTGTAGATCTCCGTCACCTGGATGCTGTTGTCCGGCTTAAGTTGCAGCCGCAGGATGTAATCCTGAAACTGGGTATACGTGGTCCACTCCAGGTTGGAGTAGTTGAGCAACGCATAGATTGCGCCGTCTCCCCCCTCCACGAGCTTGGTGATGCAGCTACGGTAGCCCAGGGCATTGATGTCCACGTTGGCCGTGCCGCCACCGGCTTTGAAGACGGTCACGCCACTGCCCTTCCCGAAAAACCCCTCATTCGGGACATACTCGTCAGCATCGTAGCTGCAGCTGACCCAGATGTTTCCCGCGCTGTCCCGCACCATGCTATTTATCACGGGTCGTTTGCGGTCCATGATCTGGGCCGGATTCTCCACCGTGAACCCGGCGGTGCCAATGTGGGTCCACGTCCCGGCGAAGGAAGCAGCGGACGCCGCCAGCACACAGATCAGCGTAGCGAGCGCTGTTGCGGGTTTCATTTATCGTTTCTCCCCTCGAAGCCACGGCGAAACGAACACACAGGCCCGCTCCGCCTGTAATGCAACCGGCGGAAGTCGACGGGAACTACATTCGGTCCCGTCAAAACTCCGCACCTGGTCTCTAATGAGAGCATCCGCCGGATCACCTCCCTTTCCGACGGATGCCCCCTAAATAAGGATATCGGCCCAAGTGGCCGTTATGCTCTACGCCTGAGGATCGTCCCTGCAAACGCAGCAAGGGAGACTCCCAGTGCGGCGAGCGAACCGGGCTCCGGAATCAGATCCGGAGAATCGAAGATCACGTTGTCAAACTGAGACTTGGACCACGGCGTCCCTGCGGTGTTCAGGTTGGAGCCGATGGCTATACGGGTGAAATCGCGCCCTCCAACGGCCCAGGTGTTAGGATAGATGGATCCCTGGTAGAGAGTCAACCAGCCGGTCTTGCCGTTGTAGGTCTCCCAGGGCAGGTAGTACTCCACCTTTACCTGGCCCGGCGTGGTGAAGCCATAGTCCAGCCTGAGCGTGATCCACTTGTTCCACCACAGAGTATCCGGCGAGACCGCGGATCCCCCGCTGAACTCCTCCATGTACCAGTCCTGCCGCCTTTCGGGCCAGCTGTCGTCAGCAGTGAAGTCGGTGTAAGCCTGCGCGCCCCGCTGAGGATTGCCGTAAACGGCCACTCCCCACGCGTTGCTGGAAGGCAACACGAAGATTCCCGACCACTGGTTGGTCATGCCAGGGTATCCCCACGGGAAGCCGCTCAGCGGGCGAAGGTTGGGAATGTAGACGTCCGCCTGAAGCAGCACACGGCTGGTCTTACCGCCGATCAGGTAGGGGGTCAGGTCGAACTCGGCCGTCGCGCGGGACTGGCTGTCTCCGGGCAGAAAGAGATTGCCACCGCCCACACCGTAGATTCCCTGTCCGGGCACGATCTCAGGCGGCGCACCCGGGGCGATCCACTCACCCGGGACAGACTGCGGATGCGAGGTAGACCACGTCCATCCCTGCATCCCATCCTCAAAGTCCCAGGTCAAGGCGGCCTGCGCTCCCAGGGAGCTGAGGGCCAACAGGGCGCACAGGAGCATTGCGCCTTTCGCGTACCTTAACATTATCTTTCCTCCTTCTTCCTTGCCGGGCGTCTGATCCTAGTGCCCCGACTAAGGCGGACGCGCCCGGTCTTAGTGGGTTGTTGAACCATTCTACATTTCACAGTAACACACCTTCCGGCGCGGGTCAAGCAAAGAATAGAGTCGAATTTCTTCAAGTTAGCGCCACAGCGACTCATCGGCGATGAGCGGCCACGAGGGACTGGCAGGCCGGCTGAGCCATCACCTGCCGCGCAACCCAATGCGGGCCCGTAGTTGCTCAGTCTTGCAAGCAAACATATTGTCGCAAAAACAATTCTCAAGAAGAGGGAGGAGCAAAGGTTGAATTGCCGTATAATCTTTCATGAAGATCCGGCCTCCGCAGCATACCGGCCGGGTCAGGAGTCTGCTGTCGCACCCGCGTCGGCTTGGCTATCCCCCGCGAAGGGTGGCCGCTTCGGGTGGGCGCGAAGGTGGCGGTTGCCGGAAATGGCCGCCTGACGCGCCGAGCGGGAACGCCCGGTATGACTGTCCGCAGGTGCGCATGGTAGACTTCCCGAATAAAACGGCGCTTTTCCCGCATGTTGTGGCGGCATTTTCTTTCTGCTGCACACCCTTAGCCCGGGCCGCTGCAGCATTCTGTCAAACAGCAAAGGAGGGATTGCAGTGCGATTGACAGGACACCGGAGAGATTCACTCCGCACGGGCTTCACACTGATCGAGCTGTTGGTGGTTATCGCCATCATCGCCATTCTGGCGGCGATCCTTTTCCCGGTTTTCTCGCGAGTCCGGAACCAGGCGAAGATCTCGGCATGCACATCAAACATGCACCAGTTCGGGCTTGCCCTTGAGCTGTACATGAATGACCACAAGGGATACATGCCGATCGCTTACAACATCTGGTATCCCACGGCCTACGGCGGCGGCTGGTACGACGCTTCGGGCAATCCGACTTTCTCCAACTACTTCGAGGCCCTGGACAAGTACATGAAGAGCCCGCAGGTGGCTATCTGTCCCAGCAAGCCCATTGAGTATATCCGGGACAGCCTTGCGGGGCTTTGGTACACTGATCCGGCAAACAAGAGGGGCAAGACCAAGTGGTGGGGCGCCGTCTATACCCCTTCGATGTGGACGCATCCCGCGGGTTCCATCGGTCCGGGATCTTATGCAGAGATCCCGTGGTCGCAGCGCGGAGCACTGGTGAAGCTGGACTCGTATGACTTCGAGGAGAAGGTGAACGCAACGCGCTCCTCGACGATCATCCTGTTCTGCATGGCCGGGACCTGGACGTTCTGGGAACCTAGGGAGTGGTGCCCGGACAGGATCTGCCGCGGCTCGCACGACCGGGGGACACCCGGGCTATTCGCCGATATGCACGTTCAGTTTGTGACCTACGACAAGGTCGGCAAACTCTAGGCGCCGTTCAAGCGGCTGCAATCCCGGGAGTGGGAGGGGGTTTTTGCGCCCCCTCCCTTCCTGTTTCGCCTCCACGCGCGCTCAGGCCAGTCCTGCTGCCCCTTGCTAATACTGCCTGACTACCGCTTACCCATCTCCCCCGCTTTACGTTGGTCGAGTAGCGCGGCGTCAGCCGCGCGTATCGAGACCACCACCGCAGGGAGTGGTTTCAACTGGGCCGCCCAAGGCGGGCGGCTCAGTCACCGGAGGGTGAGTTCGGCGAGCAGATACCTGGAACTCTCACGGTTCCGATGAATGTCCAGCAGGAGGAACGGGATGGGAGAGTTCACGAGACTGAGGAACCGGGCGGAATCGGGGACAGCGGGGAAAGATCGCGAAGGCGGGAGAGCATCTCACGGGCCACCTCACGGACTGCGGCACCCGCCCTGCGGGCGGTTTCCGGGTCCAAGGTCCTGCTGAAACTGAAGCGCACCGAGCACTTCACTTCGGACTCCGGACATCCCAAGGCCTTCAACACGTGGGAGGGCTCCTGAGACCCGGAAGCGCAAGCGGAGCCGGAGCTGGCCGCGATGCCCATCGTGTCCAGCCGCATCAGGAAAAGCTCGGACTCCAGTCCCGGAAAATGGACATTCACAATGGAGGGAACCCGCCGAGCTGCCTCGCAGTGAAGCGGAAAATCGCGGAGCGAGGCGAACCCCTCCAGAAACGCATCCCTTGCCGCCTCGACCGCTTCGACGATCTGCTGACGCTCCTCCAGGGCGATCTGAGCGGCCCGCCCGAATCCTGCGATGGCAGCCACATTTTCCGTGCCTCCCCGCCGCTCCCGCTCCTGGGCACCCCCGTAGATGACGGGAACAAGATTCACTCCCTTGCGCACCCAGAGGGCTCCCGCTCCCTTCGGCCCGTAGATCTTGTGTGCCGAAATACTGAGCAGATCCACATCCAGATCCGCCGGGTCCAGGCGCAACAGGCCGGCGGCCTGCACCGCATCCGTATGCATTAGCGCGCCGGCCTTTCGCGCCAGCCGGGCCACCTTCGCGACAGGCATTACTACTCCGGTCTCGTTGTTGACCAGCATGACGCTTACCAGCGCCGTGTTGCGGTCTATGAGACGGGCGGCCTGCTCGATGAGGAGATGCCCGGAAGAGTTGACCGGTATCTGACACACATCGAACCCGAGGCGTGTCAGGCTCGCGGCCGCGTGCAGCACCGCGTGGTGCTCCACCGCACTGATGACCACCCGCCTGCGCTCGGAGGGCGCGGCGAGCGCTCCACCGATGATCGCCAGGTTGTCCGCCTCGGTCCCTCCCGACGTGAAACAGATCTCCGCAGGCTTCGCGTGAAGCAGTGCCGCCACGCGGTCGCGGGCAAGGTCCACGGCTGCACGAGCCCGCCTGCCGAACGAATGAGTGCTGGAAGCGTTCCCGAAATGCGATGACAGCCACGGCACCATCTCCTCCAGAACGCGGGAATCCGGAGGAGTGCTTGCAGCGTAGTCCAGATAAACCGGCGGTTCGAATGGGAGCATAACGGCGTTCGTCCACGGTATGATACCCCGACCGGCCTTTCCGCCGAAACAGCGGAAGCAAAAACCACGCGACGGACGTTTGGCATCATAGCCGCGGGGATGATCCGAAGGTCCTTCCGCAGAACAGGAGTAGCCAACGTGAGACCAAACTCTTCCACGATGGCGCTGGTGGCAGCGCTGCTGACGACGGTGGGCGCTTCAGGTGCGTTTGCTCAACCGGTAAGTCTGGGAGGCGGCGCAGCTCCAGAAGGCATTGTGCGCCTGGAGGCCGCCGTTCAGAATGAGAGCGTCGCCCCTGGCGACTCCACCGTGGTGGCCGTCCGGGCCGACGTAGATGACCGGTATCACATCCAGTCCAATGTCCCCTTGGATGAGTTCACCATAGCCACGGAGCTCCGCGTGGAAGCTCCCAAAGGTTTTCGGGTTGGTCCGGTCTCCTATCCTCAGCACATCCTGAAAGAGTTCTCCTTTGCGAAAGGCCAGAAGGTGGCGGTGCTTGAGGACGGGGCTGTGATGACCTTCCGGCTTACAGTACCACCGGGAGAGCCGGCGGGGACCGTGCGTCTGAAAGCGACACTCACCTATCAGGCGTGCGACGACCAGCAGTGTCTGCCACCGGCCGAAGCGGAGGTGGAAATCCCCGTGAACGTCGGAGACAAGACGTCCCCGCCGGCCAAAGACGGACTGTTCGCTGCGACAGGCACGGACGCAGCGACGCCCGCACGGCTGGAAGTCAACCCGGAGGCGCGGCAGGCGCCCAACTACTTCGCCGGGATTCTGGAGAAGAGGGGATGGGCGTTTCTGCTCGCGGCTGTGTACGTGGCAGGCCTGGGCCTTAGCTTCACACCCTGCGTTTTCCCGCTGATCCCCATTACGCTGGGATATTTCCGCAATCAGGCCTCCGACAACCGGCGGCGCACGGTGGGTCTGGCGCTGACTTATGCCGCAGGTATCGCGACGACCTACTCGATCCTGGGTTTCGTGGCGGCTTCGAGCGGCGCTCTCTTCGGCTCGTGGCTCTCAAGCCCGTGGGTGCTGGGGACGTTGGCGGTCATCATCGCCGTGATGGGATTCGGGATGTTCGGCGCCTTCGAACTCCGGCCGCCTGCATTCGTAGCGCAGCGATCGGGGGCGCGCAGCGGCTTCGCCGGGGCATTCGTGATGGGACTCATATTCGGAGTGGTGGCCGCGCCCTGCACGGGACCGGCCACCATCGCCCTGATGGCCTTCGCGGGAGCAATGGGGCAGCCCGCGGCCGGACTCTCCCTGTTCTTTGTCCTGGCACTAGGAATCGCCACGCCGCTGATGCTGCTCGCCATCTTCTCGGCCAACCTTCCGACAGCCGGCCCGTGGATGTCCTGGGTGAAAAAGCTGCTTGGCGCGCTTCTGCTGGGCGTAGCCGTTTGGCTGGTCAGCCCCGTCATCGGCGGAAAGGCGGCATCCGTGGCCGGCGGAGCGATCGCCGTCGCCCTGGGAATCTGGCTTGGCTTTCTGGAGAAGAGCGGATTCCGCCCGGCCAGCCTGGGAACGTTCCGGGTTCTTGCCGGCACGCTGGCCATAGCGGGGGGCGCGTGGCTGCTTCTTCCCGCGCCGGAGCGTCCGGGCATCGAGTGGCAGCCCTATTCCACAGCGCTGGTGGAGCAGGCGGCACGCGAGGGGCGCCCTGTGATCATTGATTTCTCTGCCGAATGGTGCCTGCCGTGCCGCGAGTTGGAACACGGGGCATTCCGTCACCCGGAGGCTGTTCGTCTCTCGCAGCAGTTCGTCAGATTGAAAGTGGACGCAACGGACAGCCGCCCTCCCGCGGTGCGCGACGCGCTGAGACAGTACGGCGTCCGGGGAGTGCCGACCGTCGTGTTCCTGGACTCCAACGGAAGAGAGATCCGGGACGCGCGCATCCTCTCCAATGTGCCCGGCAGCACCCTGGTAGAGCGCATGCGGATGGCGATGGGAGACGGCGGCAGCCGCGTCAGTCGCGAGTGAACAGATCGGCAAAGAAGCGCTTCATCGCGTCCCACGAAGCCCGGTCGGCCCGCTGATGATAGGAGCGGCTTCCGTATTTCGTGAAGGCGTGCTCCGCTCCGGGATAGGACACAATGCTGAAGTTCGCTTTGGCTTCCAGCATCTCCCGCACGAATGCGGAGACCTCCTCCGGAGGAACCACCGGGTCTGCGCCGCCGTGCAGCACCAGAATGGCAGCCCTCACTGAGCCGGGAGTGGCAGGCGAAGATGTCCCAAGGGAGCCGTGGAAACTGACGACGCCTTTTACGTCCGCTCCGCTGCGCGCAAGCTCAAGCACGCCCGTGCCGCCGAAGCAATAGCCGATGGCACCCAGGCGATCCGGATCCACACGGGGATGACGGCGAAGCGTGTCCAGCCCGGCCGAAAGACGAGCACGATACAGAGCCGGCTCGTTCTTGTACTTCGCTGACTCTGCCGCGGCCTGCTCCGCGTCCGCGGGCCGCACCCCCTTGCCGTAAATGTCCGCCGCCAGGGCCACATAGCCCAACTCCGCGAGCATCTCGGCGCGCAGGCGCTCATAGTCGTCGATTCCGTCCCAGTCGTGGACCAGCAAAATACCGGGGCAGCGGCCTGCCGAAGGAGCTGGAGCCACCAGGTATCCTTCCAGGGTCACGTCCCCTTGGCGGTACTCCACCGTCTCGCCCTCCGCGGCGGCGCGTAGCGAAAGGCAGGACCCAGCGGCCACAAGGGCGGCAACAACACAAGACATCAGCGGCATTGCAGGCATAGGCATTTCCTTTCGCGGGCACAGGACCGTCCCTGCATGGTTACCCCGTACGGGCAGCGCCGTAACATAGAACCGGGGCAGCTCTTTGATGAGCCGCCCCGGACACGTCGCAGTCAGCCTGTCGCGGCTTTCAGCGCCTGCGCAGGAAGGCCGGGATGTCCAATTCGGATTCCGG
The DNA here is from genome assembly GCA_025998755.1 of Armatimonadota bacterium. Lineage (NCBI taxonomy): Bacteria > Bacillati > Armatimonadota > Armatimonadota bacterium. The sequence continues at coordinate 1,434,775 of AP024674.1, forward strand.
TACCATCTCCCGGTCTCCCAGCGAGAACCGCAGGGGTTCATCCTTTGGCTCCGGGTGCTTTTCGGGCTCCGGCGCCAGCTTGTGATGCCGGACGTTGTAATCCGGGGAGTCGAACCCAGTGGCCAACACCGTGATGCGCACCTCGCCCTCGAGTCTCGGATCTATGACCGCTCCAAATATGATGTTGGCGTCATCCTTGTCTGCGGCGTCGAAGATGACCTGAGCAGCCTCGTTGACATCCGAGATGGTCAGGTCCTCCCCGCCGCAGATGTTGAACAGGATGCCGCGAGCGCCGGCAACCGTGGTCTCCAGGAGCGGACTGGAGATCGCCGCCTGCGCGGCCATCCGGGCGCTCCCGTCGCCACTCCCGATGCCGATACCCATCAGGGCGGAGCCGGCGTCCTTCATAATGGCTTTGACGTCTGCGAAATCCACGTTGATGAGCCCCGGCACGGTGATCATATCCGCTATGCCCTGGACTCCCTGGCGCAGCACCTCGTCCGCCATCCGGAACGAGTCCACGAAGCTCACGCGCCGCTCCACTACAGACAGCAGACGCTCGTTAGGTATGACGATCAGCGTGTCCACCTTCTCCTTGAGGAGCTTCACTCCTTGATCGGCAGCCTGGCCTCTTCGCGGTCCCTCGAACAAGAACGGCCGGGTGACCACGGCCACCGTCAGCGCCCCCGCATCGCGAGAGAGCTCCGCCACCACCGGAGCAGCGCCCGTGCCCGTTCCGCCGCCCATACCGGCGGTGATGAACACCATCTCCGCCCCGTCCACCGACCGGGCGATCTCCTGTTTGCTCTCCTCGGCCGCCTGCCGCCCAATCTCCGGGTTGCCTCCCGCTCCCAGTCCGCGGGTCAGTTGTTCACCCAGCTGCACCAGGTGCATCGCTTTGGAAGCTTCCAGCGCCTGACGGTCCGTGTTCATGCAGATGAACTCGACTCCGTTCAGGCCTCCTTCGATCATCCGGTTGACCGCATTACATCCTGCGCCGCCGACGCCAATGACCTTGATCTTGGCGGGACAATCCGACATGCTCTCCTGCATCGAAACCCTTCCTTCCGGCTGTTCTCTGTAATCCGTAAGACTGTATCTGCAAGAAGCCTCAGGGGGGTGTCAACCCCCTGAGCCCTCAGTCCGTACCCATCAGCGCATCGCGCACTTTGCTGAGCCACGCGCGCGGACCGCGCAGCCTGCCCGAATTGCGCAGTGCGCCCTCCGATACGCGGTGGTCCCAGGCGCAAAGCGCCAAGCCCACCCCCGTCGCATGCTGCGGGTCAGAGACCGCGTCCATCAGGCCCCCCACGCCGGAGACCCGCCCGGACCGCACCGGTACTCCAAGAAGCCTCTCTCCCAGCGCCGAAACGCCGGACAACAGCGACGTGCCTCCCGTCAGAACGATGCCTCCCGGCAGGCTGCGAAGCGGCGTGTACTGCTCGATGGTCTCGCCCACCAACTGGAAAATCTCGGTCATCCGCGGCTCCAAAATCTCCGCCAGCAACCGGCGGGGCAACTGACTGGGAGCCGTTGCTCCGGTCCGCTGCACGGATATGGTCTGGGAAGCGTCCACCTGATCCACGCTGGAGCACCCCGACTGGATCTTCAACTGCTCCGCCGCCGACAGGGAACACTGCAGACCGATGGCCACGTCCTGATCCAGATGCGCGCCGCCCACAGCCACCACCGCCGAGTGCACGATGCTGTCGTTCTGGTAGACAGCGACATCCGTCGTGCCGCCACCCATGTCCACCAACGCCACACCCAGGGAGCGGTCCGCTTCCTCCAGCACGGCGCGCGCCGCAGCAAAACTCTGCAGCACGAATGATTCGATTTCCAGACCCGCCCGGTCCACACACTTGGCTAGGTTCTGCAAGAACGAACTCTGGCCGTGGACGATATGGGTCTCCACCTCCAACCGGGAGCCACTCATCCCAACAGGCGACCGGATCCCGTCCTGTCCGTCAATGCAGAAACCCCGCGGAATCGCGTGGATGATCTCCCGCTCGGGCGGCAGCACCACCAGGCGCGAGCTTTCTATGACCCGGTCCACGTCCTCCTGGCGCACCATCCGCCGCGGATGCGCGATAGCCACAATCCCTTTGGAGTTCATGGATCGGATGTGTTCGCCGGACACGCCGACAAACACGCTGGACACCTGCACGCCGGCCACCCGCTGCGCCTTCTCAACCGCCTGTGCTATGGCGTGAGAGGTCTTGTCTATGTCCGTCACCACTCCCTTGCGCATCCCGTCCGACGGGACGAGTCCCTCGCCGATGACCCGGAGCGCCCCTCCTGGTTCTCCCTCGGCAATAATCATGCAGACTTTTGTGGTGCCGACGTCCAGCCCGGCAACTATCTCCGTGCGACTCACTTCAACACCTCAGACGCTCCGCGGCACTGTGCGCCGCTGCGGGCCACCCCCGGAACGCCGCCCCTCGCGAACGCTTTATGATGGAACGCCTCTTCCCTCTGTAAAAACCTCAAGTCACGTCCCGCCGACGCGACATTGCCGCCTGCGTCAGCCAGTAGCGTCTGATGAGCGAGAGGTTCAGGAACACCCGCCCTCCCAGAGCCACGACCGCCGCCAGCAGCAGATCAACCCCGATCTGATCGCCAAGCCACGCCAGGCTGGCGGCCAGCAGCGTATTCGCGACAAAACCGGAGACGAATACGTCAGTGTGAAATTTGCCCTCAAGGCCGGCCCGGATCCCTCCGAACAGCGAATCCAGCCCCGCCAGAGCCGCCAGCGCCAGATAGCTGGCATAGTCCCCCGGGATCGTCCAGCGCGTCAGCAGGACCAGGGCAAAGCCGAAAATCAGTCCGGCAACCGGCAGCCAGATCACTTCAGTTCGTCCCTTCCTGCTTCAACGGAACCGGTTTGGCATACTTCACGGTGGTGGCTCCCGTGAATGCCGGCACCTCGATGAACTGGCCGCGCTCTATCTTCACCCTAATTCCCACACGCATCAGGTCCACCACCCCGTTCGGGATGTTCAGGGCGCCTTCCAGATCCGCCGGGTTTCCGATGGCTTTGATAACGAACGGCGCAGCCGTTGGCTCTCCGTTGATCATGGCGTTTGGCCCGACGCACCGGATGGCAGTCCGGGCGACGATGCGATGATCATTGATGGAGATGGCCTCAGCGCCGGCCGCCCAAAGCTCGTTGACCACGTTGCGAAGGTCGAAGTCGTGGACGATGTACAGGTCGGAGTCTATCTCGCCCACGCGTTTGGACTTATTGTCGTCCAGCGTGACGATGACGCCCGGCCCGCGGGCCGGGGTCAGGCCGAGCAGGAATTTGACCTCCTGAAGCTCCTTGTTCAGGGAAGAAGACTCTCGGCTGCGCTGCGAAAGCTCCTGCTCATACTCCTCGTTCTTGGCGCGCAGCTCCGCGATGGTGGCTTTCAGCTTTTCGTTGGTGTCCCGCTGCTCCTTCAGCGCTTCAACCAGCCAGGGCACGCGGCCCGAGCCCGCCGGAAGCCCAAGTTGCTGTCTCATGGATCCCTGGGTGTTCAGGTTGGCGGCAAGCAACGCTCCCAGCAGAAAGCACATGAGAGTGACGTGGAACAGCCAGTTTTTGGAGCCCAGACGGCTGAAAACCTGGTTCATCCCTGCTAGTCGCGCTTACTGGACGGCAGTCGCCCCGTCGCTGCCTTTGGGACGGTAAGCCGGGGCGCCGGGATAGCTGACATCCACGTAGAGAATGGTGTTGAGCGGCACCGGCAGCGACTCCAGCACCCGAGTTGCCACAGATATCTTCTGCTCGATATCCTGCGGATAGCCGGCCCGTATCTTCGTCCCGTTGACGATATTCAAACACATCTCGCCTGCCGGGTCAATAGAAACCTGACTGACTTTGAGATCGCTTTTCCGGGCCTCCTCCAGACACTTCAAAGCGGCTTCAAGATACGCACTGCGCCAGGGCCGGCCCATCTCAGGCGAGCCTGCCGCGGGAGCGTCTATGAGGGGAAGCGAGCGGTCGCGCACAGCGGCGCGGATGAATGGCACCATTTCTCGGTCCAGCGTGTAAAAGCTGCCCTTCCACAGCACGCAGACGTAGGGAGAGCGCTCCTCGATACGCACAGCCAGCCGCCCGTCCAGTCTGCGGACTACGGCGGCGTGGCGGATCGCCGGATGGGATTGGAGCCGGTCACGCAACCTGCCGCACGGCGCCAGGAAGTAATTCCCGCCTACAGCCGGGGTCACGGTCCGCAGCGCGTAATCCTGCGTCAATGATCCTGCCCCCTCCAGCGCCACCCCTCTCACGGCAAAGCGGGGGCTTGTCAGAGCCGCCGCCAGCGCTTCGATGACCAGAGCGGCCAATGCCAGCCGGGTAAAGGTCAGGACCCGGCTGCGAACCAGACGCAGTTTGCGTCTGGCCTGCTCGACCTGGGCGGCGGTCATATACCTGCGCCGCTTCAACGGACGCCCTCCGCCAGTCCGCTCTCGATGATCATCGTGATCATCTCCGAGAACGAAATGCGGGCGGCCTGCGCTGCGCGGGGCAGTAGGCTGGTAGGCGTCAGGCCGGGGATGGTGTTTACCTCCAGCACGGTGGGACCATCCGCCGTTATGAAAAGATCCACCCGGGACATTCCGCTGCATCCCAGCAGGCGGTGCGTCTCCAGAGCGATCCTCTGAACATCGGCTGTCACGTCCTGCGGCAGGGGAGCCGGGCAGAGCTTTTCCGTCAGCCCCGCCGTGTACTTGGCCCGGTAGTCGTAGAAGCCACCGGGAGGACGGATTTCAACGACAGGTAAGGCAAGCGGTTCGTCCCCCTTCTGCAGTATGCCCACCGTCACTTCAGTACCCGACACGAGCTCTTCGATCAGAGCCTGCCGGTCGTAGCGGAGCGCTTCCTGCACGGCCTGTTCCAGGCTCTCCGGGCCGCGCACAATGCTCGCCCCCACGGTGGATCCTTCACGGTTTGGCTTGACGATGCAGGGATATCCGCAGGCGGAGCAGACCCGCTCTTTCAGTTCTCTGAATCCCTCGCGGCCGTCACTGCAGGTCCAACGGGGGGTGGGCAATCCGCAGGAGCGGAGCAGCCTCTTGGTGGCGATCTTATCCATCGCCAGGGCGCTGGCCAGCACCCCGGAACCGGTATACGGGATCTGAAGCAGCTCCAGCAGCCCCTGAACGCAGCCGTCCTCGCCGTAACGGCCGTGAAGGGCGATGAAGACCACATCCGGGCGAACCCCCGCCGGAGCGATCTGGTCCAGGAGGAGCGACGCTTCCTCCTCAACAGGAAGTCCTCCTTCCGGACCGGCCGCAACACCCGCGTCCGACCCGCCCGAGGCGGCCGCCACCCTGGCCAGGCGCAGTGGCAGTTGCAGGTCCACCGGGCGCGGCCTGTAGCGCGAGGTGTCTATAGCCTCCAGCACGGCCCGACCCGTAACCAGAGACACCTCGCGTTCGGAGGAGCTTCCTCCCATCAGGATGACGACTTCTATCACATCACTCATCCGGCCATTCCCCGAGCAGCTTCACTTCATACTCCAGCGTCACCCCTTGTCTCTCCTGCACCAGTCTCCGCACCTTTTCGGCCAACCTGCGCACATCCAACGCGGTGGCTCCCGGACTCACCACGATAAAGTTGGCGTGCCGATCTGAGACCCGCGCTCCACCCTCGCACAATCCCTTGAGGCCGGCGGCGTCGATGAGCCGGCCCGCCGAGTCCGATTCCGGGTTGCGGAACATGCACCCGCAGCTGCGCCAGTCCAGGGGCTGCGAAGCCCGGCGGGCATCGGCATAACGCGCGATGCGTTCCCGGATGGCAGCCGGATCCTCCTGCCGCAACCGGAACACCGCCCGCGCCACGAAGACATCACCCTGTTGCTCCTGCAGCGCTGAGTGCCTGTAAGAAAGCGCCAGCTCCGCGACGGACGCCTCCCGCACGGATCCATCCCGGCAGACCAGTGACGCGCTTTCCAGTGTGTCGGCCACACATCCGTTACGCGTGCCTGCATTCATGACCACGGCTCCGCCGACGGTCCCCGGAACGCCGTAGAGAACCTCCAGACCGGCCAGCCCGGCACGCGCCGTTTCGCTGATGGCGCGGCTGAGTGGGCACCCTCCCCCTGCGACGCACCTGTCTCCCTCGATCTGCAACTCTTGCAGATCGCCGTCCGCCTGCACCACAATGCCGCGCACTCCCGCATCCGCAACCAGCACATTGCTCCCGCTTCCGAGCGGCGTGACCGGCAGGTTATGCTCCCTCCCGAACAGGAAGACCTGTCGCAGGTCGTCCACGGACAGCGCACGCACGAACAGATCCGCCGGCCCGCCCAGCCCGATCGTGGTATGACGGGCGAGAGGCTCCCGGACGAGCACCTCGCCCCGTACGCTGGAGCGCAGCGACTCCGCCAGATCCATCAGGCCGTTAGTGCCTGAATCCCCGCTCACGCCGGGGATACCTCCGCACCCGCCAGGCGCAGGAACTGCTCCCCGGCGGTAACCACATCGCCGGCGCCCACCGTGATGATCACATCTCCGGAACGCACGTTGGACTCCAGCCACGCAGGAACGTCGTGCAGTTGAGGCACATAATGCACATCCGGGTGCCCCATCTGAACAAGGACGTTGTAAAGGGCATCCGTTTGCACGCCGCGCCCAGGATCCTCGCGGGCAGCGTAGACATCCGTCAGAACAACGCGCGGGACGTCCTTTAAAGCCGATGCAAAACCGTGCAGGTGCTCTGCCGTGCGGGAGTACAGATGCGGCTGGAAGATGACCGTCAAGGGGCCGTCATACGCCTCGGCCACAGCCTCCAGAGTGGCCCGGATTTCGGCAGGATGGTGGGCATAGTCGTCCAGCACCGTCACGTCCCGGACCCGGCCTTTCACCTCCAGGCGGCGGCGCACCCCCCGGAAGTCGTAGAGGGTGGCGGCAGCCTCCAGTGGATCGCAGCCCAGCTCCACCGCAGCCGCAAGCGCGCCGGCCGCGTTCAACGCCAGATGCCGCCCCGGCAGGGGCAGATGCACCCCCACCTTCCAGTCCGGGCCTTCCACTTCGAAGGACTGCTCGCCATCCGAATATGTCAGATAACCCACCCGCACGTCCGACGCCGGGCTGAAGCCGTACGTCAACCAGCGGCAGTCCACGCGCGGGCGCAGGGACATAAGGTGCCTGTCGTCGGCGCAGCCCACGACTGCCCCGCCCTCGTCTATCTGCTGCATAAACCCGACAAAGCTGTTCTTCACCCTCTCGAAGGTGTGGTACCAGTCCAGATGGTCTTCATCAACATTTGTGATGAGCGCCATACTGGAGCGAAGATGCAGGAAGGATGAGTATGCTTCGCACGCCTCCGAGACGATGAGCGATGACTTACCCAGCCGCGCATGCCCGCCAAGGTTGATCGCCTCTCCGCCCACCAGCACAGTGGGATCCTTGCCGCAGCCGGTGAGGATGTGCCCCAGCAGAGCGGTGGTGCTGGTCTTGCCGTGGGTGCCGGTAACGGAGACCCGGGTATCGAACAGGGTGTAGAGCTCGCCCAGCATCTCGGCGCGCTCCAGGACGGGAAGCCCCATCTGCCGGGCAGCCACCAGTTCCGGGTTATCATCCGGGACGGCCCGGGTGTAGACCACGCGCTCCATCTCCCCGATGTTCTTCGGGTCGTGCCCGATGAACACCGGAATCCCCTGGGCCCGCAGCATTTCGACGGTGGGGCTTTCCGAGCGGTCCGAACCCTGGACACGGCAACCAGCGGCCCGCAGTACCTGTGCAATGGCGCTCATTCCCGCCCCGCCTATCCCTATGAAGTGCGTGGGAGGCTGGATCGCCCGGTCCCCGCATCCGCAATGTGTCTGATGGGTCACGTCCTGTAACTCCCCGGCAAGCCCTGATCCCGCTTCGATGCCGTCCCGCGTCCGGCCGCTGCTTCCAGGGCCAGGCGGGCCACATCGTGCGCCGCGCTGGGCGTCGCCCACTGGCGGATGCGCTCCCGCAGACGCTGAAGCTCCTCGGGGCGGGCGAGGGCATCCTTTATGAGGTTGATAAAGCGCTGCGGCGTCAGATCCTGCTGATCGGCCAAAATGGCCCGTCCCTCTGACGCCAGAGAAAGCGCATTCAGCCGTTGATGATCACCCTGAGCATGCGGATACGGCACCAGTATCGCCGCCGCGCCCTGCAGGGCCAACTCCGCCAGCGTGGAAGCCCCGGCCCTCGAAACCACAAGATCCGCCGCCGCGAAGGCCCCCGCGACATCCTCGATGTATTCTACCCGCACCCAGCCTGGCACGTCCGGCGCATCCTGCAACGTGTCCCGCGAGCCGGTCTGGTGAAGAATCTGCACTCCTGCGGCCACAAGAGTGGAGGCGCTTTCGCACACCAGCTGGTTTAAAAACTGCGCGCCCTGGCTGCCTCCCACCACCACCAGCGTAAAGGCATCCTCCCGCAAGCCGAACGCCCGGCGGCACGCGCCTGTGTCCCGGCAAGCGGCGAACTCCGCCCGCACGGGATACCCGGTGCGAACCACCCGGCAGCCGGTCAGAGATTTGGCAGCCTCTTCAAAGGCTGTGCAGACGGCGTCGGCCCGCCGGGCCAGCAGACGCACCGTTCGCCCGGGGAGGGCATTTCCATCTACCAGCACCAGTGGCCGCCGCCGCGCCGCCTGAGCCGCGCACACGGCGGCGCTGGCGAACCCGCCGGTTCCCACGACGCACGCCGGCTGCTCTCGCGCCAGCATCCGGGCGGCGGCGAGCACGCCTCGCGCCAGATGCGCTGCCGCGCTGAGGGCACCCGCTCCCGAGACCAGCGGCCGTCCGGGCAGACCGGCGAACGGCAGTCCAGCAGCAACGGCCAGGCGCTCCTCCAGTCCGCCGCTTCTACCTGCGTAGAGCAGCCGGAGACCGGGATGAAGCTCCTGCAGCGCCGATGCCACGGCCAGAGCCGGATAGATGTGTCCCCCCGTCCCCCCTCCCGTAATCACGATGTTCATTGGATGCCCCCTGAATCCTGGCCGGAACCTTCCGGGACAGGGTGTAGAGGAAGGCCATCGCCATGGATCCCGCCAGCAGCGAGGATCCCCCGTAGCTGATGAACGGAAGCGGAACTCCCGTGCAGGGGACGCTGCCAGTCACGACGGCGATGTTCAGCAGAGCCTGCCCACAGAGGAAAGCCACAACACCCGCAGCCCCCATCCGGGCAAAAGGGCTCCTTGCAAGACGGGCCACCCTGATTCCGCTGAGAGCCAAAAGGCTGAAAAGCACCAGAATGAAGAAAGGCCCCAGAATGCCGGTCTCTTCGGCGATTGTGGCGAACACAAAGTCGGTATGCGGAGCCGGAATGAAATACTTCGCCTGCCCCTGCCCCAGGCCAACACCGTGCCATCCCCCTTGACCGAAGGCGTAGAAGGATTGCACCACCTGATAGGCTTCGTCGGACTTGTGCTTCCAGGGCTCGAGCCACGCGTAGACCCGCTCCATTCGATAAGGCTGCACGCGGATCAGCACCGCCACTGCCGCGCTCATCCCGGCCAGCGCCAGAAAAACGTGCCGCAAATGCGCTCCGGCGCAGAAGATGACGGTCAGACCCGTACCCAAGATGACCAGGGCGGTTCCAAGATCGCTCTGCGCCACCACCACTGCCGCGGCCATCAGGGTCATCAGCATCGCCACCCCGAAGCCGGGCCAGAACCGCCGGACATTGCCCGCTTGCGAGGAAAGCCAGACAGCCAGGGCCAGCACCAGCGCCACCTTAAGGAACTCCGACGGCTGCAGTGTCACAGGGCCGAACTTGAGCCAGCGCCGCGCCCCGTTGGCCTCCGCCCCGTAGACCGCCGTCCAGGCATTGAGTGCCAGGAGCAGCCCGAATGCCGGCAACCCTACTGCGCGCCAGAGTGGCTCCCGGAAACGACGGTAGAGAAAGGAGAACACGGCCCCCGAGACCAGCAGAAAGACGATGTGCCGGCTGACGAAGTAATAGGGCGTCCCAAGGTTGCGAGCTGCAGACGCATAGCTGGCGCTGGCCATGAAGAAGGTTCCCAAAACAGCCAGAACTGCGTAAACCACCAGCACCACAGCATCCGGGGACCCCTCCCTGGGTCTCATGGCTCTGCCTCCCTGCGATATCTCTCCACGATCTCCCGGAACACGCGTCCGCGGTGGCGGAAGTCAGAGAATTCATCGAAGCTGGCCATAGCCGGCGCAAGCAGCACGGCGTCTCCCGGCCGTGCCGCGGCCCTAGCGATCTCCATCGCCTCAGCCAGACTCCGGGCTTCCAATGCATCCCGGCGGCCCGCGTCCTCCAGAGCATTCCTTAGCACATTGCGGTCCCGTCCCACGAGTATCACACTCCGGGCGCACTCCGCCACAATCCTGCCCCAGTCCGCATAACCGCACTCCTTCTGAGCGCCGCCAGCGATGAGCACCAGGGGGAATCTCCCGGCAACCGCGCGCGCAGCCTCCGCGCCAGCCTCCGGGTTGGTGCACATGGAGCTGTTGATCCAGCGCACTCCTCCTGCCATTCCGCAGTCCTCCAGACGATGCGGAAGACCCTTGAAGCTCAGCGCAGCCTGGCGGATGCCCTCGGGTGTGGCACCCATCGCAGCGGCCACGCACGCGGCGGCCAGCAGGTTCAACCGGTCATAAGGCGCCCAGAGAGCCGTCTCGCCGGTTCGGGCGAAAACCTCCTCACGCCCTTCCAGCCGCAGCACCAGCTCGTCTCCCCGCAGGAACGCTCCTTCCCGCACCTCATCCAGGGCCGAGAACCCAAGCTTCCGGCAGGAGATACGATCCGCCAGCCGCCTCACCAAAGGGCAGTCGACGCCAATGACGGCAAAATCCTCGGCGGTCTGCGCCTGGAAGATCCGCATCTTGGCTTCCGCATACTCCTCCACGCTGGAATAGCGGTTCAGGTGATCCTCGGAGATGTTCAGAAACGCCGCGACCCTAGGCCGGAACGTGAAACAGAGCTCCAACTGAAAGCTGGAGACTTCGGCCACGATGACGTCCTCCGGCCCCGCCTGCATCACCGCGGTGACGAAAGGCAGGTCATAACCTTCCGCACTGAGGTTGCCGCCGATGAAACATCGCCGCCCCGACGCTTGAAGCATCCGTCCGGCCAGCACGGTGGTGGTGGATTTGCCGTTGGTGCCAGTTATAGCCGCCACGGGTGCGCGGCACAGCAGGGAACCGAGTTCGATCTCACCGATGACAGGCACTTTGCGCCTGCGAAGCATCTGGAGGGCTGAATGCATCGGGGGAATGCCGGGGCTGGCGACGCAGAAGTCAATGGGCAGGGTGGAAAGGTCCTCCAAGGCAACCGCCGTCCCCACCAGATCGGCGGGCGCAGCTTTTCCATCGGTCCCAAAGACATCGTCATAGACGTGAATGGAGCACCCGATCTGCCGCGCGGCTTCTGCCACTGCACGACCGGACACGCCGTAGCCCAGCACCAACAGGCGATTGCCCGGCAGGGCGCTCACGGGAGCAGCCATCCTCTCACGGCCATCGGGAGCAAGATGCCAAGCAGCACGCTCGCCGCGATAAACCTCATTGTCACGTGAGACTCCGGCCATCCGCAAAGCTCGAAGTGGTGGTGGATGGGAGCCATCCGGAAGATGCGCTTGCCGCCCGTGAGCTTGAAATACACCACCTGTAGCACCACGGAAAGCGCCTCCAGCGACCAGACGGCCGTCGCCAGAGCCAGCGCCCAGAGAGGCACAAGCAGCAACCCGAAGCCGGCGATGAAGCAACCCAGCGCGATGGATCCGGCGTCGCCCATGAAAACACGCGCGGGCGGAGCATTGAAGCAAAGAAACGCCAGCAAGGCGCCGGTCATTGCGAGCGGAGCGAGGTGCAGGGCCGGGGAAAACGGCCGGGCGACTGACGCAAACAGCACAATGGAGACGACGGCCACAATGCCTTGCCCCGCCGCCAGGCCGTCCAGCCCGTCAGCGATGTTTGCGGCATTGATGACCCACACGCAGGCGATGAGCGCCAGAACGAAGCTCTCCCATCCTCCGGAATACAGGCTCAAGGCGGCGTTGCTGGGAAACGAGCCCAACACAGGATGAAAGAGACGAATGCCCGCAAGGAACAGCGCCGAAAAGGCGAACTGAAGAACCAGCTTCTCCCTCGCCTTCAAGCCCAGGGACTTCCCTCGCTTGATGGAGCGGTAGTCGTCCAGCCAGCCGATGCCAAGGCCCGCAAGGGTGAAAAGCCCGGCCAGCAGAGAATATGCGCCCGCCCCCTCTCCTCCCCGTGAGGCAACCCATACACACGCTGCCACGCCCGGAGGGATGAACAGGACGCCTCCCATCGTCGGAGTACCGGCCTTGCTGCGGTGCGCTTCGGGGCCATCTTCCCGCACGTTTTGCCCGAAGTTCAGGCGGCGCAGCCAGCCGATGCCCGCAGGCATCAGCGCCAGCGTGACCAGAAACGCCGCAAGCGCCCCCGTTGCAGCAGCGCTATCCGACCAGACGTTCAACGACACGCTCCATCTCCAGGGCACGCGAACCCTTCACAAGAACCAGATCCCCCGCCCGGACCTCCCCGGCCAGAAACTCCGCCGCCTCCCCACTGGAGGCGAAATGATGGGTTTCGCCGGGATAGCCGCCTTGCAGTGCAGACCGCTGGATGATGCGCGAATCCTCGCCCACGGTCACCAGCATAGCCGGGGCGGCTTCGATAACAGCACGCCCGATCCGCTCGTGCTCTGCCTGGCAGACTTCCCCCAGCTCGCGCATATCGCCGAGCACGGCGATCTTGCGGCCTGCGGATTTCATGGCGGCCAGGCCGCGTAGCGCTCCCTCCATCGCATCCGGGCTGGCGTTGTAGGTGTCGTCAAAGACCGTCCAGCCAGCCGGAGCCTGCACCACCCTTGAGCGCCTGTCGAAACCTTCGTAGCGCGAAAGCGCCCCCGCCGCTTCTTGCAGGGTAACTCCGAATCGCGCCGCTGCAGCCACGGCGGCAGCCGCGTTCAGGGCGTGGAACTCACCAGGGACCCGCAGCGCCACCGGGACACGGTCGCCGCCCCGCACAAGAATGAACTGCGCGCAGCCGCTCGCGTCCAGTTGGAGATCTTCAACCCGGAAATCCGCATCCGCCGACGTCCCGAACGTAATGACCGGCCCCGGGGCCTTCCCGCGCAAAAACCCCGCGAACGCTCCTTCCGCCGGGAGCACGGACCAGGCTCCTGCCGGAAGCCCCTCCAGAAGCTCTGCCTTGGATTCAGCGATAGCCTGCTGAGATCCGAGAAGCTCCAGATGAGCCAGTCCTATATTAGTGATCAAACCGGCGGTTGGCCGCGCAATGCGGCAGAGCTCCGCAATCTGCCCGCGTCCCCGCATGGCCATCTCTATGACCGCGCAGTCATGGGTCTCGTCCAGATCCAGCAGAGTGAGAGGGACACCAATCTCGGTGTTGAGATTGGCCGGGCTGACCAGCGGCCTGTGATGAAGCCGGAGCAAAAGAGCCAGCATCTCGCGGGTGGTGGTCTTTCCCATGCTGCCGGTCAGGCCCACCACGGGAATATCCGCCAGTTTTCGCGCCCAATGCCCCAGCCGGCCAAGGGCTGCCAACGGGTCATCCACCGAAACGCACGGCCCCGGCAAGGCATCCACCTGACTGCGGTACCAATCCCGGCGCACCATAGCGGCAGAGGCGCCCTTCCCGAACGCGGCCCGGACGAACTGGTGGCCGTCGGTCCTCTCTCCCGATAGCGCCACGAACAGCGCGCCAGGCACGCACTTCCGGGAGTCCGTCACCACGGCGACAACGCGTGTCTGCTCCGCCCCGGCGGGGATATCCCCTCCACACGCGGACGCGATCTCCTGAAGTGAGAGATCCCGCATCAGCCGGAATCCTCCTTCCTTCCGTAACCGGCTTCGGCCAGAGCCCGCCGGACGGCTTCCCGGTCATCGAACGGTATGGTGCGGTCCGCAAAGATCTGGTATGTCTCGTGGCCCTTTCCGGCGACCACCACCACATCCCCCTCCTTGGCAAGACTGACAGCCGAAGCGATGGCATTCGCCCGGTCCAGCTCCACGATGAGTGATCCGCGCCGTTCCTGTGGAATGCCTCTCAGCACATCCTCAGCGATGGCGGCCGGATCCTCCGAACGGGGATTGTCCGAGGTCAGCACCGCCACATCCGCCAGCCGAGAGGCGATCTCGCCCATCAGCGGCCGCTTGGTGCGGTCGCGATCTCCCCCACATCCAAAGACCACGATGACCCGTCCGGATGCAAGCCTTCGCGCGCTGGACAGCACGTTCTCCAGACCATCCGGCGTATGAGCATAGTCCACAACACAGGCGAAAGGCTGTCCGCATGAGACCAGCTCGAAGCGCCCCGGAACACCCGTCGTTTCCTCCAGGCCACGGCAGACAGCATCGATATCCACCCCTCTGCTCAGGCACGCGGCAGCCGCAGCGAGCGCGTTGCTGATGTTGAACAATCCTCCCAGCTTCAGCCGGACCTTGCGCGACCCAGCCGGACTCTGCAACACGAAGCAAGCGCCGTTGCGGCCAGAGCGAGGATCTGAAGCATGCACCTCGGCATCCGGAGCCAGACCGTACGTCACCACCCGCCCTCTCGCCATACCTACTAGTCGCTCCCGCCCGCATGGATCATCCACATTCACCACCGAGACGAAATCCTCGCCGGCCTCATCCGCGAAGTCCGTGAATAATCGGGCCTTTGCGCAAAAGTACGCCTCCATGGAGCCGTGGAAGTCCAGGTGATCCCGCGTAAGGTTGGTGAACACGGCGACGCTCACAACGACTCCATCCAACCTGTGTTGAGCCAGGGCGTGGCTACTCGCCTCCATAGCGACCGCCTGCAACCCCGCTTCCCGCATTCGGGCCAACATCTGCTGAAGATCGCCCGCATACGGCGTGGTGTGGGGGACCTCCAGCCACTCGTCCTGAATGCAGGCTCCCAGCGTGCCTATCAGCCCCGTGCGCAGTCCCGCCGCCCGGCAGATGCTGCGGATGAGATGGGTGGTGGACGTCTTGCCGTTGGTCCCCGTCACGGCGAACACCGACAGCGAGCGGGAAGGATGGCCATAAATGGCCGCAGCGGCAGGACCGTAGGCCTTCCAGGTGTCTTCCACCCGGAACACCGCCACGTCCGGCGGAGCCTGCGACTCTAGACGCTCCACCAACAGAGCGGCCGCGCCGTTTTTGATAGCATCGGGGATGTAGCGATGCCCGTCCGAGCCCGCTTCGCGGAGGGCGACGAACATCCCTTCCTCGCTCACCTTGCGGGAATCGTGGGTGATTCCGCGGAGGAGACGATCCCGGGGGCCATCCAGCACAACCCCTGGAATCCTGGCAACCAGATCACCTGTAAACACGCCTGTCATGATAGCCGCAACAGCTTGTCCCTGGGCTGGACGCGCCACGAAAAGAAAAAAGGACCGCGCGACAGGAAAAAGGCTCGCCCATAAATCCCCTTCCCCGCTCGTTTCGCGCGGTCCGCAGCCGGAGGATGCCGGCGGAAAACGGCTGGTTCCTATCCTTCTGTTGCCCTTCCGGCTCCTCCGAAACCCTGCGTCGCGCCACGTCCGGCCACGTGGCTTTTGGCCGCCTTTCCCACGCACCACAGCGCCTTGGCGGCCACCTGGCGGAAAACAGGAGCGGCCACCGCCGACCCGTGAGTGGAACCCCTGGGCCGCTCCACCGTCACCAGCGCCACCACAGCCGGATCGTCCAGCGGCGCGAAGCCGCAAAAACTGGTGATGTACCCGCCCGGTTCAAACCCGCGCCCCCCGGCGGCCGGGATCTGAGCGCTTCCCGTCTTGCCGCCCGTCGGGACCCCCTCGACTGCGGCGTTCTTTCCCGTGCCGTCTGTCACGACGGCAGCCAGATATTCCTTGAGACGAGCACTCTCTTCAGGCTCCAGTATGCGCCCGAGGATGTCTCGCCGGAACTGCCGCACCCGCATTCCCGAAGGATCCCGGATCTCCCGGATGACCTGTGGACGCACCAGCGTCCCCCCGTTGGCCACGGCCGCATAAGCTGCGGTCATTGCCATCCGGCTGGTAGCCACACCCTGCCCGAACGCCACGTTCGCCAGCCGCATCTGCGACCACCTCTGGTCAGGCTTGCGGGGATCGGGAAGCAGGCCCGCCACCGTTTTGCCCAGCCCGCGAACTTCCAGCTTGTCCAGAAGACCGAATTTCTCAAGCTCACGGTACAGAGTCTCCGGCCCCATCCGGCGGGCCAGAGTGACGGCTTCCGTATTGCAGGAATACTGGAGCATCCGCTTCACCGTCACCGGTGCGCCCGGCTCAGAGCGCCTCACGGAGCAGGGGCACCGCACGGTGGCCGATCCCACCTTGATTACGCCCGTGCATCGGCTGGCGACACCACCCAGCCCGTGCTCCAGGGCAGCTGCGGCGGTGAACAGCTTCACTGTCGAGCCCGGCTCGTACAGATGAGTCAGCGTGGACGGCTCGACCCGTCTACTCCTGACATCCTGCGGCTTCAGGTTGTTGGGATCGAACGAAGGATACTCCGCCAGGGCCAGGATCTCGCCCGTCGAGGGGTCCATCACAATGCAGGAGGCGCTGGATGCACCGAACTTCTTGACCTGTTCCTCCAGAGCCTGTTCCACGGCGAACTGAAGGCGGCTGTCTAGTGTCAGGACGACGTCCCGTCCCGGACGTGGCGGACGGGTCTTGCGGAGCCGTGTCGGGATGGGTCTCCCACTGCGGTCGAAGTCTGCCTCGATCGACCCGGGAATTCCTTTGAGCATGTCATTGGCCCACGCTTCCACGCCGGCCACGGGGACTCCGACCGAGTTAACCGCCCCGATGACCTTGGCCCCCAAACTGCCAAGGGGATAGACCCGCCGCGAGCGGTGCTCCACCTCCACTCCGTTGATACGCGGTGCTGGCCCGAGAGCAAGCAGCTCCTGCCGGAGCCGCACGGCGTTTTCTACTGGGACGGAGCGGGCCAGAACAAACCGGCGCGAACGGGACGTGAGGCGCGAAAGCACCTCTTCTTCCGCGATCCCCACGTTCCGGGCGATAACTTTCGCTGCCAGATGCTTGTCCCCGATGATGCGGGGAGTGACGTAGACGGTGCACTCCTCGACGTTGTAAGCGAGGACACGTCCGTTGCGGTCCAGAATGCGACCGCGCTCTGCGGGAAGCTCGGTCTCCTGCTTCCGATCCAGGCTAGCGCGGCGGCGGAACTCATCCACCTTGATGGTCTGCAGGTAGCCCGTACGCACCAACAGTCCGACATAGGCCGCAAGCAGAAGAAAACGGAAAACTCCCGCCCTCCACCTAATCAGCCGTGCCGTCTGCTGCCTGGCCATTCCCGCCATCCCGCCCTCAAGAGGCCGCCGGAACCCGTTCCTGATGCTATCTCCCGGACGTGGTGTCCGCCGCTTTCGCCATCCTGGCAGGCAGCGGACACGGAACCAGGGCCGACGGCTCTACAGGCCTCATGCCCGTGCCCTCGGCAATTTTCTTCAGTCTGTTCGGGAGAATCAGCGCGTCGCGCTCGGCGGCCAGACGGTAGTTGGTCCACTCGATCCCGGTGATCTCGGCCTGAAGCGCCGCCCGCCGCGCCGTCGCGTCGTCGAGCTTCATGCAGCCCTGCAAGTAAACCGCTGGGCAAAGGATACATAACGCACCGAGCGCCAGAGCGACTGTCACCGCCCGGCCACCCCGCCTTCTCGCGGAGCGGCGCCGGGCAACATGCGCTCTCGAGCCCGCCGCTGGCTTCGTTGCCACCACTTTCCTGCCTCCCTTCTTCCGCGGGTCTCTCCGCGGGTGGGTCCAGAGTCTGCCACCCACCTCCAGACGTCCGCCGCATCACCGGAGCCGTTCGGCTGCCCTCAACCTCGCTGGGCGCGCCCTGGGATTCCGGCGGCACTCCTCTTCGGAAGGCCTGAGCGGCCGGGGAGTCAGCACCTTGAGCCATCCCTCCCGGCCTGCGCTCCGGAAAAACTGCTTCACCAGCCGGTCCTCCCCGGAATGATAGGAAAGGACCACCGCCCTGCCTCCGGGAACCAGTCTCCGGCAGACCGCCTCCAGCGACTGCTGCAACTCCCGCAGTTCCCGGTTGACCTCCATCCTGAGGGCCTGCGCGACGCGGCGCTTCACGTCGTCCCGCAGGCGGTATCCTCCCGGCAGCGCCTCGTCCACGCATCGCATCAGGTCCCCGACGGTCCTGAGCGGCCTGGCCCGCACAATCCGGGCCGCGATCCTTCTGGAAAACTTCTCATCTGAGTTGCGGAACAGGATGTCCGCGATCTCTTTTTCGCCGGCGCGGTTCACGATGTCCGCCGCGCACAGATCCTGCTCTGGGTCCTGCCGCATATCCAGCGGAGCGTCCAGATCCCTGATCGAGAACCCTGCTCCGCGGTCCAGCTGGTGGCTGGAGACGCCCAGATCCCAAAGAGCGCCCGACACGCTTCCACCCAGCCGGTCCACCAGATCTCCGGCGCGGCTGAAATGGGCCCGTTCCAGCGCCAGCCGGCACAGACAACCCTTCAGCCTCTCACCGGCCGCCTCCAGCGCAAGCGGATCCCGGTCTATGCCCAGCAAGGTGGCATCCGGCCCCAGCCTGGCGCAGATCAGCGCCGCGTGCCCCCCTCCTCCAACGGTGCAATCCACCCACAGCCCGCCGTTTGCGGGCTCCAGCAGCTCCAGTACTTCTCCCGCCATCGCGGGAATGTGATACGGGGCGTCTCCGCCCAAGGGACGATCAGCCTTCAGGCCGCCGGGGCCTCCGCGGCGTTCTCTTCACGCCCGGTGCCCGAGAACATCCTGTCCACGGCGGCCTGAACCTCTTCCTGAGTCAGGCTCCCGTCAAAACTGGCCCACTTCTTGGCGTTCCACAGCTCCACCCGGTCGCCGATGGCCACCGCCACGATGTTTTCACTCAGCCCTGCAGCCTCTCGCAGGTGCTGTGGGATGACGATGCGGGAATTGCGGTCGGGTTCCAGAATGACCGACTGTCCGATGAACCTCCGCCCGACCACCCGGCTGCTCTGGTCCCAAGGAGACTGACGCTCCTTCCACTGAGCCACCATCTCCTCAAACGCTTTTTCCGGCATCATCCACAGGCAGTCTTCGATGCCCCGGGTGATGACGATGCTGTTGCCGAGAGTCCGTCTCATCCTCTGAGGGATGATGAATCTCCCGTCCGGGTCGATCGTGTGGCTGGACGTGCCAACCATAAAGCTGCCGAGTGTGTCTGCCACTTTAGCACCACCGGGCTCCGGGAGCCCCGTCGACGAAAGCTACCATTGAACTACCATCCAGCTTTCGTAGACCTAATGATACAGAAGGCAAAAGCCCCTGTCAAGCAGTATCGGCAAAGAAAATCGAAATTTTTATCCATCTGACTACCAGTAAACTTCGAAGCCAGCGATGGGAACACCTGCGGCAGGAAATGCACCGGAAGTCCGACGGAAGCCGAACGGCAATCGGGAAACACACAGAGAGCGATCAACCCCATCAACCGGAGCGCCCGCGATCGGGGGTGGTCGCGGGCGCTCGCCGATCCGGCCGTCGAAGCCCTGGCCAAGCCGCAACAGCCGGAAGCCGCACTCTCGCGAATCTCCAGGGAGACACAGACGCGCTTTCGTGCGACTTTACGCGAAGATTCTACCTCAGAGGGCTTCGTGTGTCAACTGGCGTGAACGGCCGGAGCGCATCCACGGCGGGTAAACCCGTGGCGCGCCCCGGCCGTAATGTCTGACTGATCTGCGGCCCGTCAGTCCCGGCCGGCCGCCTGTCTCAACAGCTCGCCCAGCTCCTTCTGCCGGCGGCCATACTCCGCCCAGTCCCCGCGCCTCTGCGCCTCTACAGACTCGTTGTAAGCCTTCAGCGCCCGGATGATCAGCTCACGGCCCGCAGCGGGTGCGCGCTCAGCGGTGGCGGGCGCAGGAGAGGCTCCGGCGGCTTCCCTGCGAGGCACTGATCCTCCCCTTCTGCCCACCAGAAGGTCCAGCGCTTCCGCCAGCGTGGGCTGCATGGTGATCTCATTGCCGAGAGCCACGATCACCCGCTTGAACTCGGGGATCTTGGCATTGGTGGATTGAAGGTAAATGGGCTCAATGTAGAGCAGCGCGTCCTCTATGGGGATGACCAGCAGGTTCCCCCGGTAAACGTTAGATTTCTGCTGGTTCCACAGCGTCATCTGCTCCGATATCTCGGTATTCTGATTGGCGCGCGCCTGGATCTGAGCGGGTCCGAAGAACTGCTCGCCCTTGGGGAACTCATAGAGCAGCAGACGGCCATAGTTAGGACCATCGCAGCGTGCCGCCATCCAGGCCACCATATTGTCCTTGTTCGCCCGGCTGAACGGCATCAGCAGGATGAACTCCTCCCGCGCCGCGCCCGGGAGCTTCATAATCACGTAGTACGGCTCCATAGCAGCCCGGCCACCACCGTTGTCGTCCTGCTGCTCCAAGGTGGGGATCGCCCAAACGTCCCCCTTGTTGTAGAACTGCTGGACGTCAGACATATGGAACGTCTGGAACACGATGGTCTGGAGGCGGAACAGATCTTCCGGGTAGCGCACGTGCTCGCGGAGGGTCGCTGGCATCTCGGAGGCGGGGCGGAACATGCGCGGAAACGCGCGGGAGTAACACTTTAAGACAGGGTCCTGTTCGTCGAACCCGTAGAACGACACTTCGCCCGTATAGGCGTCGACAACGACCTTTACGGAGTTGCGGATGTAGTTCACACCGATCGGTGGGAGCATTCCTCCGTCATCCCGCCGCAGCCAGGTCATCCGCGAGTAGGGATAGCGGCCTGAAAGCGTGTAGGCATCCTGTATCCAGAAGATGCGGCCTTCGGAGACCACGATATACGGGTCCGAATCCAGCCGGAGGAACGGCGCCAAGGCGGACACCCGCTCCTGGACGTTGCGGCGGAACAGGATCCGACTGTCCGGTCGGATGTTGCCCGAAAGAGCGATGTTGAGGTCCGCGAAGCGCGCCGCCAGTAGGGTCTTGCGCAGATACCCCCCCACCGGCACCCCGGAATCGGCCTGATAGGTGGTGTAGACTCCTTCGGAACCCCGGGGGTAGTCGAACTCTTTCACCCGGGTGTTGACGATGACGTAGCCGTCAGTTTTCTCGCCGAAATAGATCTGCGGGCGGTCTATCTTCACGCCCACGGGGCTGACCGGAGGAATGTCCCTCACAAAGAAGCGGGGCAGTCCCTCCTCCGTGACCTCATTGACCGGACTCATGGCGATGCCGAATCCGTGGGTGTACTTCAGCCGTAGGTTGATCCAGGTCTGGGCGTCGGCGGGAAGCGCGCTCTGGTCTATCTCGCGGGGTGAGAGCATGACCTGGCGGTAGACGCCGTTGATGGTGTAGCGGTCTATGTCCACCTCGGTGAACTTGTAATACTGCTGGATGTCCTGAAGCTGCGAGTAAGCCGCCTGCAGCGGCCGGTAATCCCAGAGACGGACGCTCTGGAGGGTGACGCTGTTCTTCTCCAGGTCCCGAGGAGTTAGGGTACCGGAAAAATCCACCTCTCGGCGTTCAACATTGTGCAGCCCGTACGCCTCCTGAGTGGCCTTGATGTGCCTTGCCAGATAAGGGGTCTCCTTGTTCAACTCATCCGGCTGAACGACGAGGCGCTGCACCACGGCCCCGCCCAGCTGCCCGATGACAAACTTGACCGCTATCCCCAGTAGCAACCCTGTCACCGCAAGGGACAGACTGCGCCGCCGCGCGGCCAGAAGCACCAGAACTGCCCCGATTAGCGAAGCCACAATAGCGATGTTGAGAGCCAGCAGGCGGACCTTGATGTCCGTATAGCCCGGACCGGCAAGGGCACCGCCCTGCACGAACAGCAGCTCATAGGAGCTCAGCCGGAAGCCGACGGCCTGCAGGCCCGCGATGAGCGCCAGAAGCAGGCCCAGGTGCCCGGCGGCCACCGCGGTGATCCGCAGCTTGCCCGCCAGGATGTCCACCGTCCGGCTGAGATAAAGGATGGCTGCCCCGGCCACCACCGCCGCCACCAGCGCAAGCTGCACGGTTCGATACAGGAACTGCACGAAATCCAGCCGGAAGACGTAAAACCCGATGTCAATATTGAAGACAGGATCGGTCTGCCCGAATGGAACGGCGTTCCGAAACGTGAGGAACGACTCCCAGTGGGTGCTTGCCTCCAGCCCAGCCAGGACCGACACCACCACAGCTCCGGCCAGCACCATGAACTGCACCCCCCTCCGCACCATCCGGTCCAGAAAGATGGGAAGGTTGACATCCATGGTGTAAAGTTCCAGCTGCCCGGCGTTGCTGCGCAGGGCGTAAACCGCACTTCCCCACACCAGCACGAAGAACACCAGCCCCGTCACCACTCCCAGAAGCACGCGGGAAGCGAGAATGGTGGTGAAGATCCCCGCGTAACCCAGATCCTGGAACCACAGCCAGTCCACGTATAGCGGCAGCAGGGCAAGAAGTCCGAACAGGATCAGGGCGATCAACACATATCCGGCTACTTGAGCTGCACTGCGCATGGTCCTTCCTTTCCGTGGGCCGAGGCACGAGACAGGCGCCCTACATTTGGGAGAGAGTGTCTCTCAGAGTCAGATAATCCTGCAGTCCCAACAGGTCCTTCACTTCGTCGAACGACGCCATCCGGTCGCGGATGGACTCCAGGGAGCCCTCCTGAAGTAGGGTCCGGGCAAGCATCCTCACCGCGTGCATCGTGACCAGCAGACTCTCAATGGGAAATACGGCGATCCGGTAACCCATCTCTTCAAGAGCGTGAACGGGCAGGATGGGAGTTGCCCCACCCGTCAGCATATTCACCAGCAACGGGTGATGTACGCGCCGCGGAATGAGCTCCAGCTCCTCAAGGGAACGGGGCGCTTCGATGAACACGCAATCCGCCCCTGCATCTCCGTACCGATTGGCGCGATTGATCGCCTCGTCCAACCCCAGGGGCTCCCGGGCATCCGTGCGGGCGATGATCACGAAGTCTGGGTCGCTGCGGGCCCGCAGGGCGGCCTTCAGCTTAAGGACCATATCCGCGGCCGGAATAACCTCCTTGCCCACGAAGTGCCCGCATCTCTTGGGAGCCACCTGATCCTCCAGCAGGATGCCCGCCGCTCCGGCTGACTCGAACTCGCGCACGGTGCGCATGACATTCGCGATGTCTCCGTGCCCTGTGTCGCCATCCGCCACGACCGGAATGCTGACGCAAGCGGACATGCGGCGGACTGCGTCGGCCATCTCTGTCATGGTTATCAGGTTCAGATCCGGCATACCCAGCCTGCTGGCCGAGGTGCCGAACCCGCCTATGAAAACCGTTTCGAACCCTTCCCGCTCCACGATGCGAGCCGTGAAGCAGTCGTGCGCGCCCATGCTGCGCACGATGCCCGGGCGGGCAAGCAGCTCTCTGAATACGAAGGTTGTGCGTGTCTGAGCCATCGCCAGGGTCTCCCTGCGCCGATTGAAGCAGAGTATAGCACACGCCAGGAAAGGGAATCCGGCCAGGCTCGCGGAGACCCATCAGCGGATCGCCGCCGCGGCGGAGCCGCCCGGAGAAGCCCG
The DNA here is from genome assembly GCA_025998755.1 of Armatimonadota bacterium. NCBI lineage: Bacteria > Bacillati > Armatimonadota > Armatimonadota bacterium. Next base: position 1,458,264 of record AP024674.1, read on the forward strand.
CTCCTGCTGAGACACCGGCCGGACCCCGGGAGTGCAAACCGCTCAGCAAAATGCGGTCTCGATACGTACGGCTGACGCCGCACTACTGGACCACCAGAAGTCCGCGATGGCGCACCCGGTGATCATACCCGACAATACCCGCCGGCTTCGTCTGCCTTACCCGCGGTGTCGCAAGGCTATAATACCGGCGGCTGGAGGTGAAATGCCGCCGACACCCTATTGGGTGTCCAAGGAGGAACCTGAGGATGAAATACGCTTATCTGGGACGCACCGGGCTAAAGGTCAGCCGCCTGTGTCTGGGAACGATGAACTTCGGTCCCCAGACATCCGAAGAAGACAGCCACGCCATCATGGACCGCGCACTGGAGCTCGGCCTCAACTTCTTCGACACGGCAGATGTCTACGGATGGAAGAGGGGCGAGGGCTGGACCGAGCAGATCATCGGTCGCTGGTTCGCCAAAGGCGGCGGGCGGCGGGAGAAAGTTGTCCTGGCCACCAAGGTCTACGGCGACATGGGAGACTGGCCCAACCAGTCGAGACTGTCGGCCCTGCACATCCGCAAAGCATGCGAGGACAGTCTACGCCGCCTGCGGACCGACTACATAGACCTCTATCAGATGCACCACATCGACCGGAACACACCGTTCGAGGAGATCTGGCAGGCGATGGAGCAGCTGCACCGCGAGGGGAAGATCCTCTACGTGGGAAGCAGCAACTTCGCGGGATGGCACATCGCAAAGGCACAGGAGATGGCCCGGAACCGCAATTTCCTCGGGCTGGTCTCGGAACAGAGCCTGTACAACCTGAACGCCCGGATGATCGAGCTGGAAGTTATCCCCGCCTGCCGGGAATACGGCATCGGCATCATTCCGTGGAGCCCGCTTGCAGGTGGTATCCTGGGCGGTGTGCTGAAGCAGGCGGAGGGCGGCCGGCGCTTCTCGGACCACGCCCGCAGGAGCATCCAGCAGCATCGCGAACGTCTGGAGAAATGGGAGGCTCTGTGCGAAGAGATCGGCGAGCGGCCGGCGGACGTCGCCCTTGCCTGGCTGCTCCATCAGGACGGTGTGACCGCCCCGATCATCGGACCGCGCACCATGGAGCAACTGGAAGGAAGCTTGCGGGCTCTGGAGTTGGAGCTGAGCGAAGAGATCCTCAAGAAGCTGGATGAGATCTTCCCGGGACCGGGCGGACCTGCTCCGGAAGCATACGCCTGGTGAGGATCCTTCAGAAGAAGCGTTTCGCCAGCGAAAGGATCCCCTGCTTCCACGGAACCCTGTGCGAAATGCCACTCTGACCGCGCAGGCGCTCCCGGTTCGCAAGATACCATTCGAAGTTGCGCACCAGAGCGTCGCGGTTGGAATGAACGGGTCTGAAACCAAGCACGCGCTCCGCCTTCTCGATGGAGACGAAGGAGTCCTTGCCTGCCGTCTCGTACACCCAGGCATAAAGGGGCGAGAGGCGGAGCGCCTCCAGCACTCGCAGGGCAAAAATGGCCGGTGCGGCGGGCAAAGACCGGACCCTCTTCCCGAAGCCGGCCCGGTCCAGGACGGCCTGATAGTCTTCGCGGACCGTCCCGAACTCCGCCGCGCCGACGTTGAACACGTCGTTCACCCGCTCCCGGTCCAGCGTGCAACAGAGCCAGATGGCCTGGCACAGGTCTTCCACATCCAGTAACTGATAGCGGTTATTCCCCCTGCCCAGCACCGGAAACGAGCGTCCGTCCGCAGCCCATTCGTAGAGCAGCGCGAAGACGCCCAGCCTCTCCGGCCCGATGAACGTCTTGGGACGCAACACCGGGACACACAGACCCATTGCGCGATACTCGGCGGCCACCTGCTCGGCCATCACCTTGGCCTGGCCGTAAGGACCGACACCACGGAGGGGGTCTTCCTCTCGAATGGGGTGATGGTCAGGAATGCCGTAGACCGCAGTGGAGGAGATGTGGATCACTCGCTCCACGCCAGAATCCAGCGCCGCCTGCAGGACGTTGCGTGTTCCGTCCACATCCGTGGAGAAAATGTCTTCCTCGCGGTACAACGGCAGAGCCGCCGCCGCGTGCACCACCAGGTGCGCCCCGGCCATGGCCCGCCGCAGCGTATCCGCGTCCCGGATATCGCCCCGCGTGTGCCTGACCCGGTCAGCTTCCGGATAGTCGAAGGGAGCAAGGTCGAAAGTCGCCACAGCCTGGCCGCGCTCCAGAAGAGACCGGACCAGGTTGATGCCCAGGAACCCCGCTCCGCCCGTGATGAATACTGTGCGTCCCTTCTCTTCGCCTGACATCGCGGACAGTTTACCCCACCCCGCCACCCCCTCTTGCCTTCCCTCACGCCGTGTGCCACAATCGCCGGGACACACCAAATACCGGAGCTTTTGCACAACATGGGATACAGACTGCACGTCGTTTCGCACACGCACTGGGACCGGGAGTGGTACCAGCCTTTCGAGATTTTCCGCCTTCGCCTGGTGGATCTGATAGACCGCCTGCTGGATCTGATGGAGTCCGACCCCGGTTTCCGTTATTTCAACCTGGACGGACAGGGGATCGTGCTGGAGGATTATCTGAAGATCCGTCCTGAGAACGAGGAGCGCCTCCGGCGGCTCATCCAGGAGGGACGGATCACCATCGGGCCCTGGTATGTGCTGAACGATGAGTTCCTGGTCAGCGGCGAGGCGACTGTGCGCAGTCTTCTCTTCGGGCACAGCGTGGTTGAGCGGTTCGGCCCTGTGATGAAGGTGGGCTACCTGCCGGACCAGTTCGGGAACATCGGGCAGATGCCACAGATCCTGAGGGGGTTTGGCATAGACAACTGCATCTTCGGGCGGGGCTGGCAGGCTGTTGATGGCCGGAAGATGGAATTCGAGTGGATTGCGCCGGACGGCAGCAGCGTTCTGGCCAGCCTGATGGCCTTCTGGTACAACAATGCCCAGGACGTCCCCGAGGACGCGGAGGCCGGAGCCAAATGGGCGAGGGAGATCCGTGAGCGGATGGCTGCAGTATCGGGCTCCCGGCATCTGCTGTTGATGAACGGGGTGGATCACCTGGAGCCCCAGTATAACCTGTCCCGCGCGCTCGAAAGCATCAACGGAGCCCTGAAAGAGGACATGATCGAGCACAGCACGCTCCCGCGCTACGTGCAGGCGCTCCGGGAAGAGGTGCAGGCTGGAGAACTGAAGCCAGAACCGTTCCGCGGTGAGCTCCGGGAAGACCGCTGGGGAAGCATTCTCGCGGGAACGCTCTCCAGCCGGGTGTATTTGAAGCAGGCAAATGAGCGTTGCCAGCGCCTGCTCGAAAAGTTCGCCGAGCCGGCCAGCGTGTGGGCTTCCCTGGTGGGCGACGGATGGAAGTACCCGGACGGCGAACTGCGGTACGCCTGGAAGCTGCTGATGGAGAATCACCCGCACGACTCCATCTGTGGATGCTCGCTGGACGAGGTCCACGACGAGATGATGACGCGCTTTGCGAAGGTGGAGCAGCTCGGGGAAGCGCTCGGAGAGCGGGCATTCCGGCACATTGCCGACCGAGTGGACGTGGATGGGCTGGCGCTGGTGGTGTTCAACCCGCTGACCTGGCCACGCACGGATGTGGTGAGGGCCACCATTGACGTGCCTCTGGGAGAACCCGCGCGAATGGCACCCTTGGCCGATCCGTCCCTGGACTGGGCGGCACTCGAGATCATGGATGCGGACGGCGCGGGCGTGCCTTACACGCTGGTTTCCAGCATCAAGACGACGCGATCGGTCAATCACCCCGAAAGGCTGCCGATGGTCCAGTGGGTTCGGCGCTTCGAGGTGGAGTTCATCGCTTCGGACGTCCCGCCCATGGGGTATCGCGTCTACCGGCTCCGGAAGGCGGAGCGGATGCCGGACTTCGGCCCTCCGATGAACGCGCGGGATCGGGCGTCGGTCTTTGCGGAGACCGGTACTCTGGATGTTTGCCCGGGCAGCTCTCCCGAGCTGACCCTGCTGTCCGACGAAAGCGCCGTCTTCATACCGTCGCTGGCTGCCCTGGAAGATGTGGGAGACGTGGGCGACGAGTACAACTACCGCCGGCCGATCCGGGATGTCCGCATCCTGGCAGATGCTGGAGCCGGGCAACGGCGCTGGCTGGTGGAGGGACCGGTCTCCTGCACGGCGGAGGTGCGCTCTTCCCTACGGCTGCCCGAGTCGGCCTCCTCGGACGGCCTGGGCCGCTCCGAGCGGACGGTGGATTGCCCGGTGTCGTTGAAAGTGCGGGCGTATCGAGGCGTGCCTCGTGTGGAAGTGGAGTTGCAGGTGGAAAATCGAGCCCGCGACCATCGGCTTAGAGCGCTTCTTTCCTCGGGCGCAGAGGGCGCGGAGGCTTCCGTGGCCGGGGGAGCATTCGAAGCGGTCCGGCGCCCCCTGCATCTGCCAGCCGACTGGCCGGCCACTCCCCCGCCGTCTCCTTTCCACCCGATGGACGGCTGGGTGGATGTCTCGAACTCAGGAAAGGGGCTGGCGGTGCTGGTGGACGGCCTGCGCGAATACGAGCTGTGTGACGACGAGGAGCGCACGCTGGGAATCACTTTGCTCCGATGCGTGGGAGTCCTCTCCGGAGGGGAAGAGATCCCTCACGTCCAGCACACTCCCGGTGCGCAGTGCCAGGGAGAACACACGTTCCGGTATGCTCTCTATCCGCACAAGGGCGACTGGCTGCAGGCGAAGGTCTGGCGGCACGCGCTGGATTACCAGACCGGGCTGACGGCCGTGCAGGTGGGCGACCTTGAGCGTTCCCGCTCCATCGAGCGTCCTCTCAGGACGTTGCCTATGGTGCATAGCTTCGTGTCAATATCGGACGACCGGCTTGTGCCCAGCGCGCTGAAACGGGAAGAGAAAGGCGGCGGCCTGGTTCTCCGGTTCTACAACATCACGCAGGAGGAGATCGGCGCCAGGGTGACGGTGGCCGGAGCGAAGCGGGCGTGGCGGAGCAATCTGGCGGAGGAGCGGCTGGAAGAGCTAACGGTGACGGAGGGCGGGGTGCAGTACTGCGCCCGAACAGCGGAGATCGTGACGCTGATCTTCGAAATATGATCCTTCTCAGAAGTGCTTCCAGCCGGGAAGCCGGCGGCACAACACGGATGCCAGGTAATTGCGGACTTCCACCTTGAGACCGGAGCGGCCGGAATGCCGCTTGTAGATGGCATTGCATCGGGCAAGAAGCTCAGGACGCAGTTGCTCCAGGCTACGCATCTCCTCTTCGGTCATCGGCTGAAACGCGCTGGCCACGCGGACGTTGGATTCCACGTCGGCAATGCTGCGGCAGGACACGATGGCCACCGACACCGGCCAGGAGAGCGCGTAACGCAAAAGCGCGGCAGGATCCATGCCCTCGTGCGTCAGCAGACCGGCTCCCATCACTTTCATGGCCACGACGCTGGCACCGGTTTGCCGCGCGACTTCCAGGGTATCCGAAGTGAAGCTGTACGAAAGCGGATCCGCCGGGTTGACGGGGATGAGCACGGAGTCGAAGGGATAGCGCCGCAGCATCTCCGAGAGCACGGACGGAACGAAATGCCCTGTAATACCGACGTGCCGGATGATGCCCTCCTCCCGAGCCTTCTCCACCATCCTGATGACTCCGTCCCGCGCGAAGACGGCATCTACTTCCGCAGGATGCATCAGGCAGTGGAGCTGATAGTTGTCCACATAGTCCGTGCGGAGACGCTGAAGAGAACGCTCCAGGCTGCGGCGCGCGCTGGATGCGCGGCGGTAGACCGTCTTCGTGGCCAGAAAGATCCGCTCGCGCATTCCCTCGACAGCTTTGCCGATGCGCACCTCGCTTTCACCGTAAAGCGGCGCAGTATCGATGTAGCGGATGCCAAGCTCGACAGCGCGGCGGATCATCTCCACGGCGCTGTCCTCGTGGGGAGCATTCTGGATCAGGCTCTGGCCACCAAGCCCAAGGACGGGCAGCATCTCCCCTCCCCGGCCGAAAGGCCGGAGCGGCAGCGCGGAAACTGCCATCGGTGAAGCAGAAGCATTGAGAACGGCGCTGCTGTCCACGGTCATCCTCTCTGGCTCATGGTCAGAAGGCAAGATCTGCCAACTCGAACGGAGATGCCCGGCATCCTGTTCCCCGCGCGGCCCGGAATCATCGTACCTTTTTACACTGCACTCGAAATGCGAAGGGTTTGCGCGAAGAGCGGCTTGCGGGCAAAATGCTCTTGCCAACCGGACTCTTCCGCCGGACAGATTTCCAATAGCCAGAATGAAGAGCGTTTACATCGAGACATACGGTTGCCAGATGAACGTTGCGGACTCCGAGACCGTCGGGGGTCTGCTGAGCCAGCGCGGCTACTCGCTGGCGGCCACTCCGGACGAGGCGGATGTGATCCTGCTGAACACCTGCGCGGTCCGGGAGCATGCGGAGGATCGGGTGCTGGGACGGCTGGGCGAGATGGCCCGCTACAAGCACATGCGTCCAGGTGTGGTTCTGGGAGTGCTGGGATGCATGGCTCAGCATCTGAAGGGCCGCCTGCTGGAGCAGAACCGCTTCGTGGATCTGGTGGCCGGTCCGGATTCCTACCGCCGTCTGCCCGACCTGCTGGAGCAGGCCGCAAACGAGCGCATCGTGGACGTGCGCCTGGATCACGCGGAGCTGTATGACGGCATTGAACCGGCCCGGCAGGACGGCGTCACCGCCTGGATCACCGTCCAGCGCGGCTGCGACAAACACTGCACGTTTTGTATCGTGCCGGCGGTGCGCGGCCGCGAACGCTGCGTCCCGCTGGAGGACGTGGTGCGGGAGGTGGAATCGGTGGCGGCCAGGGGAGTCCGCGAGGTGTGCCTGCTGGGTCAGACGGTCAACTCGTACCACGACGGAAGGCATGACTTCGCGGACCTGCTCAAAGCGGTGGCGCAGGTGCCGGATCTATTGCGAATCCGCTTCACCTCCCCCTACCCTACCGACTTCAATGACCGCACCATCGAGGTGATGGCCTCAGAGCCCAAGATCGCCCGGCACGTCCACCTGCCGCTTCAGTCGGCCAGCGACCGCGTTTTGATGAAAGCCCGCCGCAGGTACAATATCAGCGGATTCGATGCGGTCCTCCGCCGGATCCGGGAGGCGATTCCCGGCATCGCCGTTTCCACCGATATCATCGTGGGCTTCCACGGCGAGGACGAGGATGCGTTCCGGGAGACCTGCGACTACCTGGAGCGCGCGCGGTTCGACTTCGCCTTCTTGTTCAAGTATTCCAAGCGCTCGCAGACCGCCGCCTACCGGTGGAAGGAGGAGATTGACGAGCAGACGAAGACACAGCGCCTGCAGAAAGTCATCGAGATTCAGGAGCGCATCAGCAAGGAGATCCAGCAGGCTTGCGTGGGACAGACGGCGAAGGTATTGGTGGAGGGAACGTCCAGGAAGTCCGGGGAGCGCCTGTTCGGTAAGACGTCGGAGTTCCGGCAGGTGGTGTTCGACGCCCCACCAAGCGCGGGCCGGGAGATCCGACCGGGAGACCTTGTGACGGTGCGCATCGAGTCGGCCACCGGACACACCCTGCTGGGCCGGTTGGAAGAGGGGGATGGTCATGAAGATCTACACCAGAGGCGGTGACATGGGCGAGACAGGGACGCTGGGCCCGGAGCGTGTTCCCAAGGATGATCCGCGGATGGTGGCGTGCGGCGATGTGGACGAGCTGAACGCCGCGATCGGATGCGCACTGGCCGGCAATATCTCGCCCGAGGTGGCAGTGGTGCTGAAGCGCGTGCAGAACGAGCTGTTCCATCTGGGCATGGAACTGGCCAAGACGGCCCGTGATGGACAGAATCTGGCCTGCCCCCTTACGCTGGAACACGTGGGACGCCTGGAGGTGGACATTGACCGTCTCTCGCGCCACCTGGAAGAGCTGAGCGAGTTCATCCTGCCCGGAGGAGACGCCTGCGCCGCGCAGCTGCACCTGGCCCGGACGGTCTGCCGTCGCGCGGAGCGTTCGATCGTGGGATTACATCGCAGGAATCCGCTGCCGGCGGCTTGTCTGGGCTACATCAACCGTCTCTCCGATCTCCTTTTCATAATGGCGCGCTATCAGAACAGGCACAGCGGCAGGCATGAGGATGTCTGGCAGAAATAGCGCGCCTCCCGCATCCGGAAGAGCATCATTCCTTTGAAGGTCCTGGTGTTCGAGGACAACCTGTTCTTTGTCACACGTCTGGAGGCCGCTCTCCGGAATGCCGGCCACGAGGTGCGGCTGGCGTCTGCTTCAGAAGAAGCAATTACCGAGCTGCAGGACGGGCCGGATGCTGCCGTGGTGAGTCTTCACGCTCCCGGAGCTTTGGAGTTCGTGCGCCGGGCGAGCGGGAACGGCACACCAGTGGCGGCATACTGCGGACATGCGGAAGTGGAGCTGAGACGTCAGGCTAAAGAGGCAGGAGCGGGACTGCTTCTATCGAACTCCGAGATCCCCGGGTCGCTGGACCGCGCCTTGAGGCACATTACAGGAGCCGTAGGGAGACCGGCACAGTGATACTGCAGTTCGAGAAGCATTTCACTCTGGAGGAAGCGCGGGCGCTGGTGCCATACGTGCGCGAGCAGTTCCGCAGGCTGGAGGAGATCCGCGCGAAGCTGGGACTCACCCCGGAGCAGATGCAAGAGCTCACCCGCTCGGCCGGCGGCAACGGGGGCGGCAAGAAGTCGGCGGAGTATCTGGAGAACATTCTGAAAGCCAACTCCATCATCCAGGAGATGCTGGACAGGGGTATCCTGGTGAAGGACGTGAACACCGGTCTGGTGGACTTCCCCCATCTGCGGGACGGCCGCGAGGTATTCCTTTGCTACCACGTGGGGGAAGAAACTGTAATGTATTACCACGAGCTTGACGCGGGCTACGCCGGCCGGCGGCCGGTTTAGGACAGGGCGCAAACCACCTTGACGGGCAGAGAAAGAATCCGGGCGGCGATGGCGCATCAGCCTTGCGACAGGACTCCGGTGATGTGCCAGCTAGCCATCGGGCACTATCTGTTGAACACGGACGTGTCTCCGGCTGAGCTCTGGTTCTCCAGCGAAGGGTTCGCGCGGGCACTGGTGGAACTGGCGCGGCGATACCGGTTCGATGGCATCCTGATCAACTTGCCCGGACGGCCCGTCAACTGGCGGGAGCAGATGGATCGCATCGAGCGCCTGCCTGACGGCACAGAGATGGTGTACTGGCCGAACGGCGAAATCACCCGCTGCCCGCCGGATGACAACCCGCAGCACCTGGCTCCGGGACGAGGCAAGCCGGCGCTGGAGGATGTGAACCCGGACTGGCTTCACTACGATGATCCACACGTGCCGTGCGGGCTGAAGTATCCGTTCTCCTTCGAGCCGGAGGCTCCATCCGGTCCACCGTCCCGCGATTGGCCGCCCTATCTGTTCCGGACCATCGAGCTGGTGCGCGAAGCCACAGGCGGGGAGCTTTCGGTCCACTCCGAGGTGTTCTCGCCTTTCACTCAGTTTCTGGAGCTCTTTGGATACCAGAATGCGCTCATCTATCTTCTGGAGCAGGAGGAGCGTTGCCATACCATTCTGCAAGCTTATGCCGCCGGGGCGGGAGATCTGGCTGCGGCGCAGGCTCGTCACGGGGTGGATGCAGTGCTCATCTCATCGGCGTTCGCAGGAGCAGGGTTCATCTCGCGGGAGCAGTATCGCGAGTTTGTCCTGCCCTATGAAAGCGAGGTCGTTCGCCGGGCGAAAGAAGGCGGCGCGCCGTTCGTCTATACCCACACGTGCGGGGCCATCGGCGACCGGCTGGACCTGATGGTGGAGACGGGGACCGACGGGATAGACACGCTGGACCCGCCGCCGCTCGGCACGGTGGATCTCGCAGAAGCAAAAGAGCGTTATGGAGACCGGGTGTTCTTCAAAGGAAACATGGACTCCGTCAACACGCTGTTGAATGGCGACGTGGAAACGGTCCGGAAGGATGCGGAGATGCGGGTGCGCATCGGGAGCCGGGGTTCCGGCTATATTCTGTCCTCAGCGTGCAGTGTGGCTCCGCGGGTGCCGCCGCAGAACCTGATGGTTCTTGAGGAGGTGGCGGAAGCCGCCGGTCCCGTGCGATAACTGTTCTCAAAGAAGAAAAGGCTGTGGAAAGGAGCGGAGAGTGACGGACGAACAGAGACAGGCGGATCTGCAACTGCTCGCCGAGCTTGCCGCTGGCGAACATGCGGCCATCGTCCAGTATATGATTCACCGATTCTACTGCGGGGAAGGAGAGATCGGCTGCGAGATCGAGGAGGTAGCCCGCCGGGAGATGGTGCACTGGAAATGGCTGAACGAGCGGATCGTGCAGCTCGGCGGATCTCCAGCGCTGGAGCGCGGCGAGATGATGATCGGAGGTCCCTCCCTGGCGGATATGATCCGGAAGGATGTGGAACTCGAGGAGCACTGCATCCAGGAATACAGCGCCGCCATCGAGCGGACATCCAATGAGGTGCTGAAGCGGCAGTTCCGGATGCATCTGGCGGATGAGCAAAGGCATCGCGAGACGTTTCTGGAGCTTCTGCGCGAAGCCGAAGAGCTGCAGGACTCGGGAGAGACGCCCCACACACCCACAGAGCAGGAAGAGTCCTTCATCCGGATGCTGAACGGCAATGTGGGACACGAGTATGGCGCGGTGCTGCAGTATCTGCATCAGTCGCACGCCACGAAGGATATCGAAATGTCTCGCGCCACGCTGAACGCGGCCATCGATGAGATGAAACACATATCCTGGTTCGCGGACGCGGTGGTGGAGCTGGGTGGAGACCCGGTGATGGAGCCGGCTGAGGTGGTGCGCGCCGAGACGGACGAGGGACGCATGCAGGCGAACATCCAAGACGAGGCTCACGCCCGGCAGATGTACGCCGAACAGATTGCGCGCTTCAAAGAGGCCGGGCGCGAAGACCTGGCCGAGTTGGTGGCCTTTGTCCGGGATCAGGAAACGTTCCATCTGGAGGACTTTCAGCATCTGCTGGAGCAACTGAAGGAGGCCGGGGACGTCCAGGCTGACAAGGAAGAGGTCAGGAAGTTGAAATTGACCGTCGGATCCCTGTTCGGCGAGCCTCAGGGACGTTGAGCAGGCAGTTAACGAAAGACGGATAGAGACGGGGGACTGAAACACGATGTCGGATTATCTAATGAGGGACGCAGCTCCGCTGACCGAGGCGGAGTGGGAGAGCATTGACAGCACTGTCTTGGCGGTGGCGAAGCAGCAGCTGGTTGGCCGCCGCGTTCTGCACATCTTCGGACCGCTGGGCGCGGGCATCCAGTCCGTGCCGACTGAGCGGCTAGCCGCGCCATCGCCCGGCTCCATCAGCTTTGAGGGATCGGAGGATGCAGCTATCGAGGTGGCGGGGCGTGACCAGACGCCGCTGCTGATGGTGCACAAGGATTTCTGCCTGAACTGGCGGGCACTGGAGACCAGCCGGCAGATGGGACTGCCTCTGGACACGGGAGCGGCGGCCGCCGCGGCGGCGGTGACAGCCAGAGCGGAAGACCGCCTCATCTTTCTGGGAGACCAGGAAGCCGGCGTGGAGGGCCTGCTGACCGCAAAAGGCCGGCGCACCCTTGCCCTCTCGGATTGGAGCGAGTGTGGGTCGGCGTTCGACAACCTGGTAAATGCGGTGGCCGTGCTGAGCGGCGCGGGATACACTCCGCCCTATGCCGCGGTCCTGAGCCCGGACCTGTTCGCTTGCCTGCTGCGGGTCTACAAGGACTCGGATACGCTGGAGCTCACGCATGCGAAAGAGGCTCTGACGGGCGGCGTTTACGAGTGTCCGGTGCTGGGACAGAAGCAGGGGGTGGTTCTGGCTCTGGGACGGCAATACTTCGACCTGGCCGTGGGGCAGGATCTTGCGACAGCGTATCTGGAGTCGCGGAACCTGAACCATTACCTGCGGGTGATGGAGACCATTGCGCTGCGCATCAAGGATCCCGGGGCCATCTGCGCTCTGACGAAGGGCGGCAAGTGATCTCTGGCGGAGGCCGCAACCTCCAGCCTGTTGCGAGGCACGCCGGCCCGGGCCGGCGTGCCTCCTTGTTGAGAGGGCGCCGGAGACTGAGGTCTGAAAAGAGGCGGAAAGCGTGGCTTACAGGGATCTGAAGGAGTTCATAGAACGATTGAAGGAAGCCGGCGAGCTGAAAGAGATCAGCCGGCCGGTTGACCCGCATCTGGAGATCACGGAGATAGCCGACCGCGCGGTCAAACGCGGCGGTCCCGCTCTTCTATTCACCAACGTGACAGGGCACTCGATGCCGGTGCTCATCAACGCTTTCGCCTCCCGGCGCAGGATGGAGCTGGCGCTTGAGACCGACGACATTGACGCCATCGCCGCTGAGATCGACGCCCTGTTGACCCCTGAAGTCCCGCGCAGCGTTTTGGACAAGCTGAAGATGATTCCCGTTCTGGCGCGGCTGCAGGATCTTGCCCCCCGAGAGGTCCGCTCGGGACCGTGCCAGGAGATCGTCCGGACGCAAGACGCCAGCCTGGACGAGTTGCCCATCATCACCTGCTGGCCGGGAGACGGCGGCCCGTATATCACGCTCGGCCAGGTGTTCACCCGGCACCCGGAGAAGGGCACGCTGAACATCGGAATGTACCGCTTGCAGAAGTTCGACTCGCGGACTCTGGGAATGCACTGGCAGCGCCACAAGGGCGGCGCAGAACATTACCGGGTGGCTGAACAGCGCGGTGAGCGGCTGGAAGCGGCCATCGTTCTGGGGCCGGACCCGGCGATGATCTACGCCAGTACGGCGCCCCTGCCGGAGGAGGTCAGCGAACTGATGCTGGCCGGATTCCTGCGCCGGAAGCCCGTGGAGACTGTGAAGTGCGTGACTGTGGATCTGCGCGTCCCGGCCAACAGCCAGATCGTGCTAGAAGGCTATGTGGAGCCGGGTGAGCGCCGACTGGAGGGCCCATTCGGCGACCACACCGGATTCTATTCGCTGGCGGATATGTATCCTGTGTTCCACCTGACGGCGATAACCACGTGCCGCGACCCGGTCTATCCCACGACCATCGTCGGCAGGCCGCCAATGGAAGACGGATGGTTGGGCAAGGCGACGGAACGGATCTTCCTGCCGCTCATCCGAAAGACTCTGCCTGAAGTGGTGGACATCAACCTGCCGGTGGAAGGGATCTTTCACAACTTCGCCATCGTCAGCATCCGCAAGCGCTATCCCGGGCACGCTCGCAAGGTGATGCACGCTCTCTGGGGCTTGGGGCAGATGATGTTCACCAAATACATCATCGTTCTGGACGAGCACGCTAATGTGCACGACTTGCAGGAGGTCATCTGGCGGCTTGGAACCGCCACCGACCCGCGGAGGGATATTGAGATCGCCAGCGGTCCAACCGACGTGCTGGACCACGCCGCAGCCATCCCTGATTTCTCCGGCAAACTGGGCTTCGACGCCACTCGCAAATGGCCCGATGAAGGCTACGACCGTGAGTGGCCGGAGGAGATCGTGATGAGTCCGGAGATCAAGGCCAGGGTGGACGCCTACTGGGACGAACTGGGAATCGGATAGCACAGCGCCGGAGGCCGCGACAGGTCCCGGGCAGGAGGGAGCTCGCCAGGCGGCCGCGTCTCCGGACTGATGCTCCATTTGAACCAGATTGGTCGGGCGGCACGCCGCAGGTGCGCGTATCAAGGCCCATTCCCGTGGTCGGCGGCTTCGGCTCCCACGCCATAGGCGGGCGGCCCAACCACAGAGGGAGAAGCGTTCGGGGACTGTGGTTCTGGAACACCAAAGGCCGACAACCCGATACTTGCCGCGCGGGCCACAGGGACGCGCGTCTTGTGAGGCTGGCTTCCTGCAAATGTGTGGCTATAAGGCAGCAGCGTGGGCTAAGATGGAGGTGATAGAGCCCGCGCGGGTCCGGCCGTGGCCGACCCTCTGACGAGCCGACAGGAGCTCACCACTGAAGACCATGCATCCTGACCGCAGACGCTTCGCAGAAGCAGGACTTGACGACATCTACGACCGGGTGATCTCTGGAGATCGCCTCTCCGAAGAAGACGGGATCCGGCTGTTCGAAACCCCCCACCTGGGGCTGGTTGGCAGGCTGGCCAACCACGTGCGCGAAGCCAGGCACGGCAACAGGGCCTACTATATCCGCAACCAGCATATCAACTACACCAACATTTGCAACAAACGCTGCCGGTTCTGCAGCTTCTACGCGAAGAAAGGCGGGCCCGAACCTTATACCCTCAGCCCCGAAGACGTCCGCCAGAAGCTGGAGAGCTATCGCCACGTGCCCATCACGGAGGTGCATATCGTCGGCGGGGTGAACCCTCGTCTGCCGTTCTCCTACTATGAGGAGTTGCTTCGTGTGGTCCGGCAGACACGGCCCGAGGTCACCATCAAGGCGTTCACGATGATCGAGCTTGAGGCGATCGCCGAGGCCGGTGGTCTTCCGCTGGAAGAGTCTATCCGGCGACTGATGGACTGCGGTCTGGGAATGGTGCCCGGGGGCGGAGTGGAGGTTCTGTCCGATCGTCTGCACGAGGAACTGTTTGGGCGGAAACTGGACGGAGATTCCTGGCTGAGGGTGGCTCGAACGGCTCACGGGCTCGGGCTGAAGTCGAACGCCACGTTGCTCTACGGCCACCTGGAGACGAACGAGGAGCGGGTACGGCATTTTATCCGGTTGCGCGAACTGCAGGATGAGACGGGCGGGTTCCTGGCGTTCATTCCCCTCGCCTTCCATTCTGAACGGACGGAGCTGGACGGTCTGCCTCACACCACCGGGATGCTGGACTTGAGGATGATCGCTGTGGCACGGCTGATGCTGGACAACTTCCCGCACATTAAGAGCTTCTGGGTTATGGTGGGTCCCCAGGTGGCCCAGACGGCCCTCTGGTATGGCGCGGACGACATCGACGGCACCATCCTGGAATACGAGATCACCCGGGAGGAGATCCACGCCACACGTCAGGAGCTGACGCGGGATGAGCTGCTGGCGCTCATCCGGGAGGCCGGACGGGACCCGGTGGAGCGGGACTCGTTCTACCACCCAGTGGGACAGATGGCGGAGGCGCTGGCATGACAGGAACCACCCTTCTGAACGGCCGTGCTGCCGATGTGAGCGACATTGCCGCAAAGGTGGACCGCGGAGAGCGCATCACGTGCGAGGATGCGCTCCGTCTGCTGGCGTGCCCGGACCTGGGCGAACTCTCCCGGATGGCCGACCAGGTGCGTAGGAGGCTGCATCCGGAGCCGGTCGTCACCTATATCGTGGGGCGGAACATCAACTACACCAATGTGTGCTGGGTGCGTTGCAAGTTCTGCGCCTTCTACCGGCCGCCGGGAGACCCAGAAGGATATGTGCTGCCGGACGAGGAGATCTTCCGGAAGATTCAGGAAATGGTGGACGTCGGCGGCATTGAGATACTGCTGCAAGGCGGACTGAACTCCACTCTAAAGCTGGACTACTTCGAGCGGCTGTTCCGAGAGATCAAACGACGCTTTCCCGGAACGCATCTCCACGCGCTCAGTCCGGCGGAGGTCCTTTATCTGGCCAAGATGAGCCGGCTGAGTGTGCGGGACACCCTCCTGCGCCTGCGGGATGCAGGAATGGATACCCTGCCCGGCGCGGGGGGAGAAATTCTGGTGGACGAGGTGCGACAACGGATCGCCTTCCGCAAAGACACGGCGGATGAGTGGATCGGCGTGATGCGCGACGCTCATTCCATAGGAATGCGCACCAGCGCCACGATGATGTACGGAAGCGTGGAAAGCCTGGAAGATCGTGTGGAACACCTCCGGCGCATCCGCGATCTGCAGGATGAGACAGGAGGCTTCACGGCATTCATCGCTTGGAACTTCCAGCCCGACGGGACGGAGCTGGCCCGGGAGGTCGCCGTGCGCAAGACCGGCGCTGTAGACTATCTCCGCACGATCGCAACTGCGCGCGTCTTCCTGAATAACATTCCGAATATCCAGGCGAGCTGGGTGACGCAGGGACCGAAGATCGGGCAGATCTCTCTGTCATACGGTGTGAACGACTTCGGGAGTACGATGCTGGAGGAGAATGTGGTCAGCGCGGCGGGCACCACCTACCGGATGACGATTGAAGAGATCGAGCGGCTGATCCGCGACGCGGGCTATCACCCTCGCCGCCGCAACACGCTTTACCAGCCGGTCTAGCACGGCCGGCCCTCACGGAGGCTTCCTGATGCTGGGTGTGACGAAAGTGCTCTGCGGGACAGCAACCCCCGGCGACGCCCTGCGCTACGGCCGCAAGACATCCCGCCTGCCCGCACATTTGCTGCACTATTCCGCCGACAAAAAGCCGATTGTGGTCTGGAACATCACCCGGCGATGCAACCTGCGGTGTGTGCACTGCTACTCAGACTCCTGTGATCAGGAGTACGTAGGCGAACTGTCCACTCGGGAGGGATTGCGGCTGATTGACGACCTTGCGGACTACGGAGTCCCGACCCTGCTGTTCTCCGGAGGCGAGCCGCTGCTCCGGCAGGACATCTGGGACTTGGCTGCCTATGCCCGGCAGAAGGGGCTGCGGACCGTGCTTTCCACGAACGGAACGCTGATCGGCCCGGAGGAGGCGCGGCGGATCCGGGAGGCGGGCTTCAGCTATGTGGGAGTCAGTATCGACGGCACGGGCGAAGCGCACGACCGGATCCGCGGGAAGAAGGGCTCTTTTCAAAAGGCGATCCTGGGCATCCGCAACTGCCAGGCCCAGGGGGTGCGCACCGGACTCCGCTTTACGGTGCACCGCCTGAACGTGGAGGAGCTTCCCGCCATCTTCCGCCTTCTGGAGGAAGAGAACATCCCCCGGCTCTGCGTCTACCACCTGGCATACGCAGGGCGGGGAGACAGGATGCAGCGCACCGACCTGGACCCGCCGGAGACGCGGCGGGTGGTGGATGCCATCTTCTCGGCCGCGTTGGATCTGCACCGGCGAGGAGTTGAGAAGGACATCCTGACCGTCGACAACCACGCCGACAACGCCTACGCCTGGATGCGGGTGCTGCAAGACGAGCCGGAGCGGGCGGACGATGTGAGAAAGATGCTGGAGTGGAACGGGGGAAATCAGTCGGGCATCGCGATCGCCTGCGTGGACAATGTGGGCGAGGTGCACGCGGATCAGTTCAGTTGGCACTACTCTTTCGGCAACGTCCGTGAGCGCCGCTTCGGAGAGATCTGGGAAGACCGTTCCGACCCGGTGATGGAGATCCTCAAGGATCGCTCATCGCGGCTGAAAGGCCGCTGCGGCGGGTGTCGCTTCCTGAAGATGTGTAACGGAAACCTGAGGGTTCGGGCCGAGCGCTATTGGGGAGACTGGCTGGCGCCGGACCCCGCTTGTTACCTGACCGACGAGGAGATCGGTGTGGCCGGCACAGCCTGGCAGCATTATGAGCCTCCGGCCGAAAAGCAACTTCTGTGTGATAAAGGCCGCTAGACTCTTACAAGGATGCATTATCTGTCTCGCCGGCACACGCTCCCGGCAAAAAAGTTATCCGATCCGCCCTTGCCGGCACTCGAACGATTGGGAAGCGGCCGAGCGTCAATGATGGTAGAATGCGCCGGGATGGTGCGTCCTGCTCTCCATCATCGGCCGCGGCACCTGCAGACAAGGAGGAGCAAAGTTATATGACGCCCGACAACATGCCGGATTCTCCTTATCCGGCTGCGACTTCCACGAGGGGACCGAGTAAGATCACCATGAGAAGCGACCGGATTAAGAGGGGACTGGACCGCGCCCCGCATCGAAGCCTTCTGAAAGCCACAGGCGTGACCGACGCCGACTTCGACAAGCCGTTTATCGCCATCGCCAATTCCCACGTAGACATCGTCCCGGGACACGTGCACCTGCAGGAGTTCGGGAACGCCATAAAGGAGGCGGTGCGCGAGGCAGGTGGAGTACCGTTCCTCTTCAACACCATTGGCGTGGACGACGGCATCGCGATGGGACACATCGGGATGCGTTACTCGCTGCCTTCGCGCGAGCTGATCGCCGATTGCGTGGAGACGATGATCAACGCGCACTGGTTCGACGGCATGATCTGCATCCCGAACTGCGACAAGATCGTTCCTGGAATGCTGATGGGCGCGATGCGCGTGAACATCCCCACCATCTTCATCAGCGGCGGGCCGATGAAGGCGGGAAAGACCCCGTCCGGCAAAACGGTGGACCTGATTTCCGTCTTCGAGGGCGTCGGAGCGCGCATTGCCGGAAAGATCACGGACGAGGAGCTGAAGGAGCTGGAGGATCACGGCTGCCCCACTTGTGGTTCCTGCAGCGGCATGTTTACGGCCAACTCCATGAACTGCCTCTGCGAGGCGCTGGGTATGGCGCTGCCCGGCAACGGGACGGTGCTGGCGGTGGATCCGAAACGGGTTGAACTGGCCCGAGCAGCTGCAAGGCAGATTCTGACCCTGGTGGAAAAAGACATCAAGCCGCGCGACATCGTCACTCCGGAGTCCATCGACAACGCCCTGGCACTGGACATGGCGATGGGCGGTTCCACGAACACGATTTTGCACACCCTGGCGCTGGCGCGCGAGGCAGAGGTGGACTATCCGCTGGAGCGCATCAACCGGCTTTCGGATATGGTCCCCAACATCTGCAAGGTAAGCCCCTCGCGCCCCGACGTGCACGTGGAGGACGTGGACCGCGCTGGTGGCATCTCCGCCATCCTCAAGGAGTTGTCGCGCAAGCCGGGGGTTCTCAACCTGGACTGTTTGACGGTCACGGGCAAGACGCTGGGAGAAAATATCGCGGATGCGGAAGTGCTTGACCGCGACGTCATCCGGTCAGTGGAGGAGCCGTTCAGCCCGACAGGCGGGCTGGACATTCTGTTCGGTAATCTCGCGCCGGACGGCTCGGTCATCAAGAGCGCTGGAGTGGACCCGGAGTGCCGCGTCTTCGAGGGTGAGGCTATTGTTTTCGAGTCTCAGGATGAGTGCCTGGAGGGCATCAACAACGGCGCCGTCAAGCCCGGGCACGTGGTGGTCATCCGGTATGAGGGTCCGCGAGGAGGGCCGGGAATGCCGGAGATGCTGGCGCCGACGTCGGCCATCCAGGGGATGGGGCTGGGCAAGGAGGTGGCGCTGATCACTGACGGGCGATTCTCCGGCGGGACGCGCGGCATCTGTCTGGGGCACATTTCGCCGGAGGCGGCGGAGGGCGGTCCCATCGGACTGGTGCGCAATGGCGACCGTATCCGGGTGGACATTCCTAACCGCCGCGTGGACCTGCTGATCTCGGACGCCGAAATGGAAGAGCGGCGCCGCAACTGGAAGCAGCGGGACTACAAGATCACGACGGGCTGGCTGGGGCGCTAC
The DNA here is from genome assembly GCA_025998755.1 of Armatimonadota bacterium. Taxonomy (NCBI): domain Bacteria; kingdom Bacillati; phylum Armatimonadota; species Armatimonadota bacterium. The sequence goes on from AP024674.1 coordinate 1,477,555, forward strand.
ACCCGGATGGTCACCTCGGCCAGCACGGGCGCCATTCTGACTCTGCCGAAGTAGCACGAAGCCCGATGGACAAGACGCTCGAAAGCCAGACCACCGAAGCGCCTGAGATTGTGCGCGTGCCAGAGATCCGGCTCATTGCGTTCACGGAGTTCTCTCATCCGGGGGACGTGCCGTGGGAGACGGATACGCCGGTGGCGTCCGAAAAGCTGATCGAATATGCCGGCCGGATGTGCTACCAGTCCTGGTCCAATCCGGCTGGCCGGACCAACCGCGAATATATCGCCAACATGCTGGACCACGGTCACCTTTCGGTGATTGAGCACGCGAGCGCCTCGTTCAGCATCCGCGGCGTGTCCCGTTCCTGCACCCACGAGCTGGTGCGTCATCGGCATTTCTCCTTCTCTCAGGTCTCGCAGAGATATGTCTCTGAAGAGGATTCCCGGATGGTGGAGCCGGACTGTATTGCTCAGGATCCGGAATGCCACCGCATCTTCATGGAGGCCGTGACGAAGGCCAGGGAGGCGTATCGCGAGCTGTATGAGCGCCTGGCCGGGAAGTTCGAAAACGTGGAAAGCCGCACGCTGCGCCGGAAGCTGGCCCGCCAAGCCGCGCGCAGCGTGCTGCCGAACGCGGTGGAAACAGCGCTGGTGATGACCGGGAACTTCCGGGCCTGGCGGCATTTCATCCGGATGAGGGCAAACGAGCATGCGGACGTGGAGATCCGAGCGGTGGCGGTGGAGATTTGCCGCCAGCTGCAGCAGTTGAGCCCTGCAGTCTTTAGCGATTTCACCATCTCCGCGCTGGAGGACGGCACCGAGGTAGCTTCCACCCACTATATCTACGAATGACGGCGGTTCCACACATTATCCAGATGGCAGCCGGGCCGCTGGAGACCAACTGCTACGCCGTGATCTGTCCCGAGACCGGCGAGGTGGCGATAATTGATCCGGGGGCCGGAGCCGAAGCAATTCTCAGCCGCCTTCCCGATGAAACCACGGTGCGGATGGTCCTGTTGACTCATGGACACTTCGATCACGTGGGAGCAGTGCGGGAAGTGGCCCAGGCGACAGGAGCGCCGGTGGGCATCCATCCCGATGACGCGCTGCTGATGTCACAGGCTCCGGCGATGGCCCGGTTGTTTGGCGTGGAGATGACCGCTCCGCCCGCTCCGGACTTTCAACTGCAGGATGGGCAGAAGCTGCAGGTGGGACGACTCACCCTGGAGGTGCTGCATACTCCTGGCCATTCCGCGGGTGGGGTGACCTTCGCACTGCCGGGGACCGCCATTGTGGGTGATTGCCTGTTTGCCGGGTCTATAGGAAGGACCGACCTTCCCGGATCCGACTACAGGACGCTGATGCGCTCCATCGTGGACCGGATCCTGTCGCTGCCGGATGAGACCCGTGTGCTGCCTGGACACGGCCCGTCCACCACCGTAGGCCGCGAGAGGCAGACCAACCCATTCATTTCGGATTATCTGTCAGATCCTCTCTGACACGAAACACCGCATACGGCGCATAGCCGTTTGACGCCGCCTCCGACACGCACCCCCTGCCGCGGCACACAGGTGCCGTGCCCTCCTGCCGCCTCCCTGGCGCGGAAACCCAGCAATCTGCCTCTTGAAGGAAACGCCGCGCCCGGCACTCAAACACACTGAACGCCTTTTACGGAGATTCCAAAGGAAATGCCGAGACAGATCAGGCCGAAGCGCGGAGCGGCACACGCCGTTGCAGGTGTTATCGCGGTGGCCGTTCTCGCGGCCGCATTTGCCGCTCAAGGAGCAGCCCCGGACATCCGGCTGGAGACCCGCGTGCTGGGTCAGGACCAGTGGTTGAAAGGCAGCCAGGCGGCACTGCGCATCATTACGCTGGACCACTACACGGAAAGGCCGCTGGCGGGGACTCCTGTCCAGGCGGTGCTCAGGCCTCGCGACGGAGGGAATGCCACCCTGCTGTATCGTGGCCGAACCAACGGTCAGGGCACGGTGGATGCCACGTTCCCTGTCCCCGACCTGCCGGAGGGACAGTACACCCTGGAGGTGACAGCAAAGGCTCTAGGGGAGACGGATGAAATCACCGCTTCCGTTCGCATCAAGCGCCAGCTCCGGGTGCTGCTCACCACGGACAAGCCGCTTTATCAGCCCGGGCAGACGATGCATATCCGCGTGCTGGCTCTGCAGATCCCATCACTGAAACCGGCATCCTCGGAGCGGTGCATCCTAGAGGTGATGGACGCGAAGGGCAACAAGGTCTACAAGAAATCGCTGGCGCTCTCGGAGTTCGGCGTGGTGGGATCCACTTTCCAGCTCGCCACGGAGGTGAACAGAGGAGCCTGGACGGTGCGGGCCATCGTGGGAGATGAAGAGACGGAAAAGCAGGTCACCGTGGACCGCTACGTTCTGCCCAAGTTCAAGATCAGGCTTGAAACCCATAAGAAGTTTTACCTTCCCGGCGAGAAGGTGAGCGGAACGGTCCACGCGGACTACTTCTTCGGGAAGCCTGTGGACGGGGCGAAAGTGGTTGTAAGGCTTGCGACCTTCGACGTCGGTTACAACGACTTCGCCGAGATCATCGGGACCACCGACAAAGCCGGTGTGTTCAACTTTGAACAGGGATTACCCCAGAACTTTATCGGACAGCCGCTCGAGCAGGGCGATGCCTTTTTCAGGGCCGAGGTGTCCGTCACCGACGGAGCGGACCACACCGAGAAGATTACATCCACCGTGCCGGTAGCGAAAGATCCCCTGAAGGTGCTGATCATACCCGAAGGAGGCGAACTGATCCCGGATGTCGAGAACATCGTCTATGTCTCCATCAGCTATCCGGACGGCACGCCGGCGAAGGGCGCTCGCTTCCTGCTGCTTGAGAATGTAAAACCGGGAGACCCTCTGGATCACAAATCCCAGGAACTGCAGACCAACGATCTGGGCATCGGTCAGGTGCGCGTGAAGCCGTCCGGGGAATCGCTGCCCGTCTATGTGGCTGCCCGGGACGACCGCCGCAATCAGGTGGAGCGCTACCAGACCCTGGGACTCAGGCCCACAGAGGAGGCCATTCTGCTGCGGACCGACCGGGCGATCGCCCGTGCCGGGGAGGAGCTGACCCTGTCTGCGCTGACATCGCGCCCCTCCGGCACACTCTACATTGACGCTGTCCGGGATGGTCAGACGATCCTGACAAAGACCCTCCCTGTCGTTCGGGGGAAGGGCGAGATGAGGCTCCCGCTCACTGCGGAGATGGCCGGAACACTTCAGATCCACGCATACAGGATCTCCCGGACGGGCAATATCGTCCGTGACAGCCGCACCATCTATGTCGCTCCAGCCGATGACCTGAGGATCAGAGTCTCCACAGACCGGAAACAATACCTGCCTGGGAATCCCGCACGCCTCTCCTTCAGTGTGACGGATTCCCGCGGGCGCGGTCTGGCAGCCGCCCTGGGCATAACCGTGGTGGACGAAAGCGTCTATGCCCTCCAGGAGATGCAACCTGGGCTTGAGCGCATCTATTTCATGCTGGAGAAGGAGCTTGCGGAGCCGAAGTACGAGATCCACGGCATAACGCCCGCTGAGATCGTGAAGCCTCTGCCCGAGGGGCGCCCGGCCCCCATGGCCGTCGAGAAGCAGGAGGCGGCGAAGGTGCTTTTTGCGGCGGTTGAAAAGCAGCGCATCGAATCCGGGCGCCCGGTCTTCACCTTGCAGGCCGACAGCTACGCACAGAAAATCGAGAAAGTGCGGGAGAACCTTGCCAGAGAGGCGCGGGAGCATTTCCGGGCCATTTCCCAGGCTATTGCCCGTTTCTACGCTTCCGGCCCCACGAACACTCTGGAGGAGCTGGGCGGCATTCATTACCTGGCCCGGGAGGGCAAGCTGCCGCGCGCCGTTCTGAGCGACCGGTGGGGCACTCCTTACGAGTTTCAGGGGAGTCCGTGGGGCGGCTACCGGAGCGGGCTGGCGATGATCAGCGCAGGTCCGGACCATCGCAAGGGTACCGTCGACGATATCATCCTGCTGGGCTATCCCGGAACCGGGGAGGCGGAGCTTGTGACGGAGGTAGAATTCGCTTCCGGCAGGCCGGACCGGCTCAGGGAGAATGTCTGGTTCCGCGGCAGGGACGGCTTCGCTGGCTTCGGCGAAGGCCGGTGGGGTCTGATGCAGCGGGCAGCCATGGCCCCTGACGGGGTGATGAGTGAACAGGCCATCCCCCTTTCGGCCGTTGCGAAAGAAGCGGGCCCAGCCCCTGCCCGCCCGGAGGTGCGCATCCGGAGCTACTTCCCGGAGACTCTCTACTTCAATCCGGCCCTCATCACGGATCCCTCAGGGAAAGCGACCATCACCGTGGATATGGCGGACAGCATCACCAGCTGGCGGCTGACCGCCATGGCATCCTCCCTGAACGGGCTGCTGGGCAGCGCGACGCACGGCATCACGGTGTTCCAGGACTTTTTCATTGACATAGACCTGCCCGTCGCTTTGACCCAGAACGACGAGGTGACCATACCGATCGCAGTCTACAATTACCTCCCTGAGGAGCAGAAGGTGGACCTGGTGCTGACGAAGGAGCCATGGTTCGATCTGGAAGGCGCTGAGACCAAAACCCTGCAGATCCCGGCAAACAGTGTGAAGGGGGCAAGCTTCCGCATCCGCGTGAAACAGATCGGCTGGCATACGCTGACGGTGCACGGCTACGGCACCAAGATGAACGACGCCATCCGGCGCGAGATCGAGGTGGTTCCCGACGGCGAGCGTATTGAGCAGGCTACGAGCGACCGGCTGGAAGGCGATGTGACGAAGACTATCACCATCCCCGCGGAGGCGATTGACGGAGCTTCGAACATCCTGGTCAAGGTGTATCCGGGACTGTTCAGCCAGGTGGTGGAGGGGATGGACAGTCTGCTGCGGATGCCGTTCGGATGCTTTGAGCAGACCTCTTCCGTCACCTACCCCAACATTCTGGTCCTGGATTATCTGCGCCGGACCCGGCAGGGGAACCCGGAGATCGAAATGAAGGCCGAGCAGTATATCAACATCGGCTATCAGCGACTCGTCAGCTATGAGTGCAAGGGAGGCGGCTTTGAATGGTTCGGGAACGACCCGGCGAACCAGGTGCTAACCGCGTACGGGCTGCTGGAGTTCGCGGATATGTCCCGCGTCTACGAGGTGGACCCGGCGCTCATCCGCCGCACCCAGGAGTGGCTTCTCAGCAGGCAGGCCAAAGACGGAAGCTGGACACCGGATAAAGGGGGCATCGCCGAAGGGGCCATCAACCGCCAGACCGACGAGTTCCGCACCACCGCATATATCCTCTGGGCGCTCGGCTCATCCGGCTCGGACGCCGAAGGGGTGAAGCGCGGTCTTGGCTACCTCAGCGCTAACTGGGCGAAAGTGGATGACCCTTATGCTCTTGCGCTGGCGGCGAACGCCTTTCTGGCCACGCCGGACGGTCGGAGCAAATGCGTGGACCTGTGCCAGAAACTGGTGGACCTGCGCAGGAAGGACGATAGCGGTGTCTACTGGACCACGCCGGGCAACACGGCAGTAAGCTCTACGGGGCTCTGCGCGGACATCGAGACCACCGCGCTTGCGGCGCTCGCGCTGATGAAGACAGGGCGCCACACTGACGTGGTGAACGACGCCCTGACATTCCTGATCAAGCACAAGGATCCGCACGGCACTTGGGGCAGCACACAGGCCACCATCTTCGCGCTGAAGGCGCTGATCGGTTCGCTGGAGGGCAAGGCTCCGGAGATAGACGCGGACGTCACGGTGCTGATCAACGGCCAGGAGGCCGGACGATTCCGCATCACTCGCGAGGACAGCGACGTGCTGCGTCAGGTGGACTGCAAGAAGTGGGTGCGCGAGGGCGACAACAAGATCGAGATCCGCTGCCGCGGCAAGGGCTCCAGCCTGTATTCCATCTCGGCATACCACTACACGCCCTGGAGCAGAGTGGCGCCGGAGAAGAAGCTGATGGACATTACGGTCAGCTTCGACCGCACGCGCCTTCAGACGGACGACATCGTAACCAGCACTGTGAAGGTGGCTTTCAGTGCTCGGGGCACGGCCAATATGATCATCGTGGACCTGGGCACCCCGCCCGGCTTCGATGTGCTGGCGGAAGATCTGGAAGCCTACGTGAAGGACGGCACGTTCCAGAAATATACGCTCACCGGACGCCAGGCCATCATATACATCGAGAAGCTGGAGGCCGGAAAGCCGCTGGAGTTCCGTTACCGGATGAAGGCCAAGTTCCCCATCCGGGCTAAGACGCCCAGGTCCGAGGTGTATCAGTATTACGACCCGGACCGCAGGGCAGTCGCGGCGCCGGTCGAGATGGAGGTCTCCGGCGGCTGAGAATCGGAGGGAGTATTCCAGGGACTACGGGAAGCGGGCCGCCCGCCGGGCGGCCCGCTCCATTTCGAGTCAGGTGCAATGATCGGCCGGACCAGAGTCCTGCAAACCGGAAGGGCTTGCAGGGCTTGAAAAGCGCCGAAACCTCGCCGCAGAAGGTCTCGTTGTTCGCCGTGGTCAGGCAGAGCACCGGCGCTCCCTCCCGGAAGTTGAGCTTTTTCAGGTCCACCCAGAAGACGTTCGGAGTGAGAACGTTCTCGAAGTAGTAGACCAAGTTCTTATGGTCCGTCACCGTCCGCCATTGAGTACTTGCAATGTGCGGCTGGTTGGGCGTGGAGATGCCTTAGGGCACAGAGCAGTTGCGGATTACGCTGAAGACGCTGGCCACCGCGACGCGGGTATCCGACGTCTTCGGAATGGCGTCCACGTAACGAGGCGCGCACGAACCGGTCGGCTGCGCGGTTCGTGCCGGGCAGCATTGTGGCACCACCGATCTGCTCCCAGTACTTCTTGATGGCAAGCTGCTCCTCGAAGATGGGATCGTTTGTCATCACCTTGTAGGAGGGATCGCGTTGGATGACCAGCTTGTCGTTCACATACTCGAAATTGGCGCTGTCACCGGAAGGGTCCGACAGCGACACGTGCAGGGCGCCAGTCCGGTCGGTGCCCGGGATCGGCGCTGTCACGACATCGAACGGCTCATCCTTCAATGCATTAACGGCCTCTGCGACGGTGGCAAAGTTGTCCAGGATATACTGGAGCCATGCGGCAAGGCTGAGAGTGGGTCGTTTGATGTTGAAATCCGGAAGGACGGAAGGTATCGGCCAGGCGGTATTGCTGTAGAGTCCCTTATCGTTGACGCCGTCGCTGGTGGCGATATCCAGCGAACTAATGACCACGCTGCCGTATTTGACAGACGGCGGTCGGCAGTCGGGTTCTGATGGCCCTGGCCCGCGTCCGTATCCACGGGCATGGCAGGGACGCTGGCAAGCTCCAGGCGGCAAAGTGTCGGACTGCGTGAGACGGACAGGCACGGGGTCCGCAAGCGAGACATCAATCGCAGCAGGCCAGACCTCGCGAATAAGTGAAAAATATGTCCAGAGTTTGGTGTCCGGGCTACATTCGCCCTAACCGTCATTGCGCTCCCTGCCCTTTGGAGGTAGGATGCCCCCGTGGCCGCTCGGTCATCCGGAGGTTTTCAGAAATGGACAGACGCGAGTTCCTGACAGGCACCACTGCGGCCGGGATCATGGCCGCCATCGCTCCACAGCTTGCCGCCGGCCGCGATGAGGCCACTGTCCCCCGTCGCAGGCTGGGAAAGACGGGAAGGGAGGTCTCCATCATCGGATACGGCGGCATCGTCGCGATGGGGAGAGATCAGCGGGAAGTGACAAGGGAGATCATCCGCGTCATTGACCGAGGAGTGAACTACTTCGACGTGGCTCCCAGCTACGGCAACGGCGAGGCCGAGGAGCGCCTGGGTCCGGCGCTTCTGGGAAGGAGGGCCGGTCTGTTTCTGGCCTGCAAGACCGAGAGGCGCGACCGGCAAGGAGCTCGACAGGCACTGGAAACATCCCTGAAGAGGCTGCGCGCGGACCACTTCGACCTTTACCAGCTTCACGCCATCACCACGCCGGAGGACGTGGAAAAGGCGCTTGGCCCCGGCGGCGCGATGGAAGCGTTCGTGGAGGCGCGGGAGAAGGGATACGTGCGCTATCTGGGCTTCTCCGCCCACTCCGTGGAAGCCGCCCTGGAAGCGATGCGCCGATTCGATTTCGATACCATCCTGTTCCCCTTCAATTGGGTGTGCTGGATGCGGGGGAACTTCGGCCCGCAGGTGCTGAAGGAGGCCCGCAGCCGGGGAATGGGTTGTCTGGCGCTGAAGGCCATGGCAAAGGCCCCGTGGCCGGCCGGAGCTGAGCGGACCGCCCCGAAATGCTGGTATGAGCCGCACTTCGATCCGGCGGAGGCCGCGCTTGCACTCCGGTTCACGCTGTCGCTTGACGTGGCGGCGGCCATCCCGCCGGGCGACGAACGCCTGTTTCCGCTGGCGCTGGAGGTGGCATCGCGCTTCAAGCCGCTTAGCGCAGCGGAGCGGCGGGAGCTGCAGGCCAAAGCGGAGACACTGGATCCACTGTTCCGATACAACGCCTGAGTTAGCTGGCTCCGGAAGGGTTTTCACCCTCGCACCCGGCGAGCGGAAACACACGGGAGTGGGCAGGGATCAGGATGTCCCGGCGTTGCACCAGTTCCGGATGACCTCTGCGACTTCCACCATCGCTACCTGGCTGGATCCCGCCTCGTCCATCATCGTGAAGACCACTTTCTTCCCGTCGGGACTGAACACCGGGTGGGGATGAAAAGGATGCTTCTCGCCTCGCGGGAACTCGGCGATCACCCTGTTTTCGCCCGTCGCCACGTTTGCAAGCGTGAGGGTGCACACGGGGTTTCCATGCTCATCCCGGCCCGCCGGAAGCCAGTCATCCGCTACCACCCATTTCTCATCCGGGCTGATGGAGATATGATTCGGGAACCGCGCACTGGAGAAGATCTCTTGCTGCTCACCGGTCTGAAGATCCACCCGGCAGACGGCCGAATGGTCGCGCTTCCAGGAGACGAAGTAGATGTGGCTGCCTTGCGGCCCGAAGACCTCGTGGGTGTGGGTCTCGTTCTCCCAGTCCTGGCGCGCAGGCGCGCGGAGCTCGCTGCCATCCACCCGGATGGTCCAGATGCGCTTGGCCACCGCACCGGGATACTGTGGCTTTCCACGCCGTTCGTGGGCGAAGCCGATTAGCTCAAGATCCATCGGATTCAACTGCACATGGTTGACGTAGACGAATCCTTGCCGGTCCGGCTGCCACGGTCCCATCCTCCGGCGAGGGAAAGCGTATACCAGCCGCGGTTCTCCCTGCGGCCGGAGGGTGCCGGTGTCAACGTCCACCGTGAAGATGGCATAGACCCCGCCCGCGAACCAGCGGTTATCCTTCAACGGGAAGGATGCATAATAGCAGACCCTCCTGCCATCGCGGGAGATGGACGGTGGAGCGCCAATGGCACCCTCATCCTCCCGCCATAAGAGCTCCTTTCGACCGCTCGCAGGGTCCATCAGATAGAGATTGTGTCCCTCGTCGTCGAAATGGACGATGAGACCGGACGCAGAGGCGTCGGCGTGGAACCAGTCATCCGGCAGCACTTCACGCTCGCCGGATTCGAACTTCGGAGGCATCCGGTAGGCCGCCAGATCTTTCGACTGCCCCGTTCGAACATCCACCTGCCGCAGACTCATCAAACGCCGCCTTTGCCCCCCATCCTCTGCCTCGGAGACCTGCTCGTAGTAAACGGCGGCTCCATCCGGGCTCCAGGTGCGGCAGGTAGGGTAAAAATGTGTCTTCGGGCCGGAGCCAGAGGTGAGGACGTGGATGGGCAACCCGTACTTCCCGTCAGTCCTCCGCATCCCCTCCTCCTCCGCGGCGCCAATGGCGCACGCCGCTAGAACCCCTGTCAGAATCATCAGCCAGACGACAATCATTTCCATCTTCTCGACAAAAACTTAAGGCTTTCTGACACCGGATGCGATATCCTCGAACCAGTCTGCGTCCTTCAGCCAGATGCCATCCCAGCACGGAGGGTCCACCTCGTCGGCAGCCGGATCCGCGGCGTCGCGAAGGCGGGAAAGATGCCAGCGCACCCGCTCCAGTTGCCGGTCCGGATCCACCGGCCCGGACGGGACATTCCACCCGAAATCCGCGGCGGTCAGGAAGTCCGGAAGCCAGTCGTCGGTGGAGTTTCCGCTCCACTGGACCGCCAGTAGCCCAATGACATTTTCAGCATCCCTCGCCCACTGCGCCCAACTGAGCAGGTTCAGCACTGCCTCCCGGTAGCCGGACTTGGAATCCGGCACGTGCAGGCTGCCGGAGCCTCCGGCAAGGAATACAGGCTCCTTGGAACTCCCGCTCAGCAGCGTCGGCGCGTCCTGCTTCAACAGGTGAGGATTGTCCGGGGTGTTCGGATCCCCGTCCCCGTAGTTCCACAGGCATCGGACTACCCTACCCTTCCACCGGAGGGGAGTAGGAGGAGCGTCTCCCCAGACGATCGGCGTCACCTGCCGCCCGACCTTTTCCGAGAGATCATCCATCAGGTGCAAAAGCCCTTTCAGATGCCTCTCCTGTTCCTCCGGCGGAAGGCGCACCTCGTCCAAACCCAGGTGGAGCATAGGCTCGGGGAGCAGAGGAAGCCACTCCTCGTATATGGAGCGGAGAAGCTCATACGAACGCGGGTCGCCCGGCGCGAGATGGGACTTCCGGATGTGGCGGACGAAGCCGTAGTCGTGCTCGAAGCCGCCACCCACCAGGTCCGGATAGTGACGTCCCTTGGCCGAGGAGTGTCCCAGCGACTCCACCTCCGGGACCACGGCGATTCCGAACCGGCGGGCATACTCGACCACATCCGCCACATCGTCCATTGTGAGGGCGTACCGGTTCTCTGAGCCAAGCGGATTGGAGCGGTAGCGCACGGCGTTCAGCTCGTCGTCGCCCTCGCGGAAGATCAGGCAGTTCAAGTGGAAGGCGGAGCAGATGCGGATGATGCGCTTGATTTTGGGTAGGCTGTTGGGGGAGCGCCCGCTGTCTATCATAAAAGCACGCCACCGGAAGCGTGGCCAGTCGCGGATGGTGACGCACGGAAGCAAGACCGCACCGTTTTCTCTCTGCGCCAGCTGGCGCAGGGTCATCGCTGCGTGGAGAATGCCGCCGGATGTCCGGGCCCACGCTGCGGCGCCGGAAGGCGTTACCGTCAGGACGAAACCCTCCGGGTACCCTGGAAGGTCGCAGGGCATCCGGGACGGCGGGTCTGGCCCGAGATGGATCGAGCATAAACCGTTTTCTGGGCCGTGGGGAGTATGGACGAGCGGCTGCAGACCGAACTCCTCCGCCAGGAGATCCGCCAACCGTGATGCCGCGAACCGGGAATCATCACCCAAGGGGGTGACAGCCGGGTCCGGCGCGAGGCGCAGGCGGCCCTCGTGGTGGACCAGAATCTGTGGCTGCGGCAACAGGTTTTCCAGCACGGTTTGGCTCACAGTTGATCAGATTACGGTGGTTGAGCCGGCTGCCGAAGGCGGCCGTGTCGAAACCACTCGGCGTTGGCGCGGCATAACAGGAGAGCAAGTAACAAGACGCAGGCAAATCCGCATTCAGCCGTCATTGAGATCCTCCTGTCCGGACCCTGGCCAGCCGGCAGGCCGGCCATCACCGGGTAAGTCGGCATTCTGCGCTGCAGCGACGGACACCTGCTCCGATGACACCTGAAACCCCTTGACAGCGAAAAACAGAGGTGGGATGATACAATTTGTCAGGCTGGCAAAGCAAATCATTGCTGTGACGACTCCTGCGAAAACAGGAATGGCGTTGCAACCGGCCTGCGCGAAAATCACCTGATCGGGGCGAGAAAGGAGGAGACCCCTTTGACAAGATTCTTGACAGCACTACTGTTAACGGCGTCTACGATTGTCGCCGCAGGCTCGAGCGTGGCGGGAGTCGTGAACTGGGCCGGGTATGACTGGGAAACCCAGCCGTGGTCCGGCTATAGCGCCGGGGCCACCTACGTGGATGGCGACACCGGCTTCCTTTTCCAGAACCCGGCGGGTGCCCCGAAGACGGGCATTCCCTTCCCTGGAATGCCCCTGGCCGGCGAACGGTTTTCGGTGGCCAAGCTCGTGTCGCCACCTTCTGACATAGTCCAGCTGTCCGGGAGGGTTTTCGAGAACAGCTACCGGACACAGGGCCCCTCGCTATACATCAAGAGCGACCTGGGCAAGATCCTCAGTGTGGGCGTGCGTCCGTCCTACGATGGCACCAGATTCGCCTATTACATGCTGAACTACTGGAACGGTTCGGCCTGGACGAATCTGAACCTGATCGAGCGCGGACGGAACAGCTACAACAACTATCTTAGGATCACGTACACGGTCAACGGAGCAGGCGGGATCGACGTCCTGGCCAATTACTCATCCGTCCCGGCACACGGCGGAAACGGTGACTACTCCTGGTCCACACCGGACGCGTTCGGCAGCATCAGCGAGGTGCTGTTGCTGCAGGCCGTGCAGGACAGCTACACGGGCGGCCTCTCCAAGTGGACGGACTTCTGGATCGAAGTGGTGGCGCCGGTTCCTGAACCGGCATCACTCACGCTGGTCGGGCTCGGACTCGCAGGGCTCGCCCGTATGCGCAGGCGCTGACTCCTGCGCTCGACATTCGGACTTGTCCGCCGGGGCCGTGGGGATACCTCCCTGCGGCCCTTTCTCTTTGGATGGAATCGCGCGAGAGTCGCGCGCCCGGGATCCAACGCCGTTCACAGGACGATAGGTTTGCCCTGTTGCGGCAGTTCCACCTGCGCGAAAGCAGACATCTTCTCGATAAACAGCTCCGGGTGCTCGGTGTGGATCGGGATGAGTTTCTGCGGATGGATGATCTCCGCAATCCTCACCAGATCCTCGCCCGAAGCGTGTCCTGAGACGTGGAACGGGTCTTCCTCGTGATCCTTATTCGTCAGGTTGCCCACCAGCCGGAGCTTGAAATGGTCCAGCCAGGCGCGCATCCGCGCCGCGTCTATCTCCATCTCCTCATTGAGCGCCTCGCAGGCGGAGTAGATCCAGATGGAACCCTCCGGAGGACGCAGGTAGGCGAGCTCGTTCAGATCGAAGAAACTCAGGCAGATGATGTAATCCTCAGGATGGTTGCGAATGTCGGCGGGAGCCACAATGCGCCCGTCAAGGTTCCCGTCCTCCCAGAGAACTTTCTGCCAGGAAGGGTTGGTTCCGGAAAGCTCCCGGTAGATCACGATGTCAGGGTCATTCAGGGAGGGAACCTTCTGATGACTGTCCGCGGCTTTCTGCATCGTATGCAGCAGATAGGCGTCTTTCGGAAGGATGGCAAGCCTGCGGCCGGTCTGCCGGGCAACTTCCAGGAACGATAGCAACCTTTCCACGTTGCGCGGACCGAAATCCGCGACAACCAGGCCGGAGCACTCTTTCACACGGTCCAGAGAAGCATCCCTCACGTCTTGTTCGGTGTGCTTCTGAGAAGAGTTGATGCGTGTTCCTTCCAAAATGAGCGCCACCGGTTCCAGCGTGGCCGCCTCCTCTGCGAAACGCCAGGTCAGTTGTCCGGCTCTTCCGTGGGTCCTGAGGTCGCCCGTGTAGACCACCCAGCCGGCATCCGTCTGGACCGCCCACGCGGTGGCCCCGTACAGCGAATGGTCTACTGGCCAGCTCTTGACAGGACACCCGGCAACATCTTTTACGGTGCGAAGCTCCCGGGGGATGTGGCCTCTCTCACCCGGACGCCCCCCCCAGAACGTCTCCAACTCTTTCAACGGCGCGGAGGTGACGGCATAATGCCGCGAAAGAGAGGGCTGCTTTGACTGGTGGGGAGTCGCCAGGCCACTGCCGTTCTCGCCGTCCTGGCGCGGCACGTAGTAGCAGTACTCGGCCGCAACGCTGCCACCGGCTGTGTCCTGCAACGCACGGGCGATGGCGAGAGTCATGGGCGAGCAGAAGATCGGGATATCTTCCCGCACGTAGTTCAAGAGTCCCATATGGTCCACATGCGCGTGCGACAACAGTATCGCGTTGATCTCTCCAGGAGCCTCCCACTCCTTCGAGCATTCGCGGTAGGGATCGGCACACCGGGTGACCAGATCGTCGCGGTACATCCCCCGGAAAGGCGGCAGGATGCCCATTTCGATGGGCTCAAACAGTCCGGCGACGCTTTTTGGCTGCAAGAACTCCTGATAGAACCGGCCCTGAATGCCGAAGTTCAGCCCGAAATCGAGAAACAGGCGGGTGTCGCCCGTCTTCAGACAGGATCTTGTTGCCGCCAATGCACCCCACCCCGTCGTAACAGATCAGTTCTGCCATCTGGTTCGTCTCCCTCTGGAAACGCCACCCGGACACCGGGGAGCGCCACCAGGATATCTGTGCCCATAATATGTCACGGCACTGACAGTCTCTGGCAGGCCAGCCCATCTTCCGTGTGATTTTTCCTTTTTCGGTGCCATCTCGCCTCCTGGAAGCTTGTGGAGGCGTGCCAGCTTGCCGCACGGGCGCCGGAAGGATAACATCCGTTGCCGGTAAAGACTCACGGGGAGAGACTTCAGTATGGGCTCTAGCGGATTCGGACTGGGTTTCATCGGGTGCGGAGGATACAGCCGCCAGCTGGCGCAGGCGGCGATGCGAAGTGAAGAGCTGCGCATCGCGGCGTGCTATGATCCTACACCTGAGGCGGCGGAGCGTTTCTCGGCCGATTTCTCCACGGTCCAGTGCAGCTCCGTCGAGGAGCTGGCAGCGATGGATGTGGTGGACGGCGTGGTCATCGTAAGTCCGAACAACGCACACCGTCCGAACGCCGAGGCGGCTGCCGCCGCCGGCAAACACGTGTTTGTGGACAAACCCATCGCGAACACCATCGCCGACGCCCGGGCGATCATCTCAACCTGCCGCCAGGCCGGCGTCACGCTCGCTGTGGGCCACAACGGCCGTCGGATGCCGGGCCACCGCATGATGAAGCGCATGCTCGCGGATGGAGCCGTCGGGAAGCCCGTGACCGTGGAGGCCAACTTCTCGCACTCGGGAGGACTCGGACTCACGCCAGCCCAGTGGAGATTCTACCGCGACGAGTGCCCCGGCCTGCCGCTGATGCAGCTGGGGATCCATTTTGCTGACACGGCGCAGTATCTGGTGGGGGACGTGGAGGAAGTCTGCTCATTCATGTCCCGCATCGCGACACCCGCAGAAGGCGAAGACGCGACCGTGAGCATCCTGCGATTCGCGGGTGGAGTTCCGGGATATCTTGGCTCCAACTACGCATCCCCTTCCGTCTACTACATCAACATCTACGGCACGGAAGGCAACCTGTATTGTGAGGAAGGCACACAGCTGCAGTACCGCCCCAAGACTTCGCACGAGCGGCAGGATGTCCCGGTTGAGCCGGTGGATACGCAACGCGAGGAGTTGGAAGAGTTCGCGCGGGCAGCACAGGGCGAGGGATCGCCGGAGGTGGATGGCGAAGCCGGTTTGAAGGCTCTCGCGGTGGTGCGCGCGGCACTGGCCTCCCACGAACGCAGGCAGGCGGTCCGCATCGCGGAGGTGCTGGAAAAGGAGCTCTAGCGGGCCCCTTCTTCCAACATCAACGCGGCGCGCATCGCCGGGGCGGGCTCTTCCGGCTCACCTGTGAGGAGCGACTATTGGCGGGCAAGGCACCGGCCAGTAAAGATGGGCATGGCCGTCTATGATCGGGCCATTGTAGATCAAGGTTTGCTATTCCCCTTGCGTCCATCGCACGCGGCGCCGGGAATGATCCGGCAATACACTTCCAGCGTGGCATCGGCCATCCCTGCGGCCGTGTAACGATTGCGCGCCGTCGCCGCCGCGGCGGTGGCCAGGCAGGCGCGCAGTCCGTCATCGTCCGCCAGCAGGACGAGAGCTTCTGCAAGCGCCGAAGGATCCTCCGGCGGGACCACCAGGCCGGTTTCTCCGTTGTGGACCATCTCCGGCAGGCCGCCGGCGGCAGTCACCAGCAGCGCGGGCGGAGGCTGGGACATCATCGCCTCCAGACAGACGATGGACTGCCCTTCACGACGGGAAGGGATGACCAGGATATCGGCCGCGGCGTAAAGAGGCCGGACGTCCGGCAGGAATCCAAGGAAACGGACCCCCGACAGACCGCTCGCCACGGCTTCCAGCGCCGGCCGGTCCGGACCGTCCCCGGCGATCACTAGCGCGCCGCCTGGGATCCGCGACCCGGCAATCCTCCACGCTTCCAGCAGGATGTCCACGCCCTTGTCCGGCATCAGCCGAGCCACGCAGGCGACAAGGGGGACGAAGTTTTCTGGCCCCAGACGCTTCCGGAATGCTGACAAGTCCGCCGGGGAGACCGGCTCCGGGGGATCGATGCCGTTCGGGATGACGCACACTCTTTCCGGCGGGATGTCCGCCGTCACGAGCGAGGACCGCACCGCCTCGGAGACCGCTACGATGACCACAGCAGAACGCAGGGCTGCGCGGGCCAGATAAGCCTGCATAATCCCCCGGGGTAAAGTGAACAGGTTGTGCACGGTGACAACCTGGGGCTTTCCGTGCCCGGCCAGCCAGGAGACCCACGCCGCGCGGATTCCGTGGCAGTGCACAAGCGACGGCTCCGCGCGCTTGATTGCCCTGCGAAGTTGGACGGCAGCGCGTAAATCCGCCACAGGAGAGGGCTGGTCCTGGATCTGCACCGGGAGCACCGGATGCCCGGCTAGAGGCGCATCGCCATTACCCACCAGACCGGCGGGAGCTGCCAGAAAAACCATCCAACCGCACTTTGACAGGCGCGGGAGTAGCGTCTCCAGGTGTCTTCTCAGTCCTCCCACAGCGGGACGGCTGACGTGAAGCACACAGGGCGGCTGCACCCCGAGCACGGAAGGACGGCCAGACGGACAGCGGAGAGTCACTGCAGGAACGCTCCTGCCCGGAGCAACTCACGGACCAGCGGAGCACATCTGCCAGCAGTCGAGCGCGGGAGCCACACATGACGCTCGAATTTGCATTGACGCCAACCGATGATTGTGAGACAATTGCATTGGGAAACGGTGCGGCAACGCTGTTTTTGTTTCCATGAAACCTGTCTCTGGGCGAAAGCGGCGGGGCATGGAACACAACGGAGCGTCGCAAGGTTTCCACAAATAGGGGTTGTTGTCACAAGCCTGTGACTTTTGCCGGCCGGAAGCTCTTCGGGGCCACCGGGGCGGCGGAAGGAGGTGCTGAACCAGATGAAGAGTCTGCGACTCCCCCTGACCGGACGCAGGGGCCTGCGCGAGGCGTCCGGGTTTACCCTGATCGAGCTGCTGGTGGTGATCGCCATCATCGCCATTCTGGCGGCAATCCTGTTCCCTGTCTTCTCGCGAGCCAGAGAGTCCGCCCGACGGACCAGCTGTCTCAACAACGAGAAGCAGTTGACACTGGCCTTCATGATGTATGCTCAGGACAACAAGGAAACCCTTCCTCCGAGCGTCATCCAAATTGGCGGGCGCTGGGTTCCCTGGGACGACCTGATCGAGCCGTTTGTAAAGTCCGACAAGTCTTTCAAGTGCCCCAGTGACAGCGTGAAGCGGGCTCCTGGACGCGTGGCGCGGTCTTATGCAATGAACGATCAGCTGGCCTACAAGATGCAGATGACCACAGGCCAGGCCTGGACCGGACAGGGCATGAAGCTCGGCTCTATCCCCAGCCCCAGCCGCTACGTGCTCCTAACGGAATGGCATGTTGCGGGCAACGTCCGGTCGGAAGGCAACTATCAGACCAAGATGACCGAGCCGCTGGCGAATGAATACTACCACGACGGTGGGGAGGGGAACAACTTCTCCTTCTTCGATGGCCACGTGAAATATTATCAGAGAGGTCAGCTGGATACGAATCAGAACTATATGTTCTGGCAGGAGCTGGGCCAGTAGGGCGCATCTGAAGTTCCGGTTTCGAGAGCGACGGCCGGCCTCCCGATGAGGCCGGCCCTTTTCATGCGCCTTCTTCTGCCGGCAGCGGCTGGACCGTGAGGCAGGGCGGCAGACAGACAGACACGCCGTGGCAGGCCATCCTCCCGGCAGGCCCAAATGAAGACCGTAGGCCCGCCGGGCGGACGGCAAGACCGGATTCCGAGGCCACTCAAAGCCGAAAAACAGGGGTGGCAGAGGACGGGAATCGGCGTTCGTCTGCCTGCCGCTTTTGCCCAGATCCCCTCTGAAAGACAGGCGTCAGCCCCGCGCGCAAAAAGGCCGGGAGCAAGCTCAAGTCTGCTCCCGGCCGGTATTCCCTTCGCGTTGCTAGCCCCCGCCCACCGGCAGCAGGCAGGCAGAGACCCGCCAGCGCATCAGTAAGTCACAAAGTCGGAAGGGATGGTGCCCTCGCGGCCGTGAATCACCCGGACTTTCTTGCCATCAATGATCTGCGAGGAGACGGCTCCCACGATGCTGATGTAGTCGCCGACACTCGGATACACCTCGGCCTTGATGACCCGGATGCCCTTCTTGTCTTCACCTGCATCCACCCCGGAACCGTCATCGATCAGGAAATACCCCTCAAGGAAGTTGAACTCCGTAACGCGGCCGAACACACGGACCAGCAGTCCCTGGTTCTCGGCTCCGGCCGTGGTGCCCACATAGCCGGGCCCGCCGACATTCTTGTTGTTCAGCGTCCAGATGGGTGTTGTTCCCGTTCCGATGACGGACACCGTGGCGTTCCGCAGGATGCGCTCACCGTTGCTGTTAGTATCCAGCTTACCGGTCACAGAGACCCTTGCGCCGACAGGCGGAAGCGGATTATCCGTCTCCACCCGAATGCCGGCCGTTCCGTCAGCATCCTGCATATAGAAGTAGCCCGTCTCGGAGATCGGCGACACGGTCACGACCAGATTGGCCTCCGGCAGGAAGGTGATGTTCGCACCGTCCGCCTGAACCCGGGCATCGCCGATGGACCGCGCGTCATACTGCGGCAGTTCCACCTCCACCAGATCCGCCGCCGTCAGGTTGAAGTTCAGTCCCCACTTCTGCACGAACCGCACGAAGACGGTGATGACATCCGTCTGGGATACGGCTTCGACGGAGACCTCCTGCCAGGGCTGATTCGGCGGGATGATAGCGGCGCCGACATTCCAGACGACCGTCGGGGCGTCCGGATTGATGCCGCCAGTAGGGTCTATTCCAATATTGACCGTGTCGGGCTGATCGGCTGCATTGCCGCCGACCATGAAGTTACGATACTTGACCCGGACGGAATAGACCTTGCCGGGGATGGCCTTGAAGTGCTGATAGTAGCCGCCGTTCTTCGTAACGTAGCTCCCGCGCGAGCCGATGTAGTAGGTCCCGTCATAGGCCGAGAAGCCCCACATATCAGCAACGCTGCGGACGCCGTCCACAATTCCGAACTTACGCCAGTAGAGGGGCTCACGTTTCCCTGGGGTGGGTTCCTCGAACTCCTCAAAGCTTCCGTTGCGGAAACTCTCCAGAGGCTCGGGCGGGGTATCCAGGATCAGAGTGCCGCTGTAGACCGTCTTGTAGCCTGGAGCCGAGCTGACGACGCGCACGAAATAGCGCGTATCCAACGTCAGGCCGGTCAGTGTTACGCTGTGATCGGTGACCAGCGCCGCGTCCGACTTGGAGTTGGCGAAAGCGATGACGCCTTCATCGGCGCCCTTTCCCGGTGGAGTAGTGTCGTATTCCACCTTCGAGTCGCAGGCCACATCAGTGGTCCACTCGATCCGGAAGCTCGTGGGGGTGAGCTGCGTGATCCGGACGGCCGGCATCGTCGGCGAGGACATGATGGTGATCAGGCTGGCTGTTGCCGGAGCCACCCTGACGTTGTCAATGTCGACCAGTTGCGTGCGCTGCCCGCTTGTGTCGAAGCTGCGGAACCAGATGCTGGTCTGTGCCCCGGTTGCGGTGAAGCGGGTGTGATAGTGATCCCAGACATCACCTTTCAGGGCGATGGGAAGCCAGACGATGCTGTTGGCGTTCGGATTGGTGGTCTGACCGGTCAGGTCAAAGCCGAAGGAAGCCCCCGTGAGCCAGGGATCCCAGTCGCCGCTCCACAAAATGAATGCGAAGGCGGCGTCAAAGTCGAAGTCGTACACCGTTCCGGGAACCGTGGACACCGCCTGCACGATGCCCTGCCCGATGGTGCTGGACTGGATGTTGCCTCCAATGAGGCGCTGATAGTCATTGTTGGGACTGAGGGTCCCATTGTTGTTCGGCATTCCCCAGAACGCCGCCGCAGGCGCGGTCTTCCAGACGGTCCACCCCTGACCGACCCAGCCATTGATAGGGTTGGTAACCCACCCGCTCTCGAAGTCGCCGTTTACAACAACGTTCTGAGCCGCCGCAGGCGTCAGTAGAGCCGCCGCCAGCGCTATTGCCAGCGCGGCTCTCATCAAGCTGCCCAGTGCTTGCATGAGATCCTCTCCTTTCGCAGTGAAAGAGGGCGTGTCTTTTTCTCCCTGCCGCGTCGCGGCGGGGATTTCACACACTATTGTAGGGCAACGAGGCGCAGAAAACAACGCTTTTCTTCAGGGCGGTGCAGAAATACACAATAAACTTCCCGAGCCTGGGCCGCCGGGAGGGCCCTGCATTTGACAGAGAGGGGGTTTTGCCTTACGCTGGATGGTGAGAGAGGCAACGGACAGCGCATACCGGGAAGCGCAAGGAGAGACCATGAGCAATATCTGTCCGGCAGCAGCCTGCGCCGCCGCAATCCTGATGATCGCCTCTGCCTGCCTGGCGTCGGAGTTGCCGGACGGGTTCGTCCAGGTGAGGGGCGATCAGTTCGTCCTGTCCAGCAACCCGGACCGCATCTTCAAGGTGAAGGGCTTCAATTATTTCCCGCAGGGACATCCGTGGGCCATCTTCAGCGAATGGGACCCGCAGGAGGTGCAGACAGAGCTGGCCATCGCGCGGGACATGAATTCCAATGTCATCCGCACCTTTGTGACCGGCGGCGAGCCTCCCTCGCAGGCCACTCTGAACGCCATCGTGGAGTTCGTTCAGATCTGCAAGGCCAACAACCAGAAGGCCATCATCAGTCTGTTCGATGGCTACCACGCCTATCCCGCCGCAGGTAGCGCCGAGGAAGCGAAAAACCTGGCGAAGATAGATGCCATCTGTTCAGCCCTCAAGGACGATACGGGCGTTTTCGCCTGGGACATCAAAAACGAGCCTGACTGGATCAACGACACATACTGGAGCTGGAGCCTGCCAGGAGCGGAGGCCGAGGCGGCCCGCCGGATAGACTGGCTATACCGGATGCGCAACCGCATCAAGCAGGTGGATCCGAATCATCTCGTGACGGTGGGCTTGATCTTCAACTACAACAACTACCTGCCCACTTCCACGCGGACAGTGGAATCCTTTGTGGACTTCGTCTGCTACCACTACTATCCTCGAAACTACCCGTTCGAGACGTTCCGGCAATCCATCCGCTCCCTGAAGGCACGGACGTCCAAGCCCATCAACGTTGAAGAGATCGGGCACAACGCCTGGGGCGGACCGGGGGCGACTGAGCAGGATCAGGCCAATCTCTTCGCCGAGTGGCTCCAGGTCATCCAGGAGGAGGGCATCACCGGGCTGGTTCAGTGGACGCTGTGCGACTGGTGGGACCAGTGGCCGGGACCAATCGACGAGCGCTACTACGGATTTCTCCGGGCGGACGGGCACTACTCTTGGAAGCCAGCCGCATATGTGTACCGGGACAACTTCGTGGTGGATCAGTTCGGGCTTCCGCAGGACCGCGGGCAGATCTCCGGTCGGGTAACCGATGCGTCCGGCGAGCCCGTTCCTGGAGTGAAGATCACGGCCCTTCCCGGCAACCACACGGCGCAGACGCTCGCGAACGGAACATATGCGTTGTCGAACGTGCTGCCGGGGAGCTACACGGTGCGCGCCGAAAGCATCGGCTACCAGACGGCGGAGCGCTCAGGAGTGCAGGTCCCGGCCGGGGGCACTGCGACAGTGGACTTCCAGATGGACGCGGCCAAGCTGCAGGCGATGGGACTGACCAACGGGGGCTTCGAGACAGCAGACCTCTCCGGATGGACTCCGTGGGGACAGGTGGACGGGACGCAGACCGGCCCCTGGTTCGCGAGCATTACTCCAAAGAGCGGATCGCGGTTCCTGGGGACAGCCACCAACTGGGGCCAGAAGAACGGCGGGGTGTGGCAGCAGGTAGCGGCACCGCGGGGGAGCCGAGTTGTGGTGGAAGTCTGGTCCCGTACTTACAGGCAGGGTGGTTCGGAGGGGGCGGTGGCGAACCGGCTCGGGGTGGATCCTGCCGGTGGAACAGACCCGACGGCCCCCACAGTGATCTGGACACCTTTCCGGGAGAGCCCCTCAGGATGGGAACGGCTGGCGCTGACGGTGACGGCCGCACGGCCCCGCATCACGGTGTTCCTGCAGCATCGCCAGCCGGGCGACACGGTCTGGGCCATCAACTGCTTCGACGATGCGGCCGTGTATGAAGCATCGCTGCGGGGCGGAGAACCGCTGCGCCGGCCGGACAACTGGCCCGTGGAGATGGAAGGAACTGTAAGTGCGACCTTCGGCTCCTTCTACTACATCCAGGATGCCAGGCGGGCGTGGGGGGTGCGGGTCAACAGCGCTGCGCCGGCCCAGATCGGCTCCAGCGTCCGGGTGCGAGGACGATTGGGCAGTTCAACCGGAGAGCGGTTCATCGCTCCGCTCGCCAGTGAGGTGACCGGAACGGGCGAGCCGCCTGAG
Source organism: Armatimonadota bacterium (assembly GCA_025998755.1). Classification (NCBI taxonomy): domain Bacteria; kingdom Bacillati; phylum Armatimonadota; species Armatimonadota bacterium. Next base: position 1,500,197 of record AP024674.1, read on the forward strand.
CCGCTTGCGATGAAGTCGTCGGCTGTGGGTGGAGAGGCTCCGGCCGGTCTTACGGGAATCCCCGGCGTAAACGGGATCTACAACAGCGGATTGCTGGTGCGCATCACGGGCCGCGTGGTCTGGGCGAACCCTGCGATGTCCCTATTCTATCTGGACGACGGGTCCGGAGCCGGGGACGCTTTCCGCACTCCGGGAATCCGCGTGCTGTGCAACGGAGCGTGGATGCCGCCTGAGGGGTCGTTTGCAAGCGTGACGGGCATCAGCACAAGGGCGACTGTCTCAGGAGTCCCTGCGCGAGCCGTGGGAGTCAGGAGCCCGGAGGATATCGTCATCCACTGACCGAGCGACTCGCCACGGGAAAGGAATCTTCGAGAGGCACGGTGAACCTCCGGGACGGACAAGCCGTCCCGGAGACTCTGGTGCAGAAAAGGGTCGGTAGCCGGGGCGGTCCAGAAAGCGAGGGTAGACAAAATGGCTGTTCAGGGAGGAGCGGCAGGCTACAGCCCCGCCCCAAGGGTCCGTTTTGAAGCGATCGGCGAAGCCTGGAACCTCTTCAAGGCCGACGCCGGCACGTGGGTGGTGACCTCGCTCATCGCGCTGATCGTTCTGGGCGTCGTCATTGCGGCCGTGAATCTTGTCAACAACCTCTTCACGGAAGCCGCGCAGATCTCCTCTCCGGCGATGACCCCCGCTGCATTGCTTGCCGCGTTTGGCTCAATGATCATCGTGCAGATCATTTCCAGCCTGATTACCACGGTTGCGTGGGTGGTTGTAACCGCCGGGATTTACCGGATGGCTCTGAGACGAATGCGCGGGGAGCAGGTCAGCGCGGGCGATCTATTCAACATCGGCGATGTGTTTCCGCAAGTGCTTGTGGCGGGGCTACTGGCCTCTGTGATCGTCACCATCGGTTATCTCTTGTGCATCATCCCTGGGATCATCGCAGGGGGTCTGTTGATGTTCACCGTGCCCCTCATTGTGGATCGGCAGATGGACGGGGTAGAAGCCATCTCCACAAGCTTCCGCATACTCAGCGCGGATCTCCTGAACGCAGTCCTGTTTTACGCGGTGTTGTCCTTCATCGTTTTTATAGGACTTCTCGCGTGCGGTGTGGGCATTCTGGTGACGTTCCCGCTATACCCCCTGGGAGTGGCGATCGTCTACAGGGATTTCTTCCCGGATCAGGTTGCGGCACAGCCAGCACAGCAGTGGTAAGGAAAGGGCGACCCTGGCAAATCGGGAGGCGCGGGTTGACGGGTGCGCAAGGTATAATTACAAAGAATACAGGCGAGACATTGTAATCACTCGGGGCCAGGGACATGTCGCACGTCGTCAGCATCCGGATGAAGGAGAACCAGGTAGAGCGCCTGCGCAGGCTGTCCCGCAGGCTCGGCCGCACACCCAGTGAAGTGGGAGCGTTGTTGATCGAGGAGGCGCTCCGGCAGTCCGAATTCGCCTTCATTGAGTTCCGCGACTCTCCGGCTGGCAGACAGGCCTATGTCAAAGGGACAGCGCTGGCTGTCTGGGAAGTGGCGCTGGTGGCTGAGAGCTTTCAGGACGATCCTGAGAAGACTGCCCATCACCTGGGATGGCCCGTTCATCTCGTCCGGGCTGCCCTGGCTTACAGGGACGCTTACCCGGAAGAGATCCGGGTGGCCATCGAGGACAACCAATCCTACTCACCGGCCGCACTACAACGGCTGTTGCCACAGACTGAAACAGTGCCCCCCTGCCCTCAGGAGTCTGAGTGATTGCTCGTCTTTCTTCTGGATGAGCACATCTCACGCAGAGTGGCGAAGGAACTCCGCGCGAGCTGCGGGGAAGCAGTCTGCGTGTGCCTGCGGGAATGGCAGGACGGTGCGCTGCTGGGAGCAGACGACTCGACCCTGCTGAGCGAGGCCGCGGAAGCGGGCCTGACACTTGTGACCTATGACGTGCGGACTCTGGCACCCCTGCTGAAGACGTGGATGGAGTCCGGCCTGCACTTCGCGGGCGTGGTCTTCGTGGACACCCGCACGGTAGCACCCGCAGATATCGGCTTGCTGGTCTGTGCGCTGGAGCGTCTGTGGCGGGCGCGTTCCGGCGAGGATTGGACGGATCGCGTTATCTTCCTGACATCCTGGCGTTGACAGGGCACCCCCTCATGCACAGTGGCCAGCAACCCGCGGAGGTGGTATGACGTCCCATGGAAAACGGCAATCTGGCAGAGGCGGCTTCGCTCGCCTGCGGGCGAGGCTGTGCACGACCGGAGGACAGACGATGGACAGACGACGATTCCTGGCGGGGGCGGCCGCCGCGGGAGCGGCCGCCGGCGCGGCCCGGCTTCTGGGCGGGAGGGCCGAGGCATCTCTGCGTATGGATCCGAATTTCAAGGTGAAAGTGAAGGAACCGCAAAAGGAACGGGAAAAGGCGAAGCGACAGGGCGACAGCCGTCCGCTCCTCTACGGGGCGGGGATGATCTGGGCATTCTGGCTGAACCGGCCGCGCAGCTACGATCTGAAGCAGATGGACAAGCTGGTGGATCTGGGCGCCACCCTCACCAGCGCAACTTTCGACTGGGTGGACCTGGAGAAGGAACCGGGCAAGTTCGACTGGAGCTACCCGGACCACGCCGTGGAGGCGGCGCAGCAGCGGGGACTCCGGCAGTTCGGATACATCGGCAACACCGCCGCCTGGGCTCTGCCGCCGGGAGTGACGAAGGACAAGAGTTACCGCTTCCCACCGGACGACCGCTTCCGAAAGGAGTTCGAGAACTACTGCCGCAGCGTGGCGAAACGATACCGGGGACGCGTGAATATGTTCCAGTTCTGGAACGAGCCGAACGGCTGCAGCTGGGTAAACGACGGCTGCGCGAACGGCCACGAGCAGGAGCTCTACACCAAGTGGCTGAAGATCGCCTACAACGCCCTGAAAGAGGGCAACCCGGACTGCATTGTGGCGGCAGGCGCCCTGGATTATAACGAAGGCGTGACCGAGGGCTACAAGTACATCGAGGGGATGTACCGCTACGGGGCGAAGGGACATTTCGACGCCATCTCTATCCATCCGTATCACCCGGAAGGACTGCACTGGAAAGCGGTGGAGGATACTTACCGGGTGATGAAGGAGCACGGGGACGGGGACAAGGAGGTCTGGCTGACGGAGTACGGCTGGGTGGACTCCAAGGGCGAGGACGCGGCGCGAAAGCTGCGTGAGGTGCTGACGCGGTTGGCATCGCCGGAATACCGGTATGTGACGCTTGCGAATTACCTTTGCGTCACCGACCTGCCCATCGAGAATACCGAGCAGTACGGCCTGTGCGACCGCGAGTTGAACGAGCGTCCCATCGCCAAGGCGTTCCGCGAGCTGGCGAAAGGAGCCCGCGAGCGGCTGTGATTCGTTCCCGATCACACTGAGACTGTCTGATCGCCCCGGTCCGCAAAGGGCGGGCCGGGGCGATTTGCGAACTGGTTGAGCTATGGTCTGCTGGTAGAGGATATCCTGATGGAAAAACGGCACGCAGTCTGGTTCAATGTGCATTCGCTGATAGACCCCTCGATCAAGGGCGGAGAGATAACCTACGGACAGGAGGATATGGAGGAGGGACACGGCAAGCTGGCCGACAACGGCTGGAAAAACGTTGTCACCATGCTCGCCCTCCAAGGGCTGGTCAACCGCAAAGGCCCCCGCCTGATGTACGACACTCAGTTCTGGAACTGGAGGCCCGCGGACCGGACCTGGCGCCAGATCTACACGGAGCGGAAGGGCTTCGAGTTCGAGGAGCTGCCGGATATGTGGAGCGTCATCGAACGCTTCCGGGATGATTTCCGCGGCCTTGCCGTTCACGACCCGGAGATCGAGCAGTCTCTCTACGTTGCCTGTATGCATGCTGCGTTGGAGGATCTGCTGCCCGTGTCGCCCGCCGTGGCCGAGGAGCTCCGCGCCCGGTTTCCCGGAATCCCTACGATGCACGATTTCCAGGGGCGATGGAAGGACGAGTGGGAGCCGCTGGACTACGCCATCGAGGAGCTGATGCCGCGCTGCCAGCCCGGGATGGGATACAGCGTGGATCGTCTCTGGAGCGGGATGTCCATTGACACGCTGGACCTGGCGGTGGCGCGCAAAGCATTCATTTACCGGTGTTCAACGAACCCCAAGCACCGAAAGGACAACGCCCGGATCTGGCGCATCCACGAGGGCATCGGTCCTAACGCGGGCATCTATGGCTGGGGCGAGCCCGAGGACCGCTACTGCGAGATGGCTTCGCTGAACTCCAACTACATCATGTGCGCCGAAGCTCCCAACCTCAGCTTCCACGCTCAGATCGCCTCGGACCGGAAATCCTGGAAGCAGAAGTCCCACCGGGATCTCTCCACGCTGAAGCTGGAAGACAAATTCTATGTGGCCTTCCTGACGACGGAAGGCGACGCGATGAAAATCCACACCGTGTTCCATGGCGGCGCCTGGCACGATCCGAACCGCGGGAAAGTGCCCATCAACTGGGGATTCCAGCCACGGATGCTGGACATCGCCTCCGGCATGGCGGAGTATTATTACGACACCATGACGGAGAACGACTACTTCTTCTGCGGGTGCTCGGGCGCGGGCTACACCTATCCCAACTGGATGCCGGAGCCGGAGCGCTTCATGCGGGAGAGCGACGACTATATGCGCCGCGCGGATCTGCAGGTGATGGACTGCTGGATCCATTTCAGCCGTCCGGTCTACGAGATGTATGCACGGCTCAGCCCGCACACGCAGGCGTTCGTGATGCCGGCCGGCCCCATCCAGGTGAAGATGACGGAGGCCGGAACGCCGGTGATCCTGCGCCACGGAAGCCTTCACTACTACCCGAACGGGCGGACGGCCGAGGAGATGGCAGAGTCCATCCGTGAGGCGGCAGCCCAACTGGAGTGCCGCCCGGCATTCCTGACCGTGTTTGCAGTTCCCGACGCGAACGAGAACCGGACCTCCCAGGGCGGCTTTTCTCCAACAGACTACGTGCGTGTGTCAGAGCTGCTTCCGGAGGAGGATTTCAAGATCGTGACGCTGGAGGAGATGGCCTGGGCGGCGAAGGAATTCCTCAGGGAACATCCGGAGTGGGCTAACCGGCCGATGACACGAGTCCCCAGGCGGAACATCGGCGTAAACGTTACGGAGGAATAGAAGTGGATAGACGAGGCTACCTGTATGGGCTCCTGAAATATGAGGCCCGCCAGCGGATCGAGGAAGGGTGCCCCAGGGAGGACATCCAGAGCATCCTGGACCGGGTCTCACAGGCTTCCGGGGAGGAGGATCTGCTGGAGGCGTTCGCGCAGATGGCTGCGGCTCAGGTTGACCCCGGTTTTCCCTTCCACGAGCCCACCGCCTGGGAGGATCTGACCGCAGTCAGCCCGGGGTATGCCGCGCCCTCCGGGACGGACCCGCAGGGCATCCGCGATCTGGAAGACCGGATGAAGGGGGCATGGTTTGGGCGGTGCGCCGGGTGTGCGCTTGGCAAGCCGCTGGAACGCCCTGTGTATATGAACTGGCACGGCGATACACCCGGCTGGCAGGGCGTGCGCATCTATCTGAAGGCAGCTGAGGCGTGGCCGCTGGACTGGTATGTGCCCCAGATTGACGACGTGGGAGACTACGGCGTCCGCTGCCCGGCCAGCACGCGGGGCAAAATCGCCTTTATGGAGACGGACGACGACATCCGCTACACCGTGCTGGGTCTGACCATACTGGAGCGCCACGGAGCGCTGTTTACCACGGCAGATGTAGCCCGCGCATGGTGGAACACCCTTCCGATAGGTCAGACTTTTACGGCCGAGCGCCAGGCGTACCGCAATCTGACTGACGTCATGGACAGCGAAGAGATCGAGGTCAACCTGGACTACATCCGCGGGCATCTGAACCCCTTCCGGGAATGGATCGGGGCGCAGATACGGGCTGACGGCTGGGCCTACGGCGCTGCCGGACGGCCGGCGGTTGCCGCAGAGTTCGCCTACCGCGACGCCGCGCTCTCGCATGTGAAGAACGGCATCTATGGCGAGATGCTCTTCGCCGCTGCCATTGCCGCGGCGCTTGACGCGGCCTCCCCGCTGGATGCGCTGCGGGAGGGTCTGCGATACATCCCGTCGCGCAGCCGGCTGGCCCGCGACGTGGCGGAGGCCATCGAGATGGGCCTGTCCATTCCGGATCTGGACGAGCTGCACGATGCTCTCTGGAAGAAATGGGGGCACTATGACGGGGTGCACACCAACAACAATGCGGCGCTGGTGGCGGCCGCCATCGCCTGGGGCGGCGACGATTTCGAGAAGACCATTGTCTGTGCCGTGACCGGCGGCTGGGACACGGACTGCAACGGAGCTACAGCCGGGTCACTGTGGGGAGCCGCTTACGGGTACCGCGCACTGCCGGAGAAGTGGACCGCTCCACTCAACGACACGCTCTACGCCGCTATTCCGGGCTTCCATCCCATCGCGATCTCCGAATGCGCAAGGCGCAGCGCCGCCGTGGCGCTGAAGATCGCGGAGGGCTGACCGGGACTACACGCAAAGGGGCCCGGGAGGCAACTCCTCCCGGGCCCCTTTTTCATCTCTCAGTGGAATGAGGAAACTACCGGCTCTGAGGAATGCCGCGGGCTACCCGCCGCAGGGCGAAGTCGTCGAAATCCGCCTTAAACGGATAGTCGTCCGGGAGGATGGTGCACCCTCTCAGCCAGATGCTGATGGAACCGGACTTCGGGCGGATGGGCGGGCTCAGCCAGCTATTCCAGACCCCCGTGAGGGACGGCATGCACTCCCAGACGATGGTGGGAGCCTGCGGATCGTCCGTCTGCCCCGTCGGATCCCATCCCACATACTGCTGATGCTTCATATCCACCGGCCATGAGCAGCGGACTTTGCCTGAGATGCGGTACGTGTGAGAGCGGTCCAGCCCCTCAACGCGCTGCACGAAACCGCCGTCCGCTGTCCGGTTGCCGCCTCCGTCCGGGTTCTTGCCGTAAGGACCACCTCCGAGGACGCGCAGAATACGGTTGCGCGGCTCGTTTGGATCGGCCAGATAGAACTGGCGTGTCTGAGGGTCTATATCGAACGCCGTCCACCCCTGCGGGCGTCCCGGGTCGTCCGGACCGGAAGAGACCGTGCCCACACTCATCGTCCCGTTCTGCAGGAGATTCGGGCCTTCGACAGCCTTGTCCCAGTCCGCAGGAACGGAGAGGTATTCCAGCACCTGCATGTCCAGGTCGAAATCCACCGGCCGGCCCTCCTTGTAAGCCGTGCCCCGGGGATAGTCATCCTGCGGAGCCTTCTTATACGGGTTGAAGCCGGGACGCTCGTCGTTCTGCTGAAGCTTGAAGTTGAGCCACCCCCGCAGCGATTCTACACTCTCCATCGTGTCGAACTCGACGGTGTAGGTCTTTCCGGGGGTCAACAGGACCTCTCCGGGCGAATACGCCGTCCCGAACGTTCCCCAGGAAGCATCGCCGGTGTATGTGGCGTTGCCCGTGGCCGCCTTTACCACACCCACCACCGGTCCCCCGGGCCCGCCTTCGCGCACCCGCACGAGCACACGCTGCCGATTCATGGTGGGCTGGACGCCGGAGGCCGCAGCATACAGGATGACTCCGGCCAGGCTCCGCCCCCGGGCCACGTAGCTCTGGCTCCACTTCCGGGAGAATCCGGCCAGCTCGATATACTCCTTATGGACGCGTTTGTTATACGGGATGACCAGCCCGTCGGAATCCGAGCTGACTCCCACCCACATCGCCGAATCCAGCCAGGAGTTACCATCCGGGGCGACGCGATACAGCCTGGTCCCGGAAACCGGTTCCTTGGAAAGAAACATCTGGAAGGTGTTCCCGCGGTTACGGGGACGGATGTAGACAGCATAGGTCTCACCCGGCTTCGTGGGCACCTCGCCGCTGTCCCATCCAACGGAGTACGAGTAGTTCTTCGGTCCCCCGCAGTCCACGTTCAGCGCCACAGCCACCGGCCCGACGCGCGGCCAGGTATCCGGCGTTCCTGGCCCTTTGCGGTGAATGGACACCAGCATATCCTGCCCGGCCGGGCCCTCGCCGTCTATGCCATCATGCACCGGCTTGAACCAGACGCCGGTGACCGACGTGCCGTCCGCGACGAACGTCTGGAAATACCCCCCTGCGCGTTTGGGATCCCAGCTGGAATCGTCAAAGACACCCAGCGTATAGCGTGCGATCAGCGGGAAATCCAGAACGTCGCCTGGCGAGGTATAGACATTGGTGAGCAGGATGGGACGCATGGCGATGGCGGGGGTGGAGTAAAGGATGGTATAGCGTCCCGCGGGGCCGCTCATATAGCTCCATCCAGCCGGCTCCATCTCCCACGTGCGGGTGCCCAGAGACTGGTTCTGTGGTCCATCCAGAGCTGCGAACCCGCGGATGGCCGTCTGGGGGATCAGGGATTCCGATCCCGGCAGGCGCGGCGCCCAGAGCCGGCCTTTCAGTTCCACCTGGGCCTTGGCCGGCAGGGCCGCCGTCAGGCACAGGCAGACAAGCAAAGAAATGATAGTCCTCATAGATCCTCCTCCGGGACGGGCGGCCGCAGGCTTCCCGTCCCGCAGATGTTCGAGCGATCTCGCAGGCTTTGGCCGCCAGAGTCCGGCCCAGACAGTTCGTTGCAAGACGCTGGCGGCCACATGGGGAGAGTTCGGAGGTCATTCGTGAGGAACCTTCCTGGATTCCGCAGAAATCCTCACTGTTCCGCGGAAAGAGACAGGACCCGAAGCAACATACGCTCAAGCTGAAGGTCCGCCTGCGCGTAAGACAGCACCAGACGCCGCGCCTCGTTGGCCTCCGCGATGAACCGCGCGACGCCGCAGGGCCCCCATCGGGCCATCGCCTCCCGCCCTCCGCTTACATCCTCCTGCCGTAGCCCCGCCTGCAGGATGCCCGCCAGCGCGTCCAGCGCCCACGCAAGAGCCTGGCGGTCGGTGGCATCCTCACCGTCACCCACAGCCTTCCGCGCACGGTCCCCCAGTTCGCGCAGGAGGGCCGCTAAGCGGAGCGCCTCCGCGAGGGACGCTCCGGCGCAACTTCTGAGCCAGTCGCCCAAATCGCTCAGCACCTGCCTGAAATCTTCGCGCCAGGCCAGCGAAATAGCGCGGCCGGGACACCCTCCGGCAGCAGCCGCGATGACCCGCGCATCTTGCGGCGTAACACCCATCCTCTCCACACAGCGCAGGATCTCTCCGTCCGGCACTGGTCGGAGCGGAATTTGAAGTGCGCGGGAGCGAATGGTTGGCAGCACAGTCTCGCGTGACGGTGCCAGGAGCATCAGAACAAGAGCAGGCGGAGCGTCTTCCAGCACCTTCAGGATGGCGTTCGCCGCCTGGTCGTTCAGGGTCTCGGCCCGTTCAATGACGATAACGCGCCGGGGCGACAGCACCGGCACCAGACCGGCTGTGGCCCGCATCTCCCGCATCTGGCCGATGGTGGTCTCCTCTTTGGGAGGAGTGATCCGCATGATGTCCGGATGAGTTCCCGCCCGGGCAAGCCCGCAGGACCGGCATTGCCCGCAGGCCGCACCTTCCGGGCCCGGCTCAAGGCAGGCGAGATCCGCCGCCGCAAGCAAGGCAAAGGTGGTTTTCCCCACCCCATCCGGCCCGGTGACAAGAAAAGCGTGCGGAAGAGTGCCCGCCGCAGCCAGGCGGCGCAACACTCCGAGCTGTTCCCCGTGACCGATCAAAGGCTCAAGCGTCTCAGCCGGCATCTCACCACCGGTGGAAGGACTCGACGTCCAGCACAAAGACCACGGCTCCTCCCACGGTCACCCTGACCGGCGCCTGGAGCAGCGGAGCCGACGGCATCACATCGGGAGAGGGCAGGCTGACGTACTGATCGCGGGCGTCGGAGTTGGCCTTCAAAACCTCCAACACCTCCTGCAACCGCTCGTCCTCGACTCCCAGCAGCAAGGTCTGGTTGCCGTCCCGCAGAAAGCCTCCCGTGCTCGCGATCTTCGTGTAGAAGAAACCGTTCTCAGCAAGCGCATCCGCCACGCGCTTGCCGTCCCGCTCCTGTATGATGGCCAGAACCAGCTTCATCTTGGGCTTCCCTCCTCGCCGGAACCATCCGCAACCTCTTCGCGCCCTTGCCCCTACAACTCCTCCAGTAAGGGCTCCAGCGCCTGCATCACGCGGCGGTGCACCTCCTCCACACTTCCCGATGCGTCCACCAGGCGGATCCGCCGAGGCTCCTCGGCCGCCAGTGACAGGAACGCCTCTCGAACAGCCTGGTGAAAGGCCTGTCCCTCTTCCTCCATCCGGTTGCGCTCGCCCTGCCGGGCCAGCCCTTCTTCCACAGGAAGATCCAGGATGACAGTGGCATCCGGGTGCGCGCCGTCAATGGCATACTCTATGGCGGCACGGGTGAATGCGGGATCCAGTCCCCGCGCGAACATCTGATATGCCAGGGTGGAATGGTAGAAGCGGTCCGACACCACCCACACACCCGCTTCTAACTTCGGCAGGATGACCCGGTCCACGTGCTGCGCGCGCGCCGCCTGCATCAGCAGCAGTTCAGCACGGGGAACGGGAGGATCCTCGCGCTCTTCCAGTATGAGCGCACGGATCTTCTCGGCCAGAGGACACCCGCCGGGCTCGCGCGTCAGATGCGCCTCCACGCCCCTCTCCCTCAAGGCTTCAACGAACAGGCGCGCGTGCGTGGACTTTCCGGCTCCCTCCACACCCTCGAACGTGATGAACCGCCCGCGGCTCAAGGTTTGCTGATCCGCACCCGGCGGAACGGCTCGGTCCCGATGCTGGTGGACGCGAGTTCATACTGCTCCGCGAGCTGGTGCTGCAGACGGCGGACATAGCTGCTCTGGGGCATCAACTCCACGGGCTCGCTGGACTCGAGCACCCGCTCGATGGCCTCCCGCGCCTCGCGCAGGGCGAGGGCCTCCACGTCATCCGAAGCCAGCGCAAACATCTCGCGGATGGTGCCAGCGATCTGGGTGTAGGTGTTGCTCTTCACCACGAACGTGCCCAGTGTCTGGCGCTGCGCTTCCTTCAACCGGGGCGGGATGCGCCGGAAGTGGGACTTCAGCGTGATGACGGCGTCCGCCTCCTGATAGTCGTTGGTGATGTGCGCCGGCACGCGCATCTCGCGGATGGCGCGCTCCAGCCGGTTGCGGCTGACGCCGTAGGGGAATATGCGCACCGTCCCCGAAATTCGCTTTCCGGCCAGCGGCTCCGGCTCCTCGTCGGATAGAGGCTCCCGATGAACCGGCGGGGCGTCGCTCTTCTGGATGACTTCCACATCCCCCTGCGGATTGCGGATACGGATCTCCGGGCGCGGAGCGATCCCCCGCAGGAACTGGTCCACCACCGTGGCGACGTCATGATGGATGGCCAGCTTGTCCATCTCCAGGATCTCGATCAGCACATCGAAGGTGGGGGGAGCCTTGCGCTCCAGCACCGTCTTCTGAGTGCCCCGTCGGCGAGCCTCCTCGTCGGAGAGGGTTACCGCCTGGATGCCGCCGATCAGATCTGATAGCGTGGGGTTGGAGAGAAGGTTCTCCAGCGAGTTTCCGTGGGCGGTGCCCACAAGCTGCACGCCCCGTTCAGCGATGGTGCGCGCCGCGAACGCCTCGGCTTCCACACCGATCTCGTCAATGATGATGACCTCGGGCATGTGGTTCTCCACCGCCTCGATCATCACGGCGTGCTGGTCCTCCGGCGTGGTCACCTGCATCCTGCGGGAACGCCCGATGGCCGGATGCGGGACGTCGCCGTCCCCTCCTATCTCATTGGACGTGTCCACGATGACGACACGCTTCTGGAACTCGTCGCTCAGGATGCGGGCCACCTCCCGCAGCTTGGTGGTCTTGCCCACTCCCGGACGCCCCAGCAACAGAAAGCTCTTTCCGCTTTCCACCACGTCCCGGATGATGTCAATGGTGCCAAAGACAGCCCGCCCCACCCGGCAAGTGAGGCCAATGATCCTCCCCTGCCTGTTCCGGATGGCGGAGATGCGGTGAAGAGTGCGTTCGATGCCGGCGCGGTTATCTTTTCCGAAGTCCCCCACCCTCGCCACAACCTGATCTATCTGCGCCTGCGTGACGGGCTCGTCGCTGAGGTCCATCACACGGGATGCAAATCGGGCCTCCGGAGGCCTGCCGAGATCCAGGACCACTTCGAACAGCTCTTTCAGGTCGGGCTGGGCCTCCAGCACCTCGCGGATGGCCGGGGGCAGGACGCTGACGAACAGATCCAGATCATCCATGATCTCCAGTTGCGTCCCGAAGTAGCGGCCGAACTGCTGCTCGCGGCTTTCGGCCGTGTCCTGGCGGCGGGAATGAGTATCTGAAACGGCGTTCTTCGTAGTGCTGCTCATGAACCTTTCCGGGGAATCTGACATCCCCAATTGCATGATACACTAAAGCGCCTGGTGATAGTCGCTCCGCTCCCAGAGGAACGGTTCAGAGGGCGCAAAGCGCAAGAGCACAGATGGCGATGGGAGCCGTCTCGGCTCTAAGGATGCGCCGGCCAAGGCTGACCGGCCGGAAACCGTGGTCTGCCCAGAGGTCCACCTCCCGCCGCGAGAACCCGCCTTCCGGACCTGTGGCAAGCGTACACGGCCGGCCATCCTGCAGCACATCGCGGGCGCTCAGGCGATCCTCCTCCTCCCAGGCGATGAACCGCCCAGCCGTGCTCACCTGTTCCAGGAACCCCTGAGTGCTTTCCCAAATGCGCACCTCCGGCACCCGGAACGCTCCGCACTGCTCAGCCGCGGAGCGGCACACGGACTGGAAGCGCTCGCGACGGGCTCCGGCCCGGTCCCGCAGACGGACCACGCTTCTCTCGGCGGGATAGACGTGGAAGCACGATACTCCCAGCTCAGTGCATTTCTGGAGCACTAGCTCCGTGCGATCCCCTTTCAGCAGGGGAACTGCCAGATGGACTTCGCGCAGGGGCGGACCCTCCTCCGCAACGACGCGAAGCAGCGTTGCGGTGGCTTCGGAGCGCGTGACACGATCCAGTTTTGCGATCCACCCGCGCCCCGTGCCGTCCAAAAGCAGGAGATGGTCGCCCTCCCCCATTCTCAGCACGCGCGCCACGTGGCGGAAGGCCTGTCCTTCCAGAGTGGCCATCCCGTCTGAAAATGACTCGGGCGGTAGAAACAGACGTGTGAGCAGGCGCTCCTCGGTCACCGGAGATCTCTGCGCCGTCCCCGTCTGACGACCGCTTTTCAGGTTTTGACCGCCAGCACCCCCCGCCATTCGCCGCTCGACTCCAACCGGCGCGCCTCCAGGCCGTGCCTCTGGAGCGCTTCCAGCACCTCTTCCAGGCGCTCCTCGATGATGCCGGAGCAACCCAGCCAGCCTCCCGCCACCAGGCGGGGAGCGATGGACGGGAGCAGCCGGATGATGACTCCCGCCACGATGTTCATGACTGCGACGTCGAACAGCCCTTCCGCCAGTTCCGCCGCGTCTCCCACACAATATCGAACCCGGTCCTGCACGCCATTCAACGCAATGTTGCGGCAGGCATTCTCCTCCGCCACGGGGTCAAGCTCGATGGCAAGCACTTCCCGTGCTCCCAGAAGCGCAGCGGCTATGGAGAGGATGGCGCTACCCGCGCCGGCATCCAGGACACGAAGCCCGGCGGGGGGATTCTCTGCAAGAAAGCGCAGCATCAGCTCCGTGGTGGGGTGCTGGCCGGTTCCGAACGCCATTCCCGGGTCAATGACTAGGTCTGAATAAGGACCTTCCACCGGATCTTCCCAGGGCGGCCGGATGCGGAACCGTCCGGCACACACGAAGGGGCGGAAGTTGGCGCGCCAGGTCTCCAGCCAGTCATCGGAGGCCACCGGCGAGACCGAGAGTTCCACGTCGCCGCCGCCGGCTTCCGCCACCGCCCAAAGCGATTCGTGCAGCCGGTCCAGACGACTCTCCAGCCGGTCGTCCAGAGGCAACCAGCCTTTCAGCAGGCCACCCTCTGGCGAAAGCTCCACTCCGCCGCACTCGCCCGTCACGATGGCCGCAAGCGGCTCCTCGAGATCCGGTGAGCAACGTACCGAAAGCTCCACCCACCTTGTCATCTGCCGGTCAGATGCTCCTTCAACCGCTCGAAGAAGCTGCGGGTCATCTCGGTCTCCTCGCCCCGCAGTTCGGCGAACTTGCGGAGAAGCTCCCGCTGCTCGTCCGTAAGATCCTCCGGAACCATCACCCGCACAGTGACGTGCAGATCGCCCCGTCCCCGGCCGTCCAGATCCGGCATCCCTTCGCCCCGGACGGTGAACGTGTCCCCAGGCTGCACACCCGGAGGGATCTCCAGTTCCACGTCTCCCCGTATCCCCGGAACGGACACCCGGCAACCCAGCGCCGCCTGCGCGATCCCGATGGGCACCTCGGTGACCAGGTCGTCACCTGCCCTCTTGAAGCGCTCGTGCGGCCGGACGTGGATGACCACATAGTAGTCGCCTGCCGGCCCTCCCCTGCGTCCGGCGTTCCCCCTACCAGGCAGCCGAAGACGCGCCCCGGAATCCACCCCGGCCGGGATGGTGACGGAAACCTCCTCCGATGAGCGGTAACGCCCCTCGCCCCGGCACCGGCCGCAGGGACGGCGGATGACGGTCCCTTCCCCGCGGCAGACTCCGCAGGTCGTTATGGTAGCGAACGATCCCAGGAACGTATTCTGCTGCTGGCGCACCTGCCCGGTCCCCCTGCAGGCGGGACAGGTCTCCGGACGGGACCCCGACTCCGCGCCGCTGCCCCGGCACGCCTCGCAGACCACAAGACGAGACAGGCGTATGGTCTTCTCGACTCCTGTGGCAGCCTCTTCCAGGGAGATATCCAGATCGAATCGGAGATCATCTCCCCGTTCCGGGCCAGTGCGCGGACCTGCGCGCATTCCCGTGCCGAAGAACGCCTCAAACAGGTCTCCGAAGCCGGTGAAATCACTGAAACCAGACGCCGCACCCGCTCCGGCGCGCAGCCCGTCAGGGCCATAACGGTCGTAGATGCGGCGCTTCTCCGGATCCCGAAGCACCTCGTAAGCCTCGTTCAGGGCCTTGAAGCGCTCCGACGCTTCCGGGTCGTCCGGGTTGACGTCGGGATGCAGCTCCCGAGCCCGTCGGCGGTAAGCCCGCTTGATCTCCTCCGGACTGGCGTCAGGAGAAACTCCCAGCAGTTCGTAGTAGTCGGTGTCGGAGTTCATGGACTGCTATGCTGAAAACCGGCTCCTCGCATCCGGTGTTCCGCTCAAGCCGGTTTGCCTTCCGTCTGGTCCCCGGATTCCTCTTCCGATTCCGCCTCCGGCCTCTGCGCAGCCTCGGCCTCCGGCTGAACATCCTCATCGGCAGCCGCCGCCTCAGCCGTCGGCGCAGCCCCGGACTCTTTCGCCTGATAGTAGGCGGCTCCCAGGCGATAGACGTCTGCGGACAGCTGCTCCACCTGCCGCCGGATAAGATCCACATCCTCACCCGCAAGCGATTGACGCAGGGCGGCCATGCCGTCCCTCACCATCTGGACCAGCGCTGCGGAGACCAGCCCTTCCGCGTCGCGAGCTGTGCGCTCTGCGTTGTAAAGCAACGCATCCGCCCGGTTGCGCAGCTCCTGCAGCTCGCGCCGCCTGGCATCCTCCGCCCGGTGCAGCTCCGCTTCGCGCACCAGCCGAGCGACCTCTTCCCGCGAAAGAGACGTTGTGGCTTTCACCGTGATGCTCTGCCGGTTGCCTGTGGCCGTGTCGCGCGCCGAGACGTGACAGATTCCGTTGACATCAATCTCAAACGAGACATCTATCCTCGGGGTGCCCCGCGGAGCAGGCTGAATGCCCGTCAACTGGAAGCGACCCAGAGAGATGTTGTCGCTTGCGAATTCGCGCTCGCCCTGCAGCACGTGGATGTCCACCGTAGTCTGATTATCGGCGGCGGTGGTGAACATCCGGCTGCGGCTGGTGGGGATGGTTGTGTTGCGTTCGATCAGCGGGGTGAACACGCCGCCCAGCGTCTCGATCCCCAGAGTCAGGGGCGTGACGTCCAGAAGCACGATCTCCCGCACCTCGCCCGCCAGCACCCCACCCTGAATGGCCGCTCCCAGCGCAACGACCTCATCCGGGTTGAATCCGCCCAGGGGCTCTTTACCCAGCATCGTGCGCATCAGGTCCCGGACGGCAGGCATCCGCGTGGAGCCTCCCACCAGAAGCACGCAGTCCAGGTCGGACGGCTCCATCTTCGCGTCCTTGAGAGCCTGCAGCGTGGGGCTCTCCATCCTTTTGAGCAGGTGCGCGGTTATCTCCTCGAACTTCGCCCGTGTGATGGTGATGTCCAGATGCAGCGGGCCGTCCTGGTTCACAGAGATGAACGGGAGATTCACGGCTGTCGTGACGACGGAGGAGAGTTCGATCTTGGCCTTTTCGGCGGCCTCTTTCAGGCGCTGCGCCGCCACCCGGTCCGCGAGCAGATCCACCCCGGTCTGATTGCGGAACTCGGATGCCATCCACTCCATCAAAGCCTGGTCCCAGTCGTCGCCGCCCAGATGCGTGTCGCCGTTCGTCGCCTTGACCTCGAATACCCCGTCGCCCATCTCCAGGATACTGACGTCGAAGGTGCCGCCTCCGAGGTCCCATACCAGCACCGTATGGGCATCCGTGCGGTCCAGGCCAAACGCCAGCGCGGCGGCCGTCGGCTCGTTGATGATGCGCACCACCTCCAGCCCGGCGATGGCGCCCGCGTCCTTGGTGGCCTGACGCTGAGCGTCAGAAAAGTAGGCCGGGACTGTTATGACTGCCTTGCGCACATCCTGTCCGAGATACTTGGCGGCATCCTCCCGCAGACGCTCCAGAATGCGCGCTGAGATCTCCTGCGGGGTCATGGATACGCCGTCTATCTCCACGCGATAGGACGTTCCCATGTGGCGCTTGATGCTGGTGACCGTACGGTCCGGGTGGGTGATGGCCTGCCGCTTGGCCATGTGTCCCACAAGACGCTCCCCCGTCCGGGAAACGCCCACCACAGACGGTAGAAGCCGGCTGCCATCCGAAAGTGGGATAACGACCGGCTCCGCGCCTTCCATAACCGCCACGACGGAGTTCGTGGTTCCCAGGTCTATGCCGAGAATCTTGGACATATCACCTTCGCAGAGCCCCGCCACGCCGCGATCCGACTGCACTGCGGGCGAGGTGCGCGAGGCTGCTGTTCCGGCCTGCCCGCAGGGCAGGGCCGTATATCAGAGGTCAATCGTCGTTTGCGTCCGGGGACTCCTCGTCGGCCAGGCGGTAGCCGATCGATCCTTCGGCCGCCTCCTCAAGCGCGGCTGTCAGGTAGTTGGTGGCCGTGGTCGAGCCCAGACGCCTGGCTCCATCACGGAGCTGCTTCGCCCGCTTGGCCGCCAGCACAACAAGCGCATAGCGGGAGCGCGTCATCACCTCCGGACCGGTAACGGCTCCCGGAAGGGGCTTCAGAAGCTCGCTCGTCTCTTCTTCAGAAGACGGCTCAGTCTCTTCCGCCTCTCCTCCGGCGGCCTCTTCCGCAGCAGCCTCGGCCACCGGCACGTCTGCCGCTTCACCCTCCGGGCTTGCAGGAGCCTCCGATGCCGCAGCGCGCTCTTCCGGCGCCGCTTCGGCAGTCGTCTCCTGAGCCGCCGCAGGCTCCTCGGCCTGGACGGGCGCTTCCGCCTCCCCGGCGTCGCTTGTCAGCTCTTCAGAGGGAATCAGGTTGTCCGCTTCGGTGGTGTTGACCATGTGTGGCTCTTTCGCTCCCGACAGGATGCCAAGGACCGCCCTCCGGCGGCGCATCGGCGTCAAGGGTGTCTGAACGGGAAAGCGGCATTGACGGGCAGCTAAACGCTCCCTGCTCCCCGCTCGCAAACACTCATTATAACGCGCGCACGGGCGGCAGGCAAATTTCCGCCCGGCTTTCGGGCGGAGGGGTCAGAAGATCACCTTGTTCAGAGAATATTCCACGATTCCGGTCGCTCCGGCGCGTTTCAGCTCCGGGACCAGACGGCGGACCTCTTTTTCCGTCAGCACCGTTTCAACCGCCACCCATTCTTCATCGGTCAGGCTGGAGACAGTGGGCCGCTTCAGGGCCGGCAAAATTTCCAACACCTTCTGCAGGTCCGTGCGCTGGACGTTCATCTTCAGTCCGACCAGTCCCTGGGCCTGAATGACACCCACCAGCATGACCGCCAGATTCTCCAGCTTCTGGCGTTTCCAGGGATCGTTCCAAGCCGCGTGATTCGCAACAAGACGCGGAGTGGAGACCAGAAGCTCTTCCACGATCACCAGATCGTGGGCGCGAAGGGAGGACCCGGTCTCGGTGTTCACCACGACGGCGTCGGCAAGGTCCGGGACCTTCATCTCGCATGCACCCCACGAAAACTCCACGGTGGCGCTCACGCCGCGCTCCCTCAGCCATCGCTCCGTCAGGCGGACATACTCCGTGGAGATCCGCTTGCCCTGGAGGTCGGCGCCGCAGTTGATACCGGAGCCGGCCTTGGCCGCCAGCACTACGCGGATGGGGTTCATGCTGGTCTTCGCGTAGCGCAGATCCGCAATCTCGTGAGCCTCCAGCCCGCAGTCCTCCATCCAGTCCTTGCCGGTGATGCCGGCGTCTATCAGGCCGTCCTCCAGATAACGGGGAATCTCCTGCGGGCGGATAAGCAGCGCCTCGATCTCCTCGTCATCCACGACGGGATGATAGCTGCGCGGGTCAACGCGGATCTTCCAACCAGCCTTATCGAATACCTGAAAAGTCGCTTCCTGAAGGCTGCCCTTGGGCAGACCAAGTCTCAACTTCAAAGTGCTTACGTCCTCTGGTAGAAAAGTGCGGCAACGTGCGGCCTCTGGATTATATGCGCCGGCACAGGGCTCGTCAAACCGGCTGGTGGACCGGCCGCACCGGGCGGGAGAAGGAGTCGCGGCCGATTTGTGGAATACTTCTTCAGCCCGGCTGATGAAGGAAGCACCAGCTTCCCACCGCGCCGGAAACAACCTCACTGAAAAAACGGAAGGCCGCACCGGCGGCTGACGGGGAAGGACGTAAGACAGAGATGGCCAGGCGACAGTTCATGCTGTCGGAGAAAGAGATCCCGACGCACTGGTACAACATCGTTCCCGACATGAAAGAGCCTCCTCCTCCGCCGATCCATCCTGTGACCAAGGAGCCGATCGGCCCGGAAGCTCTGGCGCCGATCTTCCCGATGGGACTCATCGAGCAGGAGGTCTCAACGGAGCGGTTCATCGAGATCCCAGAGGAGGTACGGGAGATCTATCGCATCTGGCGGCCAACGCCGCTCTACCGCGCGACCCGGTTCGAGAAGCTGCTGGATACCCCCGCGCACATTTACTACAAATATGAAGGCACGAACCCCGCCGGGAGCCACAAACCCAACACGGCGGTCGCCCAGGCGTATTACAACAAGAAGGAAGGCACGAAGCGGATCATCACGGAGACTGGCGCGGGCCAGTGGGGAACGGCCCTGTCAATGGCCTGCAAGTTCTTCGACATGGAGGCGGTTGTCTTCATGGTCCGCGTCAGCTACGAGCAGAAGCCGTATCGCAAGATCCTGATGGAGACCTTCGGCGGAACGGTGCACCCCAGCCCCAGCCCGCTGACGGAGTTCGGCAAGAAGATGCTGGCCGAGGATCCGGACTGCCCGGGGTCGCTGGGAATCGCCATCAGCGAGGCCATCGAAGTGGCCGTCTCCAAAGACGAGAACAAGTATGCGCTGGGAAGCGTGCTGAACCACGTTCTGCTGCATCAGACCGTGATCGGCGAAGAGGTCCGCAAACAGATGGAGATGGCCGGAGAATACCCGGACATCATCATCGGGTGCTGCGGCGGCGGAAGCAACTACGCAGGGTTCGCCTTCCCGTTCCTGCGGGATAAGCTGACGGGCGAGCGCAACCATACGCGCTACATCGGCGTGGAACCGGCCTCTTGCCCGTCGCTGACTGAAGGCAAGTACCGCTACGACCACGGCGACACGGCGGGAATGACGCCGCTGCTGATGATGTATACGCTGGGAGCGGACTTTGTGCCGCCGTCCATCCACGCGGGCGGACTGCGCTACCACGGGATGGCTCCACTGGTCTCGGCGCTGGTGAACCAGGGATACATCGAGCCCCTTGCCATCCCGCAGAAGGAGATCTTCGAAGCCGCGGTCAAATTCGCGCATACGGAAGGGATCGTTCCCGCTCCCGAGCCCAGCCACTGCATCGCCGCCGTGATCCGGGAGGCCGCGAAGTGCCGGGAGTCGGGGGAGAGCAAGGTCATCCTGTTCAACCTTTGCGGGCATGGCCTGCTGGATCTCTCCGCCTACGACGCCTTCCTGTCCGGAAGAATGGAATAACAGAGTCAGTCCGACAGAGCGCCAAGGGCGCCCCCTGAGGGGGCGCCCTTCACTGCCTGTGAGAACCTCTGCCGCCGTGGGTTCAGCTTTCCATCCAGCGCACAAGGATGATGCTGAGGAAATAGAGGAAGACCATCGGCACCGCCATCATCAACATGGTGAATGCATCGTTCGATGGCGTGGCGAGCGCAGCCAGAAACGCGGTGGCCACCACGGCCTCCCGCCATAGCCGGATCATCATCCGCGAGTTGACCAGCCCGATCTTGGCAAGGAACATCAGGACGACTGGCATCTCGAACATCACGCCGAAGGCCAGATACATCTGAACCATGAACACCAACGTCCGGGAGATGTCCGGGATGAGTGTGGTGTTGGGCGGAACCAGCGAGACGAACCACTCCAGCGCGCGCGGCATGGCGATGTAACACAGTGTGACGCCCAGCGCGAACAGTGCGATGCTGAGGGGCGCCACGAAGTAGACCGCCCGCCTCTCGCGCTTCGTCAATCCGGGAGCGACGAACAGCCAGAACTCCATGGTGAGCAGTGGCATCATCAGCACCAGACCTCCGATCAGCGCCACCTGCATCCGCAGCGTGAACCCGGCCGCGAACGTGGTCTGCAAGAATGTGCCGCCCTGTTTGTTCAGAATCCTGATGGCAGGTTGAAGGAGGAAGGAGTAGAGCTGGTCAAAATACACCCACGCCGCGACCATTCCGATGGCGACGTAAATGATGCAACGGATCAGCCGGGCGCGCAGCTCGGCCAGATGGTCGAAGAGCTCAAGCTCCTTCTCCGGATTGTCGTTCCTGAAGAGTTTCAGTTGATCAGCTTGGCGGAGATGCGGATCTTGATCTTTACGCGGGTGCCCTCAACGGTTGGAGTGGCCGCCGTGCGGCCTGGTCCAAAGAGCCCACGGACTGTATCAGCGTACTGTTCGGCCAGCGCCCACTCCTCTTCGCCCGGTCCGGATGGACCGGCACTCTCACCCCCGCGGGCATAGGGATTCACCGGCTGGGGCACTTCCCCCACTCCCGTGCCGAGGCCAAGCCCCTCATTGATGGCCTGCACCGTACCGGAATCCAAAAAAGCGTCCAATTCGATGGTGGCCTCCCGGCGGACCAGGTCCCCAGTCCGGAATGCGAACCAATCGGTGGCCGTCCCGGTGACCCGTGCGGGACGGGAAGCTGCCCCCGCAGCGCCCATCGCGCCTCCGACTGGACCCAGGTCGCCCGTGCCTCCTTGCATCTCCTGACCCACCTGCCGGAACTGGAAGTCGGCCGTGCCCGAGAACTTTGAGGCGATGCGGGCACACTCGCGGCCGCCAGCCCACTCCAGGCCTTCCAGGGAGAAGTCGGCATCCAGACGGGCGGCCGTGCCCATTGCCGGGAGCGAGAATGTGAAGGCGCCTTGCCACTGACCACCCGCAGCCACCGGCACACGGGGCAGCGTAGTGCGGTAATCCACTCCGAACGAGGGGTCTGCCTTGATGCCCGCACTGCTGAACAGGTCTCTATCCAGCACGTTTCCGCGGGAGTCCACCAGCTCGTAGAGCGAGCCGTCCTCGAACCCCGGGAAGAACCGCACAAGACGGCCGAAGCGCCGCAGTGAGGTGTCGGACGGACGATAGCGGATGAGGGCACGGTCTGCGTCGCGAACGTCCGCCACAGACATCAGCCCGGTATAGGAAACGGTCTGGATCTCCTGATTGCTGGAGATGGGAGCGCCACCCATCTCGGAGACCGTCACTCCGATGCGCACCGCATAGCGGCGGGCGGCTCCCACGGCGTAGCGATACCTGAGACTGACCGGCGTGTCCGGCGAGACGCTGGTCACCCGGTTGGCCAGGCGCACGGTGACCGTGCCGGAGTCCACGACACGGCCATCACTGGAGACCGCCTGCGCGCGGATCTGATACTGGCCGTCTTCCGGCCGGCGCGGCGGGTCATTCGGAGCGCCCAGATTCACAGGCTCGCGCGTGTCCCAGAGCCAGATGAACGCCTTCCGCCCGCCCGATACCGTGCCGGGCGTGCCCACCGCCACCATGAAGACATCATTGAGATGAAAGGTGACGTAAGCATCGGCCGGTACGCTTGCCGCGTCCACCGCCACGTTCACGCTTTCGCGCACAACGCTGTTATTGCGCGGCCAAAGAAATGTCAGAGCCGCCTGCGCGGGCGCCGCGCACAGAAGCACCCCCGCCGCCAGCAGAATCCGTGCTGCAGGTCTCAAATCGTTCAATGCTCCCAACTTCGCCGTCCACCCCGCCCCTGCCGGGATGGTAGCACCGCAGCTAGACCGGAGTCAACCGGCCCCGCCCGTCACGGTTCATGGACCGCCCCTGGAATCCGGGGGTTCCCGGCGCCAACCGTCACGGGCAGGGCCACGAGGACACTATGCCTTGCGCACTCCGAGCAGGATCTCGCACGCGATCTGGCTCAGCCGCTCATAGCGAAGGCCGCGTTCCGCCATCGCCCTGATGTCGTAGGACTCGGCCTTGATGGCTCGGGCGGTCTCCGAAGAATACCCGCCGGCCGCCGACTCCCACAAAGCGCAACTGCCATTGTTCGCAGCGCGGATCTCCCGCACCTCTGGATCAGCTTCGAACTGCAGGGCCTTCTCCTTGAGGATCAGGTAGTTGCGCATGCATCCCATCGCGAAGTCCCAAACTCCCTCCACATCCTCTGTGCGGTAAGGATGGGCATCGAACTCGCGCGCTCCGTCGAAGCCGTTGGTCTCCAGGAGATGCACCAGGGCGAAGTTGCCCTGGATATCCTCACTCCCGAAGCGCAGATCCTGATCGTAGCGGGCATACTTCTGCGAGTTCAGGTGCACCAGGAACAGTTTGCCCGCCTCCAGACACTGGGCGTATACGTGTGCGCAGTTCAGATTGGCCATGAGCTCGTGGGCCACTTCAGGGTTCACACCCACCATCTCAGGGTAGTCCAGCGTGGCGATGAAGCCCAGCAGCGCGCCCGTGGTGGAGAAGTAGATGTCGCCCCGGGGCTCATTGGGCTTGGCCTCCAGGCTGAAGCGCATATTGTAACCCTGGTCCTTGACGTAGTGACACAGGAAGTTCAGCGCCTCGCGGTAGCGCTTGACGGAGTCCACGTGGTTCTTCGAGAGGTCCACCTCGGTGCCCTCGCGTCCACCCCAGAACACGAACGTGTCGGCTCCCAGCTCCGCGGCCGCATCTATGGCATGCATGACCTTGTGCAGGGAGTAAGAGCGCACGCGGCCGTCATTGGATGTGAATCCGCCATCCTTGAACACCGGGTCATAGAACATGTTGGTCGTCGCCATCGCGATGACCATGCCGCTCTCGTCGAGCGTTTTCTTGAACTCCCTCAGCAGCCGGTCCCGCTCCGCGGCGGAGGCGTCAATGGGAATCAGGTCATTGTCGTGCAAGCTGACCCCCCACACGCCCATTTCGCCAAGCTTACGCACGATGGTGAACGGGTCCAGTGGGGGCCGGGTCGCCTCTCCGAAGGGATCCCGTCCCCGGTTCGCGCAGGTCCACAGACCGAAACTGAATTTGTCTTCCTTGCGAGGTTCGTATGCCATTGATATCCTACCAGCAAGCCTTTCCCGAAAGTGTAAGCCTCCACGCTCCGGCCAGCGCGGCCGGGATGAGCGCGCCGCCTGTGCCCGTTTCCCCAAGCGCAACCGGAAATCCTCCCTGCGGGCGCTCTGCTAACGCTTCGACGGGAACAGGAACTCCAGCGCAGCCTCGGCGACGGCCCTTCCGACCCGATCCTGAAACGCGGGATCCTTCAGGAGCTCGCGCTCCACAGGGTTGGTGTGGAACAGCACCTCGATGAGGCAGGAGGGGCAACGAGGCCTGCGGAGCATGTACAGACGGGACCAGTGCTCCCGGATGCCGCGGTCCAGAACGTCCGGGTAGACTTCGCGGATGGCTTCCAGCGCCTTTCCCTGGACCAGGGCAGCCAGCCGCCTGGAGTCTTCCAGCGGATAGGGAAGCGAAGCCAGCTCTTCCTCGGAAAGATGCTTCGGACCGGTGTAGAAGGTCCACGTTCCGCCGCCGGGGGTGTTGTTTCCGGTGGCATCAGAGTGCAGCGAGATGAGCAGGTCGCCGCGAAGCGCGTTCGCCAGCATCGCTTCGTAACGCAGTGTTGTGAGCTGGGTCTGCGTGTCGCGGGTGATGAACGCCTCGACCCGCCCGTCCTCACGCAGGTACCTCTGCGCGGCCACGGCGTAATGCCACATATTGAGCCCCTCGTTGTAGAGCTCCTTGCCTCTTTCGCCCCGGATGCGGTTGGCGTACTGGTTGGAGGGATTCAGGATGACCCGGGGCCGGCGCATGGCCTTCGCCAGCGCGGCCGCGTAGGAAGTCAGCCTGCCGCGCGGCCCGAAGTCCTCCTCCCACTTCTGCAGCAGACGATCCGGACGGTTCTTCATGAGATAGATGCGGCCCTTCCAGGTATGCTGTTCGCCCGGCTTCAGAGTGACAGCTCCACCTGGCCCGGCGTGCAGGCAGGGGATGCCGGAGTTGCTAATCAGCAGGGCAGCTGGCGTGTCCCAGGCGATGGCCACAAGCCGCCGCCGGTCGGAGCTTGAGCGCAGGATCAGGCTTCGGTCCGCCACCTCCCGCGCCATGCGCCAGCCGTCACAATGCACAGTCGGGCCGACATCAACCGCAGCAGCCTCACGGGTCCGCACCACAACGCACGGAGCTCTGCCCTCCTCTCCGGGCCGCCCGGCGAGTTTGGCCAGGCTCCTCAGCCGCCCGCCCGACCACACCCTGACGTCGCGCAGGCCCCCTTTGGCGCCGAAATCCGGCGAGCCATCCAGCGAGAGACACATCTGCGTGTTCACATCCGCCAAAGTCTGGCGGGACCGATTCTCCACGCGGAACTCCATCACCACTCCATCCGGGACCGGACGCGCGTATCCGTAGAACCAGAGCCCTTCCGCCGTCCCTCCCCGGACCGCAATGGAGCCGGTGAGCCGGTTGCCACCCCATACCGGGGGCGTCTCAAGCGGCCCGATCTGCGGCATATCCTCACGGTAGTGATCTATGAAATGCACGCCCCGAGCGCTTGACAGGGTCGCCGGGAAACGCATGAAGAGCTTTCCGGGCATCCACGGAGCGGTGATCTCGAAGCCCAGAAGGGATGCGCTTCCGGGATCTGGGGACAGCGCAGACGGCGCGATGCCTCGGAGTTGGATGCCATCGCCTGCCGCGGCCGCTCCGCATACAGCCGGGACGAGCATTGTCGTGATGAGGAGGAAGCGTGTCATACCTGGAACACCTCCGGCATCTGCGGTCATTAGCGATGCCTTCGACGCCGCACGCGGTCCGGCCTGCCTGCGGGCAGCATAATCTGCTTCCGACCGGTCGACGGGCGCAGGGAAGAACAGCGCTTGCTTTAGAACGGCGCAAAAACAGAGCAAATTGTTGCCGCCGGCAGGTGTGGGATGGTGGTATAATTGCCGCGCCTGCAGGAAGCTGCAGGCGCGCCATCCACTGCGGGCAAGGAGGGATGCCTCCGGAGCGAGTATCGCACGGGGGTTTTTGCAGAGCGAGCGAAAGGGGGAACGCAAAGATGCACCTCACACGATGGACAGCGTGGTGCGTTGTCCTGTTGATGTGCGCGGGCGCCGCGCATGCTTTCACCACCATCGGGTTCTTCACCGTGAAACCCGGCGGCGAGCCCGAGATGAACGGCTGGAAGTTCGCTGCGCTTCAGGGCTCGGGCAGCGACACTCCGCTGGCGCAATTCGAGGACCTCACCGGATATCAGATCGGCATCTTGGACCCGCCGCCAGCGGGAACCGGAGCCTTTCACATGCAGCCATATGAGGGCTATTCGAACCCGGCTCCACACGTCTGCCTGGGAACGAACAACTTCGCTGGCAGGAATATAGATGACGTGCAGACCATCCGCTACTCCACTTGCACCACCTACGCCAGCTATGCCCAGAACGACGCCATTCCACCGGTCATCGAGCTATACCTGACCGACGGCAGCCGGCTGTATATGTTCGAGTGGCAAGCACCGATCGCCCCGGAACCGGTCTATATCAACCAGTGGTATACCTGGGACTTGTCAATCCAGGGGACTTTCAAGGAGTGGGACGCTCCGCCAGGACAGCAGTGGCAGGGCGACTGGAACTGGTTCAAGCAGAGGGCGGCCGGAATGTGGTTCGCGGGAACGAATACCGAGCCTGTGCCGGTCAGCCTGGACCCGGGCGTGGGCAATCTGACGGGGACCAGCTGCACCATCCGGAACGGCTCGCCGAAAGTGAGCGCCTCCGGCTGGCAGAGCAACGGCGGCAGCGCATGGTGGCGCAACAATGCCACCAGCGAGAGCTGGGTGGACCTGTTCGAGATCTTCTTCAACGACGGATCCTTCCAGAGCTATGACTTCGAGGCTAGGCCGGCCCTGCACATCCTGACAAAGACCACCTGGGACCCGATGATGAGCGAGGCCAAGCAACGCTATCTCTTCCGGGCCACGGGGAAGATCCAGAGCATCAACAATGGCTACTTCTATCTGATTGACGGAAGCGGCAAGACGATGCACG
This sequence comes from Armatimonadota bacterium, assembly GCA_025998755.1. Classification (NCBI taxonomy): domain Bacteria; kingdom Bacillati; phylum Armatimonadota; species Armatimonadota bacterium. The sequence continues at coordinate 1,527,043 of AP024674.1, forward strand.
TGCGCTGCCAGCGCTGGGATAGAGTGGCCGCCAACGGCGACATGGTGACCTTCTCATTCAGCATCATTGACGAAACCGCCAATCCGCCGAAAGTGAGCGTCGGGCGCAGGCAACTGATCAAGAAGCCGTAGCAGCATTCGAACTCTGAGATGCGGGGCCGCACCCGCGCGGCCCCGCAGGGTTTCTCGCCGGAGCATCCCAAGGAGGAACCATCAATGAAGCGGCAAACACTCTGGGGCGCACGGAAGCGCGGGCAGACGTCAGGCTTCACCCTCATCGAGCTGCTTGTGGTGATCGCCATCATCGCCATTCTGGCGGCGATCCTGTTTCCGGTCTTCGCCAAAGCCAGGGACCGGGCCATCGGCGCAAAATGCCTGAACAACGTAAGCCAGATCTCCAAGGCCTGGATGATGTACACGGACGACAACAAGGGGCAGGTGCCGCCTCTTATGATGATCGTGCAGAACGGCTACAACATGACGTGGGAGGGCATTCTACGCCCCTATGTCCGGAACACGGGCGTGCTGAGCTGCCCGGCCATCGCGTGGCAGGCAGACGAGGGAGTGTATGACGCACAGCAGAACCCACACGGCTATAACACCCTCGGGGTCAACATCAACCTGTTCAACTACTGCTGGCTGTTCCCGGTGAAGCAATCCGACCTTGACCGCCCGTCCGAGACCGTCTATCTCTGCGACTCCGACGGGATGCACTATGTGGGACTGCCCCCGGCGCGCGGACCCAGCCGCCTGTGGAACTGGTCGCCGGTCTACTCCGACGGCACCAAGCCTCCCGGCGGCAAGCAGTATCCGGCCCGTCCTTCGGCACGGCACACCGGGAAGGTGAACGTGGCTTTCTGCGACGGTCACGCCGCAGCGTGGCCGCTGGACAAGCTGCTTGAACAGGAAGTCAACACGGAGGGGCGGAAGGTGGCCTACTTCCTTGGCCGCACAGGAGCCGGAGCCTGGACCACAGCCACCAACGTGGATGTCTTCAAATACTGGCAGACCGCCGCGTCCATGGCGCACTGGTGAAGAGTATGCCTCAGTCGTTACGGCGCATTAGCGCCCGAAACCCGCTGCAGGCCGCGGCGTGGGGCTGCAGGGCTGATTTGGATGGCTGTCCGGACGGCAGCCATCCAAATCATCTGACTGGCCCTTCCTTCAGGGGAGAACAGACAGATCTTATCGAGCCCCCAGATTGCTGTCCGGATCCCACTCGCCGGTCGCCCGGACGATCTCCATCGTGATGTCCTTTGCCCGGCGATATCCAGCATGTCCGTCTACATACGCAAGGTTGGTGCCTTCATAGTGGATGGGTGACGGGTTGTTGGTGGAGCCGGTCTTCCAGTTGTAGTTCCCGTCGTTGATGGAATCGCGATTCTCATGAATCAGCAGCATCACACGGGTGGGATCGTTGGCCATCACCTCGAACCGCCTCCGGACAGGCGGATTATAGGTGTCGTTCCACTCCATCGAGACGTTGGCGCTGTAGCTGAAAGGCCAGTTCTTGACACCGCCTGCAGTCCGTGGTACCAGCTTGTCCTTATCGCTGGGACACAGGTAGACTTCCTCGGACCTGACATACGCGAATAGGCCGCCGCTGCGCAGCACGGGCAGGACTCCCGAGGTGGCCGAAGTTAGGCCTGTCCAGGCAGGCGTCCCGGAAGGCTTGCGGGCAAGGTCTATGAACGGCAGGTATCCGTTGTGGTCTTCAGCATACTGCCGGAATGCCAGGCTGAGCTGACGTAGATTGCTGAGGCATTTCGTGGATCTGGCCCGCGCCCGAGCCTGTGCGAAAACGGGAAACAGAATGGCTGCCAGAATGGCGATGATGGCGATAACCACCAGCAGCTCAATGAGGGTAAAGCCTGCACGGCCCCTCCAGAAGCGCCCCTCCATAACGGTCCCCCTGTCCGCAGCACGCCCCGTTGCGACTTGCCGCGACATCTCTCGGCTCAAGGATACAGCAAACCCGCGGTCAAGTCAGTCAGTGAGGGGACCCGTGATTGCCAGACATCACTGCGGGGATAGCCAGATCTCGGCGATGCGGCGGGCGACTGAGGACGGCTGGAACCCTTCGTAGTTGCTCAGGACGGCGATCACCAGGCGTTCATCGGGGATCAGCAGAAGAAAAGATCGGGCGGATGGCTGCGCTCCGCCGTGGGCCACCGAAGCCCGCCCGGCGGTCGTCCCCGGGACCCAGCCGAGCGCGTAGCCGGTCGCCCTCCCGTCCAGCGTCTTCTGCTCCTTCCACATCTCGTTCCGGGCGGCAGCTCCCAACAGAGTCCCGTCCATCACGGCGGAGCCGAACCGGCACAGGTCGGCCGCGGTCGAGACCAGACCGCCCCCCGCCCATTTGTAGCTGATATCCGTGTACGGGGAGTTGATGAGTTTGCCCTCGCTGTCACGGGTATAGCCCCGGGCCCGCCAGCGAACGATGGAACGCAGATCCTCCGGCCCCGTAGCGGTCATTCCTGCCGGAATGAAGATGCTGTTACGCAGGAACTCCGGGAAGCTCATCCCCGAGACATTCTCTACCAGACGCGCGGCAAGGGTATAGCCGTGAGTGCTGTAGAGATACTTCTCACCGGGCCGATGTTCCAGCGGGTCGTCACGGAAGATGGCAAGCGACTGCTCAACGGAAGCGAACGGCTCCTTGCTGGTCCATTCGTTGCCGCGGTAACCGCGGATGCCGGAGAGGTGCCCAAGCACCTGCCTCGCCGTGATCTTCTCGCCCTTGTCCGGGAACTCCGGCACATAGCGGCGGATATCCTCGTCCAGACCCACCTTCCCCTGCTCCACGAGTTGCATCACAGCGACAGCAGTGATGGATTTGCTGATGGACGCGATTCGGAAGACGGTCTGCGGGCGAACCGGAGAGAAGTCCTCCATATCGGCGTAGCCGAACCCGTGCTGAAAGACCACGCGCCCGTTCTGGGCGATGGCCACGGAGCATCCCGTCGCCCGGCTCTCCAGAATGGCCTGCCGGACCGCAATGCGCACATCCCGCTCGCGGCCGGCCCGCGCAGGGACAGCCAGGCTCCCCGCAACCACGGCCAGGCACACCGCCGCCACCACCTGCCTGCGGAACCCGGCGGACCGGGGCATCAGATGAACACCCTGTAGGTGGGAACTCCCAGCACCGGGCCGATGATGGCCCAGATGCTGCCCATCACATAGTCTCCCAGGATCAGCCCCAGCATAAAGGGGACGGCGCGGTTGTGGAAAGGCATTCCCCCGTAGCGGACGATCAATGCCTTGATCACCCAGCTAATGAAGAATGCGAACCAGAAGTAGTCCATCGCATAGCTGACCGCCAGGGCGTAGCCCGCCGGATGGAACGGCCACTCGACAGACGCCGCGCGCATGAACTTGAGCCCGAACACCATCGCGAAGCCACCGGCCATATACAGCACGTTCACGATAGCCGGATCGCTGCGGTCCCGGAACCATTCCGGCAGCCCGCTGACGGGCGAACGCAGCCAGTTGGCCAGCCGGTTGGAATAGGACTCCGTGCCCAGCCACCACTTGAAGCCCAGGCACTTGGCGGAGGCCCCCTCGCTGTAGCAGATCTGCAGGTTGGCCCAGTAGGTGACCACCATCCCGACGGCCAGTGCCAGGACGATGACTCCGATCATCCTCCTATGGCTCATCCGGGCATACTCCGCCATCTTGAACGACTCCATCATATTGGGCATCGGATGACAGCGCACGCACCGGTTGAACCAGTACATCGTGCAGATGGCAGTCAGACTCTGCGGCCCGATTAGCGTGGATCCGAAGATGCGCACCAGGATATCGTGCGGGTTCACAAAGTAGATCTCGTGCGGGGTGCCCAGCTCAGCGCGCACGCGGGTCAGAGTAAGCGACAGCAGCAGGTAGATGCCGAAGAAAAGAAGCGCCACCCACCACTTGATGCCCAGCAGCAGACTCCAGAAGGCCAGGAAAACCGTACCCAGCACCACCGTGATAATAGCGATGCGATACTCCCGGGACTCGACAGGATCCGCGCCTTCCCGCATCCCCCACGCCTTCAGCCAGACATCCTTCAGATAGTGCCGCGCTCCCAAGATGGTGACAAGCCCGAGCGCGATCCACGCCCCCGCGGCCTGTTCGCCGAAATAGGGGAATCCGCGCCCGGCTGCGCCGTCCCATCCCTGCACGCGTCCCAGCACCTGGAAGAGCTTGCGAAGCACGAAGAAGAACCAGCAGGAGAAGCTCAGGTCCAGCGGGATGAAGAATGCAAGCCCGATGGCGAAGGGATACATCGAGATGTTGGTGCCTGCCAGCACATTCCAGGGCGGCGTCTGGAAGTAGCGCCCGATCTCATACTGCTTGATGACCGGAATCCAGGGCACCTGTGGGAAAAGCATGTGCAGCCCGTTGAAGGCCGTCAGCCCGGCCGCAGTGGCGAAACCGAACCAAAGCGCCCTCGTTCGGAAGATGCCACCGTCCCGAGCCCCTGCAGCCATGGCCACCGGCAGTTGGATGAGCGGGAAGACCAGCTTCTCGTTCTCCGTCCACGCCCTGCGCAGGATGGTGGTGACGCTCACCATCATCGCGAACAGGACGCTCAGGAAGACAGCCCACATCGTAAGAGGCAGCACCCAGGCTCGCCAGAGTCCCGTGCTCCACGGATCCACTCCGCCGCGGAAGAAATCCTGCAGCGCCTGCTTATCCTCAATCAGCAACCAGCGCGGGAGATACTGAAAGAACAGCCGCTGGTAGTCGTTTTCCGGAGTGGCGAAGTAGAACGGGTGGGTTATGGCTCCGAACAGGTTCTGGAGCATGTCGTGCCCGGACAGCACGCAGCTCATCACCAGCATCACGTAGACGACTGTCAGCTCAGCTCTGTCCAACGCCCACGCCCTTCGGACGCGAGCCGCCCACAGATTGAGCAGGCAGAGCACGAAGAGGATGAAGATGGGGGTGATGAACAACGGCAGCGATGTGCCGTCCAGAGTATACCAGCGAACCTCAACAAGGGTGACCCAGTAGGTGTTGAGGGGGATCAGCAGCAACCCCAGCAACACGGACCGCCAGGTCACCCCGACACGGCTTGTTTGGCGTTCCTCATTCACGTCAGCGTATCAGTTGGCTCCACGGGTGCGGTTTTCCTGCCGGACAACGGTGCGAAACCGCAACTGGCTCACGTCTTTATCCGAAGCTTTTCCGTCGTGCAACATTTTTGCAACAGTCTCCGCGCATCATGAAGCCAGACACAGACACACGGAGATCAGAGATGCGCACACACAACGACCTTTACGAACTGATTCCCGACCCTGGCGACGCAGATGCAGGCCACAGCGACGTCTATGAGGAGTATGCCGAGAACACTCTCTGGGAGCTGATGTTCGAGGAGCTCCCGTTTGTTCCGGACTCTTTTCCGCAGGGTATGACCTGAAGCGCAGGTCTCAGGCAGGAGCGGCTGCGGCCGTCTTCTGCCCGGCCTGCCTGCGGGCGCGCCCGGGGGAGCGCGGCGGCTCCAGCGAAAGCTCCAGCACCTGGTCCATATCCCGGACGTAGACGATCTCCAAACCGTTTCGGACGTTCTCCGGGACGTCCTCCTCGACGTCCTTGAGGTTGGCTTCCGGCAGAAGCACGGTCCGGACTCCCGCCCGACGGGCGGCAAGCACCTTCTCCTTGATGCCTCCCACCGGAAGCACCTTACCGCGAAGCGTCACCTCTCCCGTCATCGCCAGGCGCGGCTTCATCCGTCGGCCAGTGAGAAGCGACACCAGGGTGGCGGTAATGACGGCGCCGGCGCTCGGCCCGTCTTTGGGAACCCCTCCGGCGGGCACGTGCAGGTGGATATCAATACTGCGGAACAGATCCTTGTCAATCCCCAGAACCTCGGCCCGTGACCGCACCCAAGAGAGAGCGGCGCGCGCCGATTCCTGCATTACGTCACCAAGCTGGCCCGTAAGGATAAGCTGACCGCTGCCCGGCATTCTGGCCGCCTCCACAAAGAGGACATCTCCTCCCACAGGAGTCCAGGCCAGCCCTATCCCCACCCCCGGCGTGGTGGTGCGCTCCACAACTTCCTGCTCCAGGAAGCGAGGCGCACCCAGGAACTCCTGGACCACATCGCCCGTCACCACCACCGGCTCCTGACGCCCCTCGGCGAACTGACGCGTCGCCTTGCGGCAGATGGCAGCGATCTGGCGCTCCAGGTTGCGCACGCCGGCTTCCCGCGTATATCCCCGGATGATGTGCCGGAGCGCGCTGCGGCGCCAGCGGACGTGGGTCTTTTTCAGGCCATGCTCTTCCATCTGCTTGGGCACCAGATGCCTGTGAGCGATCTCGACCTTCTCTTCCTCCGTGTAGCCCGGAATCTCGATAACCTCCATCCTGTCCCGCAGGGGAGGTGGAATGGTTTCCAGGATATTGGCCGTGGTTATGAACAGCACCTTGGAGAGGTCGAAGGTAACCTCAAGGAAATGATCGCGGAACGTGGAGTTCTGCTCCGGGTCCAGCACCTCCAGCAAAGCGGAGGAGGGATCGCCCCGGAAGTCCCAGCCCACCTTGTCTATCTCATCCAGCATGAAGACCGGGTTGTTGGTATCAGCGCGCCGAATACCCTGAATGATCTGCCCGGGAAGAGCACCAATATAAGTGCGCCGGTGGCCGCGGATTTCCGCCTCGTCGTGCATCCCACCCAGCGATATGCGGACGAACTTCTTCCCCAGCGCCCGCGCGATGGACATCCCCAGCGAAGTTTTCCCCACTCCGGGAGGGCCCACCAGGCACAGGATGGGCTGGCGGACCGTGCCCTCGGTCTTGAACTTGCGGACGGAGAGGTATTCCAGAATGCGCTCCTTGACCTTCTCCAGTCCGTAATGGTCCTCATCCAGGATACGGCGCACGGTGGGAATCTCGAGATTGTCTTCCGTTGCGCGGTTCCACGGCAGCTTAACCAGCCAGTCCAGATAGTTGCGTGTGACGCCGTACTCGGGATGCCCGGCGGACATGCGCGTAAGTCGCTCCAGCTCCCGCTCCGCCTGAGTGCGGGCCTCTTCCGGCATTTCGGCGGCCTCGATGGCCTGGCGGAGCTCCTCAATCTCGCTGCGATCCTCGTCCTGGCCGAGTTCCTTCTGAATGGCCTTGAGCTGCTCGCGAAGGTAATACTCGCGCTGAGATTTGCCGAGCTCTGAGTGGACGTCGCTGGCGATCTTGTTCCCGATCTCGACGACTTCCAGCTCGCGGGTCAGAATCTTCAGGATAAGCCGCATCCGTGCCCGCAACCCGAGCGTCTCTAGTATCTCTTGCCGCTCGAGCGGAGGCACCGGGAGATGCGCGGCCATGGTGTCCGCAAGAACGCCGGGCTGCGGAATGCGCGTGATGGCCTGCAGTTCTTCCGGCAGGTTGTCGGAGGCATTCACCAGCCGGGAGAACGCCCGCACCAGGTTGCGCTTGAGAGCCTCGATCTCCAGCTCTTCTTCCGGCTGGTAGTCAATCTCATCCGCCAGCTTCTCAACGCGCACGCGCAGGTAGGGAGATGTCTGAACAGCCTCCAGAATGCGGATGCGCTTTAGCCCCTGCACGATCATCCGCTGCCCGTCGGGCAGGCGCATCATCGTATGGATGACCGCCGCCACGCCGATCGGATGCACGTTGGCGATGTCCGGCTGCTCCTGCTCCGGGTTGCGGGAGAGGGCAAGTCCCAGGACTTTCTCCCCCTTGATGACCGCATCGTCCACCAACTTGATGGAGCTTTCGCGCCCGATACTCAGAGGGACGACGACGTGTGGAAAAGCCACCGTCTCGATCAGCGGTAGAAGCGGCAGAACGTCTGGGATGACGATGCCCTGTTCCTGACGACCGTCTCCATCCTGTTCGCTTTGCTGACCGGCGGTCTTGCGTCTGTCTATGATCTGAAAGTCTCCGCCGGAGGCCTCTTCGTTCTCCCTGTTCTCCACTTCAGACCTCTATTCGGATGAGATGGGCACGGAGCGGGGCCCTGCCGGATCTACCGCAAGTTTGGGGAGCGTGACCACGAAAAAACCGTCCTTTGCGACCGCCGAGACCCGTTCGCGGTCGAAACCTCCCACATGCGGAAGGGCCACGGTACGCTCGAACGGGCCGGTGTAGATCTCCAACTGGTGGTACCGGACGGCCCTTGACCGCGCCTCGTGGTCATCCGCACGCACACCCTGTATGTGCAGATAGCGCCCGTCAGCCGACAGCGTCAGCGAGAGGTCGGACGTATCCACCCCCGCCGCGCAGATCTTGACCACAACGGCTTCCTCGGTCTCGTATATGTCAACGCGCGGCACCCACAGCCCGTCGCCCGCCATCCGGTCTCCGAACAAGCTTCGCACCGACTCGTCGGCCCACTTTTCCATCTCCCGGCTGATTCGCCGGATCCAGTCGAACTCGTTATCCATCTTCGTGCCGGTCCTTCTGCCTGCAGACGTCCGGGTATAGAGGAACCCCCCGCGCGACTCCACACCGAAGGCGCGGGAGCGCCGCGAGTATTGTACACTCTCCCGTCCCGAAAAGGCCGCCCGGATTCAGGCAAGGGCGACCGTCCGGCCGGACCTTGCAGACTCGTAAGCCGCCAACGCCACCTCCAGCGCCTTCAGCCCATCGTAGCCCGTCGCAAGACGTTCCGGGAAGTTTCCACGGCACGCCTCCAAGAAAGCGCTGACAAGGCCGGTGTCTACGTTGGAGCCCCAGGGGTGATAGGTCGCCCGCATCAGGGCATCGTTGTAGCCTATAATCTTCTGATTGAACATATCCAGGCTGGCCGTACCCTGCGTGCCAACCACTTCCATGGTCACATCGCCCCATGTGGGATAGCTTTTCGGGCGGGACCAGCTTGTGTCCAGCGTGGCAAACACCCCGTTGTCGAACTCCATCGTCAGCACGCCGCAGTCGTCGAAGTCCAGACCGTACATCTTGTTGGAGATCTCGGCGTATACCTGCCTGACCTCGGCGCCGGTCAGCCAGCGCATCAGGTCCACCACGTGAACAGTATGGTCAATAACCGCGCCGCCGCCGCTCTTGTCCCGTTCAATGAACCAGCCGCCTGGCATCGTGCCCCGGTTAGTTCCCGCAATGGCCAGAATCTGGCCCAGCTCGCCGGCGCGGACGCCCTCGCGAAGCTGCCACATGGCGGGACTGAACCGGCAGGGGAACGCGGTGGCCAGATGGACACCGGCTGCTGCGGCCGCGTCTATCATCTCCCGCGCATCCTCCACGTTGGTGGCGATGGGCTTTTCGCACAGGATGTGTCTGCCGGCGCGGGCGGCCCTCACCGCCAGATCCCGGTGTCCGGCGTTCTCGGAGCAGATGACCACTCCCGAAATATCAGAAGCCAGAAACTCGTCCAGGTCGGCCACATACCGGGACCCAAACTGCTCCGCCATCTGCTTGCCGCGCTGTTCGTCTGCATCCCAGATGCACTCGATGATCGCTCCCGGAAGGCTCCGCAGACTGGATGCATAGCTCCCGGCGTGCATATGGGCAAAACTGGCCATTCCGATTTTGACTGGGGCCATCTCAGCTCTCCTGCAATCGAAGCTCGACCGGCTCGCCGGTTTTCATGGACTCAAGCGCTCCAAGGGCGATCTCCACCGCCGCCCGGGCATCCTGAAGGGACACAATGGGAGCCTTTCCTGTGCGGACGCAGTGGAGGAAGTGCCGGATCTGGGCCGTATAGGGATTCTCGGCAAGCGGGCTCTCCGGAACCTCCACCGCCGCGCGCCTCTCCTCCCCTGGCGCACGCGCCACCCGAAGTGATGCGCTGTCCCGGCTGGAAAAGTCCAGCAGGCCCTGCGTCCCGGCGATCTCGAAGCGCGTCTCGAAGCCGGACGGGCGCATCCAGGTGCCTTCCACGTGGGCGATGGCGCCGCTTTTGAACCGGATGGTCACCAGCGCATAGTCCTGACCTTTTCGCCCGGAATGCGCCAGCCCGCGGGCATAGACCCGGTCGGCCGGTCCGAGCACCCAGCGGAGCCAGTCGAAGTCGTGGATGATGAGGTCAAGCACCACGCCGCCGCTCTGAGCGAAGTCCGTGTACCAGGAATCCACGCCGCGGGGCATTCCCCCGCCCCGTGAGGTCCGGACCACCGCAGGCTCCCCCACCAGTCCCGCGTCCACTGCCTCCTTCCCGCGAACGAACTCCGGGAAGAAGCGCAGCACGTGCGCCACCATCGCGGTCTTTCCGCTCTCCTCCGCTGCCCTGACGATGGCGTCGCACTCATCCAGTGTGCGGGCCATCGGCTTCTCCAGCAGCAGATGCTTACCCGCCTTCAGCGCGGCGACGGCGTGGTCCGCGTGAAACGGAGTGGGCGTGCAGACATCCACGATGTCCACGTCGCACTTTTCAAGGGCCTCCTCAAGCGATTCGAAGACCTGCCCATCCTCTCCAGCAAGGGACGCCCCCGCGTCCCTGCTGACGTCCACTACAGCCGCGACCCGAGCTTCCCCCGTTTCGCGATAGCTGGCCGCGTGGCGCCGGCCCATCCCGCCCGCGCCGACGATGGCAACGTTCATCATAGTGCAGTCCTCTCTTCAGCCCTGACCAGGGCGCGGCAACAGCCCCGCGACCCCTCAGAAGGATCGCGGCCGCCCAGGGCTCGGCTACCCTTTGGCGCCCTCAGCCCAGGAACAGGTAGGGGTTTTCCAGCAGACTCTTTACGTGCGCCAGGAACTCCGCTGCCGGAGCGCCGTCCACAATGCGATGATCGAACGTCAGGCAGAGGTTCATCATCGGACGCACCTCGATGCGGTCTCCTTCAACAACCACCGGCTGCTTATGAATGGCGCAGACGGCCAGGATGGCGCACTGCGGAGGATTGATAATGGCGTTGAAGTGCTCCACGCCATAAGCGCCCAGATTCGTCACAGTGAAGGTTCCGCCGCTCAGCTCAGAAGGCCCGAGACGTCCTGAGCGTCCCCGCTCGGCCAGATCGCGCACCTCGGCGCTGATGGCCCATAGGGGCTTCAGGTTGGCATCCCGCACCACAGGGGCCAGCAGCCCGTCCGGGACCGCCACGGCCACACACACGTGGACTCCGTCGTGGATTCGGATCTGATCACCCTCCAGCGAGGAGTTGATGATGGGGTAATCCTCGATGGCGCGCGCGACGGCCTTGATGACGATATCCGTGAAGCTGAGCTTCACGCCGTGCTTCTTTTCGTATACCGGCTTCAGCTGCTCGCGCATGCGGGTGGCCTCCGTCATATCCACCCCCATCGTCAGGGTGACGGGAATGACGGAGCGGGCGCTCTTCTCCAGATTGTCCGCAACAGCCTTGCGAAGGCCAGCGAATGGGATGACTCCTCCGAGCGGCACACGCGGGGCAAGCGGCACGGCGGCCGGGGCGGCAGCTGCCTCCACATCCTCGCGGCGGATCTTGCCGCCGGGGCCGGAGCCGCTCACTGCAGCAAGGTCCACTCCCTTCTCCTCAGCCACCTTCGCGGCCAGAGGCGTGGCCGCCGGAGCTGCGGGAGCCGCCGCGACGCCGCTCTCGATGGCGCGGAGAACATCCTTCTCGATGATCCGTCCTCCGGGACCGGAACCCGGCGCAAGTTGGGCCAGGTCTATACCGTGCTCTTCAGCCAGCCTGCGAGCTCGGGGGCTGGCGGACACGCGGCCTGCGGCGGGAGCCGAAGCGGCGGCCGAGGGAGCGGACGGTTCGGAAACCGTCTTCTCTTCGGCGGGAGCTTCGGCAGGCGCAGCGGGCGCGGCAGCCGCTTCGCCAACGGCGCCGGCTTCCGCCAGCAGCGCGGAGATGTCCTCTCCCGGCTCACCCAGAATGGCGATCAGCCCCTTGACCGGGACCGTCTCATCCTCCTGGGCGACGATCTTGAGCAGAACACCGGACTCCGGTGACTCCACCTCCATGTTGGCTTTGTCCGTCATCACCTCAAGGAGCGGCTCTTCCTTTTCGACCCGGTCGCCCTCCTTCTTGAACCACTTGATGATGGTGCCTTCCTCCATGGTCTGGCCCAGCAGGGGGAGAGTCACTTTTGTCGCCATTATCTGCCTCCGTAGAAATCATCCAGCCTCGACACGCGCCGGCGGCAGGCCGCCGCGGCCATAGTATTCTATCCGTTTTGCCGGGCAGTTTCCTGCCGCGCGGGGCATAACAAGACAAAGGCACGAGGATTCAGCGGATATCGGATACCGGAGGACACGGAGCCACAGCCGTGACGGCCAACGGTCCTCCCTCGGCCGGCGCCAACGGTAATGCGACGGCGCTCAGCCAGTGCCGGGATCTGCCACTTCCGACTATTACATCCCCAGCGTCTTCAGGATGGCGTCCTTGTCCACGGGGAGTTCGATGAGCGGAGGGGCGACGGCGACAGCGCGGTTGGGGTCCTTCAGGCCGTGCCCGGTCAGGATACAGACGCAGGTGGCGGGCTCCCTGAAGTAGCCCATCGCAGCCGTCTTGCGCAATCCGGCCACGCTGGCGGCCGACGCGGGCTCGCAGAAGATCCCTTCCAGCGAAGCCAGCATCTTGTAAGCTTCCAAAATCTCCTCGTCGGTGACGGTATCTATCAGGCCGCCCGACTCGTCACGCGCCGCCTCCGCCTGCTTCCAGCTTGCCGGGTTTCCGATGCGGATGGCCGTCGCGATGGTATCCGGCTTCTCGATGGGATGGCCGTGCACGATGGGAGCGGCTCCGGCCGCCTGATATCCCAGCATCTTCGGCAGACGGCTGATGACGCCGGCCTGATGATACTCGCGATATCCCTTCCAGTAGGCCGTGATGTTGCCGGCGTTGCCCACGGGAATGCAGTGAAAGTCCGGCGGTCCGCCCAGCACGTCGCAGATCTCAAAGGCTCCGCTTTTCTGCCCCTCGATGCGATAAGGATTCAGGGAGTTCACAAGCTCGATGGGGTATTCGTCGGTAATCTCCCGGACCAGCCGGAGCGCATCGTCGAAGTTGCCGTCGATGGCGATGACCTTCGCCCCGTGCATCAGCGACTGGCTGACCTTCCCCAGAGCTACCTCGCCCTTCGGAAGCAGCACCGCGCACTGGATGCCAGCTCTCGCGGAGTACGCCGCGGCGGAGGCCGCCGTGTTGCCGGTGGATGCGCAGATGACTGCCTTCGCCCCCTCCTCCACGGCCTTGGAGATGGCCATGGTCATCCCCCGGTCCTTGAAAGAACCCGTGGGATTCAGTCCCTCATACTTCACATAAACCGTGAGCTTAGGGTCAACGGCCCTGGCGAGCGCCGGGACGGGGATGAGCGGCGTGTCCCCTTCCAAAAGAGTGATGACCGGCGTGGAATCCGAAACCGGGAGCCACTCGCGATACTTCCTGATGATGCCCACGCGCTCGCCTGCGCGGTCCGCCAGCACTTTCATTTCATCTCCTGAGGTCATTCCTCGACGCGGATGAACGCGCAGACCTGCTCCACCACCGGCAGCCGTTCTATCTGCTCCAGCGCGTCCCGGAAGCTCTTCTCCCGCACTTCATGCGTCAGGAAGATGATCTCCGCCACTCCCTCGTGGGAGTCCTTCTGGATGACCGCCGCAATGGAGACGCCCTCCGCGCCGAACTCCGACGCGATGGCCGCCAGCACGCCGGGAGCATCCTTCACCCGCATCCTGACATAGTATCGGGCCGTTATGTCCTCGGCTGGAAGCACTGGCAGGTCCCGGAACTCCGGACAACGCAGACGCCCACAGGAACCCGCGCGGATGTTCCGGGCGATCTCGATGATGTCTCCGACCACGGCGCTCCCTGCCGCGAGCCCGCCCGCTCCCGGTCCGAAGAACATGGTATCGCCCACCGCGTTGCCCGTCACATAAATGGCATTGTTCACTCCGGCGACGGACGCGATGGGATGGCTGAAGGGAACAAGAGTGGGATGCACGCGCGCTTCGATACGGCCGTCAATGCGCCGTGCGATGGCCAGCAGCTTGACCCCGTATCCCAGCTCACGCGCATACTCGATATCCTGCGGAACAAGGCGCGTGATCCCCTCACACAGGATCTGCTCCACCTGCACCCGCGCCTGGAACCCCAGCGAAGCCAGAATCGTGAGCTTATAGCGGGCATCGAAGCCCTCGACGTCGTTCGTAGGATCGGCTTCGGCGTATCCGAGCTCCTGTGCCTCCCGCAGTACAGAGGGCAGATCTCCGCCACCGGAGGCCATTGCGGTCAGGATGTAATTCGTGGTCCCGTTGACGATGCCCAGGATGCGCTCCACCCGGTTCCCGGCCAGTCCCACCCGGAGCGGAGAGATGATCGGAATGCCGCCCCCGACGCTCGCCTCGAAATAGAAGTCGCAGCCGTTCTCTTCCGCCAGCCTAAGCAGCTCGGGCCCCTGACGGGCCAGCAGCTCTTTGTTGGCGGTGACCACGTGCTTGCCTGCAGAAAGGGCCTGCCGGACGATGTCAGCCGCCACGCCCACACCGCCAATGAGCTCACAGACGATCTGCACATCCGGGGACTCCAGAACCTGCCGGGCGTCGTAGACAAGCTCCACTCCGGGGCCTACCCGCCCCGCAAGCTCGGCCGCGCGGATATCCGCCACCATTCGCGGCTCCACCGGAACACCCACCTGCCGGGTAATGGTGGGCGCATTGTCCCGCAGGATGGTGTAGGTTCCCTGCCCTACTGTCCCGAAACCGATGATTCCCACCCCGACGGGAGCGTCTGTATGACTCAACTGCTCAGCTCTCCAGATCCTCGACAGGCTCGACGAACATCAGAGGCTCGTCAGCCTGAACCAGTTTGCCACTCTCGGCCACGATCTCAACAATCCGCCCCGCCACCTCGGCCGGCACCTCACTGAAAACCTTCATCGCCTCGATTAGGCCGATGGTCTGCCCTGCAGTAATGACGTCTCCGACCTCCACGAACGGCGGAGCATCCGGCGCCGGAGCACGGTAGAAGACACCGGTCATCGGCGCAGGAAGAGGGACGCCCCGCGTGCGGGCTGGAGCCTCCTGAGCAGGCTGGGACCGGGGCGCGCGGGCCTTGCGCGAAGGGCGAGGCAGGGCCGGAGCGGTGGGCACCGCCGGATCCGCCACCGGCGCGGCGGCCGGGGCGTGTCCACGGATGGTGACCGAAAGCGATCCCTCGCTGACGGTGAGCTCCTCAAGCCCGTAGCGCTCGGCGATGGATATCAGCTGACCGATCTGCTCTATGTCTATTCTGGCGGCAGGCATCGTGTTGTAGGTATCCCCCCTGTCTGCGGCTGTCCCGGACCGCCGTCCGGGCGCGCGGCGGCGCTCTCCGGCGGGGATTATATCCGCAATGGAGCAGCCTTGAGGCAGACGGATGGCGCCCCCGGGACCGTGTTCAGGCGTCGTCCGGCGGCAACAGCTGAACGGGACGGCGGACGGCTGGCGTAGATTCGCGCTCCATCAGGATGGGCCGTAGCCGCACCGTGACCGCCTCATCGGCTCGTCCGCCCCCGATGCGGGACATCAGAAGCTTCACCGCCTCCCAGGCGATCTGCCGGGTGGGCTGCCGGATGGTGGTGAGACGCGGAGTGACGAAGCTGGAAACATCCAGATCATCATAGCCCGTCACGGCAATATCCTCCGGCACGCGCAGTCCGCGGGAGCGGCAGGCGAACAGCGCCCCGATGGCCACGTGGTCGTTCATCCCCACCAGCGCATCCACCATCCCGCCGGAATCCAAGAACTCGGACACGCAGAAGGAGCCGTAGTCCTCCAGCGGCTCCCAGTAGCGCTCCCGCCCGATCCGCACCACCTCCACACCGCATTGCTTCGCAATGTCGCAGACACCCTCGATGCGCTCCCGGATGGATGTGGACATAAAGGACTCGTCCAGCGGCATGATCAGTCCGATGCGCCGGCGTCCGGCCGCCACCAGATGGTCTCCGATCAGCTGCCCGGCAAGACGGTGATCGGTCATCACGGCGTCGGCGGAGACGGAAGGCACTGTCCGGTCCAGAAAGACAAAGGGGAAGCCTCCCCGGCGGAGTCTCTCGAACTGAGCGGCGTTCGCGGAACTGCTGGAGGGCGCCACAAGCAGCCCGTCCACCCGCTTCTCCCGCAGAAGCCCCAGGTGTTCCGTCTCCAGCTCGGCGTTGCCGCCCGAACAGCAGAGCAGAAGGTTGAACCCCTGACTGGATGCAGCTTCCTCGATGGCGGCCAGCAGGGTGGCATAGAACGAGTTGGAGACCCCGTTCGTGACAACGCCCAGGGTTCCCGTCCTCTGACGGCGCAGGGATCGCGCAAGGGTATTGGGGGTGTAATCCAGTTCCGCCGCAATGGCCAGGATCCGGGCCCGGGTCTTGGGGCTGACCCGCCCGCTGCCTGTCAGGGCACGGTGAACGGTCGTTTTGGAAACCCCCACCCTGGCCGCGATCTCTTTCATTCCCGGGCTGTTGACGTCTTCAGCCGGCCGCCCGGCGGCGGAGGCGTCCGGAACGCCTGTTCCCGGTTTTTTCCTTCTCAAGTCTCGGATACCTCCCGGTGCGCCCGCCCTCCTTTGGACGGGACTGAGGAGAGATGCGCTCTCCGGCCGGCAAGATATCCGCGCCGGTAAGCGCCAACAGGCCGCACGGAGGGAGCGGCCCGCAATCATTCTAGCACGCCTGGCCGGCGGTGACACGCGGCAGAAACGCGCATCAGCGCACGGCAGCGTCGTCCAACCAGCACTCCCCGCCCTGTGCGCTCAGGGTCATCCGCAGCAAGGTGCATCCGTCTGGCAGCGTGAAGTCCACGTACAGGCGCGACCATTCGCCACCCTCGGCCTTGCCCGCATCCGAGTGCTCCGCCATAAGGCGTCCCTGGCGATCGAAGCAGGAGATCCTGAGACAGACATCCACCCCTGAAGGAGAGGAGACATACACCTGCGCCGCCGTCCGGCTTCCAGCGCCGGCAAGCGGAGCATAGTCCTGCTGCGCCACGGCAGACAACCCTTCCCTCTGCCGGGGGGCAGCCCTCAGGGAGCATTCCCCGGTCCGGCTGACGGACGCATCCACGACGGCCCCCTCCGCAAGAACCCATCTCTGCGGCAGTCCCGCCGCGGTCAGGTTTTCAAAAGAGCCGTTCTGGAAGGGACCGGGCGGTGACGGAGGCCGCCCGGCACCCGGGTCCCACGCCTCCTCTGCGATGGCGCGGACGTTGTCGAACCAGACGGTCCCGCGCCCCTCAACAACCAGCTGCACCATGGCGGAGCCCGCTCCGGCAGGCACGCGCGCAACGCTCCTGAGGATCTTCCAGTCCGAGGTTCCGGTCAGTGAGGAAGTCTGCGGCTCTGCGATGGGACCGCCGCCGTCGGGCGCATAGAATGCCATACGTGCGAACGCGCGCCCGCGGAGCCCGCGGGCCCTAGCCTGACACTCTATGTGGACTCGGTCTGAAAGGGGAACGCGGGCGAGGAATGTCTCCGCAATGACCGTGCCCCCGTCAGCGGAGGTCATCCGGAGCGCAAAGCGGCCTGTCTCACTCTCCGCCGGATCCCGGACCACCATGCCGCTGCCTCCCGCAAACCAGTAGGCGGCCCCTTCGGCCCCGTCGGAAGTCTCGAAGCCGGAATTCAGAACCAGATTTGCTCCCCGCGCCGGAGCGCGGAGATCCCGCGACGACCAGACAACGTAGAGATGGGCGAGCAGCGGGGCGGCTAGCGCGGCCAGAGTCAGGGCGAGCAACCCGGCCGTAAGCCCACGCGAGACGTGAGGCTGCTTTAGCGGCGAGGGCGGAGCCACGATCCGCGGCCGCGGCGCGCCGGCGGCCGCAGCACGGCCGCGGCGGCGTGGAGAAGAAGGCGGGGTCCGGTCCGGGGCGCTCATTTTCAACACGATTTTCGGGCTCAAGCCGCCAGGGATGGAGGGCGCAAGGGGACACCACCGCGTGCTGGCGCAAAACCAGTAGACAATCTCCGCAGGAGATGAACCCGGACAGGTCAAAGGGCTGACGCGGAGCGCCGGGGAAGCACCGGCGCTTCCGCCCACAATCAAGCAGACACGGAGGACACGGCCATTTCCAGAAAGATCGCATTCATCGGAGCGGGGAGCTTCGGATTCACCCGGGGACTGGTGCGGGACATCCTGACTTTCCCGGCGCTCTCGGACGCCACGCTGGCGCTGATGGACATTGATAAGGAGCGGCTGGACTTCATCACGACCGCCGTCAACCGGATCATCGAGGCGGGAAATTATCCGGCGAAGGTCATCTCCACACTAGACCGGCGAGAGGCTCTGGACGGAGCGGACGGTGCGGTCTGCACCATCCTGCAGGGAGGGGTGGACGTCTTCCGCAGCGACATCGAGATCCCTAAGAAATACGGCGTGGACATCAACGTGGGAGACACCCGCGGACCGTCGGGGATCTTCCGGGCGCTCAGGACCATCCCGGTGATGCTGGATATCTGCCGGGATATCGAGGAGCTGTGCCCGGACGCCCTGCTGCTGAACTACACAAACCCGATGGCGATGCTGTGCCGGGCGATGCTGGGAGAGACCCGTGTGAAGCTCACCGGGCTGTGCCACAGCGTGCAGGGAACCGCGATGATGCTGGCCCGGTGGATCGGGGCGCCGTTCGAGGAGATCACCTATCTTTGCGCCGGCATCAATCATCAGGCGTGGTATCTGGACTTCCGGTGGAACGGGAAGGACGCATATCCTTTGATCCGGGAGGCCGTGGAGACCCGGCCGGAGATCTACAACGAAGAGCAGGTGCGAAACGAGATGTTCCTGCACCTGGACTACTACGTCACGGAATCCAGCGGGCACAACTCCGAATACAACGCCTGGTTCCGCAAGCGGCCCGATCTCATCGAGAAGTATTGCACGCACGGCACCGGATGGAACCCCGGACATTACGCCTACATCCTGAACGAATACCAGAAGGTGGCGGATACCTGGCGGGATCATATCCGGGAGCAGCTGGAGGCTCCGGTGCGCCTGGAGCGGGGACACGAGTATGCCGCCAGCATCTTCAACGCGGTCATCGGCGACGGGGAGATGTTCGAGTTCAACGGCAACGTGCTAAACAACGGACTAATAGACAACCTGCCGGAAGGATGCTGCGTGGAGGTGCCGGTGCTGGCATCCCGCCGCGGTCTGAACCCGATGAAGGTTGGGCCACTGCCGCCGCAGCTGGCCCTGTTGAACAGCATCAGCGCCCAGTGCGAGGAGCTTGCGGTGCAGGGGGCGATCGAAGGCGACCGCCGGAAGGTCTTCCACGCCATCTGCTACGATCCTCTGACCTCCGCGGTGCTCAGCCTGGCGGAGATCCGGCAGATGGTGGACGAGATGTTCGAGGCCAACCGGGGGTGGTTGCCCCAGTTCGGGATGGGTCCTCAGTAGCGGAGCCCTGACGGCGGGGCTGGAAGAACGGAGCGCCTGAGGCGCTCCGTCTATTCCACCACTGTCTGTTCACTCCACTCGGGATGAGCGATATGGAGGAGTTCGTGCACGATGTCTTCCGGGCAGAGCCGGCGGGTGTGGTAGATGACAGGAGGCGACTCCGAAAGAGTCACCCCCACCAGCGAGCAACCCGAGCGGCCCCGCTCGTCCGTCACCTGAAAGGGACTGATCCTCTCGAGCCGGACCTCCTCCTTCACACCAAGCCACAACCGCCACGCTTCCAGGCACCGGCGTGCTTGCGCATCCGTCAATGGAACGGTCCAGCCAGAAAAACCGGATCGCAGACTGCCGGCCGGGAACCGCCGCAGCCGGGAGGCTCTACGCATCTTCCGGCACGTTCAGCCCTTCGTAGACTTCGCGGCTCACGAACTTGAAAAGGCGGCTACCCCCTTCCTGAGCCGTCACAGCGTAGCGGACCTGCGTTCCCCGGGCGGTGATCCGCTCGAACTTTTGTTTGCGCAGCCGATCATCAGGGATGACCACTTTCGCACGGCGCTTTACGTCGTAGAATTCCACGAAGAACCATCCTTTCTGATCTGCCGGAGATCCGGCAGAACAGCGACGGAACGGGATCACGCGATGATCCAGCCCGCAGCTTCTCTATCGATACCAATCCAGGAGCCGACGAAACTTCGCCAGCACCGACAGTCCGCCTGCAAGGATGAGCAGACCCGTTGGCTCCGGAACCACTTCGCCTCTGAGTTCGAAGGCAAAGTTGTAGCCGGACCTCTGCCAGGGACTTGACTCGCTGGTTCTGCGCCACCGAGGGTCTCCCCAGTTCGCAGGCGCGGACCACAACAGGGCGAAAACCGGATCTCCTTGCGCTCCGCCGCGGTTGAAGACGCTCACAGCGTACTGCCTGTCTGACTCCAGCAAGATCGGATCCGACAGCGATACTTCCCAACGGAATAAGGGCACGCCGTTCGAGCTGACCCCGACCTGCTGTCGAGGCACGTGACCGACCGGGATTTCCAGGAAATGCGTCTGCGCGGGGTTTGCGTCCTGCATGTCGTAGAACCGGATGACGAAGTTGCCCGAGCCCTCCGGGGTCACCGCCCCCGCCTGGCCCAGCAGAAAGTAACGACCCCACCAGCCAGCGCCGGTCACGGCGAATGCTGGACCTCCGCTCAGGATGAAGTCTTCGGCCTGCCACTCCGGCCAGCGGACGTCGCTAAAAAACCCGAGGTCATTGGTCAGCAAGGGCGCATTGACGAAAAGCACCTGACCGGCTCCCGCCGGCGCTGATAAGGCGCGGACATAAACCAGTGCCAGGACGAATGGCCCTGTTTTTAAATACAGGAATTTCCTTAAAATTCGGGCCATTTGAGGGATTCCTCCTTATGTTTTAGCTGTATTTTTCTATGATGCGTATCTGATCTGGAGCCGTTTATCCGTTGTCTGTTTGGTTATAATAGTCTCAGGCCAGAATAATGTCAAGACCACGGCGGCCGTCTGCCCGGCGGAGACGAAGGAGATGCACCCGCTAATGATGCCGGGAACTGTCGGGCTGCGGAAAAATGGCCAATACTTTTGTCAGGGAAATGACATTCTGTGAAAGATTCAGCTATATAGGGAGTCGAATGGTCGGGGTAATAACCGGGTCCGGGGAGGGCCAGAGAAGGACTGAAGCAAAGTGAACACACTTGAATCGGCAACGGAGCTGCCTGCCATCGACAAGGAGCTGAAATCTCTGGGACTGAGGCTGACCCCGCAGCGGAGTCACATCCTTGCCGTGCTCAAGGCTGCGGAGAGGCCGATCTCGGCCTACGACATCTACTCGCAGCTCAAGTCCACGTTCCCCCACATCAGCATCGACACCGTCTACCGGAACCTGACGATGTTCACGACGATCGGAGTGGCGCTGCAGATCAACCTACAGAACTCTGCCAGCGCTCTCTTCGAGTATCAGGGGGAACGGCATCATCATCACGCCGTGTGCATCCGCTGCGGCAAGAACGTTTGCGTGGAGGCTTGTCCGGGTGTGCCGGAAGCCAAGTATCCCCAGGGAGAAGAGGGCTTCCACGTCACGGGACACGCCTTTGAGCTGTACGGGTTCTGCGCCGAGTGCCAGAAATACGGCACCTATCCGGCCAGGCAGCGAGCGGATCGTATTCGCAAAGACGAGGAGTGAGCCAACCCAGCCTGTGCTGACCTGAAGCGTCCGGACCAGTCACTCCGGCGCAGTTCAACAGACTGGGCGGTCCCGCAAGGACATGACCGGCAAAGCTTCGGGAGAGGCAGACTGGCGGCGGTCAACATTGCGCCGGGGTTGGGGCCACG
Source organism: Armatimonadota bacterium (assembly GCA_025998755.1). Lineage (NCBI taxonomy): Bacteria > Bacillati > Armatimonadota > Armatimonadota bacterium. Next base: position 1,548,639 of record AP024674.1, read on the forward strand.
TCGCGCCCCCAACCCCGGCAGTGGATGGTCTCGCCAATACATTCGTCTCCTCTGCAACAGCTTTGCGGACCAAGGTGCCTGCCAGGTATCGAAGGATCTTCCAACAGCCTGACTTGCCCTGTTCATCCTGATCTTTCCTGAATGTCCGGGCTCCGGGATTTGCTTCCGTCGGGCATCAGCCTCGGTCAGGCGCCCGGACGCGGTTCCCACCCCACAGCTTTTCCCTGTCATTCTCCCGCAGGAAAAGAGACCCGCTGGCAATAAGGGTTCCTCGAGAGGCTACCGCGCTCCGCCAACTGGAGCGCTATCGCAAAAAGGAGGGCCAGGAACCCATGGCAAAGCCCATCGGGGCCGCAGTCGTCGGAACAGGGTGGGTCTCGGGCGAGCACATCCGTTGGTATAACGCGGACCCGCGCTTCCGCGTGGTGGCCGTCTGCGGCAGGACAGTCGAAAAAGCGCGGCAGAAAGCGCTGGAATGCGGACTCTCAGACGTCCGCTGCTACGACGACTACTTCAAGATGCTGGCCGATCCGGACGTCCAGGCGGTCTCCATCTGCACCCCACCCCATCTGCATCCCGAGCAGACCATCCAGGCGGCGGAGGCCGGCAAGCATATCCTGATCGAGAAAGCGGTCGCAAACGACCCGGCGTCTCTGGGAAAGATGCTGCGGGCCGTGGAGTCCGCCGGGGTCCGGACTGTGGTCAGCTTCGTGCTCCGCTGGAATCCCCAGTTCCTTCTGATACGCGGAATGCTGGATGACGGCGCAACGGGGAGAATCTTCTACGCGGAGGTGGATTACTGGCACAACATCGGGCCGCAGTATCCACAGTACCGATGGAACGTCAAGAAGGAGATCGCAGGCAGCTCGTTCCTGTCGGCAGGCTGCCACGCCGTGGACGCCATCCGGTTCTTCACGGGTGACGAGGTGGAGGAAGTCTCCGCCTATTCCACGCAGGTGAACCTCGATTACGAATATCCCCCTACAGTGGTGGGGATCCTGAAGTTCCGTGGAGGAGCAGTGGGCAAGGTGTCCTCCATCCTGGAAGGGCGCTTCCCCTATCTGTTCAACATCGACCTACTGGGAGAGAAGGGAAGCATCCGGGATAACCGGATCTGGGCTCCGGAGCTCTTTGAAGGATCCACAGGGTGGGTGGAAGTTCCCACCATCCGACCCGACTCCGGCGACGTGACCCATCATCCGTTCCAAGGAGAGATCGCGCATTTCGGGGACTGCATCGCCTCCGGCACGGAATCGTTCGTAAACCTGGCTGACGCGGCTAAGACTCACGCCGTCTGCTACGCCCTGGACCGCAGCGCCGCGCTGGGCAGGCCGGTAAAGTTGGAGCAGATCTATGAAGAGATGCAATGAGACGCGCGCGGGGGATCGGCGCCGCGTGACCGTGGATGAATACGTCAGCTACCAGACCAACGGCTATCTCATCGTGCGCAAGCTGTTCGACTCCGCAGAAGTGGACGAGATCCTGTCGCACGCAATGGACATCCTTCACGGCCGGACACTCTTGCCCGGTCTGACTCCGCCGGCCCAGGACACGACTGAAGAGCAGTTGCTGGACCGGTTCACGCGGATCCACATGCTGCACCGGGTCGACCCTGTCAGCGAGAAGTATCTGCTGCATCCGCGGGCTCTGGACGTGCTGGAAGCCCTGATCGGTCCGGACGTCCTCGCCTTGCAGACAATGCTGTTCCTCAACCCTCCGGGCCGCGGAGGACAGGGGTGGCATCAGGACTCCCATTACATTCTGACGTTCCCGGACACGTTGATCGGGGTCTGGGTGGCGCTGGACCGGGCGGACGAAGAGAACGGCTGCCTATGGGTGTCTCCAGGGTCGCATCGGGAGCCGGTCCGCGCGCACCCTGACCACCCGATCACCATCCACGCATACGAAGCCTTCGCGGATCTAGAGCGGGCAGAACACGTGAGCGTCCAGGACGACTCCGTCAATTCACTCACGCAGATCGTAGGAAAGTATCCCCATCCCATCCCTGTGGTCCTGGAACCGGGGGATGCGGTCTTCTTCCACGGACACATCCTGCATCGCTCTTATCCCAATCGGACCAGAGAACGTTGGCGGAGGGCATTTGTTTCGCATTACTGCAATGCCCGCAGCTGGGTTCCGTGGAACCACGGTGCACCATTCGAGGGAGAGGCCGCCAACGCGGAGCATATTCTGGCGCGCGGGCGCACACATCTGCCCTTTGCCACGCCCCGCTTCGGCACTCCCTGCGCGGCGCTGGAGGTCGCGGGACAGAAAGCTCCGGAGGAATCATCCGCTGCCGTGTGGAACCCGGAATGGGCACGAAGCGAGGATTACACACGGGCACGCGGCTGACTGCCAGGAGCTCGTGAAAAACTTTGCAAATCATTCGCTACTTCCGTTGCCGGAGAGTGAGAACTGATTGCATAATGACTGTGAATACCCTCGAGCGCTCACCGCGGGGGGGTATTACCGGCAGGCTTTGTGCAATGCATCACAATCGGCGGCGAGTGTTGGCGAAGACGGCGGGGACGTAAAGACGAATGGAAGCTTCCGCAATGAATGCGACAGCAGCAGTTGCCGAGAGCGCGGACTGGAGCGCAAAAGCATCCAGGATCGCAACGGCAGCAGCCATCCTCGGAGGAGCAGGGTCACTGGCGGGATTCTTCCTTGGCGGCGAAGAGTTCTGGTGGATGCTGCTGGTCAACTTCCTGTTCTGGGGAGGAATTGCGCAGGGAATGATCCTGTGGGCAGCTATTCTGCGCACCGCGCAGGCCAGTTGGGCGGCCGGAGTCAATCGGATCGCCCGCGCCTCCATCCACTTCCTCCCGGTGTCTCTGTTGATGTTTGCCCTGCTGTACTTCGGTCGCGAGCACTGGCTCACCTGGCTCCACCATCCGGTCCCGGCCAAGGCGAAGTGGCTGAACGAGGGATTTTTCTTCGCGCGAAACGCAGTGGCGCTGCTGATTCTGACCGGCCTGAGCTACTGGTTTGTGCTGGCCTACCGCAAGCTGGAGCCCGGCGAAGGCCGGGAGCCTTCGGATGGGACGGCCTCCTTCATCAACCGGCTGGCCATTGCGCTAGTACTGGCCTACGTGGTGATCTACACGCTGCTGGCATTCGATATGGTGATGTCGCTGGAGCCTCACTGGTACAGCACGCTGTTCGGCGCCTACTACTTCGTGGGCAACCAGTATGCCGCAATGGCGGCCATCATCATCGTGGCCACTCTGGCCGGAAAGCCGGCAGGACTGGAAAAATATCTGGACTCCCACCGCTTCGCGGACATGGGCAACCTGATGATGGGCTTCGGCATCCTGTTTTCGGGCTTCGTGTTCGCTCAGTGGCTGACGATCTGGTACGGGAACATCCCGGAGGAGGCCACCTACCTGCATCATAGGCTCTACCTGTTCCCCTGGCGTGGAGTGGGCATCGCCATTCTGGTGGTTCTTATGTTCGGTCCGTTCCTGCTGCTGCAGAGCAGGGCGGCCAAGGCCACACCGCGCCGGCTGGTGTGGATCGCCGCGTTGGTGTTTGTTGGACTCTGGCTGGAGCGCTGGATGCTGGTGGTTCCCGCGCTGGCGCCGGACAGGCTGGCCGGGTTGGGATTTCTGTGCTGGAGCATCCCTGTCTTCTGCGCGGGGGCGTTGGCGCTTGCGATCATATCCTACCTGCGGTCAGAGCCGCGGGTCTCCGGGCTGGATCTGGCCCTGAAAGCAGAGTAGCCGCAGAACAGGACATCGAGCGTGGAGAGAACCGGAAAGACAAGCGGGATATGGAGTTTGGCAGCAGGAGCTCTGCTCGCCTGCGCAGCGTTCATCGGCAATCCGGCGGCGGCGCGGGTGACGGATGCCGCCGGAGAGTCCTCTCCGAAGGTGGGCATTGTGGAGCACCTCGGCGACTCACTGCCTGCGGATTTGACCTTCCGCGACGAGAACGGCCGCGAGGTCCGGCTGGGCGACCTGGTGGACCGTCCCACCGTGCTCTCGCTGGTCTATTACAGTTGCCCGGGGATCTGCACGCCGCTCCTCACCGGCCTTGCCGAGGTCCTGAATCTGATGGATTTGCGCCCGGGCAAGGATTACCGGGTTGTCACAATCAGCTTCGATCCCTCCGACACGCCGAAGCTGGCGGCGGAGAAGAAGAAGAACTACCTGCACCTGATAGACAGGCGGGAGTTTCCCGAGGAGGCGTGGAGCTTCCTGACTGGCAACCAGGAGCAGATCGACGCCATCGCGGAGGCTGTTGGCTTCCGGTACGAGAAACAGGGCAAGGAGTTCGTACACGCGGCAGCCATCTATGTGATCAGCCCCAAGGGCAAGATCGTGCGCTACCTCTACGGCACCTCGTTCCTGCCGCTGGACCTGAAGCTGGCTCTGACCGAGGCGTCCCAGGGGCGGGTTGGGCCAACAATCAACAAGATCCTGCTGTTCTGTTTCAACTACGACCCGGACGGCCGCAAGTACGTTTTGAACACAACCCGGATCGCCGGCACCGCAGTTCTGCTGACGGCGCTTGCGTTCGTGATCTACCTCGGCGCCAGCTCGCGCCGCAGAGCCGCTGCTGACGGAGAAAGCAACGACCATGGCAGTTGACGTCGCGGGCAGGTCGCATAGCCTGCCGGACTATCTGAATCATAGAGCCGCATATTCGGGGATCCTGAGCTGGGTGCTCTCCACCGATCACAAGAGGATCGGGGTGATGTATCTGGTCTCCCAGCTGACGTTCTTCCTGGTGGGGGTGGCGCTGGGATTCGTGATGAGGCTGGAGATGTTGACCCCCGGCCCCACGGTGATCTCCAACCCGGCCGTCTACAACGCCATCTTCACCGTGCACGGCGTGATCATGATCTTCCTGTTCGTGATTCCGGGGCTGATCGCGTCGTTTGGGAACTTTTTCCTGCCCATCATGATCGGGGCGAAGGACGTGGCATTCCCGTTCCTGAACCTGCTGAGCTGGTGGCTATTCATCATCGGTGCGTTCGTGGCCATCGCCTCGCTCTTCACCGGTGGGCTGCCGGATACGGGATGGACCTTCTACGTCCCCTACTCCATCAAGACGAACACCAACACGACACTGGCGCTTTTCGGTGTGTTCATCCTCGGCTTCAGCTCCATCCTGACGGGGTTGAACTTCGTCACCACGGTGCACCAGATGCGGGCTCCCGGCATGCGCTGGGGACGCATGCCGCTGTTCGTTTGGGCCATCTACGCCACCAGCTGGATACAGATCCTGGCCACCCCCATCCTGGGGATCACTCTGCTGCTGGTGATGCTGGAGAGGGTTCTCGGCATCGGGGTGTTCGATCCGGCCCGGGGAGGCGATCCGGTGCTGTATCAGCACCTGTTCTGGATCTACTCGCACCCGGCCGTCTATATCATGATCCTGCCGGGTATGGGGGCCATCTCCGAGATCATCCCGACGTTTGCGAGGCGGACGATCTTCGGCTACAAGTTCATTGCAGGATCCAGTCTGGCGATCGCTCTATTCGGGTCGCTGGTCTGGGCACACCACATGTTCACGGCCGGAATCGGCGACAAGGCAGCCGTGATCTTCTCCCTTCTGACCTTCCTGGTGGCGGTGCCAAGCGCCATCAAGGTGTTCAACTGGGTCTCGACGCTCTACCGGGGCTCCATTGAGCTGCGTCCGCCGATGCTGTTCGCTCTGGCGTTTATCTTCCTGTTCAGCATCGGGGGCTTCACGGGTCTGATGCAGGGGGCTCTGGCGCTGGACATCCACCTTCACGACACCTATTTCGTGGTGGCCCACTTCCACTACGTGATGTTCGGCGGGACTGGCTTCGCTCTGTTCGGGGCGCTCCACTACTGGTTCCCCAAGATGTTCGGGCGGATGTATAGCGAGAAGATCGCGACCATCGCCTGGGCGCTGATGTTTGTGGGCTTCAACGTGCTCTACTTCACCATGCTGCTGATGGGGTGGCTGGGGATGCCGCGGCGCTACTATGACTACCTGCCGCAGTATCAGAGCTGGCACGTGGTGGCGACGGTGGGCTCCTGGATCCTGATCGCCGGCGTGCTCTTGATGGTGGGCAACCTTCTGGTGGCTCTGAAGCGTGGAGAGAAGGCACCGGACAACCCGTGGGGTGGCGTGACGCCCGAGTGGAGCACATCCTCCCCGCCGCCAGTGGAGAACTTCGAGAAGACTCCAACGTTCAGCGGCGGTCCCTATGACTTCCCAACGGAGGTTGCCAGGTGAGCCAGACCACAACGCCCGGTCCCGGAGGCCAGGCGGTTCTCCGCGAGGCCGCGCACCACTTCGACTATACCGGCCGCAAGCTGGGGATGTGGCTGTTCCTTTTCACGGAGCTGCTGCTGTTCGGCGGGCTTTTCATCGCCTACGCCATTTACCGGCACGTGAACTTTGCAGACTTCCACGTTGCCGCCAAAGATCTGGACCTGGTGCTGGGGACTATCAACACGGTCATCCTGCTGACCAGCAGTCTCACGATGGCGCTTTCCATCACGGCGATGCAGAAAGGCAACCGGAAGCTGGCCCTGTGGCTGGTGGTCCTGACGGTGCTCTGCGGGCTGGCGTTTCTCATCATCAAGTATTTCGAGTGGACGGCCAAGATCTCGCACGGGATCTACCCGGCCTCGCCGGAGTTGATGAAGCTCCCCCCGGGAGAAGTCCGGTTTTTCGGCCTCTACTATGCGATGACCGGCCTGCACGGGCTGCACGTGCTGATCGGGATGGTTTTGCTGATCGTCATGGCCGTGCTTATCGCCCGCAAACCGTTCCGCGTGCACTCGTTCCGGCTGGACGATGCGGATGAGGCGATGGCCGGAGCAAGGCCGGCCATCGTGGACGGCGAGGGCAAGCCGCTCTGGAAGGGCGGCATCATTGACGAGAACGTGGAGCAGGTCAGCGTGGTGGTGCGGCTGAAACCAGGGCCGCAGACCATTCAGCCATCGGACTACGTAAGCCTGGAGAATGCTGGGCTTTACTGGCACCTGGTGGATATCATCTGGATCTTCCTGTTCCCCTTGTTTTATCTGATCACCTGAGGAGGCGTTCAAGACCGCTATGGAGCACGGACACAGCGAGAAGGGCGGACATATCGTCAGCTACGGCACGTTCATCGGCGTGTGGCTGGCGCTGTTGATGCTGACGGCCCTGACGGTGGCGGTCTCGGGCGTGGACCTCAAGCGTCTGAGCGTGCTGACAGCTTTGGCTGTGGCGTGCATCAAGACGTCTCTCGTGCTGGGCATTTTCATGCATCTAAAATACGAGGATCGAATCTTCAAGGTGATGTTCCTCGTGGTGGTGGTCACCCTGGCCATTTTCATAGGCCTGACCTTCACCGACACGACGCTGGCAAGGTAGGCGGATGGGAACGGCAGCCTCCAACACTGCAAGCCACGTAGACCAGGTTATGATGGTGATCCTGGGGATCAGCGTGGTGCTGTTCGTCGGGATCATGGCGACGATGGTCTTCTTCGTCATCAAGTACAGCCGCAAGAGACAGAAGACCGTCGCAAACATCTCTCATCACACCGGTCTGGAGCTGGTGTGGACCATCATCCCGGTCCTCATCGTGCTGGTGATGTTCTGGTACGGGTTTGTCGGCTACAGGGTGATGCGCACGGGACCGGACGACGCGCTGGCGGTGACGATCACCGGCCGGATGTGGTCCTGGCTCTACACTTACGAGAACGGCATCCAGGCCACCGACATGCTACGCATCCCGGCCGGTGAGCCGGTGAAGCTGGTGATCACCAGCGCGGACGTCATCCACAGTTTCTATGTGCCTGCCTTCCGGGTGAAATGGGACGCGATTCCCGGGCGCAAGACGCATTACTTCATCACAGCGGAAAAGACCGGCACATTCGACATCCTTTGCGCTGAGTATTGCGGGCTGCAGCACGCCTATATGCTCTCCAAGGTGCAGGTGATGCCCAAAAAGGAGTTCGAGAAGTGGTACGCCCAGAATGCGCCTCAGCAGCAGAAGGGCGAACCGGCCCCGGCGGCCGCCGCGGTCACGCAGGGTGCTCCTGCGCAGGCACAGGCGCCGGCGGCTCCCACCCAGCAGGTATCCACCACACCAGGAGCAAATATGGCCGCGCAGCCACAGACAACCTCCGCAATGCCTGCCGCCAAGACCACCTCGCCGCCTGCGGCTTCCAATGCTGCGGCATCATCCAATGATGCGGCCCTGGTTGCCGAGGGCGAGAAACTGATGGCGCGCTACGCGTGCTCTTCCTGCCATTCGTCGGATGGATCGCGGATTGTCGGGCCGACTTTCAAGGGGCTTTACGGCAGCTCTGTGACTGTGCTGGTGGACGGGAAGGAACGCACGGTCCGAGCCGACGAAGCATATATTGAGCGGTCCATCCGAGAGCCGAACGCTGAGATAGTGAAAGGCTATCAGCCGCTGATGCCGGGGCAGCCCAACCTGACGGCGGAAGAAGTGAAGGCGATGATCGCCTACATTAAGTCGCTGAAATGATAACCGGGCGGAGCGGATGAGGGAACTTCTTCAGGCTCTGCTGGAACTGACCAAGTTCCGTATCGCGGTCCTGGCCACCCTTTCCACAGCGGCGGGATACATTTTGCGGGCGGAGCGGGTGGACACTGCGTTGCTCCCTGTACTGGCCGGGACTGCTCTGCTGGGCGGGGGCAGTCTGGCGCTGAACCAGGTGCAGGAACACCGAACGGATGCCCTGATGGAGCGCACACGCAAGCGTCCGATCCCATCCGGCCGGATGAGCGTAGCGGAAGCCTTCTGGGTATCGATGGGCCTGCTGTTTATGGGTCTGATGATGCTCTGGGGATTTGCAGGCATCCTGCCGCTTGTCCTGGGGGCAGTCTGTGTGGTTTGGTACAACGGCATCTATACCTATCTGAAAAGGTTGACGCCGTTCGCAGTCATACCGGGATCGGTCATCGGGGCGATCCCACCGGTCATTGGCTGGACGGCCGCGGGCGGGCACTTGACCCACCCGGCGATCATCGCCCTGGCGATGTTCTTTTTCGTGTGGCAGGTACCGCACTTCTGGCTGCTGCTGCGCAAATACGGGAAGGACTACGAGCAGGCGCGGCTCTCATCGCTGACGCAAGTCTTCAGCGAGGAGCAGCTAACACGCTTGACGTTTGTGTGGATCGTGGCCGCAGCGGTGACGTGTTTGAGTCTGCCGGTGTTTGGGGCGGTCTACTCGAACCTGGCAGCGGCCGGGCTGCTCGGGTGCGCTGTGTGGCTGGTCTGGCGGGCAAGCGGTCTGCTGTCGGCGGAGGCGGACGAGAGGTCGTTCCGCAGCACGTTTGTCAGCATAAACGTATATGCGCTGCTGGTGATGATCATTGTATCGGCGGACCGGCTGGTGAAGACCGGTTGAGAAGCGGCGAGACTCGCGGACGTTTTCAGGAGGAGGCCGGAGCGCGAGGGGCGGCTCCGGGAGCTGAGAGGGTATGGAGTTCGTAAACAATCTGCTGTTCCAGCCGACTGTCACGCATCTGGCGGCATCCAAGTATTTGCTGGTGCTGACCGCGTTTGTGCATTTCGCATACATCGGCTACGTCCTTGGAACCACGCTCTTCTCTGTGTTCTTCAACATCGTGGACCGGGATACCCCCAGCCACGACGCCCGCACACTTTCGGAGTATCTGGCAGGGCTGGCTGCCTCGAACAAGGGATTGATGATCTATCTGGGTGTCCTGCCTGTAATCGCGGCGGCCATCCTCTATGCCCAGATTTTGTATGCGACGCATCAGCTTACGACGGCCGGATTCGTGGGCGGGGCGGTCATCGCTCCGGTGGCGTTTATTCTGCTGTCGTTCTACCGCTCTTCTTTTCGCTTCCGCGAGGTGAACTATCCCCTGCATATTCTGCTGGGGGTTGCGGCGCTCGGGGCGTTGTTTACGGCTTACTTCATCATCTGCAGCGGCGTCAGCCTGAGCCTGGACCCTGAGAAGTGGCCGTTCATCCGGAACCCCGCCGAGTTCGTCATCTTCTCGTGGAACAACATTGCGCGCTTCGTCCTGTTCATCGGTGTGTCGCTGGCGATTACCGGGACCTCCGTGCTCTTCCTTTACTTCAGGCCAGAGGCGGCCCGGGAGAAAGAGGAGTCCTACAATCGGCTGGTGCGCAATTTCGCGTTGGGGCTTTCTCTGGGCTCGTGCCTGCTGTTGCCGGTGCTGGTGTACTGGAACCTGATCACTATCCCGGATGTGGGCAAGTCCATCCCGATGTATCAGGTCACCGGGCTGGCGCTGGTAGTGCTGGCGGCCGCGGGGCGCTGGGTGTACGGGCTGCTGGTGAACGCAGACGCGCAGCCGGGATTTCGCCCGCTGGGAGCAGTGCTGGTGTTCTTCCTTCTGCTGACGGTTGCCGACACAATGACGCGGGAATACGCTTTCCGCGATCACAACTATATGCTTCTGGCTAAGGCCGAGGCTGCGAGGCTGGAAGAGGAGTCAAAGCGCAGAGCCGCCACCGCGGAGAAGGCCGGGGGAGCTGTTGGAGAGGGAGACCCTGCCCAGGGCGAGAAGCTTGCGCAGCTGAATGGCTGCGTATCGTGCCACAGCGTGGATGGCTCCGCGAACATCGGCCCCACGTGGAAGGGGCTGTATGGACATGAGGTGGTGGTGCTGGAGGGCGGCAAGGAGGTAACGGTCACGGCGGACGACGCCTACATCGTGCAGTCCATCCGGGATCCCAACTCGCAGGTGGTGAAAGGTTTCCAGGCGATCATGCCAGCGCAGCCGACGATGTCCGACCAAGATATCGCGCACATCATCGCCTACATCAAGACCCTCAAGTAGAAAGGAGCGGTCCTCTACGCGTGATGGCCGATCGTAATGCCGCGAGCCGCAGTATGAATATGCGCATTCCAGGGAAAGGGATGGGCCAGGAGATATGCTGAAGCGTCTGGGCGCGTGGGCGGTTTACGCCTATTTCGCGCTGTTCTTAGCCATCATCGTGGCTCTCGGCAGTTACTGGAATTACCTGTACGCAACGCCCGAGCAGCCGATCGCCTTTCCACACAAGACGCACGTGCAGGTGGTGAACCTGAAGTGCGAGAACTGCCACCTCTACACGGACAAAGGGCGGCAGGCCGGCATTCCCGCCGTCCAGAAATGCATGGAATGCCATCAGGCGGTCAAGACGGAAAGCCCGGAGATCCAGAAGCTGACTAAATACTGGGAGGAGAACCGGGAGATCGAGTGGGCGCAGATCCACAAGGTGCCGGACTATGTTTACTTCTCGCACAAGAGGCACGTGACGAAGGGCATTCCCTGTGAGACCTGCCACGGGCAGATCGGATACGAGATGGTGGTCCACAAGGCAAAATCGCTCTCGATGGGCTTCTGCGTGACCTGCCACAGGCAGAACAACGCGCCAGTGGACTGCTACACCTGCCACAAATAACGGACATCAGACAACCCAGGAAAGGAACAGCGGAGCTTACCATATGAATCGTCGCGATTTCCTGAAGGCGGTGGGCGTCGTCTCCGGCGGCGCAGTGGTGGCCGGATGCGAACCCAAGAAGGGCACATACAAGGCCATCGCGCCGCTCTTCCCCCTACCGGAGGGCAGAGTGCCCGGCGAGCCGTACTACATCCGCACGACCTGCACGGAGTGTCCGGCAGGCTGCGGAGTAACGGCGCGTGTGATAGACGGAGTGCCCATCAAGCTTGAGGGAACGCCGGGGCACCCGGTGAACGATGGGAGCCTCTGTATCCGCGGTCAGGCGGGCATCACCCGCCTATACAATCCCAGGCGCATCCAGAAGCCCATGCGCCGCAAGGGAGCAGGCGCCTGGGAGGAGATCGGGTGGGAGCAGGCCTACAGTGATATCATCGCCGCCGTCAAGGCCTCCCGGCAGGAGGGCAAGAAGAACCTTTACCTTTCCGGACGCACCTCCGGGATGCTGGGGCGTCTGATTGACGAGTTCTGCCAGAAAACTGGATTCGAGCGGCTTCCCGAATACGAAGTGTTCGACTACGCCGCGCTGCGGCGCGCCAACGAGCTGGTGTTCGGTATCCGGGAAGTCCCTTCCTATAACATTGCGGCCAGCGACTTTTTGCTGACCATTGGAGCGGACGTGCTGCAGACGTTCGGCAGCCCGGTCTCCCAGCAGAAGCAGATCGCACGGGCGAAGCGCGAGAACGGGCTGAAGTGGGTTCACGCAGAGCCGCACGTTTCGCTGGAAGGATTGCAGGCGCATCGCCGGGTGGTGCTCAAGCCTGGCAGCGAGCCGCATCTGCTGGCTTATCTCCTGGCGGCCTACGGCAAGTCTGTGCCCGGGGCCCCTGCCGCCGACAGGCCTTCCGTCAGCCGGGCAACGGGGGTGGCTGAAGACGTCCTCCGCGACCTGGCGGAGCAGTTGCGGGCGGCGGCGCGGCCACTGGTAATCGCGGGCGGCGTCTCTCTGGCGGGGGCGAACGGGCTCGCAACGGCTGTGCTGTGCGCGCAGCTCCAGTCAGCGGGGGGGATGTTGGCACGGCTGGACTTCAGCCGGTCTCTGGAAATGGGCCGTGTCGGGACCCTGAAGGATCTGCAGGCCCTTTCGGAGAGGCTGGACAAGGGACAGACCGGCGTGCTCTTCATCGCGCGGACCGATCCGGCGGGGACCGCGCCGGAGGCGATGCGGTTCGCGGAGAGGATGGAAAAAGCATCCTTCCGGGTCGCTTTCGCCGATGCCATCTCCGCCACCACGGAGAAATGTGACCTGGTGCTTCCGCTGTCGCACGCGCTGGAGTCGGCGGGGGACGTGGCGCCGCGGAAGGGGCTGCGCGGCCTGGTGCAGCCGGTCATCGAGAAGCAGCTACACGATACGAAGACCGAGGGCGACATTCTGCTGGATTTGCTGGACGAGATGACTGCGGAGCGCGAGTTCCGGTCGTTCGCGGCGTTCCTGAAGCAGCAGTGGCGGGAAGCCCACGGTCCCGGCTATGAGCCGCAGTTCTCGGAGATGGGATACCTTGAGGCGATCGCCAAGCCGGCCACTCCTGCGGCCAGGCCCGTTCCTCCGCAGGTCTTGAAGACCGTTACGATCCCGGACGGCCCCACCCTCGTTCTGACACCGTCCGTCCGCTACTTCGATGGCCGCAGCCGGAATCTGAAGCTTCTAAACGAGATCCCGGACCCACTGACCACCATCACCTACGGCGAGTGGGTTTCGGTTTCAGAAGAAGACGCGCGGGATCTGAAACTGCGCGACGGTGACGAACTGGAGCTTTCTGCCGATGGCTGGACGCGGGTGTTGCCCGCGAAGATCCAGAAGCGCCTTCCGGCAGGGGTGATGATGGTGGACCGGGGCGTCGCTGGAGCGTGCCCCACAAGAGTTGACCCGGCATCCGGCGGGGAAATCGCCTGGCTGGCGGGTGTTCGCGTCCGGCGGACAGGTGGGGCGGTAAGGTTGCCCGTGATGAGCGGCTCTCCGTCGCAGCACGGGCGAGGGATCATCCCCGACCCTGTGCACCTCAAGAAAGATAACGGCCACGGTGGCGATCACGAAAAAGGGCACGGCGACGGGCATCACAACCTGACGCTTTACCCGGAGCAGGAGTACAAAGACTACCGCTGGGCGATGGCCATTGACCTGGACGCCTGCAATGCGTGCGGAGCCTGCGTGGCAGCCTGCTACGTTGAGAACAACATAGGCATGACCGGCCGCGATCAGCATCTGCGCGGACGGGAGATGAGCTGGATCCGCATCGAGCCCTTCTACGACCGCGAAGACGGAGCGGATTTCCTGCCAATGCTCTGCCAGCAGTGCGACGCGGCCCCGTGCGAGGCGGTTTGTCCGGTATTCGCGACCTACCATAACCCCGAGGGACTGAACGCGCAGATATACAACCGCTGCGTGGGAACACGCTACTGCGCCAACAACTGCCCCTACAAGGTGCGCCGGTTCAACTGGTTCGACTATCGCCCGCGGCGCGACCCACAGCTGCGGCAGCCTCACGGGGACTTCACGGACTCCATCGAGATGCCGATGGACTGGGTCTCGAATCCGCTGGTGTCGCTGCGCAAGCGGGGCGTCATGGAGAAATGCACATTCTGCGTGCAGCGCATCCGTGAAGCTCGCGATCACGCAAAGGACAAGGGCCGCAAGATCCAGGACGGCGAGGTGATTCCCGCCTGCGCGCAGACCTGTCCTTCGGAGGCGATCATCTTCGGCAACAGTCTGGACCCGGACAGCCGCGTCTCCAAGATCATTCACCGGGGAACCCACAGGGTCTTCGAGGAGCTCGGCACGCGGCCGGCCGTGCACTATGTGAACGGCCCGATCCCTGACGCGCATTTCAAGGACTCGGAGAGGGGAGAGGCATAGGACTGTGACAGAACAGGCGATCGAGCAACACCACAGACTGGAGCGGGACATCCTGGCCGCGATGAGCCAGCCGACAGGGTGGTACTGGGTGGCTCTGGGAGTATCCATAGCAGCGTTCCTGATGGGAATGGGGCTGTGGCTGTATATGATCCTCACCGGGATGGGGGTTGCCGGCATCAACAACCCCGTCGGCTGGGGCGTGTTCATCGTGGACTTCGTGTTCTGGGTGGGTATCGCCCACTCGGGAACGCTTATCTCCGCGGTGCTCTTTCTTTTCCGGGCCCGGTTCCGGAGCCGGTTCAACCGCGCGGCAGAGGCGATGACCATCTTTGCGGTCATGACAGCGGGGCTGTTCCCGCTGATCCACCTGGGACGGGTGTGGTTCGCCTACTGGCTGTTCCCCTACCCCAACAATCATCTGATATGGCCCAACTTCAAGAGCCCGCTGGTCTGGGACGTTTTCGCCGTGAGCACCTACCTCACCGTCAGCGCGGTATTCTGGTATGTTGGGCTCATTCCCGACCTGGCGATTGCACGGCGGCATGCCAAGAGCAAGATCCAGATGTGGGCATATCGGGTGTTCTCGCTCGGATGGGTGGGATCGGTGCAGCAGTGGAAGCACTACAACAAGCTGTACGGTTTGCTGGCCTGCTTCGCCACTCCGCTGGTGGTGTCCGTGCACTCGGTGGTGAGCTGGGACTTCGCGATGTCCGTCATTCCGGGATGGCACACCACCATCTTTGCCCCGTATTTCGTGGCGGGAGCCATCCTTTCGGGCTGCGCGATGGTGATCACGCTAATGGTCCCGATGCGCAAGATCTTCCGGCTGGAACAGATCATCACCGTGAAGCACTTCGAGGGCATCGCCCAGATGCTGCTTCTGACATCGCTCATCGTGACCTACTCCTATATCGTGGAGTATGCCATCGCCTTCTACAGCGGGAACACCTACGAAATCTCACACTTCGTCTACCGCCTGCTGGGAGCTGAGGAACCAGGTCACTACCGTTATGCCTACTGGGTGATGGTGGCCTGCAACTCGGTGATACCGCTTCTGTTGTTTTTCCGAAAAGTTCGGACCAGAATCCCTGCGCTGTTTGTGATGAGTCTGTTCGTCAACGTGGGGATGTGGCTGGAGCGGTTCATCATTATCGTGACGTCCCTGGCCCGGGACTTCGATCCGTATGCGTGGGGGCTCTACAAGCCCAGCCTCGTGGAGGTGGGGATCACGATTGGCAGCTTCGGACTGTTCTTCACCCTCTTTCTGCTGTTCTGCAAGACGCTCCCGGTGCTGGCCATCACGGAGATCAAGGAGGAGTACACCTGATGCAGGAATATCGTTTTGAAGACGAGCACTCCTACCTTCAAAAGCTGCAGGAGCTGGTGGACTCCGGCGTCCCAACGCGAAGGATCCACGCGTTCAGCCCGATCCCCGTGCCGGCCGCCGAACAGATCCTGCGGGAGAAGCCCACGTTCGTCCGGGTATTCGCCATTGCGGGGGCTCTGGCGGGGATGCTGGCCGGGTTTGCGCTGTGCATCTACACCGTGCTGCGCTATCCCTTGATCGTTAGCGGCAAACCCGTGGTGGCCGTCCTGCCGTTCGTTGTGATCGCCTTCGAACTGACCATCCTGCTGGGGTCGCTCGCAACGTTCGCGGGATTCCTGTTGAACGCGCGGCTTCCTTATATTCCTCGCATCTTCAACCCGGACGAATACGGGACGCATTTCACCATTCTGGTGGAGGAAGACCGTTAGCCGCACCGCAGCCGGGACTGCGCGAGGTCGGCAGGACACCCAAGCGCGCGGCTCCGGGAGCGCTTGGCGATGTCTGGCGGCAGCGCTCGTGACATCTGCGGGCGGTCTCATCGAGGGCGGCGCTTCCGCAGCGCCTTCCCGCATTTCGGCTGACAACATACTACCTGTCTCCAAGCCGCCGGCGCGGACGCTTCTGCACGCCAATCTGCTGCAGGCCGATCCGGAAACGCGCCTGGCGCTCACCGTGCTGCAAGGGCTGGTGAACCGCGAGCGCCCGCAAATCCTTTTGACCCAGGATCCCGGCTGGCACGGCCCGCATGGCATTCCGAAGTGGATCGAGGGACTCCGGGAGCGGGGCTACCGGATTGAGGAGGTGTCCGACCCGCTGGACTTAGTGCAAAGGTTCCGGCATCGGCTAAAGGGAGCCGTCCTCTACGAAGCTGGTCTGGAGTCCAATCCGCTGCGCCTGCACAAGCTGAACGTATTGACGCTCTACTGTTCGCTGGAATCGGCCCTGCCCATCACCCCGGAGCTGCAGGAGAAACTGGAACTGCCCGTTCTGGTGGACGCGCGGGGGCGGTTCGACTCACCCGGGGAAGCCTACGAGTGGGCCTATAAAGAATTGTGGCCCCGTGCCAGCCGCAGGGCCGTGGCCTTTCTTGCCCCCCGGCATATCGTGCTGCGCGACTACCTGGTGGCGCACCGCATCATGCCCTTCTTCATCAGTCACGGGATGGACCGGGAAGCCGAAGAGATCTGCCTGCGCTTCCTGGACGAAGCGGAGCCGAACGCCGCAGTGCTGGGCTGCTGGGGAGGGTACGGCGAGCAGCCTCCGGGGCGCGTGAGCGAGGATAACCTTCAGCGTCTGGCCAGCCTGCGCGGCAAGTTCGTGGTGGTGACGGACGGATGCTTCAACCTGACTGTCCATTCCGGGCTTGGCTACACCGGCCCGCCCCCGCGCCCGCAGAGACCGGCCATCAAATCCGAGCCCGGGAAGGTCTATGTGGTCTTCTCCGTGACAGACGGCGACAATCTGCAGTATCTGCAGCAGCACTTCCGCTCACCGCACTGGTGGGAGGATCCACGGCGGGGAGAAGTTCCCATCGGGTGGTCGCTGAATCCCCTGGCCAGCGTCTTGATGCCGGACGTGATGGAGTTTCTGCAGAAAACCTGCACGGAAAACGACGAGTTCTTCTGTTCCACGGCCGGCATGGGGCTGATTGCTCCGGCTCTGTATGCAAAGGATCTCTATGCCGATCCGGCAGGGGTCTACCGGGACTATTTGAGGATCTCCGGTGAGCTGATGCGCAGGACCGGCCTCGACACGGTCCAGTTGGGCGACACCAGCAACATTCCCTGGACGCGGGCGGATTTCGCTGACTGGGCGCAGTCCGTTCCCGGGCTGCGGGGCATTCTGGGCGACTACGGCCGAGCCTTCGGCGTTCACCCTGGCAATGCTGCGTTCCTCGTGGCCGGAGGCATTCCCGTGCTGCGTTCGCTCATCGCTCCGGGAAGGACCGGGCCGGACGAGAATACCGCCAAGGAGCTTGCGGAGGCCATTCGGGCCAACGCACCAAAGGAGCGTCCCGGCTTTATGCACGTGTGCCTGGTGAACTGGCATCACTCCCCTTCGACCACAGCGGATGCGGTGAAACTGCTGGGCGAAGAGTTTGTGCCGGTACTGCCGTCCCAGATGTTCGACCTGCTGAGGCAGCACCTGAAGTGACCCCGCGCGAAAAGGGTGGCGTTATGGGAGGAATGCCAGTCTTTCGCGCATAAATAGCTGCTGGCCGCATCGCCGAACGCGACGCGGGGGATGGCGGCCCACTTCTAGGACGGGCAGGGATGCCCGGCCGGCTGGGAAAAGGGTGGCTATGACGTCTGGCACAACGGCCGCACTCTGGCTGCTGGCTCGGGAGCTGGCTGTGGCCGTGGCTGTCCTGACATTTGTCCTGCTGGTCGTGATGTACCCGATGATCTGGGGGCTGCGCCGGGTGATGGCAGCCTTCCAGGTGCGCATCGGGCCCAATCGCACAGGCTATCAGGGTCTGCTGCAGACTCCCGCCGACGCCCTGAAACTGCTGGCCAAGGAAGACATCGTCCCCGCAGCCGCTGACCGATGGCCGTTCATCCTGGCCCCGATCATCGTCTTCGTTCCGGCATTCCTGGTGTATGCCGTGATGCCCTTCGGCAAGGGACTGATCCCCACGGACCTGAACGTCGGCATTGTCTACGTGTGCGCGGTGACGGGGATCCCCATCATCGGCATTATGATGGCCGGGTGGGCATCCAACAGCAAGTGGTCGCTGCTGGGCGCCTTCCGCGCGGCCGCACAGTTGGTCAGCTATGAGGTTCCTCTTGTGCTCGCCCTGATGGTACCCGTGATGCTGGCGGGATCGCTCAGCCTGCAGCAGATCGTGAAGGTCCAGGGCGAGCCGGTCCTGGGCGGACTGCTCTGCGGCTGGTTCATCCTCAATCCGGTGACCTGGCTTGCGTTTCTGGTTTACTTCATCGCAGGGATCGCTGAGTCGAACATCGTGCCGTTCGACATTATGGAGGCCGAAAGCGAGCTGGTGGCGGGCTTCAACACGGAGTACTCCGGGATGAAGTTCGCCCTGTTCTTCCTGGAGGAGTTCACGGCGGCTTTCACGCTGGCGGCCATCGCCACAACGCTGTTCTTCGGCGGGTGGCAGCCTCTCTTTCCCGGGGCTGAGGCGTTCTGGCTGGACAGGCTTTTTGCGGCGGCGGGACTGGCCTTCCCTGAATGGCTTCGGAGCGCCGCGACGTTCTTCTGGTTCTTCGGCAAGAGCCTGCTGCTCGTGTTTGTGCTGATGTGGATCCGCAGTACGCTGCCCCGCGTCCGGGTGGACCAGCTGATGAGCTTCGCATGGAAAGGACTGATCCCGGCTGCGTTCGTGAGCCTGACGATCGCCGGGCTGTGGGTGGTGCTGGCGTGAGCGTCCTGGGCCAGATAGCCGACGGCGCGAAGTCCATTCTGAAGGGCCTGCGCGTCACCCTGGGTTATCTCTTCCGGAAGAAGGTGACGCTGCAATACCCGGAGGAACGCCCCAAGCTGTCTGAGCGCTTCCGCGGCGTCCCGGCGTTGCCGCTAGACCCGGCCACCGGCCGGGACCGGTGCATCGCCTGCTCCGCGTGCGCGCGCGTTTGCCCGGACCAGGTCATCACGGTGGTGCCGGAGGTGGGCGAGGATAAAAAGAGGCGTCTGGCGGATATGACGCTGGATGTGGCCGGGTGCATCTTCTGCGGGCTGTGCGTGGAGGTCTGCCCCACCGGCGCTCTGGTGCTGAGTGACGAATTCGAGCTGGCGCACAGCAGCCGGGAAGACCTGGTGCTGGGACTGGAAAAGCTGCACGAGATCGGCGGGCAGTTCCCGGCGAAGCCTGCCGAGCCGCAGGAGGGCGCAGAGGGTCAGGGTGAAACTCAGGACACTCCGGCTCCGGCGAAGGGGGGAAAGGAGCCGGAAGCATGAACGTAACCTGGGAGCAGGCTGCGTTCCTTGCCTTCGGAGCCCTGACGCTGGCGGCCGCGATGCTGGTGGTGTTCTCGCGGAACCTGTTCCACGCCGCGCTCTGGCTTGCCGCCACCTTTACGGGCGTGGCTTGCATCTACGTAACCCTGCACGCCGAGTTTGTCGCAATGAGCCAGATGATCGTCTACGTGGGGGCGGTGGCGGTGTTGATGCTGTTCGCCGTGTTCCTGACGGAAGATGTCGTCGGCCAGAAATCGAGAAGGCTGCGAAGCGCCTGGGTGTTTGCGCTGCCGGTGGCGGTGGCCATATGCGCCATTCTGCTGCGGTGGTTCAGTGGTTATCCCTGGAAACCTCCCGCGAGCGATCACGCCAAAGACACAGCCGGGGTCATCGGCATTGCCTTTATACAGCGATACCTGTTCGCCTTCGAGCTGACCTCCATCATCCTCCTAGCGGCGCTCATCGGGGCCATCTTTCTGGCGCGGGAGGAGAAAGCATGATCCCGACCTGGTGGCCGGTGACACTGTCCGCCCTGCTGTTCAGCATCGGCCTGTTCGGGCTGCTCTCGCGGAGGAACGCCATCGCCATTCTGATGTGCATCGAACTGATGTTGAACGCCGCCAACATCAATCTGGTGGCATTTTCCCGGGCGGTCACCGCACAGCTGCTTACCGGACAGGTGTTCGCCATCTTTGTGATGGCCATTGCAGCCGCGGAGGCGGCCGTCGGGCTGGCCATCGTCATCGCGCTCTACCGCAACCGGGAGCGGATCGTGGTGGACGAGGTGGACCTGCTGCGATGGTGAGGTGCAGGCGATGCTGGCTCTGACGCCTCTCATACCGGCTCTCCCTCTGGCGGGCAGCGCGCTTATCGCAAGCTTCGGGCGGCGATTGCCCGGGCAGGGAGCGTACCTAGCTATCGCGACACTGGCTGCAGGCTGGCTGATCTCCGCCGGCATCCTGTGGGAGACCCTGGCGCACGGGGCGCACGCGCCGCACTGGGAACGCAGCATCGCGTGGGCTCCTACAGGCGATACCATCCTGCGGATGGGACTGGCTCTGGACGGGCTGGGACTGGCGATGCTGATCGTGGTGACCACTGTGAGCCTGCTGGTGCACATCTACAGCGTGGGCTACATGCACGGCGACCCGCGCTATCCCCGGTTTTTCAGCTTCCTGCAGCTTTTCAGCGCCAGCATGCTGATGCTGGTGCTGGCGGACAACCTGCTTCTTCTCTACATTTCGTGGGAGCTGGTGGGACTCTCCAGCTACCTGCTCATCGGTTTCTGGTTCCAGAAGCCCGAAGCGATGAGGGCCGCCAAAAAGGCGTTCATCGTGACCCGGCTGGGGGATATCGGCTTGTTCCTGGGCCTGCTGACGCTCTTCAAAGCGGTGGGCAGCGTGGCGCTCCGGGACATTTTCGCCGCAGTGGACACCCATCTGGCCACCACCGCGGTGTCATTCACGCTGCCGCTGATCGGTAAGGTGGTATGGCCCCTTGCGGCCGTGGCCGCCATTCTGATCTTCTTCGGCGCAATGGGGAAAAGCGCCCAGTTCCCTCTGCATGTCTGGTTGCCGGATGCCATGGAGGGCCCCACCCCGGTCTCGGCCCTTATCCACGCGGCCACCATGGTGGCTGCGGGAGTATATTTGGTAGCCAGGATGTATCCTGTTTTTCACTACACGGACCACGGCAGCGTGGCGCTGGCATTTGTGGCGGGGGTCGGTGTGGTAACGGCGCTGATTGCTGCCACAATCGGCCTGGTGATGAACGACATCAAACGCGTGCTGGCCTACTCCACAGTGAGCCAGCTTGGCTACATGATGATGGGGCTCGGGGTGGGCGGCTACACCGCCGGCATGTTCCACCTTTTCACACACGCGTTCTTCAAGGCCGGGTTGTTCCTGGGATCAGGATCGGTGATCCACGGAACAGGCACGCAGGACATCCGGGAGATGGGGGGGTTGGCGCGCAGGATGCCTCACACTTACTGGACGTTCGTGCTGGCCACGGCCGCGCTGGCGGGCATCTTTCCGTTCGCGGGATTCTGGAGCAAGGACGAGATCCTGCTGGACGCCTGGCTGCACATGCGGTGGGTATTCTATGCGGGGCTAGCCGGCGCTTTGCTGACGGCATTCTACATGGGGCGTCTGGTCATCAAGACGTTCCTGGGCGAGCCGCGGCGGCAAGATCTTCACGCTCACGAAAGCCCGCCGGTTATGACCGTTCCCCTGTGGATCCTTGCCTTTCTTTCCGTGACGGCGGGGCTGGTCAACACACCGTGGAAACCGCTTTTCCACCACTATGTGTCCTTCGGAAACTCCGAGGCGCCGCCGTTCAGTTTGAGCATCGCGACGGTTGGGACGGTCGCGGCCGTGCTGGGCTTTGTGGGGGCGCTCGCTGTATACCGATGGGAATGGGTAAGCGCGGCCGCTCTGAAACGCGCATTCCACCCGCTCTATGTGCTGTTCTCCAACAAGTGGTATGTGGACGAGATCCTGTACGCACTGCTGGTAAGGCCGCTATTTGCCGTCTGCCGTGCGGCTTTCGCATTCGACCGGTGGGTGGTGGATGGTCTGGTCAACACGGTGGGTTGGCTGGGACTGGTGCTATCGCGGATTCAGGGCTGGCTGGACCGATGGGTGGTGGACGGCCTGGTGAACCTGGTGGGATACTTCGTGCGCGCGGCAGGCTGGCTGCTGACCCGGTTGCAGACCGGGCTTGCCCAGACCAACGTCCTGCTGGCGTTCGCGGGGCTGGTGGCGCTGGTATGGCTACTGGTCTACCGGTGAGGGAGGGATCGAGCAGATGACGCTGTGGAAGGATACGGCCGAGTGATGGAGCGCTGGATTCTGACGGTGATCACTTTCTGGCCGCTGGCCGTTTTGGCGGGCGTGCTCTGCATCCCCGCCCGGCACGAGCGCTTCATCAAGTGGTTCTCCATCGCCGGAAGCCTGCCTCCGCTCATCCTTTCCGCGTGG
Source organism: Armatimonadota bacterium (assembly GCA_025998755.1). Classification (NCBI taxonomy): domain Bacteria; kingdom Bacillati; phylum Armatimonadota; species Armatimonadota bacterium. The sequence continues at coordinate 1,571,159 of AP024674.1, forward strand.
CTTTGGCTGGACTACAGCGGACACTCCGGGATGCGCTACGTGATGAAGCTCCCGTGGATCAGCGCCATCGGTGTGGACTACCACGTAGGCGCGGACGGGCTGAGCGTCCCGATGTTCTTCCTGACCGCGCTCCTGACCACCCTGTCGCTGATCTACTCACTGAACATCACGGTGCGTGTGAAGGAATACTTCGCACTCTTCCTGCTGCTGCAGACCGGGATGTTCGGGGTGTTTGCGTCGCTGGACTACTTCCTGTTCTACGTGTTCTGGGAGATAAGTCTGGTGCCGATGTACTTCCTCATCGGCATCTGGGGCGGCCCGAGGCGGGAGTACGCCGCAATCAAATTCTTCCTGTATACGCTCGTGGGCAGCGTGTGTATGCTGCTCGCCATACTGGCACTATACTTCGCCACTGGGGCGGAAACGTTCGATATGCTGCGAATCGCCGAGCAGCAACCTTTTGCGGGACGCGGCGTGGTGCAGTCTCTGGTGTTCTGGGCGCTGTTCCTGGGTTTTGCCATCAAGGTGCCGGTTTGGCCGTTCCATACCTGGCTTCCGGACGCGCACGTCGAGGCCCCCACGGCCGGATCGGTGATCCTGGCAGGCGTATTGCTGAAGATGGGATGCTACGGGTTCCTGCGCATCCTGCTTCCCACCCTGCCGGAAGCCTCCGCACAGTATGCGATATGGATCGGCATACTGGCGCTGATCAGCATCGTTTACGGGGCGTTCGTGGCGATGGCGCAGATGGACTTCAAGAAGCTGATCGCCTACTCCTCCGTGAACCATATGGGCTACGTGATGCTGGGCATTGCGGCGGCAAGCTCCCTGACAGGCGCCGGGTTGACCGATCGCGCGACCGCGCTGAACGGCGCAATGCTCCAGATGTTCAGCCACGGTGTCATCACGGGGGCTTTGTTCCTTCTGGTGGGTGTGATCTACGAGAGGGCCCACACGCGTGACTTGCGCGAATTCGGAGGGCTGGGCGCGGTGATGCCGCGGTACTCCGTAGCGCTGTGGGCCTCGTGCTTCGCCTCGCTTGGTCTACCCGGCATGAGCGGTTTCGTGGCGGAGTTCTTTGTCTTCAGGGGGGCGTTCCCGGCCTATCTGCTTATCACGTGTCTGGCGACAATCGGTCTGGTGGTGACGGCGGCTTATCTACTGTGGACCATCCAGAGGGTACTTCTGGGACCGACGAACGAGAGATGGGCGAAGCTGCCGGACATGGACGCAAGGGAGGTCATCAGCGTTGTTCCGCTTATGATCCTGATGGTGCTGTTCGGAGTGTATCCGAAGCCCATTCTGGACATTCTGAACGGCTTCGCCAGACAACTGGCGGCGCTTTTTGGGGCGGGTTGAGACGATGCAGGACTTCTCGCTGGCGTTGCTTCTGCCGCAGATCCTGCTACTGCTGTTTGCTCTCGCGGCTCTGGCGGTGGGTCTGTGGAGCGGCCCGGACGGATGGTTCGCTTACCGCCCCGAACGCCTGGGTCGGCCTCTGGCCACCCTGCTGCACGGGCTGAACCCGGGACTGGTAAGCGCAAGCGGGCTGCTTCTGGCGATTGTTGCCCAGGTTCAGATCCTGTTTTTCATTCTGCCGCAGTTTGGGCCGCTGCCAGTGACTCAACTGTCGGACGCGCTGACGGTGGACCCGGCGGGAGTGGTGTTCGGGATGGTGGCCTGCCTGGCCACACTGGCCGTCATTCCGATGGTTGCGGATCACTTCCCGGACGACCGCCGCAACTCGGGCGAATTGCACTTCCTGCTTCTTTGCGCCTGCGCCGCAGTGACGCTTTGCGCTCTGGCAGGAGATCTGCTGAGCGTGTATCTCTGTTTGGAGTTTCTGAGCATCGCCTCCTACGTGCTGGCGGGCTTCCGGCGAAGCGACGCGCGCTCCGTGGAGGCGGCGATCAAGTACTTCCTGTTTGGAGCGGCTTGTTCGGCGGCGACACTCTACGGGATGAGCGTGCTGTTTGGAATGACCGGCACCCTCGCACTGCGCGAGATCGGCGCCACATTGATGCTTGGGCAGTTCACCTCTCCCGCGCTGTGGGTGGCCACTCTGCTGACTCTGACGGCGGTGGCCTTCAAGGTGGCGGCGGTGCCGTTCCACCTGTGGGCACCGGACGTCTACCAGGGAGCGCCCACTCCGGTCACGGCTTTCCTCTCTGTGGCAAGCAAGGCGGCCGGGCTGGCGGTGATGCTCAGGCTGCTGTGGACCTGCTTTGCGGCGGCGATGGACTGGGTGCCGCTGGTGGGAATCCTGGCCGCCGGCTCAATGACTCTCGGAAACCTGGCCGCCATCCCGCAAAGGAATGTCAAGCGGATGCTGGCCTATTCCAGCATATCGCACGCGGGGTATATGCTGATCGGTTTTGCCGCACTCGGAGTGACTCTGCGTGACCCACACCTTTTCGCTCTCCAGGGCGTGCTGGTGTATCTGGCAGGCTATCTTCTGGCGAACGTGGGAGCCTTCGCGGCGGTCAACGCGGTGGAGCGTTTGACGGGTTCCGCCGACATTCCGGCCTATCGCGGCCTGATGCACCGGTCGCCGGGTCTGGCGATCACCATGGTCATTTTCTTCCTGTCGCTGGCAGGTTTGCCCCCCACCTTGGGATTTGCGGGGAAATTTTGGGTTTTCGCGGCGGCCATCAAGACCAACATCCAGCTGCTGTGGTGGCTTGCGGCCATAGGCGTGGCGAACAGCGTGGTCTCGGTGTACTATTACTTTAATGTCGCTCGCGCAATGTTCTTCGAACAACCGCGGGATCCCGCTCCGCTCCCGGCCCCTGTCGCTTCCGCATCCGTGGCGTGGGTGTGCGCCCTGGCCAGCGTGGCGCTGCTCGTTGCCCTCCAGCCTCTGGCCCAATTGGCGGCGGCCGGAGTCGGGATGTCCTTTGTTCCCCGCTGACGCCGGGGAGAAAAGACCGTGAAGCCTGCAGAGTCACCGGAGAAGGCCGGCATTCCGGAGGACGCCCATCCGCGGACGTCCGAGTTCTTTGCTCCCGGCGAGAAGGCTCGCTTCGTCCGTTCCGTATTCGACACCATAGCTCCCCGTTACGACTTTCTGAATACCGTGACCAGCTTCGGGCTGCATCGGCGCTGGCGGCAGGCTGCGTTGAGGATGACCGGTCTGAGAGAGGGAGACGCGGCGCTGGACGTGGCGTGTGGAACAGGCGACTTTCTGCCCGGCCTGCGCAGGCTGGTGGGACCTGGGGGCACGGTGGTGGGGTTGGACTTCAGCCGGAGGATGCTGGAACGGGCCAGTGACAGGTTAGCGCGATCCGGCGTTCAAGCGCTTCTGGTACTCGGAGATGCCGAGAGGATGCCGTTTCGGTCAGAATGCTTTCAGGTGGTGACCACCGGGTTCGCGCTGCGCAATTTCTCGGATCTGGAGGCATTCTTCCGCGAGAGCCGGAGGGTGCTGACACCGGGGGGAAAGCTGGTAGCACTCGAGATCGCGGGGCCTGAGTGGTGGCCTTACCGACCATTGTTTTTCTGGTACTTCGAGAAGGCGCTGCCGCGCCTGGCGGCACTTCTGAGAGGCGAGCGGCAGGCCTACAGGTGGCTGCCGGCATCGCTGGCTGCGTTTCATTCAAGAAAAGGAGTCACCCGTCTTATGCGGCAAGCGGGTTTCACGGATATCGCCATTCGCAACCTTGCGGGGGGCGCGGTGTGCATCTACGCCGGGACGAAGCCTTGAAGCGTGTGAGACGCCGGACCGGGGTCACTCCCCCCTGGCTGGAGTTTCTGGAGGGCTCGCTGGCGGAGGTGGAGGCTCTGCTCCAGTCGGAGGTGGAGTCGCGCATCCGCTCCATCACAGGGTTGTGTCAGCACTGCGTCTCGGCGGGCGGCAAGAGGTTTCGTCCGGCGCTGGTTGTGCTGGGCGCGCTCGCCGCGGACCCTGATGCCGATGTCACCCGCCCCATCCAGCTTGCGGCAGGTGTGGAGCTGCTTCACCTGGCCACCCTGATGCACGATGACGTAGTGGACGGCGCAGACTCGCGCCGCGGCACGGCAAGCGCGAACGCCCTGTCCGGCAATAAAGTTTCCGTGCTGGTGGGCGATTACCTGTTCGCACGCTCGTTCGGTGTGATGGCGCGGGACGGCGACGACCGGATCATCAAGCGGATGGCCACAGTGACCGTGGCGCTGGCCGAGGGTGAGGTGCTGGAGCTGGTGATGCGCGGCTCGCTGGGTGAGCTGGAATCCCAGTACTGGCACATGATTGACCTGAAGACTGCCCGGCTGATCTCCGCCTGCACCGAGGTGGGCGGCATCTGCGTGAACGCCCCAGATGACATCATCGAGTCCCTTGCGCGCTACGGCGAGCGGATCGGGCTGGTCTTTCAGATGACAGACGACCTTCTGGACCTTGTCGGAGACCGGGCGTCGGTGGGCAAGCCCGTGGGAGCGGACCTGCTGGACGGCAAGGTCACCCTTCCCTACATTCTGACTCTGCGTGAGATCTCCCCCGAAGTCCGCGAAAGCCTGCTGGAGAAAGCGTTCCAGAGACGGCTGACCCCGGACGATGTGCACTACCTTACCCAGAAGGCGCTCGAGCTGGATGTGGCGGAACAGTGCCTGGCTCTGGCCGAAGAGCAGGTAGAGATCGCCTCGAAGCATCTTGCCAATCTGCCGGCGACTCCGGCCAAGAGCGTGCTGGAAGAGATCGGTCCGTATCTGCTGGAGCGCAGCAGCTAGCCGGCATCCCGGCTGATCCCTCGCCGGGGGCCGTAGATGTCCTTCGGTAATTCCAGGTCAGCCATCAGCTGCATTGCCGCGGCAGCGGCTTCGTCAGGATTGTCCCTCAGGCGCTGCTGATCCCGTATCATTGCGGCGGCCGCACCGGTCCGGGAGAAGCGTCCGATCCGAAGATATTCTTCCAGCACGTGCATAATGATGTCCAGACGCTTTGCTCCCTCCGCCGAGGCGGCTTCCCGCGCGCGCCGGGCAAGGGCTAGCTGGTTCTCCCACTCATTCAGCACACTCTCTTCAGCCGTCAGGAGCCTCCGCGACGGAGACCCTTCACGCAGGAACCAGGCCCATCCGGACCATACAGGAGCCAACTTCGGATGAAGCTCCTCCTGAGCGAGCATCAGCCGTAGCACCAGCGGCGCGGCAGGCTCGCCGTAAAGAGGAGCCAGATGCTCCGCGGCAAAGACCTCGAAGTCCAAGCCGGGTTCCCGGCTGAACTCCAGATAAGCGATATAGTTGACCTCGTTATCTGGCATCGCCGCCGAGCCGACACACCCCAGGACCAGTCCCTGCACGTCCATTGCGCGCTGGTTGGCCCCGAACTGACGAGCCTGCCTCAAAAGCGGCCAGAAACAGCGATACTGGGTGAATGTCCAAGTGGGAGGGAAAGCGTCCAGATGATAGGACCAGCCTCCAGAATGGATGAGCGAGACGTTCTCCGGAACGGGCGGCGGCACGGACGGCTCGCAGTCCAGCTCCATATTCCACTGGGCTATCGCCTCCCGGGGGATCCTTTCCAACAGCCAGGCGTCTTCCATCCGCCGGAACCAGGCGGGCTCGTAGGTGGCGTAGGTGACCCAGGCGTCCGCGTGCTTCCGGCGGGTTTCCTGGAAGATGATGGGAACGGCGATGGCCAGATCGGAATAGGAGTTGGCGTATTTCAGACGGTTAGGCTCCTGGCGGGTGGCATCCGAAGCCAGAGGGCAGTCGCAGATCCAGTCCATCTCGTTGGTCTCGATGTTGACGCCACCGATGGGAAACGTAGCCGCCAGCCACTCCGCCCCTTCGCGCAACCAATCCTGGAACTCCGGTTGATACAGGCATCCGGCGTGGTCTATTACCCTGTGACTTCCACGGATCTCGGCCCTGAGATGGGGCTTTTCCCGCAGCAGATCCTCAAGATGGTAGGGCAAACCCGGACTGATGCTGTATCCATGATACCCGCCGGCTCCGACACCGGGCAAAATGCGGACACCCTGCTGCAGGCCATACTCGGCGACCTGTCGCGCCGCCTGGATTCCTCCGTGCCGGCCGTCCACGAACCCCCATATGATGAGCCCGTTGTAGCCGATGCGAGTGGCGAAGTCTATCAGCTCGCGATACTCCGCAACATAGCTGTCGGCGCTGAAGGGATCGCAGACCCAGCTATCCCAGGTCCACAGTATGCGGTAAGGCATCGGGTGCGAAGGTCTCATTTCAGGACTCCTTCACGGACAGGACCTACCGGAAGCAGTGGAAGTCGGCAAGGCGGCGGTGCCCGGGCGGGAAGTTAGGTAACTACATTGGTCTTTTCCTCCAGTGGCGGACGGATCCGCGGGATTATCCCTGGGAGGCTACCGGCCATCCGTTCGCCGTCTTTACAAAGAGAGTCAATGGTCCTACCATTGATTCGGGGAGACGTGTGGCGAGGGTGGCAGACAGGAACCTCGAGCGGAACACCAGGCTAGCCTCGGCTTCCGCAGCGCAGAGAGTGAAGGAGGAGTTAAATGATCAGAATGGCTTGGCTCGCGGCCACGCTTTTGGCCGTGGCGGGAGCTTGTCTCGCGCAGCCCGCGCAGAACAACTGCTGGGATCCCAGCCTGGAATACGGGGCAGGGAATAAAGTCTTCTACGAGGGCTGGGGCTACGGTCCTCCAGCAGGAGACTACTCCAGAGCCGGATCGCAGCCTTATCTGGTGCGGGACTACGGGCGGGACTGGACCAGCATTGGTCCGAACCCTCTGGCGTGGGTAATATCGGGCAAGAACGGCCAGAGCGCCTTCACTCCGAAGCCGCCGCAGTATGCCTCTGACAACCCCATGCGTGAGAACGACGACTACACCAACAGTGGAAGCGCCTACAACGCAGGGTATCTGGACGGCTCCTGGCCCTACGCGGATACCCCCTTCAGGAGCGGGATTTACGTGGACGGGCCCCAGCCGTATCATATGCAGAGCGTCTGGTTCGACGTCAACGGCAACGGCCAGGACGTGGGCGACGGTGTGAACCGCCTGCAGATCCTGCTCAAGCACCCCATCCCTGATCTGAGCGAGCCCCGCAAGGTGCGCGTGGACGTGCAGTACTGGTGGAGCAAGAACTGGCAAACCAATCTGGGGTTCGGCATCCGGCTGTATTTCGAGAAGACGGGAGGCGGCGAGGCATGGATAGACTTCGCCCCGCACAACTACAACTACGCCGACCCGAAGCAGACGAAGTTCGCATTCCGGATCGTGGGGATCGCGGAGCATCCTGAGTGGGAGCAATGGTCGGACACGTATCTGCCGGTGGGAGCAGGCAACTTCGCGGCTCCGGAGGATAAGACACACTGGCGGCACGTGGGCATTGATTTCGGTCTCATCGAACCGGAGAGCGTAACTCTGGTGACCCGCCAGGCAAGCTTCACCGAGCAGGAAAACCGCTTCGCCCGACTTTCGGACCTGGACATCGCCAGCTACTTCGTGAGGCCGACGGCTCTGGCGGTCGGCATTGTGGACGAGGCCCCGAACGGCCCGACCGCGGCTCCTGGAAGCGTGTTCATGGACAATGTCTGGGTCTCCACGATGCTGCCACCCGTGACCACCATCGCCGGTGTGAAACAATCGACGGCCTCCGCGCCAGTGGAGATTGCGTCCGCCATCGTGACCGCACAGTTCCACGATGATCAGGTGGCACCTTTCTCGTTCGCGGTGGAATCTCCGGACCGCGCATCCGGCATCCGCGTTCTTTGGCAGTCGGAGGTGGCGCCGGGGGATGACGTGAGCATCTCTGGCAAAGTGGCGGTGGATGGCGCGGAGATCGTGATCCAGGCTTCGCAAGTCTCGGTAAACTCAAGCGGCCTGGAAACCCCCGCCCCACTCACGATGACCGGAGCAGCGTCCGGCGGCGGCAAACTGGGTCTGCAGGCTGGCGTGGTGAACGACGCCGGGACCGGCGCGCCAGCGCAGGGGCTGAACAACATCGGCCTGCTGGTGACGCTCTTCGGAAAGGTGACTCAGAGCTTGCCTGGAAGCTTCCAGGAAGGCGGGTTCTACGTGGATGACGGCTCTGGGCTGAGCGATGGCTCCGGAAACCGGGGCATAAGCTGCCGGCCACCTTCCTTTTTCGGGTTCCCCGGACCGGTTCCGGACGCGGGACGCTATGTCAAAGTGACGGGCGTGATGGGAGCGCGCAAGTCCGGCAGCCTCAACGTCCGGTATCTGTGGACGACAGGCTGGGAGTATCTGGACTAAAGCGCTCGTTCCGGCAAGCCGACAGATTCCGAGCCCCCGGCGGGGAATCCTCGCCGGGGGCTTCAGAGCTCCAGAAGTGCGAGGGCCAAAATACCCGGTACAATTGCTAGTTTTTGGCCTTCAAATATCTGAAGTTTGGTTTGGTGACTTGACCGGTAAAGCTGAAGGTTTTATTCTAGAACCACTGGGCACAAGGGGAGCCCACCAAGAGGCTCGCTTGCGAGAAAGGGCGCTTCTCTGCGCCCGGTCAAGACCTGAAGGAGAATAGGGTTCGAGATGAAACGAACAGCATTCTGGGTGACACTGTCTCTGGCTGCCGCTCTGCTGGTGGCCACGAGCGCCTCGGCCAACCTGCTGGTCAATGGCGACTTCGAGGACGACAACTTCGGCATTCCGGGCTGGGTTCCGGGATGGACGATCACGACTTTCTGGTGGCCCGGCTGGGGCACCCAGCCACCATTGCTGGACCGCAAGACCGGCTACAGCACGTTCACCGGCACAGGGATCCCGTTTAGCGGCAATTACTTCCTGGCCACGGACATCATGGGGCATGCCAACTTCCACGTAGGCGCTTACCAGTCATTCAGCGTGACTCCTGGCGCGACCTATCTGGTGACAGGCGGGTTCATGGGCGGCGTCCAGCAGTCCAACGACACGGCCTGGTGGGAAGTCAAGGTGGCCGACGGCACGACTTCCGACCCGGATGCTCCCGGAACAGTCATCGCCAAGAAGGAGCGGCCCGCCAACCAAGGCTTCTTCCAGTTCCGTGAGACCTTCGCCGGCACTTTCACCGCCAATAGCAGCACCGCCACCATCTTCCTGAAGTGGGGCCGCGCTCAGTCGGCAGATTACGTGATCTCCGCGGGAGGATTTGACAACCTGGTGGTGGTTCCTGAACCCGCGAGCATTCTGGCTCTGGCGAGCGGCCTGGCCGGAATGGCCGGACTGGCGCTGCGCCGCCGGGCGTAATCGTCCGCTCACAAGATGTTGAACTCCCTGGCGCGGGCTGGAAACGGCCCGCGCTTTTTTTGCTTCTTCAGAAAAGAGAAGGTTGACCGGCCTGGCGGACGGCCCGGTAGCGCTCCATTGCCACCTGACGCTCCGTGTGGTGGTCCACAATGGGAGCCGGGTAATCCCGGCCGATGATGCAGCCAAAGCGGCGCTGCTCATCCGCCGTCATCAGATGGGGCTCGTGGATGTTTTCCGGCGGAACGGCAGACAGTTCGGGTACCCAACGGCGGATGTAGGCGCCTTCCGGATCGTAGCGGCGGCTCTGCAGCCACGGGTTGAAGATGCGGATGGGACGCGGATCCACCCCCGTGCCCGCCGCCCACTGCCATCCCCCGTTGTTCGGCGCCAGATCCCCGTCCACGAGACGCAGCATGAAATGCCGCTCCCCCTCCTGCCAGTTGATGTGCAGATCTTTCGTGAGGAAACTTGCCACGATCATCCGGACTCGGTTGTGCATCCAGCCTTCCGAAAGGAGTTGACGCATCCCGGCATCCACGATCGGATACCCCGTCATTCCCTTCTTCCACGCCTCCAGACGCTCTGGGTCATCATCCCACGGCAAATCACGTTTCTGTGGCTGCCAGGCCGAGTGTTCGACCTCTGGCCAGTGCCAAAGCACGTGGAAGTAAAACTCCCGCCAGGCAAGCTCCGAGACGAATTTCGCGAAAGCGGCGGTCTTGTGATAAACCTGCCGGATGGAGATATTGCCAAACTTCAGATACGGGGACAGCCGTGAGGTGCCATCCACAGCCGGCAGGTCGCGTTGCCGGTCGTAGGCTGCCGCACACGTTGCCACGAAGGCATCCAGCCTGCTCCGCGCGGCGTCCTCGCCGGGCTTCCAGAAAGAGAGGTCGAAGTCCAGCGGAAGGGAGAAGCCAATGTGAGAGGCATCGGGCACGCCGCCCCCCGCCCCGGGGAACGGTCCCCCGAAATCCTGCACTTCCGGCAGCGGCTCCTGTCTGGGAAGGGACACCCAGGCGCGAAAGAACGGTGTAAAGACGGAGTACGGACGTCCGTCCGCGGTCAGCACGCTTTCCGGCTCCGCCAGCAGCAGATCGCTGAAGCAGCGGGCCTGGATTCCCGACTCCTCCAACCGCGCGGAGACGATCTCATCGCGGCGGCGGGCGTAGGGCTCGTAGTCCCGGTTGAAAAACACGGCCCCGGCCTTGGCCTCCCGGGCGAAGCGGGGGATCTCTTCCTCCGGTTTCCCGCGCAGCACCACCAGCCGGCCGTTGCGAGCCGCGATCTTGCTTTCGATCTCCCGCAAGCTCTCCAGCAAGAACCAGACACGGGGAGCGCCGACATCAGGACGGGAAAGGATATGGTCATCCAGGCAGAACACGGGGACGACCTGACCGCCCGCGCGGCGCGCTGCGTGCAACGCCGCATTATCGGCCAGGCGCAAATCCCGTCGGAACCAGTGGATTACCCGCCTCAAGGAACGACCCTCCGTCCGCCTTCGAGCACCCGTTTACTTGCCGATGCAGAACGCTCCGAAGATGGCATCCAGCAGACTCTCGGTGACATCCTTACCCAGAAGCTCCCCGATCCTGGAGCGCGCCGTCTGGATCTGGACGGCAGCCAGGTCCAAAGCGTGAGGGGAGAGCACGGACGCGACAGCGCCCGTCAAGGCCTGCCCTGCCTGCTCCAACTGACTGACCTGATGCGCGCTGACGGAAAGCGCCTCCTCAAAATAACCTGCTCCCGCTCCAACGCGAGAGAGGATGGCGTGCTGCAGATCTTCCAGTCCTTGACCCGTCAGAGCGGAAATGGCGACGGCATTGGCGGTCAGTTCTCCAGCATCCGGAACAACAGAAACCAAGTCCATCTTGTTCCACACCGCGACGGCCCGCTCCCCGGCCGCCTGAAGCACCTCCAGATCGCCCTGTGCAACTCCCTGCGTGGCATCCAGCACCACTAGTCCGATGTCAGCGTGCTCCAACGCCTCGAGAGCCCTTCGCGTCCCCTCCTGTTCCACAGGATCTCCCGTCTCCCGGATACCGGCGGTGTCTATGGCCAGCACGGGCAATCCTCCGATCTCCACGGTCTCCTCCAGGAAGTCGCGCGTGGTGCCTGGAATATCACTCACAATGGCTCGCGGACGGCCTGCCAAGAGGTTCAGAAGGCTGGATTTGCCGACGTTGGGGCGGCCGACGATGGCCAGCCGCACTCCCTGAGAAAGCAACCTTCCACGGCGGGCCAGTTCCAGGACCTGTTCAACTGACTGACAGAGCCTGTCCAGAGCGGCAGCCAGCTCAATGCGGTCCGGCTCGTCCACGTCCTCCGGAAAGTCGATGGAAGCCTCGATGGCGGCAGAGATGGCGGTCAGATGCTCCCAGATATCCTCCAGACGCCGGGAAAGCGCTCCGCTGAGAGTGTGACGGGCCGCAATCAGCTGCGTGCGGGTTCTGGCTCGGATGAGCTCGTTCACCGCCTCCGCCTGCGCCAGGTCCAGCTTTCCGTTCAGGAAGGCCCGCCGGGTGAACTCGCCCGGGCCTGCCGATCTGGCCCCGGCGCTCAGCGCCGCCTGTAGCACCTCCCGGACGGTGGCCAGGCCACCGTGGCAGGAGATCTCTACAACATCCTCGCCCGTATAGCTGGCAGGAGCCGCGAAATACGTGTACAGCGCCTCGTCTACCTGTTCACCGGCGGCGGACAGGACGGGAGCGAGCGTTGCCCGGCGCGGGGCGAACCGCCCCAAGGGGCGTCCAGACAGACGCTCGGCGATCTGCAGCGCCTGTGGCCCACTGATGCGGACAACGGCGATGGCCCCCACTCCCGGAGCGGTGACCACCGCCGCAATGCTATCCGCGAAAACGCCGGTCACCGGGTTACCTCCCCGGCCGAGATACGGCGGGGACGAGGCCGGCCTTCAGCCCTGCTCGTCACCCGTCTTGGGAGATATGACGACGTGGCGCTTGTCGCCCTCACCCTCGCTGTAGGTGTAGACCTTCGGATGATCTTTCAACGCGTTATGGATGATAAGACGGTCTCGCGGAGGGAGAGGCTCCAGTTCCGCTTCCTGATTGTGTTCCGCCACCTGCTCTGCCAGCTCCAGCGCGGTGCGTATGAGCGTGTCGCGATGCTTCTGGCGGAACCCGGCAGCCTCCAGCGTCACACGCGCTTTGCCCTCATACTGCCGGTTGACCGTGACACCAACCAGGAACTGAAGGGCGTCCAGCACCTGACCCTGGCGGCCGACCAGCACGACCGCATTCTCGCCTTCTATGTCTATCTGGAAGCCATCGTCGGCGATCTCCGAGATTTTCGCGGAGCAATTGAGCGCCGCCGCGTCCAGAATCCGCTGGACCACCTCCAGCGCCTGCTGCGCCCGCACCTCCATGGCCGGGGCTTCCATCTTGGTCTGCACTGTGGGTTTCTCCTGACTCTTCGCTGAAGCCTCTCCGGCCTCCACTGCAGGCGCCGTCACGGGCCTGTCGGTGCGGCCACCGCGTCCGCGCGGTCGCCGTCTGGACTTCGCCTGCGCCTCGCCGCCTGCGGCAGCCTCTTTCGCCTCGGGCTGCTCGGCCGCAGCCCGCTGACCATTACCCTGTGGAGCACCCTGTGAATCGGCCTTGCGATGTCCGCCAGGCCGCTGCTTCTGCTCCTTGGCTCGAGTTTGCTGCGCTGCGTCACGGGAGCGTGTCCCGCCGCGGCGCCTGCCTCTGCGGCGCGGCTGCGCCTCTTCTTCAGTATCCTCCACAAAACCGGCGATGCGGCCGGCTCCGTGCGGAGACTCAAGCCTGTGCCGCCGGGTCTCATAGTAAGTGGCGCGCACCCTGGCTGGGGTACCACCGATGAAGCCGAGAACTCCCCGGCTTCCCACATCCAGCACTTCAAACTCCAGATCCGCTTCAGGGACGCCAAGCTGGCTTGCCGCCTTTCGCTTGGCCTCCTCGACGGTCTTTCCGGTCGCTTCTACGCTTCGCATCTGTGTACAAACGTCTCCAGTGTGTCTCCCGGCATACGCGGCCCGGCGACTCTGCGCTTCCGCCGGCCGGACGCCTCAGCCGCCGCGTCTGCTTACTTCCGCTTGCGGGGAGAGGGCCCTCGCGATGTTGCCGCCGCCGCGGGCGCAGGCGTCAGGTCCTCCTCGTCGTCCTCCAGCGCCAGAGCAGGCACGGGTTTCTGCAGCATGAAATACTGCTGCGTGGTGGTCAGGACGTTCAGCACAAGCCAGTAAAGGATGAACGCGGACGGGAAGTAGTTGAAGATCAGGACGAACATGGCGGGCATCATTATGGACATCAGCTTCTGCTGTTCGGCCTGTTGCTTGTCCACCGCCGGGGTGCTCATTCTGGTGGAGAGATACATACTGAAGCCGTAAAGCAGAAGCAGGGGCCAGTCCGGGTCCGCCAGGCTGGGCGCGATGAAATCGAACTTCTCAGCAAGCCGGCTGCCGATCCAGAGGAAGTCGCCTCTGGCGAACTGGAACTCGTATGCCCGGATCGTCTGGTAGATCAACAACAGAAACGGCATCTGCACCAGCAGAGCCAGACATCCCCAGTGGGGACTCGCGTTGTGGTCCTTCATCAGCTGCCACTGTTGCCGCTGAAACTCCCGCGGGTCATCACCCAGTTCTCTCTTCAGCTTCTCCAGCCGCGGCTGCAGGCGCTGCAGATTGCGCATGGACTCGAACTGAAGGTGGGACAGAGGTGTGGTCAGCAGCTTGATGACGACCGTAACAATGACAATGGCCAGCCAGTAGCTGTAGTTCTCGTTCGCGCCGGTCACCTTGACCAGGTAGTCAACGACCTTGTAGACCGTCTTGGACTGGTTGGCCTTGTCAATCTTTTCCGTAAGCGCCAGATAGTTGCGGTAGGCCTTCTCCAGGTAAGGGTCCGGCCACCGGCCGCCGGGCGGGTTCCCATCCAGAGACCCCGGGCCACCCCTCGCGATCAGCTTCCTGTAGCGGCTGGCGGCCGTGTAGTTGGTGTTGTCCAGCGGGTTGACGCTGCTGTTCTCCAGCAGCCTGGCTTCAAGATACGCGAGATGGTTGGCATCGGCGCCGGCAGGCTTGGCTTTTGACAGCTCTTTGAGCTGCCGGTTGAGGGACTTGATCTCGTCCTTCCGCTTGTCGACAGGCACCCGGGGAAGCTTCTCGATGGCGGCTTCCACACGGGTGAGTTGCTCTTTCAGTGAGCCTTCAGCCTGGGCCGCGCACCGGGCGGCCGAAAGTGAGATGACAAGCGCAATCGCAATCGCACCGGTCAGACAGGTGCGCACTCTGGACAATAGTGAACTCCTTGAAAAACCCTGCGGCTGTGCCAACCTTCGGCAAGTTACAACCGACCGGCCGGCCGCCGGACGCCCCGACACTGTGCGCCGCGTCAATCAGCCTAACGGACGGGATCATAGCCGCCCGGATGAAACGGATGGCAACGGGCCACTCGCCGCACACCCATCCAGCAGCCCTTCAACAGCCCATATTTCTCGATGGCCTGAGCCGTGTACTCCGAACAGCTGGGATAGAACCGACACGCGCGGGGCCGAACGGCTGCTGTCCGCTGGTATACCTGCCGGATCAACCACACCACCAGAGCTGCCGGCGCTCTCAGGACCCCGTCAAGCATCTGTGATCCCGGCCCTGCTCAGTGTCATTGCACAGGACGCGCAGCGCCTGGAGAACATCCTGGCACAATCGTTCAAAAGGCGCCTCCACAGCCGCCGGACGGGCGGTTATAGCCACATCCCATCCCGGCACCACCGATGGCAGACACTGTCGGGCAGCCTCGCGCAGCCTCCGCTTGACCCTGTTGCGAACCACCGCCCTGCCCACCTTTTCGGAAACGGAAAACCCGATCCGCGCCGGGCAATCCGGCCGGGACTGCAGCGCGCGAGCGATGACGTATCTCCCTGTGAACTTACGGCCGCGCGACTGCACGGCCTTGAAACGGGCTCTAGCCCTCAGTCTTCGATCGCGGGGGAGCATCGAGAGCTCCTTACCCCGTTACTGCTGCGCACTGACAGCCGCCTGCGGCTGCCATCCGGACTGACATCTAAACGGTCAGCCTACGGCGACCCTTAAGTCTTCTGCGCTTAAGCGTGCGGACACCCCCCTTTGTGGACATCCGCTTCAGAAAGCCGTGAACACGGAACCTGCGCCTGTTCTTCGGCTGAAAAGTTCTCTTCATTCAAACCTCTCCGGGTAGTTCGTGCGACTCATTATAGCATGGGCTTCCCGGCGTCTCAACGAAGGCAGGCGGTCCGGCAGCCGCCGGAAAAATGACGGCGAAAAAGTTGGCCGCCCTCCTTGCCGCGGTCCGGGGCGTCTTGTTATAATCGCCTTCGCCGGTCGGCCTCAGGGGGGCTCTGGTGAGCGGTCGGTCCGAACAGATACGGTCCTCAAAGACTGCGCCTTGTCCGCCTGCCAACACCTTAGCTCCTGACACGCTCAGCCCGCGCTCAGGCGCTCGCCAGATGGCCCGGCCCCGCCGGCTCCGGTTGCTCTACTTTTGATTCACATAGCCCGCCGTCCCACGGCGAGACCCCGGAGAAGGGAGGATGCTGCCAGGTGCCGCAGAACGATCAACTGCATTTTGGCGAAGACGCGAATCTCGTGGCGCTGCGTATGGCCTGGGAGCGCACGCTCAATGCCCTGTCCTCCCGCGCCAGCAAGCCCGTCTTCGACAAGGGACTGAAGACGGTGGTCCCGATTTCGTTCGAGGACTCGGCTGTTGTGCTGGGCGTCCAGACCTCCTTCGCGAAGTTCTGGATCGAACAGAAGTTTCTCCCGCTCATAACAGAGCTTTTGAGCGACCACCTGGGCACGCCGGTCCGAGTCACAGTCCGGCTGCTGGAGGAAAACCCGGAACTGACCCCGGACATCACGGCGGCCGGTCTCGGAGCCCCCATTCCTCAGGAGGAACCCCGCAGACAACCCGCCGACTTCGTCCTGAATGAGAGCTTTACGTTCGACACTTTCGTTGTGGGCCAGTCCAACCGTATGGCCCACGCCGCAAGCTGCGCCGTGGCGGAATCCCCCGGCGCCAGCTACAACCCGCTGTTCATTTACGGCGATTCCGGACTGGGGAAGACGCACCTGCTGCACGCCATTGGCAACTTTATCCGGCGCTACCACCCGCAGACCGGATTGATCTACACGACAGCGGAGACGTTCACGTCGGAGTATGTTGCGGCAGTGAGCGAACGGCGGACGGCGCAGTTCCGGCGCAGGTATCGCAGCGTGGACGTCTGGTTGGTGGACGACATCCAGTTTCTGGCCGGCAAGGAACGCACCAAAGAGGAGTTCTTCCACACCTTCAACGCTTTGCAGGAAGTGGGGCGACAGATTGTTTTGACCAGCGACCGTCCTCCCAAGGATCTGCAGCTTGACGTGCGTCTGTCCTCGCGGTTCGAGGCCGGTCTGGTGGTGGATATCGCTCCGCCGGAGTTGGAGACCCGCATGGCCATTATCAAGGCCAAGGCGCAGAAGCAGGACCTGCAGATCCCGCCGGATGTGGTGCTGTATATCGCAAGGCTCATCCGCTCCAACATCCGGGCCATCGAGGGAGCGCTCTTGAAGTTGCACGCCTACGCCACGGTCATGCAGCAGCCTGTCAGCTCGGCAATGGCGTCCGACATTCTTTCGCGGTACTTTGAGCACCCTCAGGAGAACCTCATTACACCGGACGCGGTGCTCCGCGCGGTGGCCGAGCGCTACGGCGTGGACGTGGAGAATCTCAAGTCTCTGTCTCGGCAAGCACGTGTGGTGCTGGCGCGACAGGTGGCGATGTATCTCATCCGGCACCTGACGGATACGTCCCTGCCGTCCATCGGCAAAGCGTTCGGCGGCAAGGACCATTCCACCGTGCTGCACGCCATCAAGAAGATCGGCAAGCTGGTGCTGGAAGACGCTCAGCTTGCGGATGACATTGCGGCGTTGATGCGGGAGCTGAAGAAGACAGACTGAGAGCGTCGGCAACAGGTTTTTCATCCAGAAGAACTAACAAGAACAGGGGCCGCCCCGGCGGGGCGGCCCCTTCCCTCATAACTCACTCAGACAAGAGGTTCTTGAGCGTTCTTAGCTCCTGCGGCGAAGCGCGCCCGCGAAGCCCGCCAGTCCGGCGGCCAGAACGGCCATGCTGGCCGGCTCCGGCACGACGTGCAGTTTGGCGTTGTCGAACTGGGCCTGCGTCCAGGAGGCGGTGCCGCCCATCTGCAGGTAGCCGAACCACACCGACGGGTTCACGTCCCAGGAGCCGCCACCAACCTGCTGCCAGCCGGCGGAAGACACGGGGCTGTTCCACGGAATGTAAGCCCACGCGCTCCACTTGCCGGGCGTGGTCACGCCATAGTCCAGCTGCAGGGTGATCCACTTGTCCCACCAGAGCGTATCCGGAGAGACAGTCTCCTCCATCACCCAGTCTGAGCGCCGGTCGGTGTTGTCCCAGGTCCGGTCCCGCGCCAGGAGACCGCCACGATTGATGTTGCCCTCCAAATAGAAGGCCCTGAGGTCGCTCTCGCGGAGTACCTGGATGCCGGCCTGGTGGTTCATGTTGCCCGGGTAGCCAAAAGTGAAGCCGCCGAGCGGGCGCAGGTTCGGAATGTAGACGTCAGCCTGGAACACGAACGCGTTCATCGGAACGCCGCCGACGGTTCCCGCGCCCAGGTTCAGGCTGCGGACATCCAGCCGGGCATAGCTGCCATCCGGCAGGTAGAAGTTGCCGTTGCCGCCTCCGGAGGGGGCGTTATCCGGCAGGGTCGGGCCCGCTGAGGGCACCCATCCCGGATCGGTCCAGTAGCCGTTACCGGCGACTGTCCATCCCTGGGTCGAAGTGTTGAAGTCCCACTCGTAAGTCCAGGGACCTGTGTACTGCGCTGACGCGATCGACGCGCAGAGCGCGAGCGCCAGCACCAGAGCGGAGGTAACTCTCATTGTCATGCTTCTCCTTTTTCCCCTTCTCTTTGCGGACCTGCCGGTGGGGGCATACAAAAGACCGCACCACCATCAAACGAGGGACATCGCCTGCAGGGTCCGCTTTGCAACCGGGGTTCTGATTCAATGCTAACACGCCTGTAACAGGCTGGTCAATAACATACAAGAATCAGAGCAAAATACTGGCAATTTTGACAGGAGGCAAAACCTCGCGTCCTCATATGGAGATGGGGTAAGTTCCATAACGGTGGCAGGCATCGTAGAACGCCAGAATGTTTTCCACGGGAGTACTGGGAACGATCTCGCTGGATGAACCGATGAAATGCCCTCCCCCAGAAGACGCCTGGCGGATGCATTCCTTCGTCGCCTCCACCACATCCTCCACTGTGCCGAGCGGCAGGACCTGCGAGCAATCCACGTTGCCCGCCAGCACCAGGCGCTTCCCGTAGCGTCTCTTGAGCAGCCCGATATCCATTCCTGCAAGCGGTTCGATGGGGTTCAGGCCGTCTATGCCGGCGTCCAGCATATCGTCCAAGATCTCCATCACATAACCGTCGCTGTGGAAGACGACCTTCATGCCAGCGCTTTTGACGGCTTCGCAGCATCGCCTGAGCGCGGGGATGAAGGTCCGGCGGAGGAACTCTGGCGAGAACATCAGCGCCCCCTTGCAGGCGATGTCATCGCCGATGAAATAGATGGGACCCAGTCCAGCTTTCGCAACAGCACGAGCCATCTCGAGATGATTGTGGGCCTGCACCTCGAGGACGCGCTCAACATCGGACGGGGCGTCATAGATGGCATAGGAGAAGAGTTCCTGTCCCATCAGATCGTAGGTGGCATGGAAACCGCAGCCGGCGCCGGGCACAAACATCGTATAAGGCTCCAGCAGCTCGATCATTCGGCGGTTGTAGTCCAGCCATTCGCCGTTCAGCCACTCATCCGAGACCGTTTGCGGCTGGTAGCTTTTCAGATCTTCCAGAGAGCGGATGGGGCGGACCACCTTCCACCAGGTGCGCCCGGAGATTCGCGCATCCCCTGCGCCCTCCGCCTGATCGTCGGTCTCCCGGAAGGAGGCTCCCCACCCCCGGCAGAGGTCTATGCCCAGAGTGTGATACACCTTCGCCATCGCGCGCTGGTAGTCCGGCTCGTCCGGGGCGATGTAGTCAACGATGGCGCGATTGTCGAGGTAGTCCCAGACAGGCACGCGGTCGCCTTCCTCGTGGTTAAGGGATTTCAGAATGCGGTCACGCACGAGCGGGTCGAGCATGCGTTCACTCCATCTCTCCGGATACTGCCGGGAAAGGGTTGCCCGACAGAACAAGAAATCCCTTCGCGCCGGGCATTCCAGACACGAAAAAGCGGGAGCCATAAGGCTCCCGCCCGATCAGATTTCGCTCGCGTGGTGGCGCTCAGCGCTTCCGGCGGAAGCGCAGCACTCCCAGCAGCCCGACGCCCGACAGCAGCATTGTGGCGGGCTCAGGGGTGACGTAGAGCTTGGCGTTGTCGAACTGGGCCTGCGTCCAGGAGGCGGTGCCGCCCATCTGCAGGTAGCCGAACCACACCGACGGGTTCACGTCCCAGGAGCCGCCACCAACCTGCTGCCAGCCGGCGGAAGACACGTAGCTGTTCCACGGAATGTAAGCCCACGCGCTCCACTTGCCGGGCGTGGTCACGCCGTAGTCCAGCTGCAGGGTGATCCACTTGTCCCACCACCGCGAATCCGGAGAGACAGTCTCCTCCATCACCCAGTCTGAGCGCCGGTCGGTGTTGTCCCAGGTCCGGTCCCGCGCCAGGAGACCGCCACGATTGATGTTGCCCTCCAAATAGAAGGCCCTGAGGTCGCTCTCGCGGAGCACCTGGATGCCGGCCTGGTGGTTCATGTTGCCCGGGTAGCCAAAAGTGAAGCCGCCGAGCGGGCGCAGGTTCGGAATGTAGACGTCAGCCTGGAACACGAACGGGTTCTTCGGAACGCCGCCGACCGTCCCAGCGCCCAGGTTCAGGCTTCGGACATCCAGCCGGGCATAGCTGCCATCCGGCAGGTAGAAGTTGCCGTTGCCGCCTCCGGAGGGGGCGTTATCCGGCAGGGTCGGGCCCGCTGAGGGCACCCATCCCGGATCGGTCCAGTAGCCGTTGCCGGCGACTGTCCACCCCTGGGGGGAAGTGTTGAAGTCCCATTCAAATGTCCACGGACCCGTATAAGGGGCCGCGAACGCGGCGCCTGCAGTCAGAAGAAGCGCCGCCGCCAGCATAGAAGTCAGTTTCATGACCGTCTCCCTTCTTTCCCTGTCTCAGTTACGAACCGACGCCGGAGATCAAGGCCGCCCACTGCCGGGCGATTTCCCTGCATAAGAGAAACAATCGCCCCCGGCCCCCGGGGAGCGGACAATAGGAACCAGGGGGAGTTGGCAACCGGAACCTCTCCCACGCCGGATCGACCACATTCATAGTAGCACTCCATCCGCCAGAAGTCAAAGGTTTTTTCTGCGATTAGCGAGCATCGCACGAGCTGAAAAGACATCCAGGCATCGGTGCTGCCGCCTGGAGGAGATCCACAGCCCTCGGGCTGGCGGAACATAAGGAAAGCCCAAAAATCACGTAATATCTTGCAAATTGTTTATAATCCGCATTCGGGTTAGACAGGTGCTCATATTAGTCTCCATAACTGTACAAAGGGCTTTATCAGCGGACTTGGCGCTGTTGCAAGTGGACGACCAGGTGGGTATACTCCCGATGGATTAGCACTCGAATGTCGTGAGTGCTAATGAACAAACGGTTTCCCTAATCAAACCTGACTCAACGGAGGTGAATCCGGTGATCAAACCGCTCAGCGACCGGATCGTCGTCAAGACGAAGAGTGCTGAGGAAGTCAGCCAGGGCGGCATCATCCTCCCCGACACGGCCAAAGAGAAGCCGCAGGAGGGTGAGGTGGTGGCCGTGGGGCCGGGCAAACTGCTCGACTCCGGCAAGCTGGTGCCGATCGAGGTGAAGGTCGGCGACACCATTATCTATTCCAAGTACGGCGGGACGGAAGTCAAGGTGGACGGGGAGGAGTATGTGATCCTCCGCCAGGACGACGTCCTCGCGATCGTCACCAAAGGAAAAGGGGGTAAGTAACCTTGGCTGCCAAGGATCTTAGGTTCAACGAAGAGGCGCGCCGCGCCCTTGAGCGGGGTGTGGACATCCTGGCCGACGCTGTCAAGGTCACCCTTGGCCCGCGCGGCCGCAACGTGGTTATTGAGAAGAAGTTCGGGTCTCCCACCGTCATCAACGACGGGGTGACTATCGCCAAGGAGATCGAGGTTGAGGACCCGTTCGAGAACATGGGCGCGCAGCTCGTGCGTGAGGTCGCATCCAAGACCAACGACGTGGCGGGCGACGGAACCACCACCGCTACCGTGCTGGCCCAGGCGATCGTCCGCGAGGGACTGAAGAATGTGGCCGCCGGCGCTAACCCGCAGGCTGTCAAGCGCGGCATCGAGAAGGCCGTCGAGGCTGCGGTGGCCCACATCTCCAAGGTGGCCACCCCCGTGAAGGATCGCTCGGCCATCGCTCAGGTGGCAACCATCTCCGCCAACGACCCCACCATCGGTGAACTCATCGCAGAGGCGATGGAGAAGGTGGGCAAGGACGGCGTCATCACCGTGGAGGAGTCCAAGGGCACCCAGACCAGCCTGGAGCTGGTGGAGGGCATGCAGTTCGACAAGGGCTACATCTCGCCGTATATGGTGACCGACGCCGAACGGATGGAAGCGGTTCTGGAGGAGCCTTACATCCTGCTGTTCGAGAAGAAGATCTCCAACGTTCAGGACCTGATTCCGCTGCTGGAGAAGGTTGTGCGGGCGGGCAAGGCGCTCGTCATTATCGCCGAGGACGTTGAGGGCGAAGCGCTGGCCACGCTGGTGGTGAATAAGCTGCGCGGCACGCTGAACGTGGTGGCGGTGAAGGCGCCGGGCTTCGGCGACCGCCGGAAGGCCATGATGGGCGATATCGCCGTACTGACCGCCGGCCGCTTCATCACCGAGGATCTGGGCGTCAAGTTGGAGAACGTGGAGCTCTCCGACCTGGGCCGCGCGAAGAAGGTGGTGGTCACCAAGGAGGACACCACCATCATCGAGGGCGCCGGTGACCTGAAGGCCATTCAGGGCCGCATTGCCCAGATCAAGCGCGAGATCGAGGAGACCGACTCCGACTATGACCGCGAGAAGCTGCAGGAGCGGCTGGCCAAGCTGTCCGGCGGCGTGGCGGTGATCCAGGTGGGCGCGGCCACCGAGACCGAACTCAAAGAGAAGAAGCACCGCATCGAGGATGCTCTTTCCGCGACCCGCGCGGCTGTGGAAGAGGGCATCGTCCCGGGCGGCGGCATCACGCTGATCCACGCGGCCTCGGCCATCGAGAAGCTGAAGCTGAAGGATGACGAGGCCATCGGTGCGCAGATCGTGAAGCGCGCTCTGGAGGAGCCCACCCGCTGCATCGCCTATAACGCGGGGCTGGAGGGTTCGGTCGTCGTGGAGCGGATCAAGGGCGAGGCACCGGGCATCGGCCTGAACGCGGCGACGGGCAAGTACGAGAACCTGGCCGAGGCCGGCATCGTGGATCCGGCGAAGGTCACCCGCAGCGCGCTGCAGAATGCAGCGTCCATCGCGGGGATGCTGCTGACCACCGAGGCGCTCGTGGCTGAGAAGCCCGAGAAGAAGGAGCCCGCCGGCGCGGGCGCCGGCGGCCCCGGCGGTATGGGCGGAATGTACTGAGAGAGAACCGGTCACCCAGGACCTAACGGTTCCGGGCCGGAATAAGTTGAGGGCCGGGGCGAGACGCCCCGGCCCTCTCTCTACGGCCACACAGCCCCCGAAAAGGCCGCCATCGCCGGCATCGCCCACCCGGGCCGGCAAGCGCCGCCCGGACTTGAAGGCGCGCTTGGAACGCTTGCGGCAGGCGAGGGAATGTTGGACAATGCAAACGGATATGCAGGACTACCCATCGCAGATCCGCCGGCGGCGGACCTTTGCCATAATCTCCCACCCCGACGCGGGAAAGACCACTCTCACCGAAAAGCTGCTGCTCTACGGAGGCGCCATCCAGATGGCTGGTTCCGTGCGCGCCCGGCGCAGCCAGCGGCAGGCCACGTCCGACTGGATGGAGCTGGAGCGACAGCGAGGGATCTCCATCACCTCCACCGTGCTCCAGTTCGAGTTCGAGGGTTACGTGCTGAATCTTCTGGACACCCCCGGCCACCAGGATTTCAGCGAGGATACCTTCCGCACTCTGATGGCTGCCGACAGCGCAGTGATGCTCATTGATAAGGCAAAAGGCGTGGAGGAGCAGACGCGCAAGCTGTTCCACGTCTGCCGAAGACGCGGGATACCCATCTTCACGTTCATCAACAAGCTGGACCGGCCGGGCCGCGACCCGCTGGACCTGATGGCGGAACTGGAAGGCGCGCTGGGCATCCAGTCTACAGCTATGAACTGGCCCATCGGCGACGGCCCGGACTTCCGCGGCATCTATGACCTGGCAAGCCGGGAAGTCCATCTGTTCGAGCGGGCCGAACACGGGGCGCGCAGAGCCGGGGTGAAGGTGACGGATCTATCGGACCCGGCGCTCGGAGAGCTGATCGGACGCAGTCAGCATGACCGGTTGCGGGAGGAGATCGAGCTTCTGGAAGCCGCGGGCGAACGCCTCGACCGGGACCGCGTCAGCCGCGGAGACCTGACCCCCGTCTACTTCGGCAGCGCGCTGACGAACTTCGGAGTCGAGCTGTTCCTGCGATCGTTCATCGAGATGGCGCCGCCCCCTGCGCCGCGGATGTGCGATGCGGGTCTGGTCAGGCCTGAGGACGAAGAGTTCCGCGGATTCATCTTCAAGGTGCAGGCGAACATGGATCCCAGGCACCGGGACCGTCTGGCGTTCCTGAGGATCGTCTCGGGCAAGTTCGAGCGGGACATGACCGTCTTCCATCCCCGCCTGGGCCGAACGGTGCGCCTGACGCGTCCGCAGAGACTTTTCGGGCAGGAGCGCGAAGTGGCTGAGGAGGGTTATCCCGGAGACATCATCGGGCTAACCAACCCGGGCGTTTTCACCATCGGCGACACCGTATGCACCGGCCAGCCCGTGCGGTTCCGGGAGTTCCCGCACTTCCCGCCGGAGCATTTTGCCGTTCTGCGCAACACCCGGGTGGACCGCTACAAACAGTTCCTGAAGGGCATCCAGCAGTTGAGCGAGGAGGGGGTTATCCAGCTTTTCTATGAGCGGGACGCCGCCAGAAGGGAACCTATCGTGGGCGTGGTGGGACGACTGCAGTTCGATGTGGTCCGCTACCGCCTGGAGACGGAATACGGGGTGGAAACCGCTTTGGAAGACACTCCCTTCCGGCTTGCGCGCTGGCTCCGGGTGCCCCCGGATGACGGGCACAACATCCTCTGGACAACGGGCACCAAGCACGTGGAGGACGCAGAAGGCAATCCCGCGGCCCTGTTCAACGGCGACTGGTATCTGAACTACATGCAGGAAAAAAACCCTGGTCTGGAGCTGCTTGAGACTTCGAGGGAGCTGGGGTGAGCGCCACGGGCACGCTTACCCGCAATCTGGCTTCGTACCTGGACGAGCCTTGCTTCGAAGCGCTGCCGGAACACCTTCGGGCGAGGGCCTTTGGTGTGGACTATGCCCGATTTGATGAGCAGGACGGCGGGATCCTTTTCGTCACCAGATGCGGTTGGGCTCTTCGAGAGCATCTGCTTCCCCAGAACTGGTATCACGATGGCCAGTATGCGGACGAGGGACAGTTACTGGAGGGAGCGACAGGCTCGGTGCACCGTGTCAGTTCGCCGGATCGTCGGGGCCGGATGGCCGATCTTGTGATTAAGGTCAGCCGGTTCGCCCAGCACGTGCCGATCCAGGCATCTCCGGCATTTCCTTTTCAGATGCAGGCGGACGCGGAGCTGAGTGCGCGGTTCAACAGCCCGTTTGAGGAATTCGGCCACCTTCAAACGCTCAGGAGCACTCGGAAGGGTACCCGCATCCTGACGAAGCGCGCCCTGGCCATTTACAGTCCGCCCGGGGAACGCCCGCTCTGGCGTTTGGGGAGGGAGGAATGGAAGCTGCGTCCCTACCAGGCTGCCCTGGAGGCTGACCAGAAAGCAGACGGCGGACCGGCCCCCGTGGAGTTGAACCCCAGGCGGAAGTATCTGACCGTGTTCGGATGGGTAAAGGGACTGACCGCCGAGCAGTTGTTCCTGGCGGACGTGCTCACGGCAGACGATCTGTATGATCTGAGCGTCCGCGTAGCGCACGAGCTAGCGGAAAAGGGATTCCGGGTACTGGACAACAAACCGAAGCACTTCGTGCTGCGACCGGATAACCGCACGGGCCGGCCGATCGAACGGCACGGTCAGATGGTGTACGCGCTGATCGATTTCGAGCTGCTGCAGCCCCTCCGCTGAGGCTTCCGGCCTGAATCAGACCGCCGAATAGAGACAGCCCATCGGGATGTGCCTAACTTCGAGCGTGGGAAAGACGCTCTGCAGATACCGGGCCAGGTTTCGCATCCCGGGTTCTTCCGCGGTTGCGTGGTTTACGATGACCAACGGGACGCCGCTGTCGGCCGCCTGGCACCCTGCGCTCCAGAACGCGATGCCATCATCCGTGACCAACGCGGCATCGGCTCCCAGAGACAGCATTGTACTGAAGTCCGTGATGGCTCCGGTTCCGATGGCGACTCGGTTGACCGGAGCATCCGGATCCCCCAGAAGCCAGACATGTGACTGGCCCAGCGGCTCAGTGCACTGCCGCACGTGCTCTGCCAGATCGCCCAGAGTCCCCCGAAACGGATAGGCCGCGTGGAACGCTGCAGACGTTGCCGGCCGGCTGTCGAACCCCAGTTGCCGCGCCCACGAGTCCAGAATGCCGATCTCTGGCATCCGGTCCCAGACGTCGTGGCAGCGATAGATGACCAGGTTGGACTGCTCAATGAAACGCTTTTTCTCGCGAGCATACGGGTGCTCGAAAACGCGCGGGTCATCGTCCATGTGGACGTAGAAGGTGGGTTCGTGAGTAATGAACAGATCGGCTCCGGCGGCCACTGCATCGCGCAGAGCCGGCAGCGTGGCCTGCCACGCCACCGCCACCCGGCGCACCTCGGTTTCCGGGTCGCCTGCCTTGAAGGCGTCACAGGAGTGGTCCCAGTCCACCCAGGTTCCGACAGACCTCATATGCTCGTGAATCTCGACAGCCTTCATTGACCGGTCTCCTTCCCCACCCTGGCCTGGCAACCTGAAAAATCTTCGGGGAAGCCCCCGACAAGACCTTCCAAAGGGCTTTGCCAAGCCTAAATTTCAGGGAGTCCTTGACGAGTGTTCCCAGCCATGATATGGTGAGATTGACTGCAATTTCGTCTTTTTCAGAGAGACCGCGGCGATGCGCCGACGGGCCGTGAAAGGAGGGGATCCGATGGCGCGGGTTGCAGCCGCATTGATCCTTCTCATCCTGTTTGTGGCAAGCGCCGCCTGTCCGGATGACGCTCTGACGCCCTCGCCCCCGGTGTCGAATCCCGCCCCCCCTGAATCTGGAGAGCCTCGGATTGGGCAGTCGCTGCAAGCGCGCCTTGCCTCCGGCGAGATGGTTCCGGTCATCATCCTGCTTGCGGATGATCCCCTGGGAGATATTAGCGAAGAGGAGTTCGGGCGGATCGAACCCGAGATGCGGGCCCGGCGGGAGGAAGCGCGCGACATCCATCGTCGTTACTCCACCGGATCGCGCGCGGGCACGTCCGAAGATGCTGCGCGCATTGCCGCCCTGCAAGCCTCCCGCTATTCGAAAGCCGATCTAGCCCGCCTCCGCGAGATCGTGGCGGGGATGAAAGCGCTCAAGGATCGCGCGCGTGCACGCATCGCGCAGCGGATGCGGCAGGCTGTAGACGCCGGGCAGACAGAGGTGGAGTCCTTCGTGCACGGCCTGGGTGGCAGCGTGACTTACAGGTTCTTTGTGCACAACGCCATCGCGGCCAGGCTGCCCGGTCGGGCGATTCCCGCGGTGGCCGCGCATCCCCTGGTGCGCCGGGTGGTGGAGGACGGTCTCACCAAGGCCTGTCTTGATGTCAGTGTCCCCACCATCGGCGCTCCAACGTTCTGGAGCGCCGGCGAGACAGGCGGTGTATGGTACAACGCGACGCTAGACACGGGCGTGGATACCGGCCACCCGAATATGGGAAAGCCGGGCGGCTGGTGGGAGGT
The DNA here is from genome assembly GCA_025998755.1 of Armatimonadota bacterium. Taxonomy (NCBI): domain Bacteria; kingdom Bacillati; phylum Armatimonadota; species Armatimonadota bacterium. The sequence continues at coordinate 1,598,458 of AP024674.1, forward strand.
GGTGAAGCATGACACCGCCATATGGAACGACTTCTACCGCGACAACCCGAACTCCCCGGACGACCTTCATGGCCACGGCACGCACGTGGCCGGAATCATGAACAGCACCCACGTGACCTTCCGGGGCGTCGCCTTCGGTTCCTGGCGAAGCGTCAATCTGAAAGCGGGATGGCGCCACTTTGACGGGTTCGGTTCGATGTACCACTCGGACGCGATGGCCGCCGTTCAGTGGGGCATCTCCAACGCAACGATGGATGTCCTGAACCTTAGCTTCGGCTCGCTGGCTACGGCGGGGGACGATGATTACGCCCGCTTCTTCGATGCCATGGTGCATGCGTGGGGAATCGTGTTCACCGTTTCGGCCGGCAACGATGGAAGCGACGGCCTGTCCACACCCGGCATCGCCTACAACGGGATCTGTGTGGCAAACGTTGATGATCACGGAACCACGGACCGCTCGGACGATACACTCGCCTCAAACAGTAGCCGGGGCCCTACCCGGGTTCCGGCCCGCAAGAAGCCGGACATAGCTGCCCCGGGATGCCGGATTATGGCACCCAACTGCAGCTGGGAAGAAGGACCCGATTTCTTTGAAGCGTCGGGCACCAGCGTGGCTGCGCCCCACGTGGCCGGGGCGGCGACCCTTCTCCACGATGTCGGCGTTGACGATCCTCGCGCGGTAAAGGCACTGCTCATCAACACGGCATCTAATGGCACATTGTGGTCCGAAGGGATGGGCTGGGGCGAGCTCGACGTGGGCAGGGCATTCGTCATGCGACACCACTGGTATTTGGACACCGTGAGTCCCGTCGGAACTCTGAACAGCTACAATCTTTACCGGGTTCCATCCGCGCTTCCCGGCGATAGGGCCACGCTGGTTTGGAACCGCCGGGTGAACTGGAACGGTGCCTGGTATCCTTCGACCTACTATGATCCCCCTGATCTAGACCTCTATTTTTACCGGGAGGCCGACGGGGTGGAGAAGGGCCAGTCCGTGAACCCGCACGATAACGTGGAGCAGGTCTATTCCACCATCACTGGACCTGCCATCATCCGGGTAGCGGCAGCAAAAACTTCCTTCCCAGGCGGAGCAACTGAAGTCACCTATGCGATCGCGGTGCCCCCCGGCACGGTGCAAGCAATCGGACCGGCGCTTTCCATTGCAGCCTCTGCCTCCACAGCATCTCCGCCCCTGAATGCCAAGTTTCGCCTGCTGCTGACGGTCTCGAACAACGGGGACACCAACGCTCCTGCCTGCAAGGTTGTGGTTTACCCAGGCTCGGATCTCTGGGTGGTGTCAGGTCGGCTGGAGACCGACCTCGGCTCCGTGCCCGCCGGGGAGCAGAAGACTGTGGAAATCTGGCTCAAAGCCACCGCTCCTGGCATCAAGGTGATAGACTTCGAGTGTTTTTCCTTTGCCTTCGGCCGAGAGTGGCTGGACTGGGGTAGCATCACCGTGGAACCAGGCCCGCCGGACACCGCAGCACCTTATACCGTGATGCGGATACCGTCCATCGGCTTCAGGTCAGGCGGTAACGAACTGATCTCCAACGGAGGCTTTGAATCGGGACTTTCCGCCTGGAGCACAACGGGCACTGTGACCGCAGAGTTCGGGTCGGCCGCCAGTGGCCTCAAGTGCGTGAAGTTGGGGCCGGGGTCGGCCTCGGTTTACCAGAACGTCTACATCAATGCCTCCGCCAGCCGGGCGTTCCTGAGCTTCAGCTATCGCGCAGATGCCAGACTGCTGGCGCCGGCCGGGTGCCAGATCTGCGACAGCTCGGGGAATGCCCACATCACACCTTTCAGCGTGCTAGGCACAGTCAGCGGATGGCAAGCGGTCACTTTCGACATCTCGCGTTTCAAGGGACAGACCATCCAGGTGCGCTTCTACTCCTCGGGGAGCTTGCTGGGCAACTCCACTCTGTGGGTGGACGACGTATCGGTCAAAGAAGGCGAGACCGTCTGGGTATCTTCCGACGCGACTCCTCTGGCTCTGATCGCCACGGACAACGCCGCCGGGATTGACCAGACCCTCTACCGTTTCCCGCCAGGAGGGTGGTTGCCGTATACCGAACCGTTCCTGCTGCCCCAAGAGGGCAGTAACTCCCTGAGCTATTACTCCACTGACAACAGCGGGAACACCGAGCAGGTCATCTCCACTGTGGTCCATAAAGACACCCGCCCCCCCGTCAGTGTGCTGTCCATCGGTTCGCCGAGAGTCATCGCCGGCGGATGGGAAAGGATGGGGTTGAATCCGGGGTTCGAGAACGGTCTGATCGGCTGGGATGCCACCGGAAGCGCAACCACGACAAGCGCAACCGTGCATTCAGGCTCCGCCGCCGGGAAGGTGGGCGGGAGCGCCGGGTCGGGAACCATTTCGCGCGATGTGCCAGTCAGCGCGAACGCCGGCTGCGCATTCCTGTCCGCCTGGGTGACCGCCGTGGGGACCGGAAACACCCTTGGCGTCTACAGCGCGGCCGTGGTGGACCCTGAGACCGAAATGGCAGTGGACTACTGCATTCAGGGCAGCACAATGACTCTGCTCGACTGGGTGCAGATAGTCTGGGATGTCAGCCGCTTCCGCGGCAGGACGGTCCGGCTGCTGTTCAGCGCGGGGGCGCTTTCAGGGCAGGTGCCGACCCTCTTTGTGGACGACGTATCCCTGAGGGAAGACTGCATCCTGAACATCCTCCCGTCAACGCAGCTACAGATCCGCTCGTTCGACCGGGTTGGCGTGGAGTCGTGTCAGAGAAGCCTGGACGGAGGATCCTTTGTGGATGGAGACCTGTTCACGATCGCCTCGCAGGGGTTGCGCAACCTCGCCTACCGGGCCCTTGACCGGATCGGCCACGTGGAGCCGGACATTGCGACCAGGGTGTTCGTGGATACGGACGGCCCGCTGGGGTATGTGCAGATCAATAGAGGCGCCGAATACACCACATCGCGGCTGGTGACCCTCAGCCTGACCGCCTCTGATGTGGCGGGTATCCCGCGGATGCGCATCCGCAACTCCGATGGCGCTTACGGCGGCTGGGAGGCATTCTCCAGCTCGCGCCAGTGGACGTTGTCCGAGGGCGGCGGCACGAAGACCGTCTTCGTACAGTATCAGGACGGACTGGGTAACGTCTCGCCGGAGACATCGGACTCCATCGAATACGTCCCTCCCGCGTATCCGCGGATCGGCGACGTTAAGCTGCTTGGCCCCCACCCTGTTGCCGTGACGTTGAGGGACAAGCGCATCAGCGGCGTCTTCTCCTCGCGGAAGATGTTCTATATCCAGGAGTCCGACCGGTCCAGCGGAATCAAGGTTTATTACGGGTCGCTGGCGGTCAGTCCCTCGCCCGGCCAGTCCGGGACGTTCGAGGGGGTGATTCAGCTGGACTCCAACCAGGAACCGCAGCTTTATCTGACCGCCTGCAGTCTGGGAAGCGCCGGTCCCTTGCCCGCGCCGGTAGGGCTGATGAACCGCGAGCTGGGCGGCGGACCTTGGGGGAACTATATCCCCGGCGTCACCGGCGGACGAGGTCTGCACAACATCGGACTGCTGGTCCGGACATGGGGCAAGGTGGTGAGCTGGGGCATATCGCCGCCCCGCATGTGGATTGATGACGGCTCCGCCCCCTCCGGCGGCGTGATGGTGGATATGACGCAGGGCGGCTCCATACCCGTGACCGGCTCGATGGTCCAGGTAAGGGGCAATCTGGGATGTGTGTCGAGCGGCTCCGAGGTAAGGCCTGTGATCAGGCCAAGAAGCCCGGAGGACGTCGTGGTTTTCTGAAACGCGGTAAGAGCCCGCCCCTGCGCGCCTGCCGGGGCAGGCAAAAGGTGAACCGGCCTGAAAAGGCTCTTGACCGGAAAGGGTCTGGCTGGTATACTGCAACTGCTTCGCGACTGCATCGAGCCTATGGAGCTTGCGCAGGTCGCGCGGAGGAGGGTTGACGGAAAGGAGACCATCCCTCATGGGAAGCTTTGCCCGCATCTTAATGCTGGCGTTCGCCTGCGTGGCTCTTGCGGCTTCAACTCCCTGCGCCCAGGAGCTTGCGGAAGACGGGACGCCGTATCCATCTCTCGAACAGTCTTCGGCTGAGGTGGCGCTTAGCCGGGTGCGCATCGGACAGTCTCTCGTTCCGAGGCTGAGCAGCAACGAGAGCATCCCCGTGATCATCTCGTTTGTTCATCAGCCATCAACGGAGATCGCTGAGGAGGAGCAGGCGGCTTTTTCTGATGCTCTGCGTGAAAGGGAAGCCGAGGCACTGGCGATCCATCGGAAATACAGCACCGGCGCCAGGGCAGCCACCGCCGAGGAGGCCAAGGCGCTCGCCGCGCACGAAGCGTCACTTTACACCAAGGCCGACCGCGCCAAACTCCAGAAGATCGTCACGGAGCTGAAGCAGCTGAAGGATCAGATGCGCTCTCGCATCCTGCAGCGCACCCGGGAAGCGATCGCAGCCGAGCAGAGCGAGGTTGCCACGTTTGTCCGGGGTCTTGGCGGAACGGTCAGCTACACTTACGACTTCGAGAACACCGTGGCCGCCCGCGTGCCGGGAAGGGCGATCTCCGCGGTGGCCAACCACCCTCTGGTGCGATACGTGGTGGAGGACCAGAAGACGGAGGCCCATCTCGACATCAGCGCGCCTGCAATGGGCGTGCAGACGTTCTGGAACGCCGGAGAGACCGGCGGAGTCTGGTACAACGCCACGATGGACACCGGCGTGGACACCGGCCACCCTAATATGGGACGCACCGGTGGCTGGTGGCAGGTGGTCCGGCACACCACGGCCGCCGGGGACCCGAACTACAACGACAACCCCTCCAGCACGGACGACCTTCAGGGGCACGGCACTCACGTGGCCGGGATAATGAACAGTAACCATACGACGTGGAGGGGTGTGGCGTTCGGTTCCACACGGAGCACGAACCTCAAGGCCGGCTGGCGGACCTACGACGGCCGCGGCTCCATGTACCAGTCCGACGCTATGTCCGCAATGAACTGGGGGCTCTCAAACGCCACGATCGACGTGGTCAACCTGAGCTTTGGGGCATCGGATCCGATGACGGCGGACGACGACGACTACACCCGATTCTGGGACGCCCTAATCCATGTTCATAACATCGTGTTGACGAAGTCCGCAGGAAACGAAGGCGGGACGAGCGAAACGTTGACATCGCCAGCTGGCACCTACAACGGCATCGTGGTGGCCAACCTGGACGACCGCGGGACCCTCACCCGGACGGATGACGTCATCAACTCCGGCAGCAGCCGCGGCCCCACCCCGAACGACCGGAAGAAACCGGACCTGGCCGCACCGGGGACCACCATCAATGCCCCCAACGACAATTGGGAAGGGACTGCCCCCGACTTTGTGAACATGACCGGGACCAGCATGGCGGCCCCGCACGTGGGCGGGGCGGCCACCCTGCTCCACGACGTGGGCATCACCGATCCCCGCGCGGTTAAGGCGATGCTGATCAACACGGCGGATTTCCTGAGCGGCCAGACCACGTGGAACAACAGCGCCGGGTGGGGATATGTGAACCTGGACCGTGCCTACCTGCGGAGGTCCAACTGGTTTTTGCACGCGGTGACACCGCGAAACACCACCGGCGAGTATCGCCTGTACCGAGTGCCTAACCCGGCTATCGGAGACAAGACTACCATGGTGTGGAACCGGCGGGTAAACTGGAACGGGGCCAGCTACCCCACCACCTGGCACGCCCTGAGCGACCTGAACCTGCGCTACTACGTGGAAGCCAACGGCGCGGCTCATTCCTCGTCGCTGAGCGGGATCGACAACGTGGAGCAGGTGATAGCCAGCACCACTCAGCCGCTCATCATCCGTGCCTACTCCTGGTCCACCAGCTTTGCGGGCGGCGTGTCCAGCGAGACCTACGCACTGGCCGTCCCGCCAGGGACGGTGGCTGTGAACGGTCCGTCCCTGGCAGCGGGAGCTACCAGCAGCAGCTATTCTCCGCCGCTGAACGCCAAGTTCCGCGTGCTGCTGCGGGTGACGAACTCGGGTGACATCAACGCCCCGAACTGCAACATCACCATCTCGCTGCCGGCCGGGGTACAGCTGGTCTCCGGCTCACTGACGACCAACGCCGGATCTGCTCCGGCAGGCGGGCAGACGGACACCGTGGAGGTATGGCTGCGGGCGACAACCTCGGGCACGAAGACCGTCAACGTCACCGGATCGTGCGACGCCTTCGGGATCACCTGGCCGGTGTCTGCATCGTCTTTCACCATCAACCCCGGACCGGCCGACAACGTGGCCCCGTACAGCACGTTGCAGATCGGCAGCGTGGGATACCGGACCGGCGGCGTCGAGCTTATCTCAAACGGCGGCTTCGAGTCCAACTGGGCCGGCTGGGTTACCTCCAGGACAGCTGCAATAGAGACGGGATCGGCGGCCAGCGGCACCCGCAATGCGAAGCTGGGACCCGGTTCCGGCACGGCCAGCCAGACGCTGACCATCAGCAACTCGGCTTCGCGGGCGTTCCTGAGCTTCAGTTACAAATCCAGCGCCGGTGTTCTGACCGGTGTGAGCTGCACCATCCGTGATGGATCGGGCAACTTCCTGGTGACGGCGTTCTACACCACCGGTTCCCAGACGACGTGGAGGAATGTGACCGTTGACGTCTCCCGCTTCAAGGGCCAGACCGTTCAGGTCCGCTTCGCTTCCAGCGGCGGCATTTTCGGCGACTCCACGATGTGGGTGGACGATGTCTCCATAAAAGAGGGCGAGACGGTCTGGGTGGACAACGCGGCCGCCACGATGACCCTTCGCAGCACCGACGACGCGGCCGGAGTGGACTTCAGCAGCTACCAGGTGGCCGGCGGGTCGTGGCTCGTGTACTCCTCGCCGTTCACTCTGGCGCAGGAGGGCTCCAACTCCGTCAAATACTACTCCGTGGATAACAGCAACAACACGGAACCGACCATCTCGACGACGGTAAACCTGGATTCCCAAGCGCCGGCCAGTGTGCTGCGGGTGGGTACGCCCAGAGTCTTCTCCTCCGGCACGGAGAAGCTCACCAACGCGGGCTTTGAGTCCCTGTTGACGGGGTGGGATGTCTCTGGCGCCGTGACGACCGTTACCAGTCCGGTGCGCTCCGGGAGCCGCGCGGCGATGGTGGGCGGCAGCGCCGCTGGCACGCTGAGCCGCGACGTCGCCATCAGTGCCTCGGCCACCCGGGCCATCGCCTCGGCCTGGGTGCGGGCGACCGGCGGTGGCGGCCTGTTCGCATCCTATAGCGCTTCCATCGTGGATCCGGACACAGGGGAGGTTCTGGACGCAGGCATCTCCGGGTCGTCCAGCAACATCAACGAGTGGACGCAGGTGTTGTGGGACATCACCCGCTTCCGCGGCAAGACGGTCCGGTTGCGCTTCAGTGCCAACTCTTTGCTCTCGGGGTATCCCACACTGTTTGTGGACGATGTCTCGGTGAGGGAGAACGCCAACCTCTACATCACGCCTTCAACGTCGCTGCAGATCCGTTCCTTCGACCACGTGGGCGTTGACGTCTATCAGCGCAGCATTGATGGCGGTGCTTATGCGGATGGCCAGACGTTCTCTATCGCCACCGCGGGACTGAGGAATGTGGCCTACCGCGCGCGCGACCTGATGGGCAAGACGGAGACGGCGACCACCACGCAGATCAATGTGGATAACGCCGGACCTTCGGGCTCCGTGCTGATCAACGGAGGCGCCACGTTCACCACGTCCAAGAACGTGACGCTGACGCTGAGCGCCTCGGACGGCGCCGGTGTAACGCTGATGCGTCTGCGCAATGCCGGTGACGGGTTTGGAGCCTGGCAGGCTTACTCCACGTCAAAGGCCTGGGTATTGACCGACGGAGGCGGCACGAAGACCGTTTACGTCCAGTATCAGGATGCACTCGGCAACATATCGCCGGAGTATTCGGATTCCATCGAATACATTCCGCCGGCGTCCACGCCCATCGGCGAGGCGAAGCTGCTGGGTCCGCACCCGGTGGCCGTGTCGCTGACGGATAAGCGGGTCAGCGGTGTATTCACGGCCAAGAAGATGCTCTACATCCAGGAGGCCAACCGCTCCGCCGGCATCAAGGTGAACGTGGGCACGCTGTCGCCGTCGCCGGCGATCGGTCAGTTCGGAAGCTTCGAAGGAGTGATTCAGCTGGATTCGAATCAGGAGCCCGAGCTCTACCTGACCAGCTTCACGCTGGGAAGCGCCGGACCGGCTCCCGTGCCGGTGGGCCTGATGAACCGTGAACTGGGCGGCGGCCCGTGGGGTGATTACATCCCTGGCGTGACAGACGGCCGCGGACTGCATAACATCGGACTGCTGGTGCGCACGTGGGGCAAGGTGACGGCCCGCGACACCATCGGGGCGACCATCCGCATTGACGACGGCTCCAACCTGCCGGGCGGTGGCGTTCTGGTGGATATGAGTCAGGCCGGCGCCCTTCCCGCTCTGGGAGCCACGGTGCAGGTGACCGGGAACCTGGGATGCGTCCTGGAAGGATCAGCCGTCAGACCGATTGTCCGGGCCAGGAACTCCGCCGACGTGACAGTGTTCTGATCCGGTAACACCACCCTTCCAATCCAAGAGGGGAAAGCCTGGCGAAAAGGCTTTCCCCTCTTTTTTGGCTTTCAAGCCAGCATCAGCTCGAAGAATTCCGCCGGCAGGCCCGGCCTCACGCTACACCTTTTCAAGCCCCGGCCGCTCCCGGAGAACACTGTGTGAGCCGGCCGAGGAATCAGGCGGGCGAAGGAGGCTCCTCGTCCAGCCGGAACTGCATGGCATACATCTGGGAGTAGACACCATCAGCCGACAGCAGGGTGTGGTGGTCACCGATCTCCACGATGCGGCCGTGCTCCAGCGCCACGATCTGGTCCGCATGCTTCACCGTGGACAGGCGATGGGCAATGACGAAGGTGGTGCGCCCCTCCATAAGACGGTCCATGGCGCGGTGGATGAGGTATTCACTTTCGGAGTCCACGCTGCTCGTGGCCTCGTCCAGTATCAGAATCCGAGGGTCGGCCAGAATGGCGCGTGCGATGGCAACCCGCTGCTTCTGACCACCCGAGAGCTTGACGCCCCGCTCGCCGATCTGAGTGTCATAACCGTTCGGCATCTCCGTGATGAATTCGTGGGCATTGGCTGCCTTCGCCGCCTGCTCGATCTCCTCATCTGTGGCGTCCAGTTTGCCGTAGCGGATGTTCTCCTTCACCGTACCATTGAACAGGAAGGTATCCTGCAGGACCATTGCGATCTGGCTGCGCAGTTCGGACTGCCGGACGCTTCGGACGTCCACGCCGTCTATCAGCACCCTGCCCTGAACGGGATCATAGAAACGCGGAATGAGGTTGACCAGGCTGGTCTTGCCTGCGCCGCTGCGGCCAACCAGAGCAACGATCTGCCCCGGACGCGCCCGCAGACAGATGTCTTTCAGAACCTCCTCGCCGTCCTCGTAGCGGAACCAGACATGGTCGAACTCCACCTCGCCCCGGATGCGGCCGAGCGGCACCGGGTCCGGGGGATCCTTGATGGCCGGCTCCTCGTCAATGATTTCGAAGATCCGCTCCGCGGCGGCAAGCGAACGCTGGATTGTGTCGTTGATGCGCGCCAGGCTCCCGACTGGCTGATACAGCATTCCCAGATAGCTGGTGAAGACCACAAGGGTACCCATGGTGGCCTCTCCGCGCAGAATGAGCACTGGCCCCACCACCCAGACTGCGATGTGTCCCAGCCGGACCAGCATATCCACGGACGGGAAGAAACTGGTCCACATCCGCACGGCACGGACGCGCTCATCGTAGTAGTTCTCCGCGTCGCGGCGGAAGTTCTCGAACTCGTAGTCCTCTCGGGCAAAGGCCTTCACCACCCGCACCCCGCTGATGCGCTCCTGGATGCCGGCGTTGATTTCACCCAGGCGCTCCCGTACGGCACGGTAGATGCTCTTGATGCGCCGGGCGAACCGGAACCCGGCGTAGAACAGAATGGGCACGGGCACAAGGGCGATGATGGAAAGGAGGGGAGAAATGAGGAACATCACCACGCACATCGCCACCATCTTGATGACGTCGGAGACCAGCGTGTCCGCGGCGTGGTTTACGAACTCCTCCACCACCTGGGTGTCGCTGGTCACCCGGCTCATGATCTCGCCGGTCTGGCGCGAGTCGAAAAAGCTAACCGAGAGCTGCTGCAGGTGGCGATAAACGTCCTTGCGCAGGGTCAGGATGAGCTTTTCGCCCAGCACGTGCATGATGTAGCCCCGCGCGAACGAAAGCAGGCTATTCAGGGCGTAGACTCCCGCCAACAGAAGCGCAAGGAAGATCAGGAGACGGATGCGGGCCCCGGCCTCGCCAGCGGCCAGGATGACGTGGTCGGTGATGCGTCCGTAGATGAGAGGCGGGACCAGCGCCACGAGCCCCAGCCCGATGTTGGAAGAGATTCCCAGCGCCAGCGCGACGCTGTGCGGCCGCAGATATCGCAGTAGCCTCAGGAATGCCGCCCGCCTGTTCCTGGGCACGTGCCTGTCGTCCATCAACTGTCATCCTACCACTTCAATGCGAAAACGGGAAGGGGTAGGAAGAGCGCCGCATCTAGTCGCAGTGTGTTCATTCCCCGCAGGAAGCCGCCCGGGCACTTACTGCGGGCCGACCTCCAACTTTGGGCCACGCTTACACCTCGCCGCAAACCCACTACGGTGGTCGGGTAGCGCGGCGTCAGCCGCGCCTATCGAGACCTTTCCCATCCGTGGTTTCGACTCGCCCGCCTCGGGCGGGCAGCTCAACCACCGTTGGCAGGCGAGAGCTTTCCGCAAGGTCAGTAGCACTTGTCCCAGATCGGCTCGATGTCGCGGGCGATGCTCTCAGACACCCAGACGTCCGTGCGCAGAGTCTGGAGAAGCGATGTTGGAACCTTCGGCGTCACCGGCCCATGCAGGCAAAGGCGCGTGATGAGCCGCTGCCACGACGCCTGCGACCCGTCTATCGTGATGCTGTGAACATCTATGCGGTGCTTTGCGGCAATGACCTGGGCGGGGCCGATCGTAGCCGCCTTCGGCGGTACCGCCCAGAGGTCGCCGCTCATCCCCACGCTCCCGTGCAGCGAGTTCTGGGCGATGGTGAACGGGCTGAGCGTGACAATGCGGGGCCCCATCGTTTTCCACTCCTCAAGGTTCGCGTCGAACTCGGGCGCGTCCGGTTCGATGAAAGCAAGATGCCCCGTCCATCCCGGCCCGCTGTAGCAGCAGTCCGCGCCGCCCAGGTCTTCCAGCATTTTCCCGTAGTCCGCCAGGTTTTCGTTCGAGAGTCCGTGGATCTGTTCCTTGGGCGGGCGAAGCTCCTGATCAATCCGTGCCCAAAAGAAATTCAGCATCGTGTAGTGGAACGCCCAGGGCCAGTCTTCCGGAGCGATCCTCCCGTCGTCGCTGGCATACTCGTCCATGTTGAAAGTATGCAGATGCCGACAGTTCACCCTGAACAAATTGATGAGATGAGCCAGCAGGCTGTAGCGGCGGTAGGGTTGCGGCACGATAAGAACGCACGTGCGGCCCTCATCGGCGCTGGTCTTGATCCGGTGGAACATGTCCATCAGCCAGCGGAACTCGATCTCGCTGTCTGGGAACACCTGAATGCGATAATCGGGATTCGGGTGTTTTGTAATGTCCTCCCGCCGTATTCGGCGGGCGCGCTCCACCGCTTCCATATCCAGAAACGGGATGAACGGCGCGGGGTTGAAACGGAACTCGCCCACTGTGTCTGGCCCTTTCTGTCAAATACTGTCTAGGTCTCGACCTTTATCATAGACAATATTGCCCGCGACCCACGTCTTCAGGGGCGTCAGGTCATCGTCCAGCAGAACGAGATCCGCACTCAGGCCGGGCTCGATGCGGCCGGTCTCGGTCTGCAGACCCAGCACCGCGGAGGGGTTGGCGGACGCCATGCGGATGGCCTGCGCCGTATCCACTCCGAGCAGCCGGACGGCGTTCATGACCGCCCCGTCCATCGTCAGGCCGCTGCCCGCCAGGCCTCCGGCGAGCTCCGGATGTTCGTCCGTGAAGCGCGCCGGAGCGCCCGGATGCGCGAACTCCACCGTCCGCCCGCCGAAATCGTACCGTCCCGGAGGAAGCCCCGCTCCCCGGTTGGCATCCGTGATCAGGCACACCCGGCCGGGCCCCTTGCAGCGCAGAGCCATCTTCACCGCCACCGGATGCACGTGCTCCCCGTCCACAATGAAATCCACGGAGACACGCTCATCGGCCAGAATCGCCTCCACCGCGCCCGCCGGCCGCACCCCGGGATCGGTCTCGGGCGGGGCGTAGAACACATCATAGAAGTGCGTAGCGTGTCTCGCTCCGAGTTCTATCGCGGCCTGCGTATCTTGGACGCCTGCGCGGGTGTGCGTGATGAACGCCGGAATCCCGCCTTCGGTCATCTCCGGGAGCAAATTGTGCAGTCCGGGGAACTCCGGAGATACAGCAAACACGGCCGGGAGCGGAGACGCAGCCTCCTTGAGCTGCCGGACCCGCCTCGGATCAGGCGCGCCGAGCGCCTCCTGCGGCAGAGCCCCCGTGATGCACAGGAAAGGTCCTTCTAGAAGCAACCCGGCCACCCGCGCGCCCTTCGGGCGGGCAGATGCGAGTTCGGCAACAAACTTGGCATCCTGTCCGGCGGGACGGGGAAGGACTGCGGGAAGAAACATCGTGACGCCATAGCGCGGCAGAAGGGAGCTCAATGCTTCCAGCGCCGCCGGGCCGTCGTCCACCAGATGCTCGCCGCAGCCGTGGATGTGCAGATCCACGAAGCCGGGAGCAAGCAGAGCTCCCCGGGCATCCTCCACGAGGGCATCTCCTGCCAGCGGCACGTCGACGGCAGGGCCGGCATACAGTATCCGTCCGTCCCGGCACACCACGGTCCACCCGGGCTCGACGCGGTCCGGCAAGACGACGCGGGCATTCGTGATGGCCAAGACTGGAGTCACGACCGAGGAGTTCCACGATACCGCAGCACGCTCCTGCTGAACATCCTGGAAATTCTGGAACTGCAGGATGGCCGAAGTTTCAGGAACCTTCTGGTCAGCGAAACCGCAGACATCACGCTGTCTCCGGACGCGTTCCGGCGGCACTGACCGGCTGCGATTGGCCCTAGACGGCTCCCTAATGAAAGCGAAACGACGTATAGGTTTCTGACCAGGACTGCTACAAAATAGTGAGGTGTAAAGGCAGACCGGATTGGCACCTTCCGCCGGCCTTCTGTTTCCCGGCCGTCAGGGGAGGGAAAGCGGCCCGGAGGCAATAAGAGTCGGCCTGAGATGGGCTCTCCCGTCGCGGCGCGTCTGCAGATTCTCGATGTCTTCCGTGGCAGCGCCATCGTCCTGATGGTGGCCTACCATTTCTGCTTCGATCTGGGTTACTTCGGGCACATCCGGGCGGATTTCAACCACGACTGGCGCTGGCTGAGCTTCCGGGCGATCATCCTTTCCAGTTTCCTCCTGACTGCGGGAGCCAGCCTCGGCATCAGCGCCGCTCGAGGCCTCAACGCTCACCGGTTCTTGAAAGGGCTGGGCCAAGTGGCGGGAGCCGCAGCGCTCGTCTCCCTGGGAAGCTGGCTGGTGTTCCCGCGGAGCTGGATCTTTTTCGGTGTGCTCCACTGCATCGCTCTGTCCCGCATCATCGGCCTGGCGTTCATCGGCAGGCCGCAGGCCGCGCTAGGTACGGGGGTGGCGGTCACCATTGCGGGGCACATCTTCCACATACCGGCGCTGGACGCTCCGGCCCTCCGGTGGATCGGTATGATGACGTTCAAGCCCTTGACGGAAGATTATGTGCCGCTCTTCCCCTGGACCGGCATGTTCCTGACGGGGATGTGGGTTGGAGATCAACTGCTTCGCTCAGAGCCCATGAAGGCACTGCGGCGGTGGGAGAGCCGTTCGACCGCGGTTCAACTCCTTGCCTGGGCAGGCAAGCGCAGCCTCATCATCTATCTCCTGCATCAGCCGCTGCTTTTCGCCGTGTTCTATGCGGTAAGGGCGCTGCGCGGCTGAGGGAGGTCATCACGCAAAGGGATCGAACTCGTCCTCCTGCGCCGCGGCGTGCGCGGAGGAAGGCGGCGATGCAGGCCGGTCATGGCAGATCTCCTGAAAGGGACATCGGGGGCAAAGCTCCGGGCGCCGGGTGACCGGGAAATGCTCGATGCCCAGAGGGATGTTCTCATCCACATCCGCCAGTACCGATTTCATCAACTCCCAGGACTCCAGCAGAACCCGCTTCCCGTCCTCAATCCCCTCCTGAGTCACCTCCACCGTTTTCTCCACCGGAGAGGGGAACAGGTAGACGAGCCGGACCCGGACGGATTCCGGCTGGAAGCCCCACCGGCTCTCCGCCAGCAATGCATAAAAGCGGACCTGCAGCACGTCGGAATCGCGGGGTGATCCGGTCTTCCAGTCGAATACTCGAAGCCTGGACTTTGGCGCATCGGGAGGCGAAGCGTCATAAGCAAGGTCAGGGCGGCCGTAGGTGGGAATGCCCAGAACATCGACTGTCTCGAAGGAATCGCCGTCCGTGGCCATCCAATTCGCGAGGCGGCCGCGGCGTAGTTCCTCCCACGTGCGGGACGCGCAGAAGCTCCGGAGACACACCTCCACCCGCTCTTTCCCTCGCGCCACCCTTCCATCGCGGTCGGGCAAGCTGTAATAATCTTCCACCAGACAGGTCACGCGTTTCGGATCATACTTCCATCGACCAGACTGTGATTCGGCGAGCTTGCGGTCCCACTTGACCAGCGCAGTGGCTACAAGCTCATCCACCCCCACCACCAACCGGTTGGAGCGGAAGCGGCGCAGCGCATCCTCGATTCCCTGATGGACCAGTTCGCCGGCCAACTGGTCCGCGGAGGTCATTCGGCTGAGACGATAGGCAACCCGGCGCTCCTCCGGCGCCCGCTCATCCCACCCGCCCCACTTCAGGTAATGCTGATAGTAGTATCTGCGGCGGCAGGAGTCGAACGTCCGCATCCGCGAGAAGGACCAGGCCAGTTTGTTCTGCAGAGGAGGCATCAGGTGCGGTTCACTCCAGCCAGCCGGGGATGCTGGACCCGGCGGCCACTCTAGACGCCCTCCGGCCAGAAAGACGCCAGACGTCGCACCGCAGCCAGCTTCTCGCTGCGTCCCATCCCTGACTGCTGTATGGCCCGCTTGAGCAGGGCGACCGTGCCGTCGTAGAGAGGCCGGTCCACGGGATAGGGAATGCCGTCCTTTCCTCCGTGAGCAAACGAATACACGGCCGGATCCCGCCAGCTCGGAGCGGTTCCATAAACCAGCTCCGCCACCATCACCAGCGCGCGAAGCGCCTTCGGACCCAGACCCCGAACCTCCAGCACATCCTCGAAGCTCCGGGGAGCCTGTTCATAGGCCGAGATCAGAACGCGGTCGAATCCGCGGGGACGAATGTCCTCCGGGGCGATCCAGTGCCGGGCAGGCAGATCCAACCGCTGGACCAGCGCGAGTTCACGCGCTACGGAGGCGGGGCCCTGCGCCAGCAGATCCACCACTGCATCCCTAGCGGATGCGGACTCGGAGGCCACCATGTTCAGCACCCGGCTCGCCTTCTGCTGCGCAGCGATCCCCGAGTGTGGCTCGTTGACGAAGCCGGGCATCGTTGGCGAATGCCAGTGGTAGCGCCGCGCATAGCGGGCCGCCTCGTTCATCCCCTGCTGCACCACGGACCATGCTCCGGAACGCGTGAAGAAAAAAGCGTGATGGTAGAGCTGGTACCCGTCCTGCAGGGCGGTGTTGTCCACCTTGGCGGCCAGCCGGCTGGCGCGCACCAGCGAAGTGGCGTCGACCGGCAGAGCCGCCGCGTCCGCCTGCCGGAGGATCTCCTCCGGAGTCTTGCGGGACGCCGCCCCCTTGCCTCCGGCGGCAAAGAAGCCCAGATCCACTTCCCGCCCGCGGATGCCCTCCTTCACCGCTCCGCAGGCCGTGGTGGTGACGCCGGAGGAGTGCCAGTCGAACCCCAGCACGCATCCGAACGCCTGAAACCAGCGGGGATCGCTGAGCCGCTCCAGCATCTTCTCCGGGCCGTATTCTGCTACAATCAGCTCAGTCATAAGCCCGGCGAGACGGCACATCCGCGAGAAGAGCCATCGCGGCGCTTTTCCCCCGTGCAAGGGCAGACTGGCGACTCCTGTCCTCATGCCTGCCGTCATTCTACCACGGTCGAGCAACGGACTGGCGCGTCAAACGAAAAAGGCCGGCCCTCATGGGGCCGGCCGAAAAGCTCATCTGCAGGGGCTGATTGCCAAGGATCAGTCTGTAACCGCCCGCTCCGTCTTGACGATGATGTCGCCCCGGACGACCGGACCTCCCGCGACATATTCCGGCGGACCCGGCCGGGGATCCGTGCTCAGCAGCTTCGCGTGGACCTCGAAGAAGTCCGGCGGCGGCGCCACAAGATACCGTGCTCGCGGATCGACATTGTCCTCTACCTTGACCACCACCATGGCGAGGCGGCCGTTCCAGTAACCCCGGCCAGCCATCTCCGCCTTGTTACCGGCAGCTGCGAACTTCTCCCAGCGGGGGACGAAGATATTGTTGCCGAAAGAGGCGGCATTGTAAGGCGAGTCGGTGTAGTGCAGCGAGCCGACCGGACCTGCGGGCGTTGTCTCGGCCTTGAACTGGAACACACCCAGCCTGGGCTTGTCCACGATGGGCCCCGGCAGGGCGATCGCCCCGGCGCCCATCGCCACCGCTCTGGGAGCGGGCTTCGTCCAGACCTTGATGTCGCCGCTGTTCAGACCTCCGGCGGTGTCCTCATAGATGACCGTCAGCATGCAGCCGTTCGCCTGGAAGTGCGCCCAGTCACCGGAGGGAGTATCATCCAGGACCTCAACGAACATGCAGGCCGGCTTTCCGTTGTAGACCGCCTGCGCCCGGATGGTCGCGAAGTTGCCCTTGATCTCCAGCGCTTCGATGCGTGTGGAGAACATGTAGCTCTTCAGCTTCCCGTCCGGCGTGACCCGGCGGTAGTTCATACCGCCGTACAACAGCCCCCGGAAGTCCGTCACGTTGATGTGGAAGAAGACCGTGTCCGGCTTCGCGATGGTGGAGGCATTGTCAGCGGGAACGGGATAGCTTCCGAAGCCCCTCACATACGCATCGGGCAGCAGGGCATAGTCCCCGGTGTCCTGAGCGGCTGCAGGCAGAGAAAACGCCGCAACAGCGACAAGAAGAAGGATACTGCGAACAGTCCACTTGAGCATGGCCCATTCACCACCTTTCGCATCTCAGCGGACGCGGGGCACCATTGCCCCGTACCCTGGATTATATCACTTTCTGCACCCGGGGGATTGAAAATGTCACAGTCCTGTCAAGAGAAAGCCTCGCCAAGCGCCGCGACGGCCTCCAGATGCTCACTGCGGCACTCCTCAAGAGTGGGCTGCCAGACCGTCTGCAGGAATCCCAGAACACGCCCGGCGTCCAGCCTGTCGCGGCAGAACCGGACCGTCCGCGGAAAATTGTCCGGAGACTCCCAATTGCTGCCCGTGGGGATCTGATCGTAACCCAGCCTGTCCAGCTCCAGATATGTGCGGACGGGCGTCCTCTCTTCGCTGAACTCGGTGGAGTAATACCAGTTGCTCTGGACGATGGTGCGGGGCATCCTGTCACGAAATCGCTCGGGGTTGAACCAGTAATAATCCGACCAGACCCAGGGTCTGGCCCCGCCCTTTTCCACTTCTGCAGCCAGAAACTCGAGATCCCGCCACCAGAGGTCTCCCTGCCGGATGGTGACGTGCTCGTTGAAACGCTGATTGGGAAGATCCTCTTCATCCATCCCGAGGTGGAAAAGCGGTGGCCCGTCAAAGAGTTCGATGGTCTCAGCGATGAGATCGGCGCATACCGCGTAGTAGGCGGGGGTGGAGACGCAGCGGTGGTACTCTCCCAGCCAGGTGTCGTGTGTCGTCGAGAAGTTCAATTTGGGGAGCGCTTCCATTCCCAGGTCACGGATGCGAGCGATGGCGTCTTTGAGTTCGTCAACGCTCCAGGCCCCTTCCACGGCGATCTCCGGACGGCGGCGGTATCGGACGCCGTCCCCGAGATCTATCAGGACCGTACTGGCTCCTGCGCCGGCCAGCTCGGCGATGATGTCGTCCCAAAGTGGTCGGTCGCACCGTAGATACGGCCGACAACCGATGAAGCGGGACTTGCCTCCCACGCCGGGGTCGGCGACATCCGCCCACATGTTGTAGCTCAGGTGGATGAGATACCCTTTGATCACGTCTGAATGATGCTCCAAGCCGCGGCGCATTGGACACCCGGCGTCGGAGTGCTTTTCAACCTGTCAGACGCCCCACCCTGCCCCGTTCGAAAAGAAATGCATGCCACCGCTGCCGGAGCGCAGGTTGTTGCCGCCGGGAAGAAGAACCCCCAGACGGAAACGACGCCCGGTGCCGGGAGCCTGCGGGCGCGGCCCTCAGGGCTGCTCACCGGGGCCGGCGATTACTCTGACGAGGTGAGACTGTGTCCAAACCACTGTTTACGGGTGACGAAAGCATTCCGGCGGACGCCATCGTACTGTTCGATGGAACCTCTCTGAACGCGTGGCACAAGCGCGGCTCCGATGAGCCGGCCGGATGGAAGGTGGAGAACGGCTATATGGAGGTCGTCCCGGGGACGGGCGACATCTGTTCGAAGGAGCTGTTCCACGATTGCCAGGTGCACGTGGAGTTCTGGCTTCCGCTAATGGCCGACTGCACGGGTCAGGCCCGCGCGAACAGCGGCGTCTATCTGCAGGGGCGCTATGAGGTGCAGGTGTTGGACTCCTACGGGCTGGACAGCCTGGATGACGACTGCGGAGGGATCTACCGCACCGCGGCCCCGATGGTGAACGCCTGCCGCCCGCCCGAGCACTGGCAGACCTACGACATCTTCTTCCGCGCCCCCCGGTTCAATCACAAGGGAGTGAAAGTGGAGCCGGCGCGCATCTCCGTGCTGCACAACGGAGTATGGATCCACCACGACCTGGAGGTGCACGAGCCCACCGGCGGGGAGATTGACCACGAGTTCAGCAAGCCGGGCCCCCTGCTGCTGCAGGACCATGGTAACCTGATCCGCTACCGCAACGTCTGGGTCCGCAAACTTTAGCGCTCAGACGGGGCAGAAGTCAGAGGGGGCCGGCTGCAGCCGGCCCCCGTTTCTTTCCTGATCCGCCTCACGGAGTCACGCAGTCCGGCGCGGAAGCTCCGAACATCTCCTCCATAACTACGTAACCGGTGAGGCTCATCCCAAGCCGCGCGTAAGTGTTCTGCGCGGCCTCGTTGTGACGCTCGACATACAGGCGCAGACCCACTGCTCCGGCCTCGATGGCCATCCGGCGCACCTCCGAGTGCAGTTGCCGGAAAACCCCGGCGCGGCGCATCTCAGGAAGCACATAGACGCTCTGGATCCACCAGACGTCTCCGTTGCGCCAGTCGCTCCACTCATGGGTGATCAGCAACTGTCCGCAGGGACGGCCATCGGCTTCCGCTACGAAGTATGTCCCTTTTCTGGCATCCTTCAAGACCGCCCGCACTCCGTCCAGAACGGTCTGTCGGTCCAGTGACAGGCCTTCCGTTTCCCGCGCCAAGATGATGTTGCCCTCCGCCAGAAACTCAGAGTCCTCCAATCGGCCTTCGCGCACTTCGATGTTCACCTGCATCCTCCCGAAGGATACCCATCCCGGATTCCGGGAGGTGAGTATAGCACCGCCCAGCGAGAAGCGGCTTCCTGCAAGGCAGAGATGCGCCGGGAAAGGAGTGAGTGACGGCTCTGGAACGGGTATGATAGATGACACAAAGCGACCGGACGCGAATCGTCGCGATTAAAATGATTACGATTCGCAATCCGAGGCGCTAAAGCTGATCATCGCAGCAGTCAATCAAGAGAGGAGGTCACGCCATGCAGTTCGAACTTCCGGCCCTTCCGTGGAGGAAAGGAGCCCTCGCACCCTACATCTCTGAGGAGACCATCGAGTACCACTACGGGAAGCACCACGCCACATATGTTGCGAACCTGAACAGGCTACTGGAGGGCACGCCGCTGGCAGGCCACCCGCTCGAAGAGATCATCCGGGAGTCTCAGGGACCGCTGTTCAACAACGCGGCACAGGTGTGGAACCATACATTTTACTGGAACAGCATGTCTCCCTCGGGCGGAGGAGCTCCGAAGGGAGCCGTCGCGGAGGCCATTGAGAAAAGCTTCGGTTCGTTCGAGGAGTTTCGCAAGGCGTTCAGTGACGCCGCAGTGTCGCTTTTCGGCTCTGGCTGGTGCTGGCTGGTGAAGTCGGGAGACGGGCTGGAGATCGTCACGACCTCCAACGCCGGCACCCCCCTGACGGAAGGCAAGACACCCCTCCTCACGCTGGACGTGTGGGAGCACGCCTACTACATCGACTACCGCAACGCGCGGGCGAAGTTTGTGGACGGTTTCTGGGATGTGGTGAACTGGGAGCACGCAGCACGGCAGCTCGCGGGATGAGTCTGCAAAGCGGCCCGAGGCCGTCGGACCCGCTTCGGAGGTGGCTGCTCCATGCGGCCACCTCCAATGGTGTGAACGTTCTTTCGAGGCTGTCCATCAACCTTTCCGGTCCGGTAAAGGCCCACGCCTCCCAGGATGCAACTGTGACAGCGTCGAACTGCTGACCGTGCCGCTCGAAAGAGATTCCCCATTGCAAGGTCCAGAGCTTCCGTCGCCGCGAAGCTTGTATAGTGGGCAAAGCTCGCGTCGTTGTGGGCAAGCTTGTACGAGATGCGCCGGGCCGCTCGAAACCTCATCTCGCTGAGTCTGGCTGACCCGGTGGACCAACGCGATCCGCCTCGGGATCATCGGCGCAACCGGACCTACTAACGCCACCAGAGGCTTCTCCGAGGAGGTCTTACGACCATTCCTGCTCCAGCCTGAATCTTGCACGCATTCTGCGGGACAAGTGCGGACTGAATCGCTGCCACAAGGATCGCGGAAGCTCTCTTTCCTACACTTACCGGACGGCTGCGCGGGCGGCTATAATCCGCTTCCGGACGAGCGCTCACCGCGCACCCGGAACGATGATGCCCGGTTCCAACCCAGATCCCATCCGAACAACGCCGCGCCCCCTCCGTGCGCTGGCTGCCCGTGAAGCTCCGCTGCTGGGCGTGATGCTCCTGCTGGCCGCCGCATTTGCCTTGGGGGCGCCGGGTTTCACCAACCCTGTAAACCTTGCGGCTATAGGGCGGGATATCGCGGTCATCGGAATGCTGGGGGTCGGGCTGACACTGGTGGTGCTGACGGGAGGAATAGACCTGTCCTGCGCTTCCGTGCTGGCGCTCTCCGCAAGCGTGATGGGGCTGTTGATGGACCGCACCGGCGCGATTGCCCTGCCTGTACTGGCCTGTCTGGGAACCGCAGCGCTGCTGGGAACCGGTAACGCCCTCCTCGTGACACGCATGGGCGTTCCACCCATCGTGGCCACCCTGGCCACCCTGGGACTCTACCGGATGCAGGCCATGAAGATGGTGACGCTCATCAGCCCTCTTCCGCCCGGATTCAGCAAACTGGGCGCCGGATGGGCGGCGTTCGTGGCGTTTCTGGCCGTGCTCACGGCGGCCGCGCTGGCTCTGGTGCGCACTCCCTGGGGACGGCACGTGTACGCCGCGGGGGGCAACGCAACCGCCCTGCGGCTGAGCGGGGTGAGTGTGGGACGCACCGTAGGATGGACGTATGTCGCCAGCGCTCTCTGCGCCGGAGCAGCCGCGGTGGTGGCCAGCGCCACCCTGAACAGCGTGCAGGGGAACATGTTTCCGGGCTACGAACTGGATGCGGTAGCCGCCGTGGTGCTGGGCGGCACGGCCATCACCGGAGGTCGGGGAGGTGTCATCGGGACAGCCCTGGGCGCAGGCGTGATGGCCATTCTCAGAAACGGTCTGATCGTCGCCGGACTGGATGTCTACTGGTACCAAGCCATCATCGGGGCCGCCATCCTTCTGACGGGAGGACTGGATGTTGCGATCCCCCGTCTGCGCGCGCGGCGCGAGGCCGCCGGATGACAAGGCTTGCAGACAGGAGCAGACTGCACTCCGCCGGGAGTCTGGTCATCCTGACCGCGCTGACGGTCTACTTCTCCATCGTGCAGGAAGGATTCCTGGACACGGGCAATCTGCTTTCGCTTGCCAGGCAGTATGCTGAACTGGGCCTGGTGGCAGTGGGGATGACGCTGGTCATCGCGGCGGGCGGCATCGACATCTCTGTGGGAGGCACAGTGGGGCTCACCGGGATGCTGCTGGGCGTGCTGGCCGTCCAACATGGCTGGGAGATGCTGCCCGCGACGGCGGTCGCTCTTGCCGTAGCAGCGTGCGTGGGAGTTGTCAACGGCGCAGCGGTGGCTTATCTGGGTATGCAGCCGGTCCTGGTCACGCTAGCCACCATGTCGCTGACAAGGGGAGCCGCCTACGTGTTGACTGGAGGGGTGAGCCTCTCCGGCTTTCCGGAGCACTTCACGGATATCGCCACAGCCGGGGTGGTCGGAACCGGCATCCCTGTGCCGGTGGCCATCACCGGTCTGGCATTCGCAGGCAGCGCCGTTCTGTTGCGTAGGACGGCCTTCGGGCGAGCCGTCCTGGCCTCCGGAGCATCCGCAGAAGCAGCGGAGCTCTCCGGGGTCCGCGTGCGCCGGGTGCGTTTCATTACCTACGTGCTGCTGTCTTTGCTGGCGGGAGTCGCGGGCATCCTGCTGACAGCGCGGGTTTCCACATCGTTCGCCGACGCCGGGCGCAACTACGAGTTCGAGGCCATCACCGCCGTGGTGCTGGGAGGAACAAGCCTGACCGGAGGGGAAGCAAGCGTTCTGGGAACGCTGGCAGGCGTTTGCACGATGGCCGTGCTGAGAAACGGCCTCTCGCTTGCCGGTCAGAGCGATCTGACCCGCACCCAGATGCTGGCCGTGGCGCTACTTGCGGCCGTGCTGATAGACAACCTGCGCCGGCGCCTGACCTCCTGACGCAACCATCCGGGACCGGCAGGCGCCTGGCCATACCGGAGGCCACATCGTGAGAAGACTCTTCCTCCTTGTTCTGACCGCCGCTATCGTGGCGGCGGCTTCGGGCTGCGCCCGGAAGGGCGGCCAGGAGGGCGCAGCCGAGGCGGACCGCCCGCACGTCGTCTTCGTTTTCAAGGTTCTCGGCATCCCTTATGCGGACAGCCTGAAGCAGGGCGCGGACCGCGCGGCAAAAGAGCTGGGAATGAAGGTGGAGCTGCTGGGACCGGCCACCGGCAACGATATCCAGGGGCAGATCAATCTCATCGAGGATCAGATCGCCCGGAAGGTGGACGCGATCGTGGTATCCCCCAATGACGCGGACTCGGTGCGGCCGGTGCTCAAGCGGGCGGAGCAGGCAGGGATCGCCGTGTACACGTGGGACTCGGACGCTCCGGAGGATGTCCGCCGCTTCTATGTTGCGGGATGCGATGACGTGCAGATCGGAGTGGATATCGCAGAGCGGCTGGCGCGGGATCTGGGGGGCAAAGGCAAGGTGGCCATCATGACAGGAGGGTTGACGGCCAAGAATCTGATGCTCCACGTGGACGGCGTCCGCGAGGGCCTGAAGAAATACCCCGGAATCACGATCGTGGAGCCTCTGCTTGCCAACAACGACCAGAAAGATCAAGCCATCAAGGGAGCCATCTCCATGCTCCAGAAACACCCGGATCTGGCCGGATTCGCTTGCGTAAGCTCGCCGGGAGCACCGGGAGTCGCAGAGGCACTGATTCAGACGGGAAAAGCGGGGAAGGTAAAGGTCTGGGGCCTCTCTCTGCCAAGCGAGATTCGCGAGCATGTGAAGAACGGTGTGGTGAATGGAGCCATCCTGTGGAACCCCGCGGACCTGACCTTCGCGACGGCGTACCTGGTGAAGCAGGATATGGAAGGCAAGAAGCCCCAGGACGGACAGGAGATCCCAGGGGTCGGCAAGATCACGGTAAAGGGTTCGCAGGTTCTCATCCCCGGCATCATCATCACGAAAGACAACATCGATGAGCTGGACTTTTAGCATGGCCGCCGCGATTATGGTTTGCGCGTGGAGCGCATCGGCAGCCGCATCCCGGCCGGATCCGGTCCGCACCCTGCCTTCCGCGGTGATTGACCCGGGATTCGCCTGGTTCTCCGGGCGTTCGGACAGGAGCATCGCAGAGGAGCTGAAGCACTACGGATTCCGCTCCGTGCGCTACATTGCGGTGCGGGGAAGCGCAGCCCGCTCGGAGTTGGTCCGGGCGCTGCATGCGGAGGGTTTGCCGGTCATCCTGAGCATGTTCGGCAACGGTGTCTACACCACCAACGGTCTGCCAGAGGGATGGGAGTCCTGGAAGATGCGCCAGCGCGAGGGGGAGACCGCAGGATACACGTATCTGTGTCTGAATGAGCCGGCTTATCGTGACTGGAAGAAGCGCGAAGTTGTCGAGGCCGTGAAACGGTGCGGTTTCGACGCTGTGGAGATCGTGGAGCCGTTCTGGCCGGCGCACGGCGGACCGGAGAAGGCCGCGTATGGTTGTGTGTGTTCGCGGTGTCTGGACCGGTTCCGGAAGGAGACGCAGCTGGAGCCTCCCGAGTTCAACGACACGGACAGCCAGCGTTTCTGGCGGAAGGATGCAGAGCGTTACCGCAAGTGGGTGGATGCCCGGGCCGCCTGGTTGACAGAGTTCCTGGATGAGCTGATCAATGGCAAGGGCGGTCTGCGCGAGAGTTGCCCGGGGGTGAGGGTTCTAACGTGGGGCATCGCCTCGCGGAGCGCCTCGCCGGACCTGATGCGCGAATGGGAGGGCGTGGACGGTGCGGCCATAGCTCGCAGGGTGCGCCCCGACGGATACGTAGTCCAGACCGACTGGCCCGACTGGCTGGACCCGGAACTGCCGGCGGACTATGTGACGCAGTATGAGCCGTACATCCGTCAGGTGGGGCACGCGCGCCCCGGTCTGCCTATGCTGATCCAGACGGACCTGGGCTCCGACAGAAAGATGCTGCGCCCGGACTCGTGGATAAACGAGTGCGACGAAGCAGCCAGGAAGATAGGCGCTCTTGGCGTTTTCGGCTATATGCACAGCCTGCAGAGGAGCATCTACACCGCTCCCCTGCGATTGCTGGGGCACATCGACGAGGGGGATACGGTCCGGATCATCCTCAACAAGTGGCCCGCACCCGAAATCACCCGGCCAGATGCGTGGAAGGCTCAGGGAGCGCGGGTGGCCTCGGTGGAGAGGGATGGATGCACGCTGGTGATTCGGTTGGAAGGTCGGCGGCGGGGAAACGAGGTTAAGCTCTCCTGGAAACCCGTGACGGATGACCCCTCCAAGCGCTGGTTCCGCGATGTCGCCGGTCCTTGCGCGTGGGAGGGTCCCACTGAGGTGAGTTTGAAAAGTCCGGGTCCGCGCTCCGGCCGATGAAGCGCCGAGAACTGCTGCGGTTGGGAGTGTGCGCTGTGGCGGCCGGGGCGCTCGGCGGGTGCGGCCGGCGTAAGAGCGGGGAGGTATTGCTGCGCTACTGGACCGGCTGGACAGGCCACGAGCTACAGGTTCAAAGAAATCTCGTCGAAGAGTTCAACCGGTCCCACCCCGGTATCCGAGTGAAGATCCTCTGTGTCGCCGGAAGCTATCAGAAGGTGCCTATCGCCATCGCCGGAGGCGACACCCCGGACGTCTGCTCGGCGGTCTGGGCGGATCAGCTCTACGGTTATGCCGCGCGTGGAGCGCTCACTCCGCTGGACGATTATCTAACCCGCTGGGGCCGCAGTCTGGACGAGTGGATGCCGGGGGTCCGCAGGATGCTGCGCTACAATGGCCGGACTTTCGCGCTCTCCACGACAGCGAACTCCACCTTCATCGCTTACAACCGCCGTATCTTCGCGCAGTGCGGACTGGACCCGAACCGCCCGCCGCAGACCATCGCGGAGCTGGAAGAGGCCGCCGAAAGGACCACGCTGCGCGATGCGCGGGGCAACTATCTACGATATGGCCTGCGGCCCGGAGGACTGCAGATCTGGGCCAGAGTCTTCGGCGGGGACTGGTATAACGAAGAGACGGGCGCCATCACCGCCGACCATCCGGGCAATATTGCGGCTCTTGCATGGCTGCAGCGGTGGTTCTCGCGCTACGACATCCGGAAGATGGAGACCTTCGAAGCGGGCTTCGGCAGCCTGGAAGCATCCACAGGAGCGTTCTACACCGGCAAGACTGCCATGTGGCAGACCGGCGAATGGGCCGGCGAGAACATTCGGCGCTACGCCCCTCACCTGGACTGGGGTTACTTTCCCCTGCCCCCTCCTCCTGGCGGCCGCAAGAACTGCGTGCAGCTGGGGGGGAGCGTGTTCGTGATGCCGGCCGCATGCCGCCACAAAGACGAGGCGTTCGAGTTCCTGAGTTGGATCTGCGGCCACTTTGCCAGCCGGCGCTTCTGCAGCGAGATCCACAACATCCCGCCCCTCATCGAAGCCGCGAAAGCCCCGGAGTTTCAGAGGATCCCCTTGATGCGGGACGCTATCCGGCTGGCGGGAGGCCACAACGCCTTCGGGCCCGCACCTGTGGCGGTGTGGCCGATGTATCAGCGCGAGATCCAACGCGCCGAGGACCGGGCCATCCACGGCGGAGGAGATCCGGCCACCCTGCTGCGCGAGGTCCAGCAGCGGGTGCAGCG
Organism: Armatimonadota bacterium; assembly: GCA_025998755.1. Lineage (NCBI taxonomy): Bacteria > Bacillati > Armatimonadota > Armatimonadota bacterium. Next base: position 1,625,137 of record AP024674.1, read on the forward strand.
CGAGTTCGAGGAGGCAAAGCGCTATGCGGTCTACTGAGCGGCGGCGCAACCTGCGGGCGCTTGCGGCGGGGCTGGCGTTCGCCAGTCCCTGGCTGATCGGCTTCGCCATCTTCACGGCCTACCCCATCTGCGCGTCGCTCTACTACTCGTTCACCCGCTACGACACGCTGAGCACGCCGCACTGGGTGGGCTTGCAGAACTATATGCGTCTGCTGACGGAGGACGAGCTGTTCTGGAAGTCTCTGCGGAACACGCTGTTCACGGTTGCGTTCGGACTGCCCGCCAGCCTGGTGGCCGGGCTAGCGCTGGCACTTCTGCTCAATATGAAGCTCCGCGGGATGGCGCTCTACCGCACCGTGTTCTACATCCCCTCCATCGTGCCTACCGTGGCATCGGCTGTGCTCTGGATGTGGCTGCTGAACCCGCAGATCGGTCTGATCAACCGTCTGCTGGCGCTGGCAGGCGTGCAGGGACCGGGATGGCTGACAGACCCGGCTTGGGCCAAGCCGGCGCTCATTCTGATGGGTCTGTGGGGCGTGGGCGGCTCTATGATTATCTATCTGGCCGGGCTTCAGGATGTCCCGCGCGAGCTCTACGAAGCGGCCGAGATTGACGGCGCGGGTGGGGTAGCCAAGTTCCGGCACGTGACCATCCCCATGCTGTCACCGGTCATCTTCTTCAACCTGGTGATGGGCCTGATTGGGACGTTCCAGTATTTCACACAGGTCTACGTGATGACGCAGGGCGGGCCACAAGACGCCACCCTGTTCTATGCGCTGCATCTTTTCAACCGCGCCTTCACCGACCTGCAGTTCGGATATGCCTCCGCCATGGCCTGGATCCTGTTTGCCATCACGGTGCTGGCGACGGCACTGGTGTTCCGGACGTCGGCCCGGTGGGTCTACTACCCGGGGGAGATGCGGCAGTGAGATCTCCGCGCTGGAAGATCTTGGCAGGGCACCTGGCGCTGCTTGCGCTGTCGGTGGCGGCTTTGCTGCCGTTTCTGTGGATGTTGGGGACCTCCCTCAAGGCGGACGTCGAAGTCTTCTCGCCGCGCCTGCAGTTGTTCCCGGCAAGACCTGTATGGGAGAACTATCCTCGCGCCCTGGCTTACATTCCCTTCGCGCGGTATGCCCTGAACACGCTGTTCATAGCGGCGCTTTCAGCCGTCGGGGTGACTCTGGCCAGTTCACTGGTGGCCTACAGTTTCTCCCGGCTGAAGTGGCCCGGGCGCGACGCCGTGTTCTTCCTGCTTCTTTCCACCCTGATGCTCCCCGCTCAGGTAACGATGCTGCCGGTGTTCGTGGTGTTCAAGACGCTGGGATGGGTGGGCACTTTTCGGCCACTGATCGTACCCGCGTTCTTCGGCAGTGCGTTCTTCATTTTTCTGCTGCGCCAGTTCTTCATGACCATCCCACAGGAGCTGTCGGACGCAGCCCGGATGGACGGAGCAAGTGAGCTTGACATCTGGCGGCGGGTGATGCTTCCCCTGTCGCGCCCCGCACTGACCACTGTTGCGCTGTTCACTTTTATGGGAGCGTGGAACGACTTCCTTGGCCCACTGATGTATCTGAACGACGACACGATGTATACGCTGTCCCTAGGATTGCAGCAGTTCGTCACTCAACACGGAGCCCAGTGGAACCTGTTGATGGCGGCCAGCGTGGTGATGACGCTCCCGATCATCCTGCTGTGGTTCCTCGGACAGAGGACGTTCGTCCAGGGCGTGACTCTGACCGGGGTGAAGGGCTGACGCTGCAGAGCGTGTCTAGAACTTCAGGTTGAACAGCCTGACGCCGGCTTCCCAGGAGAAGCCGCTGAAGTCCACTCCGCCCACCTTCGTGAAGGCATCGTAGCGAGCCTCCACGAAGACGATCTTCCCCAGCACCAGACCCAGCGAGGCTCCACCGTTCAGCGCCACGGTGGTGGTATCCACGCCCAGGGCGGCCGAGCTGACATCGGCATAGACCGGCCCGGCATGAACACCCACGTATGGCCGAACGCCGGACGAGCCGGGAGAAAGGGCGCGGACCAGTCCCCAGTTCACACCGAACAATGTGGCCGAGCCCGGTCCGTCGGCATTGAGGGAGATCAAACCGAAGGTGGGCTTCCAGTCGGAAGGGACGTTGGTATCCACCCTGCCGATACCAACGCGATTCCAGCTCTTGCCGAAGTTGTTCTTCGTGGAAGAGCTGAGCGGACGGAAGACGCCGTAGGTCACGCCTACGGGCACCCCATCCTCTTGCGCGGGAGCAGCACATGGCGCGAGAAACAGAACAATCAGGGTTGCTGTCAGAAGTCGCATATTTTTCGATCTTTCCAGGCAAGGTCTTCGGTCCGTCAGGCGCAGCCGTGGGGACCGGCACACATTCTAGCACGGTGTGGGCGTCAGCGCGACGGCCGCAGCGGGGAAAAGGTAGGAGCCGCCGTCTATTCATCACGCTCCATCTCCATCAACAGAGCTGCAATCTCACTGCGGATGCATTGGGCAGCGTCGGCGTAGTCCGTGCCCGGAGCAAAGTGGACCGGATGCCCGAAACGGACGTGGACCAGCGACCGGCGGGGCGGCATCAGGCGGTCAGCATCAGGAGGGATTACCTGGTCCGTACCCTTGACCGCCATCGGGACAACAGGCGCACCCAGTTCCACCGCCATCAGGCCCGCTCCCGTCCGGAACTCCTGCAGATGTCCATCCATCGAGATGCGCCCCTCCGGGAACACAAGGATAGACCAGCCCCGATCCATCAGGCGCCCTGTATACTGCAGCGCCGAGCGGATCTGACCCTCCCGTGAGAACGGATAGATGTTGGCGAGCAGCTCCAGCAGGCCAGCGAAGCGCTTCAAACCCGGCTTCTCGTAAAGGACGTCCGCAGCCGCCGCGATAGCCAGTCTCGACCGCCAGGGCTCGGGGATGGCCTTCAGCAGGATGCCATCCGCCGGGGAGATGTGGTTTGGCATGAAAAGGACCTCCCCTTCCAGCCCCCGCAGGCGCTCTCTCCCGCTGACGCGCATCGGAGCGAAGATGTCAATTACCGGGAAGGCCAGTAGCCTTTGAAGAAGAAAACGCCAGCAACGCGCTTTCCTCGAAAGCGGGCGGGGGTTGAACTCGTAGCGGTCTTCCCTGCCCCGCTCCTCGGCCACGAGCTCCTTCAGTTCAGCCACTGTTGTGGCAGATCCCAGCCGACCCTCGTCCAGAATGACACCCATCTCCTCCTCGATGATCCCAGCCAGGCTCACGCGCCCAAGGGAGTCCAGCTTCAGGTCCGCCTCCAACCGGTATTCCGGCAGTACCTGCTCCGGTGAGATGCCCGCGGCCTGCGCGACCGCTCGCTCCAGCGCTCCCACCACGGTCAGGCGCGGTGCGGAGGTCTCGCCGGTCTGCCTTCCGAGCAGCCACGCGCGGACCTCATCCTTGCGGACCTTGCGGGTCACCGTGCGAGGGAAGTCCTCGCCCTCCCATACGCTGACCCCCTGAATGCGCTGGTGGGGCTGAAGCCGGGCGTTGACGCGCTCGACGACCGATCGGGGGTCGGGGATGCTGCTCCCCGGCGGAGGAAGCAGCACTGCGTGTACCTCAAAACGCCCGTCCGGGGCGATGGCAAGCACGGCCGAGTCGGCTACCTCCGGTTCGGAGTTCAGCTCCGCCTCAAGGTCTTCCGGATAGATATTCTCGCCCGCCGGCGTGACGATGAGGAACTTCTTGCGTCCGCGGATGTGGAGATGGCCGTCTGCATCCAACTCTCCCAGATCGTCCGTGTAATACCAGCCGTCCCGGAAACGTTTCGCGGTCTCCTCCGGACGGTTGTAATATCCGTCCGCCACATTCGGGCCGCGCACCAGGATCTCGCCGTCCTCGGCAATCCGCACCTCCACGCCGGGAAGCGGCGGCCCCACCGATTCCACCTTCCGGCCGCGCGGACGATTGACGGAGACCACCGGAGATGTCTCGGTAGCCCCGTAACCCTGGAGCACCATCACACCCAGGGCCTCCCACTTGCGGCCCACCTCGGGATCCAGCGCCGATCCTCCGGACACCACCAGCCGCAGGCGGCCCCCGAACCGCTGCAGGATCTGCGAGGCCAGCCTGCGCCGGACAACGATGGGCAGTCGCGGCGCTAACTTGTAGAGTCTGTTGAGACGCTCCAGACGGCCCGTGGCCTGCGCCCTTGACTCGATGCGCTGGACAGCGCGCTTGAGGAACTCCGGCACGCTGGTCATCACGGTCGGCCGGTCCTCCTCCATGCACAGCCGTATATGCGACCCCGCCAGCGAGGCTGCCTGTGTGACCGGCACCCCCGCCGAGGTGGCAAGAAACAGGGAGACGATCTGCTCGAACACGTGGGCGAGCGGCAGGTAGCTCATGAAGTGATCGTCCGGCCTCAGGATACCTAGCTCCGCCACTGCCCGCAGGTTCGCAAGGACATTGCGGTGCCGCAGCACCACGCCTTTGGGCTCTCCCGTGGTTCCGGACGTGAAGAGGATCTGCGCCACGCTGTCCGGAGAGACCCGGCCGGCGATATATTCCTCCCCCTGAAAGCCTTGCGGCCCGAGCACCTCTTCCAGACGCTCCACAGGAACTCCGCCGAAGTCATGCCCACGGGAGGAGCTAGCCAGGATGACCTTCGCCTCCGTGAACTTGGCAATGCGATCCACAAAGTCCGGCGTGTTCTGGACCATCATGGGAACGGCTGCCGCGCCCAGCAACTGACACCCCCAGAAGGCCGCAACCCAGTAGGGAGAGTTCGCCGCCCAGATGACCACCCGGTCGCCCTCGCCGACTCCCCGGCGCTGGAGCAGCGCGGCAGCCCGCCGGGACATCCGCCCGATGTCGCCGTATGTGAAGCGCCGAGCGCGCAGACCCGGGCGCCAGATGTGAGATATCCGGGAAGAGTACTGCGTGGAAGCGGCTTCGATGAGCGCGTCTAGTGTCTCCGAGTAGATCATGACGCGGCGGGCTCCTGGGTCCCGCAACTTGCAGGACCAGCGTTGAGTTCCCTCCGCGGAGGGTCCTCTCCTTCCCGCGAACCGGCAGGTAAGAGGCCCCTGCCGTGTGGAAGTAGTCAAGAGGAGGACAAACCTGCGCTGGAGACCTCCAGCGCAAAGGAGGCTGGCTTGCTGAGGGAACCCGAGACGGACCGGCGTGTCCTCAGGACTGAGCGCATCGAGGCCGACCTGGTGGTGGTCGGCGGGGGAATGGCAGGCGTCTGCTGCGCCATTACGGCGGCGCGCGCCGGAATCCGGGTGGCGCTGGTGCAGGACCGGCCCGTACCAGGGGGCAACGCCTCAAGCGAAGTGCGCCTCTGGATCCAGGGGGCCACGTGCCAAGGCCACAGCAACAACCGTTGGGCGCGCGAGGGTGGCGTGCTGGACGAGATCCTGGTGGAGAATACCTTCCGCAACCCGGAAGGCAACCCCGTGCTGTTCGACACCGTTTTACTGGAGAAGCTTTCGGGAGAGCCAAACATCCGCCTGCTGCTGAACACGGCCGCATTCGAAGTGGAGAAACGCTCGAAGGACGAGATCGCAAGCGTCCGGGCGTTCTGCAGCCAGAATTCCACCCTGTACGAGCTCCACGCTCCGCTGTTCTGCGACGCCTCCGGGGATGGCATCATCGGATACCTCTCCGGCGCGGCCTTCCGGATGGGAGCGGAAGCGTCGGAAGAGTTCGGAGAGAAGTTCGCTCCATCCAGGGAATACGGCGAGCTGCTGGGGCACTCGATCTACTTCTACACGAAGGATGTCGGGCGTCCCGTGAAATTCGTCCCGCCGTCCTTCGCACTGGATGACATCACAAAAATCCCTCGCTTTCGCAGCTTCAACGCGCAGACCCACGGATGCCGGCTTTGGTGGATCGAATACGGCGGCCGGCTGGACACCGTGCACGACACGGAAGCCATAAAGTGGGAGCTGTGGAAGGTGGTCTACGGTGTCTGGAACTACATCAAGAACTCCGGCAACTTCCCCGAAGCCGAAAACCTGACCCTCGAATGGGTGGGACTGATTCCCGGAAAGCGCGAGAGCCGCAGGTTTGAAGGGCCGTACATGCTGCGGCAGCAGGACATCGTGGAGCAGAGGGAGCACCCGGACGCGGTCTCTTATGGAGGATGGTCCATTGACCTGCATCCGGCGGACGGTGTATTCAGCGAGCTGCCGGGCTGCACGCAGTGGCATTCCCGGGGAGTGTATCAGATCCCTTACCGCTGCCTGTATAGCAGGAACATCCGTAACCTGTTCCTTGCGGGACGAATCATCAGCGCCACGCATGTGGCTTTCGGCTCCACCCGCGTCATGGCCACCTGCGCCCACTCTGCCCAAGCGGTGGGAATGGCGGCGGCACTTTGCATCCGGGACGGTGTCAAACCTGAAGATCTGACATCCCCGGGGCGGATGCGCGAACTGCAGATCCGGCTGATGCGCGCCGGACAGCATATTCCGGGTGTCCGGCTGGATGACACGGACGATCTGGCGCGCGCTGCGTCGCTCACGGCATCCAGTGAACTGGTTCTAACAGGTCTTCCGGATGAGGGCGACACACTGCCGCTGGACCGGCCGGCAGCGCTGCTCTTACCTCTTCCGGCCGGGCCGGTTCCCGAAGTTACGTTCACAGTGGATGCCACGCAAGACACCACCGCGCGCGTGGAACTGCGGGCCAGCCTGAAGGCGGGCAACCATTCTCCCGATGTCATTCTCGAGACGGTGAGCGTTCCAGTGCGCTCCGGCAAGGGGCAGAGGGTCAGGGTGCGATTCGAAACAGCTTTGGGCGACCCCCGCTACGTCTTCATCGCCCTGGCCGCGAACGAAGCCCTGGCGGTGCATTTGTCCGGACAACTTTTGACGGGGATCTTGATGGTGCGGCGCCGCTCTGTTCAGGCCCCGCAACAGGATGTCGGAGTGGAGGCGTTCGAGATCTGGGCCCCGGATCCTCGGCCCGGGGGCAAGCTCCCGGCGTTCCGGGTGGAGCCCGGTATCGCCCTGTTCGGTCCATCGAACGTCACCAACGGCGTGGCGCGGCCCACAACCGGCCCAAATGCATGGTTGCCGGCACTGGATGACGAGGATCCGTGGCTGGAACTGGAATGGAACGAGGCGAAGGAGATCCGGCAGATTGATCTCTGCTTCGACACGGATTTCGAACACGCGATGGCGACGGTCCTGGTGGGACACCCGGAACGGGTGATGCCATTCTGCGTGAAGGATCTCCGGATAGTTGACGATGCCGGACGGACGGTGGCGGCTATCCGAGACAACCACCAGACGCGGCGTCGCATAGTCTTGTCCGAACCGGCGCGGACGCGCAAGCTGAGATTGGAGGGCATCCGGGCGAACGGCGACTGCCCGCCCGCCGTCTTTGAGATTCGCTGCTACAGCGAGCCGGTGATTCGAGTGGTGCCACCAGCCAAACCCTGATGGGAGTTGCGAAGCATCTCGCGAACGTTAAATCTGACAGGCTTTAGACGCGCGAAGAAACGTGGCGGCATGGGCGCCGGTGAGTCATCATGTCAGGTAATCGCGAATGCCTTGCGATAGCGGCGAGGCGGTGGGCGCAACCGCCTCTCAGGTTGTCGTGGACCGGTCGGGCCGGCCGGGAGGAAAATTGGGAAGATGGCTACACATCAGGAACCGCTGAACGCTCTCAGCGTAGCATATGAAGAAGCGCTGTATGCGCAGTATCTGCGTGATCCTTCATCGGTTCCGGAGGACTGGCGACAGTACTTCGCACAGCTGGCGTCGGGCAACGGCGGGGCGTCATTTCGGGAAGGGCCCTCTTTTCGTCCTGCCTCGCTATTCAATCCTCCGTCGGCAGGCGGCAACGGAGCCACCGCCCTGGAGATGGCCTACAAGCAGGATCGCCTGGACGAGATGATCCGGGCGTTTCGAGTGCGAGGGCACACGTGTGCCCGCCTGAGCCCCCTGGACGAGCGACCCCCGGAGGACTGCTTCATCCGCCCCGAGGATTACGGCTTCACCGAGGCCGACATGGACCTGAAGTTTTCCACGCGCACCATTCACGGCCCGGATCTGCGCCCCCTGCGGGAGATCTTCCAGCGGATGCGCAATACCTACTGCCGCTCCATTGGTGTGGAGTTCATGCACATTTCCGATCTCGGAATCCGCACCTGGCTGCAGACACGGATGGAGAGCACAGAGAATCGCCTCCCCATGGATACCGAGCAGCAGGTGCGCATCCTGACCCGGCTGACGGACGCAGTCATCTTCGAGGAGTTCATCCAGAAGAAGTTCCTTGGGGCGAAGAGCTTCTCTCTGGAGGGAGCGGAGAGCCTGATCCCGCTACTGGACCTGGCGATCGAGAGCGCGGGAGAGCACGGTGTCAAGGAGATCGTCATCGGAATGGCGCATCGGGGTCGCCTGAACGTTCTGGCGAACATCCTGGGCAAAAGCCCGCGGGAGATCTTCCGCGAATTCGAAGACATGGATCCCGACCTCCACCAGGGCGGCGGGGATGTGAAATATCACCTGGGCTACCACAACGACTGGATCACATCCACCGGCAAGGAGATCCACCTGGCGCTTTGCTTCAACCCCAGCCATCTGGAATTCGTAAACCCGGTGGCGCTGGGAAGGACGCGGGCGAAGCAGGAGCGCCTGGGCGACCACAATCGCGAACGTTACGTCGTCATCCTTATCCACGGGGATGCCGCCATCGCCGGTGAGGGCATCGTACAGGAGACCCTGAACCTGAGCCAGCTGGAGCCGTATACCACGGGGGGCACCATCCACGTGGTGGTGAACAATCAGATCGGGTTCACCACGCCGCCAGAGCAGGGACGTTCCGGCGTTTATGCTACAGACATCGCCAAGATGCTGCAGGTGCCGATCTTCCACGTCAACGGGGAAGATCCGGAAGCCGTGGCGCAGGTGGTGAAGCTGGCGATGGAGTTCCGCAAGGAGTTCAAGCGGGACGTCGTGATCGACATGTACTGTTACCGCCGTCGGGGACACAACGAGAGCGACGAGCCATCTTTCACCCAGCCGCTGATGTACAAGATCATCGAAAAGCGTAAGTCCGTGCGGGATGCTTATCTTGAGCGGCTGCTGAAGCTCGGCGGCATCACCAAGGAGCAAGCGGATCAGATTGCTGAGGCGCGCAGGCAGGAGCTGGAAAAGGAGCTGTCGGAGGTCCGCTCCAAGAAGAAGCAGAAGACCGAGGAGCCTCCGCGGCCCAGCATCCTGGGCCGCGTGTGGAGCAACTACGTGGGCGGCCCGGAATCCGGGGTGCCGGATGTGGATACCGGTTTCGACCGGCAGTATCTGGCAGTTCTGCTGGACCGGCTGACGCACATTCCTCGGGATTTCAACCCGCACCCGAAGATCCAGCGTTTCCTGGAAAACCGACGCGAGATGGCCCGCGGGGAGCGGCCTCTGGACTGGTCGGCCGGAGAGGCGCTGGCCTTCGCCACGCTGGCAGTGGAGCGCTATCCGGTGCGTCTGACCGGACAGGACAGCGAACGGGGCACGTTCAGCCACCGTCACGCTGTCCTTCACGATGTGACCAACGGAGACCGCTTCCTCCCATTTATGCATCTTTCCGAGGACCAAGCTCCGGTTCACATCCACAACAGCCCCCTTTCAGAGGCGGGCGTGCTGGGATTCGAATACGGCTATAGCATCGCCTATCCGGATGCTCTGGTGATGTGGGAGGCGCAATTCGGCGATTTCTGTAACGCGGCGCAGGTGATCGTGGACCAGTTCATCACCAGCGCTGAAGACAAATGGCGGAGCCTTTCGGGTCTGGTGTTGCTGCTGCCGCACGGATTTGAGGGAATGGGACCGGAACATTCCAGTGCACGACTGGAGCGGTTTCTAATGCTGGCGGCTGAGGACAACATACAGGTCACCTTTCCCACCACTCCGGCGCAGTTCTTCCATCTTCTGAGGAGGCAGGTGCATCGGCCCTGGCGAAAGCCCTTGATCGTGATGACCCCCAAGAGCCTTCTGCGGCACCCAGAGGTGATCTCGTCGCTGGACGACCTGGCTTCGGGCCGCTTCCGCCGCGTGCTGCAGGATCCGCGTCTTTCCCGGCGCAAGAAGGTGAGCCGTGTGCTGCTATGCACGGGCAAGATATACTACGACCTTGACAGGGCCAGGGTTGACCTGGAACGGGAGGACCTGGCCATTGTGCGGCTGGAGCAGCTCTATCCGTTCCCGCACGAGGAGCTCCAGAAGGCGCTCTCGGTGTTCCCGGAAGGAACGAAGGTTGTGTGGACTCAGGAAGAACCGGAGAACATGGGAGCGTGGCGCTACCTGAAAGTCATGTTCGGGGACAATCTTTACGGTCGGCACCCGCTTTCCTGCGTCTGCAGGCCGCCTTCGGCCAGCCCGGCCACCGGGTCGGCCAACAGTCATCACATCGAAATGGAGCGGCTGGTGCAGGAAGCGGTGCTGGGAGACGGGGAGCAGGCCGGTCAGCTTCCCGCGATGTACAAGATCCGGTAAGAGGAAGAGGCGGACGCTATGGCGGTTGAACTGGTGGTGCCCGAAGTGGGCGAATCCATCACCGAGGTCCAGATCGGTCAGTGGCTGAAAAACGAGGGCGAACAGGTCCAGGTGGATCAGGGAGTGGTGGAGATCGAGAGCGACAAGGCCACCCTGGAGGTGCCTGCTCCGGTCACGGGGATCATCTCGCGGGTGCTGAAGAAGGCGGGAGAGACAGCGAAGGTGGGGGAGGTGATCGCGTATCTGGAGGAGTCTTCTGGGGTTGTTTTGTCCGAAGAGAAGGCGGCTCCGCAGGCTGCGCCTCCGCCCCCGCAGCAGGAAGAGCAGGCATCGGAAGCGGCTCCGGATGCAAAAGGCGCTGAGGCTCCTGCGCAGGATGAGCCTTTTGTAATGCCCGCTGCCCGGCGAGCGCTCGAGCAGGCCGGGCTCGAACCGTCGGAGGTGACGGGCACCGGTCCGGGCGGGCGCGTCCTGAAGGAGGATGTGCTGCGGCATCTGGAAGGCCCGGCCGAGGGACGTTCCGCGGCCGCAACGCCTTCTGCTCCAGCGGAAGCTCCTGCGGCGCCGCCTCCTCCCCCACCTGCGCCTGCTGCGCCGGTCACGCATTCCGCTACGGTCGGGACGCGGATGGAAGAAGAAGTACCGATGAGCCCCATGCGGGCCACCATCGCCCGCAGGCTGGTGGAGGCGCAACAGACGGCGGCACTCCTTACCACATTCAACGAGGCGGACATGTCCGCGGTCATCGCCCTGCGCACCCGCCTGCGGGAGTCCTTCGAGAAGAAGTACGGTGTGAAGCTGGGCTTCATGTCGTTCTTTGTAAAAGCCGCCGTAGACGCTCTGAAGCAGTTCCCCGCAGTGAACGCGGAGATCCGGGGCGAGACGATCGTCTACCGCAACTACTACGACATCGGCATCGCCGTAGGCGGCGGCAAGGGATTGGTGGTCCCCGTTTTGCGCAACGCCGAGCTGATGAGCTTTGCGGAGATCGAGCAGGCCATCGCGGACTTCGCGGCGCGGGCGAAAGAGAACAGAATCGGGCTTGAGGAGCTCAAAGGGGGAACGTTCTCCATCTCCAACGGGGGCATCTACGGGTCACTGCTGAGCACGCCCATCGTCAATCCGCCGCAGAGTGGAATTCTGGGTCTGCACGCCATTCAGGATCGCCCGGTGGCCGTGGATGGGCAGGTGGTGATCCGTCCCATGATGTACCTTGCGCTCACGTACGATCATCGGATCGTGGACGGCAGAGAGGCGGTCAGCTTCCTGCGACGCATCAAAGAGTGCATCGAGTCCCCCGAACGGATGCTGCTGGAGATCTGAAACTATGGCTTCTCAGGAATTCGACCTGGTCGTGATCGGTGCGGGGCCAGGCGGCTATACCGCCGCAATCCGGGCGGCCCAACTGGGAATGAGGGTGGCTTGCGTGGAGAAGGAGGATCGCCTCGGAGGAACGTGCCTGCGGGTGGGATGCATCCCTAGCAAGGCTTTGCTGGAAGCCACACGCGTCTACAGTCAGATCCGGGGCGGCCACCTCTCAAAATGGGGCATCAAAGCCGGGGACATCTCCGTGGATATTCCTGCGATGATGCGCCAGAAAGACCGCACGGTGGACACGCTGGCGCGAGGTATCGAATCGCTCTTCCGTAAGAACGGCGTCGCCCATATCCGTGGGGCGGCCCGGCTGGCTGGAAATGGCCGGGTGGAGGTGGAGGGATCGGGGACTCTGCAAAGTGCGCGAATACTCATCGCCACCGGCAGCCACCCCGCAACCATCCCCGGTGTCCGTCCCGACGGTGACCGGGTGGGAACCAGCACCGATGCTCTCTCCTGGGACGAGGCCCCCGCGCATCTTGCGGTCATCGGGGCGGGATACATCGGACTGGAGCTGGGCTCGGTCTGGAGCCGGCTGGGCTCGAAGGTCACCGTGCTGGAGTTTCTTCCGCGGATTCTGCCGGGAGTGGATTCGGAGGTGGCGACAGAGGCGCAAAAGATCTTCAAGAAGCAGGGACTGGAGTTCCGGCTGCAAGCGCGGGTCTCTGGCGTGACCTGTCAGGAGGGGAGAGCCATCGTTCACCTGCAGGGAGGAGACGACCTGGAGTGTGACAGAGTGCTGGTGGCAACCGGCCGTGTTCCGTGTACGGACAGTCTGGGCCTGGAAGAAGCCGGCGTCCAGACGGACGAGAAGGGCCGGATCATCGTCGACGAATCATTCCAGACCACCGCGCCAGGGATCTTTGCCATCGGAGACGTTATCGCCGGGCCAATGCTTGCGCACAAGGCTGAAGAAGAAGGCGTCGCGTGCGTGGAACGGATGGCGACCGGCCATGGGCACGTGGACCATAATCTCATACCCGGTGTGGTCTATACCGATCCGGAGATCGCGTCCGTCGGCAGGACCGAGGACGAACTGAGAGAACAGGGAACAGAGTACCGGAAAGGAGTCTTCCCTTTCAAAGCCAATTCTCGCGCGCGCTGCACAGACGCGACGGAAGGCTTCGTCAAGGTGCTCGCCGACGCAAAGACCGACCGGGTGCTGGGGATCCATATCCTGGGATCTCACGCGGGAGACCTGATCGCCGAGGCAACGGCCGCGATAACCTTCGGAGCGTCTAGCGAGGACATCGCCCGGACCTGCCACGCCCATCCCACCCTTGCTGAGGCCATCAAGGAAGCCGCGTTGGCGGTGGACGGAAGGGCCATCAATTTTTAGGCAGGAGTCTGCGGTCGAGAGTTCAGACTTCAGGGTCTGGGTCCAAGTTGTCGGCTTTTCGGGGCTCAAAGGATTGCTGGGCTTTAGTGAAGTGAAATAGAGGCGCAAGCGGGCAGCCAGTGAAACGATATCCGTGCGGAGATGCGGTCGTTGAACTAACCCTGGGAGACATCACGGCGCAGGATACGGATGCCATCGTCAATGCGGCCAACCGTTCCCTGCTCGGCGGCGGGGGAGTAGACGGAGCCATACATCGCGCCGGCGGGCCGGCCATCGTGGAAGAATGCCGGAGGCTCGGCGGGTGCGAGACAGGCGACGCCAAGATCACCACCGGCGGCGCCCTCAAGGCCAGGCGTGTCATCCACGCTGTGGGGCCTGTTTACACCGGCAGATCACAGGATGCAGAGCTGCTGGCCAGCGCCTACCGAAGATCCCTTGAAGTCGCCGTGGAAAACGGCCTGAAGACCGTAGCGTTTCCATCCATCAGCACAGGTGCATACCGCTACCCCGTCCACCAGGCCGCACCGATCGCCCTCTCCACTGTCCGGGACTTTCTTCTGGCGGGAGCGCCCATTACCCTGGTACGGTTTGTTCTCTACGACTCCACCACTTTCCGCGCCTACGAGGAAGCAGCGCAACGCATCTTCGGAGATTCCGGGCAACCCTGACCCATTCACGCTGTTTTGAAAAACGGCCCCGGGTCTGGTGACTCCGGGGCCTGTTATCTTTTCGTGCCGTGATGCGGCAGCTACGGCACTGTCACCTTCCTCCACGATGTCGTCACCATGCGCTCTGTGCCGCCAGCGTCCCTGTAGCGCAGGGTCAGCTTCACGAAGAACGATGACAGATCCGTGGTGAACTGCAGGTCGCGCTCCAGAGTTCCGCCCATCGGCAGGTCTCCGTTCCCGAACGCCAGCGGAGATCCCTCCGAGGCCGGAGTGCCTATCACCACGGAAGTGGGAGACACCTGAATCCCGACGCACCGCACCTCGGTGGCCGGTCCGCCCGTGTTCCCCAGCTGCGCCGTTACCGTCACGCTGCCACCGGACCGCGACACCACAGGGAACTCCAGCGTGAACGCCGGAAGCGCCGCACTCGGAGTCTGGAACGAATACTCCGCCGACGTGGTGGTTATGTTCGTATAGTAGTCTTTCGACCTAACCACGAAGAAATAGGTGGTCCCCGGCGTCAGGCCTGTCAGGTTCACGATGTGCCCCGTCACGAAGTCCGGCCCGTCCACGGTCTGCGTGTAGTTGCCGCTCTCCGTTCCCAGGAGCACCTGCGAGCTGGACTGCCTGTCTGTGCTCCACGCGATGCTGGCTGTGGTGGCAGTGATGTTGGACACCTGGATATTGGAGATGATGGGCCCCGTGTTCTCGGGGAAGATGTCGCCCTCGCGGCGCGGCCGCAGCACCGGACGGAGCTGATCTCCATCCTTCTCGCAGGAGACCAGCGCCTTCAGAGTGACCACGGAGCCAACAGGCGGCGCGGCGGCGCCCTCCGGCAGAAGCACCTTCAGGTCATACTTGCCCGCTCCCTCGCCCAGCACGAAGCTGTCGGCAGCGGCGCTCATCACGATTCCGGTCACCTTCACGAACAGCCCGATGGCGTTGAGGCCGGCGCCGCCCGCCATTCCCTTCTGACCGGCACCCGTCACCGGATCATAGAAGAAGTCGCCGCTGTGCAGAGCCCGAAGGTTGGTGACCAGCGGCTCCACTGTCCCGGACGCCACCCTAACCACACGGCTCGCCCGGATGATACGCTCGCCGTTGCTATCCGTGTCCAGGGTTCCGGTGACGTTCACCCGCTCCCCTTCGAATGCCCCCATCTCCGTCACGCGGATGCCGCTTGCGCGGTCGAGCGACGCCACATACATCCCATCACTGAAGAGGCCCGTGACCGCCACGCCCTCCGTGCCGCCCAGCTCCACCTCGGCGCCGTCCGGCAGCAGCCTGGCCTGCCCGATGGTCTTCTCGCCTGCTGCGATCTCTTCGTAGATCAGCGTGTATTGGCCGGTGCTGTTGTAGTCGAAGATATGAAGCTTGTGCTCCCTGCGCACCGGCTGTCCCACCAGCCGGATGGTGCGGTGCGTGGTCCAGGCGTTGTCGTCCAGACGCACCTCCCGGCCGTCGGAGCGCAGCACCTTTTTCAGGCGGTAGCGCTCCTGCCCCGGCTCCTCGGCCCGGATGTAGACGAACCCGGACGGTACGATGGCCGTCAGCAAAGCCTGCATCTTGGACGGACTGATGAACCCGTCTATCACCGGATTCAGCCCGATGTTCACCGGCGCGGTGGTCCCGTCGCTGTTGTAAAGCGTGTCCGGGTAGTGATCCGCGTCCGGGACGTCGTTGACCAGGAAGTCCGGCTTAAAGTCGTCGGTCGGGTCCTCCACCCGAACCACGTGGTTCAGCTCGTGGATGTTGACGCTGTCAATCAGCGACAGACGAGGGTCTCCCAAACCATCAATATGTTCGAATGTGGCCTTGTATTCTACGAAACGCCCCTGCAGGGTGCTGGTCATCATCCAGCGCGCCACCGCGGACTTTCCGGGTTCCAGATCTCCCAGATTCACCGAGAGCGACGGCGACACCATGCTGGTGTTGACCTGCGTTCCGATGATCTTAAAGTCAATGAGCAGACCTTTCTCGTTGTCCACGATCTCGGGCTGAGAAGACGTGATGCGGACGTTGCGCGCCACCCCCTTGCCCCGGTTGGTCATCAGCAGACCCAGAGGGAACGGCTCCGCCGGCTCGATCTGCGGGGTGAACGGGTCGTCGGAATACACATCCCGCACCAGGAAGTAGTCCAGATACAGCAGCGGGTCCGGACGCACCGTGATGCGCGCCGGAAACAGCGGGATGCTGACCTGCGTATCCCCCTGCCTGTATTCCAGAAGACCGCCGATGAAGTAGTCCTGCGGCTGATCAGGGGCCGCCTCGCGGTTCGGGATGATGGTCCACACCGCCCGGGCAGTAGCGCCGGGCGCAATAGTCCCGTTGCCGTCAACATCGCTGATGCCCGTTAGCTCCGGCGGCCGAATACCGAACCGGTCGTTGGCGCTGTTATCCTGCTGGTCTGTGATCAGGATTGCAACCAGCACGTTCTGAAGCGCCACGTTCTCCGGCAGATTGTTGATCTCCAGCGTGGCCCGGAACGCAGTGCGCGTCAGGGCAACCTCCTGGCTGATTTTGATGCGCACGCGCGCGCAGACTCCCACCTCCTCCGGCAACAGGTCGGCGGCGGCACCGGCCGCGAGGACCGGAACGGCGATCAGGACGAACAGAAGGATGCGCACCATTCTCGACATCTCTCGTGAGCTCTTTCTAGAACACATCGACCCTGGTCCTTATCACCTTGCCGCCGTATTTCCTGATGACGGCATCACCATTGTCCTCGGGCCGTTCATCCTTACCGGGTTTCTTCACCGGCGGCCCGACAATCGACGTGGAGGTTGCCGCCAGCGAGTTTCCACCCGATGGCAGCGGACCGCAGGAACCGCCGCTCAGGCTGATCCCCCACCCGCCGCCGATGACGGGACGGAAGCCGGGACCCAAACCGCCGCTGCCACCAGAGCCTCCACCGGGCCAGGTACCTGAAGTATCTGAAGACGGAGGCGGCGCGGGAATGGGCAGACACTTGGCGGCATCTATCAGAGCACCCGTGTCTCCCAGGATGGCCTCGGTCATCTTGCAGATGCAGCACGGAGCGCCTGTCAGAGCGCTGAGCGACTCACACGCGTACTGGAACAGGCAGCGGATGGCATCCGGACACTTGGCCAGACCCACCCCGTCAACGATCCCACTGGCGCAGACCGCGACGTCAAAGCCGCACGAGACGGCATCCCATATGGCCTTTGCGACATTAAAGATGGTCGTGTCTATGGACTCGCTCCGCCAGCGGTTACCATCGCAGACGTAGTAGTAGATCACCTCACCATTGATGGAGAGGTCGCACGGCTCGTCCCACTCTCCGGCGGTGCGCACCCCTTCCGCCTGTGCCGTCGCCTGCAGCGCTTCAGCACCTGCGAGCGTCGCCACCTGCGGCACACCCGGCGGCCAACCGTCCGCCCTGCGCCGATAAAGTACCGGCACCACGATGGAGCTCTGTGCCGGGAGAACGCCGATGTCCCGAATCAGCGGGATGATGTAATAGTCCGGGTGCTGCCCGAAGTTGATCTGCGTTCCCAGCGCGGCGATCAGGCCATGGTTGGTGATGGTGAACTCCACGACGGAGGTCTGGCCCTCCAGCACGGGCACGAAGGCATATGGAGGATCCACCGTTACCACAGGCGCCGGCACGTGCGTCTCGAAAACGGCCTCGATGGAGATCTTGTAGCGGTCCTGGATCTCGATCTGCTCCACCGTCCACGTATAGGTGACGAGCTGCCTCGGCATGAATGCGATGACCTCGGTCAGCTTGCCCGCTTCCACGAGCACCGGCTGCTTGAAGGTGCCATGCCGCTCCGCCCGCACCTCCACGTCGTAGTAACCCTCCGTGATCCCCTCTCGCAGCACGATACCGGACTGGTCCGAGATCTCCTCGAAGACCTTCTGGCCCGTTATGGAATCGCGCACGATCACGGTGGCGTTGTTCACCCTCGGGGATCCGTCGGCGAAGTAGGTGAACTCGTCGTTGCAATAGATTTTGAGGTCGCCTGTCAGGTCCGAGATGGCCCGGAAGCGAAAGCCTATCTGTACCCCCGCATTGTTCCCGTTAACAGCCAACGCGCCGTTGTAGGGACCGAGCGGCAGGTCTGCATCAGGCCGCAGTGCGAGCGTTATGGTGGCCTTCTCGCCAGGAGCCAGCGTCCCGATGGTGGACGGGCTGAGCAGGCTCAGCCAAGGCACGGCCGGAGCCAGAACCTGCAGGCCCGTTGCGGGAACGCCGCCCTGGTTCATCACTTCGCATTCAACGATGGTCTGCCTGCCGCGCGGCATTCCCGTCTCCAGGAAGCCAGGGTTCACCACCAGCTTCGGCTGGCGCGGGATGACATTCAGGTTGAAGCGCACCGCGGCAGTCCGACCCTCCGCCGTCTCGAATACCACCTCCGGAGCAGCCTGCAGCACGGACTCATCCGAAGCCAGCACGGAGTAGCCCACCCTGACGCCTGTGAGGGCGTTCAGAGACGGCGGAACCCCCGTAAGCTGGATGGATACATTGGAAGGCGCGCCCGTCACCCGGAAGCTCAAGCCGGTCAGATTGGTGGTCCCCAGGTTGCTCAGAGTAATCTGGCCGGTCACCGGCACGGTCGGATTGATGTTCAGCGGTATGGGATCCGGGGCCGCCACCAGTTGCTGCGCCAAAGCCACCACGATGGGCTGCGCAACGGTGTTGTCCTCCTCTTTCAGCTCACTGACGGCACCTTCCGCGTCCGTCTTGGCGATCAGATAATACACCCCCGGCGCCACGATGGGCAGGCGGGCGTTCTGCGTCTGAGTGTAGGAGAACGGGGCAGCCAGCCCGGAGGGCACCGTGAGATCCACAATGAGCGTATCGCCCTCATCAAGCGCCTCATCCGTGGACAGATAGACCCTGTCCTTCCAAGGACCGGCGGCGTCGCCGAACGCCTGGTTCTTCACCGTCCAGGTGACCGAGAAATCTTGCTGAGCGGCCACCGATACGGGAGCGTTCAACGACTGGATCAGCAGGTTCGGCGGACGGATCTCGGAAGTGGTCAGCGTGGCATCGTCGCTCGTCACCGTCTGGCAACCATCACTGGAGACGACCCGGAAGTGATACGTGGTGGACGGCGACAGTCCGGTGATGGTCATCCTGTGAGCGGTCTTGGGCGCGGTGTCCACGAACGTGCTCTGGCCATACTGATCCGTCAGGCCATACTCCACCTGCGACGTACACGGCTCGCTGGTGATCCAGCTCACGATGACACTGGTGGAGCGCGGCGAGACCGAGACGTTCCACAACGTGGGCGCGATCGTATCCACCCGGAAATTGCGGACGGCGGGTGTGGCGTCCTCATTGCCGGAAGTATCCCGAGCCTTCACTCGCAGCACGTGCGGCCCTTCCGCCAGCCCCGTGAACTGCCGGCAGGTCTCCGTGGACCACGCGGACCAGTCACCGTCGTCCAGCTTCCAGGAGTACTGAAGCTGGTTGACGGGAGTGGCGTTGTCGGAGCCCGACCAGCAGAACTGCGGATCCGGCGAGCACGCCTTGCCGCCCTCCACGGGACCGGAGGTGAACCAGGTGTTCGGCACATCCTGATCGGCCGGTGTGCGGAAGGTCGCCACCTCCGACTCCGACTGGCGCTCGCAGGTATCCCTGCTTATCACGCGATAGTAATAGAGCGTGTCCGGCGACAGCCCCGTAATGGTAACGCTGTGGCTGGTCCTGACGCCTCCGATTGCCGGGCTGGCCAGGCCCAGAGAAGGATCCGTGCCATACTCCACTCTGGAGGTGGCCTGCCGGTCCGTCAGCCAGGTGATGGTGGCCTGCGACGGCTGCGCCGAGGCCGTGACATTGGTGATGACGGGCGCAGTCAGCGACACAAGGAAAGTACGGGTGGCCGGTGTGGGATCCACATTGCCGCTGCTGTCATGAGCCCTCACCGAAAACGTATGGCTGCCAGCGGACAGAGCCGTGAACTGATGGCAGGTCTCGGAGGAAGGTTCGCTCCAGACTCCGCCGTCCAGCCTCCAGGAGTAGCGCAGCTGCGCCACCGGAGTGGTGTTGTCGGAACCGCTCCAGCAGAAGCTGGCCGAAGACGAACACAGCGTGGAGCCCTCTTGTGGCCCCTGAGTCAGGAATGTGTCCGGCAGACCTGTATCCACCAGCGTGCGCACCGTGGCGGTCTCAGAGACCGACTCGCGCCCGCACGCATCCTTCGACCGCACGCGGAAGTAGTGCAACCGATCCGGCTCAAGCCCGGTCACCGTCATCGAATGCGACGTCCGCAGCGATGTGTTCACCGTTGTGAACGACCCCAGCGAAGCAGACGTGCCGTACTCCACCTGTGACGTGGCCGGCTCGTCCGTGGTCCAAGTGACGATGATGTCACTCTGCCCGGACACCGCCGAGACGCCTGTAATGACAGGCGGGTTCAGGTCCACCGTGAAGCTGCGTATGGCCGGGGTTTGATCCTCCTTGCCGGACGGATCCCGCGCCGCCACCTCGAAGGTGTGCGCGCCGTGCTTCAGGCCGGTGAATGCCTTGCTGGTAGCCGCGTCAAACGCCGACCACTCGCCGCCGTCCAGCCGCCAGCGATACTGCAGCTGGCTTACGTGCGCGGTGTCATCCGACCCTGTGAACGAGAATGTGGCGTTCCCTTCGCACAGCCTGGCTCCGTCCCCAGGTCCTCCCGTGATGATGGTCTCCGGCGGGAATACGTCCGGCGTTTCCACCGTGGTCTGGACGGTGTTGCTGGAGGCCCCGGACATCAGGTTGCTGCCGGATACATACGCAGTGTTGGAGATGACTGTACCGTTCGGCACCGCGCTCACCGTGACATCGAACGTGATGGTAGCGCTTGCGCCAGCAGCCAGCGTGCCAACATTGACCCCCGCAGCCACGGCCGGCTGGCTTCCCTGGTCCGGCACGGGACTTCCGTTGAGGCGCGTGGAGCCGGACACATAGGCGCAGTTCGCCGGGATGGGGTCCGTCACGCGGACGCCAAGAGCCACCGCCTGACTGTTGTTGGAGCAGGTGATGGTGTAGGAGATGACATCTCCGCGAGCAGCGGTGGAGAGGCTGGCCGACTTGGTCAGGGTCAGCGTGGCCACCGCCACCGTGAAGCTGCGCTCGACCGGCTGGCCGACATTGCCCGCCAGATCCCTGGCCCGGACGCTGAAGGTATGCGGGCCGTCCGACAGGGTAAACACGGCACTGGTTGCGCTGGAGTACGCGGACCATTCGCCAGCGTCCATCCGGTAGCTGTAGACAAGCTGCGAGGAAGGGGTTACGTTGTCGGAGCCGCTCCAGAAGAACGAGACGTTACGGAGCACCGTACTCCCCTCCGAAGGACCGCCCGTAAGGAAGACCTGAGGCGGCGTGTTGTCCACGATGTTCAGCGTGGCCGTAGGAGTGTAGCGCTGCCCGGTAACGCTGTTATACAGGTAAACCGTGTGCTGGCCGGCCTGGATGAACACGCCCGGCGACACTTCCCCGTTCCAGATCGCCGTGAAAGCTCCGCTGCCGTCACCAGACAGGGGAAGCGTCTTCAGGGTGCCGATGCGCGCTTCCAGATCCAGCGACACCCCTCCACCCACCTCGGCCGTGATGGTGATCGTGCGCCCTCCTCCGGGCTCGAACGGGTTGGGATTCAATATCAGCCCAGTGACCGAGGCAACGGTGAGGCTGCCCGTCTGCGGGAACTGCACACCGGCGGAAGTGTACACTCGGATGGTGTAGACGCCAGCAGAGGCCAAATCACCGCTGATGCGACCGTCCCAACTGGCTACGTAAGTCCCCTCGGATCCGACCTCCGCAAAAGATACCTCGGCATACGAGCCGGAGGGCGCGAAGATACGAGCATACAGCCCGGACTGCCCGGCATCTGCCCGGAGGGTCAGCGTGACCTGATTTGCCCCGGTCGGCGCAAAGGGATCCGGGTTGGCCTCCACGCTGAAGACAGCAGGGCGAACGGTGACATCTTTATAGTGATAATATGGCTTCTGACTGGCTCGAGCGTATGGCCTAAGGCGGAAGTTCCCGGCCCCAGCGAAGTTGCCGTATTCGTCCTTGCCGTCCCACGCTCCCGTATACGAACCGCTTGCTTCCACGAGCTGGATCTTGCGTGTCACCACTCCCGTGGCCAGGTTCGTCACCCAGACATCCAGGTCCAGCCCCGGTTCACCCGGAACGGTGATGTTCAGAACGTTGCCGCCGCCCGGCGTGAATTCGTTCGAGGCGGTGGAGATGTTGTGGGCGCCGCGGACGTCGAAGTAGCGGGACGTCTGAGCCTGGATGCCGTCCGCGTTGCGCACCAAGACTTGGGCCCGGTAATAGGGGTGCGCCGGGATATAGCCCTGGTAAGACCAACGTTGCACTCCATCCCAGGTACCGCGATACACTCCCGGAGACACCTCAGTGAGAGCGGTCCAGTCCAGCGAGGTGCCCAGCCACTCGTGACCAATGTAATACTGCAGACTCTGTCCCGGGTCGGAGTTGACAGTGATTGTGACCACGTTCTCGGGGGTGCCGTCAGGCACGAAGGGATCCCGATCCACGCTGATGGAATCCACGTCGAACAGCAAGTTGACGCTGGCGGTGGGGTAGTAACGGACATCGCTGGTGGCGTTGTAGACGTAGGCAGTATATGACCCGGGCCTCTGATATTCACCCGAGTCATCCTTGCCATCCCAAACAAAGCTGTAGGTTCCGTCCCCGTTATCCGTCATCAGCGCAGTGCGCACCAGGGTAGACGAGCCGTAGCGGTAAATTCTGATGCGCACCGGGAAGCCGGAATAGCCCCGCGCAGTGAATGTTACTGTGGCGCCTCTGCGGGGGTTGAACGAACTGTTGCTCCGATCCAGGCGGTCAATCCCCCGGACTTTGAAGTAGCCCCGGACCAGGGATTCCACGTAGGACGCGTCCCATACCACCACCTGGCAAAGGTTGTAACTGTGGTCCTCCCCGTAGCCGCTGTAAGTGTTGCCCATCAGCCCGCTGTAGTTATAGCGGCTGACTCCGTTCCAGGTTACCTGATAGATCCCCGGCGTCTCCGTCTCCTGCAGCGGCTCCTGGTACACCATCCAGCCCAGCCAGTTGTTGTAGAGCCCATACCTCAGGCCGGTAAGGCCAGGCGGAGCGTGAACTGTGATGGTGGCCAGTTGCGAGCCGGTTCCATCCGGGGAATAGGGGTCAGGGTCAACGGTGATGGCGGAGACCGAGAACGTGATGTTCACCCCCACCGTCGGGTAATAGCGGCGGTCGCTGGCGGCATTATAAATGTAAGCCGTGTAAGCTCCCGGGGCTACGGCCTGCCCGCCGTCATCAGTCCCGTTCCAGACAAAGGTGTAGGTGCCATCACCGTTGTCCGTCATCATCGCCGTCCGCACAAGCGTGGACGGGCTGTTGCGATAGATCCGGATCCGTACGTTGAAGCCGGAATAGCCGCGGGCGGTGAACGTGACATTGCCGGTCACGGCGGCAAAGGAGGATTTGTCGCGCTCCAGACGGTCCACCCCCCGGACCTTGAAGTAACCGCGGACGATGGACTCCTGTCCGTTGGCGTCCCACACCACCACTTCGCAACGGTTGGAGCTGTGGTCCTCCCCGTAGCCGCTGTAGGTGTTACCCATCATCCCGTTGTAGTTATAGCGGCTGACTCCGTCCCAGCTCGCCTGGTAGACCCCCGGTGTGCCGCTCTCCTCCAGTGGCTCCTGGTAAACCACCCAACCCAGCCAGTTGTTGAAGATGCCATACTTCAGGCCGGTCTGTCCGGAGGCGGCATTCACCGTGATGGTTGCAGTTTGGCCAGGTCCTCCCGTTCCATCCGGGATGAACGGGTTCGGCGCAACGGAGATGGCATCCACGGTATAGAGCAGGATCAGCGACGTGGACGAGCTGACATAAGGAATCCCGCTTGAAGCATTGACGACCTGCAGGCGGTACTCTCCGGTCGGCTGGATCTCGTTGGATGCATTCCGCCCGTTCCAGGTGAAGACATATTGACCGTTGCCGGCGGCGGTCATTGGAAACTCACCCACCAGCGCACCGTTGGCTTGGCGCGTGATGCGCACCAGCAGGCTCAACCCGTCGGAGCCAGTGGCGGTAAAGGTGGCGAACTCCCCCGAACGCGGCTCGATCTGGGATTTGTCGCGGCGGAGCGACCAGACACCGCGAACCTTGAAATATGCGCTGGCGGGTGAGGTTAACTGGGTCCCGTCGGGTGCCCAGAGAACCACATAACACTGGTTGTAAGAGTGATCCTCGCCGTATCCCCCGTAGGTCGAGCCCATGTACCCTGAGTAGCTGGAACGGGAAACCCCGTTCCAGGAAACCTCGTACACTCCAGGGGAGGAGGGTGCCGGAAGGTTCTCATTGTACACCATCCAACCCAGCCAGTTGTTGTAGATTCCCCACTTGTAGTTGCCGCTCTCCAGCGGGGTGGCGTTGATGCGGATCTGCACCACATTGCCCGCCGTGCCGTCCGGCACAAACGGCGACGGGGTGATCTCCGCCGAGATGAAGCGCGGTCTGCGGCTGATGACCTCCACATCCCCCCACGGGCCGATATAGCTGGAGGTGGCCAGGTTGAAAACGCGGAAGCTGTATACGCCGGTCTCAACGACCTGGTTGCTGTCGTTCTTGCCGTTCCAGACGCACGAATAGACCCCCGGAGATGTCTCGGTCAGAGCGATGGAGGATCGGACCACCGTGGTCCGGTCGGCGCGCGTTACGCGCATGGCCAGGTTGGCGACTCCTGCAGTGCCTTGCGCCGTCAAGGTTGTGGACTGATTCTCGTCCGCGTAAAAGGCGGAAGGGTTGGCACTGACAGAAGTTATGCTGGTCTGCCCCGTGGCCGGCGCACCCCAACAAAGCGCCAGAATCAAGGCCACGATTGCCACAGCCGGCAGACAGCTTCTCTTGATCCGTTCCTTCTCCTCAATCACCTGCAGAGCCCTTTCGTCTTCCGCAAATCGTCGCAGAGAGTTCACAGTCGGCATAAACCTTTGCCCATCATTCGGATCCGTGAAATCCGGCAGCCGCCTGGCCGAACCACGCTGGCGCAACAGCGAAAACGGGCAGCCGGTGCGCCAGGGGACACGGTCAGGCCTCTACCCTCCACCCCGCAGCCGGGAAGCTGCGGGCCTCTCTTTGCGCGTGGCCCTGTCGCGGGCCACCCGTGACGCAAATGTATTGCGCCAGTCTACCGCCGTCTTCTGAGCAGACCGGCAAGAGATCCTAACCCGGCCGTCAAGGCGAGCAGAGATGCCGGCTCCGGCACCACCTGAATGGTTATGGGCGGAGAGACGATCTCCGGCGGATTGGCCTGGACCCCGTCAAAGCTGGCTGACGCGATCAACCGGAACGTGTAGGTTCCGGGCTCGGCATTCCGAAGGTCGAAATGCCCCAGCACGATGCCCGCTCGCTTCCCGGAAGCAGGCAGCAGGAAGGCCTCCGGCATCTCCATGGCAGGCTCCGGGATCCACAGACGCGCAAACAACCCCGGATCTGGTGGAAACAGGTCGTCCGTCTTCAGAGTGATGCCGTCAAAACTGAGCGTGTGAGAGGAGTCGTTGTTGAAGACGGAGGCGGAGATGGAGATGGGAGACGCGGCGCCGGCCGCTCCGGTGAAATGCACCTTCCCCGCGCCGTTCCCGCCGTGCAAAAGGAAGACCCATTGCCCGAGGCCAGCCACCGAGCGCTGCGATAGCGCAAGGATCACCAGTCCTGCCAGCCAAGCCACCCTCATCCAACTCACCCTCTGATTCTGCCCAACAATCCGATTCGGAAGCGTCACATCCAGCGACATAGTCCCACAATGTCACGAACGGAACTCCTGAATCTGGTATTAGTATAGCTCTCGCTTCAGCGAAATGAAACCAGTACAATTACCGGTTTTGTTGTTATTGCGAAGCATTGGCGGACAGGCCAGGCTCCAGCTTCTGAATGCGGGGAATATGACGGCCTCCCTCGAACGGCGTCTCCAGCCACACTCGCACGATGTCCAGAACCCGATCCTCCGGGATGAGCCTCTCTCCAAGGGAGAGGACGTTCGCATCGTTATGCTCCCGCGAAAGGCGTGCGCTCTCCTCGTTCCAGGCCACCGCGCAACGGATCCCGCGGACCTTGTTGGCCGCCATCGCCTCTCCGTTGCCGCTGCCCCCCAGAACGATCCCCCGGTCGAACTCCCCCCGCGCCACGGCCTCCGCCGCCGGGCGCACGAAATCCGGGTAGTCGCACCGCTCATCCGAGTGTGTCCCGAAATCTTTCACTTCGTGCCCCTGCTCGCGAAGCCAGGATTCGATCTTCTCCTTGTAGCGGAAGCCTGCGTGATCCGAAGCCAGAGCGATCCTCATTAACCAATCTCCCTTGTGCGGAATACGGTGGCGGTCACATCCGGGACACGCCAGTTCTCGAACCAGACAGAGCCCTCCGGCACCGGCTGCTGTCCAGGCCAGAGATCCTGCATGGTGGCGAAGGAGGGAAGCTCGGGCAGGACAACCTCCCGCCACAGGCGCTCCACCTGCTCGAACGTGCGCAGAGTATGTGCAGGGCGAAGCCGCTGGTATTCTTCCAGAAGCTCGCGCGCCTTCTCGGCCAGATAGCGCGCCTCATCCTGCACCATACGCTCGCCTGTCCTGCGATCGGCCTGCCTGACCGTGGGACCCATCGCGAAATGGGGCCCCTCGACGTCCTCCGGAGGGATACGTGAGAGATCTACGCAGGACGGATCCAGAGCCCACATCAGAGAGGTCTCGACACGCCCCGCGTGGTCGCCACCGCTCTTGCCGTCCCCGTCGAATCCGGGCTGGTTGGCCTCGAAATCCGGCAGGGAATACAGGCGTGTCCCCACGTGCGGACGCACCAGATCCACCATACGATTCAGATCATTCCAGTTCGGGCCGTAGTGACCGGTCAGCAGAATGGCCGCGTGGAAGCCCATGGAGTCGGCGGTGCGGATGTGGTACAGCACGTTGCGGAAATGCTGCCACGGCGGAAGCGAAGTGAGCCATTTGCGCTCCACCTGCCCGACGTGATTGTGTGCCCAGAACGCCGAACCACTGCACTCGTGAATATGCCAGAAGTCCGGCGGGGCCACGATACCACCGTAGCGCCGGGCCGCCTCGCACGCCACGCCGTGCGCCTTGAGGGCATCCAGCCCCAGGGCGTTCTGAGGACCGTGAGGCTCACACAGACCGTAGGTGAAATAGACCACCGGGCACTCCTGGAACGCCTCCTCCAGCTGGTCCGGGAACATCCGCTCCCAGCGCACTTCCCTCATCGTTGTCTGACTCCTTTGCCGGACATTGCTTCGCACCCACTTTAGCGCATTTTGAGCCATACTGCGCTGGTCCGGACGGCGAGCTGGACGGCGGGAGACCTGCGGCAATGTCTTATTACTCTCACCTGGATGAAAGATGGATGGCCCTGCGCGAGTGGCTTGACCTGAAGCGCGAGCATGGCGCAGCGGCTGACACACTATCACAGGAAGTGGAACGGGAGCTGGAACGGCTGACAGCCCTTGTCCAGAAGGCGGAGCCAGATGCGGAACTTCTGCGCCGGGAGCCGGATGATCTGGAAGCCATCCGGGCGCTGAGGCCGGATGGCCCGCGGAAGCTGGATCCCCTGCCGGATGCCGAGGAGCTGGAGGAGCGCATTCTGGGAGCCTGGCTGGGACGCGGCGCAGGCTGCACCCTTGGGGTGCCGGTAGAAGGGTTTTCAAGAGAGGAGATTCGCGCGGCCGCGGCCGCGCTGGACCAGCCGTATCCGCTGGGGGGCTACTGGACGCGCCTGCCCAAGCCCACACTTTATGACAGCACATATAACGGCCTGCCATACCGCCGCTTCCTGCGGGATGAGATGATCTTCATGATGCCCGACGACGACCTGCTGTACACGCTGCTCGGGCTGTTGATCCTGGAGGAGTATGGACCCGGCTTCACTCCCGAAGATGTGGGCAGAGCGTGGCTGCGTTATGTGCCTTTCGCATGCACCGCAGAGAAACACGCTCTGGATAATCTCCGGCGCGGCCTGAAGCCGCCGGAGACGGCCTATGCCAACAACCCGGATGGGGAGTACCTGGGCGCCGACATCCGCGCCGACCCGTGGGGATATGCCTGCGCCGGGTTGCCAGAGCTCGCGGCGGAGATGGCCTGGCGGGATGCCCGTGTCAGCCACACGCGAAACGGCATCTACGGGGCGATGTACTATGCGGCGCTCATCGCAAGCGTTCTCACGACAGGGGACATCCGTCAGTCCATCCGCGTGGCGTTGACCGAAATCCCGGCGGAATGCCGGCTGGCTATCGCGCTGCGGGAAACGTTAGGGTGGTGCTCGGAGCTTCGCGACCTTGACAGCGTGCTGGACCGGATCTTCAACTCGCACAAAGGGATGCACATCGGGCACACAATCAACAACGCCGCGCTTGTGACGGCGGTGCTTGAGCTGGAGTCCCCCTCATTCGAAAGGATCATTACCCGTGCGGTGATGGCCGGTATGGACACGGACTGCAACGGGGCGACGGCGGGCTCCATCGCGGGGGCGGCCTGGGGAGCAAGCCGCCTGCCAGAGTGCTGGATCTTTCCGCTCGGCAGCATCCACCGGTCCTACCTGAACGGGCTGGACGTATGGGACTCCCGGGACATCGCAACACGATTTGTGCGCGAAGCGCTCCGGATCCGCAGGGAATTGCTGAGCGAAGCCCGCAAAGGCCCGGAAAATGCAGCACCAGAGGAGAATATCTCGAACCGATGAGCAAGCTGCCCTTTGGGGACCTTCCCCCGTATCGTAACAGAACATTCGTGCCGCCCGAGGTTGACTGGGACGACCAGCAGGCGGTGACCCGGCTATTCGATTTGCTGGAAGAGAAGCTAGCCGCATGCAAGAATCCCGAGGATCTGGAGCGGTGGCTTCTTGAGGAGAGCGAACTAACGGCGGCCCTTTCGGAGGAGAGGACGCGCCGTTATATCGCCATGACCACACACACCGAGGATCCCGAGGCGGAGGCCGAATACCTCCGCTTCGTCGAGAACATCCAGCCGATCAGCCGTGAGCGGGGCTTCCGGCTGGCGAAGCTATACACGGAGCATCCACTCCGCCCGGAGCTTCCGCGGAATCGCTACTTTGTCCTGGACCGCGAGGCCGAGACCCAGGTTCGTCTGTTCCGGCAGGAAAACATCCTCCTGCAGACCGAGGAGACGCGCCTCGGGCAGCAATACCAGAAGCTGTCCGGATCGCTGACGGTCGAGTTCCAGGGACGCGAGCAGACGCTGGTCCAGATGGCGAAATATCTGGAAGAGCCGGACCGTGAGCTCAGGCGCGAAGCATGGGAGCTGACCGCCCGCCGCAGGTTGCGGGAGGCGGATGAGTTCGAGTCCATCTTCGACCGGCTGCTGGAGATCAGGAACAGCATCGCCCGCAACGCTGGCTTCGAGAGCTACGTGGAGTATGCGTTTCTGGACCGCGGCAGGTTCGACTACACCCCCCGGGACTGTCTGGAGTTCCACGAAGCCATAGAGCAAGAGGTGCTGCCCCTGGTTCGCGAGCTTCAGGAGCGCCGCCGGAAAGAGATGGGCCTGGAGTCGCTGCGTCCTTGGGATCTTGCGGCGGACCCCAAAGGCCGCCCTCCCCTCAGGCCATTCCAGAATGCTCAGGAGCTGGAGCAGAAAGCCGAGCGTGTGCTTGACAGGCTGGACCCCGAGCTTGGCAGAGACTTCCGCACGATGCGCGAGCTGCGCCTGCTGGACCTGGATAACCGGAAAGGCAAGGCGCCAGGAGGATATCAGTCCACCCTTTCCGAAGCGCGGCTTCCGTTCATCTTTATGAACGCGGTGGGGCTTCAGCGGGATGTGGAGACCATTCTGCATGAGGCCGGGCACGCATTCCATGCCCTGGCTACGCGGGAGGAAGACCTGCACCCCTACCGCCACGCTCCGCTGGAGTTCGCGGAGGTGGCGTCCATGAGTATGGAGCTACTGGGAAGCGCTTTTCTGGAGGAGTTCTATCCCTCGCCAGAGGAGGCTGCGCGCGCGCGCCGCGCTCATCTGGAGGGCATCGTGACGTTCTTCCCATGGATGGCGGTGGTGGATGCGTTCCAGCACTGGATCTACACGCATCCTGAGCATACGCGGGAGGAGCGTGCGGAGGCGTTCGATGCGTTGATGGTGCGGTTCGGCGGTGACGTGGACTGGCGCGGCTTCGAGGATATCCGCAGGCAGATGTGGCACCGGCAGCTACACATCTTCCTGTCGCCTTTCTACTACGTGGAGTACGGAATCGCTCAACTGGGAGCACTCCAAGTGTGGCGTAACTGGAAGCTGCAGGGGCGAGAAGCGTTGAAAGCCTACCGAACGGCTCTTGCGCTGGGCGGGAGCCGTCCCCTGCCGGAACTGTTCCAGGCCGCCGGAGCGGAGTTCCGGTTCGACGCGAACACCATACGGCCCCTGATGGAGATGATCCAGGCGGAGCTACAAGAACTGTAGGGCAAGACAGAAGGGGCAGGCCAGAGGCCTGCCCGCGGCTTTAGGGGTAGTGGGCTTGGGTGTTACATTCGCACATCCACGATTGCGCTGACACCCACATCCTGCACGCGGTGAATCTTCGACACATCGATGGAGTTCACCGGCACCATCACCTCCGTGCGGAACCCTGCCAGCTTCAGCTCGAACTGCGCCACGCCTTTGACCTGATCCACATTCTCCTTGGGACCGGCCACTTGCGCAGCGCCAAGGTAAGCTCCTCGGCCTGCGCTGAAGATCGGCACCACCTTGGTCGCACCGTTGACGGCAGCGCCCTTGCCACCCAGAGCCTTGTTGATACCGCTATCGATCTGACCGCCGAACTGGCTGACGATCCCCACGATGGCGGCTCCCTTCAACACTCCGCCGAGCCTGGCGCCTGCAGAAGTAGCCAGGCCCACGGCGACGACTGCGACAAGGCCGAAAACGGCCATTCTCTTAAGAAACTTGCTCATCTGTCTTGGGTCTCCTCTCGGACCCTGCGCACATCAGGAGCTTGTTGCTCTGCAGGGTGAATGCCGGTATTATACCACTCTGCTCGAAAACGCAAACCTTCGAACATCCGGAAGCACGAAACTTACAACAAAGCGACGCTCTGGAAGTAATCGAGATAGCGCAGCTTCAGAGGCTCCTCGGCATAGAGGCTTCGGCCCACTTCTCTACACACGGAAGAGCGCCGAGCATATAGTTGCTCATCATCCCAGAGAGCGCAGACTGCGTCGAACCAGGGCCCCACTTCACTCTCATCCGGGATTTGAACGCACGTGGAAGTCAACCACTCCGGAAGCGGCAGCACGATACCGGCTTCCGCCACGGTTTCCGGCAGCGCGCCTCGGTCGCTGACGATAGGAGGTATGCCGTTGATCAGAGCCTCGGCCGCCACCCGGCCGAACGGTTCGTGAAAAACCGATGGAACCAGGAGGATGCGCGTCAGTTCGAAGAAGTCACCCGGACGAGGTACGGGAGGAGCAGCCATGATCTGGGGATAGCGGCTGAAGTCTATGCCGGGAATGCTGTTCAGGCTGGAGGCGTCCGCGGCAGACTGGACCACCAATACCGGAATGTCGGGCCGCCTGCTTCCCAGCATATCGGCCAGCCGCGCGAACAGCGCGGCTCCTTTCTCCAGGGAAGGGTTTACAAACGTGACGAAACTGCGGGACTCTTCCGGGGCCAGAACATCCTCCCATCGGATGGGCGATGGAATGCCCTCACACTCGACGCCCACCTTTGTCTGATAGTAGCGGGCCAGATAGGGACTGCAGGCCAACACGCTGTCGGCATGCGCAAACCAGCGCCGGTCTTCGTAGCCGTAGTTGCGCACGCTGTAGACTGTCCGCACCCCGTGACGCCTGGCCAGGCGCATCATCTCCTGAACCGCCCCGTGCGGACCGTAAGACAGCAGGATGTGGGGCCTGAAGTCCCTGAGAATGTGGCGGCACAGGTTAACAACCTGCTCCGTCTCATCGCGGTCCGGGCTGCGCCAGTCGTTCTGCCGGGTAAGCACCATCGTCACCGGCACACCGTTCAGTTCAAACCTCCACACAGGCCGCCCGGCTGCGCCGGACCGGATGAGCCGCCGGGGCGTCTGCAGCGTCTGCGGCTGGATGCCAAGCGTGGAGAGGTGCTCCTCGAGGGAATCCGGAGCACGGGCGTCGAAACGCGCGGTGCACAGCACGCGGCATTCGTGCCCGGAGGCGTTCAGCCATTCGACGATGGTCCGCATGCTCCTCGCCGCGCCACTGGAGGTGTCCGTGTAGGCGTTGTGAATTGCCATCAGCAGCCTCACGACCCGGACCTCCTTATCGCAGAGATGCGCCCTTCGGAAACACAAAACCGCCCGGAGGGCGCAGGCCATCCGGGCGGTTGGCGGAAATCTGACAAGAGAGTCAGTTCGCTGAAGACACCTGCACTGAGGCCGCCTTCTGCAGCCCGGGACTGTTCGGGATGACCGCCTTGCCGGGCAGCGAGGCAACATCCTGCTGGTTGTAATACACTGGCAGGAACGGCGCTGCCGTCTCGGGATATTTGCTGGTGAAAGAGAAGCCTTTCATCATATCCAGCGAGCCCAGAGGGTTCACCGGCATCGGCTTCCCGCTCTCATCAGGCGCGGTGAGACAGTAAAAATGCAGCACATAGGGCGGCCTGGCAAAGACCGCCGGGTTGGGTCCGTAGGCCTTCGCCTCGTCCGGCTTCTTCAGCAGGGGGTCGGTCGCGGGAGACCAGGTCCACGGATGTTTGCCAAACGGACTCTCCGGATTGTTGTAGCAGACCCCCTTTTCACCCGCACGGATGATCTCGTAAGCCCATCCTTCCGGCACCTTAACATCGCTGACGTCCGAAGGATCGAACAGCGGAAGCTGCCAGTTCACGATCCACGGACGCGCCGGCCCTCCGTCCGTTGGAGCCACGTCCACAGTCCCCTGCGCTCCGCCGGAAGCCCCCGGCAGAGAAGCGTTGATGAGAGTGAACTCATAGCGGTAGACATCCCCGGTTCTGGTGACCTGCACCTTCACGCGGTGGTTCTGCGGGGACTTGGCGGGAGCATCCGCCGCAACGCCGCTGGATGCGGCCGCGACGGCAAGCGGAACCAGAGCCGCTGCAAGCGCCGCCTTTTTGAGCCCTCCCAGCCGGGACTGCAGGATCTCCTGCGACCTGGCCCTCAGGTCCTTTTCCGCGACAGACTGGACCATTCGAAAAACCTCCGTTCTCCGGAGCGCGCGCCCTTTCGCTCCAGTCGTGTGGAAAGCCCCTCCCCCTCTGGTATTATAGCAGAAACCCCTCCTCCGGGACAGGCCGGCTCCGCGCCAGCCCATTCCCGCAGAGGCGTTGCACTGAGGTGCATCCATCTGGTTCGACGGCCGATGCCCGCCGGACGTTTCGGAGAAGGCGACCACCTTGACTGGGGACTCGATTGCAGACACCAACTACCATGAGGCTACAGAGGCAGCCATCGCTGCTCTGAACCGGCACTATGCCGCAGAATTGGGCTGCCGACCGGAAGACCTTCGCGGCGACAGAATAACGGTCACAGCAAGCGAGCGCCGCGATCTGCGGTTTGCCAAGGGTTTCCCGCTCCCGTTGTTCGGGATGGACACGGGAGAAGGGTGCGTCATCTCCGTGGCCCCGCATCTGGCGGAGCACGCGCGCGATGCGCTGCTGAGTGCCTCTGCCTGCGGGCTGACGGATGAGGTCTGCGAGATGCTGCGGGATGCGCTGGCCCCGTTTACGCCCGGGGCCGAGTGGTTCCAGGGTGAGCGCCTGTATCTGATCCCGGAAATGTTCCGGGACAGAGAACAGGGAGATGTCCGCGAGGTGTCCGCTCTGGATGAAAAAGCTGCCGCCAGACGGCGCATCTGGGGAGGACCGGTCTTCGCGCAGTTCGTTGGGGGCCGGGCCGTCTCGCTGGCCACGGTGAAACCGCTCTCGGACGTAGCGTGGGATCTGAGCATCGAAACGGAGCCGGAATACCGCGGAAGAGGCTACGCCCTGAGCGCAGCTTCGGCGGCTGTGAAGGAGATCTTCCGGGCGGGCAAGATCGCGATGTGGGGAACGGACCGAACAAACGAGGCGTCGCTGCGCACCGCTCGCGCCCTGGGCTTCCGGCACTACGCCTGGGAGGTCGGCTGCTTTGTGCGGTGAGCGGGGCGGGTTTTACGCTGGTCGAGTAGCGCGCCGAAGGCGCGCGTGTCGAGACCTCGCAGTTGAAGATGTGGTTTCGACTCGTCCGCCTACGGCGGACAGCTCAACCACCGTAGGGGGAGGTTCCGGGAACGAGTTCCCGGAGCACTGCTCCGATATCCCCCTCAACGGCGGAGGAAGGGCGTGAGCAAAGAGTAGACGGGAAATGGCCGCTTACAGCGGAGGGGTGACGGCCAGGCGTTCGGCGATCTGCTGGAGTTGATCCGCAGGCAGATCGCCCATAACCACGAAGCGAAGCCCGCCTCCCACGGCCACGCCGACAGGGCGCCCGCCGAATCGCATCATTCCGCCTCCACCGCCCTGTCCCTGCCGGCGCATCCAGCCAAATCCCCCGCCGCGGCCACGGCCCATCCCGAATCCTGGTCCGGACCCGGCCGGCTTCTGAAAGATTGACAGTCGCTGATCTCCCTTCGCATACACCAGATGGGCTACAGGCAGGCCACGGGGACACGTGAGCTTGTCTATATTGATCAGCTTCCATCCTGGCGGAAGCGAATCCGGCAGGCGGACCGGGAGATCCGTCGCATCCCCGAAGACACGTACCGCCACAGGTGGGACTTCCTCCGACGCGGAGACCGCCGAAGCCGAACGGTGATGTTCGGCGAAGAGCGCCATCTCATCCTGACCGTTCCGGGAGACCGGATGAACGTGCAGCAGAACGATTGCCGCCAGAATAAACGTGGCGGCAACCACCGCCAAGGTTCTGCGGCCGGGAATCAGAGCAAGCACGGAAGGCCGTGATGGCTTCGGCTCCAGCCGTGGTGAGATCCGCTCCCAGAGGTCCTCCGGCGGAGCTTCCAACCTCCCCGACGACGCGATCGCCTGCTCGCTCTGCTGGAGCAGCGCCACCTTTCGCCTGCAATCCTCGCAGGATGCGACGTGCCGGGCCAGGCGGCTGCGATGTCCGGTCGCCGCCCGCGTCAGATCCTCGGCCAGTTTTTCCAGACTGACTCTGCAGCTCATTTCAGTCTCCGCCCGGCGATCCGCTCCCGATCCTCGGAGCAAGCCGCCTGGCAAGCGCGGCCCGTGCGCGAGCCAGCCGGGACAGCACGGTCCCGAAGGGCACTCCCAGTGCACTGGCTATCTCAGCGACGGGCATATTCTGGAAGTG
Organism: Armatimonadota bacterium; assembly: GCA_025998755.1. NCBI lineage: Bacteria > Bacillati > Armatimonadota > Armatimonadota bacterium. The sequence goes on from AP024674.1 coordinate 1,660,253, forward strand.
ATAAAGGATCAATGGAGCCCGCTGGCTTTCCGGCAGAGACGCCACCGCCCGGCGCACCTCGCGCTCCAGCTCTTCACTTTCCACAGCCTTCAAGGGAAGATCTTGCTCCGGGTCAGCCAGCGCGCCGAGCTCCTCCAAGTCCACCCGGGGATGTCTGGAGCGATATTTAAGCAGGTCCTTCGCCTGGTTACGGGCGATACGGAACAGCCACGACAGAAACTTCTCCGGTTCGCGCAACCCGTCCAGATTCTGCCATGCCTTCACGAAAGTCTCCTGGGTCAGATCCGCGGCTTCATCCCGCGAGAAGCCGAGGGCCCGGAACAGATTGTAGATGCGCACGTGCGTTTCGCGAAAGAGAGCCTCGAAGGCATCCCTCTCGCCCCGCCTGGCTCGCTCGACCAGGATCTGGACCGGCAGGTTCACTGATGCCTCACCATACCACTGTGCGCACCCGAACTAACAGACGACACCGCTTGCGCCAGATTCCCTCATCCGGCGCCATTTTGCGCGGCTATGATAACAGAAAAAGCGGCGCACCCGTCGGACGGGAGCGCCGCTTCCGCTCAGGAAGGGACAGGGAAGCAAACTATCTGCTGCAGCAACCTCCGCCGCCCTGCGAGCCGTGACTGGACGGCTTCTTGTCAGACTTCGACGGCAGAAGAACTGAGTCGATCACGTGGATGACTCCGTTGGATGCCACGACGTCGGTGGCGACAATCTTCGAAGTGTTCAGAAAGATACTGTTTCCCGACTTCTTGACCGTCACCTCGGCTCCACTGAGAGTCTTCACTTTGGTGCCGCTCTGCAAACCCGCCACGTCGGCGGCCATAACTTTGCCGGGGATCACGTGATAAGTAAGAATCTCCACCAGCTTATCCTTATTCTCCGGCTTCAAGAGAGACTCCACGGTGCCCTTGGGCAGCTTCTCGAAGGCCTTGTTGGTGGGTGCAAAAACCGTGAATGGTCCTTCTCCCTTCAAAGCATCCACCAGACCCGCTGCCTTGACGGCCGCCACCAGCGTGGAGAAATCCTTGTTAGAGGCGGCGACGTCTACGATATCCTGCGCGCGAGACACAGAAGCGCCAGCCAGTGTAATGGCTACGGCAAGAAGAGCGACCATTATTTTCAACCGCATCATTTTGAGCGTTTCCCTTTCCTCAAGAAACGGACAGCGCCGGAGCGGCGGCCGCATATCCTGTGAATGATAGACAGGCTTTTCAACCCTGCCGATAAAACAAACGCTCGCGCGTCTGCAGGGTTCCCGCAACCTGGTCGCGGAAATGATGATTGACACGCTGTCTACTCTCCCCTTGACGGGCTGAGGCCGGAACGCTACCATCATACGGGCCCGGGCGGCCCGGTATTACCGCACAATCAGGAAGGAAACTCTGGCGCCATGGCACGAGACGGCCGACCCTTCAACGGCCCATACGAGGGTGAGTATCTGAGCAGGGTGGCGTTCCCGATGGGTGGGATCGGAGCGGGGATGATCTGTCTGGAAGGAACCGGCGCGCTTTCGCATGTGTCGGTCCGCAATGCTCCGCAGGTGTTCAACGAGCCCCTGATGTTTGCCGCCATCTCATTCCCCGGCACAAACGCCGCGGCCAGGGTGCTGGAGGGACCTGTCCCCATGTGGAAGGCGTTCGGTCAGCCTGGTTCCGGCAACGGACAGGGAGGGAAGAGCTGGGGCCTCCCGCGCTTCGCAAAGGCCCGCTTCGAGACGCGCTTCCCGTTCGGAACGGTAACCCTGGAAGACCCGAAGTCCCCTGTCTCCGCCCGAATCACAGGCTGGAGCCCCTTCATCCCCGGCAATCCAGATGACTCCAGCCTTCCCGTGGCGGCTCTGGAATATGAGCTGACCAACAACTCCAGGACCGAGGTGGATGCTGTGTTCTCTTTCCACAGCGCCAATTTCATGTCCACCCGATCCGGCGGAGACGCCGTCCGCGAGGGTCCCGGTCACGGCATCATCCTGTGGCAGCCCGGTCCCGAGGACAAACCGTGGGAACAGGGCGCCTTCTGGGCAGCCGTGGAGTCCGGCGGGGACGTGTTTACAGACTGCGCGTGGTTCCGCGGCGGATGGTTCGACCCGCTGACGATGATCTGGAACATGGTATCACGTGGGGAGTACCACTACGCCGAACCGTACACCGACGGCCCTCCCAGCCCGGGAGGATCCATCTATGCTCCGCTGCGACTCAAGCCGGGAGAGACGCGAACCGTCCGGCTGATGATGGCCTGGCATTGCCCGGTGACCAACCAGACCCAGGGTGGAACAGCGCAGAGCCCGGAAGACTGCTGCGAGGGGTGCGACTGCGAGCAGCCCGAAGAGCAGACGTACGCTCCGTTCTATGCGTCGCTGTTCCCGGCCATCGAAGACGCGGCACGCTACTGGATGGCCAACTACAGGCGGCTGCGGGACGAGAGCGAGAAGTTCGCGAACGCCTTCTACGACACCACTCTGCCTCCAGAGGTGGTGGAGGCGGTGGCGGCCAATCTCACCATCCTGAAATCACCCACCGTGCTGCGGCAGAAGGATGGCCGGCTGTGGGCGTGGGAAGGGTGCCACGACGGATCCGGATGCTGCTATGGCTCCTGCACACACGTCTGGAACTACGCGCAGGCCATCTGTCATCTGTTCCCCTCTCTGGAGCGCACCCTGCGGGAGACGGAGTTCCGCGTTTCCCAGAACCGCCGGGGGCATCAGACCTTCCGCTCGGCGCTACCCATCCGGCCCACAACGCACGAGTTCCACGCCGCGGCTGACGGACAGCTTGGCGGGATCATGAAGGTCTACCGGGAGTGGCGCATCTCCGGAGATACTGAGTGGTTACGGAAACTGTGGCCGCAGGTGCGCCAGAGTCTGGACTACTGCATCTCCACCTGGGATCCGGACCATACCGGCCTTCTGATGGAGCCACACCATAACACATACGACATCGAGTTCTGGGGGCCGGACGGAATGTGCACCAGCTTCTATCTGGGCGCTTTGAAGGCCGCCAGCGAGATGGGACGCGCGCTGGGCGATGAGCAGCCACTGTATGAGGAGCTCCTCCAGAAGGGCAAGAAGGCCATGGAGAGCGACCTTTTCGACGGAGAATACTTCTTCCAGAAAGTGATGTGGGAAGGACTGCACGCGAGCCCTCCACGCTACGATACGCCTGAAGCGAACCGCCTGCTGGAACGGGAGGGGCCGAAGTATCAGTACGGGGCCGGGTGTCTCTCGGACGGAGTGCTGGGCGCGTGGATCGGGAAGGTATGCGGAGTGCCGGACTTCCTGGACCGCGCCAAGGTGGACAGCCACCTGAAGGCGGTTCACAAATACAACCTGAGAAAGGATCTCTCGGACCACGCAAATACCCAGAGGCCGACCTATGCACTCGGGACGGAAGGGGGACTGCTGCTGTGCAGCTGGCCCAAGGGGGGCCAACTCTCGCTGCCGTTCGTATACGCAAACGAGGTGTGGACAGGAATCGAGTATCAGGTGGCCTCGCACCTGATGCTGGAAGGCATGGTGGAAGAAGGGCTGGAGATCGTCCGGGAGTGCCGCAAGCGGTACGATGGGCGGTTCCGGAACCCGTTCAACGAATACGAGTGCGGACACTGGTATGCCCGGGCAATGGCCTCCTACGGACTGCTTCAAGGGCTCTCCGGGGCGCGCTACGATGCCGTGGAGCAGGTGCTGTATCTGCATCCGTCCGTCCACGGAGACTTCCGGAGCTTCCTGGCGACGGCACAGGGATACGGCATCGTGGGAGTGAAGGACGGCAAGCCGTTCCTGGAGGTGCGCTCGGGCGAGATCCCCGTGAAGCGGATTGACTACCGGCCCGCAAAGTAAGATCCAGCGGAGCCTGAACAGGAGGAAGGGACGCGAAGTGAATGCGCGGACAGTGTTGAGAGGACTGCTGGCAGCGACGGCCGCGGCCGTCCTGACCGCGGCGGCCGGGGAGGCGAAGGTGAGCATTGAGAAGATCCAGTACTACGGGCAGCCAAACTGCTATCTGCTGACAAACGGAAGGGTGGACGTCATCGTCACGACGGACGTCGGCCCCCGGATCATCGCCTACCGTTTTACCGGGGGGCAGAATATCCTTTCGGAGATGCCGTTCGACGAGGTGGTGCGGACGGATTTGGGTGACTGGCGTCCTATGGGCGGACACCGTCTCTGGCACGCCCCCGAGGCGGTGCCGCGAAGCTACTCCCCGGACAACGATCCGGTGGAGGTGGAGGTCTCCGAGGACACCGTCACGCTGACGCAGAAGGTGGAGCCGGCGACGGGCATTCAGAAGCAGATCGCGGTGACGCTGGCTCCGCAGGGCTCCCGCGTCACGGTTCGGCATACCCTGACAAACCGGGGGCTGTGGCCTGTGGAACTGGCTCCCTGGGCGTTGACCATCGTCCGTCCGGGCGGAGAACAGGTGATCCCGCAGGAGCCGTTCATCTCTCACGACGAGAAGAAGCTGCCGGCCCGTCCGCTGGTACTCTGGCACTATACGGATCTCTCCGACAGCAGGCTGAAGCTGGGAAAGCGCTTCATCCGGGTGACCACCGACCCGGCCAACGACAACCCCACGAAGCTGGGAGTGCTGAACACCCTGGGTTGGACGGCCTATCAGGTGGACGGAGCCCTGTTCATCAAGCGCTATCCGTTCCAGGACGGAGCCCGCTACCCGGACATGGGCTGCAACTATGAGACTTTCACGAAGGGCACGTTCCTGGAGCTGGAGTCGCTGGGACCGCTGGCACGACTGGAGCCGGGAGAGAGCGCAACGCACGTGGAGCGATGGTATCTCTTCCCGGCCGTCCGATCCTCCGCCGAGGACGACGAACTGGCGGCAGCCCTCGCGCCCGTGATCGCGCAGACGGCGGACTGAGGAACCCCACCCGACTTGCTGGCCTGACCCCAAAGGTCAGGCCAGCACCGGAAACAGGTCTCCCTGGAGCGGCTCACCCGGCTTCAGACCCAGAGGATCCGTCACGCAGTGGGGCGCGCCGGTATAGATGGTACCATCCTCCATATAGATGGTGATGAGGGCGCGCCTCGGCCGGTCCGTCTGGTTGGGCCCGGCGTAGTGGAACAGCAGCGAATCGTGAAAGGTGCAGCTGCCGGCCTTGAGTGGCTGCGGCACGGGCGTGAAATCCTTGCCTTCCGGCTCCGGCACCAGTGAGAAGATGTCCTGTGGATCCGTGAGGCTGATGGGCTCCAGCCATCCCCAGCGGTGCGATCCGGGAACGAACCACATGCAGCCGTTCTCCTCCGTCACATCGTCCAGCGCCATCCAGCAGGAGAGCGAGCCGGACCGGTCGTGTGGCCAGTAGGGGAGATCCTGGTGCCAGGGTGAGGGCTTGCTGTCGCCGGGCATCTTGACCAACGCGTGATCATGCCACAGGCGCACCCGGCTGAAGCCGGAGAGTCTCTTTGCAATGGAGGCCAGCTTGGCGGACAGCACGCACGGCCGCAGGATATCGCTGGCTTGCCAGAGATTGACCATCTGGACAAAGACGCGAGCGTAATCGGAGTCCAGCAGGTTGCCCTTCGAGATCTCCTCGCGTAGGCGGACAGCCTCGTCCACTCCTCTACGGGCCGCCTCCAGCTCCTCAGGAGTGAACACGTCCGGCAGACGGACATAGCCGTTCTGGCGGTAGAACTCGATCTGCTCCGCAGTCAGCGGATATTCAGCGGTCTCTGTGATGCCCATGGCAGCTCTCCGGCCAATGATGTTATTGCGGTTATTCTACCTTATTGCGACCCAATCGCGCAACAACGAGCCCGCACGTGCGTTGAAAGCGGCCCGGCGGTATGATAGGATAAGAGGTCAACAAGGTCTGTTCCGGCTGCGCAGAGCGGCCTTGAGCATAACAGCGGGCGACGCGGAGGCGCCGCGCCCGCGAGGTCAAAACGGCAAATGACAAACGTCGTCGGAGTGAGGTTCCGTTCCGGCGGTAAGATAATGGAGTGCGACCCAGGCGACCTGGAGCTTTCGGTCCGCCAGGCGGTGGTTGTGGAGACCCAGAACGGGCAGATGCTCGGGGTGGTGGCCACGCCTTCCCGCGAGAAGACGGGGGGAAGAAGCGGCCACTTCCGTGGCCGTGTGGTCCGGCTGGCCACGCCGGAGGACATCGAGCGGCACCACCAGAACGAGGCGCGCGAGGCCGAAGCGATGCGCGTGTGCGCGGATCGCGTGCGCAAGCGCGGACTCCCCATGAAGCTGATCTGCGCCGACTTCGCCCTGGACGGGTCGCAGGTCACCATCGAGTTCGCCTCCGAGACCCGCGTGGACTTCCGGGAGCTGGTGCGGGATGTGGCCAGCGCCATCCGTGCGCGGGTGATCTTCCATCAGGTGGGCGTCCGCGACCACGCCCGCGCGGTGGGGACGTTCGGCCACTGCGGACAGCCCCTGTGCTGCGCCCGGTTCCTGAACACTCTGGATCCCGTCTCCGTGAAGATGGCCAAAGACCAGAGTCTGGCCATCAATCCCAGCAAGTTCTCCGGTGTGTGCGGCAAGCTGATGTGCTGCCTGCGATTCGAGCATGAGACGTACCTGGAGCTCCGGGAGGAGCTCCCCCACCCCGGTGACTTTCTGGAGAGCGAGTATGGACCGGTGCGGGTCATCGAGGTTAATCCCATCTCCGGGACGGTGACAGCCCGTACGGAAGACGGTGAGCTGGTGGAGATCCGGGCACACGGAGGAAACGGCTCGCACAGCGCCCAGGCACGCAAAGCCCCATACCTGGAACACGGCTGCCCCTGCTTTGAGACACCGAAGGACACAGAGAATCCCGCCTCCGGCGAGGCACTCTCCTCCGGCGAAGGCTAAAGGGTTTCCGGCCCGTTCGCAATCGGCGTCCGATGCGGATATACTATCGCGCGGAGGACCGCTTTGTCTCGACAGTGCTTTTACATCACGACCCCGATCTACTACGTCAACGCTGTCCCGCACATCGGGAACGCTTACACCACCATCCTCTGCGACGTCCTGGCCAGATATCATCGCCAGCGCGGTGAGAAGGTTCTCTTCGCCACCGGGACGGACGAACATGCCCTGAAGGTCAGGGAGGTGGCTGAGGCGGAAGGGGTGGACACCCGCGCCTACGTGGACGCCATGGAGCCCCGCTTCAAGGAACAGTGGCAGGCGCTGGAGATCGCCTACGATGACTACATCCGGACCGTGGAGCCCCGGCACGTGCGGGTGGTGCAGGAGGTGTTCCGCCGGCTGATGGAATCGGGGGACATCTATCTGGGCAGCTACGAGGGATGGTACTGTGTCTCGGACGAGACCTTCTTCGCCCCCTCCGAAGTGACCGACCAGACCTGCCCGAACCCCGAATGCCGCCGCCCGTTGAGCTGGGTGAAGGAGGACAACTACTTCTTCCGGCTCTCGAAATACCAGGACCGGCTGCTGGAGTATATGGAATCGCACCCGGGCTGGCTGCGGCCGGACTACCGGGCCAACGAGGTGATGGTGTTCACGCGGGCCGGCCTGAAGGACCAGTCCGTCAGCCGTATCAACAACGGCTGGGGCATCCCGGTACCCGGTGACGAGAAGCACGTCATTTACGTCTGGTTCGACGCCCTGCTGAACTACCTGACCGTGGCGGGTTATCTGGAGGACGATGAGAAATTCCGCACGGTCTGGCCCCCGAGCGTCCAGATGATGGGCAAAGACATCTTCGTGCGGTTCCACTGCACCCTGTGGCCGGCCATGCTGATGGCTCTCGGCGTGGAGCTCCCGGAGATGCTGGTGGGGCACGGATTCTGGACGGTGGAGGGAGAGAAGATCTCCAAGTCGCGGGGCAACGTGGTGTACGCCACGGAGCTGGTGAACGAGCTCTCATCCATGAGCGGCGCGGCTCCTGAACTGGCGGCCGACGCCGTGCGCTACTTCCTGCTGCGGGAGGTGCCCTTCGGAGCGGACGGTGACTTTTCGCGCTCCGCGCTGGTGACGCGATTCAACTCCGACCTGGCAAACGACCTTGGCAACCTGCTCAACCGGACGGTAGCCATGGCGCACCGCTGGTGCGGTGGGGTGGCGCCGGAAGGAGCCAGACCCGATCCGGCGCTCGCGGAGGCGGCCCGGAATGCGGCTGACGAGGCGCACTCCGCACTCTGCGACATCCAGTTCTCGAAAGCGCTGGAAGCCATCTGGACGCTGGTGAGCGCCGGGAACCGCTACGTGGAGCAGAGCGCGCCATGGAATTTGCAGAAGGAAGGCAAGACTGAAGAGCTCGGCAAGGTGCTGTATAACGCGCTGGAGACGGCGCGGGTGGTGGCCGTGATGGTGAACCCCTTCATGCCCGCCTGCGCGGCGAGGATGTGGGCGCAGCTGGGGCTGCCGGGGACGCCCGGAGACAGCGTATGGCAGGAGGCGGTGGAGTTCGGCCGGCTGCCGGGAGGCACCAAGCTGGCCGCGCCGGAACCAATCTTCCCGCGGATAGACACCGCCAAGATGAAGAGGCCTGCCGGGGCCGCTCCGGCAAAGAAAGAGCCGCCGGTGACCCAGGAGCGCGCGCTGGTGACTTATGACGAGTTCAAGAAGCTGGACATCCGCGTGGCAAAGATCCTCTCCGCGGAGCGTATCGAGGGAGCGACCAAGCTGCTGAAGCTGACCGTGGATGCCGGAGAAGAGCAGCCGCGGACAGTGGTGGCCGGTATCGCTGAGCACTACAAACCCGAGGAGCTTCCCGGCAGGAGCATCGTGCTGCTGGCCAACCTGCAGCCCGCCAAGATCCGGGGGGTGGAATCGCAGGGGATGCTTCTGGCGGCGGATGTGGACGGAAGGGCCATCCTGCTGCAGCCGGATGCGCCTCAGGACGTGCCTGCCGGAGCGACCGTTCGCTGAAGAAAGGGCGGAGCTTGGACCTTCACCCTGCGACAGTCCATTTTCCGATCGCCCTGCTGGTGGCAAGCTTCCTGTTCGATCTGGTGGGCTTTGTGGCCAAGGACGAGACGTTCCGGCGCGCCGGGCTTTACTGCCTGCTGCTGGCGGCGATGGGAGCCGGCGCATCTTACTGGACGGGCGTGCTGGCCGAACCGCGGGCGGCTCAGATCCCGCACATCGAGGACGCGCTCGCCCGGCACGAGCAGGCGGGCATCCTGACCCTGGTGTTCATCGGAGCACTGGTCATCGGCAGGCTGATCCTGGAAGGACGTCCGCTGCTGCGCCGGGTCGGCAATCTGCTGTATCTGCTGGCGGCGCTGGTGGCGGTGGTGAATGTTCTGAGAACGGGCTACCTGGGATCGGAGCTGGTCCAGCGGTTCGGAGCAGGTGTGGAGCCCGTGATGCGCAGGCTGCAGAAGACGCCAGCGCCTCCCCCGCCACCACCGCCGCTGCCTCCATCCACGCCGGCGCAATGACCACCGGAAGCGGCCCCGCGGCGCACGGCATCTGGAAGGCCAGGCGGCTTCCCTGCAACCCCATCATCCATCCCGGGCTGGATGCAAGCATCGGAGAGAACATCAACGGACCCAGCCTGATCCGCGTCCCGGAGTGGGTGGACAAGCCGCTGGGGCGGTATTACCTTTACTTCGCGCATCACACAGGCAGGCATATCAGGCTGGCTTACGCCGACCGGCTCTGCGGCCCCTGGACCATTTACCGGCCGGGGGTGCTGAGCGTGGACGAAGCCTTTTGTGAGCACCATATCGCCTCCCCGGATGTCCACGTAGACGACGAACGCCGCCAGATCCGGATGTACTACCATGGACCCTCGCCGGAAGAGCAGCGGACGCATGTGGCGATCTCGCACGACGGGCTCACATTTCGCGCGCGGCCGGAAAACCTGGGCCCTTCCTACTTTCGCGTGTGGCAGTGGGACGGGTGGCACTATGCAATCGCGATGCCAGGCATCCTGCTGCGCTCGCGGGACGGTCTGACCGGCTTTGAGACCGGTCCCCGGGTCTTCACGCATCACCTGATGCGCCACAGCGCGGTGCTTCTGGAAGGAAGCACTCTCTGGATCTTTTTCTCGAACATCGGCGACTGTCCGGAGCATATCGTGGTCTCGCGGATGGAGCTTTCCGGGGACTGGGCGGACTGGACGCCCACTCCTTGGGAGAGCGTCCTGCTGCCGGAGGAGAACTATGAAGGGGCAGAACTTCCGCTGGAACCTTCCGTGATGGGCAGGGCTCCGGGGCCGGTGCGCCAGTTGCGCGATCCGGCCGTCTTCCAGGAAGACGGCCGGACCTGGCTGCTCTATAGCGTCGCCGGCGAAAGCGGCATCGCGATCGCCGAACTGGAGCGCTGAGGATTCACTCCTTCCCCGTCGCGGCGTGGCCGGGCTCGACGTGCGGATGCCCGTCGTACACGATGCGCACCGCGTCGCCGTTGGAGAGGATGGACATCCGGGCTGCTTCCATGACCAGCTCATTGACGCTGCTGTTGGCGGGCGTGGCGATGAGTCCCTTATCATCCACCTCCGCCGCCATCTGACGCCGCCGCTCCAGCGCCTGGTCCTCAGGCAGCCCTTCCGTCTGCTGCTGGATACGATGGATGGTCCCCAGAATGGCCGAGACCGAGTCAGCCCCGTATCCGGCGGGCTTCAGCCCCTCTCCTTCCCAGGGGATATAGCGCATGAAGTCCGGGCTCACGAAGTTATGATGAGTCCCCCCGCAGCCGATGCCCTCCAGATAGCAATGCGTGACGCCGCGGAACTGATCGTCATGCTTGATGAGTCCGCTCTTGCCGTCCCCCTCGCAGAACATCTCCAAACACTGCTCATTGCTGCCGGAGCCCATGTCCGGGTATCCCAGACCGTCCGTCACGGACAGGATGGCGCCGTTCTCGTAGCGCACACGGCCGTTGGCCCACATATATCCCTCGTTGCCGTTCGGGAAGCGGCCGCGGATACCGGCAACGGAAAGCTCCACCGGACGTAGACCCGTTATGAAATACACCAGATCCACATAGTGGCACCCCACATACACGAACGGGTCCGTCGCGTCCACGGTGAACCAGTTCTGGAAATTGGAGAAGCGATAGAAATAGGGTTCTATCATCTTGGCCTCGCCGATGACGAATTCCCCGAAATCGCCTCTCCTGTAATGCATCCGGGCCATCAGCGAGCGGCGGTCGAACCGTTTGTGGTACTCCACACCCACGAACAGCCCCCGCTCCCGCGCCAGGCGCTCTATCTCGACCGCGTGATCGTATTTCAGCACCAGAGGTTTGACACAGAGAACATGCTGATCGTGCTCGAGGGCGAACTTCACCGCCTCATAGTGCATATGGTCCGGCAGAACTACAGCCACGGCCTGCCGGGGAGGCATGGCGGCGATCACCTCTTTGTAGATATCCGGGAATGTCCGCTCCGGCGGCTCGGACAGATCCGGACGCGCGATGAAGTCCTGTCCCGGAAACGCCGCGCGGATGTCCGGGTTTTCCTTCAGCGCGCGGAGAACACCGCTGGTCAGCGCGCAAACGGTGATCTGCCCCACCATCCCCGTCCGCTGGAGATGGTAGACCGTGGGGAGTACGACATCCGTCGTGAACATCCCTCCCCCAACAATGGTGACGTCAATAGTGCCTGCCAATGGTTTTCAGGCTCCTTTCATCCAGAGATTGTGACTTCCTTCAGCACGAACCGGCCCTCCTCCAACGATACACAGGGACCGGGCAACCGGGACACATCTTCCTCACTCTTCCCCAGCAGCGCCAGGGCATTGGAGCGCCCCACCCTCCAGAGGTCCTCTCCAGCAAGCAATCCCAGCGACGCCAGGTGATTCATGCACTCGAACATTGTGGAGGAGGAACCGGCCAGGTAGCCCGTGTCCCGAATGAACAGCCGGCCCGTGTCCGCCAGTTCAACCTCCGTTCCGAAGAAATCGTAGACGCCGGGAGGACAGCCCGCCAGCATCACCGCGTCGCTGATGATGATCGTGCGCTCCGGGGTCTTGGTGCGCAGGGCGGTTTTGATGAACGGAGCGGGCAGATGATGGCCGTCGGTGATGAAGCTGCAAAACAGCTCATCGCACGCCAGCTGCCACCATATGGGGTTGCTGTGGCGGTCTATCTGAGCGGTGATGCCGTTTCCCACGTGCGTGGCCAACCGGGCGCCGGCCTCCACTGCGGCCTGAAGGGTACCCCCGTCCGCATAATGATGACCAAGCGCGACAACGACCCCGCGGGACACCGCGTAGCGGATGAGATCCAGAGCGCCCGGCATCTCCGGCGCCAGCGTCAGGATGGCCACACGACCCCGGGCCCAGTCCATCATCCTGTCGAAGAGCTCCATGGAAGGGGGGCGCACGAAGCGCTCCTGATGCGCCCCCCGGGGTCCAGGAACCGGCGAGATGAACGGCCCCTCAAGGTGGATGCCCGCGACGTGTCCGCCCAGCTCCGGGTCGTCCATCAGATCCGCGAGCACGGGCAGCACCCGGCTGTATGTCTCCTCGGACGCGGTGACCACCGTCGGGCAGAAAACCACCGTCCCCCTCCGGACCAGTTCGCGCGTGGCGCTCCGTGCGGCGTCCAAGGTCAGGTCGCCGTCTCCGAAATCCGTTCCCAGGATGCCGTTCACCTGGATGTCTACAAACCCGTTTCGCGTCAACACTCCTGCTCCTTACCCTCCGGCCGCCTGCGCCCCGACTCCCGGACCCGCTTTTTGCAGTTCCATCATATACCGCAAAGTTCCAGAAGCCCGCATTTGCGGGAGCGGATCCCTTCGAAGGCTATGCGCATCTCGAAGTGCCCGGCGAAGGGGCGATCCCGCCGGCGGCGCTGCATCTCGGCCAGGAAACGCCGGCGGCAGCTCGTCTCGTAGGCACCGGAAACGAGCGCATGATCTGGCGGCACGAATGAGAGGCACATTCACGAAATGGGGATGGAAGGCGCGCGGACGCCGAACAGCGCCACCAGCGCCGACCAGAACAGGGCCGCAGCGAACTCCCCCAGAATCAGTCCCAGGAAAAATGGGCGCCCCCGGGCATAGGCCCTGGCTCCTCCGTAGCGCAGTATGAGCGCCTTGGCGGCCCACCCCGTCATAAAGGCCGACCAGTAGACCATGCCCGGCCACGCCGCGCCCATGGCATAGCCCAGAGGGTGGAACGGCCACCACCAGAAGCGGGTGCGCATGATGTAAAGGAAGGTGGTTCCGGCCGCCCCTACCGCGAACCAGATCCCGGCCGAAGGATCGAACGGCCGTCCGCCCTTCAGTATGGATTCCGCCTCCGTGAAATACATCCGCGGGTTGTGCAGGAAGAACCAGGTGTTCAGAGAGATCCCACCGTAGCGGTAGATGATGCTCAGGTGGATGAGGCCGGCAGCCACCACACCCACCAGCACCGCTAAGGCAACCCCTAGAGCCACGCTCCTGCGGCGTGCTCCCACGAGATCCGCCGCTTTCATACTCTGGAAGAACTCCGGCATGACGTTGTGCGGATCCCGGTAGAAACCCGCATTGATGAAGGCCAGTACGGTAAGACTGGCCGGGCCAAGCGCGGCGGGTGGAGCGCCCAGCGCCCAGACGTCCATCGGACGGAAGATAGGCTGCAGGAACAGCAGGCCCACTTCCGCAACGCACCGGGAGAGCACCACCATGATGATAAAGACGAACACCAGCATCATCAGCGCCGCCACCGCCGGGTGGATGCCCGCCGCCGTGCACCATACGACGATAAGGACGAAGCTGACGATCATCCCGATGAACGCGGCGCGATAGCCCATCATCTCGTCGGCGTCAATGTCCTCCCGGAGCCGGCCGGTGATGCGCTGCGCCACCATCCGCAAATGCGGACGCGCCAGCCAGAGGGTGGAAAGCGCGATGACGAAAAACGCCCCCGCAGACTGATACCCGACGTGAAAACGGGCCGGGTACAGAGGGATGTCCCGCGGAGGAAATCCCAGCGCGCCCGCTATGACATCCTGCGCGCGGAAGAACAGCAGAAAGAACCAGAAACTGAACGACACGTCCAGCGGCAGCAGATACGACACCCCCACCACCGAAAGAGCGATGACCACCGTAGTCCAGTGGAGCTGGCTCCAGGGAAGGGTCACCGCGTATTGATTGAGGTTGTACATCACGGGGATGTAGGGAACCTGCGGGAAGTTATTGTGCAGGCCGTTCAGCAGGTGCAGAAACGTGGGGATGGAGAACCCCAGCCACAGGGCCCGGCTCTTCAGGAAGGGCTTGCGCTCGCCGGAAGCCAGCTCCACCGGAAGTTGCACCAGCGGGAAGGAAAGGCGCTCGTTGTCCACCCACTGCCTGCGCAGCAGCGCCGCAATGCAGGCCATCAGGAAGAACATCAGCAGGGCCAGGGTGGTCCACGCCACCAGCGGTGCAAGCCACAGCTTCCACGGAATGGGCTCGCCGTGCCTCAGGCCCTTCGTAGAACCCACGGGACACCTCCTGCATCTCGGGACCGGACGGGTCCCAGGGCACCAGCCACGATGGGATGTGACGGTAGAACGTCTCGCGCCAGCCATTGGTCTGAGTGGCGAAGTAGTTCGGTGCCACCAGCGCAGGCAGGAGAACCGCCATCAGGCCGAATGATGAGATCAGGCGCGGCGCAGACCATCATGAAGTAGATGGCGATGATCTCCGCGGGGGTCAGCCGCAGCCAGGGGGCGAAGCGGCGGAGGATGGCATTGCCGAACAACAGGACAAACAGACCGGCCATTGCCCCGGGAGGCAGATGGGTGGAGCCGAGCATGACGGCGTCTATGCTGCCGCCCCGGCTGGCCACCAGCTCCCCGTAGCCCACCAGCACACAGACGCCCACCACACACAGGACGCCCAGTAGGTAGGCGCGCGGACGCACGCCGGCACGCTCAGAGATGGGGGAGGGTTCCTTCATTGCAGGGCAGCTGGAACCTCCCCGCGCCCGCGGCGCGCAGAGAGAAACGCTTCCGGAGTTGACTGGCGGAGGAGACGAGGCACAGGAGTCACTTCTCCGTCCCGGGCACGGTATCCTTCCCGGAAAGGAACCGTGGCAGAAGGAATCCTGCTGCGTCCATAATGCCGCGACCCGGCCCAGGAAGCAAGGGAACCGGACAATGCCTGCGGAATCAAGGAGGCCCCGAACATGGCCACGGCGGAGAAAGGCCCCGTTTACGTCGTTCAGCACAATCACTTCGATCCCATCTGGCGGCGCTGCTGGGAGCGTCCGTTCGACTACAGAGGGAAGCGATACCGCCCCTACTGCGAACTGGAGGAGTATTTCATCGAAATCTGGCTGGAAACGGCCCAAAAGGGCGCGGTCTTCTCCGAAGGACAGGCGGAAGTGTTCCGCAAGTTCCTGGAGAATAACCCGGAACAGCTCACTGCCATGCGCAAGCTGGTGAAGGAGGGGGCCATTGAGCTCACCGCGGCGGGCCTGACCGTGCCAGACACCAACATGCCGTCCGGGGAGACGCTGGTCCGGAATCTGGCTGCCGGGCAGTGGTATTTCGAGGAAACCTTCGGAGTCATCCCCGATGTCGGCTGGCTGGAAGACGCTTTCGGCCAGAGCGCGCAGATCCCCCAGATCTACCGTGGATGCGGGTGCCGCAGCGTCCAAAAGCTAAGCTACAAGCGCGTGCCCGGCGACTACTGGAAGGGACTGGACGGCACCGTCATCTTCACGAAGGATCCCGAGCGTGTGACCTCGACAGGCGGAGGCATCAAGATCGCTCCCTGCCCGGCATGCGACGGGATGGGCTGCCCGAAGTGCGGATACCGCGGCCTTGCGAATACCAGCCACGCGACGGACGAGGAGATCATCCGGGCACTGGAAACGCACGATGCATCCGGACCCTGGAGTCTGGTGCATATCGGCGGGGAGGAAGCCGTTCCTAACCCCCGGGTGGTGGAACTGGTGGAGCAGGCACGGCAGCAGCTTGGACTGGACATCCGTTTCGGCGGCTACACGCTCATGAACCGCTATCACGCGGAAGAGATCGCCCGGGCGGACGATCCGGGCCTGGAAGTGTCGGGCCAGGTGGAGGCCAATCCCGTCTCCACCGGCTGCTACGTCTCACGCATCAAGGTCAAGCAGCGCTTCCGCGACGTCGAGAACTTCCTCATCACTGCTGAAAAGTGGGCCACAGTGGGGCACCTTCTGGGTGAAGAGTACCCGGAGAGTCTGCTAGAGGAGGCCTGGCGGCAACTACTTTTCTGCGCGTTCCACGACGCCATCACCGGGACTCACATAGACACGGCGTATCACGAGATCCACGAGATGCTGGATAACGCGGAGCGTCTTTCGCATGAGGCGCTGGCACCCACGCTGGACCTGATCGAAGAGCGCATAAAGGCGGACGAGGATGAAATCGGCCTGGTTCTCTACAATGCAGAGAGCTGGACACGCACGCACCCTGTGCGGATGGTGTTGTATACGGAGGGGAGCAACCCGTCCTTCCTGGACGCGGACGGAAACCCGGTCCGGGTGCTGGACATCCGTGCTACAGGCTCCCGGACAGAGTACACCATCTTGCCACCGCCATTGCCGCCGCTGGGATATGCGACCATTCTGCTCGCCCCTGAGGAGAAACCTGCTGATTCAGGCGTCTGGACAGATGGACCGGGAGTGTTCGAGACCGGCGTCTACCGCGTGACAGTCTCGGAGCGAGGAATCTCCTCGATCACGGATCTGCGCACGGGATACGAGATCAGCGACGCGCAGGGTTACTTGATCAACGAGTTGGTCCTTGAGGAGGACATCGGGCATCCGTGGGGCACCATGCAGCCGCCGTCCTTCGAGGAACGTCTGGGGAGCCATACCACCCGCGTGCGCACGCGCCGGGGGGTCGGCTGCCACGAGGTCGCCGTGACAGGCGAGTACCGGGGCAGCGACACGAACACCCGCCAGCTCCTGTGGATACAGCGCGCGCTTTTCTACGATGGAGAAGAGCGCATAGACTTCGAGACCGAGATCGAATGGGACACGGCGCAGCGGCGAATCCGCATCGCATTTCCCACTGGCGCTCAGACGGAGGAGGCGACTTACTCCATCCCCTACGGCGCGCTGAAGCGCGGGCCGTACGAGCCGGATATGAGCGGCTACCCCTCTACCAACGGAGACTGGCCTGCGGTCTACTGGGTGGACGTCCAGAACTCGGACAAAGACTGCGGGGTGGCGCTTATCAACCAGGGGACACCCTCCCACCGGGTACGGGACGGAGTGTTGTTCCTGTCCGTTCTGCGCAGCCCCACGGACAGCTGGTGTCTGAACGAGCCGGAGTTCTACGACTGCCCGGACTTCGACGGGGCGCGCGACGCAGGGGCTCACGAGTTCAGCTACTCACTGATCCTGCATCGCGGAGACTTCGCCGAGGCGGGTATCGAGCGCCGGGCGAGGGAGGTCAATTCCCCCGTGCTCATCCGCCCGCTGCTTCCGACCGGCACGCCCCGCAAGCAGGACCTGGGACTGACCGAGAGCTTCATGGATATCGAGGCCACGGACAATGTCATCCTCACCGCGCTGAAGAGAGCCGAGAAGGATGATTCGGTTATCATCCGGCTTGCGGAAACAGCGGGGAAGAGGGGAAGCGTCCGGCTGAGTCTGCGCGGCGCACGACCTGAGGCGCACCTGACCGACTACCTGGAGCGGAACCTCCGGCCCGTGGACGGAGCGGTGAGTGTTGGGCCGTGGAAGGTGCTGACCATCAGGCAGGACATCCAATGAGCTCCATGGCGAATGGAATCCGGCGGACCTTCTCTGCTGCCTGAAGCGCTGGAAGGGCTGAGATCCGGGGCAAATAAGTGCCCGGAGGCATCGAGAAGGGAAGGATTCCGTGAAACGAAGACGGCTTACAACAGCCGCTTTGCCGCTCATCCTTGCAATCGTGGGAGTGGTCCCGCTTGCGGCGTCGCCCATTTCTGGCTGGGCTGTCGGAACCTTCCGGGGTCACGGTGGCTTGAACAACGCGGATATCGAGCCGGAGATCTCCGCGGATGCGAATGTCGTCACGCGCTCCTGGCGCCCCGGCGGCAAGCAGTCCGAATCGAAGGGAGACCTCCGCGACGGCAAGCTCGTGTTCAACGAAGAATCGTTCTACATAGTCAGGAGGGGGTTCCACACGATGCTCTCCCGGGTGGGCAACCCGACAGACCATTTGGACCTGGACCGCTGGAACTAGTCGGCGCAAGCAAGATAGAAAGGCTCTGGGCCCGGCCGGATGGCCGGGCCCTATCCCTTGTGTGGCCAGGATTCCTCCCTTTCCCCGAGGGCAGTGCGGACCAGCTCTACTCCACGGTGTTCCGCAGGACGCCGACGGGCCCCACCTCGACCTCCACCACATCGCCCGGGCGTAGGAAGACAGGAGGCTTTCGCGCAAAACCCACTCCCTCCGGAGTCCCCGTCAGGATGACCGTGCCCGGCAGAAGCGTCATGCACTGAGAAAGATAGCTGACCAACCGGCGGCAGCCGAAGATCATGTCCGACGTGTTGGAACTCTGCATCACGCGTCCGTTTACGCGGGAGCAGATGGGCGCCGAATCCGGGTCCATCTCCGTCTCGATCCACGGCCCGATGGGGCAGAACGTATCGAACGACTTCGCGCGAGCCCACTGCACATCCAGGCGAAGCTGGCAGTCCCTGGCGCTGACATCGTTGCCGCACGTATAACCCAGAACGTAATCCAGCGCGCGCTCCTCGGGCACGTCCCGCGCCGTCTTTCCGATCACTATGACCAGTTCCGCCTCATAATCCACCTCATCCGGTGCCATCCGGGGCAGGCGGATGGGCGTGTCCGGACCGGTGACGGCGGTGGTGGGCTTCAGGAAGATGACCGGCCGTTCGGGCAGCTTCAAGTTGCTCTCCTCGGCGTGCCTCCGGTAGTTCAGGCCGATGCAGATGACGTTCGGCGGCTCCACCGGCGCGAGCAGACGGACATTCTCCAGAGGGTAGCACGCCTCTCCAAGCGACCAATCGCCGAAGATGTCCCCGGCTATCTCGTGCAATGTCCCGTCCCGCAACACTCCGTGACGCGCCAAGCCGTCCCCGGCGTCAAATCGTGCGATCTTCAAATACTCTCCCGATCCTTTCTACGAAGTATATGGGGTCTGACAGCTAATCCGGCATCAGCCCGCTTCCGTAGCCGGAGTAGAACCCCAGCACTTTCATCAGCACGAATGCCGCAGCCACCAGCAGGCCCAGCACGCCTGCGGCAACTGCGGCGATTTTCAGATACGAATGCGCCTCATCCTGAAAATACTGGGCCACCGTCTCCATCATCCCGTCCACATTGCCGGTCTGTTCGCCTGTCGCCAGCATCTGCAAAGCGCGGCGCGGCAATGCTCCGGCGCGGGCCAGCGTGCCCGTCAGATCCTGTCCGGCCCGGATCTGTGGGGCGGCGGCCCGCAGCCTCCGCCCCAGTGCAGCGTTTCCGCACGAATCCGCAGCCAGCTCCAGCGCCAGGGACGGTTCCAACCCCGCCCTGTAGGCGGCAGCCATCAGGCGGGACGCCTTTGCGGAGGCCAGTCGGGTCACGATGGCCCCGACGCCGGGCATCCGCAGCTTCAAGAAGTCCCACGCCTCTCCTGCAGCCGGCACAGCGGCCAGCAGGATCCTGAGACCAACGAAGGCGGTGGCGATGATCAGAAAAGGCGGGACATATTTCTGACGGATGATGGCCACCGCTGCGCCTCCACCCTCCAGGATCAGCGCGGGCAAAAGCGGGATGAACAAGAGCGCCAGCAGAACCAGCAAAGGATAGGCAAGCTCCATCATGAAGGAACGGCGGACCTGGATTTCCCGCTCGTTCATATCCGCGATGGTTCCCGCCACCGCTTCCACCGACCCGGAATACTCCCCCGCCCGCAGCAGCGCCACCTCCGCCGGCGGGAACGTTCCAGGATAGGCCCCAAGAGCCTGCGAAGCCGGCTCGCCGCGGGCTGTCCGCTCCGCCACGTCCAGCAGCACCCTTCGCAGATGCCCGGAGTTCAGAGTACCGATGCTGCGGAACGCCTCCGAGACCGACACCCCAGAGCGCAGCAGAGTATGCAGCTGACGCCAGAACGTCATCCGGCGGCTGAGACTGACGCGGGGGAAGGCGCGGGCCAGCACTCCCTCACGGAACGCACCTCGCATAGCCGCGCCGCTCCGGCCTGAAATTTGCAGACGGAGTACGAAGAGGCCCTGCTCCCTGAGAGAGCGCGCGGCTTCCGCCTCGCTTGCGGCCTCCAGGCGTCCGCAAACCTCACGGCCCGACCTGTCCTTTGCCTGGTAATCGAAGCTGGCCATCTATGGAATCCAGCCTTTGAGAATGTCTCCGGCCAGCGAGGCATACCATCCTGCGAACCGGGCGAAGGCGTAGATCAAGACCGCGCTGTAGGCGAGAGCCATCAAACCTAGCAGCGAATACCGCACCACTCGAGAGATGGATTCCCACCGTGCCTCGTAATTCCGTTCCAGTTGAAACAGGGTTTCCGGGACCCGGCCGGTCTGGTCAGCAGTGGCCATAATCTGGATGTCATCGTGCGGAACCAGACCGCTTGCGCGAAGCGCACCCGCCATCCCGTGCCCCTGTGCGAGCTCTCCCCTCCCCCCCAGCAACGCATCCGTTACCGCCCGGTTTCCCACCGCCTGCGCAGCCGCCTCCCAGGACTGGATGGGCGCCACTCCCGCCGCCGTGAGGCGGCGTAGAAAGCGGTAGAAGCGCCCCATTGATCGCACGCGGTTGACCGTGCGGCACAGCGGGAGCGCAAGCGCCAGCCTGTCGGCGACCGGCCGCAGCGGACCTCGCTCGAGCCAGGAAAGCACCAGCGGCCATCCCAGAAAGACCGCCAACAGCGCGGGCACCACAACGATTGTGAACTGCCGCAGCCAGAGCGCGCCCCCCTGCCTGAGGAAGTCCATCCACCCTTCCTCGCCGGCCTGCTCGATGATACCCCCAGAGCCCTGCGGAAAACTGGCAGCGCTGAGATAGTTGGTAAAGAAGACAATGGCGTGCAGGCAGATGAGCCCTCCGATAAGGCTGATGTAGCCGAAGATTCGGAACCAGCGGGCGCGCTCGCGGTGGCGCTTCTCGTCCTCGAAGGCACGAGCGAAGTCCTCGTAAACATCCGCCAGGAAACCGCCCAGCTCGCCTGCCAGCACGGCCATCCGGCAGTCTGTGCCAAAGACTGCGGCATTGGCGGCCATGGCGTCCGCGACAGATGCCCCCTGCTGAACCCTGAGCGCGACATCGCGAGCTGCAGAGCGCACCCGGGCATTGCGCGATCGGCCGGCAAGCGCAGCGAATGAATCGAAGGGAGAGAAGCCGGCGCGGGCCAGCTCCGCCAGCTGACGCCAGAGCAGCGCCTGCTCGCCCACGGGGAGCCTGGAGACCGCAAATGCGGAGGCCGGACGGGGAGGCGATGCCGCCCTGGATCCCGGAGCGGGCGGCGCGGAGCCCGGAGCCGGAACAACCGCAACGGGACGGAAGCCCATCCGCACCAGGCGATCCCGGACCTGCTGCTCGTCGGGGGCGTCCATCGCGCCCCGTCGCAAAGTCCCCTGCCGGTCCGCAGCTTCATACCGGAAGATAGGCATGTCCCGGAGTATGGCCTCCTATCCGGACGGATCGAGCCGTGGCGGTCCGCTCACCCGGCGGACCAGCTCCCGGTGTTCAGACGGCACGGGCACGGCCTGGTGTTCCGCCACCTCCTCCAGCGGCACGGTGACGAATGCCCTCTCGCGAAGCCCCGGATGCGGCACCGTTAGGCCGGGCTGGGCGATCACCTGATCGCCATACAACAGGATGTCTATGTCAATGACACGCGGCCCCCACCGCGTCGTGCGCACGCGACCCATCTCCGTTTCCACCCGCAGGCACACTTCCAGCAACTGCCGCGGTCCCAGGTCCGTCTCCACGCGAGTCACCAGGTTGAGAAAAGGAGGCTGGTCCGTCACCAGAATGGCGTCCGATTCGTAGACGCCGGAGACTCGCCGGATTGTGATGCCGGCTTCCTTCAGCCGCCGTAATGCTTCCCGGAGGCTGGCGGAGCGGTCTCCCAGATTCGATCCGAGACCCAGATAAGCCGTGACCGGCACTCGCAGCCTCTCTCACGCCCGGTGGACGCATCGGCCGCGAGCATCGTGGGCGGCCTCGAACACCACCTCAGACAGTGTGGGATGCGCGTGGACGCTCGCGATCAGCTCATCAACAGTGATCTCGGAAGCGATGGCGGTTGCCAGCTCCGCAATCAGGTCGCTTGCGTGCGGCCCTACCACGAACGCGCCCAGAATCTCGCCGTGCTTCTGCGAGATGATGAGCTTGACGAAACCTTCCGTCTCGCGCTCACCCATAGCCCGGCCATTGATGGAAAACGGGAACTTGCCGACCGCCACGTCGGAATACTTCTCCCGCGCCTCCCGCTCGCTCATCCCCACCGATGCAAGTTCCGGATGCGTGTAAACCGCGGCAGGCATTGCGTGGTAGTTCACCTTCTCACGGTGTCCCATCACATTGGCGGCCGCAGCCTCGCCCTCCGCTGACGCCGCGTGCGCAAGGAGGGGTTCTCCAATGGCGTCACCGATGGCATAAACGCCCGGCACGGAGGTCTCGTAATACTCGTTGACCGCGATGGCACGCCGGTTCATCCTGATTCCCAGCGCCTCCAGACCCAGGCCTTCCGTCACCGGCACCCGGCCGACCGCAAGAAGGATGACATCCGCGTCCAGTTTCTCATCCTTGCCCGCAGAGCGCACGGTGACCTTACCACCATTACCGGACTTCTGGACTTTCACGACGGTGGAGCCGGTCCGGATGTCTATCCCCTGTTTCTTGAGATGCCTGGCCAGCTCCGCGGCGGCCTCCGTGTCGCAGGCGGGCAGGACCTGCGGCATCATCTCCACAAGCGTCACCTTCGATCCCAGACCGTTGAAGATGTAGGCGAACTCCAGCCCCACGGCACCACCGCCGATGACCACCAGCTTCTCCGGCACCCGGTCCGCGAATACCGCGTCATCGCTGGTCCATACGTTCGGAAAATCGTCAAGTCCCTCGATGGGCGGCCGTGCGGCCTGGGAACCGGTGGCGATGATGATATTCCGCGCGGTGACTTTTTTGCGGGTATCCCCCGTCACCACCACTGTATGCGGATCCTCCAGGGAACCGCTGCCTTTGATATGCACCACACCGTTTTTCTTCAGCAGGATTCCCACCCCATTGACCAGTTGCTTGACAACGGACTTCGCCCCTCCGACGATTCCTTCCAGATCGTAGCCCACTTTTTCAGCCTTCAGGCCGAAGGCAGAGGCGTTCTGCATCTGGCGCAGGAGGGCGACGCTGGAGATGACGGCCTTCGTGGGGATGCATCCCACATTGAGGCAGGTGCCGCCGAGGTCTTTCTTCTCCACGACGGCGGCTTTCGCGCCGAGCTGAGCGGCCCTGATGGCGGCAACGTAGCCCCCCGGCCCGCCGCCGATCACGACGACATCGTAGTCAAAACTATCCGCACGGGTCTGGTCGGCCAATGGATTATCTCCTCCAAGTCGCATCGAGTCCGGTGGGACGCTGCCGCCCGTGGCGGCGAGGGCGGACTTCAGCGGAAGGAGACGACAATGGGCGGAGTGGGAGTCGAACCCACAAGGGTTGCCCCGGCAGATTTTAAGTCTGCTGCGTTTGCCGTTTCGCCATCCGCCCGCCGTCCCGCCGTCACACTTTAACACTGCCCGGAAAACCGTGTCAAACCTGGCCAACGGTCTTTTCTACACTCATAGACACCGGAAATTGTGCGGCCAGGGCCGTATCGTGGAAAAAGTTCATAGAAGAGGGCTCGTCCACGACCTCAAAACGGGCGACGCCCCACCAAAATCAGGAAGAGCCGCCTTAGGCGCTGCCCGGAGCACCAGGACTTGTCTTACCTTCCCCTGGCCAGCCTCTATTTGGCCGCCACAATCCTCATCGTTGACGCTGTCTACCGGGGAAGCCTTGCCTTGCGCGCCAGGCTGGTGGCCGCAGCGGCCGAACGTGAGGCGGCAAACATCAGCTATCTCCTGGGTCTGCTCCCTCCTCTGGCCGGGTTGCTTTCCGCGACGGCCTTCTCGCTGGCCATCCCCGCTCTGGCGATGACGGGATTCCTGGTGGCCGGAGAGGGCCTGCCGGATGTGCTGCTGGGAGCCGGAGTAGCGCTGTGCTGCGCAGCGCTGGCAGTGGCCCCCCTGCTTGCACAGGGATGGGTGGTGTTGCGGCCTGCTCCCGCAGCAGAGATGAAAGCCCGGAGCGTGGTGCTGGCCCTGGTGGGGCTGGATCTGCTGCTCTCCGCCACCTTCGAAGAGGTGGTCTTCCGGGGTCAGCTTTTACAGGTGTTGCGCAACGGGATCGGGGACGCGGCAGCCGTGGCCGTCTCCGCAGGGGTGTTCGGAGCGGTTCACATCTGGAAACGCCGGGACGCTCCACCCATCTGGGCCATCAATACCGCCCTTTTCGGCATTCTGGCCGGTCTGCTGGTGCTCATGACGGGCGGCATTGCGGCATCCATCACACTTCACTTCGTATGGAACATGGTGCAGACTCCCCTCCTCGGATTGCCCGCGAACGGATCCTCGTATGAGCATGGTCTGTTGGTGGCCGAACTCCGCGGTCCGCACCTCTTCACAGGCGGGTCCTGGTCGCTTGATGCGGGGCTGGCCTCCACATTTGCTCTCCTGGTGGCAGCAGCGGGACTGGCGCTACTCGGCTGAGCAGAAGCGACAAGCGTCCCCGGAATCACGGGGTGCCTGCGTCATAAACCAAGCCAAGCCGCCTCGCGCGATTGACAGAAACAGGCCGGAGACGTATTCTTAGCATGGAGTCTGTCGCAAAGCGAGGCAAGTCATGGTTTGTTCTAACAAGTGTCGCGGTGGGTTCACGCTCATCGAGCTGCTGGTGGTGATCGCCATCATCGCCATCCTCGCCGCCATCCTCTTTCCGGTCTTTGCCGGAGCTCGCGAGCGTGCCCGATCCACAAAGTGCCTGAACAACCTGAAGCAGCTGGCGCTGGCCTGCTGCCAGTATGCTGACGACAACGGGGGCAAGCTTCCCGACGCCCGAATCTCCTACAATGCCAGGCAGTACAGCGACTGGGTGGGCACGCAGATGGTGGGCGGATGGGTGGATGTAACCCGCGGGCAGATCTGGCCCTACGTCAAGTCAGAGGAGATCTACCGGTGCCCCACCGACAAGCGCAAGCCCGCCACCCAGATCACATCCCTTCCCGCCGGGAAGACTCAGAAGGACTACCCTCTGAGCTACAGCATGAACTTCAAGTTCGATGACCTGGACAAATACCAGAAGCTGGACAGTATTGCAAACGACCCGACGCTTGTCCTCCTGCTGATCCATGAATCGCGGGAACGCATCAACGACGGCGATTTCCGCTGGGAGTCACCCCACGATATCCCGTCCGACGTGCACTATGAGGGCACCAATGTGGCCTATCTGGATGGACACGCGGCCTACGGAAAGCAGTCGCGCCTGATAGAGGAGATGCGAAAGGGCAACTGGGATCCCGGCCACACGCCCGGGACTCCGTTCAACCCACCCTGGTGACAGGGCGCCGCCCTGACGGAATAACCGTCAGGAAGCAAGGACGTCCGGCCTCAGTCGGCGAGGATCAACGCACGCTTTTCAGGCCAGCCCGGCCGCGTGGATGGCCTTAAGCGTTCCTTCGTGCACCACCTGCCGGTTGCGCGTTATCGTGGCGGCCCGGACAATGGGATCATCCAGATTCAGCACTCCGCCGCGCGTCAGGTGCAGAACAAACCGGCAGATATTGCGCGCATAAAGCTGCGTGGAATGAACCGGGAGCCGGCCCGGCAGGTTCAGGATGCCGACGATCGTGACACCATTGTGACGATAGATCTCACCTGGGCGGACAATCTCGCAGTTTCCGCCCTGATCCACCGAGACATCCACCACCACGCTATCCGGTCTCATCTTCTCCACCGCCGCGCGTGTTAGCAGGACCGGGGCGTGCTCGCCGAAAACGAGCGCTCCCAGAATGACCACGTCCGAGCCTGGAGCTTCGGAGTCCACCGTTCTCCGCACCGCCTCATCATCGTGACCGGGGACATACACCCCTGTGTAGCCGTCCTCCTCCGCTCTGCGGACGGCCTCGTCGCGGACGTCCACCACGGCGACTTCGGCACCCAACCCACGCGCCGTCGCGGCAGCCTGCCGCCCGACCACTCCGTAGCCGACGATGAGAACCCGCGAACCCCGAAGGCTAGCAACCGGCGTCTGGCAGCCCCCCATCATCTCAGGAAGCTGGTCGGCGGCGAGGATGACCGCTTTATACCCGGCGATCAGGCTCATGCTGGCCAGTGCGTCCATCTCGCGGGTCTCATCCCTGCGCGGGATACAATCCATCGAGATGGTGATGAGGCCACGGTCGCGGAAGCGGCAGATCATCTCGGGATGGTTGGCCGGATGAAGGAAGCCCACCAGACAAGCGCCCGGCCGGAGCAGGTCCGACTCCAGGACGCCGAACGCGGGCGATTTCAAAGGCTCCTTCACCTTCATCACGATGTCGGACGCCTCCCATATAGCGCGGGCATCGGTGATCTCCGCGCCGGCTTCCTGATAGCTGCAGTCCGCGATATTGGAGCCTTCTCCGGCGCCTTTTTCCACCCGGACCACGTGTCCTGCCCCCACCAGTTCCCGGACCGTCTCCGGGATGACTGCCACGCGGCGCTCCGCCGCCATAATTTCTCGCGGCACTCCGATCACCATCGTTGGATGTCCTTCACACTGAGTTCCGTGTCTTTCTACGCCTGCCGCTTGCTTCTCACCTTCTCCTGCTTATAGCCAGAAGCAGGAACCAGGCAAAGAAAAAGAGCTCTCCCGCGGGAGAGCTCTCCAGCCTGACAAGACGAAACCGCCTCACACCGTCCTGCGCCGCAGGACGACTGCGGCAAAACCGGCCAGGCCCGTGGCGAGCGCCGCCAGTCCACCCGGCTCGGGGATGACCACGAAAACGCCCGTCCCGCTCACCTGATCGTTTGCGGTGATGTTGAAGCTGAAGGCGGTCTGGATGGTGGTCACCGTCCCAACGACACTGCCATAACCCATCGATGGCATCGCATCGCTGGCCACCGCGGAAGCATATGGGGCAGCGGTCAGCGGCCCGGTGATCAGATTCGCATACACGCCCACGTTGCTGACCGCCTCGAAGAACTTCGTCCCCCCCGCGAAAAGGGGCGAGGCTACGGCTCCATTTCCATCGCTATCCGTCACGGTTATGGCCGCGCTGGCCACCGCCGGAGGATTCACAAGCGGAGCGAAGCCGACGATCGCCGACGTGATGGTATAGCTGACAGTGGTGTTGGGAGCGATGATCGCAAACCCGATGGACACAACCGGGTCGGAGTTGACGTAAGCCGCCAGGTCGGCCACAGTGCCCAGCAGAACCTGAGAGGAATCGTCCGAGATAATCTGCACCGGATCCTGAAGGTTCCAGTCGATCAGGGGCCCTGCTAAAGGATTGCGGTAGAACTCCAGCTTGCCGTAATGCTGACCGGCATCCCTTGCCTCGATTACGAACAACGCCGCAGAAATGGAGCCTCCGTCCGCTCTGGCCACGCCTCCTTGACAGGTGGCTGTGAACAGCAAGGCGGCCATAACCAGTAAAATCGGAAACCTGTGCGCTGTCATTTTCTCCTCTCCTTCTCGAAAGACAGACGTTCCGATACTCAACCTTGCCCTGGGTTATTGTGCTCCTGCGGAACACCCCTGTCAAGAGTACGGGCTAATCCCCTCCTCCAAATCCGGTATTTCTACCTGCGCTGCATTCGGCCACAGGGGATTCCCGAACTCGGGAGACCCCTGGCATATGGAAAGGACCTTCCCGGTGTGAATACCCGGAAAGGTCCCAAAAGATCCTGAAGCAGCCGATTTGTCAGGCTTTGCGGCGCACAACCAGCCCCGCGAACCCAGCCAGAGCGCTTCCCAGAGCCAGAAGGCTGCCGGGCTCCGGAATAACGGTGAAGCTACTCGTTCCGCTCGCACCGTCAAACGGAGTCAGCGAGAAGCTGAACTGGCTGCTGATGCTGGACACTGTGCCGGAGATCGTCCCCGCCAGATTCTCGTTCGCGGTATTGGACTGGAACATACCAGCGCTAACGCCGTTCACCAGCAGGGCGTAGTTCCCCAGGTTGGTGTCTGCGCTGTAGACCTTGCCACCGGCAAGAAGTCCGGTGAGCGTCGCCCCGTTGCCGGAATTGTCCGTGACCGTGACCGCAGCCGTGGCGGTTGCCACCGGATTCACCAGCGGGGTGAAGACCACCGTACTGGACGTGAATGTGAAGGTGGTAATCGTGTTGCCCGCCGTCACGCTGAAGTTGAGCAGCACGACCGGGTCAACATCATAGAACACGTTGACGCTGTCCAGCGAGGCGATCAGATCGCCGTTGGATCTCAGTTCGATCACACCCGGAGCTTTCCAGGATCCCTTCCCATTCACGAGCCCCGGGAACTGGTCCCAGCCAAGCTGCCACTGGGCAGACTTTCCAGCAGCAACCGCCGTGATGGTCAGCAGTGGCCCGGAAAGCGTGCCATCGATTCCCCCTCCGGCATATGCGGCGCTCGCAATTGTGGCTGCAGCCACAGCGATCGCGAATACAGCTTTCATCCCGAATCTCATTTCTGCTCTCCTTTACCCGGCCGCCGTTCGAGGCTCGCGCGACGACCGCGCTCTTGCTCTCTCAGAACATCATTGTCCGGCACAACAGCCCTTTCTGTCAAGGGGCAAACACCGCGCCGGCACAGCCTAACTTGTTGATAAACCCTCTTTGTGGATTAGGCCCTGGCCTTTCGCCGCAGTCCTGCGATGCCAGCCAGCCCCAGAGCGGCCAAGGTCATCGAAGCGGGCTCGGGAATCGGCGGTCCGACGTAGAAGACGCTCGAGCCGCTGGCCGCATCGTGGGCGCTCAGCAGGAACGTAAAGGACGTCTGCATGCTGTTGACCGTGCCCGGAAGGGTGTAGAAGCCGATTACCGGCAAGGTTTCGCTGGCAGTCGCCGACTGATTCGGCAGGGCCGTAATGTTCGGCACCAGGTGGGCATACACTCCCAGGTTCGTCTTGGCCTGATACGCCAACGAATTAGCGACATAGCCGCCGACGAGATAGGCTCCATCGCCGTTGGTGTCCGTGATGGTGATGCCCGCACTCGCCACTGCGTCAGGGAAGGCGATACCCGGGAAGCTGAGCGTCACGGACGAGATGGAGAATACCGTGTCAACGTCCAGTGCCTTTACGTTGAACGTGAACCCGATCACCGGATCCGGATTGATGGCCGTGGACAGGCTCTCGATGATGCCCAAGGCCTGGTTAGGGTTCTCGGCACTGTAGATGGCCACCGGCTGGGCAAGGCTCCAGGTCCCCCACCCTGCGTCGGGGTCGAAGACAAGTTCAGGCAGGAAGAAAGTGGAACCGGAACCGGCTTGGCTAGTGGCGCTAACCTCGATGACAAGACCAAAGGGGTCGTCCAGGAGACCCGGACCTGCTGCGACGGAGCCGGCGGCCAAAGCAGCCACTAGGACTACCCCCGCCAGCACGGCTCCTATTCTCGATTTCAGACTGCTGCTCATGGATCCTTTACCTCTTCGACAGCCGTGGACGGCTGCTCGTTGTGATGGAGGGCGGTGGTGAAAAGCGCTCCCCACCCGCGTCCGCGAAAGTAGGTCTCGGACACCAACGGAGGCTCCCCACGGAAGAGGCAACAGCGCACATCCTCACA
This sequence comes from Armatimonadota bacterium, assembly GCA_025998755.1. NCBI lineage: Bacteria > Bacillati > Armatimonadota > Armatimonadota bacterium. The sequence goes on from AP024674.1 coordinate 1,689,870, forward strand.
CAGACAGCTACCTGTCTGCGGATGAGGCTACGTATATCTGCCTTCCCCCTCTGGCCACTATTTTCTCAGACCACCAACGCCCCCGTCAAGTTGTCAGGGCAAATTCCGGTATTATTACGGGGTTCCCGGACCTCTGCGAACTGGTTGCATGATTGGTCCCTTACAGCAACAAGGCCCCCGGATGCTGTCCGGAGGCCTGTTCAGGAACAAATTCCCGGCATCGACCTATTCTCCCACACCGTCGCCAGTGCAGTACCTTCGGCGCTGGAGGGCTTAACTACCGTGTTCGGGATGGGAACGGGTGGATCCCCTCCGCCATGGACACCGGGAAATCGCGATGTCAACAATCGGGAGCTTATCTCCCGTCCGGTGACGCTTGAAAACTGCACAGCGAGGGGAAAAGCGTCCGGCCCCCAAGGCCAAGCCGGCCGCGCTTTTGGATCTGCATAAGATTTGGTCAAGCCCTCGGTCTATTAGTACCGCTAAGCTGAAGATGTTACCATCCTTACACCTGCGGCCTATCGACCAGGTAATCTACCTGGGACCTTACTCAGGGATCGCTCCCTTTTGGGAAGCCTCATCTCGGGGCGTGCTTCGAGCTTAGATGCTTTCAGCTCTTATCACGACCGAACGTGGCTACCCAGCGTCTGCGCCTGGCGGCACAACTGGTACACCAGAGGTTCGTCCATCCCGGTCCTCTCGTACTAGGGACAGCCCCCCTCAAGCTTCCTGCGCCCGCATCGGATAGGGACCGAACTGTCTCACGACGTTCTGAACCCAGCTCGCGTACCGCTTTAATAGGCGAACAGCCTAACCCTTGGGACCTAATCCAGCCCCAGGATGCGACGAGCCGACATCGAGGTGCCAAACCTTGCCGTCGCTGTGAGCGCTTGGGCAAGATAAGCCTGTTATCCCCGGGGTAGCTTTTATCCGATGAGCCACAGCAATTCCACACTTAGCTGTAGGATCACTAGGCCCTGCTTTCGCATCTGCTCGACCCGTCGGTCTCACAGTTAAGTTCCCTTATGCCCTTATACTCTACGGCTGATTTCCAACCAGCCTGAGGGAACCTTTGGACGCCTCCGTTACCTTTTAGGAGGCGACCGCCCCAGTCAAACTACCCGCCTGATACTGTCCCCGGACCGGATAACGGCCAGGGTTAGAATTTCGAAATAGCAAGGGTGGTATTCCACTGGCGGGCTTGCGCCCTCCCACCTATGCTCTACATGCTATTCCAAAACTCAATACCAAGGTGTAGTAAAGCTCCACGGGGTCTTTCCGTCCTGATGCGGGTAACCGGCATCTTCACCGGTGCTACAATTTCACCGAGTCTCTCGTTGAGACAGCGCTCAAGTCGTTACGCCATTCGTGCAGGTCGGAACTTACCCGACAAGGAATTTCGCTACCTTAGGACCGTTATAGTTACGGCCGCCATTCACCAGGGCTTCGATTCAGGGCTTCTCCTTGCGGATGACCCCTCCTGTTAACCGTCTGGCATTGGGCAGGCGTCAGCCTCTATACATCGTCTTTCGACTTAGCAGAGACCTGTGTTTTTGTTAAACAGTCGCTCGAGCCTTGTCACTGCGACCCCAGCGAATCCGCGGCGTCGAATCCGCGTCCCGCCAGGGCACCCCTTCTCCCGAAGTTACGGGGTCAACTTGCCTAGTTCCTTAACGAGAGTTATCTCGCCCGCCTTAGTATCCTCTACCCACCTACCTGTGTCGGTTTGCGGTACGGTCCAGGACTCACTCCCTAGAGGCTTTTCTCGACGGACCCTTGCTCCACTCGGCTTTGTGTCTCCACGCTGCTTAGTCTCACGCCAGGCCTGTATGCCGGACGGATTTGCCTATCCGGCGGCCCCACGCAAGAACACGGTCTACCAACCCCGTGCTTGGAACGCGGATCCGTGTCCCCCCTTCGGTGATAACGCGAGTCCCAGGCTCTGGAATATCAACCAGATGTCCATCGCCTACGCTAAACGCCTCGGCTTAGGCCCGGCTAAACTCAAGAGGACGAACCTTCCTTAAGAACCCTTAGGCTTTCGGCGGAGAAGATTCTCACTTCTCTTTTCGCTACTTATGCCGGCATCCTCACTTGTCTGAAGTCCACGACTGCTTACGCTGCCGCTTCGCTCCTCAGACAACGCTCCTCTACCACGGCGCTTGCGCGCCGTCCACGGCTTCGGTGGTCAGCTTGAGCCCCCTTACATTGTCGGCGCCAAGTTGCTTTCGACCAGTAAGCTATTACGCACTCTTTAAATGATGGCTGCTTCTAAGCCAACATCCTGGTTGTTTACGCAACCTGACATCCTTTCACACTTAGCTGACACTCTGGGACCTTAGCCGGTGGTCTGGGCTGTTTCCCTTTTGACTATGAAGCTTATCCCCCATAGTCTCACTGCCACGCTCTTATGTGCTGCCATTTGGAGTTTGATTGAGTTCGGTAACCTGGTGGGGCCCCTAGCCCATTCAGAGCTCTACCTGCAGCACAGAACGCGTGACGCTGCACCTAAATGCATTTCGAGGAGAACCAGCTATCTCCGGGTTCGATTGGCATTTCACCCCTACCCACAGCTCATCCAAGCCGTTTTCAACCGACACTGGTTCGGACCTCCGTCGCGTGTTACCGCGATTTCATCCTGGCCATGGGTAGATCACCCGGTTTCGGGTCTAATCCGTGCTACTGGCGGCCAAAGGCCGCATGCGCCCTATTCGGACTCGCTTTCGCTGCGGCTCCATCCCTGAAGGACTTAACCTCGCAACACAGATTAACTCGCCGGCTCATTATGCAAAAGGCACGCCGTCAGACATTCTCCGGTAAACCGGAGCATAGTCCTCCGACTGTTTGTAAGCGACATGGTTTCAGGTACTATTTCACTCCCCTCCCGGGGTGCTTTTCACCTTTCCCTCACGGTACTGGTTCACTATCGGTGGCAAAGAGTATTTAGCCTTAGGAGGTGGTCCTCCCAGATTCCCACAGGGTTCCTCGTGTCCCGTGGTACTTGGGTGCTCGATCAGCAAGTCCCATGCCGTTTCGCCTACCGGGCTCTCACCGTCTATGGCCGGCTGTTCCAAAACCGTTCGGCTACAGCTGGGATTTGTAACTTGCCCACACGGATAGGGCCGTGTGAAGATCGAGTCCCGCTACCCCGCCGGCGCAACGCCCCTACGCTATCACACGCTGGCGGTTTGGGCTGTTCCCGTTTCGCTCGCCGCTACTCAGGGAATCGCGGTTGCTTTCTTTTCCTCGGGCTACTAAGATGTTTCAGTTCACCCGGTTCCCCGCCGGCGGCTATGGATTCACCGCCGGCTGACTGGACGTAACTCCAGCCGAGTTGCCTCATTCGGGAATCTCCGGATCAAAGCATGCTGGCTGCTCCCCGGAGCGTTTCGGCGCTAGCCCCGCCCTTCATCGGCTCTTTGCCCCAAGGCATCCACCATTCGCTCTTTGTAGCTTGACCAAAACTCGGTGCCTTGAGTATCTGCAGATGCAGATCGGTTCCCGCTCGCTATGCAGTTTTCAAGGATCACGCAGGACGGGGTGGGTCGCGGAAGCTCAAGGCTCCGCGATCCAGCGCCCTCTGCATCCGCCGGGAAGCCGCGGCGCCTGTGCGCCGCGCCCGGCCCGGCGACCGGGCTTATGCCCGTCGCCACAAACTGTCATTCTATCACCGCGTGGACTGTCTGTCCACTCCCCGCGCCCACTCCAGCGCCGGGACTGTGCCCGGCCCGAAGGCCCGCCTTACGCGAACACACGAGCGCAGACGAAACTTTTCCATGGAGGCTAGCGGGTTCGAACCGCTGACCTTCTGCGTGCAAAGCAGACGCTCTCCCAGCTGAGCTAAGCCCCCTTCATCGGGCATCGCCTCCGCCTGGCGCAGCCGGCTTCAGAACAGCAGACTGGGCCTAATTGGAGTCGAACCAATGACCTCACCCTTATCAGGGGTGCGCTCTAACCAACTGAGCTATAGGCCCATACCCGGCCGGCCCGCACACCCCTCGGCGGGTTCTGGCCGCCTCCAGGGCCCGGCGCCGGTCGCCAAGACTGAAACCGGCCCCACACGCAAAAGGGGAGACCCAAAGCCTCCCCCGGCGATCAGCGTCCGGGAGCGCCGACAATGCCCGAACCAAGTCCTGCACCCAGCAGGCCAGAAGCTGCCGGCGGTCCTCACATCGCGCTCGCCACGAGCGCTTTGTCCCGAAAGCCGAAAAGAGTGAGCGCGCAGAACAGAACTGCCTGAACGAGACCGACCTAAGAGCTCAGCCCGGCCATCCCCGCGATGCGCGCAGCATCGTCGCGGACGCCGAACAAGGCTCCTTAGAAAGGAGGTGATCCAGCCGCACCTTCCGATACGGCTACCTTGTTACGACTTAGCGCCCCTTACCGGCCACACCTTCGGCGACTCCCTCCCTTGCGGGTTGGGCCATCGACTTCGGGTGCAACCGACTCAGGTCACTTGACGGGCGGTGTGTACAAGGCCCGGGAACGTATTCACCGCAGCATAGCTGATCTGCGGTTACTAGCGATTCCGACTTCACGCAGTCGAGTTGCAGACTGCGATCCGAACTGGGACCGGATTTTTGGGATTAGCTCCACCTCGCGGTCTTGCTGCCCTCTGTTACCGGCCATTGTAGCATGTGTGTAGCCCCAGGCGTAAGGGCCATGCCGACTTGACGTCATCCCCACCTTCCTCCCGCTTACACGGGCAGTTTCGCAAGAGTGCCCGACTTTACGCTGGCAACATGCGATGAGGGTTGCGCTCGTTGCGGGACTTAACCCAACATCTCACGACACGAGCTGACGACAGCCATGCAACACCTGTCACCCGGTCCTTCCTTTTGGGAAGGAAGACCTGCTTTCACAGGCTGTCCGGGGATGTCAAGCCTGGGTAAGGTTCTTCGGTTAGTAACGAATTAAACCACATGCTCCACCGCTTGTGCGGGCCCCCGTCAATTCCTTTGAGTTTCAACCTTGCGGCCGTACTCCCCAGGCGGGATACTTAATGCGTTAGCTACGGCACTAGTGGGGTCGATACCACTAACACCTAGTATCCATCGTTTAGGGCCAGGACTACCGGGGTATCTAATCCCGTTCGCTCCCCTGGCTTTCGCACCTCAGCGTCAGATACGGACCAGGCAGCCGCCTTCGCCACGGGTGTTCCTCCTGATATCTACGCATTTCACCGCTACACCAGGAATTCCACTGCCCTCTTCCGTCCTCAAGCCTCCCAGTTTTGGATGCAGTTCTGCGGTTGGGCCGCAGGATTTCACACCCAACTTAAGAGGCCGCCTACGCGCGCTTTACGCCCAGTGACTTCGGACAACGCTCGCCCCCTACGTCTTACCGCGGCTGCTGGCACGTAGTTAGCCGGGGCTTATTCGCCAGGTACCGTCACGTTCTTCTTCCCTGGCAAAAGACCTTTACATCCCGAAGGACTTCATCGGTCACGCGGCGTCGCTGCGTCAGGCTTTCGCCCATTGCGCAAGATTCCTAATTGCTGCCCCCCGTAGGAGTCTGGGCCGTGTCTCAGTCCCAATCCGGCTGACCATCCTCTCAGACCAGCTACCCGTCGTAGCCTTGGTAGGCCGTTACCCCACCAACAAGCTGATAGGCCGCGAGCCCATCCCAGAGCGCATTGCTGCTTTAATCCCCACCGGATGCCCGGCGGGGACCACATGCGGTATTAATCCACCTTTCGGTGGGCTATCCCCCACTCTGGGGCAGGTTGCTCACGTGTTACTCGACCGTTCGCCGCTAGCTTTTGGGCCGAAGCCCTAAGCTCGCTCGACTTGCATTTCTTAGGCACGCCGCAAGCGTTCGTCCTGAGCCAGGATCAAACTCTCCGTGAAAATCAAAAACGCATCCGAAGCACCCTTGGCGATTGGAGCTACCGAAGCAACCCGTCTCACGTTGGGCGCCACTGATGCGCCTGTTTACAACGGAAGTTTTCCTGTTCGCTTGGAGACCGCAACCGCGCCCCGAAGAGCCCGGCACGGCTTCCGGTTGCATGTTGAAACTCGCTCAGACTGTCTGCTGCACGCTCACTCTCTTCGGTTTTCAAGGACCGACCGGCTTCACCCGGGACCCGATGGTCCCCGGAGCCAACCTCTTTTATACCACAGCGGATCCGGCGCTGTCAACACTTTTTCAGCGGACTTTTTCTTCCGGATCTCTGCGGGCCGCCTCCGGGAGACTTGCTCCCGCTCAGCGCGAGAGTATATATACCCCGGCCTTGCCCGGGTGGCAATACCCTAGACAAAGTTTTTTTCAGAAATGTTCCCGCCGCTTCTCTACCGCGTTACGAACAGCCCCGGGTTCTGCTGGCGGCAGTGGCTTTGCCCTGCCCGAATCCAGCAGCAGCCACGTCCATCCCTAAACAGTAACAGGGACCCTCCTGCCCGGCGGAGCCAAGTATCATGGATGAGTCTATAAGACCGGCAGGAGGGACGCCGTGCCGGCTCGAAAGAAGCGGAAAGCGTGAGAGACTAACGCCGGTTGCTATGGACTTCTTACGGGCATCAACCTGGCCATGCTGGATCCACGAGATCCGGATGGCGCTCTCCATTCTGGTCACGGCCGCGTGCGGAGCGCACGCCTGGCACAGTCTAAGAACAGGAAGCAGCGCCCCTTCGGCCCTGCAGTGGGCTTCGGCGATCTATGCCGTGGCCTTTTTCTTCGCGGCGTGGGCGAACTCCGTCATGCTGCTGGTCACACTGCTGGCCGGCCGTTATCAGCAGGGACCGTACCATCTGGGAACATTCACGTTGCTGCTGGTGGTCACCTATGTTCTGACGGCCGGTCTGAGCCGGCACGCCTCACCCGCGTAACCGGAGGGCCACCCCTCCCTTCACGCCACTGATTGACAGGCCGGACGGCGCGAAACTATAATCCAGCCTGGCTCCTGGAACACCGGATATGCGTCCAAAGAACACAAACGGCCGGCCTCCTCGCCGCGTCCGGCGGGCGCTCCAGACGGCCCTGCGAATCTTCTCGGTCCTGTGCCTCATCGTGCTGGGGGCCACCATCGGGCTCTTCGGCGGCGTGTACTATAGCGTCTCCACACTGGTGCCCCAGAACCTGGGCTCGCTGGAAACGCGGGTGGCCGATGCGACGCGCATCTACTCGTCGGATGGCGAGCTCCTGGCGCGTCTGTATGTACAGAACCGGGATGTGGTAAGTCTGGAAAAGATCCCGCTGGCCCTCCAGCAGGCCACCATCGCCATCGAAGACAAGCGCTTCCGCACCCACTACGGATTTGATCACTCCGCCATCATACGCGCCACTCTCGCCAACCTGCGCAACCGCGGCTACGAACAGGGCGCGAGCACCATCACCCAGCAGCTAGCGCGCAACATCTACCTGACCAAGAAGAAAACGCTGGCGCGCAAGTTTCAGGAGCTGACGCTGGCCATCGCCCTGGAACGGCGCCACACGAAGGACCAGATCCTGGAGGCTTACCTGAACCACGTCTATTACGGCAGCGGAGCATACGGCGTGGAGGCGGCGGCGCAGACCTATTTCGGCAAGCACGTGCAGGATCTGACTCTGGCGGAGTGCGCGCTCATCGCCGGGCTCACTCAGCGCCCTTCGGGGTATTCGCCGTTCAACAACCCCCGCGCGGCGATCGGCCGCCGCAACCTGGTCCTCAGCCGCATGGTGGAAGACGGTTATATAACCGAGGCGGAGGCGGAGGAGGCCCGCTCCGCCGAACTGAAGCTCGCCCGGAAGCCCACAGAGCTGCGCTGGAAGGCGCCCTATTTTGTCTCCTACATCATCCAGCAGCTTTCGGATGAGTACGGGGAATCCACGCTCTATCAGTCGGGGTTGCGCGTCTACACGACGCTGGACTGGAAGATGCAGCAGGCCGCCGAGAATGCCGTGCGCAAAGGAGTGGAATCCAACAGGAGGCGGCGTGTGGGTCAGGGCGCTCTGGTCTCCATGGATCCCCGCACCGGATATGTCCGGGCCATGGTAGGCGGTACGGACTTCCGCAAGCGGCAGTTCAATGTCATCACGCAGGGCAACCCGCAGCCCGGTTCCACATTCAAGGTATTTGTCTACACAGCCGCGCTTGAGAACGGCTGGAAGCCTTCGGACACCGTGCGGGACGAGAAGGTGTGGCTGCGCGGCCGCGACAAGCCGCCCTGGCCACAGAACTACGACCGCCGCTATCACGGACGGGTGACCCTGAAGACCGCCGTGGCCCAGTCCTACAATGTGCCCGCCGTGCTGGTGGCCCGATCGGTGGGCCTGGACGAAGTCATCCGCTACGCCCGCGCCATGGGCATCACGGCGAACATCCCGGAGAACCTCTCCATCGCCCTGGGCTCCACCGGGGTTCGCCCCATCGAGATGAACACCGCCTACTGCGTCATCGCGAACGGCGGTTTCGAGGCCACTCCGGTGGCAGTCACCCGCGTCACGACGGCGGACGGTGGCGTCATCTACAACCATACTCCGCCGGTTCAGCCGCGGCGGGTCATCCGGGAGACCACGGCGGAAGGCATGGACGAGATGCTGCGTGCAGTAGTCACCAGCGGGACGGGACGCAGCGTCGCCCGCAGAGTCGCGGACGCCCGGGGGAAGACCGGCACCACAGACCAGGATCGCCACGCCTGGTTCATCGGCTACACCCCGGAGCTGGTCACCACGGTCTGGGTGGGAAACGACGTGCCCATTCCGATGGACAACGTCTGGGGGAGCAACGTCTGCGCTCCCATCTGGTGCGATTTCATGACGGTGGCGGTTCCCCGGCAGAGAGAATTCCTGCGCAAGAAGGCGGCCGAAAGCGCCGCTCAGGAGTCCACATCAAACGACCGGAACGGCGAAAGGGAGCGCCCCCGCAGCCACTCGCGCCGCGTGACGCTGACCATCTGCGACGAGTCGGGTCTGCTGGCCGGTCCCGGCTGTCCCAGCACACACCGCCAGACGTTCCGCCAGGAAGACGCACCCGCCGTCCAGTGCGACATCCACACCGGAGAAACTGCCCCACCCGACTCCATCGTACCGGACGTGGAGCCGCAGCCCCCCGCGCCGGAGCCATCCGGCCAGGTGCAACCGGAACCGCCGACTGCGGATGTCCGCCCCCTGGCTTCCCGAGAAGCGGAATACAAGACGGTGCTGATCTGCGCCGATTCCGGGCAGCTTGCCTCCACAGCCTGCCCGCACGTGATCCGCAAACGCTTCCGCGCAGACCTGGCGCCAACCCGCGTCTGCCAGATGCGGCATTGACACGGCGTAGAGCGCAAGGCTGAAACGATGAGGCTCCACGACATTCCTGCGCCGCAGGCCCCTGAGGAGATCCACCGCGCGAGGCAGCGCGCGCGGCTGGCGCAACTGTTCGTGGCGGCCCTTTTTCTGGTGCTGCTCGGCCGTCTCTGGTATCTCCAGATCGCTCAGGGAGAGGCGCTGCACCTGGCATCGGAGCAGAACCGCATCCGCAAAGACCGCCGTCCGGCGCCGCGGGGGGAGATCCTGGACAGGCGCGGGGCGGTGCTGGCCAGCACGCGTCCCAAGTTCGTCGTGACGGTGGACCCTGACGTATTCCGCGCCGAAGGCCCGGAAGCGAGGAGACTGGCGGAATGTCTGGGGATGAGCATCGAAGAAGTCCGGGCGCGCATCAAGCCACCGGCGGAGGGCTACCGCCGCGTGCGGGTGGCGGTGGACATCCCCCGCGAGACCCTGAACCGTCTGATGGAGATGCGCCCATGGCTGCCGGGGGTCTCCGTGGACCTGGAGGAGCTGCGCTACTATCCACAGGGGAAGCTGGCCGGGCACCTGCTGGGATACATCGGGCCGATCCCCGAACGTCTGGCGGCGCAATACAAAGAGAAAGGGTATCCGCCGGACGCACGCATCGGAATCACCGGGCTGGAGAAGACTTACGAAGAGGAGCTGCGCGGGCGGGACGGGGGGCTGGTGGTGGAAGTGGACGCCATGGGCCGGCGCACGCGGCTGCTGCGGGAGGAGGAACCCTCTCCCGGAGCCGATCTGGTGACCACCATCAATGCGGCCGTTCAGCGGGCGGCGGAAGAGGGACTGACCGGCAAGGTGGGATCCGCTGTCGCACTGGACCCGCGCACGGGCGAAGTGCTGGCGCTGGCAAGCCGCCCCGGATACGACCCCAATCTTTTCGCCCGGGGCATCCGGGTGAAGGAGTGGGAGGCCATCCGCAACGACAAGAGGCTTCCGCTGCTCAACCGCGCAGTCCAGAGCGTCTATGCTCCGGGATCCACCTTCAAGACCATTTCAGCGCTAGCCGGGCTGGAGGGCGGCGTGATCACGCAACGCTCGGCCGTCTCGTGCGCGGGAGCATACTATCTGGGACGGAAGCGGTTCGGGTGCTGGAAGCGTCACGGCCACACGGACTTTTTCGATGCCCTTGCTGAGTCCTGCGACGTATTCTTTTATCAGATGTCCCGCAGGCTGGGCGTGGACCCCATCGCCGACCTGGCCCGCCGGCTGGGGCTGGGCGAAAGGACGGGTATTGACCTGCCTGGCGAGCGCAAGGGGACCGTTCCTTCCACCGCGTGGAAGCGCCAGGCGGTGCGCAGGGATCCGACCTGGCATCCGGGCGACACACTGAACACGGCGATCGGGCAGGGTTACCTGCAGACATCATCGCTCCAGATGGCCCTGGTCACCGGAGCCATTGCGACGAAAGGCAAGGTATATCGGCCCCACCTGGTCCGGGAGATCCGCAGCGGCGGGCGAGTCAAGCGAGTGGCGCCGGGGCTGATCCGCGAGGTCCGGCTGAACGGCCGGAACTATGACCTGGTTATAGAAGGAATGCGCCAGTGCGTGCTGCGGGGAACCGGACGCGCATCCGCTCTGCCGGGCATATCCGTGGGAGGAAAAACGGGCTCCGCCCAGAACCCGGCAGGCAAGGCGCACGCCTGGTTCGTGGCGGTGGCGCCGCTGGAGGATCCTCAGATCGCCGTCTGCGTGATGGTTGAGCACGGAGGGCACGGTTCGACGGCAGCGGCCCCCGTGGCCCGCGCTATGCTGGCGGCGCACTTCGGTCTTTCGAGCGCGGGCGCGGCTCCGCGGGTGTCGGGCGACTGAAGCCGCCCGGGAACTGCCCGGAGCGCAGGTCGTGACCACGCCCGCGCCGGATTCGGCTCGTCCGACCGTGCCGGACGGCTCAACCACCGTAGAGATGGTTCCGGAATGCCAGGAGGGATGAGGGTGCTCTTGCGGCATCACCGGCCCCTGTCGCGTTGACAGGCGCGGCGGGATGGTGGGATACTCCTCTGGCGCCCTGCCCCGCAGGGCGGCGCGACCGATTTCCCACAACAGGAGGCTGTCCAAAAGGTGAGCGACGTTCTGCAAACCCTTCTCGACCGCGGGTTCATCCAGCAATGCACGGACCCGGAGGCGCTTTCGCGCCTGCTGGCGCAAGAGAGGGTGGTCTTCTATTGCGGATTCGACGCCACCGCCACAAGCCTGCACTGTGGGAGCCTGATGCCCATTATGGCGATGGCGCATCTCCAGCGCGCGGGACATTTTCCCATCGCGCTCATCGGGGGGGGGACCACCATGGTGGGCGACCCCAGCGGCAAGACCGAGATGCGCAAGATGCTCACGCCGGAGGAGATCGAGCGCAACGGACGCGGCATCCTTTCCCAGCTCCAGAGGTTCCTCCAACTGGACGGGGAGCGCGGCCTGTTCCTGAACAATGCGGACTGGCTGCTGCCGCTAAACTACATCCAGTTCCTGCGCGATGTGGGACGGCATTTCCGTGTCAACGAGATGCTGAAATCCGAGGCGTACCGCTTGCGGATGGAGCGCGAGGACGGGCTCTCGTTCATCGAGTTCAACTACCAGATCCTTCAAGCCTACGATTTTATGGTGCTGGCTCGCGACCGGGACTGCCGGCTACAGATCGGCGGCGACGACCAGTGGGGGAACATCGTGGCCGGTGTGGACCTGACCCGCCGGATGCTGGGCAAGCAGGTCTTCGGAATGACATTCCCCCTGTTGACCACCGCGCGCGGCGAGAAGATGGGCAAGACCAATCGCGGAGCCATCTGGCTGGACGCAGAACGCACCCCGCCTTACGAGTTCTACCAGTACTGGATCAACTCGGACGACCGCGACGTGGAGCGGTTCCTGGCGTTTTTCACCTTCCTGCCTATGGATGAGGTGCGCCGGCTAGGACGCCTGGAAGGCGCCGACATCCGCATCGCGAAGGAGACTCTGGCCTACGAGGTGACGAAACTGACGCACGGGCAGGAGGAAGCGGACCGCGCCCGGGAAGCCTCGCGGGCCGCGTTCGGCGGAGGCGGCGAGGATCTTTCCGCTATGCCGGCCACCCCTGTGCCTGTTTCACGCCTGCAGGAAGGCATCCCCATCATTGACCTTCTCTGCGAGACCGGTCTGGCGAAATCGCGGAGCGACGCGCGGCGGCTGGTCCTTCAGGGCGGAGCATACGTCAACGACGAACAGGTGCCCGGCCTGGAGGTCACGGTGGGAGCCGCCGACGTGCGGGACGGTGCCGTGTTGTTGCGGGCCGGCAAGAAGAAATACCACCGAGTGGTGGCCGAGGGCTGAGGGAGCGAGCTTTCAGCCGCGCCAGTAGTATAGCGCCACAATGAGCGCCGCCAGCCCCAGGCGATAATAGACAAAGACAGCCAGCCCCCGCTGTCGGAGGTAATCCAGCAGGAATCGGATGCACAGGTAGCCCACCACCCCGGCTGCTATGGCCGCCACAATGAACATTTGGAGTTCTTCCAGCGGGATGCCGGAGCGGAAATCCTTTCCAAGCTGCAGACCAGCCGCTCCGGCGATGATGGGAGCGGAAAGAAGAAAGCTGCAACGCGCCGCGGCGTCCCGCTGAAGCCCCAGCGCCAGCCCCGCGCTGATGGTGATTCCGGAGCGAGAGATGCCGGGCATCAGCGCGAGCGCCTGCGCCAGCCCGATGAGCACCCAGTCCCGCAGCCCGGCGCCGGCCCACCCGCGCTCCTTGCGGCCCAGCCGATCGGCCGCCAGCATCACCAGGGCCACACCTCCCGTGGTGGCCGCGACGAACAGAGGATGGCGCAGCCGCTCCTCGACAATATCACCGAATGCCACTCCGGCCAGCGCGGCCGGAACGCATCCGGCGACGATGAAAAGGCCGATGAGTCCCGCCTGCCGCGTGGGGTCGTCGCATCTTCCCCGATTCAGCGCAAGACGCGCAAGCGAGGAGAGGATGTGCACCCAGTCCCTCCAGAAGTACCAGAGCACGCCGGCAAGCGTCCCCACATGCGTCGCCAGATCGAAAGCCAGGCTGTTGGCGTTCCAACCCAGAAGCCAGGGGACGACGATCAGGTGCCCCGTGCTGGAGACGGGGATGAACTCTGTGGCGCCCTGCACGGCACCGAGGACAATGGCCTGAAAAACGGTCACGGAATCGCGAATCCTTTCGGAACTGTTGGGTCCGTCCGGGTGACTATGTAGCCCGAAGAGGAGCCATCCCGCAAACCGGGAGCCTCACGCGAGGGCGGGCGATGCGCCAGGTACGGGCCTTTCCTGATCATCAACCACCTCCGCGGTTCCCCCCGGAGGACCGCCCTGCCCCGTCTGACCGTCCCGCCGCTGCAGATAGTATCTTGTGATCAGAGTCCGGGCCATCGCTGCGACGGGGGCCGCCAGGAACATCCCCAGTATGCCGAAGAACTCGTAGGCCGCCAGGATGCAGATCAGCAGCACCGCCGGATGCAACTCCATCAGGTCCCCCAGCAGCAACGGCATGATCATCTTGCTCTCCACGAAGTGCAGCACGCTGAAGATGACCAGCACCGTCAGAGCCAGGCGGGGGTCGCTGGCAAGGATGATGACGAAGATCACCGCTCCGCTGAAAATTGGCCCCACGATGGGCACCGCCCGGGTGACACCCGCCAGCACTGCGAGCGTCACCGCGTATTTGACCTTCCAGTAAGCGAGCAGCAAACCCATCACCACGCCGGCAATCAGGCACAGGATGATCTGTCCGACGATATAGACGCGGAACACCCGTCCCGCGTCTCGCACCAACCGCATGGCCTCGCGCCTGTGAACTGGCCGGATGAATGAGAGAACATACTTTTTGAGCGATCCCGAGTCTACGACAAAATAAAACGCCAGCACCGGAATGAGAAAGATCTCCAGGAGATGACTGAGCCACAGGGTAACCTGCCGTACCACCGTCTCCGCAACCCGACCCAGGCCCTCCGTCAGAGCCGTCTGATCGGGCCGGCCTACCAGCTGCCGGAAGAGAGGCGGCATCTCGTCATAGACCTTCTGGATGTCCTCCGCGAAACCGGTGAACGCTTGCCGCACAGCATCGGGATTCAGTTTGCGGAACTCCTCGCCGACTGGAGCCGCCAGCCAGGCCGCGCCGAACACACACAAGGCCAGGAACGCGACGAACACCACCACCGAAGCGGCCACGCGCTGGGTCTTCGGGTGCAGCAGGGGAATCCGCCAGCGCATCAGCAGATCCACAAGCGGCTCCAGCGCAGCCGCCAGCACGGCGGCGATCAGGACAGTGACGATAATCTCCCGCGTGCGCCACAGGATGTAAGCGACAAGGGCGCCTGCGGCGATCCGCAGCGCCCATTTGAGCATATTGTTCGCGGGAGATTCGAACCTCGGATTCATTCCACCAGACCGTAGCGGTCGAACAGGATGCGCCGGATGCGCTGCGACGCCTTGCCGTCTCCGTACGGGTTCGCAGCACGCGCCATCAAAACCCGCTTATTTGCATTTTCCATCAAACCGAGCGTTTCCGACACTATCCTGTCTTCATCCGCTCCCACAAGTCTGGCATTTCCCGCCTGCACCCCTTCCGGACGCTCTGTGGTGTTGCGCAACACCAGAACCGGGACACCCAGCGACGGAGCCTCCTCCTGCACCCCGCCTGAGTCGGTCAGGATGAGATACGAACGCTTCATCAGCCTGACGAATTCCAGATAATCCGGCGGCTCAATAAGGCGAACGCGGCTATGGCCGTCCAGCACGCGGTGGACCGTCTCGCGCACCACTGGGTTGCGGTGCATGGCAAACACCACGCGCGCATCCTCCACAGCATCCGCCACCCGCCGGATGGCGCGGCAGATGGCCTCCATAGGTGCCCCCCAGTTCTCGCGCCGGTGTGCTGTCACAAGGACCAACCTTGCCTGCCCCACCCACTCCTCGAGAGCGGCATCCTGCAAGGGCTCATCTCGCGCGGAGATCTCCTGCAGCGCGTCAATGACGGTGTTGCCAGTGAGATACACATCCTCCGCAGGTACCCCCTCCTGCAACAGGCGATCACGCGCCAGCTCCGTGGGAGCGAAATGAAGAGAGGCGCACAGAGACACCATCCGGCGGTTCATCTCTTCTGGGAACGGCTCCCAGCGGTTGTCCGAGCGCAGTCCGGCCTCGACGTGTCCGAAGTCAATCTTGCGGTAGAACGCGGCCAGAGATGCGACAAAGGTTGTGGTGGTATCCCCCTGCGCCAGCACGATCTCCGGGCTCTCCCGCTCCAGAAGTCCGTCCAGTCCCGACAGGCTGCGGCAGGTGATCTCGGCCAGAGTCTGCCCCGGACGCATGATGTCCAGATCATAATCCGGGACGATGCCAAACGCCTGCAGGATCTGGTCCAGCATCTCGCGGTGCTGGCCGGTGACGGCGACCGTCAGGCGGATCTGATCCGGGAAGCTCCGCAGCTCGCGCACCACGGGGGCCATCTTCACGCCCTCCGGCCTGGTGCCGAAGACGGCCATCACCCGAAGCGGTTGCAAGCGCTCCAACGGCTATCTCACCATCGAGACGATGAAAAGAGCGCCTGCCGAGAGCACCACGGTGGCGCAGTAGATCACCAGGATGACTTGACTCTGGGTGAGTCCGGCATCCAGCAGTCGATGATGGATATGCCCGCGGTCCGGCATATAGACAGGCTGGCCGTTGGCAGCGCGCCGGGCCACGGCGAAGACCGCATCGAACAGGGGCACCCCCAGCGCCAGGATCGGCACCAGCACTGCGAAGGCGGCGGCCACCTTGAACGCCCCGATCACCGCCGCTCCGGCGATGACAAATCCCATGAACTGGGCTCCCACCGTCCCCATGAAGATGCTGGCAGGAGGATAGTTATACCTCAGAAAGCCCAGGCTCGCGCCGGTGACCGCCGCACAGACGATGGCGACAGAATGGGTGTTCATCAAGATGGCAAGCACGGCCAGAGCGCAAGACGCTATGGCGCACACTCCAGCGGCCAGCCCGTCCAGGCCGTCAATGAGGTCTATGGTCTTGGTCACGCCGAAGAGCCAGAGCACCGTGGCGGGCACCGCCGCCCATCCCAAATAGAACAATCCGCCCGCCGGGTTGGTGACATAGTTGATGCGCACTCCGAACTGGCTGACCACCAGCGCCACCGCGATCAGGCCAAGCGCCTGCCATTTGGCCGAAAGCTCCAGCCGGTCGTCCAACATCCCCAGCACCGCAACCGCGGAGGCTCCGATCAGCAGAGCGATAAGCTGGGGGGCCAGGAACTTGTTGCCGGCCACCAGCCAGTCCCCGACCGCTGCAAGGGCCACACCCAGCACCACTCCTATCCAGATTGCGATGCCCCCCCAACGGGGCACAGGCCGGTCGTGAATGCGCCTTCCGCCAGGATGGTCCACCACTCCCATCCGGATCGCGAAATCGCGCACTCTCGGGGTCAGCCAGAGCGCGATCAGAAACGCAATACCGAAAGCGAACAGAGCTGTTTTCACGGCCAGCAGGCTCCCTCGCTTGCGCCGGGGCACGCCGCCCCGGCTCACTCTTGCCCTTCAGGCGAGCGGGAAGCGGGCGCAAAGCTCCCGCACTTCCTTACGCACGCCGTCAAGTACGGATTGATCCTCGGGCGCCGACAGCACCCGGTCTATCATTCCCGCGATCAGGTCCATCTCATCCGGCCCCATCCCGCGGGAGGCCACGCAGGGGGTGCCAATGCGCACGCCGCTGGTGACGAAGGGCTTCTCAGGATCGTACGGGATGAGGTTCCTGTTCAGTGTAATTCCCACGGAATCCAGCACCGTCTGAGCGGCCTTGCCTGTGATGTTCCGGGAGCGCAGGTCCACCAGCATCAGATGATTATCCGTGCCACCGCTCACCAGCCGGAAACCCCGCTTCTGAAGGGACTCCGCCAGTGCCGAGGCATCCCGCCGGATGAGTTTCTGATACTCCCGGAACTCCGGGGTCATCGCCTCGCCGAAACAGACCGCCTTCGCCGCAATGGTATGCATCAGCGGCCCGCCCTGCATTCCGGGGAAAACGGCCTTGTCTATCTTCTCCGCCAGATCCGCCGTGCACAGGATGAGGCCGGAGCGCGGCCCCCTGAGGGTCTTGTGCGTGGTGGTGGTGACGATGTGCGCGTGCGGCACGGGCGAAGGATGCTCACCCGCCGCCACCAGACCGGCAATATGCGCCATATCCACCAAGAGGTACGCGTCAACCGCGTCGGCGATCTGCCGGAGACGGGGGAAATCTATGATGCGCGGATAGGCCGAGGCTCCCGCCACGATCAGCTTCGGACGGTGCTCCCGCGCAAGGCTCTCGATCTCATCATAGTCCAGCATCTCCGTATCCTGGCGCACGCTGTAGTGCACGGACCGGAAGAGCTTACCGGAAAAACTGACCGGCGCGCCGTGGGTAAGATGCCCCCCGTGAGCCAGGTTCATCGCCAGGAACGTGTCCCCGGGATCCATCACAGCCAGATACGCTGCCATGTTCGCCTGCGACCCGGAGTGCGGCTGCACGTTGGCATGCTCGGCTCCGAAAAGCTGCTTTGCCCGCTCGATGGCCAGGTCTTCGACATCGTCCACGAACGCGCATCCGCCGTAGTAGCGTCTGTGGGGATACCCCTCTGCGTACTTATTGGTCATGACGCTGCCCTGAGCCGCAAGCACGGCCGGACCGGCGTAGTTCTCGCTGGCGATCAGGACGATGGTCTCTTTGAGGCGGCGCTCCTCCGCTTCGATGATGCGGGCGACTTCCGGATCTCTTTCTCGCAGGATTTCGAGTCCGGGGGTCAGGTCGGCGGAAAGCTGCGTTGTGCTCAAGATGCGGGGTCCTCCACGATGACAGTTGCTCTCGGCCATATTATGGCATGTCGCGCGCCGGCGAGTCGAGGGGGCAGGATGGGAGGGGAACAGGTTGGAGGCTGAAAGAGCAGGATTACAGGCTGCGCGTCCAAACTTCAGGCTATCCGGCGGTCGAATAGCGCGCTGCGAGGCGCGCGTATCGAGACCAGACACTGCGATGGGTGGTTTCGACGCCTCCGGCTGCGCCGGACGACCCAACCACCGTCGGGCGCAGCGGACGGGATGACGATTCCAAAACAATCTCCCCGGTCAGCCTGGGCTGACCGGGGAGCGAGAGAGAAGGAGGGTGGGAAGCTTTCTGTTTTCTAGACGATACATCGGCTCCCCGTGTTCCTTTCTGAAGGCCGGGCGGATGAAAATTTTAAACTTTTTTCATCATCCTCTGTCCGGCAACTCCTCGACAGCCAGATGGTCGAACGGCGTAACCATCAGGCCGCTCTCCTTATCCACCACACCCCGCACGCGCACACGTTCGCCGGGAGTGGCGCTGAACCGGAAGTCGCGCTTCAAGAAGCGCCCGGAAACCTGCACCGTGCCGGAGCCGTCCCGCAGCACGAATCCCTCCGGTGTCAAGCGCTCGATGGTGCCCTCCACGCAGACAGGCCGCCCGGTGGGCCATTCGAGGCCGCGCATTTTTGCTGATGGTGTCACCGGCAGCTCCGGCCGGGGAAGCCTGCGTCCCCACTGGGCGCTGATGTCAATCAGGCGGATGATCGGCGGCAGTCCTCCTCCCGGATACGATACCGCCACGATGTCCCCGGCCTGGAAGGGCAATGGCGTGTCCGGCCTTACGGGAACCCTGCGGCCCTGACCGGTCTTGGCGTCCCAGAGATACACCACGCCGTCGCAGCGGTCATTGCCCGCTACCACCATCCACGGCTGCGAGAGGCTGCCTTTCCCGGGACCGGGGAATGCGTGGTGGGTCACAACCTCGCCGTCCCGCGCGACAACAATTTGCGATGTCTGAGTCCGGAACGGCTTCGGGGAGATGGTCAGGGTGTAACGTCCGGGCGGGACGTCAATGAACGCATAAAACCCGGTCACGTCCGTCACCGTCTGGCGGCGTTCACGGCCATCCCAGAGAGAGACCTCTGCCCGCACCACGGGAGCCAGCCAGGGATCCGTCAGCACGAAGCCTTTGACGATGCCTCCCGACGGCGGTTTGAGCGGCGGAGCGTCTACCGGTACGGCGAACGGCGGATCGCCATACGCCCCGGGCTGCGAGAGGGCGCGATAGAGCTCCGGATTGTACTGCTGTTCACTTCCGTCTTCAGCACGATTGGTGCCGGCGTAGGAATAAAGCAGGATCCCATCCGCCCGGTTTCCATGTGCGGACGGAGCGCGCGAGTCCCGGATCTGCTGCAGAGTGTCCGCAATGCTGTTCAGCCAGATCCCCTGTCCGATGACCAGCTGCCGCTCATACTTGTGGTCCTTGGCGAACTGGTTCCAGTTCAGCCAGAACTCGCGGAATCGCGTGTTGGAAAAGTAGAGCATCGGGCAGTTGATGTCCAGAATGCCTTCCCGCATCCAGCCGGCCCAGTCCTGATACACTCGGCTGTAGGGAGGGCTGGTCAAATACTCGTCGTAGCTTTTGGGACCGTTGCCCCACGCGATGGTCGCCGCCGAGACTGCCATCTCAGGGGCGATGGCCTTCGTATGGGCGTAGACTTTTCGCACCAGCGCCGTCACGGCGTCCCGTCTCCACTGCTGGAATTCCGGGTCGTCCCACGCGGGCTTGCCGGTTCTTCCTGTGGCCTGGTTGAACAACGCAATGCTCACCGGGTTGAAGCCCCATCTCGGATGTCCGTAACGCACGAAGTCGAAATGGATCCCGTCCACCGGATAATGCCGCGCCACGTCCAGATACACCCGGAAAGTCCAATCGTTTGCTCCGGGGTGGGCGGGGTCTATCTTCATCGCCTCGTTGTCGAAAGCCACCCCTTCGTCGGAAATGCTGGTGTACTCCGGATGCTCCACCAGGATATGCCCCGGCCGCGTGTCGCCACCCACCGCGCAGGTATTGATCCAGGCGTGCACGTGAATTTTTGGAGACGCCGCGTGCGCCTTCTCCAGCAGATAGGCCAGAGCGTCGAAGTGCTGAGGATTCTCCCTCGCCCAGATCTCGCATGTGGAGCGGTAGTGGGCGTCACCGCGCTTGCGGACCTGCTGCCAGAGTCCATTACAGTGCGCCTCCGTCAGGCGCTGGATCAACCGGTCTATCTGCTCGCGGGAGTGGATGCCCGCGTTGAATCCTTCCGCCCAGAAAGCGCGGTATTCTCTCTCTTGCTCTTGAGCCTGTGCCGTACAGCCCAGCAGCGCCGCCGCTGCGGCGAACCAGAAAGCGCGCATAGTTCGGATGCCTCCCGCCACATTGTGTCGATCGTCGGCCCCTTTGCCGCGCCGGGGTCTCTTCCCTCCCCTGCCACTTGAAGGAGCATGCGCTCCATGACAGCATGGGCGCGACACAACTTGCCAACAGGGAGTCTCCGGCTTGTACGACATTATCTGCTATGGCACCATCTGTCAGGACCGCATCATCCGTATCCCGCGCTACCCCGAAGCGGGCGGTTCCGTCTGGATTGAAAGCGACGAGCTCCGACCGGGCGGTGAGGCGGTCAACTCGGCGATCGCCTGGGACCGCTGGGGCTTGAGCGTGCTGCTGCTGGGAACGGTTCTTGGCAGGGATGACCGGGCACAGTGGATGCTGGAAGAGTTGGGGAACCTGGTCCACGTAGACGCCTCCCTGCTCACCGCGTCGCATCGCGCCGAGACGCCATATTGCCTGATCCTGGCGACGCCAGACGCCGAGCGCACCATGTTCGGACGTCACTTCCGGGAGATGCAGGGCCAGCCAGTGGACCATCTGCCGAAGGCTCGCGTGTTCACTCTGGATCCCTACTGCGGAGAGAACGCCGCCCGTGCGGCCCGCGTGGCCCGGGAACAGGGGATGCGGGTGGTTGCGATGGACGCAGTAGACCGTCCCGATGTGGCCTCCTGCGCGGATCTGGTGGTCACCAGCTACCAGGAGATCCTCAGCCTGGTTCCGGATGGCGATGTTCGCACCTTTGCGGCTCGTGCCGCGCGCGAGATGGGCCGGATGCTTGTGCTTACACTGGGGCCGGAAGGCTCTGAAGCGTACGACAGGGACGGTAAACTGGTCCACCGCCAGCCGGCTGTGGCCGTGCCGGAAGATCTGGTGGTGGATGCCACCGGCTGTGGAGATGTCTACCGGGCCGGCCTGGTATGCGGTGAGGCCATGGGCTGGCCGCTTTCGCAATCCATGGCGTTCGCCTCGGCCGCGGCGGCCTGCAACCTGACAGCCGCTGGAGGAGGCGCGGGAGTGCGCTCCCTGGACGAGACGCTGGAGATCGCCGCACTGGGCCGTCTGGACGGGCCGGAGTGAGGTAAGAAGCTTCTATCTCCGGCCCGCCGGAGCGCTTTCCGCTTTCTCCAGAGTGATGGCCAGCACCTTGATGGACGGGTCGTCAGGCAGCTTCAGGGACGAAAGAGGACGGCCCGCGTCCGCCTGCAGGATGACGTCATAAAGCCAGGCGCGCTGTGCTTCGAAAGAGGCTTGACGCATTCTTCCGGGCATCTCCCACGCCACCACGCCGCCGGGTGTCCGCTCGCTCCAGCTTCCAACGGTCGAACGGGCTGTCGCTGCTCCATCCGAGTATCCCAGCCCGAACACCGCTTCCTTCGGGCCGTCGGACGAGGCAGCCAGAACGTGCACCCGCGAGCAGTTGGCAGCCGGGAGGGCTACGCTCTGACCCTTCGCGGACATGGCGTTGGCCATTCCCGGACCCTTGGGCGGATATTTGAAGCTGATCCAGCGCCAGGTGGGGTTGCCGGCGGGCGCGGGGCCTCCGGGCGGGTCACCACCGAACAGTCCCACGGCGAACCGGTCGGACGGGGAAGGGTTCGGTGTCACTAGCGGCGGCACAAGATGCGCAGCCAGCGCCGCACCGCCGGCATCGAAGCGGGCATCGTCCAGCGGGTCCGGGGAGGCGATTACATCCGTGTCGAAGACAGCAGAGAGGTCCACGAACTCCAGCGCCGGGCCGTCCACCGTGACGACGTGCGTGAAGACTCCGTCGCCTCGGAAGCGGTCGTCAGGCAAGCCTGTTCCGGCCAGTCCGCCTTCCACCTCCCAACGCAGAACATACTGACCGGGATAGGCCGGCGGTCGGAACTCCACCGGGACGCTCACGCTCTCGCCCGGCCTTATCCCCCGCTTCAACTTGCCTTCCCCGGCCCCGGAGAGGAGCAACACGCCGTCCAGCGAGTACAGGCGCCCCACCAGCCGCGTCGGTTCCCGCCAGACCGCCGTCCCCGTATTCGTCACCTGGATGGCGAAGCGCACCGGCGTGCCGTAGGTGCACGTCAGGATGGGAACATCCGGCGGTTTCAGAGAGGCCCCGCGATAGGCCCGCACCAGCGGGATACAGGCAGAGGTCCTTGGGCCAACTTCCTGCCCGGAGCGCGTGACCGCCGCTTCCACCCGGGCTATCAGAATCTCTTCATCCGCCCCCGGCGCGATGGCGCGGCCGGAGTTGTCGCGCACGGGGAAGGTAACTGGCACATCCACGATCCTGCCGGGCTGGATCTCCACCGGAAGAGGAAGCGTGGCGCTGCCGAGCTTCGCCCCGTCGCCCGCGCGCGCCAGCAGTACGGAGATCTGGACATCGCCGCCAGGTTTCCACGTGTCGGTCCCGTCATTGCGGAGCGTCAGTGTCACGGTTGCCATCTCGCCAGACATGAGAGCCGGGGGAAGCGACAGGTCGAGCGCTGTTCCGGCGAACGCCGGAGGGGCGCCGATCCGGACCGGCACTGCCAGCGGGCGCGCTCCCCGCGCGGAGAACGGACGGCCGTCCGGCCCCAGAAGGTCGAACACCAGCAACCAGTCGCCTTCCGGAAGCGGGTCTCTGTCGGAGTCTGCCGCCGCAACGCCAATGTTGAAGGAGGTCACGGATCCGATCCCCACGTCCCTCTGAAGCGGCACCGTAAAGAGCCCGCGGGAGTACAGCCGACCTCCCTGATACCACCGGTAAGAGAGCTGAATGCGCTCCGCCGCGCGCCACGACCGAGCTCCGCTGTTGCGTACGGTAACGCGTGCCACGCTGACCGCGCCCGGAGCGATGACCGGCGCGACGGAGGCCGAAAGGAACGTCACGGCGAGCTCGGAGCCACCCCGGAAACGCAGCGCCTCGAGAGCATTGGCATCCGCGGCCAGATAACCGTATTCTGAGGTGGCGCAGATGGCGCTTCCATCGCTGAAGCCGTTGAACGTGCGCACCACCACCCAGTCTGGCTTTTGCGCGGCCAGCGCCGCCCATGCCTGCCGAAGCGTATCCTGTCCCCGATGGTCCAGATATCCTTCCGGGCGCACGAAGCCCGGTGTCACCGAGCCGATGCGGATCCAACCCTCTCCCGCCGGCGCCTGCGCCCATCCGTCCGCGTTGAACGGATCCGGCAGGATCCCGTCAACCCCCCTGGAGCCGGGCCCGCCGATCCAGACCAGCCCGCGTCCGAACTCGCGCCTGGCATCCGCATCGCAGGCGTCCCGCTCTTCCGCCGTGATCTGCAATACGCCCCCCGCAAACACCGGCAGGCATGCGTGTCCTCCCCGCGATTCCGGCAAACGTACCTCCGCCCTCTGCGCGACCGGGATTTGCCGGTAAAGCGCCGCGGCTGCCTGCCACAGCTTTTCCGCTGGAGGAGTCTGGCCGTGTTCTGTCCTGATCAGCGGCGCGGCCCGCGGAGCTCCTTCCGCTCCGGACGCCTCCGCCAAGGCCAGCGCCACAGCCGCCACCTCTGCAGCCGGCAGGCCCGCTTCAGCGGGGATCCTGATAAGCAGCGCGTCGATGCCGGCCCGCAACGCATCCCGCATCTGTTGCCTGTGCCAGGCGACGCTCAGTCCCGAAGTCCAAGGCCCCGTCCCCCCGAACGGCTTGCTGACAAGGCTGGCTGCGGGCCGCGTTCCGAGTGGGTCCGGGTCATACTCCGCGAATACCAGGGACTCCACCGGAATATCCCGGAACACGCGCACCGCCTGCGCAAGCGGCGGCTTCTCCAACTCCAGCACGCCCTTTTCCGGATATTCCCCCGGCGAGATCCGTCCGTCCACCACCGGCGGCCGGACAGCCACCCGGTTCGCCAGCACGCGCCCCTCGCTTCGCGCAAGAAGCGGCTGCACCGGACCCCGCAACCAGAGCTCCAGCCACAGAGAAGGGTCATCCAGGCTCCCGCCCCTGGCCGCCTCGGGCGATAAGCTCACGAACCCTCTGTGCTCACCGGCCAGCCAGATGGCGGCATTGAAGCGCAACGCCGTACCGACGTCCGCCTCGATTCCCAGTTCCTTCCAAGGGACGGCCACCTCCACGCTGTAGCCCACATCGTCGTCCTGATCGTCATTCAGGCTGCCGTTGCGCTGCACAGAGTATTTGAACGTGGTGATGGGCACCAGCTTCCAGGCGCCGTTCTGTCCTCTGGCGAACTCCGCTCCTCCCGCCGCGCTAACCACCATCCGGAAGGAGTGTTCGTCCAGGCCGGAGGGGTCCGCGCGGTCGGTGTGAAAGTAGACAGCCACCGCGTCATCGCCATCCGCCACGGGGGCGTTGGGCGCGCGGGACGCGCCCTGAATGTCCGGGTCGTTGACGTCAAATGCTGCGTAGAAGAACGAGGAATCCCAGGTGGTGAAGATGCGGACTCTGTCGGTCCGCGCGCGCCCGAGCACGGGGAGAGCCGCCGCCAGCAGGGCGATCGCCCAGAGAGCGGCGACGAGATACTTGCTTTGCTTCATTCCAGCCCCATCATCCCACGGCCACAGCCCGTGGAAGCGACTTCACAAAATCGGCGATCCGGCTGGCGGCCTCTTCGATCCGGTCAATGGCGGTGGCGTAAGATGCCCGTACGTATCCTTCTCCGCATTCGCCGAATGCGCTTCCCGGCACTACCACCACCCGCTTTTCATACAGCAGCCGCTCCGCGAACTCCTCGGAGCTCAGCCCGAAATCTTTGACGGATGGAAACGCGTAAAAGGCGCCCCCCGGATCCATACACGGCATCCCGCAATCGTTGAAGCGCTTGACGATCAGCCGGCGGCGGCGGTTGTATTCGTCCCGCATCTCCCGGACGCTGTCCTCTCCGTCGCGAAGGGCTTCGATGGCCGCCTTCTGGGCGGTGATGGGCGCGCACAGGGTCACATACTGATGGATCTTCATCATCGCTTCGATAACGTCCGGAGGTCCGGCCGCATACCCGATGCGCAGCCCCGTCATCGCATACGATTTACTGAATCCCCCCAGAAGGATGGTGCGGTCATAGGCTCCGTCCAGAGCCGCCACGCAGACGTGCGGGGCACGGTAGACCAGCCGATCGTAAATCTCATCCGAGACGACAAAGATATCCGCCTCCCGGGCGATGTCCACGATCTTTTGCAATGTCTCCCGGTCCGCCACAGCACCAGTGGGGTTTGACGGGAACGCCACCAACACCGCCTTCGTCCGTGGGGTGATGGCCGCGCGGAATTGCTCCGGGGTGGGAACGAAACCCTGTTCCACCGTCGTCGGCACGTGGACGGGAACGCCGTGGGAGAAGGAGACGCACGGTCCGTAAGAAACGTAACACGGGTCGAAGATGACCACCTCGTCCCCCGGATCCAGAATGGCCCGGAACACCAGGTCCAGCGCCTCGCTCACCCCCACCGTCACCAGCACCTGATTCACCGGCGAGTAGCCCACGCCGTACAGGCGCTCCAGATGCTGGCAGATCAGCTCCCGCAGCTCCAGCATCCCCCAGTTGGAGGTGTAGTTCGTGTGCCCCTTCTCCAGCGACCAGATGCAAGCTTCCCGCATGTTCCAGGGGGTGGCGAAATCGGGCTCGCCGACTCCCAGCGAGATGACATCCGTCATCTCGGCGACGATGTCGAAGAACTTGCGGATGCCCGATGCGCGGACACCCTGGACATGTTTGGCGACACTCAACATGCGTGCGAAGCCCCGTCAGCAACCGGATGGGAATCCGGGAAGGCTTTCAGCGGAGATCCGGCGTCACAGCGTGACGGCCAGCCGATGGTCCTCCTCAGCCTCTGCGAAGATCTCCCGGTCCTCCTTATAGCGCCGCAGCACGAAATGCGTCGCTGTGGACTGGACGCGGTCTATGGTGGCCAGCTTGTCGTAGACGAAGTTCGCCACCTCCTGCATCGTGGAACCCTGCACCATCACCCGCAGATCGTGGTCTCCGCTGACCAGATAAACGGCCGTGACTTCAGGAAACTTGTAGATGCGCTCGGCCACATCGTCGAAGCCGAAGCCTCGCGTTGGGGTGACCTTGACGTCAATGAACGCGAACACGCGCTCCTCGCCGGCCTTGTCCCAGTGCACCACAGCCTTGTAGCGGCGGATGATTCCGTCCTGTTCAGCCTTGCGTATGACGGCTTCGATCTCTTCCACGGGACGGCCCAGCATGTCCGCCACCTGCGCCGCCGTCAGCCGTCCATCTTTTTCGAGGATTCTGAGGATCTCGTGAAGGTCTTTCAAGTCCGGTCCGTGACTCTCCCCGGGGTGGTTTCGTGCTCAATATAGCTCACTGACCTCCCTCTGTCAAACCGGGCAACCTGCCCCCGGTTTCACAGACTCTCCTCCGCCTCGTCATCCTCTTCGGGGCGGATGGAGGGGTTCCAGGTCTGTACGACGCGGCAGGCGCTGGCGTCGCCGTATACGTTCACTGCTGTCCGAAGCATGTCCAGAGGGCGGTCAATGGCCAGCAACAGTCCTATGCCGGTCAGCGGCAGACCCACCGCCGCAAGAACCAGAGCCATGGTGACAAGTCCGGCGCTCGGAATGCCTGCCGCTCCCACCGCCGCGAGCATGGCGGTGAAGGCCACAATGACCTGCTGCCCGACGCTCAGGTCCACGCCGAACGCCTGCGCGAAGAACAGGACGGCGCACGCCTCGTACAGCGCCGTGCCATCCATGTTGGCAGTGGCGCCCACCGGGATGACGAAGCTGGAGATGCGCCGCGAGACGTTCATCTCGCCAACTGCTGAGAGAGTCACCGGAAGCGTTGCACTGGAGCTCGCCGTGCTGAACGCCGTTGTCAGGAACGGTGCGGAGCGTCGCAGGAACTCAAGGGGAGAATACCGTCCCGGCCACCAGACCAGCAGCGTCAGCACTCCCATGTGGATCAGCAGGCCCGCCGCCACGCAGAAGGCGAATTTCCCCAGACTGCCCGCCAGTGTCACCAGATAGTCCGGCGTCTGGATGGCGATGAAATACCCCAGGAGGGCGCCAACGCCCATGGGCGCGAGCGACATCACCCACCCGATGAGCACGTATACGATGCCGTTCAATCCCTCAAAGAACCGTAGCACCGTGTGGGCCCGTTCCTGCCCCAGCTTCAGGATGGCCAGCGCGGTCAGAATGGTGAAGAACAGCATCCCCAACACATCGAAGCGCGCCATCGCCTCCACCGGGTTGGGAGGCACGATCCGAAGCAACAGGTCGGCCACCGTGGGGGGACTCTCGGCCAACCCGGCTTCTCCTGCCGCCGCGCGCAGATCCAGCCCGTCTCCCGGCCGGACAATGTTCACCAGCACCAGCCCAATGCAACACGCGATCAGCATCGTGACCACGTAGTAGGCCACCGTCTGCCCGCCGATGCGCCCCATCTTCTGCAAATCCCCCAGGCTGGCCACCCCGATCAGCACGGTCGAGACAATCAGGGGGACGATGAGCATCTTCAGCATGCGCAAGAACAGCTCGCCAAGGATATACAAGACCCGCGTCGGGGTGGGCAGAAGGGTGACGCCGCGACGCTCATCCACGCGCAGATCTTGCACAGGCTTTCTCAGCGATTCGGAAAGGCGCGCCGCTCCTTCCTGAAGACTCAGCCCGGCCAGATGCACCCGCTTTCCGTCCGGAAGTGACACGTCACCCACCGTCTGGCCCCGCTCCAGCCAGGCCGTTCCCTTTTCGCCGGATTGCGTGACCACATCTATGGTCTTCTCCGGCCGCGTGGCGTCGGCCACCTTTAGCCCGATGGTGGAGCCATCGGCAAGCCTTGGTGTCAGACGGTCGCCGGGCTGGATGCCCACGGGGAAGAATCGCATCAGCAGCAGACCGGCCACGCAGCCGACCAGCATTCCCAGAAGGATTCTGGTGGTCAGTCCTTTGGTGCTCATAGGTTCAGAAGAAAGAGGGGGCGCTTACGGACCGCGACCGGCAGGCAGGGATGTGGGTAGACGCCGCCTTCTGCAAAGAAACCGCCACTCAGTTGACCGCCAGCTCCGCCAGTATAACCCTTCGCGCGGTCTCCAGCAGGTCTTCCGGGACAAACAGCGCGGCCGTCGTGCTGAGCGGCTCCATCAGCAACGACATCCCTTCAACGCCAAGGGGAAGCTCCAGCCTCCAGGGGATCCCCGAGAGTTCCAGCCGGGCGGCCAGCATCCGCATCCACTGGGCGTCAGCGGATTCCGCCAGCAGCGCGTCGCGGACGCACTGCCGGCTGGCATCCTGTCCAGATTCGCACCCGCAGCATCCATCCCGATAACCTGCGGGAAGCCCACCGCACACGGAACAGGTTCGCATCTCATCCTCCCTGATGAAGCCTTCCAGCCTGCCCTTCCCTCCATCCGGGCGGGCCCGCGTCATGCGCCGGGTACCGGAGAATGCCGGTCCCTGCTGGATGGTTCTTCGTCCGTGTCCTGTTCGCCTTCCTCCGTCGCTCTGCGAGACCGTGACCGCCTGCTCGATAGAGCGTTGACCACTTCCTTGAACTGCTCCACGTCCTCGAACTCCCAGTATACGGACGCGAAGCGGACAAAGGCCACCTGGTCCAGCTCGCGCAGTTTCTCGATGACCAGCTCGCCGATCTCCCGGGAGCTCACCTCCCGCGTCGGCCGGCTGCGGAAAACCATCTCGATCTCATCCACGGCGCGCTCAAGGTCTTCCGTGCTGACCGGCCTCTTCTCGCAAGCGGTGCTCATCCCTCTAAGGATCTTGCGGCGGTCGAAGGGCTCGCGGCCTTGGTCCTTCTTGATGACCACCAACTGCCGCTCTTCGATCTCCTCGAAGGTGTTGAACCGTCCTTGGCAACGGAGGCATTCGCGGCGGCGTTTGATGGATTCGCCGTCCTTGACGGTCCGCGAGTCCAGTACGCGGTCTTCCTGGTGCCCGCAGTAGGGGCATTTCATCGTGGCATCGCCCTTCGTCCTGAATGGCCTGCGGCAGTATCACGGTACCGTAACACGCACACCCGCTCCCTGTCAACAGCGCGTCCACCCATTGCCCAGTCTGCCGCGTTGATGGAGCGGCGCGTCTGCTCCGCCACCGTGGGAGGTGTGACGGGAAGAGGTTCCCGGAGCATCGGATCCGTCACCCTCTCGCCAGATGACCCAGCCAGTGCAGATTGCACACAGCCCGATGCCTTACCAGACATCCGCTCCCAACCAGGTTTCAAGGATCTGAGACGGGCGCGGGGGATGCAGCAGCATGGCCCGTTCCTCATCCTCCGAGAGATGTCTCCTGCTAACCACGCCGATCAGCTCGGATTCCCTCACCGGTACGCCTCTTCTGCGGGCGGCACGCTCGATGAAGTCGAACACCTGCCGGGGACGGCAGCGGTCCGGGCGGGTAATATTGGTGGAGACCTGGGCAACCCCGCGCGAGTGCAACAGAAAGCCCAAGGCCTTCACACCTTCGAAGTCCTCTCCCAGATCCCGCCGCCTCCGCAGTTCCGCCGCGATGTCCCTAGCCGCACGAATATCCGGCACGGCAAGGTTTACATTGAAGGCCACCAACGGTCCCCGGGCACCGACCGCCACCGCTCCCGCAGACGGATGGAAGCGCCGCGGGCCGAAATCCGGCGAAAGCTCCCCCTCAAGCAGATCACCCAGTCCAGAGCGGCCGATGCGCCGCACGGCAGCCAGATCCCGTCGCTCCGGCGCGGTTGCGCTCTCCTCGTACAGGTAGACCGGCAGACCCAGACCCTCCGCCAGCCTGGCTGCCAGATCGCGGCTCAGCGCAACGGCGCGATCCATGCGCATTCCGCGCAGAGGCACCAGGGGGCAGACGTCCATCGCCCCGAAACGAGGGTGCTCCCCGGCATGGCTTCGCAGGTCTATCCGGCGCACCGCGGCCTCCGCCGCGCTGACAAGCGATCGCAGCACAGCCTCCGGCGAGCCGAACAGGGCGATCACGGCGCGGTTGTGATCCGGGTCCATGGACGCATCCATCACCGTGGCGCCACTCCTGGACGCTGCATCCGCGATCTCACGAAGGACGTCTTCGTCTCGTCCCTCGCTGAAGTTCGGAACCGCCAGCAACAACTCTCCTGCAGGGAGACTCATCGTCGTGGAACGCTCCTCCGTACACCAACAGGGCAGCCGCTCCTGCCGGAGCCGGCTGCCCGTCAATCCGTCCGCGGATCTGCCCCTTCAGGCCACGCCCGGCTCCAGCCGGGGAGCAGCCTCCGGCGCGGGGCGCGGCTCCTCCTGAGCGGCCGGTTGACCACCTCCCGCATCGCCCGGTCCCTGGGGCTGAACCAGTCTCTTGGTGCTCAGACCCGCCATCAACCTCTCGAACTCCTCACGCTCGATGGTCTCACGCTCGAGAAGCAGTTCAGAGATCTCATCCATCTTCGCGCGGTGCTCGGTCAGAATGCTCATCGCCCGGTCATAGCACGACTCGATGATGCGGCGGACTTCCGCATCGATCTTCTCCGCCACCTCCTCGGAGTAGTTGCGATCCTCCATGATGTCGCGCCCCAGAAACGGATTTCCGTGGCGCCGCCCCAGCGTAATGGGCCCAAGCTCCTCGCTCATTCCATACTCACAGACCATCCTCCGGGCGATGTCCGTGGCGCGGTCCAGGTCGTTGTTGGCTCCCGTAGTCATCTGGTTGAACACAATCTGCTCCGCCGCGCGACCGCCCAGCAGCCCCGTGATGTCATCCAGGAGCTCATCGCGGGTGGTCAGATATTTGTCCTCGCCCGGCAGAGCCATGGTGTAGCCCAGCGCCAGACCCCTGGGCAATATGGAGACTTTGTGCACAGGGTCTCCGTTCGGCAGCAGCTCCATAACCAGGGCATGTCCCACCTCGTGATAGGCGACGACCCGTTTCTCCTTCTCACTGATGAGGCGGCTGCGGCGCTCCGGTCCGGCGATGACACGGTCCACGGATGCTTCGAACTCGTCCATGGTGATCTTGGTCTTGTCGCGGCGAGCGGCAAGCAGGGCTGCCTCATTCACCAGATTGGCAAGATCCGCCCCCGAGAACCCCGGTGTGCGGCGCGCCAGCGAATCCAGGTTCACGTCATCCGCCAGCGGCTTTCCGCGGGTGTGCACCTGCAGGATAGCCTTGCGCCCTTCGGCATCCGGATTATCCACCACCACCCGGCGGTCGAACCGCCCCGGTCGCAGCAGAGCGGGATCCAGCACATCGGGACGGTTCGTGGCTGCGATGAGGATGACGCCGGAATTCGGGTCAAAGCCATCCATTTCGACCAGCAGCTGATTCAGGGTCTGCTCCCTCTCATCGTGGCCGCCACCCAGACCGGCGCCCCGCTGGCGGCCCACCGCGTCAATCTCGTCAATGAAGACCAGGCTGGGCCGGTTCGCCTTGGCGGTGTCGAACAGATCGCGCACGCGGGATGCTCCGACGCCCACAAACATTTCCACGAAGTCCGACCCGCTGATATGGAAGAAAGGCACGCCGGCCTCTCCGGCCACGGCGCGTGCGAGCAGGGTCTTGCCGCTTCCCGGCGGTCCCAGCAGCAGCACCCCCCGCGGGATCTTCGCGCCCAGGGCCTGGAACTTGCGCGGGTTCTTCAGGAACTCCACAACCTCCTGCAGCTCCTGCTTGGCCTCGTTGACTCCGGCCACGTCGTCGAACGTGACCTTCGGAACGTTCTCCGTGACGCGTTTGGCGCGGCTGCGCCCGAATGCCATCGCCTGATTGCCTCCCTGCTGCGCTTGCCGCAGGAAGAACATCCACAGCGCGACGATCACGATTATGGGCAGGAATGCCAGAAGCAGGTTCTGGATGCTGTCCGAAAGGAGAGGAGGCCGGATCTCAAACTTGACCCCGCTCTTCTTCAGGGTAGCGTACAGGTCGGCACGATCTCCGGGATCGGGGATGCGGGTGCGATAACGGTTTCCCTTATTATCCTCGAAAAAGAAGGTGTCTTTCTGGATGTAGCCCGAGTTCACTTCCGGCTGCGGCTTTTCCAGCATGGCCCACAGCTCGCTCAGGCTCTTCTCGGTGCGCTCGGGGCCGGACCCGTTCATGCCCCCGCCCCTGGAGATGAACACCACCGCCAGGACCAGACTCAGCACCAGTAGAAGGTTCCGCGTAAACCGGTTCAAGAGCGATTATCCTCCGAGAGCGCCGCCCGGCCCCCCGTAATGGATTATATCACCCGCAACAGGATGCCACTAACGCAGGCCTGGGACGGCGGGAACGCTATCACCAACGTCCGGAAGGTGCTCTCCGGTTCCCGGCAGCAGGTCCTCCGGCGCGAACAGGCTCCGCTGAGGCAGGGCCTCACCACCCGGACCAGCATCGCTCAACAGCCCGTCCCGGTCCACCACATAGAGATACTCCCGGTTCCGCAGATGGCTCACGCGCCCCACCTTCCGGCCTTCCGGGTTGTAAATACCGATCTGCGCGCCCACATAGCGCTTGTAGTCCTGCTCCACCACCCGGATATTTGCCTCCCGCCCGAAGACATCCGTAAGAAGCGCCTCCATCCCGGCGCGGCTGACGAACCCTTCATTGTTGAACGAGATGATGACCACGCGGGCTCTTACCTCTTTCAGCACCGAACGGAAAGCCGGAAGGAAGTTCTTGCGGGAGTTGAACGGACTCTTGCGATCACGGCAGTCCACCCGCTTGCAGGCCACTCCATAGACCTCCGGGCGGTCCCAGCGCACCAGAGTCTCCCAGATGTGATAGTTGGAAAGATAGGAGTGCTGGTTGTATGGCGGGTCCAGATACGCAACGTCTCCCTCCAACTGCTGCGCCGCTTCCTGAGCATCCAGCATAAAGGCTTGTCCCTTGCCTGCCCTCGCGCGCGGAAGCACGTTCGGCACGCGCAGGCACAGGTCGTTCAAAGCGCGCGGAGCCCAATCTTTCAGATAGGCCATCTGAAGTCCCGTGGTGGAGTCCACCCGATCGGCGGCCTCCATCAACGAGACCAGCAGGACCGCCTCCAATTCCTCCGGCAGGCACTTCGCGGCGATGGCCTCCCGGATGGCATCGATTCTTTCACCGTTCTTCGGGTGAAAGAAGCGCGACCGTATGCAGTAGGTCTCGGTGAAGTAGCCTGGTCTCCCCGGCAGAGCGTTCAGCTCGCGGATGAGTCTGATGGCGTCCTCCAGCACGTCTTCGCGATCAGCCTGAACGTAGCATCGGGCAAGCGTGGCCGCGTAGGCGTTGTGGTCGTTCGCCATCACCCGCCAGCCCAGGCCCTTCATGGCGTGCCCCACGCGGGAAGTCCCGGAGAACAGATCCAGGAACGTGCCAAGGCGAGGGGCGGCCCTCACCGTCCGGATGATGGCATCCAGCAGAGCCCGTTTGGAACCGATGTATTTGACCATTGTCCGGGTCCGACTCTGCGCAGAGGATAGCCGACGCCGCGGGCTGCGCGCCATGGGTTTTGACTCCGGCAGGCGTGGAGCGGTATACTCGCTGCGCCATGAGAGTTGCGCTCACCTTTCCGGTGCTTGTGTTACTGCTCGTCGGACAGGCATCCTGCCAGGAGGCGATGCGGGAATGGGTCTTCGCGGGGGCTTCCTCGATGCAGGGATGGTCTCCGAACGCCGCAGCAGAAGGCGCGCGCCTTACGCCGGAGGGGCTACAGGCGGGGCCGAGCGAGTTCGACCCGTTCTTGATTGTCAGCGGCCTGTCCATTCCCGGTCATCCTGCGATGCGGGTGGAGGTGGAAGCAGGATGCGACCGGGACGGTGAGTGGCAGCTTTTCTGGGCGGTGGATGAGGAGGGCCCGTTCGGCGGCTTTTCCGAGCAGAGGTCGGCGCGGTTCTTTGTGAGGGCCGGCCAGATCCGCCCCTACGTGGTCTTCCCGGGGTGGCAGACCGGTGAGCGCATCCTGAAGCTCAGGCTGGATGCCCCCGACTACAGCACTTTCACAGTGCGGGCGATCCGGCTGACGAGACCGGTGACGGACCCATCCGAAGAGAAAGTGTCTGCCGTGGCGGAGTGGACATTCCCGACCGATGCCAGCCAGTGGAGCGTTTTTCCGTCGGGCAGGCCGGCGATCGCCGGGGCTGGTCCAGAGGGATGGAAGCTCGAGGGCGGGAGCGGAACGATTGCTATGTCCCCGGTGCTGCAGCTGGACGCGGACCAGAACACTTGGGTGACGATCGCCGCGCGCTCCACGCGGGAGACGCGAATTGCGCTGCGATGGCTCTGTTCGCAAAAGGGCGGCCTGCACAGCCTCACTGTCCCCCTCCAAAGGAGCGAGAAGGCGCGGTTCTACAATGTGGACCTATCCGGGAACAACGACTGGCAGGGACGCATCACGATGATCGGGGTGGAAGCTCCGGAAGAGGACAGGGCGGATGTTTATCTGGTATCCCTGAAAGCGGGACCAGAGCGCGGCGGCCCGGCGCAGTTGGAGGTGGCGCTGGCTGATTTCGCAGCTCCGTTTGTGCGTCAGGGGTGGGACGCCAGCTTCGAGGCGCGCATCTTGAACACCGGAGGCGCGCCCTCCCCGCCTGCCAAGGTGACTCTGACGCCCCTCGGGGCGCTGAGCCTTGCCCCGGGGCAGCCCGCGACCCAAGTGCTGGCGGCGCTGGCTCCCGGAGAGACCCGGACGATCAACTGGAGGGTGAAAGCATCGGAGGGCAACAGTCACGGGGTGGAGTTGAAACTGCAGGCGGGCGAGTCCGAGCAGACGCGGACTGTCTCCCTGACATGCCATCCGGCCCTGCCGGAACGCCTGACCCGGAAGGCAGCCTACGTCCCCCTTCCCGAACCTGCCTCCACAGGCGATTACCTTGTGGGCGCTTACTATTTTCCCGGCTGGCAGACCTACAGCCGCTGGTCCTGCCTGGACGACTTCCCGGAGCGGCACCCTGTGCTGGGATACTACCGGGAAGGCGATCCAGAGGTTGCCGACTGGCACATCAAGTGGGCGCTGGAACACGGGATCAGCTTCTTAATCTACGATTGGTACTGGTCCGCGGGCAACCGCTGGCTGGAGCACGCCTTACACGACGGCTACTTCCGTGCACGCTATCGAGACCGGCTGAAGTTCTGCCTGCTGTGGGCCAACCACAATCCGAAAGGCACCTCCTCATTGAAGGACCTGGAGGCCGTCACGCGACACTGGATAGAACACTACTTCCGGCGGCCGGAGTATCTCAGGGTGGACGGCAAACCGGTGATCGTGATCTTCAGCCCCCACCGCTTCCGGGAGGACATGGGTGTCGAGGGGACGCGCCGAGCCCTCGAGCGCTCCCGTGAGATTTGCCGCGAAGCCGGGTTGCCGGGCATCTACTTCGTGGCCTGCACCTACCCCGGAGAGGGAAACATCCGCCTGCTGGAGCAGGAGGGATATGACGCGCTCTCCGGCTATAACTACCCCTCCGCGGGAGATGGCGGCCGCAAGGTGGCACCGTATGACGATATGGTCCGGGGCTACAAGGAGTTCTGGGAGGCCATTGACGCGGCAGCCACCATACCCTACATCCCTGTCACCGAACCAGGTTGGGACTCGCGTCCCTGGCACGGCTTGGACGCAAGGGTGCGCACCGGCAAGCATCCGGACAAGTTCCGAAATATGCTCGCCAACGCGCGGGAATTTTTGGACAGCGCCGGCCGCAGGCTGCCCGGCGGGCAGAAGATCGTCTTTGTGGAGGCGTGGAACGAGTTCGGAGAGGGCGACTACATCGAGCCGCACCGGGAGTTCGGATTCGGCTACCTGGACGCCATTCGAGACGTTTTCTCCACGGCGCCCGACCAGCATTACGATGTGGTCCCTGAGGACGTCGGGCTGGGCCCGTACACCTTGCCAAAACCGGAAGACGCCTCCGGGTGGGATTTCCGCGGCAAGCGCCACGATGTCTTCTTCCAGAATCTAAAGGAAGAGTCGAGCGATGCGGCGGGTCTCCGGATGATCTCGACGGGCGACGACGCGGCCCTGTATCTGCCGGGAACCCGGCTGAATGCGGAGCGGTTCCGGTGCATCGAGATCCGTATGAGCGTGACGGCGGGCAGACAGGCCCAGCTGTTCTGGACGTCGGGCGACGGGTTCAAGGAGGTCTGGAGTCAGAGGTTCAACATCGTGCCCGACGGGGCGATGCGCACCTACCATCTGGATCTTTCCGGCAAGCCCCGATGGCGGGGAACCATCCGGCAACTGCGCCTGGACCCGTGCGAGGTGCAAGGCGCGAAGGTGACTCTGGAATCACTCCGGCTGCTGGAGAGCTGTCCCTGACGCAGCGGCGATCTCTTCCAGGATGGCGTGGCAGGCGGCCAGCGGGTCCGCAGCCTGGGTGATGGGCCGGCCTACTACCAGATAGTCCGACCCGGCCCGGATGGCCTGTTGCGGCGTATTCACCCTGACCTGATCCTGAACGTCCGACCCGGCCGGGCGGATGCCCGGCGTCACGATGCAGAAACCCGGTCCGCAAGCCCGACGGATGGCCGCCGCATCGGGACCGGGAGCCACAACCCCGTCCAGTCCCGAGTCTCTGGCGAGACGAGCCAGGCGCAGCACGTGCGTTTCGATCGCCCCGGGAACGCCAAGCTCGTCGCCCAACGTTTCCGGCCCGATGCTGGTCAGGACGGTGACTGCGATCAGGAGCGGCGGGTCCACTCCCGCTTCATTGGCGGCGGCGCGCGCGGCCTGCGCCGCGCGCCTCATCGCCTCGCTCCCAGCGGAGGCGTGGAGATTCATCATCCACACACCTGCGCGGGCGGCCGAAGCCACCGCTCCCGCAACTGTGTTGGGGATATCGTGAAACTTCAGGTCCAGAAAGATGCGACGCGCACCCGCGTTCTTCAAACGCTCCAGAAGGGCCGGCCCCTCTGCCACGAAGAGCTCCAGCCCCACCTTGAACGCCACTCCCGACGGCGCCAGAAGCGCCGTCATCCGCTCCGCGGACGCTGCGTCCGGGAAATCCAGAGCGATGATCAGCCTTCGCGCGGGATCTGTCACGTCGCTGGCTCCTGCATTCGGGTGACCGTCCCAACGATCTCCGAGGGGCTGGAGAACCCGTTCGAGGCCAGATACTCGCGGATGCCCTCGATGATGGAAAGCGGCGCGAGCGGGTCCACGAAGTTCACCGTGCCCACCTGAACACAGCTTGCGCCGGCCAGCAGGAATTCGATGGCATCCTCTGCTGTGGCGATCCCACCGATGCCCATCACCGGGATGCTCACCGCCTGCGCAGCCTGATACACCATCCGCAGGGCCACTGGCTTGATGCACGGGCCGGAAAGCCCTCCCGTGACATTAGCCAGCCGAAAAGTGCGCGTCTTGATATCGATGGCCGTGCCGACCAGCGTGTTGATGAGCGAAATGCCGTCCGCCCCCGCCTCCTCACACGCCCGCGCGAAGGGGCGGATGTCCGTGACGTTCGGCGAGAGCTTGGGGATGACCGGCAGCCGGGTGCGCTCACGGACGGCGCTGACCACCCGATGCGTCATGGCCGGGTCTGCCGCGAACTCCTCGTGACCGTGCTCCACGTTCGGGCAACTGATGTTGATCTCGAGCGCATGGACCCCTTCCACATCGTCCAGACGGGCCGCGAGCTCGGCATAGTCTTCCACCCGGTTGCCCACGATGTTTACCACAACCTTGGTATCGAACTGGCGGAGGAAGGGCAGCTTATCCGCGACGAAGGACTCCACCCCGTCGTTCTGAAGGCCGATGGCGTTCAGCATTCCGGAGGGGGTCTCAAGGATGCGGGGCGGAGGGTTACCTTTGCGCGGCTCCAGCGAGGTGCCCTTCACGCAGATGCCGCCGAGCAGCGAAAGGTCGTAGATGCGGGCGAACTCCCGGCCGAACCCGAACGTCCCGGATGCCACCAGCACCGGATTCTTGAAGCGCACCCCGGCGAAATTCACTGCCAGGCTGACGCGATCCGGGCTCAGTCCCATATCAGCCTCGCCGCATCCACCACAGGGCCTTCCACGCAGGCGCGCTGGAACTCGAAGTCCTCAGGGCCGTCGCCGGTCCGCATCTTTATGGCGCAGCCCATGCAAGTTCCGATTCCGCAGCCCATATATGTCTCGAGCGAAAGGTAACACTTGACGCCGAAGCGCTCGGCCATCGCGGAGACAGCTTTGAGCATCGGGGTGGGACCGCAGACATACAGCACCGGCCGGTCCGGCGAAGCGGAAAGATAACGCTCCAGCAAGTCCGTCACCAGCCCGCGATGGCCTGCGCTTCCGTCGTCGGTGGCCACCTCGCAGCGCACGCCGGTCTCCTCGAAATCCCGGATCTGGACAATGGCATCCCGGCTGCGCGCTCCGTAGAGAAGGCGGACCGGGCGGCTCTCGCCGTTCTCCCGCAGGTGCTGCGCAGCAAGCAGGAATGAGGCGATGCCGAGACCTCCCGCCACGAAGACCAACTCCCTGCCCTCCTCCGGTCCCAGAGGATACGGCCGCCCCAGGGGACCAAGCACGTCCAGCCAGTCGCCGGGACGCTTGGCGGAGATCTGACGCGTGAAGTGACCTATCGCCTCGTAGAGGACGGCGAACGTCCCGCCGTCGCGGTCCACATGGTTGACGGAGAACGGCCTACGCAAGAACGGATCGTTCGAGTCCGCCACGCGGATTTCTACGAACTGCCCGGGAAGAGCCGTCTCCGCGATCTCCGGGCACTCCAGATGGTGCAGATGGATTTCGCCGGAAAGCCTTTCGGTCTCGGCGATGCGGCACCGGCGGCTGAAAATGGGCGCTTCCAACGCAGTCCGTATTTCCCGTGTCACTCGCTGCTCCCTGCCGGCGTGACGCCCGCCGGCTCCTGCAGATACTCATTTACCGGAAGGCAGGAGGACGCATCTCCCCTGCGCCGGCTCTGCAAAGCGACCAGCAGCGCCCGCGCCGTATCCAGCGAAGTCAGGCACGGTATCTGATGCTGTACGGAAGACTTCCTGATGATGGCCGCCTCCTGCTCGCTGCGCTTGTCGTTGGAGACGGTGTTGATGAGCGCGTCCACCTTGCGCGAGCGCACCAAGTCCAGCAGGTTGGGAGAACCCTCGCTGATCTTTCGGACGGTCAGCGCCTCGATGCCCCTGCTGCGCAGGAAGGCGCCGGTGCCGGCGGTGGCATAAATCCGGAATTCCAGCTCCTGGAAGCCCCGGGCGATCTCCAGAGCCTCTTCCTTGTCCTTGTCAGCGACAGTGATGATGATGCGCCCCCGATCTGGCACATCCACCCCCGAGGCGACCATCGCCTTATACAGCGCTTGCTCGAACTGGAAGTCCACCCCCATGATCTCGCCGGTGGACTTCATCTCCGGGCCGAGGGCGACATCCACCTCCGTGAGCTTGGCAAACGAGAAGACCGGCGCCTTCACCGCATACATCCCGCGGTCCGGCAGCAGGCCGCTGCCATAACCCTGCTCCGCCAGGGTCTGACCAAGCATGATGTTGGTGGCCACTTGCACCATCGGCACCCCCGTGATTTTGGACAGATAGGGCACCGTGCGGCTGGCGCGGGGGTTGACCTCCAGCACCTGGACCTGATCCCCGTCCAGCACGAACTGGATGTTCATCAGGCCGATGACGTTCAACTCCCTCGCGATGTTGACGGAATGGCGCACCACCTGCTCCACCACGGAATCATTGAGCGAAATAGGCGGGCACACGGCCATGGAGTCCCCCGAGTGGACGCCTGCGCGCTCAATGTGCTCCATGATCTGCGGGATGAGGCAGTCCCGGCCGTCGGCGATGACGTCCACCTCCAGCTCCTTGCCCACGATGTACTTGTCAATCAGGATGGGCGCGTCCGGCGAGACCGCCATCACGTATTTCATATAGGCCAGAAGCTCCAGCCGGCTGCCGACGATCTCCATCGCCCGGCCTCCCAACACGTAGCTGGGACGCACCAGCACCGGGTAGCCGATCTCCTCCGCCACCTGCTCAGCTTCCTCGATGCTGGTGACCGCCCGGCCCGGCGGCTTGGGAACCGCCAGCCGGGACAGCATCTTCTCGAAGAGATCCCGGTCCTCGGCGGCGTCTATGCTCTCAAACGAGGATCCGAAGAGACGCACTCCGGCGCGGTGCAGCGGCCCAGCCAGATTGATGGCCGTCTGCCCGCCGAACTGAACGATTACTCCTTCCGGCTGCTCCTCGTCCAGAACGTTCAGGACGTCCTCCGGGGTCAGCGGCTCGAAATACAGGCGGTCCGATGTGTCAAAGTCCGTGGAGACGGTCTCCGGATTGTTGTTGATGATGATGGACTCGTACCCCGCCTCACGCAGCGCCCACACCGCGTGCACGCTGGAGTAATCGAACTCGATCCCCTGCCCGATTCGGATGGGACCGGATCCGATGACCACCGCCCGCTTGCGTTCTCCCGCGTGTTCTCTGATGGGCGCAGCTTCGTCTTCCGAATCGTAGGTTGAATAGAAATAGGGAGTCAGCGCCTCGAACTCCGCCGCGCACGTGTCCACCATCTTGTAAGTGGGCACGATCCCTGCGCGCTTGCGTGCGTCGCGGACAGCCATCTCGGAAAGGCCGGCGAAATCCGCGATGCTGCGGTCCAGGAAGCCCAGGCGCTTCAACTGCAGCACCAGATCGCGTCCCTGCCCGGCCGCGGCGGAATCCTCCCCCGCCACAAACGCTCGGATCTCCTCCTCACGCTCCCTTGCCTCCGATTCCGCATCCACGATCTTCTTGATGCTCCGGAGGAACCAGACGTCCACGCCCGAAAGAGCCGCGACCTCCTCCACCATCCATCCCCGCCGGAACGCTTCGGCGATGACGAACAGCCGCTCATCGTTGGGGGTCTTGATGCCCTCCTCGATCTCCATTGGACCCCACTTCTCAGCGTTCTTGAGGGTGAGCGAGTGCAGTCCGACTTCCAGCGACCGAACCGCCTTCATCAGGGCCCCTTCGAAGGTCCGGTCAATGGCCATGACCTCGCCGGTCGCCTTCATCTGGGTTCCGATGGTGCGGTCCGCCTGGGGGAACTTGTCGAACGGCCAGCGCGGCACTTTCACCACGCAGTAGTCCAGCGCAGGCTCGAAGCACGCGAGCGTCCTCTTGGTGACAGCGTTTGGGATCTCATCCAGAGTCAGGCCCAGAGCGATCTTGGAAGCCACGCGAGCGATGGGATACCCTGTGGCCTTCGACGCAAGCGCTGACGACCGACTGACGCGCGGATTCACCTCGATGACGTAATACTCGAAGCTTTCAGGATCCAGCGCAAGCTGAACATTACACCCGCCCTCGATGCCCAGCGCCCGAATGATCTTCAGGGAGGCCGTACGCAGGAGCTGATATTCCTTGTCCGAAAGAGTCTGGCTAGGAGCAACGACGATGGAGTCCCCGGTATGCACTCCCATCGGGTCCAGGTTCTCCATGTTGCAGACGGTGATGGCGTTGTCCGCACTGTCGCGCATAACCTCATACTCGATCTCCTTCCACCCCAGCAGAGACCGCTCCACCATCACCTGGCTACGCATTGAGAGGTTCAGACCACGCTGCCCGATCTCGATCAGCTCATCCGCGTTGTGGGCGATGCCGCCACCCGTGCCGCCCAGGGTGTAGGCGGGTCGGATGATGAGGGGAAAGATGCCCTTTTCCGCAATCTCGTGGAGCTGGGAGGCTTTGGTCACAATCCAGCTCTCCGGCACCGGCTCGCCAATGTCACGCATCAGCTGCCGGAACAGCTCGCGATCCTCGGCCTTTTGAATGGACTCCAGGGGGGTGCCCAGTAGCTGCACTCCGAACTTCTCGATGACTCCCGCCTGCGCCAGCGCTACGGCCAGGTTCAGACCTGTCTGGCCCCCCAGCGTCGGAAGAAGGCCGTCCGGCCGCTCCTGCTCGATGACCCGGCTGGCAAACTCCACCGTCAGAGGCTCGATGTAGACCCGGTCCGCCATCTCGGTGTCCGTCATGATGGTCGCCGGGTTGGAATTGATGAGAATGACCTCGCAGCCCTCTTCACGCAGCGACCTGCAAGCCTGGGTACCGGCATAGTCGAACTCGGCCGCCTGCCCGATGACGATCGGGCCGCTTCCGATGACCATCACTTTCCTGATGTTCTCTCTTCTTGGCATAGGGTCGCTGGCTAACCGTTCCTTTCCATCAGCTCCATAAAGCGGTGGAAGAAGTAGTTGGAGTCCACGGGGCCAGGTGAGGCCTCCGGATGATACTGTATGCTGAACACGGGGAGCTCCGTATGCCGGAGACCCTCCACTGTTCCGTCGTTCAGATTGGTATGGGCAACCTCCAGTCCCGTTCCCCTGATGCTCTCCGGGTCCACAGCGTAGCCGTGGTTCTGGCTGGTGATGTAAACCCGCCCCGACTGCAAGTCCTTGACCGGATGGTTTCCTCCGCGATGGCCGAACTTCAGCTTGAACGTCCGCCCTCCGTATCCCCAGGCGAGAAGCTGATGCCCCAGGCAGATGCCCATCATCGGCTTTGCCTGACTGAGCTTGCGGACCTCCTGCGCCACGTCCAGCAGCCGCGCCGGATCACCCGGGCCGGGCGAGACCACCACCCCGTC
Source organism: Armatimonadota bacterium (assembly GCA_025998755.1). NCBI lineage: Bacteria > Bacillati > Armatimonadota > Armatimonadota bacterium. Next base: position 1,732,666 of record AP024674.1, read on the forward strand.
CGGGTCGCGCTCAAGAACCTCCTCCGCTTTCACATCGCAGGGGAAGACCGTGGTCTCGCAGCCCAGTTTGGCAAGCTCGCGCATGATGTTGCGCTTGACGCCACAATCCAGCAGGGCAATCCTTCTGCGCACCGGCCCCTGCGCCGGCCAGACATAGGGCTCGCGGGCTGTCACCTGACGCACGAAGTCAATCTCCTCGTATCCTTGAGAAGCCGCGACGTGCTCCAGCAGCTCGCGCGAGGAGAGTTCGGTCGAGATGGCCGCCTTCATCACACCGCGCACCCGGATCCTGCGGGTGATGGCCCGCGTATCCACTCCAGACATCGCGACAGTGCCGCTGCGCTTCAAGAAGTCGGTCAGACGCCCCTGACTGCGCCAGTTGCTGGGGACGTCGCACAGAACCCGCACCACAAAGCCGGCCACCTGCACGCGGGAGGACTCGAGATCATCCTCCGTCACGCCGTAGTTGCCGATCAGCGGATAGGTCAGGGTCAGGATCTGACCGGCGAAGGAGGGATCGGTCAGCATCTCCTGATACCCCGTCATCGCCGTCGAGAAGACCGCCTCGCCCGCCGAGGTCCCTTCGGCCCCGATGGACTCTCCCTCAAAGACGGCCCCGTCCTCCAGGGCCAGTATCGCTTTCAAAGGATTTGCGCCCCTTTCACTGCGTCGAAGCTACAGCCTGTCACGCTCTCACGCGGCCGCGTGGAGCCCGCACCAGATCGCCGTGGACGATCTGCCCGCCCACGATAGTGGCCACCGCCCTTCCCCGCAGCTCCCAGCCTGCAAACGGCGTATTGCGGGCGCGGGACTGGAAGGCCTCCGGGTCCACGGTCCAGCGCTCATCCGGGTCTATGATGGTGATGTCCGCCGGACTCTGGACCGAAAGATGCCCGCCCGGAATCCCAAGGATGGAGGCGGGAGCGACTGTCATCTTGCGGATGGCGTCCGCCAGCCCGATGACTCCGGCGTGCACCAGCCGGGTTAGCACCAGGCCCAGCGCTGTTTCCAACCCCACCATCCCGAACGCCGCGGCCTGGAACTCGCACTCCTTCTCATGAGCGGCATGCGGGGCGTGGTCGGTGGCGATGGCGTCAATGGTGCCATCCGCAAGCCCCGCCCGCACCGCGTCCACGTCCTCGGCGGTGCGGACTGGAGGGCTGCACTTGACCATCGTGTCGTAGCCCAGCGCACTCTCATCCGTCAGGGTGAAATACTGAGGGCAGGTCTCGCAGGTGACGCTGACGCCACGCCTCTTGGCCTCCCGGACCAGCTCAATAGACCTGGCCGTCGAGATGTGCAGGATGTGCAACCGGCAGCCCGTCAGTTCGGCCAGACGGATGTTGCGCGCCACCTGGATCTCCTCGGCTGCGCGAGGCATCCCCTTCAACCCCATCAACGTCGAGACCAACCCCTCGTTCATCACGCCGCCGCGGGTCATCGTCTTGTCCTCGCAGTGCGTCAGCAGCGGGAGGTCGAACGTGGCGCAGTATTCCATCACGCGGCGGGTCAACTCCGCCGACTGCAGGGGAAACGCGTCATCCGTCACCGCCACCGCGCCCGCCTCCTTCGCGTCGGCAATCTCGGACATCAGCTCGTTTTCGTTCCCCCGGGTCGCAGCCACAGTGGGCCATACGCGAACGGGGCTGGTCTCACGGGCCCGGCGGGCAACGAACTCCACCATCGCCCGGTTGTCCGTCGCCGGGTTCGTGTTCGGCATCGGGACCACCGCCGTAAATCCCCCCGCAGCCGCCGCCCGGCCGCCACTCTCGATGGTCTCCTTGTATTCGAACCCGGGCTCCCGCAGGTGGACATGCATATCAATGAGTCCCGGCGCGACGATCAGTCCGGAGGCGTCGAACACCACGTCCCCGTCCAGCGCCATCGCATCCGGCAGGTGCTGCCCGCACCAGGCGATGACGCCGTCCTCGACCAGCAGATCCCCCACGGTATCCAGGCCGTTGCGGGGGTCTATGATCCTCCCGCCCTTAATGACCAGACGCATCGTTCGATCCTCCCAGCAGGAGATAAAGCAGGGCCATCCGCACCGCCACGCCGTTCGTCACCTGCTCCGTCACCACAGAGAACTCCCCGTCCGCCACGTCCGGGGTGATCTCGATGCCCCGGTTCATCGGCCCCGGATGCATCACCAGCACATCGGGCTTCGCCTCCCTCAGCACGCTCCGGTTCACTCCAAACGTCTGGGCATACTCCCGGACCGAGGGGAACAGGCCCGCGTCCTGCCGCTCCATCTGGATGCGAAGGACGTTCACGACGTCACAACCGCTGATGCCGCGGCGAAGATCCGTATGGACCTCCACCGGCAGCTGCTCCACATCGGCAGGCAAAAGGGTGCGCGGCCCCACCAGCCGTACCTTCGCGCCCATCTTGGTGAGTCCCCAGACATTCGAGCGGGCCACCCGGCTGTGGGCGATATCCCCCACGATCGCGACCGTAAGTCCCCGGAGCGTCCCCTTGTGCTGCCGGATGGTAAGCATATCCAGCAGCCCCTGCGTGGGATGCTCGTGGGTGCCGTCACCGGCGTTGATGACCCGCGCGGAGGTATGACGGGCGATGAAATGCGCCGCCCCGCTGGCCGAGTGACGGATGACGAAAGCATCTGCTTTCATCGCGTTCAGGGTCAGGATGGTATCCTTCAGGGACTCGCCCTTGGCCACGCTGCTGGTACTGGCGGCAAAGCCCGTGACGTCCGCGCTGAGGGTCTTCGCGGCCATCTCGAAGGACATCCGGGTGCGGGTGCTGTTCTCGAAGAACAGGGTGACCACAGACTTGCCCCGCAGGGTGGGCACCTTCTTGATGGGACGCGAAAGGATCTCCTTCATCTCCTGCGCCTGATCCAGAATGAGCTGGATTTCATCCGCGCTCATCTCCCTCAGCGCCAGAATGTTTCTGTTGAGTGCGCTCATTTTCCGCCCTGACCTCCCGCAGGCTTCTGAATGACCACCCGGTCCGCGGAGGGGTCGTCGCCCAGCATCACCAGCACCTCTTCCCTTCGCGAGGTGGGAAGGTTCTTACCCACGTAGTCCGCCCGCACCGGGAGCTCGCGGTGGCCTCGGTCCACAAGCACCGCCAGTTGGATGGCCGCCGGGCGCCCGAAGTCAATGAGCGCCTCAAGCGCGCTGCGCACGGAGCGGCCGGTGAAGAGCACGTCATCCACCAGCACGACCGTCTTGCCGGTCAGGGAGCACGGGATATCCGTGGGTACAAGCTCGGCGGTGCGGGAATCGTAGTCGTCTCTGTAAAGCGAGATGTCCAGTGTCCCGAGGGGAAGCTCGACGCCCTCGATCGTCTGCACGGCGTCCCGGATCCTGCGGGCAAGCGGGACGCCCTTCTTCTGGATGCCCACGAAGACCAGACCGTCGGCTCCGTGGTTTCGCTCGATGATCTCATGGGCGATCCGGGTTATGGCCCGGCGGATCTCATCGCCGTCCATCACCTGCACGCTTTCGGTCTTCGCCATCGTGTGGCCCTCTCGTCGCCTTTGCCGGATTCCGCTTGAGCGCCACAAAAAAAGCCCCCCTGCGCTGAGTCGCAAGGCGGCCGTACGTGCCGGTCATCACGTTGTCGCCGTCTCCCTTGCAGGCCTCGCAGGACCAACTTAAAGGTGACGCATCACGGTTTTCTTGACGGCATTCTATGCGCCCCATCCACCGCTGTCAAGAGCGGCACCCATGTTTTTTCAGCCGCCGGACAGTAGGCCAGAAAACAGTGAAGCCCCCGCCTTCCGGCGGAGGCTTTCACGGTAAGCGGATTTCCCGACGGCCGATCTACCTGTTAGACACGTTAGACACGGCGGCGGAACCGGAACAGGCCCAGACCGCCCAGACCGCTCAGCACACCGAGCTGGAAGAACACCGGCTCAGGGATCGGAACGATCGTCAGGACGTCCTGAGCGGGAGTGCCACGCTGGTAGCCCAGAGTGCTGGTCTCCCAGGTCAGATTCAGAACCCGGACGTCACCGGTGCCGCTGGTCCAACCGTAAGTGTTGGCATGAGCGATGAACTTATTGTTCAAGGTAGTCTCAGTGTTGATCCAGCCCTGATACTGCCAGATCGCCCGCTGCAGCAGATCCGCGTCGGCGTTGCGCTGACCCAGCGTGTTCAGGTAATCGTAGCCCGGCAGAATGCCCGCCCGGAACTGCGAATACAGGAACGCCGTCTTCGGCTGCAGATTGTCTTTGATGGGGTCGCCTGTCGGCTGGAGCACCTGTGTGGAAATGCCGACGACCCGGAAGGTGTTGTTCGGCAGGAAATACAGGTACTCGTTCAGCTGCACGCAGAAAGTCGTGAACGCGACGTTCAGCGGCTGCGTGATGTTGGGAGTGACAAACTCTCCGCCGTTGGCATTGCCCCAGCTATCCTGGAATCCGATGATGTCGTTCACGGCCACATTGTCCGGACCGACAAACGGGTTCGTGGGGCTAAACGGCGTATCCGCCACCGCGCCGCCGGCCACGACCACCGCGGCCGCCAGAGCGAGACCCAGACGGGAAAGCCCTTTTCCTCTCGTCACGGAACCTCTCCTTTCAGTATCCTGAACGAGTGCGCGCTGCGACCTGGTCGCGTGTTTTGCAAATACACACGCAGGCGCGCCTGACTCAAATCCTGGATGACAGAGGGGACACACGATAGCCGCTTCCCGGGAGCGCCCTTGCCGCTCCTGTTGGCCATCCGGAAGACCTCCCGTCAGGGGGAGATCTGTCCTTTTCCCTGCCTCCGACTTAACCAGATCACTTCAAGAGTACCACACGAACGCCGTCCTGCCAACCCTTTGCAGAAAAACCCGTATTTTTTACAGGGGGCAGGATGGCCGCTACACGACGGGTATTGCGGCCTGGCGCAGGCGCTCGAAGATCTCCTCCCGCAGTTCGCCGAGCACCTGCTCCTGGAGGGACGGGGGCACACTGCCCACCAGCTTCAATGTGACCTTCGCCGCATCGAAGGCCGAGATACCCTGCGAGCGGAAGGGAGACGCCAATCCGTGCCGCTGGGAAACGGCGGCTCCCGCCTCGTCCAGCACCGCGCTCGCCCGCTCCAGATCCGCCGATGCGGCGACATTCACCTCCAGTGACACAGTGACTTCGCCCCGCGAATGATTGCAGACCGTGGTAATGTCGCCATTGGAGAGGATGTAAAGCCTGCCCTGAGCGTCGCGCAGGCGCGTGGTGCGAAGCCCGATCTCGCACACCGTCCCGGTGACGGCCCCCACCGTGATGATCTCTCCCACGCCGAACTGATTCTCCAGCAGGATGAAGAATCCGCCGATGACGTCCCGCACCAGCCGCTGCGCGCCGAAACCGATGGCCAGCCCCGCGACGCCTGCAGCCGTGATGAGCGGCATCGGATCCACTCCCAGCGCCTTCAAGGCCAGGATGCCGAACACCACCGTCAGGGCGTAAGACGCGGCGCTTCGGGCCAGCCCGGCGAGCGTCTCGATGCGCCTCGCCCGGACCGGGTCCACCGTCAGCAGGCGGACGGGCCTTGAGACACGGCGCACCGCCGCCGAGGCCAGCCACCTGAGAGCGACATACAGGATCGCCAGCTTCAGCAGCTGCAGGGCGCCCGTCAGCGCCTGTTCCTGCATCTCCAGCCAGCGCGGTGAAGCCAGAATGCCGGAGAACCAGCCGTGCATCGTCATCTCTCCTCGTGTCTCAATCCGGCCCGTGTTCCCACTGTCTCGCACGCTCCTCCCAGTCCACTTCTCCGCCCTGGTAGCAGATCCGGTTGTATATGCAGCCCGCGCAGTGAGGGCCGAAGGAGGGCGGATAGGTCTCCTCCGCCTCGATGCGCCGGGCCACCCGGTGGATGTCCTCCTCCAGCACGTCTAACTCCTCAGGAAGAAATTCCACCGTGGCCCGGGAGCCGGACATCAGAGCATAAAGCGTAGCCCGTACCCGCCTCTCCGGAAAATGATGGCGCACCAGGAGGGTGTAGCATCCCAGACCCAGGCTATCGCGCACGTCGTCCGCCGTCACATCCCGCGCGGAACTCTTGTAGTCAATGATCTCAAGCATCCCGTCCGGATGCTCATCCAAGCGGTCCAGCCGTCCAGTCAGGATGAAACTGCCGTAGTCCCGCCGGAACTGCTTCTCCAGGAAGAGTACCCGCCTCCTCGCGGCCGCCGCGGTGCGGTGGTAGCCCTGCAGCATCTGCCGTCCCGTTTCGCGGAACTGCCGTTCCCGCTCCGCAGACTCGAATCCCGCAGACACCCAGTTGGACTCCAGCAGGCGCTCCAGATCTTCCAACCCCGCCGCCGCTCCGCCGCCCGAATGGAACGCCTGAAGGGTGCGGTGCATCACCGCGCCGAAGGTATCATACGGACCGGGACGGTAATAGAGTCGCGAGATGCGGTCCACATACGTGAACCGGTACTGCAGGCTGCATTCCAGCCAGGACCGGATGCGAGTCGGAGAAAGGACCAGCCTGCGCTCTTTCTTCCGGGAGGCCATCGCGGGGACATTATAGCCATGCGTAGCGCAGTGCGGACGATGCTGACAGCCGGAGGCGTATGGTTGGCGCTGGCCGCTTCTGCGGCGCCGGCAGGAGATGCGCCTCTCGACGCCGCTCGCGTGCGTGCGGCCTGCCTGAATGCTCTGGGAAAGCGGAGCGGGGCGATCGTGGTAGTGGACATACAGCAGGGACAGCGCCTTGCCTGCGTGCCCGAAGGCGCCTGCGCGGTGAAACATCCTCCGGGATCCATCGCCAAGCTGGTCACAGCACATGCCGGTCTGCTTTCAGGCCGCACCCGGGAGAACACAACATTTGAGTGCCGGGGCGCCATCCACATAGCGGGCAGGATCTACCACTGCTCTGTTCCTGGCGGCCACGGACGGTTGCGATTGCCGGAGGCTCTGTCCCGGAGCTGCAACATCTGGTTCTATCAGGCAGGCCGGAGGATTGGAAAGAAGGCCATCCTGCGATCGTGGAAGCTGCTGGGCGTGACAGTGACCCAGGATAACAGCGACGGGATCCCTGTCGAACGGCTGGCCGCCGCAGGCGAAGGTCTGTTGGTAAGCCCACTGGAGATGGCCGCCATCTGCCGGACCATTGCCCTGAAGAAGGACGTCCCGGGAAGCCCGTGCCGAACGCTGGCGGAAGGGATGGAAGAGGCTGTTGCGCATGGCACCGCGCAGGCGTTGGCCGGTTTGCCTGCAAGGCCGGCGGGGAAGACGGGCAGCCCCGAGCACTCTGCAGATCCTGTCAGGCGGCACGGATGGTTCGTGGGCTATGCCCCGCGCGACAGGCCTCGGATCGCCTTTGCCATCTTCTGCCTTGAGGGCAACGCCTATTCCAGCGCGGTTCCCGTGGCGGAAAAGATGCTCCGGGATCTGTTCCCCGCAAAGCCCGGAGGCCCCAGATGAGGCGCTTGCTGCCCTTCAGCCTTGTTCTGGCCGTCGCTGCCCAACCGGGATGGGCAAGCGCCTTGGAGACCATCTCCATCGGGCTGTGGGACAGCGCACGCGCGCCTGCGCGCGTGCGGGTAGCCGGGGCGAGGATCCCCCAGGAAGGCACGGCGCGCGTCTGGACCGTAACGGCCTCAGGCGGACGGCTACACGTGGAGCCGGGAGGCCGCGCCGTAACCAGGCTGACACTCCGCGGGTCCCCGCGGATGATCATCACCGGTCCCGGAGCTAGCGCGGCTGTGCCTGGAGAACTCGTGCTGAGCGCCCGACACGGCCGTATGCAGGGCATCCTGAAGCTCCCTCTGGAAGAGTATGTTGCGCGCGTTGTGGCCCGCGAGATGCCCTCGGGATGGCCCCCGGACGCGCTGGCCGCACAGGCCGTTGTGGCCCGCAGCTTCGCGCTTGCCTCAAAGGGCAGACACGCACGCGACGGATTCGACGTGTGCAGTCTGACCCACTGCCAACTCTGGTCTGCATCCCCTCCCACGGCGCAGGCTACGGAGGCGGCCAGGAGGACGAAAGGGTGGATTCTGACGAGCGGGGGGCAGACTCTGCGCGCGCCGTTCTGCAGCACGTGCGGAGGATACACGGCAGATGGCGCTGCGTCAGGCCTCCCGGCGACGTGCGTGCCGGTCCGTGACGGTCTTCCCGGACGAGAATTCTGCCGGGCATCTCCGCACTTTCGCTGGCAGGCAAGGTTGTCACCGCAGGAACTGGGCCGCTTGGCGGGTCTTGCGGAAGGCCGGGCAGCGGAGATCCGGATCCTGGCACGGGACAAAGGCGGGCGCGTCACGCGAGCAAGACTGGCGGCGGAGCAGATGGACGGCGGAGCGCTGCTGATACGCTTCGGACGCGCGCTGGGATGGGCCAGGGTGAAGTCCTGCCTGTTCACCTTACGCAAAGAAGGGCCTGTCACAGTGCTGGACGGCCGCGGCCTGGGACACGGAGCGGGACTGTGCCAGTGGGGAGCCCGCGGGCGCGCCCTGCAGGGACAGGACTGGAAGGGCATACTCAGGGCATACTTTCCGAAGGCAGAGCTGGTGAGAAGATGAAAAGACAGACTCGCCAGATCCTTCAGGGACTCTTGCTCGTCTCATCGGCACTGATGCTGCCTGTTACTGCCACCCAAACGCCTCACTCCTCCCCTCTGGAGGAGGCGCAACGGGCACCTGCGGCGGTCCGCAGGCAGGCTTGCGCTCTGGCGCGATGGGCAGTGGAGCAGAAAGCAGCCGGGAAAGCGCTGTCCCCTCTTCCCTTCCGGCCGGAGGGGGTGCTGGCGAAACCGGCTCCCTGCTTTGTGACAATCAGCCTGGACGGACGCCGCCGGGGATGCACCGGTAGCTTCGAACCCCAGACCGCCACCCTGGCGCGGGAGATCGTGCGAAATGCCGTTCGGGCGTGGAATCAGGATCCTCGGACTCCCCGACTGACGAGAGAAGACCTGCGCCGGGCGGAGTTTTCCGTCACCATTCCCGGAGAGCGCCGGGCCGTGCCGGATCCATCATCTTACCCCCCTGCCAACTACGGTCTGGTGGTTTCCGGGGGCGGAAGAAGCGGCGTGCTACTCCCCGGCGAGGCGAAGACCTCGAGCTGGCAGGCGCGCGAGGCACGTCGCCAGGCCGGAATACCGGACGGCACGTCCGCTACGTTTCAGGTCTTCCGCGCCGTAACCTTCCGAGAGACGGACGAGAAGAGGCGGGAGACCAGCCATTCGTTTTGAAGCCCGGTCTCCCGCCTGGCAAGCAGCAGAAGAAAAGACGTTCTTAGCGGGGAGGCGGGCCTCCCGCGCGATTGCCACGGCCGGCGCCGGCAGGGCGCTCGCCTGCGGGAGGCGGAGCGGGCCGCTCAGGACGGCAGTTCTCCCGCATCCACTCCCTGGCGGCCGCCCACTGGTCCGCCGTCAGGACGCCCTGCATCGCCTGAGTGGCGGCTCGCGTCAGCTCCTGAACCTTCTGACGTCGCTCCTCCGGCGTCAGGGTGGAATCGTTTCGCACCGCCTGAAGGTCGGCGCGGAGCTTCTCCTGGATGGCGGCGATCTTCGCCTTCTGATCCGCACTGGCTCCGATGGCGTCCAGCGCCTGCATCAGACACTCGGGACGCGGGCCGGGCCCCATCCCGGGTGGCAGCGGCCTGCCGGGGCGGTCTCCAGGCGGCGGTCCGGGACGATCCCCACCGCAGTTCTCCGCCATATACTTCTGCACCGCCGTCCTCTGCTGCGGGGTCAGCAGGGCCAGAATGGCTTGATGTGCGTCACGGGTGAGCTGAGTCACCCTCTGGCGCTTCTGCTCGGGAGTCAGGTTGCTGTCGTTCAGCACCGCACCGATGTCGGACTTCAGCTTCTGCTGGATGGCCTCGGCCCTGGAGCGCTGGTCGGCTGAAAGGCCGGCACTCTTCAGCGCCTCCTGGAAGCACTGGATGCGCGGATCCGGGCCAGGCATCGGCCTCGGACGCGGACGCGCGCAGTTCTGCGCCATCCAGGCGCGGATGGTCTCGCGCTGCTGCTGCGTCAGAGTATTCTGGATTGCAAGGAACGCCTCAGCCCTGAGATTACGGATCTTGATCTGCCTCTGCTCGGGCGACAGAGCCGGGTCGTTCCGGACGGATCGCACGTCGTTGTGCAGTTGCTCGCGAATGGACTGGATCTGCGCCTGCTGGTCCGCTGTGACTCCCGCGGCGTCCATGGCCTGCTCGATACACTCTTTCCACTGGCCGCCTGCTTGCGGGTCGGCGCCCATTCCGAACCATTCCGGGTTCAGCCCCTGCGCCTGTGCTACTGCCACGGCCGCAACGGCCAGGATGGGCAGCAACGCCAGCGCCAGCACTGTTCTGATTTTCATCTCTCTACCTCTTACATCAAAGGGGATGGCGATGAAGAGCTCTTCTCACCGGTGAGACGGGACGCGGCGCGCCGTCCTTAACAGCGCTGTGGCGGGCGGATTTCTGTGAGCAGTCGCACGCGAGAGAGGTCCTCGAACAGGCGCGAAAAGGCCCTCGCCTGGCGGCGAGGGCCATGGAACGCGGCCGGCTGCTCGCGGGCAGCCTGCTCAGTTACGTCTGCGCATCCTCAGCATGCCGAGCCCGCCTAGCCCTGCCAGCATTCCGAGCTGCAAGAACATGGGTTCGGGGATGACAGGACATTCGACGACAAACCCGTAGATGCTCTCATCTTTCTCAAAGCCGTAGGCACTGTTGAGCAATTTCCCGGTCGTCGGGTCAATTCGTAGCGGTTGCGTAGTCGTACCGCCTGGCATTCCCTGTTGAATGTCGTGGCTGATTTCGAGCGTATAAGTTCCGTCCTCGTTCACAGCTATAGACTCAACAACAGCTACGTGTCTCCTTCCCACAAGTTCAATATCCTGCCCGGCCTTCATCTCCTGAAACACTTTGCTGAGTTCGTTTGGGGCGAACATTCGTGTGGTCACGTAGTCCTTCAGGGCATCCCCCTTGCCCTGCCAGTGGCCCGGCGGGCAGCCGCCTGTACCAGGTATCGGATAACCTTTCGAGTCAACCCGGGGAGGTTCCCATCGAGTGGGCCCTTTCAGCCCCTCGATGCTCATCTTGTCGGGCGGGATGTTGAGCGAGGGATGCTTCCTATTGAGCCACTGCAAGCTGTTGGAAAATGCCGCAGGAACGCACTCGGAGACGTCGCAGTCCTGATTGGGCATTCCCCAGTTGTGAGCCTCGTCCGCCACCTTGCCGCCGGTCCAGGAAGAGGCCGAAGAGATTGGACCCGGATTGCCCACGCCTCCGACCGTCACAGCGTACTTGCTAACGCTTACTTCCGCGGGAGGCCCTGATGGCATACTCATCAGCCAATCCGTGCCCACGGTTGCAAGGCACTGAACCCTTTCCACAGGGGAACCGACAACATTACCGAGACTGAAGTTGATGCTAATGTTCCTGGAACTGCTCAGCGAACTTGTGAAGAGAGGGGCGTTCTGCACCTCCCATCGGCCGTCCACTACCAAATTGAAGTACTGCAGTTGCTCCCCCGCGCTCCAATCGTACGTGATTTTCACCAGACCCCAGTCGGAGTTCGCCTGCGAGTAGTCACCCATCACGAAATCCGTCTGATGGACGTCAAAAGAAACAAGTCCCGCCGTCGCGGGGGCAGAGAGCATTACACAAAGCACAACCAGCACGAATCTCACGGAGGGTTTCATGGCAGTCCTCCTTCCTCTTCCCTCCCGTGCCGACACAGCGGCAGACGCTTCAGCAATCACGACCCAAGTACCCGCCCAGTCCCTCGATGCGCCAGGCCTTACGGCCGGAGTGGCTTCGCACCCTCCTTCAAAGGTCAAAGGCTTGGCGAGGCGATGCGCAACTTGATGGACCGGTCATTGCAGCGCCATGATGCTGCACAGTATATGACGACGCAAGGACTTTACGAAAAGTCAGGTAGAAATACCGACCTCCGATGGCTTCTCTGACCCCGGCTGAAGGGACGCCGGAGGCGGCTGGGGAAAAGTGTGCCGGAAGTCGTCCGGCTCCGTGCTCCGGACACGAGCAACGAACCGGCGAAGGACACAAGACCATGGAAGCGCTTACTGTCAACGTCACCAGCCTGACCGACCTGACCGGTGCACGCCCGGTCTCCGGAGGCATCCCCTTGCCGGAAGGGATGGCCAGCGAGGCGCAGTTCGCCCTGCTGGACAGATCGGGACGGCCTGTCCCGGTTCAGACTCAGCCGCTGGCCCGCTGGCCGGACGGAAGCATCCGCTGGCTGCTGCTGGATTTCACTGCCGACCCCCCTGCACACGGAACGGCGCCTTTCCAGCTTGTCTGTAATGCGCCAGCAGAAGTTCCGAAGCCGGAAGCGCCTGTGGAGATCCTTCAGCTCTCCCCGCCCCGCGTCCGCAGCGCAGGGATCGATGTTCAGGCCGACACGTCGGGGCTGCTGGTGAACGGGGTGCGGATCTCTCTGACTGCTTGTTCGGAAAACGGACAACGCTTCACGGCGGCAACTGATTCTGCGGCGCTGGAGACCTGCGGCCCCCTGAGAAGCACGTTGCTCCTGCGTGGCTCGCTGCGATCGCCCAGCGGCAAGCGGCTCTTCGGGTTTCAACTGCGGGCGTCGGTGTTCGCTGCCTTTGGCGGCATACTGCTCGAGCCGCTCATCGTGGTGGACAGCGAGAGCGGTCCGCTCACCCTTTTGCGCGAACTGCGCCTGACCATCCAGACGCCATCGCCGGTCAGCCAGATGTCGGCTGGAGGGGACGATGGAGTAACCCACTCATGGCAGCCGCCTGGCCGGCTATTCCAGCACGGCGACTCAGCCTATACCATCGAACCTGCCGGAGAGCAGGGCTGCCGCGCTGCGGGCTGGGCCACCGCCGCCACCGCTGGCGGAGTGGTCACGGTGGCACTACGGGACTTCTGGCAGCAGTGGCCGAAGTCGCTGGAGGCGGACTCCGCCTCCCTGTCTCTGGGCCTGTTCCCCGCCTTTCAGGAAGGGACTTTCGACGAGCTGGAGCCGTGGTATAAGCATGACTATCTTTTTGAGCGAAACTGCTACCGACTGCGGTGCGGACAGGCGCGCCGGTGGCAGATCTGGCTCAGCCCGAGCGTGGACGGCCCATCCCTGGCCGCACACGCGTGCGCACCTCTCTTCCCCGCATTGAATCCCGCGCAGAGTCTTGCCACGGGAGTCTGGGGAGACGTGGCACCAGAGGGTTTCCCTGGCTTGGAGTCCTACGACCGCATGGCGCGCAGGATGCTCGAAGGATTCCAGGCGGCGATAGACGCCTGTGGAGATTACGGTGCGATGAACTGGGGAGACTGGTTCGGCGAGCGGGGGTGCAACTGGGGCAACAACGAATACGACACATCCCGCCAGCTGCTGCTCCAGTTTGCGCGCACAGGAGACCCACGATACCTGCTGGCCGGGCAGACGGCCGCGCGGCACACGGCGGAGGTGGATGTCATCCATCACGTCAATGACGACCTGCGGCGCTACTTTCTGGACAAGGTGTGCGCTTCCTACACCAACCGCTCCATCATCGACAACTACCCCATCCGCCCCGGTATGATGCACGCGCACTGCGTGGGGCACGTGGGCGGCTTCCACACTGTGGAGCGGGTGCGGGAGGCTTTCCAGGTGTTCACCCCGGATGCCACCGGCAAGCCATACCTGTGCCTGGACCCGTACAACGTGGGGCATATGTTTGCACAGGGGATGGCCTGGTGCCACTTCCTGACCGGCGACCCCTGGATCCGCGAGACTCTGGAGCGCATTGGCGAAAACCTGGCCCGGCTTGTGGAGGATCGCAGACTTTGCTTCACAGGGCGTCCATGCGCTGGGCGCGAGCTTGGCTGGACCATGCTGGCGCTGGCCGCCGTCCATGAACTGGAGCTGGATTCGCGGTATCTGAACGCTATGCGGATTCTCGCTGAGGATGCACTGGAGGAGCAGGATCCGCACTGTGGAGGCTGGTTGCAGGAGCTTTTCGGGGGACACTGCGATTGCATCAGGCGCCGTCACGTCGGCGAGGCAGGGTTCATCACAAGCATCCGGCTGAACGCCCTGATGCGCTATCACCAGCTTTCAGGGGACGAACGGATCCCCCCCGCGGTGCGGCGGGGCATTGACCATATGAACGAGGACCTCTGGCGGGACCAGAAGCGGGGATGGCGTTATACGAGTTGCCCGGCCAGCCCCCATATGGGGCAACCGGGCGTCACACTGAAGGCATTGGCAGGGGCAGTGGCGCTGTTCGGGGAGAAGGAGCACCTGCGCATCCTGCGCAGAGCGTGGGAGGGATTTGAGTCGGCCTGGGAGAACCTGCCGGCTGCGTCCCCGGGAGTCGGCAAGACCTATTCGTCGGCCCTGTACGGCAGCGCAGAGGCCGCCACGCAGATCGCCAAGCACAGCTCTGATATCTAGCACGCTGCGCCCAGGATACCTGTGAGCGCCGGACGGCCGAGAAGGCAAGCGTCCTTGCCTTCTTTTGCGCCTGTGTTCCTTACGGCTTTAGAACAGAGCGGCTCTGCCCGCGCGTATCGAGACCACGCCGGTTGATGCACGTGGTTCCGACACGTCCGGCGCAAGGCTCAACCGCCCCGGCGGAAAACGGGCCGCCCTCGTGGGGCGGCCCGGAGAGTGTCCTAACGCCCGCAAGCTTGCCTTGCGCCTTGAGGGCAAGGCCGGATTCAGTCCTCCGCCAGCCAGTCCGTGTGGAAGACTCCCTCGCGGTCCACGCGCTCATAAGTGTGCGCACCGAAGAAGTCGCGCTGCGCCTGGATGAGATTGGCCGGCAGCCTCTCCCGCCGGTAGCTGTCGAAATAGCAGATGGCGGAGCTGAAGGCGGGCACGGGGATGCCCATTTTCACCGCCTCGGCAATCACCTTGCGCCAGTTGTCCTGCGCCGACTGGACGGCGTCCCGGAAATAGGGAGCAAGCAGCAGGTTCGCCAGCTCCGGCTCGGCATCGAACGCCTCCTTGATACGCTCCAGGAAGCGCGCCCTGATGATGCAACCTTCCCGCCACATCAGGGCGATCTGCCCGAAGTTCAGATTCCAGCCATACTCCTTTGAAGCCTCCCGCATCAGCGCGAAGCCCTGAGCGTATGAGCAGATCTTCGAGGCATACAGGGCGTCCCGGATGGCGTCTATGAATGCCTTCCTGTCACCTGTATAGCTTGCCTGCGGACCGCTGAGCACCCGCGACGCAGCCACACGCTCCTCCTTGATGGCGGAGATGCACCGGGCGAAGACCGCTTCCGTAATGGTGGGCGTGGATATGCCCAGATCCAGGGCGATCTGCGAGGTCCACTTGCCTGTCCCCTTCTGACCGGCCGTGTCCAGGATCACATCCACCAGAGGCTTGCCCGTTTCGGGATCTTTCTTCGCAAAAATGCGCGCTGTGATGTCTATCAGGTAGCTGTCCAGATCCCCCTCGTTCCAGCGTGAAAACGTCTGGTGCAACTCCTCAGCCGACATGCCGAGCGCGGTGGACATAATGAAATAGGCCTCGGAGATGAGCTGCATATCCCCGTACTCGATGCCGTTGTGCACCATCTTGACGAAGTGCCCTGCGCCGTCGGGGCCAACCCAGTCGCAGCAGGGGGAACCGTCCGCCACCTTGGCCGCAATGGCCTGCAGAATGGGTTTCACGTGAGGCCAGGCCTCCGCCGACCCGCCCGGCATGATGCTTGGCCCGTGGCGAGCGCCCTCCTCGCCACCGGAGACCCCTGTCCCAATGTAAAGAAGCCCTTTAGCCTCCAGCTCCCGGGTCCGGCGAATTGTGTCCTTGAAGAAGGAATTCCCCCCATCGATGATGATGTCTCCCGGCTCAAGCAGCGGAACGAGCATCTCAATAAAGTCGTCCACCGCCTGTCCGGCCTTCACCATCAGCATCACTTTGCGCGGCCTGGCAAGCAGCCCCACGAACTCCTCCAGGCTGTGGGCCCCCACAATGTCCCGCCCCCGCGCCCGGTTGGTCAGGAAATCGTCCACCTTGCTCACGGTCCGGTTATAGACCGCCACCTTGAACCCGTGGTCGCTCATATTGAGCACCAGGTTCTCGCCCATCACCGCCAGGCCGATCAGGCCGATGCTGGCATCACCCATGCCGTGTAGTCTCCCGTTCTATCAACTGTGGTCGCGTCGTCAGTGCCTGCCGGAGAGCCTCCGGCGGCGAAAACCGCTCGAGATCACCCTTCGGCGCCCAGGCTGAAGGCCGCCTCCAGGTCGTGCTCGCTGTAGTGGCGGAACGCCACGTGTGTGTCCGACTTCAAGATGCCGTCTATCCTGTGCAGATGCTCGGTCACGACGTCCGCCACCTCCTCCGGGTTGCGCACACGGACCACGGCGATCAGGTCGAACTCGCCCGTCACGGAATACACCTCCGTGACCCCCTTCACCTTCAGCAGCTCCTCAGCGGTGCTGGACACGCAGCCCCGCTTCACGTTCAGCATCACAAATGCAGTCGTCACTGTCTTGCTCCCTCCAGCGCGGCCGGCTGCCCGGCCTCACTTCAGCCGGACGATGGTTGCGCCCTCTCCACCTTCGTGCGCATCGGCCAGCTCCATGGAGGCCACCGCGGGATGGCGGCGCATGAACTCCCAGACGGCCCGGCGCATCGCGCCGGTCCCTTTCCCGTGGATCACCCGCACCCGCTCCAGCCCGGCAAGGCAAGCATCGTCCAGATAGCGGTCCAGTGCCTCCAGGGCCTCTTCAACCCGTTGTCCACGCAGCATGATCTCCGGTGACACGCTCGACGCCTTCTGCAACTGCAGCCTGCCCGTCCGAAGATCCGCCGGACCCGGGCCTGATGCCTCCCCCGGCTCCACGCGCTCCAAACGATGAGGGGAGACCCTGGCCTCCACGTTCCCGAATGCGACCAGAGCCTCGGTATCCGTTGCGTCCTCCAGCATCACCCCCACCGCCCCAACACCGGTCATCCGGACGCGCTCTCCTTTGCGCAGTCTGTCCTGCTGCTGTGCGGGCGGAGCCTCCGGCGTCGGAGCAGGGGCCGCACGCTCGGCGGCGGTCTCCATCCTGCGGATGAGCTTCTTCGCCTTGTTGGAGAGACCCTCGGTGTGCTGCGAGTGCCGTTTCTGGGTCCGAAGCTCTCTGAGAACCTGCTCCAGCTGCCGCTGGAGATCGTCAATGACACGGCGAGCCTCGCTCTGAACCTCGTCCCGCACCTGCCGTCGGGCTTCATTCAGCCGCTCCAGATTCTGCTCGTAGATTGCACGAAGCTGTTCAGCTTCTTTGCGGGCCTGCTCCGCCAGACGCTCCTGCTCCATCGCCTGCGCGCGGAGCGCCTCCACCTGACGGATCAGGTTATCCGTCTCCTGAGCCTGACCCTCCAGCGCCCGCTCTGCCGAGCGGATGACCTCTTTTGGCATGCCCAGCCGGGCGGCGATATGCAAAGCGTGGCTCGCGCCAGGGACGCCGATCAGCAGGCGGTAAGTGGGCTTCAGCGTCTCACGATCGAACTCCACCGAAGCGTTCTCGAACTGCGGATGCGTGAAGGCGAAGCGTTTCAGCTCACCATAGTGCGTGGTGGCCACAATACAGATCCCGCGCGCGGCAAGATGCTCCAGAACGGCACAGGCCAGCGCTGCTCCCTCGGCGGGATCAGTGCCCGCGCCGATCTCGTCAAAGAGGGCGAGCCCGCCGGGCCGTATGTCCCGCAGAGTGCTGACGATGTTGCGGATGTGCCCGGAGAACGTGGAGAGCGACTGCTCGATGCTCTGCTCATCTCCGATATCCGCGAACACGTCCGAGAAGACGCCACACTCACTGCCGTGTGCCGCAGGGATCTGCAGTCCCGACTGGGTCATCAGCACCAGCAATCCCACCGTCTTCAGAGTGACCGTCTTTCCTCCCGTGTTGGGTCCGGTGATGAGCAGCCCCCGGAAATCCACCCCCAGCCGCACGTCAATGGGGACAACCTCGCCTTTCAGCAGAGGATGACGCGCTGCCGTGAACTTCAGCATCGGCGACCGGCGAAGCTCCGGCTGGACCGCTCGCTGCGACTCGGCCAGCAGCGCCTTTGCATTGACCAGGTCCAGGTGTCCCAGCGTCACACACGTCCGCCGCAACTCTTCCGCGCGCACCGCGACCTTCGTGGTAAGCTGACGCAGGATGCGCTCCACCTCCTCTCGCTCGGCCGCTTCCAGTTCGCGAAGCCGGTTGGCAAGATCCACCACCGCCTGCGGTTCAATGAACAGAGTAGCCCCGCTTGCGCTGGCGTCATGGACGATTCCCGGAACGGCGGAGCGATGATCCGAGCGCACGGGCAGGCACCACCGCCCCTGCCGTGTGACGATCACCGGGTCCTGCAGCGCATCACGCAGAGAGGAAGAGGAAATCAGGCTATTCAGCTTCTCTTGAATGCGCCCGGTGACGGTGCGGATATCCCGCCGGAGTTTGCCGAGTTCCGGGCTGGCGCTGTCCCGCACCTCTCCGGCGTCGTCAATGGCGTCGGCGATTGCTTTTCTGAGGTCCGGCACGCCCTCCAGGCCGTCTGCCAGACCCGCCAGAAGAGGGCAGGCAGAGGTCTGTTTCTTGAAGAAAGCGCGCAGTCGCTCCGCGGCGGCAGCTGTGTCGTGGACGTCCAGAAGCTCTCGCCCGTTCAGGGATCCGGCCAGCAGAGCTTTCTCCAGATGCGGCATCAGATCCCGGGCTCCTCCCAGTGGCATGCCGCCGAAAGATTCCAGCAGTTTGCGACCCTCGGCGGTCTCTTGCTGCCACCGCTCGATCTCCTGAAAATCGGCAGATGGTGCCAGATCCAGCGCGCGGCGCATGCCCATCCCTGTGGAGCAACGCTCCGCCAGCTGTTCCAGCACCCTGCCGTATTCCAGAAGTCTGAGCGCGTTGGTGTTCATTACTCTCAACGAATCAAGTGGTCACCGAAGGGCATTGTAGCGGATTCCAGCGAACACGGGCACGCAGAGACTGGACCAGGCGCAGCCGAGCAGAAGGAAGACTGTATAAGCCAGCGGCGCTGGTACGGAATGATTACCATGAAGTCCGCGATAGCCGGGACGGCGCGCGGCGAATCCCCTTGGCAGGGAGGAAAGATAGCAGAGCGATGAGCCTCGTATGGACAAAGGATTGCAGCGTGGGGAACCCCACCATCGATGACCAGCACAAGAAGCTGTTCGATGCCGCCAACAACCTCTTCAATGCGATGAAGGCCGGCAAGGGCAGGGAGGAGGTAGGACCGCTCCTGAACTTTCTGGCCGATTACGTGGTTAAGCACTTCAAGGCGGAAGAAGCTATGATGGCCTCGGCCGGATACCCGGATACCTGGCGCCATCAAAGCGAACACCAGGCTTTCATGGCGACATTCCAGAAGCTGGCCGCTCAGTATGAGCGCGAAGGCTCCGGCCCCGTCCTTTCCATTCAACTTCAGCGCACGGTGAGCGACTGGTTGATGGACCACATCCTGAAAAAGGACCGGCGGGTGGGCCAGCACCTGCAGGACCAAAAGGACGCCTGAGGCACTTTTCAACGGCGCGGCATGCCGGAGTGCCCCGTGGCTTCCTCCAGCAGCTTCCAGCAGTTCAGCTGCATCCGCGCAAGATGGTAGGGACCCTTCCAGCAGTTGCCCTTGCAACGGTTGGCAAGGGTCCCGTCCCGATGAAGATAGCCGAACCACTCCCCGTATGGCGGATCGGGGAAATGGGAATAAGTATATGCGTGTAAGCGTATATGCCAGTCCGCCCATCGCTTGTCGCCGGTCAGATGCCAGGCGAGCAGTGTGGCGTACAAAGCCTCCGTATGCGGCCACCAGAGCTTCATGTCCCACTGATATTCGGGGCGGGGAAGCCCTCTGAGATCCACGTAATACAGCAGCCCGCCGTATTCTTCATCCCAACCGCGCTCCAGCGACCATTCCAGCAAAGGAATGGCCTGCCTTGAAAGCTCCGCATCTCCCCGCAGGCGTCCCTCCTCCATCAGGAACCAGGCGCTCTCGATGGCATGACCGGGCAGGATGGTGCGCCCGTCCGGCGTGTCCATGATGGAACCGTCCGGGGCCACCATCTCCAGAACGGCGCGAAGCTCCGGTTTGCAAAACTTCGAGAAGATGAGCTCAATGGATTCATCCGCCACTTCCCGGTAGATGGGGCGGTCATCCACTGCGCGAAGCGTCTGGGTGCAGCAGAGCAGGATCATCGGCATCGTGTGGCCGATGGAGGGCTGCACCTGAGGATTGACCTTCGGCTCCAGCAGTCCTGGCGTCCGGTGATAGCGCAGGAGCAGATCGAAGACCTCGGCAGCCCTGGCGCGGTAGCGGTCTTCGCCGCTTGCCTTCGCGTATTCCGCAAGGCCCATCGAGGCGAACACCTCGGAGAAGACGTAGCGCCTTCTCCGGAGCGGGCGCCCATCGCGCGTCATCAGAAAGAACATCCGGCCGTCCGCATCGAAGCAGTACTTCAGCAGGAAATCCACGGCGTGGCGCGCCAGCTCCAGCCACTCCCGACGCTTCTCCACCCGGTTGTAGAGGGTGGAGTACACCCAGGCGATCCGCCCCTGCAGCCAGACAGGCTTCTCCGGACCGTAAAGGCTGCCGTCCCTGTCCAGAAAGGTCAGGAACCCACCATACTCATAGTCCGGACTATGCCGGGACCAGAACGGAATGGTGTCTTGAAGCAGTCCGTCCCTGTAAATCGCAAGCAGGCGGGAGATATCCACGGCAACATAATCCTCCGTCCGGACCCGGCAATTGCGAGCACTTTAGGCAAGGGGATGTCAGTAAATGCTACTGCGGCGCGCGTCTGACGTCCTTCGGAAGGCAGAGCTAGCGGGCGGTCCGTTGTCACCACGCGTCCGCTCACTGCGGTGGTTGAGCGGTCCGGCCAAGCCGGGCGAGTCGAAACCATACCGCCGCAGCGTCTGGTCTCGATACGCGCGCCAGCGGCGCGCCACTCGACCGGCGCAGGTGGGGCAAAGAGCGAACAAGTCACTGGCACAGTGCGTTCCCATCTCGCCAAGCCCCAAGCAGCAGGAGGCCGCCCGACGGGGCGGCCTCCAGAGTCAGACCCGGGACGAAAGGGATGTCATTGCACGGAACCAGAAGCCCGCTCGCCTTCCTCAATCTGGCGACACAGATCGCGTGAGCGCGTCTGCAGGTCCCTCATCCGCGGGGACGGCGCTTACGGCGGCACCGCAAACCACCGCACAGAAAGACAGAAGCGCCAGCCCACACAGCAGCATCTTTCGTGACATAACAATCCTTCGCGTGGCTGCGCAAGTCAATCCCGCCAGTCGGCGACTCGGATTCCTAGACCGACAGCTTGACAAACCCCTTCAACACTTCGCCCCCGGCTACCAGGCGAAATGCCTCTTGCGCCTGGTCAAGTGTCCAGGTATGGGTAATGAACTTGCCGGGGTCTATCCAGCCGCGAATGATGAGGTCGCATACCCAGTCATAGCTTTCTTGTTCCCGGACATCCGACGGCACCCAGCCCTCGGGATAGCTAGTCCCAGTCGGAGGCACCCCATAGGCAGAGGCGAATGCACCCGGTTTGAGCACGTCGAGCAGCCTGGCCGCAAGATCGGCATCGCCGGTGGCCTCGATCGCTCCGTCAGCCCCTCCGTTGGTAAGCTGTACGATTTGCTCGGTCCAGCCGCTTCGCGTAGTATCCACTACATGGTCTGCCCCCAGCTTGAGCGCAAGTTCAAGGCGCTCCTTTCGCCGGCCGAGGGTGATCACGCTTCCGCCTGCGAGCTTGATCCACAGGCCGAACGCAAGCCCGACGGCTCCTGTGCCCGCAACCACAACAGTCTTGCCTCGAACGTTCGGAAGACGGTTAAGCACACTGGCCGTTTCCGCGAGGGTTATTGCAAGGGCCGCCTGAATGGGTTCAATCCCCTGAGGCACTACATTCTGACGAAGCACGTTGTAGTCGTCCATCAACGAAGAATCGCCGTCCTCGGCCATCGCAAACCCGTCGCGCAGCACTCCGTATTCGGCAAATCCGCCGACGGCCAGGTTCAGTTCCGGCACGGAACCGGGAACGAATGCGCAGGGGCGAGTTACCCTGTCACCCACCTTGAACTTGCGCACTCTCGGGCCGACTTCGACCACCTCGCCGACGGACTCGTGTCCCAGCACGAACGGAAACGGCGGCGCCCAGAACATGGTGCCGTCGATAAGTTTGAGGTCAGTGCTATTGCATATCCCGCAGACCTCAATGCGAACCCTTGCGTCATACGGCCCCAGCCGGGGCTCGGGTATGTCGCGAACCTCAAGTTTCCCTTTTTGGGGCACAACTAGCGCTCTCACTCAGATTCCCTCCAATTGAAGACTGTGCCCAAGATCTGCGAGTCTCCAGCGGCAAATCTCGGATACATTTTCGGAGCTTCGTCGCAGGGGACTTCGTGGGTGATGAGACCATCAAAGTCCAACTTGCCGTAGCTCATAAGATCCAGGCACGTCCTGATCGCCTCCAGATCGTATCCGCAGGTGACGGCGATTGTGGGTCTTTTCAGGTGGGTCGTGTGGAAATCGAAACTAATCGGGTCGGGATACCAGCCCTGCAGCAGTATTTGCCCAAGAATTCCAAGCAGGTCAATACAAAGCGCGAACACGTCGGAGCGTCCGGTCGTCTCAATGATGACGTCCGCTCCCTCCGGCTTGATTGAACGGACCAGCCGTGTCAGGTCCTCTTTTTGCGGATTTATTGCAATGTCCGCGCTGCAGCGTCTGCTCAGATCCAATCGGGTTTCGCTCAAATCCGTTGCAATGACGGTAGCCCCCCTGAGTCTTGCAAGCTGCGCGCTGCCCTGACCAATAAGTCCCTGACCTATTACCACAACCAGGTCGCCTATTCCGATTTCGAGCATTTTGATGCCCCGATAGCTCACAGCGCTTAAAGCAGAAAGCGCCGCCGCCTCGGAGCTAACCTTCTCAGGAACGACCAGGGCAACATCGGGGGTCACGATCGCGCGGCTCACATGCGAACCCATCCAGGTAGGCGGAAACAGTTCCGGTAGCCTGCTCCTCTGGAAAAACACTCGCTGACCCGGTTCAAACCCGCTGATATCCGCCCCTACTTCCTCTATAGTTCCTACGGCCTGATAGCCGGGGACGGTAGGGAATTGGATTTCCGGGCGCCGACCGGTAAAGGCCCACGTTTCGGTCCCCTGGCTGACTCCCGAGAACTCCGTGCGGACCAGCATCTCGCCGGGGCGAAGCTCAGGAAGGTCATAGTGCTGGATCTCGGCTCTGTTAGGCTCGGGAAACACGATCGCCTTGACTGGGGTCACGGTAACACACCTCACTTGCTTGATGAAATTCACATCGCCGAAATGGAATCCGGCATCAGCGTAGCCATTCGTCCGCCCGCGCACACGCCACGAATAGCAACTTTAACAAAAAGCAGACTGAAAGTCGACCACGGGTCTGCCACTCTGCCAGTGTGGTGGACAACTGATGCGAAAATCGAGCAGGTGGGTCCGGCCACTTGCCCACCTGCTCGAAGCCGGGAACCAGACAGTGGCAAGAGCCGGCTCGGTTGCCCGAGACCGGCGCAGGTGGGGCAAAGAGCGAACAAGTCACTGGCACAGTGCGTTCCCATCTCGCCAAGCCCCAAGCAGTAGGAGGCCGCCCGACGGGGCGGCCTCCAGAGTCAAACCCGGGACGAAAGGGATGTCATTGCACGGAACCGGAAGCCCGCTCGCCTTCCTCAATCTGGCGGCGCAGATCGCGTGAGCGCGTCTGCAGGTCCCTCATCCGCTCGGACAGCTTTCGGACAGCCTCCGCGAACTGCTCGTTCGTGCGTTCCAGGGCGGTAATATTCTTCCAGGTATGGTAGAGCTCTGCGAGATTGTAGACGTTATCCCAGAACAGGCTGCCGAACTTCCACGCTGCCCCGGGAACCGTCTTGTCCAGATTCAGGATGCCCACGATCTGGCCAATCCCGTCCCGGATGGTTTCCAGAGTCTCTCCCAGCGACTGATTCTCGCGCTCCATCAGCGAACTTGCGTCGCGGAGCGCCTTGGACTCCTTCAGGCGCTGGATCAGCGTCACCATGTGCCGGTACTTCTCCAGCAGCTCCTGCGGAGGATCCGGGAGCTTCTTCGCCAGATCGTAGATGGTCTCGTAGCGGTCCGAGAGCCCGGAGATCCCGAAGTCCATCGCCAGATCGGCGGCCATTTCCACACTGCGGGTGAACGCCTCATCAGAGGAGCGCTCCCACTCCTCGAACAGCTTGGCATTGTCCTGTATGGCCGAGGTCAACCGCAGCAGCGCCTGCCGGGTGGCTTCGATCTGCCTTTCCGTCTCATTGAGTTCCTGTTTCCACAGGGCGACCCGCTCCCTCCATTCTTCCGGCGTGGACGGCGAAGGGCGGGATCCGCCGGACCCGGCTCCCGGGCCAGGCGTGGCGGAGCCCGGGGCGCCCACGGGTGGCCGGAGCGGGGCCACGCCCGCGCTCAGGCTGGACAAGGTAACTGCCACCGAAGACGCCTGGCGCGGGTCGGAGCGAAGCACTCCCGCCGCCGCCAGCAGCTTCTGAAACTTCTGCACTGCCTCATCCCGCTTTGCCTCGGACTCCTTCCGGATCCGCTCCGCCTCATCCGGCGAGGACGAAGCTACCGCCTGCGCCCGGGCCAGCTCACCTTCGGCCTGCGTCAGCTCGTCCAGAACCCGGTGGGTCTGCTCGATCAGCGAGGCGCTGGCCATCCCGTAAGAGGCGACGATTTGCGGCTCGGGCGCGATCTCCAGCGACGGCAAGGCTGTCAGGTCCAGCTCGCCTGTCATCGCTTTGGCGCTGCGCTCGGCCAGATCGCGGGCAGCTTCAAGATCTCCCGCCACTGCCTCCTTCAACGCTGTCTCTGCGAAGGCCGCGCTGGCGGCCAACTGGCGCATCACGTCCGAGACAACGGCGGCGTCGGTCTGCACCCTGACCCAGGAATCTCCCGACCGGCGCGAGAAATCCGTACCGCCTTCCTGTATGAACGTCAGCGACCCGCCGTCCCCGGTCACGTGGAACACCGCGCTCCAGAACCCGTGGGTCTCCCGCGGCAGAGAGGCTCTGCGGCCAGTCGCCCCGCGAACGGTGACGGTGCGGCCCGACTGGCGGATGGAGCGCGCAAGCGCGATGACCTTGGCGGCCTCAGACAGGCTGTGCAGCTCCGGGCAGACACGCGCATAAGAAGAGTAGTTCTCGGTAAGGAACCGGCCATACCCGGCGGCGGCATCCTTCAGGAATCCGGAGAGACGGCCATCATCCGGCCCGTAGATGCGCCCCAGCCAGCCGTCCACCCGGACGCTCGACTGACCGAACTCCACCACGGAACCGTCCTGCGAGACCCTCAGCCGCACTTCCGCCGGAATAAGCGTGCAACCCATCATCGCCCCGCCGGATGCGGGCACGCTGTAGCCAGAAGCATCCTCACGCTTCCAGAGGAACTCCTGCGACGTGAGGTGGCCCGGGAACTGCTCCCTGAGATCCGGGAAGGAGCTGATGCTCTTGAGCGCATAATCCGCGCGGAAGAGGATTTCGCCCAAAAGGGAGTCGGAAGGAACGTCCTTGAAGACCAGTTCCACCCGGGGAGAGGCGAGGCCGTAAATCCGGGACAGAATCTCCGGCCCCAGAACGAGGCCATTCAGCATGGCGGCCCCGTAGCGGCTAGAGATGGACTCCGAAATCAGGCTGCCCATGTAGTCAATGAGGTCGTCCGCGGACCGCTGACCGGCCCGGATGCCGGAAATGATCTCCTGCATGCGCGGCTCGGACGCGCCGAAGCTCCGGCAGACCTCCGAAATGGCCAGAATGATCCCCTCGTTGCGCGTGGTCTGCGGATCCAGCTCCCGCGAAAGCAGATCCAGATACTGCTCCCGCAGTCCCAGCTCATCGCACATGCGGAAGAGCAGCTCCTCGGGCGTTCCCCCGGCAGACAGCACCCCCAGAGCCCTTCCCGCACGGGTGTAGCCCAGGCCGAGAAGCATCTTGCTGGCAAGGCTCATGACCTCGGTATCGGGAATGTTCAGCTTGCCGGTCGCAGCGTCATGCAACCTCTTGAGCTCGCTGCCACTGATGCCCATCACCCGCGCCACGTTGTCGAAGAGACGCTTTCTGTCAGCCTGCAGAGACGGATCGTTCAGCAGCAGATCGGCCACCTTGCGCGTCCACTGGTCGGCGTAGGACGGGGAAGAATGCATCTTCCGAATGTCCTCGCCCACCTTTAGAGCCGCCTGCTGGAACTCCTGCTCCGACTGCGGAGTGGGCTCCAAAGAAAAGGAAGGATAAGGACACTCCAGGGCCTCTTTCAGGAGGTCGGCGTAGGGAATGGGCCCGGTGGCCACCTGTGGGTCATGGCGGCCGATGAAGGTTACCTCGCCAGTGGCGGGATCAATAAGAGCGTACCGGAGGACATTGATGTCCAGCGGCCCGCTTCGCTGCGGCGGCGCTGGACGCTGTGGCGCGCCGCCCTCACCGGATGCAGGAACATCGAAGCGCGATGGACGGGCGACAGGACGGACGGTAAAGGTCAGTTTCTGGCCCTGCCGCAAGACCTCCAGCGGATAAGATTCTCCCACCTGAAGAGCCAAGGCTGCCCGGACGAACTGCTCGGATCCCGTTACAGGCGTCCCTGCAAGTGAGACGATCAGATCCCCCGCTCTGATGCCTGCCTCCTCGCCCGGCGCTCCCGGCATCACCGCCACAACCAGCGCACCTCTCCCGCCTTCCGGCGCGTCCTTAATTTGAAGGCCAAGGAAGGCACCTGCCCGGTTCTGCAAGGCCTCGCCTCGACGCCTCACTGGCTCCGCTGAGGACAAGTCCCCGGCGCGAGCCATTCCGGCGACTTGGGCCTCTCTCGACGCCCGACGAGACTGGGTTCGGGACTCAGCCTGTTCCACGCCTGGATCGAACCGCGAGCTGCGGTCGCCCGCTGCAGGCGGCGCGCCCCCGAAGATGACGGCAAGGGCAAGGAAGAAAACGACCATTCGCGGGGTCCACCCCGCTTGATCCCTATTGCCAGGCACGACCGAAAACCTCCCGGTTCGGAAATGTATTTCCGCCATGGTATATGCCAGAAATGGACCGCGTACCAAGGGGGAACAGTCAAGCGCAGTTGCGCCCTGCAAAGCAAACGTGTCCGTCTTCAGCGACACGCCCGGGCTTCGAATCCACGAGCCGATCGGTTCAGTTTGCCGGAGACGACGCGGGCTGGAAACACTGTTGCCAGCTCATCTCGCTCTTGGAGGATTGGAAATTCGCCTACGTGCCCAGCCCCGGCTCGACCGCACCAAACACAATGGCGTTCAGATGTCGTCTGATGACATCCATGTTGCCGAGGGCGATACACGGAACAGATGCGAAATGACACCAGAATCTCACAGGAGCGTGTGCTGGAGGGGAATACAACTGCCCTGCAGGAGACAGAAAGAGGCAGAGATAGCAAATCGGCTCTCGATGCGCGTCTTCGGCCGGAAAGTCCCCTGGCGGCCAAGTGCTTGCCCGCCTGCCCGGTAATCGCAGCCAGGCACGAGACCACGTCCCGGACCAACCAACGCAGCAAGACCAGGTCGCGGAGGCCCCGGCAGAGGGAAAACGTCAGGAATATGGTGGAGGCGCCGGGAATCGAACCCGGGTCCAGAAAGCCGACCGCGCGGCCGTCTACGAGCGTAGTCTGCGTTTCTTTTCTCGCCCGGAGCTTATCCCGCAGACGGGACTGCTCCGCGGCCAGCCCACCGATACAAGTCCTCCGAAGGCGGCAGGCGCCCCTCCGGAGCAAGCCGGTCAAGTCCACGCCCGGCACCGCCCCCGCCGGCAGGGAACGGGCGGACGGCTGCTACATAAGAGCAGCTTTCACGCTTGCCTAAATCAGATTAGGCAGCGAGCGCGTAGCTGTAGTTGCTGTTCGCGTTTATTGTTTTGCCGCTTTTTACGAGGCCAGCGGCGCCTCGGCTCGCAAACCGCGCTTCAAAGCTCCCTGTCGAGACCTTTCGCCCCCACGAGGAGAAAGAAGCGTCCGGAAGCGGTCCAGCGGCCGTTCCGGCAAGTAATATTATACCACACGCCGCGTCAGGACCCCGCCGCTTTACCAATTTACAAGACGTCAGCAGGACCGGAAGGTTTCCGTAACCCTCCCGGCAGCAGGCGTCCAAAACGAGCAAACTGCGCGCTGGAGCGCTTTGCGGCCTCAAGTTATCCTCTGCCCTTCCGATACTCTTTATGGCTGAGTCCCGCCCGCAAAGGGCGTCCTACCCCCGGGGCAGCGCGGATGGTGGCCCTGTCGCGGTCCCGGGGACACGGCACAGGAGAGAACGCAGTGGCACTTCCGCACCTGTTCGGCAAGGACCGCGTCATCGGCATAGACATCGGCAGCAGCGTCATCAAGATCATGGAGATCGAGGCCGCTCCGGGGGGCGGCTGGCAGGCGGCGCGAGCCGTTCTGCAGCCCACCCCGCCCGAGACCTGCCACGACGGGATGATCACCGACGTCGCCGCCGTCGCCGCCGCCATCCGCAACGCGCTGCGCGGGGCGGAGATCCACGCCCGGGGGGCTGTGGCGGCCGTCTCAGGCTCACAGGTCCTGGTGCGGCACGTGCAGGTCCCCAGAATGTCTGAAGCGGTCCTGCGCAAGTCCATTCGGTTCGAAGCCGCGAAATATATCTCCACCGGCATAGACGACAGTCTGGTGGAGTTCGAGATCCTGGACACAGACAGCGACGACGGCCAGATGCAGATCATGCTGGTGGCCGCCCCCACCGACCTTGTGGAATCCAGAGTGGCCGTTCTGGAGGAGGTGGGTCTGGAGCCGCTGGTGGTGGATGTGGAGGCGTTCGCGCTCATGCGCTCGTTGGTGGAGTTCTCCAACGATCCCACACTGCGCAACGAGTCGGTTGCCTTGGTGGACATGGGCGCGGGTCACACGGATCTGAACATCGTCTCCGGAGGGCAGTTCGCGCTAACCCGCAGCATCCCCATCGCAGGCGCCAGCCTGACGCAGGCGATCAAGTCTCAGACCGGAGCTTCCGACGAGGAATCCGAGAGCCTGAAACGCCGGGTACGCATCGGTCCGATGCTGGACAGCGGGGATGGCCCGCCCGATGAGAGCATCATCCGCACAGCGCGGGCGCTTCAGCCTCAGCTGGACGAGCTGCTCCGAGAGATCCGGCGCTCGCTCCACTACTATCAGTCACAGTTTCCGGAGGGAACCCCGCAGGCCGTGGTGAGCCGTCTGCTGCTGACTGGCGGCACCAGCCGTCTGGCGGGTCTGCCGGAGTACATCTCCGCCAAGCTGAATCTGCGCGCCAGCCTGTTCAACGTCTTCACGGACGGGATCATCGGCCGCGGCTGCCTGACGGAGGAGGAGGCCCGGTCGGAGGGGCCGCTGTTCGCAGTGGCGGCCGGTCTGGCGTTGAAGAGCGAACAGCCGGCCAGCCTGGCGCGGGCCGCATAGGAGTGTCCGGAACACAGGCCCGACGAGCGGCCAGACCCGCCGCCCCACGGGCCAGGAATCGGAATCAGGACCAATGCCCAACATCAACCTGATCGCACAGAAACGGGAAGAGAAGGCGCGTCTGGAGCGCACCATCCGGCGTCTGTTCTTTCTGATGAGCGGGCTGTTCATGGCCGCAATCCTCCTGTTCACGATGCTCAGCGCTCAGTGGTTCAGGATCAAGGCGGACGTGAACGAAATGAACGAGGAGCTGGTCAAGCTCCAGCCCAAAGTGGACAAGATCAAGTTCATTGAAGCCCGGACCCGGGAGCTGAAGCCGAAGATCCAGCTATACAGCAGCGCCCGGGAGCACACACTGAAGTGGTACAACTACCTGCAGATCGTCGCGCACTGCCTGCCCCAGCAGGCATGGCTGACCCGCGTCTCCACGCAGCAGGTGGCCACGTCCGCCACAGCGGATTCCGGGCCGCCGCCCTCGGCCAAGGTCAGCATTTCCGGCGTGACGATGAACCAGCAACTGGTCGGCGAGACCATGCTCCGACTGAACAGCTACGGCGCCGCCATCGAGAGCGTGGAGCTCAGCTACACCCGGCCCGGCACGCAGGGAGCTACACCCGTCATCGAGTTCGAGGTGGCCACGGGCCTGAAGGACGTTCCCGCCTTCTTTGACGGCCGGCCGCCCCGGCCCGTGAACACCGCCCAGGGGGAGACCAATGAGACCCAGAAGAAGACTTGAGCCCAGCCGCGGCTCTCTGATGCTGCTGGCAGGCGGCTCCGTGGTGGCGCTGTTGCTGTGCATCGCCGTGGTGGTCGTCGGGATGAGCCAGATCAGCTCCGTTCGTGCCGAACTGGCCGAGAAGCAGGCTCAGGTCGAGGACGGGCGGCAGTTCGCCCGCCTGCTGGAAGCCTCCGAGCGCAACTACTATCAGGCTCTGGACGAGCTGCGGCACCTGGAGAAGAGCGCCACACCGCGCTCCTACATCCCCACCCTGCTGAAGCAGCTGGAGGAGCTCGGCGAGTCGGTCAATCTGAGGGTGTCTGGCGTGCGGCCCATCCCGGATCAGCCACGGCCCCAGCGCAAGAGCTCCCAGGAGGGAGAGGAAGGCAAGAACGGGGCCGAAGCCGAGAAGGAGACCCCTCCGCCCTACCAGGTGCAGCGCATCGAGGTGAAGTGCGAGGGTTCGTACGCCGACGCGCTCAGCTTCCTCAACCGGCTGACCACTTTCCCGAAGATCCTGACGGTCAACTCCGTCGACATCACCCCTGGGGCGATGTCCCGCACGGGCAGCGGCCAGGTCTCCGGAAAGCTGGAGATCACGTTCAACCTGTCCGCCTTCATTCTGGAGGAGAAGGACTCCAGCAACGGTCAGGACGACGGACGGGGGACGTTCCGCAAGCACAACGAGCAGACCAAAAACGTCGGCGTTAGCAACCGCAACAGCGGGACCAACTGAGAGAGGATGCTGACCATGCAATCAGACGCCAAGAAACAGATTCCCGTCCTGGTGGCGCTGTCGCTGGTGCTGGTGCTGGCGGTGGGATACTCGGTGAAGAAAACCCTCAACCGGCCGGTCCCGCAGGAGAAACCGGCGGCCAAAGCCGAAAGCTCCGCCGCGGATCCGGCTACGGAGCAAATCGCCCAGGAACCCCGGGACACCCCCGGCCTTGCCGCCGAGCAGATCGTTTTCACGGGCCCGCCTGCCCGTGACCCGTTCCGGCCGTTGATCCGGCCGGACGCTGGCGAGCCCACCGGAGGGCTGAAGATCTACAAAGCACCA
Organism: Armatimonadota bacterium; assembly: GCA_025998755.1. Lineage (NCBI taxonomy): Bacteria > Bacillati > Armatimonadota > Armatimonadota bacterium. Next base: position 1,763,740 of record AP024674.1, read on the forward strand.
TCCGGGGACACGCCGTCATCCGGGAAGAAAGCCAAAAGCGGCAACGGACGCCTGTCCATTCCGCCGCTTCCCCTCCCCGGACTGGGGCAGGGACTCCGCGTGGAAGGTCCCGGAGTGCAGGCTTCCGCGCTCCCTGAGCCTCCACCCTTCACGGCGACGGGCGTTGTACGCGGGGCATATGATATAGCCATCCTCCGCGGGGAGGGCGGCGCGAGATATTTCGTCCGCGAGGGCCAGAGCGTCGGCGATGGCTACGTGGTCAAATCCATCTCCCCGGTGGGAGTGGTTCTGAAAAAGCAAGACCGCAGCGTGTTCGTGAAACTAGGAGGAGCGCAAGATGCGACATCTACGTCCCGGCCGCGCCAGGAGGGCAACTGAGATGAAAGCCCGAACCGCCCTCTGGCCGATCATCATCATCGGACTGGCGCTGGCCACGTCGGCCGCGCAGGCCGCCAGTGTCACCGCCGTGCGCGTGAGCGACCTTGCAGACAGGGTCGAGATCCGCGTGTCGGTGGATGGCCCGGCACAGGCCTGGGTGAATCAGTCCGCGGCGGGCCAGTGGATCGCGCTGGACATCCGCGGCGAGTATCAGTGCAAACCGGTGCGCCGGGCCGTCCGCAGCCAGTACGTAAAGGCTGTGCGGGCCGGCTGGTTCCAGAGCAGGCCCCCTCTCACCCGGGTGGCAGTGACGACATCGGCGAAGGTGCCTTATGAGCTCGGGCGCGCCGGGGACGGGTCGCTCACCCTGACCGTTTGGAAGGGCGCGGCGGCGCAGAAAGCGGCGAAAGGGGCAGCAACATCCCGCCCGGTTGAGGCCCCCGCGGCCAGCCCGGCTCCGGCGACATCTGCTGCTCCTGAGCCGGCAGCCAAAACTGCTCCTGTTTCTGTTGCCGTGAACCCGACGGGTCCACCGCTGACGGCTCTTCCCGTCGCCAGCGTTCCTCCGCCCGCACCGCGTCTGGACGTGAAGGAGGCTCCGCGCGTGGCAACCGTGGCGGCTCCTCCCACGCAGCCTCCTGCGCCGAAGCGCGACCTGATGGCATTCCGACCGGCGCCGGCGGCCCGTACGGAAGAGCCGGTGATCCGCGTGGCGGCCGAGGCCGAGGTGCTTGAGCCCGGCAGCCCCGAGCCGCGCCCGGTCCGGACCGCCCGCGCCCCCGAAAGCGCAAACACACCCACGCTGCGCAGTGCTGCCTCATCACCTATCAGCCTGAACATGGTGGCGACGGACATCAATGACGTCCTCAAGGCACTGACCATGCAGGCAGGAGTCAATGTGGTGACGGCGACGGACGTGAAGGGAGAGGTGACGGTCTCGCTACAGAATGTGGACTTCGAGAGCGCGCTCAACTCCATCACGCGTCTGTCCGGCTACCGGTGGATCCGCGAGGGGAGCACATACTACGTGGGCTCCGACAAATCCATCAACAGCTTCCGCTCGGGCGCGGACGCGGTGACGGAGGTTGTCACAATGAACCGCGGCTCTGCGCAGGACATGCTTACGGTCCTGAAGGCGCAGTATCCGAATCTGGTGGCATCTCTGCCCGCCCAGCAGACGGACGGCAAGACGCTGATCCTGAGCGGACCCAAGGAGGATGTTGAGGCCGCCCGCACACTGGTGGCCATGGTGGACCAATCCATCGCTCCGACGGAGTCGCCTTCAGAAACGGAATATTACCGCATCAAGCACGCCATTCCATCCACGCTGATCGCCACGCTGGAGCGCCTAATCCCCACGCTGCGCGTCGCGACCGGCCCGGTGCCGATTGCGCTGGATTTCGCCCGCCCCACGGGGAAGGACGATCTCGTATATCGGAGGCCTCAAGATCAGGAGGACGGCAAGTCCGGCGGGGGAAGCGGAGGAAGTGGCGGAGCAACGGCTGCAGGCGCGAGCGGCAAGGGCAAGAGCGACGGTCAGGGAAAGGGTGCCGTTGATGACAGCTCCCGGATGCTGGTACTCGTCGGCACCCGCAAAGACATTGACCGGGCTATGGAGATCCTGTCCCGCGTGGACGTGGCTGCGCCTCAGGTGATCATCGAGGCGCGCCTGGTAGACATCGGCTCCAACAGCGCGCTGAAGCAGGGTTTCCTGTACGACCAGTCCATGAACGGCTTCAACATCGGGGCCAGCGGAACCGCTGCAGCAGGAACCACCACCACCCGCTCTTTCAGCATGTTCCTGGACGCCACTCTGGAAGCCGAGATTAAGGACGGCAAAGCAAGGCTTCTGGCCAGTCCGAAGATCTCGGTGGTGGAGGGTGACACGGCCACGATCTTCATCGGTGACCAGATCACCTACATCGAAAGCATACAGGCGACCACCAGCGGTATCACAGTGACCACCAACAAGGTGAACGCTGGTATCGAACTCGGCGTTGTTCCGCTGATCAACTTGGCAGACAGAACAATCGCCATGAAGATCCATCCGGAGGTCAGCACCCCCACCCTTGTCACGGACCGCAACACCGGCGTCACTCTGCCGCAGGTGGCTACCCGGTTCGCTGATACCTCCGTGCGGATCAAAGACGGTGACACGGTGGTCATCGGAGGACTGCTGAACGAGAACGAAGTCAGCACGCTGACGAGGATTCCGTTCCTATCCGACCTGCCCTTCCTGGGCAATCTGTTCAAATACCGCGACAGGAAGAACGATCAGCGCGAGCTGGTGATTTTCATCACCTGCCGCATCGGCCCGGAAGTCCCGTAGACGGGGATGCCAGAGCTGCGATGCGGGTCTCCGGGGAGCAGCCGGGGAGCCGGAGGCCCGCATCGCTCCAATCCTTGAAACCGGCGCAAGGCCCGCCACCCGAAAAACCGGCAATTTCACGGGGGAAAGCCGGGCCACCGTGATTGCCGACGATAAGACTGCGGACAAATCCGCGCGACGTTTTCACGAAGGCCCCCCGGAAGGGCCGCACCAGGGAAAATACAAGGACGTCAACAAACCCATGGAGCTCCGAGGCATCGGCGCGACATTCGTAAAGCAGGGACTGGTCACGGAAGAGCAGCTCCGTGAGGCTCAGGAGAAGCAGGCTCAGCTGGGCCCCAACCAGTCCCTGGGCGACGTCCTGGTGAGCATGGGTCTCATTACCGAAAGGGACCGCGTCCGTTGCCTCAGCGAGCACTGGGGCGTCCGCTATGTGGAACTGGCGGACCAGCAGATTGAACCCGAGACCGTAAAGCTCCTCTCTCAGTCCATCGCCCGCCGCTACAAGGTGATCCCCATCGCCCGCAACAACGGGAAGATCACCCTGGCGATGGCGAACCCGCTGGATATCTACGCCATTGACGAGATCCGGGTCATCACCGGCTGCGACATCGAGCCGGTCATGGCCGCCGAGGACGATGTCCTGGAGGCCATCAACAAGGCCTACCGATCCGAATCGGACGTCTCCGAAGTGGTCTCCAGCGTCATCAAGGACATTGACGAGGACCGAATAGACATCGAGAAGCGGTCCGAGAGAGAAGAGGAAGAGGTCTCCATCGAGCAGCTCCGGGAGCTCTCCGAGGAGGCGCCCATCATCAAGCTGGGCAACCTGATCATCTCCCGGGCCATCGCCGACGGCGCAAGCGACCTGCACATCGAGCCACAGAAGAACGAGCTACGTGTCCGCTTCCGCATCGACGGGATCATGCACGACGTCATGACAGTGCCCAAGAAAGCCCAGGCGTCGCTGATCTCGCGGTTCAAGATAATGGCGGACATGGACATCGCGGAGAAGCGGGCACCGCAGGACGGGCGCATTTCGGCGCGCATCAACGACCGCGATTTCGATTTCCGTGTCTCCACCCTTCCCAGCGTGTATGGCGAGAAGATCGTCATGCGCGTGCTGGACAAGAGCAGCATCCACGTGGGGCTGAACAAGCTGGGATTCCTGCCTCAGACGCTGGAGCTGTTCGAGTCCATCATCACCCGCGCCTACGGGATTATCCTGGTGACGGGCCCGACCGGATCGGGCAAGTCCACCAGCCTGTATTCCGCGCTGGCCAAGCTGAACACGGGCGAGAAGAACATCCTGACGCTGGAAGACCCCGTGGAATACGAGCTGGAGGGCATCACCCAGACCCAGGTGAACCCCAAGGCGGGCCTGACGTTCGCCTCCGGACTGCGCACCATGCTGCGCCAGGACCCGGACATCATCATGGTGGGAGAGATCCGCGACCACGAGACGGCGCTGATCGCCATGGAGGCGGCCCTGACAGGGCACCTGGTTCTCTCCACCCTCCACACCAACGACGCCCCGGGCGCCATCACCCGCCTGATTGACATGGGCATCGAGCCGTTCCTGATCGCCTCCGCGGTAATCGGGGTTCTGGCGCAGAGGTTGCTTCGCACCATCTGCCCGAAATGCAAGGAGTCTTACACCCCACCCGCCGACGCCATCAAGCGTCTGGGGATGAAGCTGGACCCCAACTCCAAGATCACGTTTTACCGCGGACGCGGGTGCCCCAACTGCAAGAACTGCGGATACAAAGGACGGATCGGCATCTACGAACTGATGCCCATCACTGATCAGATACGAGACCTCATCCTGGCCCGGGCGTCAGCGTACGCCATCAAGGAAGCCGCCGTCGAGCAGGGCATGAAGACCCTGCGGGACGACGCGATGGAAAAGATCCTCCTCGGGCACACCACGCTGGAGGAATCTCTGAGGGTCATTTACACTGGCTGAGATCTCGCGCGCTGGCCGTGGCGCGCGACAGGACGGACACGACAGACTATGGGACAGCTCTACGCATTCAGAAGAGATGATGACGAGCCCGCTCCGCAGACGGCGGGAAGCGGACCGTTCAATATGGATCCTCTGGGCAGCGACACGGACAACTACCGGGCCGCGGGGCGGGACACGGAGACCATCCACGTGGATGAGATCCTGCGGGAGGGAGTCGGGCGGGGCGCATCGGACGTGCACCTGACCGTGGGACTGCCTCCGTGCGTGCGCGTGGACGGACGCCTCTGCCGAATGGACTTCACCCCCCTGGAAGCCCATCAGATCCAGAGGATGATCTACGACATCTTGACGAAAGACCAGATCCTCTGGCTGGAGAAAAGCCGCGAGCTGGATTTTTCGTACGGCCTGTCTGGCGTGGGGCGCTTCCGCGTGAATGTATACCGCCAGCGCGGATCGCTGGGGGCGGCCTTCCGCGTGGTGCCGAGCGACATCCCGACGATGGAGCAGCTCCGCCTGCCTCCCATCTGCAAGGAGCTGACCGGGCGTGGAAGCGGGCTCATCCTGGTGACCGGTCCCACAGGGGCCGGCAAGTCCACCACCATCGCCTCGATGATTGATTACATCAACACGCACCGGCCGGTGCACATCGTCACCATCGAGGATCCCATCGAGTATCTACACCGGCACAAGGTGGGGATGGTGAACCAGCGGGAGCTGAACGCGGACACCGATTCGTTCGAGAACGCGCTTCGGGCGGTGCTGCGCGAGGACCCGGACGTCATTCTGGTGGGCGAGATGCGCGATCTGGAGACCATCAGCGCAGCGCTGACGCTGGCCGAGACCGGGCATCTGGTTTTCGGAACGCTGCACACGCGCAGTGCCGCGCAGACCATAGACCGCATCATCGACGTTTTCCCCCCACATCAGCAGGCGCAGATCCGGGTGCAGCTTGCGAACACCCTGGAGGCAGTCATCTCTCAGTTGCTCCTGCCGATGAACGGGGGGGGCCGCGTGGCGGCGCACGAAATCCTGGTGGCCACATCCGCAGTGCGAAACCTTATCCGGGAGGGGAAGAGCTACCAGATCGGCACCTTGCTGGAGACCAGCCAGGCCCAGGGCATGCAGCCGATGGATCGCGCACTGGTGGACCTCCATCTGCAGGGACTGGTGGGTCTGGAGGAAGCGCGGATGCGCGCCGTGGATCCGGAGAACTTCGACCGGTACCTGAGAGGGGGATGAAGCTGAGACCAGACTGACGGTCCTGCCGGGTCTGGGAGCCCGGCGGACCCCGGCAGCCACGGGCGGACGGGACCCCCCTCCTGCCGGGAGATGACTCAATGGCACAAGCATTCGCCTGGGACGACATGCCAGAAAGCGACGTGAAGATTCAGTTTCAGAAGCAGGCCAACGGCACCCACCTGTCCGGGCAGAGCCGAAAGGACGGGCGCGAGGTCCGCTTGCGCTCCCTCGAAGGGGTGCATGTGGATGAGATCCTGGAGGAGGCTCTGCTCCGTGGGGCCTCGGATGTGCACATCCACTGCGGACTGCCGCCCGTATACCGGGTGGACGGCAGCCTGGTCCGCAGCGACTATGAGCCGCTGGACGCCCGCACCATTCAGAGGCTGGTCTATGACATCCTGACGGGCGACCAGATTGGCAGACTGGAGGCAGAGCGCGAGCTGGACCTCTCTTATTCGGTGGGAGACTGGTGCCGCTTCAGGGTGAACGTGTTCCGTCAGAAAGGCAGCTACCAGGCGGCGTTCCGCGTGGTTCCGAGCCAGATCCCGGACATGGACGAGCTGCGGCTGCCTCCTGTCCTACGGAAGCTCACCCAGACCACCAGCGGGCTCATCATGGTGACGGGACCGACCGGCTCCGGCAAGTCTACCACCATCGCCGCGATGATAGACCACATCAACCAGAACCGCTCGGTCCACATCATCACGCTGGAGGATCCCATCGAGTATCTTCACCGGGACAAGCGGGCCATGGTGACCCAGCGCGAGCTGCACTCCGACACGGACTCCTTCCACAACGCGCTGCGCGCCATCCTGCGGGAAGACCCGGACGTCATCCTGGTGGGCGAGATGCGGGACCTTGAGACCATCAGCGCGGCTCTCACCCTGGCGGAGACTGGGCACCTGGTGTTCGCGACCCTGCACACACGCAACGCCGCTCAGACGGTGGACCGCATCGTGGACGTATTTCCTCCGCATCAGCAGGAGCAGATCCGCGTGCAGCTCGCCAACACCCTGGAGGCAGTCATCTCGCAACTGCTGCTACCGATGCGTGAGGGCGGGCGAGTGGTGGCCGTGGAAGTTCTGGTGGCGACGTCCGGCATCCGCAACCTGATCCGCGAGGGCAAGACCCACCAGATCGGCACCGCCATCGAGACGGGAACCAACCTGGGAATGCAGCCGATGGACCGCTCGCTCGCTGAGCTGGCCACTCTGGACCTGATTTCGCTGCAGCAGGCCAGGCTGCACGCGACCGACCCAGAGAATCTTGATCGCTATCTTGGAGAACGGTGATGGCAGTCTTTCAATACAGCGCTGTGGACGCATCCGGGAAAACCGTCACGGGCTCCATCGAGGCGGAGTCCGAGAACCTGGTCATCTCCCGTCTGCAACAGCAACAGTATCACATCGTCAGCATCCGCAGAACCCGCGGAGGTGCTAAGTCGGCGGCCCAGCCCCGCAAATCGTCAACGAAGGGCAAGAAGGTCAAGCTACAGCAGCTGGTCGTCTTCACCCGGCAGCTTTCGACGATGATCGAGGCGGGTATCGGCATCGTCAAGTGCCTGGAGATCCTGGGCAATCAGACCAAAGACCCGGTCATGGCGCAGGTCATCGAGACGGCCAAGCGGGACGTCAAAGGCGGTATGAGCCTGACGGAGGCGTTCAGCAAGCACCCTCATGTCTTCAACAAGCTCTACGTCAACATGATCCGCGCGGCTGAGACCGGAGGTATCCTGGACACTATCCTGGAGCGCGTCTCTCAGTTCCTGGAGAAGGAGCAGGAGATCCGCAACAAGATCAAAAGCGCGATGATGTACCCCACCATCGTGCTCATCTTCGCGTTCTGTATGGTGGGCGCGCTATTCGTGTTCGTGCTGCCGAAGTTCAAGGAGATCTTCGCGTCCATGAACATCGAAATGCCGCCCGCCACCGCGATGCTATTCGCGATGAGTGACCTGCTCCGCAACTACATCTACATTCCGATCGGCTTTGCTATCGGCGGCTACTTCGGCATCCGCTGGATCCTCAGCACGCCGGGCGGACGGTATCAGTACGACAAACTGAAGCTGAACCTGCCGGTGGTGGGCGAGCTGGTTCAGAAGATGGCGGTTTCGAGGTTCGCGCGAACCTTCGGGACGCTGATCGCGAGCGGTGTTCCTATGATGCGGTCCCTGGAGATCGTGGGGGAGACATCAGGCAACATCGTCATCGCGAAGGCGGTCGAGAACGCGCGTAACTCCATCAGGGAGGGACAGAAAGTCAGCGCACCTCTGGCGGCAAGCGGCGTGTTTCCCGCCATGGTGACCCACATGATAGACGTCGGCGAAGAGACAGGGCGCCTCTCCGACATGCTGGTGAAGGTGTCGGACTTTTATGATGACGAGGTAGACAACGCGGTGAAAGGACTCACCTCGATGATCGAGCCCTGTCTGATCGTCTTCATGGGCCTGGTGGTGGGGTTCATCGCCATCTCCATCATGGCTCCGATCTTCAAGATTGTGACAAGCATCGAATGAAGAACGCCCAAAGACCAAGACTCACGGAAGAGCAGATCCAGCATCTGCTGGAGCGTTACAGGACCCGGCGCGACACCCGCGCCCGAGACAAGCTGGTGCTGCAGTACAGGAACCTGGTGGAATCCATCGGCAGGCGCTTCGCCGGAGCCGGCGAACCGGTGGAAGATCTGGTGCAGGAAGGCTACATCGGGTTGATGTCGGCGCTGGATGGTTTCGACGCGTCGAAGGGGGTGAAGTTCTCAACTTATGCCACGCACTTTGTGATCGGGCAGATCAAGCATTATCTGCGCGACAAGGGGAAGATCATCAAGGAGCCGGCCTGGCTGCAGGAGCTCAACCAGCGCATGCAGCGGGTGATCGAGTCACTGGCCCAGCAGTACGGCCGCGCTCCGACGGAAGCGGAGATCGCGCAGGTGATGAAGATCTCGGAGGAGGAGGTCAGCTCGCTCCTCACCACGAGGGACGTCTTCAAGGTGGGATCCCTGGACGCCGAGCGGGACGATGGCTCCACCACCGGTTCCGAGATCGAAAAGGTGCGCTCGCGGCAGTATGAGACATTCGAGCTGCCCATCGAGGACCGCATCGTGCTGGAATCCGCCGTCGAGCGCTTGAAGAACGTGGAGCAGCGCGTCATCCACGAGTACTTCTTCCGCGACCTGAACCAGACGGAGATCGCGAGAAAGCTGGGGATCTCGTGCAACTATGTGTCGCATATTCTGCGTAACTCCACGCGCAAGCTGAAGAAGATCCTGACCACGGAGGACCTGAAGGAGGTGCAGGTGCAGCTCCGGGCGCTTCAGAGGCGCGGAGGGCAGGTGGACCTTGAAGAGGTCTCCGGCATCACGGATCCGGCCACAGGCCTTTACACCCGTTCGTACTTCCTCGCCCGTCTGGAGGAGGAGCTCTCCCGTGCAACGCGGCATCACTACCCGGTGGCCGTGATGCTGATGTCGCTGGAGTACCTGAGCGACTCTCACGGTGGCTGGGTTCCTATGACCGCGGACGAGCGGTTGGAGGCGCTGGGTCAGGCCATCCGGTCCCGCGTCCGGCGGGCGGACCTGGTGGCGCGCTACGAATCCCACCAGTTCGCGCTGATGCTTCCGCACACGGGATCACAAGCGGCGGCGGTATGCGAGCGGCTGCAGGGGATTGTGCAGACGATGAATGCCTCTTCCGGGCAGGAGCTGTTCCCGGTGAGAGGAACCCTGACGTTCGCCAGCTTCCCGGAGGACGCCGGGAACATCGCCGATCTGCTGGTGCGGGTGGAGGCCGGCCATCCGCCATCGCAGGTTATGGAGCGCAGAAGGGAACCGCTGGCGGCCTGAGCCGTCCGGCCCCACAACAGAACGAGCGAGTTCCGGGAGGCCCGGCGCACGGTGAGCGCCGGGCCTCCCGCTCGTGGACAGCCCCCCACCCCGGTGCTACAATCCGGCAAGATCCTGCCCCGGCAACTGGGCTGCGGGACGGGAAATGCGTCTTGGACAATACGGACAGGAGGCTCGAAAGAGACCGCACACATGACTATGGACCCGGCAAGAAACGGCAAGGTGAGAGTCGCTGTGGTCGGCGTAGGAATCGGCCGGCTGCACCTGGAAGGCTACCGCACCCATCCGGACGCCGAGATCGTCGCGATCGCGGACGTCAACGAGGAGCGCGCAAAGGCGACAGCGGAGGAGTTCGGCGGTCCCCGCGTCTACACGGATTACGAGAAGATGCTTCAGCAGGAGGACCTGGACGGGGTGAGCGTCTGCACGCCGAACAGCCTGCATGCTCCCGTCGCCATCGCCGCCTTCGAGTCCGGCTGCCACGTGCTCTGCGAGAAGCCCATCGCAACCAGCGCCGCAGAAGGGCAGAAGATGGTGGAAGCGGGAAAGAAGGCCGGGAAAATCTTTATGATGGCCTTCAACAACCGTTTCCGGGGAGACACACAGGTCCTGAAGACCTACATCGAACAGGGGCGCCTGGGCCGCATCTATTATGCCAAGACCGGCTGGATCCGGCGCAGGGGCATCCCCGGGATGGGCGGATGGTTTACCACGAAGGCCATGTCCGGCGGCGGCCCGCTGATTGATCTGGGCGTGCACGTGCTGGACCTCACGATGTATCTCATGGGCAACCCGAAGCCTGTCTCGGCCTACGGTAGCACTTACGCCGAGTTCGGGCCGCGGATGCCGGGCGGCGAGAAGTATGACGTGGAGGATTTGGCGGCGGCAATCGTCAAGTTTTCCGACGGCGCCACGGTGTTCCTGGAGGCGAGTTGGGCGTCCAACATCGAACGCGAGCGCTTCTATGTGACGCTGATGGGCACCGAAGGAGGAGCCGACCTGGAGCCGCTCCGGATCTACACAGAGGAGAACGGCCATCAGGTGGACATCGCCCCGCAGGCGCCGGCGGTCCACGGACATCACGCGGAGGCGCGTCACTTCGTGGACTGTATCAAAGAGAACAGGACGCCGCTCGCCACCGGCGAGCACGGACTTGACGTTGTGAAGATCCTGGACGCCATCTACCAGTCCGCCGGGACGGGGGAGATGGTCAGGATCGCTTGACCCGGCGGCCCTTCGGGGCGGCAACATCAGGGGAGGAGTCTGCAACAATGAAGATCGGCGTATTCACGGTTCTGATGAGCGACCAGCCGCTGGAGCAGGTGCTAGACTTTCTGGCGGAAAACGGCGTGGAAGCCATCGAGCTGGGGACGGGCAACTATCCGGGCAACGCCCACTGCAACCCGGACCAGTTGCTGGAGAGCGACAAGGCGCGCAAAGATCTGTTGAAAGCTGTGGAGAAGCGGGGACTTATCATCAGCGCCCTGTCCTGCCACGGCAACCCCATCCATCCCAACAAGCAGATCGCGCAGGAGCACCACGACACGCACCGGAAGACGGTGCTGCTGGCGGAGAAGCTGGGGCTGGACACGGTGATCGGGTTCTCGGGCTGCCCGGGCGACTCGCCCACCGCCAAGCGCCCCAACTGGGTGACCTGCCCGTGGCCTCCGGACTATCTGGAGACGCTGGAATGGCAGTGGAAGCGCAAGGTCATTCCCTACTGGAAGCAGGAGGCGAAGTTCGCGCGCGAGCACGGTGTGCGGTTGGCCTTCGAGATGCATCCCGGCTTTGTGGTCTACAACCCGGAGACGCTGCTGCGGCTGCGCAAGGCGTGCGGAGACAACATCGGTTCCAACTTCGACCCGAGCCATCTCTGGTGGCAGGGGATGGATCCGGTGCTGGCCATCCGGACTCTGAAGGACTGCATCTTCCACTTCCACGCCAAGGACTGCCGGATTGACCCGGCCAACACGTCCATCAATGGCGTGCTGGACACCAAGAACTACGTAGATCCGGAAGCGCCGATGGCGAACGAGGCCAAGCGCTCCTGGATCTTCCGGACCATCGGCTACGGGCACGACGCGGCCGTCTGGAGGGACATCATCTCGGAGCTGCAGCTGGCCGGTTATGATCATGTGCTGTCCATCGAACACGAGGACAGTCTGATGTCGGCCCGGGAAGGACTGCTGAAGGCGGTCAACTTCCTGAAGCCGATGCTGATTACGGAGAAGCTCGGCGCGGCCTGGTGGGCGTGACCCCGGCGAACCGGTTCTGAGCCTTTGTGACCGGAGGGGCGGTCTCCCGAAAGGAGCCGCCCCGTTCTTTTTGCCGCCGGGTCCAGCGTGGAGCTATCATGCCTCGCTGCCGGCTTGTGCCGGAGAAGAAGGGATTGACCGGAACGGGAAATGAATCAGGGAACCATCCGCGACAACCTGATGCGAGTCCGGGAAAACATTGCCCGCGCCGCTGGAAAGGCCGGACGTGATCCTTCCGAGATCACGCTGGTCTGCGTCTCCAAGACCAAACCCGCAGAGCTGGTGAGGGAGGCTCTGGAGGCAGGAGCGACGGACTTCGGCGAGAACTACGTGCAGGAAGCCGAGGAAAAGATCCCGCAGGTCGGCGCCGGAGCGCGCTGGCACATGATCGGGCATCTGCAGTCCAACAAGGCGGCAAAAGCGGCGGCGCTGTTCCAGATGATCCAATCGGTGGACAGTGTGAAGCTCGTCCGGCGTCTGGGCCGGGCAGCAAGAGATCTCGGCCGGACGATAGATGTTCTAATCGAAGTGAACGTGGGCGGCGAGCAGACCAAGACAGGAGCAGCCCCGGAAGAGGTTCCGGCCGTGGTGGAAGCGGCGCTTTCCGAGGAGGGACTGCGGTTGATGGGGGTGATGGGGATACCGCCTTTCCTGCCCGACCCGGAACAGGTCCGCCCCTATTTCGCGGAGCTCAGGAGAATCTTCGAGACGTTGCCGCCTGAACACCGCCGGGTGCTTTCGATGGGGATGTCGGCGGACTATGAAGCGGCCATTGCCGAAGGATCCACCATGGTGCGGATCGGCACGGCGGTGTTCGGAGCAAGATAGGCAGGGCTTCTACAGGCCGGAAAGTCCGGAAAAAAATGCGCATTTCCGGTGCAGGTTCCGGGCTGCAGGGTGTAGAATAGAGTCGGTACTGTTGCCCTTTCCGAAAACAAAGAGGGCGGCCGCGGGCGCCTTGCTCCTATCCGGGCGCCGGAAAGCGGAAAGACCCTCAAAACAAACAAGAGCAGTCCCGGGAACAAGGATGGATCCGTCAACCGGGACGATGACAGCCCCTGTGCATCCTCGCCCGTGCGTACGGCTGATCAATCACAACTCTCGGCCGCCGGCGGAACGCCGCGGTCGTCAGGGAGCGCTCACCGCTAGATGAACGACATGCTGCTCGATGATTTCGATGAGCCCAGAGGCCTCTGGGACCGGCTGAAGGACAGGTTCGGAATGACGGCCGAGGAGGAGGACGAGGATGTCCCCGAATCGCGTCCCCAGCGCAGGAAGGGAGTTCCCCTGAGGATGCATTCCGCCCGAGTGAACCGGGTCTCGGTCTGGCACGCAGCAGAGAGCTTCGAGACCGCCAGGCAGGCGGCGGACGGTCTGAAAGAGGGCCGTCCTCAGGTGGTGAACCTTGAGAACACCAGTCCGGAGCTGTCCGAGCGGATCATTGACTTCCTGAACGGGGTGATCTACGCGCTGGACGGATACGTGGAGAAGGTGGGACACAAGGTCTTCTTCTTCACGCCCAGCAACATGGTGATCGACGTCGAGGACGTAGCCCCCCGCCAGAAAAACCTGTTCTCGGGCAACTGAGGCGCTCCTGACGCGCTCGTCCGCCGGGGGGAGCACACACTGATGAGAATCGCATTCCTGGGCACGGGAGCCATGGGCGGAGCGCTGGTGCGCGGCGTTTTGGAGTCCGGATTCCGCTCGGCCGCGGACATTCTTGCCTTCGACCCGGACACCTATCGCCTGAACGCTCTGGCGCAGGAAACAGGGGTTTGCGCGTGCGGCGGCATCATTGAGGCCGCGCGCGAGGCCGGAGCGGTGGTTCTGTGCGTCAAGCCAGCGCTGGCTCAGCAGGTGGCCCGCGAGTGCGCCCCTGCGATGGGCCCGGGCAAACTGCTCATCAGCATCGCGGCCGGCGTGCGCATCGCCAGCCTTCAGGACGTGCTTCCGGAAGGCACGGCGATCATCCGCGCCATGCCGAACACCCCGGCCACCATCCGGCGCGGAGCCACGGCCATCTGCGCCGGGCCGGGCGTCACCCCGGAACAGCTGGAGCTTGCGGCGGGACTCTTCGGAGCAGTGGGAATCACCGTCACGGTGGAGGAAAAGCTGATGGACGCGGTGACGGGCCTTTCCGGCAGCGGTCCTGCATTCATCTACACGGTCATCGAAGCTCTCTCTGACGGCGGCGTCAGTCAGGGGTTGAGTCGGGATGTGGCGATAACCCTTGCAGCCCAAACCTGCGCGGGCGCGGCGGAGCTTGTTCTCGGCTCTGGGAAGCATCCGGCCGAGCTCCGGGATCAGGTGACCAGTCCCGGAGGGACCACCATCGCGGGAATTGCCGAGCTGGAGAGGGGTGGTTTGCGCTCCGCCCTCATCAGCGCTGTTCAGGCGGCCGCACGCCGCGCGAAGGAGCTTTCGGAGCAGTGAGACTGCTGATCGGCATCTTGCAGGTGTACCAGTGGATCATCATCGCGCGTGCGGTGGTGAGCTGGATCCCGACGATACCGCGGTATCACCCGGCGGTACGTCTGCTGGAGGATCTGACGGAGCCGGTGCTGCGGCCCCTGCGCCGACTGATTCCGCCGGAGAAGACCGCCTATGTGGACTTTACTCCGCTGATCGTGTTTTTCCTCATCAGTTTTCTCATCCGCGTGCTCGCCAACCTGGCGGCGCCGGCCAGGACGATCGGAATATGACCCGAGAAATGGGGAGGCAGTATCATGAAGATAACAGCCATAGACCTGACGCACAGGAAGTTCGCCCGCAGCTTCCGGGGCTATCGTCCACAGGAGGTGGACGACCTTCTCCGCGAACTGGCTGCGGAGCTTGAGGAGAGCGCGCGCGACCGCGCGCGGATGCAGGACCAGATCGAGCGTCTGCATGCCGAGGTGGCCCGCTACCGGGAGATGGAGCAGACCCTGAATAACGCAGTGCTGCTGGCCCAGAAGACGGCTGACGAAGTGCAGGCCAGCGCCCGGCGAGACGCCGAGTCCGTCGTGCGAGAGGCGGAGCTGCGGGCAGAACGGCTTAACGCCGAAGCCCACCGGCAGCGGCAGGATCTGCTAAACGAGATCCGGCGGCTCCAGGAGCGGCGTGAAGAACTCGAAGACGCCCTTCGTTGCGCGGCTCGCGACCTGCTGGAATGGCTGGAGCGCCGGAGATTTGACCGGGTGGTCGCAATGCCGGCGGATGACGTGCGGGTAGCGGATTCCGGCGAGCAGGTGCATCAGCTTCGCCTGACGGAATCCTCGGCGGAGGAAACATCTGGCGGCGAGGCAATGGCGGCTGAGACGCTGGCGGCCGAGGGGCCCGAAAGCCGCTGACAGAAGACACAACTAAGTATAGACTTTGACCTCGAACCTATACACTCAAGTCCGACGGGAGGGACTTCCGTCTCACATTGGGAGGCGGGAGTGGAGTTAGCGCGCGCCATCTTCGCCGTCTTTTTCGCCCTGGCCGTCCTGGCGCTGTGGCTGGTGCTCATCTACTTCACCATCCAGTCCCTGCGGACGTGGAGGAGAGAAAAACGCGCGCCGGTCGAGACCCTTCGGGCCTCCGTCTCCCGCTGCTACGAACAAGAGGATTTCGTGCTGCAGTACGCCGATCGCGTGGTGGCGCATCATTTGGTGGAGTTCACGGCGGAGGACGGACGCAGATTCACCTTTTCGATGACGCCGGGGCAGTTCCGGCAGTTCGACGAAGGCGACAACGGGATCCTTCGCATCCGCAATGAAAGTTTCGTCTCTTTCGAGTCCCTGACCGGGACGGGACAGGCCATCTATCAAAGCGGCAGTGACGCCGAGCGCGTCTACCGGCGCATCGTCCGCGGCAAATGACGCAGGATGAAAAGGCGCCGGTTCGGCTGAAGGTCCGGGTGACACCCAAAAGCTCGCGCGAAAGCGTCACGTCGGGGGGTGACGGCGTGCTGCACGTGCGGGTTAACGCCCCTCCCGCGGAGGGACAGGCCAATCGGGCCGTTGTGGCAGCCCTCGCCAAGGCTCTGCGGATCCCCAAATCGAACATCAGTATTGTCTCGGGAGAGACATCCCGCTCAAAGACTGTAGAGATCCGCGGCATCTCCCGAAATGAGATACAGGAACGCCTGCCGCCCGCCGGCTAGGCAGCGTCCACACTCGGGAAGAGACCGCGGAGCGCTTGCATTGAGGCAAAAAGCCTTTTCAGCCACACTCGCCATCGCGGCAGTCCTGCTGCTGCATCTGCTCGCGCACTCGCCGTCTTGGGCCGCGGGGTTGAGACTGCGGGCCGAGCGCCATTCGATAGCCGTTCTGGACGAGAGCGGGAGGAAGTTGGGCGCTTTCGTGCGTCCCGAATCCGACCTGGATCTGTCCGGGCAAGAGACATTCAGACCGGTTCTGGTCCGGGCGGAGGCCGGATCCGGGCGTATGGTCTGGAGATCTTCACTGGATTACGAGGTGGAGGTTGCCCTGGAGACCAGAACTTCGCCGCCGCGGGTTGAGGCGCGTGTGAAAGCCCGGAACCTCTCTGCGACGGCCCGGCAAGTGTATCTCTATTTCCCGTTCGAGCGCGAGGATGTGATGGAGCATCCCCGGTTGATCAGCTTCGCGGTGGACGGCGATGAGCTTCTGCCATTCGAACGGGAGATGCCCGGAGAGGGCATCACGGCTTTCTGGAGTACGTCCGACCTGAACCTGGCCCGCCCCGACGCTGAACTGCTTCTGCCCGTGGTGGCGGCTCAGATTCCCAGCGGATTCTTGGTGGCCGGTTTCGATCCCGCCTCCGCCTTCGCCATCCGATTTCACAGAGAGGTACGGCTGGAGTTCGCGCGCCGCTTCTTCCTGCCGGCGGGAAACGGTATGGAGGATGCCATGCCTTTGAGTCTCTGCACCGCGTGGAACCGGCACTACGCGTTCTACATCGGCAAGGCGCCGGAGGGCATGGGGTGGGCGCAAATCTACAGGGAATGGTTCCTGGAACTCAACCCATCCCGCCTTCGGGCACGTCCCGGCCTTCACACGCTGCTGCCAGCTCAACGCGCAACGGCCCCGGCGTCAGAAGGACAATCCCCAGCAGGAGGGGATGAGGAACCGCAGGAAGGGATGCGAGGAAAGATTCTGCTGGAGTTTCTGGGCCGGGCAGCGTCCGGCCCGGACGGACGACCGGATCCGGCGGCGCAGGACAGCCTTGTTCTGACTCCCAGAGGACAGCCCGTCCCGGACCGGGATGGATGGAAGGTGAACATCAGCCCCCGGTTCTCCTTTGGGAAGAAGCTCTTGCTTCAGCTGGAGGAGATTGACGCCTCCCGATGGGCGGGAGCGCTTCTGGACACAGGCTCGGACGCAAACAGGGTGGACCGCAACCGCCGGCTGCCCCCCTACCCCTTCTTCCCGCATCACCACGCGGCGGCAGAGCTCCTGTGCGAAGCGCGGAAACGCATCGAGGGACGGGGGCTTGTGCTGGCGGCCCGGACCGATCACCCGGCCAGCCCGGCCCTGGAGATGGCCGATCTGCTGGTGGCAGATGCTTCCACGGACCGGATCGCAGGGGTGCGGCTGGCGGCAGGTTCCCTGCCTGTTGCGGCGGGCCGATCGTCAGACCGGGCAACCTGGCTCCGGGCACTGTTCTTCGGATGCGTGCCTCCGACGGAGAGCCCCGCCGGTTTCCCTGCGGCAGGATTGTTCGCTGCGCTGGGCGAAGCCGCCGTTACGGACGGTTCGCCGCGTCCGGACCGCCTGGAGTTCGCCTCGCCATCGGGGGAGATATGGGTCACCGTGCGCAACGTGGATCCGTTGCCAACGGAGCGACCCGTCTCATTTTCGGCCAGCCTCCAGACGCGCGCAGGACAGCAGTCGTGGGAAGTTTTCTCCTGGTCACCGATGGAAGGCCTGCAGATCCACGGCCAGAGGAACACTTCCGGCCTGCCGAATCTGACCGTGACAATGCCTCTTGCTCCCGGAGACACCGGGATCCTCTTTGCCGTGCCCTCCTCCCTGGCGTCGCAAGAACCTTACGCTAGCCTCAGGAAGCCGAAAACCCTTCAGAACGTTCAGCAGACAGGGAACTGACGCGCCCCGGAGCGCGCCTTCTCCTTGCAACTTTTCCTCTCCGGAGCGTTTCGGAGATGTTGTATAAGTTTTGCGGGAACGCTCGCGACTGCGTTGTTCCACACCTTTTTCCACAGCCTGTGGAAAACCGGCCGGTTTGTAGTAGAATGCCGCTGCAAAGACGGCCAGCCCTTCGCCGGACGTTGTGGAAACAGGCTGCGGAAAACGCTTTGCCACTGTGCCCGTGGGAGTGGATGGTTCGCGGCAGGAAACGCAAACCGTTCCGCGACCTGTCCGCAACTGGAAACTGATGAGTTGAAAGCGGTCTTAGATCCTGGCCAAAACCTTAACAACCGTGCCGCTGTGACGCTTCTGGCACGGCAGGTGCGGCTCACGGCCATCTCCGCCGGGTCGGGCTTCGGACACGTGTTCGTATTTACTGCTCCACAATCCAACTGCATCGCCTTCATTGCGCAGAAAGACGGGGGTGTCGCCGTCGGAGCCGATAGAGCGCACGCCATTTGCCAGATCCGCAGTTCGGACGCAGGATTCATTCTGGTGGGAACAGTGGAAAAGCTCGATCCGGTGATCCGGGTCAACGCTCGCCCCCTCGAGGGGGCGACAGTACTGAAGGAGGGGGACACTCTGCGCATCGGAGAGGCAGTCTTCCTCTTCGAGACCTGCCTCGCGCCGGATCCTTCGTTGCGTGGACGGGATCTGACCGAAGAGCAGGGAATGGCACGAGTGTACGAGGCGCTCAAGGCGCTGGCGCGCGGAGTGGGTGTGGGACGGGAAGCCCACCAGCATCGTCACGGAGCCGGCCGCCGGTGATCTGCGGCATCGGCACGGACATTCTGGAGATCGAGCGGATGCGCTCGTTTCTTGAGCGAGGGCCGCGCTGCGTTGACCGCGTGTTCACCCGCCGCGAGCAGGAGCTGGCAGCCGGCAAAGGCGATGCGGCGGCGTTCTTTGCCGGGCGTTTTGCCGCGAAGGAGGCGGTCGCCAAGGCGCTGGGCCCGCCGCTCGGGTGGCATGAAGTGGAGATTCTGGCGGATTCTTCAGGGCGGCCGGCGGTGGTGCTGCACGGCAGGGCGGCGCTCGCAGGCGAAGGAGCAAGGATCCTGGTCAGCATCTCTCATTCTCGAAGCCACGCCGTGGCGACGGCGGTGGTGGAGCGGTGCTGAGGGCGCTGCCGGGCGAAGGGTATACTGACGCGGGGAGAGGTGGGGACGCTCCCGCTGTGGAAAACAGGTTCTGCGCGGTCCGCCGGGCAAGCGGTCCCCGGAGATAACAAAAGCCCGACGGACGGCATCTAGGCACGGAGGCAAAGCGGCAATGAGGGTTCTATGCGCCGAAGAGATGCGCGATATGGACCGGCGCGCGTTCGAGGAGTACGGCATCACCGGGGTCCAGCTGATGGAGATGGCCGGCCGCGCCGTCGCGCTGGTGGCCGACCACGTTCTGCAGGGACGCCTGGCGGGAGAGCTTCAGGCACATCCGTCGCCCGTGTTGACCTGGCTGGATGATCTGTCCCACGGCCAGACAAGCCTGCCCAGGCGCTCCGGACTCCGGGTATGCGCCGTCTGCGGTACGGGCAACAACGGGGGAGACGGTTTTGTGGCGGCTCGACATCTGGCAAACTGGGGTTACGACTGCACCATCTTCGTGGCGGGCGACCCGGGGCGCCTGCGGGGCGAGGCGCGGCTGAACTACGAAGCGCTGGTCCGCCGGGGGCTGCCTGTCATCGACGTCCCCGAAGTCTCCGAGCTGCGGGCACTGGAGCAGGCTGACTTGATCATTGACGCTCTCCTGGGCACGGGCATCCGCGGCGAGGTGATGGAGCGCATCAGCGAGGTAATGGACATCATCAACTCGGCGGAGGCTCCCGTGCTGTCCGTGGATATCCCCTCCGGCATCAATGCCGATACAGGGGAGGTATGCGGCAATGCGGTGGTGGCCGATGTCACGGTGACCTTCGCCGCACCCAAGACGGGCCTTTTGCTGTATCCGGGAGCGGACTTCGCCGGAGCCATCACCGTGGCGGACATTGGCATCCCGGCTCCTCTGATGGATCTGCGCGCGCCCGCGGGCAAACACATCATTGATGGAGCGATGGTCTCCGAGCTGATCCCGGAGCGGGAGAGCGACTCGCACAAGGGTGACCATGGACACGCGCTGCTGGTTGCGGGATCCCCCGGCATGACCGGAGCCGCGGAGATGGCGGGGCGCGCCTGCGTGCTCAGCGGGGCCGGATTGACGACGGTGGCGTGTCCCGTCGGAGTGCACGCGACGCTGGCGGCGAAGTTCACAGAGGTGATGACCCTTCCCCTCGGCCAGCCATCGGAGGCGGCGCTGGCTCCCTCACATGCGAAGGCGCTGCTGGAACAGATGGAACGGTGGACGGCTGTGGGGTTGGGGCCGGGGATCGGCCGAGACCCGCAGACGATCAGCTTTGTTAAAGATATAGTCCCAAAGCTGGACCGCTCCTTCGTGCTGGATGCAGACGCGCTGTTTGCGCTGGGCGAGGACGCGGCGAAGCTGCTGGCCGGGAAAGCGGATCTGGGCGTCATCACCCCCCACCCCGGTGAGCTGGCCCGGCTGCTGGGAACAGACGCAGAATGGGTGCAGTCGAACAGGCTGGAGGCGGCGGGCAGGGCCGCGGATGATTTTGGCGTGGTCTGCGTGCTAAAAGGGGCGCACACCATTGTGGCGGAGCCTCAGGGTCGGGCCTTCTTCAACCTGACCGGCAACGCGGGCCTGGCGAAAGGGGGATCCGGGGACGTTCTCACCGGCATCATCCTGGCGCTCCTGGCGCAGGGACTCGCACCGGTGGAGGCGGCCGCCGCCGGCGTGTGGCTGCACGGCCGGGCGGCTGATATCGCGGCGGCGCGAAGCAACCAGATCTCCTTGACCGCCACAGACTGTCTGAAAGCCATTCCCGAGGCGTTCTGCGAGGCGGGCGCGGCCTAGCGGGACGAGAGGGATAGAACAGGAGCTGATGCAGCAATGAAGGCGATGGTGCGTTGGAGCATCGCAGCGCTGACGGCGCTTTTCCTCTGTATCTTTCTGAGGACGGCTACGCTGGCAGCGCCGCCGGTGGGTGAGAAGGGGGACACGCCGGCGGCATCCTCCGCCGCGGATACCAAAGCGCCCCCCCAAGAAACAGCCCCCGGAAATGAAGCCAAAAAAGATTCGCCCAAAGAGAATGTCTCCGCCTCTGAGCTGAAGGGCAAGGTGCTGCCTCCCTCCGAGGGCGACTGGGTCTGGTGGGTGGAAGACGCCGATGGGAACGTGACGGCGGGGCCCATCGTCGCCCGGGGCGAGCAGTTCGAATGGGCAGCGGAAGCACCGGCAAAGCCTGAAGGAACGCTTCGCGTGCTGAACCGCCGGACCGGGAATATCGCCGCCTTGCCACTGGCAGACGCAGCGGACAAAGAGCCCAAGCTGGTGGATGCGGATTTCTCAGCGGCACACAGGTTGAAGGTGAAGGTGACGGGACGGTCCGGCGACCCGGTGGCGGCGGCTTTCGTTCGGCTGACCGACAGCGAAGGCAACGTGCAGACTCAAATAATTGCCGAGACGGACCGCGGCGAAGCCGTCTTCCACAACGTGGCGCTCGGGAAAGCCACTATCGAGGCCCGGTCGGGCGATGTGGGAATCACGCAAGAGGTGCGCCTGGAGCGTGAGAGAAAGAGCCCTGAGGCTCTGGCCGAGGTGGTGCTGGCTGGAGACGTGCCCACCGTCCCCGCCAAGGGCGACAGCGAAAGCCCGGGCAAGAAAGAGGAGCGCGCTCCCGCTGGCGGCGCCAGGACTCTCCAGGCGGTGGTCTCGCTGATCATCCTGGCGGCGGTGGTGGTCATTCTGGCCATCGTTCTCAAAAACCGGCGGGTGACCCTGCGCTCGGCCCTGCAGAAGGCAGGGATCGCCATCGAGGAAGATCAACCCGCCGCTACTCCAGCGCCGGTGCCTCCCGGAGTCCCGCCGCTCGACCCGGACCTTGTGGGGCCCGCTCCGACCGTCCCGCCCACGTCCGCTCCAGGGCCAGCCGCGGCACCCTCCGGCCCGAAACTGGTGGGTGTAGCTGGCAGATATGCGGGCGTGATCTTTCCCGTGAAGCCCGACGTCGCAGTTATCGGCAGAGAGATGACCTGCGACATCGCCCTGACGGACGATGCGACCACATCCCGCAGACACGCCACCATCAGCCGCTCGGGGGACGCGTTCGTCATCCGGGATGAGGGGAGCTCCAACGGTACGCTGGTCAACGGACTGAAGATCACCGAACACCCCCTGAAGAACGGGGACGAGGTGCAGATCGGCTCCACCCGTTTCCGTTTCGAAGCCTGAGCGCCCTATGGTCTCACTGGTCAAGCTGACCCGCAACCTGATCGGAGGGGTGGCCGGGGCCATCGCCGGGTGGCTCATCGTGGAGCCCTGGCCCTGGCTGACCACCGACCCCGCCCCCGGTCAGCCGTCACCGACATCGCTCGCCGCGCTGGCGGTGCTGGGGATGATCGTGGGCGGCGCGATGGGAGCCGGGCTGGGAGCCGCGGAGGGCGTCAACTCGGGGTCGCAGAGGCAACTTGCCCGTTCGCTTGCCATCGGGCTGCTGGTCGGGGTGGCGGGAGGGCTGGTTGGCATCTATCTGGGCCAGATGATCTACGCAGCGCTCGCTCCGTCGCCGGGAGGCGTGGGGGGGCTGCTGGATTTCGTCAGCCAGATGGTGGCGCGAACGCTGGGATGGGCGCTCTGGGGAGTGCTGATCGGGGCAGCGCAGGGAATTGCCACAGGTTCGGCCCGGCGGATCGCCCTGGGAGCGCTGGGCGGTGTCGCTGGAGGAGCGGCAGGCGGCTTCGTTTTCGAGCTGCTGGCGCAGACAACGGGCGGGCTGATGACGGGGGAAGCGCTCAGACTGCTGGGATTCGTCTCCATCGGTGCGGGAATCGGGCTGCTCTCCTCGCTGGCGCAGGAAATGTTCAAGCAGGCGTGGGTCCGGGTTCTGGTGGGCCGTGGAGAAGGCCGCGAGTTCCAGATCGCCAAACCGGAGACCTTCGTGGGACGGGACGAGCTTGCAGACATCCCGCTGTTCGGCGACCCGCAGATCGCGAAGCGGCACCTGATCATCCGGCAGGTGAACGGGCGCTATGAAGCGGTTGCGGCGCAGCCAGGCCTAGCCTTCTCGGTGAACGGACAGATGGTGTCCAGCGCTCCGCTGAAGGACGGCGATATCATCGGGGTGGGGTCACGCCAACTTGAGTTCCATGAGCGGGTCACCCGCACGGCCGCCGGAGCCGCGATGGGATATCCGCCATCTCCGTGGTCCGGGCAGGCCACTCAGGTGAGCACGCCTCCGCCGGTGGAGACACCGCCGGGAGTCTGCGCCTTCTGCGGGCAGACTAAAGATGCTTATGGCGGATGCGCCTGCACGGTGGGAGCGCCGTCTCCGGTGCAGACGGCCGACTACGTGCCTGGCCAGGCCACCGGAGCCACAACGCAGGTGATGGGAGCGGGAGCCGTCTGGACGCTTCAGGTGATCTCCGGGCCGCAGGCCGGGCGCAGCTTGACTCTCTCGGAGGGGCATACAGTGACCGCCGGCCGGTCGCCGGATGCCGATCTGTCGCTGGAAGGGGACACGTTCGCTTCGCGCAGGCATGCCGTATTTTCGGTGCAGGGAGGGCAACCGGTGGTGGAGGACGCAGGGAGCACCAACGGCACTCTGGTCAACGGGGTTCGCGTGACCCGGCACACGCTGACGAGCGGCGACACTGTGAGCATCGGGCAGACGCAGATCCGCGTGGTCTGAACACGCGACAGGAGCCAGAACATTATGGACAGGACTCAGCAACTGGGAGGAGATGCCGACCGCACACGCGCCATCCATCCCAATCCGTCAGTGACACAGGCGATGGGGGCGGATCCCGGCCGGACGCAGATGGCCGGGATGGACACGGGCTCGGTGCAACTGGAGGTTATCGCGGGGAACACGCACGCCCTGTCCACACGCAACACGCGGGAGCATGTGCTGGTGCGGGCGCGCGCCGGGCAGTTCGCCTCGGGCCAGCGAATGCCCCTGAACATCTGTCTGCTGCTGGACCGCAGCGGCTCCATGGAAGGACAGCCGCTGGAGTTCGCAAAGCAGGCGATGTATTACGTGGTGGATCTGCTGCAACCCGCGGACGTGCTCTCCATCGTCACCTTTGAAGACACGGTGGAGGTGCTAATGCCGGCCCGAAGGGTTGTGAACAAGGACCTCATCAAGCAGCACATCGCCCGCATCCAGCCAGGGAACACCACCAATCTGTACGATGGTTTCGTCGCGGCGTGCAGCCAGGTGGCCTCTGTGCCGCCCGGCTACATCAACCGCGTGCTCCTGCTGACAGACGGCGAGCCAACCGCCGGTTTGACGGATTTCCAGTCGATTGTGGGCCAGGTGGCGGAGCAGAAAAGTCGCGGCATCACCCTGACCGCACTCGGCTTCGGGCAGGAGTACAATGAGGAGCTGCTGGCCGGGATGGCCAAGCGCTCCGGAGGCAACTACTACTATATTCCCCGCCCCGAGATGCTGCCCGAGGTGTTCCGCCGGGAGATGGACGCGCTGATGTCCGTGGTGGCCCGGAACCTGCGACTGACATTCCGGCTTCCCCGATGGACGCAGGTACGGCAGGTCTACGGCAAACTGCCAGTATGGGGGGACCGTCGAGTGGATGTGACCTTGGCGGACCTGGAGCGCGGAGCGGCCGTCTCCGCGCTGGCGGAGCTGGAGCTGGGGAACCGTCCTGCGGGCACGTACCGTGTGGCGCAGGTGGAGCTCGTGTATGACGACGTCGTCAGCGGCCGCGAGGAGCGCCGCAGCGCGGATGTGGTGCTTGAGTTCACCGCGGACGAGGGTCTGGTGAAGGCGGGACGCAACCCGATGGTGGACCAGGAGCTGGAAGTGGCGCTGGCGTCGCGCAACCTGGAGCAGACCGTAATGGGGATGCGCACCCAGGCCATTAGCGCGACGGCGGCTGTGGCGGAACTCGAAAAGACCCAGGCGCTGCTGGCGGCGCAGGGGAGGACTCTGGAGGCGGCCCAACTGCAGGAAGCGATAAACGCAGCCAGGGCCGGCGAAGACCTGCAAAAGACCCTAGTGGGCACCATCCTGAATCTGGACCAGGGAAAGACGCGATCGGGAGACTAGAGGGAGGACGCAATGCAGGACCAGGAACGTACGATGCTGGCGGGCGGAGCGCCCGACGCGGGACGGACCCAAGCGCTTCCTCAGGCGGAGGCCACGCAGATGGGCGCATCGGTGGAATGCCCGGTCTGCCGCTCCCGCAACATTCCAGGGGATCTTTTCTGCTGGGACTGCGGATTCCTGCTGACGGGCACTCCCGGTGAGGCTCCGGAGGCTCCTCGCGGACCTACCGCGAAGCTTGTTGACCCACGAAGCGGACGCAGCTTCGCGCTGCAGAAGGGCCTGAACACCGTGGGACGGCAGGACACGGACGTGCTGCTGAGCGACCCGAGCGTCAGCCGCCGTCACGCAACCATTGAGGTTCGCGAGTCGGATGCCGTGGTCACAGACACCGGCAGCACCAATGGAACCCTCGTGGCGGGAACCCGTCTGGGAGAGGGTGAGCAGGCCGTCATCAGCGCAGGGCAGGAGGTTCGCTTCGGCAATTGTGCGCTGATCTTCGAAATGGAAGCCGTGCAGGAATCATCAACTGGTGATGAACCGCCCGACGCCGAAGCTCAGTCCCCGGGGGAAGCTGTTGCGGAGGTAACGCCGGAACCGGAGCCGGAGGGCGAAGAAAGGTTGGAGGAAGCCGGGCCGTCCGGAGCCGCAGAGGCTGAGGAACTCTCCGGTCAAGCCGTTGGGGTTCTGACAGTGAGGGAGACAGGGGAGCGATTCACTGTGGGGCCTGACGGAGCGAGCATTGGAAGGCGGTCCAGCAACGACATCGTGCTGTCCGATGCCTATGTCTCGGGCCAGCACGCCATTATTGCATTCCGGGACGGCGCGTTCCACCTGACTGACATCGGAAGCACGAACGGAACACTTTTGAACGGCAACCGTCTTGAGCCGAACGTGCCGGCAGAGCTTTCCGCCGGCGATGAGATCCGGATGGGTCAGCTGACCCTTGAGTTCTCCCTGGAGGAGGCGGGGTGATGGCCGAGGAGACGGAGATCACGGCCCGCTTCGCCCGGGAGGAGCTGCAGGCTGGCTGGAACGAGCGCGGCACTCCGGCGCGGCGCTTCGCCCGTCTGCTGCTGGGAGCGAAGACCGACCTTGGCTGCGTGCGGGAAAACAACGAGGATAAGTTCGAATTCTATATCCCCTCGGACGCTCGCGTGCTGGCATGGAGGGGGATCGCGCTTGCCGTCTCGGACGGTATGGGCGGGCATGCGGCCGGTCAGATCGCAAGTGAGTTGGCGCTGAAGACATTCATCGAAAGCTATTATGCCGGTCTGACTGCGCCGGTGGAGACGGCCTTTCGGGACGCGGTGGCCGCCGCGAACCAGGCGGTCCACACGGCGGCATCCGTGGCGGGACGCGAGGGGATGGGCTGCACGCTGACGGCGGCAGCGGTCCGGGGCGACGAACTGTTCATCGCCCACGTGGGTGACTCACGCATGTATCTGCTGCGTGACGGGCACCTTCGTCTCCTCACGGATGATCATTCCTGGGTGGGCGAACAGGTCCGGCGGGGTGCGCTGACGGAGGAGGAGGCGGAGCTGTCGCCTTTCCGAAACGTCATCACTCGCGCCATCGGCACCGCCCCCTCAGTGGAACCGGACATTCTCCGGGAGGAGCTGCAGACCGGCGACACACTGCTGCTATGCTCTGATGGTCTGAGCGGTGTGGTACGCAGCGAGCAGATTGAGGCGGTATTGAACCAGTCCGGTCCTTCGGAGGCGTGCGCGCGGCTTATCAGGATGGCGCTGGAAGCCGGCGGTCCGGACAACGTGACGGCGCTCGTGGCGCGGGTGGAGAGCATCGAGCCTTTGCCTGAGGAGGCGTTGGAGGAAGCGGAAGAAGGCTCCGCGGCGCCGGAGACTACCTCCGACGAGCCTGCGGGAGAGGAGGAGCCGGAGGCTCCGAAGCGGCGAAAGGGGCTGCTTGGAAGCCTGCTCCACCGCGACTGAGCGCGTCCGGAAACAAAGCGGGACCCTTTGCGTGTCTTTTGTGATGACGGAGGCGTATTCCGGACGGAACTGGCGGCAAAGCATTGTCTTACTCCACCAACACGCTGGGCAGATACCAGATTATCCGCGAGATCGCGCGGTCGAATGACATCGTCTATGAGGCCATAGACCCTTCCATCGGTCGCCGCGTGGCGCTCAAGGAACTGCAGCTTCCCCCGAACCTGGTGGGGGGCGCGCGAAGGGAGCGGGTGGAGCGGTTCTATCGAGAGGCCAAGGCCGCAGGTTCCCTCACCCACCCCAACATCGTCACAATTTACGAAGTGGGCGAGGAGGCGGGACGACACTTCATCGCGATGGAGTTCCTGGAGGGACAGAACCTTCAGGAGACCCTCGAAATCCGGGGCGCCCTGCCGTGTAAAGAGGCGGTGGACATAGCCCGGCAAGTGCTGGAGGCGCTGGACTACGCGCACGCGAAAGGCATCATTCACCGGGACATCAAACCCGCCAACATACAGCTTCTCCCAGGAGGGCGGGTGAAGCTGACAGACTTCGGCATCGCGCGGATCATGCACGAGCCATCCATCACCGCAAGCGGCCAGATCTTCGGAACCCCTTCCTATATGTCCCCGGAGCAGATCGCGGGGAAAGAGATTGATCCGCGTTCGGACCTGTTCTCCATGGGGGTGGTGCTTTACGAGGCGCTCACTGGGCACAAGCCGTTCACCGGCGACAGCGTGGTGACCATCACCTACAACATTATGAACACCCCTGCGCCCGAGCCCCGCGGCGTGCCGGAAGGACTGGCGGCGATCATCCGCAAGGCGCTGGAGAAAGACCCCGCTCATCGTTTCCAGAGTGCGAAAGAGTTCCTGGAGGCGCTTTCCGGAGACTGGACAGCGCCGCAGAACGCCGCAGGAACCCTCTCACCGCCGCCCGTGTTCTTTCCGCCAGGCGGAGGGACCGGGCCGCTTCCCTCGCCCACCCCGGTGCCCCCCGGGACGCCGCCTCAGACGACGCTGCCGCCAGCGGGTCCTGCCCCCGGTCCTGGCTCGGGCGTTCCCCCTCTGCCCTCGCTCCCACCGCTGCCCCAGCAGCCGCGGGAGCCGCTCCTGACGCCCGCCCAGAAGTCCGCACTCCTCACGTTGTTGCTGGCACTGGTGGTGGGAGCGGCTCTGCTTGCGGCGGTCATGGGCGTCAACGCGGCGTGGCACAGCTATCAGCAGCGGCAGAACGACGCCCGGGCCAAGTCTATGATCAGTGACGGCTTTGAGCATCTGAAGTCTGGAAACTACGCCGCAGCTATTCCTTTGCTGGAACAGGCCATGCAACTGGACCTGTCCCCGACTGCGCAGTCCACTGTGAAGCAGGGCCTGGCTGCGGCGCATCGGGGGCTGGGGATCTCTCTGTTGAACAGCCAACGGCTCCGGGAGGCGGAGCGTGAGTTGATCACTTCACTCAACTACGATCCGGACTCCGGCGATACGCTTTATGCGCTGGGAGAGACGCACTGGCGGCTGGGAGATACGGCTGCAGCGGCCAGAGACTGGGAGGAAGCCGTCAGCCGGGACCGCAAATCCAAGGGCGGACAGCTTTCGCTGAACCGGCTCCAGGGACTTTACTGGGAGCTGGGAATGAGGAGCTTCCTCCAGGGCGACACTGGGGAGGCCGTCCAACTGTGGCGGGAAGTGGTCAGACTGGATCCGGAGTCTTCTTTGGGTCAGCGGGCGCAGGAGGCGATCACGACGGCCCTGATGACGCAAGGCCGATAGTGCACATACAGGTATTTATACCTGAATTTCGTGGAATCCCCGCTGCTGCCTTGCCCTGACAGTACCAAAGTGCTACCCTGTGACCGCGAAAGGCGGTTGTCTGTCGCCAACAAGTGACAGCGAAGATAGAGGTGGGGGGGAGGTGTGACGTCCTCCCCGGAAAGGAGATAGGAGTTCATGAAGCTGATGCGACTCGCCTTCGTGTGCGCGGCGGCGGCGCTTCTCGTGGTGTCCGCCTCGCATGCGCAGATCATCTTCGGTCCGAACCTTCTGCAGAACAACTCGTTCGAGGAAGACACATTCGGCATCCCCAACTATGTTCCCGGCTGGGATCTGGTACCAGTGCCCTTTGGCGGCGCGGACTTCCCGGGCGGCGGTGAGCAGAAGGACGGAGCGAAGGCCTTCCGGTTCATCACGGGGTTCTTCTCGGACGATCGGCCCGACGGGTCTCTCTCGCAGACCATCTCCCTGGCGCCGGACTTCTACTACTTCAACTTCTCCGGCTGGGTGAAGCGCTACGTTCTGGGTGACGGCTTCGTGCTGAAGCCGGACGCGGGCTTCGTGACGGTGCAGTTGAAGGCCGACGGGAATAACGTGATGTCGTGGACTTATAAGTCGGACGACAAGTGGAACTTCTTCTGGTTCGTCACCCCTCAGCAGGTTCAGGTGCAGAACAATGTCTCAGTGCATATCCTCTGGGGAACGAAGCCAGGAGAGGGATTGAAGACCTTCGACGTGGTCTTGGCGGATGGCTTTGGTCTGCAGGCCGCCAAGGTGGTGCCCGAGCCTGCATCTCTGCTTGCGCTGGGAGTTGGGGTTCTGACACTGGCGGCTCGACGCCGCAGGTTCTGAAGGTGTGACGGCCCTGGAAGGGGAGTATCACCGCGGTATCTCAGACTGATTTTTGAGGAGCGCCCTGAGGGACGCTCCTTTTTTTCTACAGGCGCTCCGGGAGAGCGCTGTGGGAAGAATCACAGCAAAAGAGGCCGTCCGGCTGCCTGCGCAATTCGCCGACGGTCGGCCGTGAGCAGTTCTCGCCGCCTGCGCGGGAACCTGCCACGAGCAAAACGAAGAAAGGAAGGCAGAACAGATGAAGCTGCTGAAGCTGGCTTTTCTGGTCATTCTGGCGGCGGCCGCGACATCCGTCGCCGCCCAGAACCTGGTGACGAACGGAGACTTCGAGGGCGGTTGGGGGCCGCCCCAAGCTTCCTGCGAGGGTCTGGTCGGCAATACGACTTATAGCTGCTGCGTGGCCAGCGGATGGAAGGCGTGGTCGGTCCAGCTGGACCCGATGGGAGGATCCCCCATCCCCGGACATCCCACCTTCACGGAGATGCCGGGCGGGAACTGCACGCCGGATTCGGGGAACAATTATCAGCGGATAGCTGGTGGAGAAAAATGCCCGGGAGGACAGTGCGGAGGCTACAACTGCCGGGGCGGGATCGTTCAGGCCATTCCCACCCAGCCGGGTGTGGAATATGATCTGGACCTGATCGTCAAGTTCCTCAGCACCCGCGGCGACAACCCGTTCCCGAAGCAGTCCTACTGGTACATCGGGATTGACACCAGCGGCCAGACGGATAATCCGCTGGCGTCCACCGTGTCCTGGACTCCGGATTATCCGGTGCCTCAGGGCGGGTATGCAACCCTGCTGCCATGGGAAGGCGTATGGAACAAACACCATCGCCGTTTCACGGCGACGGGAACACAGACCAGCATATGGTTCATGCTGCTGGTCCCCGAGGACGGCCGGGGGTACCTGGACCTGGACAACATCACGGTCACGCCTGCGACCCTGCCTTTGATCAATATTACCGCCGGGCCAACCTTCACCCGCTTGGGCGATCGCAGCTACCGGATCGAGTGGACCACCGACGTGGCGTCTGATTCCCGCGTGGAGTACGGAAAGGCGGCGCCCAACTCGGACGAGGGCCTGTTCTACGAGTCCAGCAAATACGACGGCACGCTGACAACCACCCACAGTGTGGTGGTGAACGGGCTGGACATCGATTCGAAGTATCACTTCAGGGTTGTCAGCGCCGCACCGGGATACAAGACCGCCTATTCGTTCGATGACACCTTCGTGACTCCCGGCCCCGCACAGCCGCTCTTCAAGAACGGCGGGTTCGAGGACGTGGACGCCTCGGGCAATCACACGCTGTATCCCTGGGTCACGTTCGGCAACATAGGACAGGGGCTGGTGGGCCCTTATCCCAAGACAGGTCCCACCGGGTGGTTCTTCGACTTTCGGGCGAACGAGGGGAGCTACTTCTTCGGCTTCGGGACCAACTACGGCCTGGTGGACGGAGGGGCGTATCAGCGCCTGCAGGCGGTTCCCGGCGGGAACTACACGGTGGATTTCGACTACCGCACGCAGAACTGGGACTTCGATGTGATGACCCCGCCCATCGGACGGGCTGCATATGACGACGTTCAGGTGTGGGTGGGCATTGATCCCACCGGCGGCGTGGACTGGCGCTCGCCCGACGTGGTGTGGGCCCAGCGATGGACGGCGGGTTACGACTTCATCAGCCGTCCGCCCGTGCCGGGGCAGTGGTCTCCGCCCGCGCTTCCACTGGGAACTGTCTCAGCGACAGCGCAGGGCGACCGCATCACCATCTTCATCCGTTACTTCAACAAGTGGCCGTGGGTCTGGAGCATCGCCGCCGTGGATAACCTGCGCCTGAGCGGCCCGCCGCTCCCGCCAACCCAGGTCCAGACTATCGGCCAGGCGAGGGAACTGGGCCAGTTTGCCTACGTGGAGACGGTCAACCCGTGCGTCGTCACGCTGGTTCCCATCGAGGAGACCGGGTTCTTCTATATGCAGGACCTGGACGGAACCGCGGGCATCCGCGTGAACGCCAATGACCCTGTGACGGTGGGAGACCTGGTGAAGGTCCGCGGGACCGTGGACGTGAACGCCAAGGGCGAACTGGTTATCCGAGACGCGACCGTGATGCTGGTGAGCGGCTCGGCGCAGCCGAAAGTGCGCTCCGTGAAGAACCGTGACGTCGGAGGCAAAGGCTACGCGGGCCAGCCGAACGGTCTCACCAACCAGGGATTGCTGATGAGGGTCTTCGGCAAGGTCACATACGTCAACTACTTCGACGGCTACTTCCTGCTGGACGACGGCTCCGGAGTGGAATCCGGCGAAACCGAGGTTGACCCGAACACCGGGCAACCGTACCGAGGCATTCGCGTGACGAACATCGGCGGGGCATTCCCAGTGCCCGGTGGTTATTATGCCGCGCGGGGCGTTGTGACCTCGGACATCGTAAACGGGAAGAAAATCCGGGTATTGCGCAGCCGGGACGGGTCCTTCGGGGACGATATCGTGCCGCTGGCTCCGTGACCTTCTGAGGCACAACCTGTCTTCGGGACATTACAGTCCGGGCCGGGGCGATCGTCCCGGCCCGGAGTTTTTGAGGAAAAACTTTGGCGAAGGGCGGAAAACCGTTTACAGGCGCTGGCCTTTATGGTATAAGCAGGGTAATCACAGAACCTACAGCGCACGACGGCCTCCCGTTTCTGTCCGTAGATTGCTCATCCTTCTGCGTAACGATCGGAATCCCGTTTCAGCTTCAGTGAGTATTCCTGCAGCTCAGTGCGCTTGAGAGGGCCCTGTGAGGGAGTAGAGATCGCGCAGACGTCAGCCTGATAGGCGGCGGCTGCGCCAGGTGCGGGACCGGTGATTCCCGATACGATCGAAGAAGGACAGGCAATTGGCGATCAAGTCTCTGTACGTGGGCAATATGCCCTACAACACAACCGAGGGCGAGCTGCGCGAGCTGTTTGAGCCCCACGGGCCGATTGAGAGCATCCGCGTCATCCAGGACAAGGGTTTCGCCTTCGTGGACCTGCCGGCGGAGAACGCCGCGGCGGCCATCGAGGCGACCAATGGTGTGGAGCTGGGCGGACGCCCGCTTACCGTGAACGAGGCGCGCCCTCGTCCGCCGAGGACCGGCGGGGGCGGAGGCGGAGGCCGCGGCTTTGGCGGCGGTGGCGGATATGGCGGCGGACGCGGCGGTGGCGGCCGCAACCGCTGGTAATGCCGTAGAGGGCCAGAATGAACTGAGAAGGGTCCGGAAGACCGAGGGCTTCCGGACCCTTCCGCTTTCGGGGCGGCCGCCCTCACTCGCCAGTCCAGGATTGATTCGCGCCCTGATTCCAGCCCCAGCCTTACGAGACCATCCCCCCTTGCCTGTGTCCTGAAGTTTTGCTCCGTCATCACGCGGAACGCCCCGCGGGAGACGCTCCGGGACGACCACCTCCCTGATCACGGGATCGGATGCCTCCTGCAAGAGGACTGCCCGCTTTATTCTTTCTGCCGAGACCTCGGACTGCATCAGCGCCGGACCGGCCGCAACCAGTTGGAGGCAGATACAGCGGCCCATCCATCCGAAGCTTTGGCAGCCATATGCGCGTCTGGGGACCGATCCGCCATCTGTATGGCTCCGGTAACTCCTGGCAGTGGGCTCCGGTCTCATCCAACAGCATCTTGAGGTCGCCGTTCCCTGCGACACGACGCACATAGTCCGCAGGCGGCAAGCCGGCGGATTAGACGGTGTGCAGCATTCCTGTTAGCCTCCGCGGGCCGCCTGTGGCAGAATAACCGTGGTCCGGTGGCTACGCCTGCTTCGAACGGGCTTGAGCCTTTCCCTGCCGGCCGAACTCAAGGGGCGGCAGACAGGACCCGAAGATGCACATGGGAACCGCCGGAAGAGCAGGTCACGTAGATTCTTCCGGACTGCAGGCGTCCGTCCAGAGAAGCCTGTGGCTGGCTTTCCGCAGTCAGCCCGCGGATGACCCTGCCATTGACAGGAGGAGAGGCATCTGTTAGGTTTGAGAAAGAGACGTGAGCTGCCCCCCGCGGGTCTTATTTTCAGCCTGAGTAGGCCGGTCCCGCGGAGGGTGATTTGCGTCTGGAGGACGGTTGGAGGTGGTTTCGTCTGGACCCCGCGCGCGAGTGAGATGCTCCCGGTGCCCCCGCTTTGCCCGGCAGCCCGGTAACAGCAAACGCGAACCCTTCCTTGGGTCTGGCGCCGGCCGTTATTGATCCGCTGTGACCCGTTCTGGATGCGAATGGAAGACGATAAGGCGTAATGGAGCCCGGTCTATACTCAGCAGTTGATACTCCCGTCACGGTCCGTGACGTTCTCGGTGTGGTCTGGCGGCGGTTGTGGGTGATCCTGGCGGTCACGGGTGCCGCGCTGGGCACTGCGGCGTACGTCTCGTTCACCACACCACCCCAGTGGCGAGCCGAGGCTCAGGTCATCCTGGTGCAGCGGACCCCAGCCGTGTTGCCGGACCAGACCAGCGGGCGCGATCTGCGCGAGACCATCAGCACTCAGGTGGCCATGCTGCGCAGCTACGCCATGGCCATCCGTACCATCAACTACCTGAAGAACAAAGCCCTGGAAGGTGCCATCTCAGAGGACGTCCTGCGCGATCTGGATCCTGAGAAGCTGGTCAAGAACCTTGAAGTGGGCTCGCCCGAAGGCACGGATATCGTGCAGATCCGGGTAGTGGCGGACTCCAGGGCCAAGGCGGAGACGCTGGCCAACGCCATCTGCGAGGCTTTCGTGGAGTGGAAGCGGGAAGTGGCGCAACAGAGCGCGGCGGATACCGTGAACACTCTGGAAGAAAGGGTGGCCACGGCCCGTGCCAGACTGGCCGAGGCTGAGCAGAAGGAGCAGGATTTCAAGCGCACCCATCGGATGGTGGACGTCAGCGCGGAGACGCAGGCGGCCGTGGAGCAGTATCTGAAGCACGATGCCGAAGTGGTGCAGGCGCAGCAGGAGGTCTCCGTTCAGGAGGCGCGTGTGGCGGAGCTGACACGCCGCCTCCAAGCCGCCAATCGCTCCATCGAACAGGGCACGGGGGTGCGGGACGATTCGCTGGTGCTTTCCCTGCAGCAAAGGTTAAACGCTCTTGAAATGGAGCGGGCGAACGCTGCGTTGCGGATCCGGCCCGGCTATCCCGGAGCGGGAAGCCTGGAAGAGATCGATGCGCAGATAGCCGATGTGAAGAAGCGCCTGGCAGCAGCGCTGCAGGGCACGCTGGACAACAAGAGGCCTTCTCTGGAAGGCCAGGCCAGCCTGACCCAGGCACTGACGGCGGCGCAGTTGGATCTGCGCAACGCCCGCGCCCGTCTGGCGGCCGCTACGGCCGCCCGGAACCGGGCCCGCGCAAAGACCGCAGATGTTCCGAACACCAGTCTGGAATATGCCCGTCTCGCCCGCGAGACGGAGCTGGCCAAGACGCTCTACACCACCCTGCAGCGCAACCTGAGCGCCGCCCGGCTTGACAAGGACTCCGCCAGCGGCAACGTGCAGATCTCGCAGTATGCCTTCGTTCCGGAAAAGCCGTTCGAGCCGAACCACCCCCGCAACCTGCTCTTCGGACTGGCGGTGGGGCTGGCGCTGTCGTTCGCGGTGGTGCTGATTCTGGAGCAGGCGGACACCCGGGTGAGGTCTGTGGACGATGTGCGCGAGCTGGTACCCGGTCCGGTAGTCGGAGCGCTTCCGCGATGGTCGCAGTCCGAGTTGAAGGAGTTGATGTCCGGCTCCAGCACGGCGCCTGTGGAAGAAGCTTACAGTCTGGCCCGCGTGAATCTATCGCTTGCCCTGCGCCAGGCCGCCAACGGCGACGACAAAATGCCGCAGGTGGTGCTGGTGACAAGCGCGATGCCGGGCGAGGGCAAGTCGCTGACGGCGGCTCAGATGGCCCGGTCGCTGGCCAGGGCCGGGAACCGGGTGATCCTGGTGGATGCCGACCTCCGGCGGCCGACGCAGAACGAACTGTTCGGGACGGCGGAGCCCGTGGGACTGGCCGACGTGATAACGGGCAGACTGACGCTGGACGAGGCGCTGGTGGCCGGAGACACCGAGAACCTGACGCTGCTTCACAGCGGCACTCCGGACCGCAACCCCACTGACCTGTTCTCAATGCCGTCCGTCCCTCGCATACTGGAAGAGTTGCGAAAGATCTCGGATATCGTCATCGTGGACGCTCCGGCCTGCGCCGTGGTGGCGGACGCCCTGCTTCTGGCTCCTCACGTGGACTGCATCATGCACGTCGTGAGCGCGGGTTCGGTGGAACGCCCGGTGGTGCGGGAGGCTGCGGAGACCCTGGCGGCCGCAGGGCCGAAACTGATGGTGTTCTTTGTGAACCGGGCGCCGAAGGATCGCTCGGCCGCCTACCATCGCTACTATTATTACGGGGACGGGAGGAGAAAGCGCGTGGAAGACCGTGCGCTTGTGGCAGCGGATGACGCTGCCGTGGTCGAAAAGGAGGAAGCGTAAATGAGAAGGTTCGCCTGCTATGCGCTTGCTCTTTTGATGGTGCTCCAGACGCCGGGGGTCGTGCTCTCGGATGAGACGGCTGCTCCGGCTTACGTGCTGGCGCCGGATGACGTTGTCTCGGTGATGGTGGTCAACTTCCCCAACCTGTCCACCCAGGCCACCGTTCTCCCGGACGGGACCATTTCGGTACCCATTCTGGGAAGCGTGAAGGCCAGCGGAAAGACCACGGAGGAGCTGGCGCAGTATCTGGCGCGGGAGTGGGATCGCTTTGTGGTGCGGCCATCCGTGACGGTCTCCGTGACTCAGAAGCGCAAGGCGGCAATCGTGGTGAACGGTTTTGCGGCCCGGCTGGGAGCCATCGAGTATCGCCCGGGAATGCGGCTTTCGGACGCGCTGGCCGAGGTGGGTGGAGCCTCACCTGCGGGGGACATCACCAAGGTACGTGTGACCCGGCGCTCAGGCGAGTCGCAGACCTATGACATGACAGACTTCCCCCGCCTGGCCGGGACGGAGCGGGACGTGCTTCTGCAGGAGGGGGACATCATCTTCATCCCGGAACGCCGGACGCAGGTGAGCGTCATCGGTGAGGTGATCCGCCCTGGAAGCTTCGACTATCGCGACGAGATGACCGTGCTGGACGCACTGGGGCTGGCCGGCGGCGTGCGCGAGAGCGCAGACCTCCACGCGGCTACCATCGAAGAGGACGGCGTTGAGCGCAAGCTGGACCTGGATGCCCTGCTACGCAAGGGCGATATGTCCGTCAACGCCAAGCTCAAGCCCGGGGCGCGCATCATGGTGCCCGAGTGGCAGAACCGCACCTATGTGTTCGGAGCCGTGGCCCGGCCCGGGTTCTACCCTTACAAGGAAGGGGACAGGATCCTGGACGCCCTGAACGCGAGCGGACTGGCTCAGAATGCCGAGATGCGGGAGGTCCGCGTCATCCGCGTGGACAAGACCAAAGGCGAGGCGGTGGTGACCCGCTACAATCTGGAGGAGTTCCTGAAGGACGGCAAAATGGAAGCCAACGCCATGCTCTCCGCCGGAGATGTGGTGTTCATTCCGGATAAGAAGCGGGGCTTCCAGTGGCAGGATGCGTTTGCGGTCATGTCCGGAATCGGCCTGATAGATCAGACCATCCGCATTCTGACGGGAAACAGGTACAGATACTGATGATGGAGTCGCGAGAAGGAGGGGTGTCGCCGGAGGCGGCACGCGGTTTTGCTCAGGAACTGGCCGAAGGGTGGGAGGCGCTGAAGCGGGCGCCGCGCGGCGTATTGTTACTGGTGGCACTACTGGTGGCGCTGTATGCCCCGGTGGTAGCGGAAGCGGCGAAGATCTGGGTGAAGGATGAGAACCAGGCGCACGGGGTCTTCATCTTTCCCATTTCCCTGTTCTTGCTCTGGATGCTGCGCAGGGAGATCCGCGCGGCCAAGCCGCAGCCCACAGCACTCGGCGTTTGGCTCCTGGGCTTCGGCCTTCTGATCCAGACGGCGTCCTGGGTTCTGGGCATCAAATGGTTCCCGATGCTTTCGCTGATCCCCGTGATCGCAGGAACGGTGCTGGCGCTGCACGGGAAGAATCTGTGGAAGGTGGTAGCGTTCCCCGTCTGCTTCCTGTTCTTCGCCGCGCCGATGCCGGACATCATCATACTGCCGCTCAGCACGGAGGTTCAGAACCAGAGCACCACCGGATCGGTCATCCTGATGAGCAGTCTGGGATATCCGCTGATTCAGACGGGCAACCGGATTGACACCCCCACCATCTCCGTGGAGGTGGCGGAAGTATGCAGCGGATTCAAGAAGCTGACAGCGCTGGTGGCTTTCGCCTTCCTGTACGGCTACGTCTTCAATGTCAGCCTCTGGAGGCGCGCGGTGCTGGTGCTGGCGGCCTATCCCATTGCGCTTCTGGCGAATATCATCCGCATCTGCGCACTGATCTTCATCGGATCGGCGTGGGGCCAGCACGCTCTGGAGGGAGCGCACGACTGGGCGGAGCTCTCGGTGCTGGTCATCTCGTTCGGACTGTTCGTTCTGCTGGGGAGGATCCTTGGATGCAGGGAACTCAGATTCGCCTTGTAGTCTGTATTGTGCTGGCGCTGGCGGCTCTGGTTGTGAACCGGGCCGTCGGGCGTTTGACGTATGACAAGATGGAGGTGCTTCCCGTTCACACTTTCCCGAAACAGGTGGGCGAGTGGAAGTTCGTGCGCGAACTGGAGCAGGATCCACAGGTGATGAAACACCTCCCCAGCGCGGTCATAACGGACCGCATCTACGAGCGCAAAGACGGGCGGACGGTCAACCTGACGCTGCTGAGTGCGAGGGAGTATGTGGACTTCCATGATCCCTGGTTCTGCTTTCGCGGTCAGGGATTCGAGATGAGCCCCAAGCAGCGGGCGACGCTGGCCGGGCAGCCTCTGGATGAGATCGTGGCGGAGAAAGACGGCTACCGGCTACGGGCGGTCTACTGGTGGAAAGGGCGCGCCGCGGAGCGGCCGAAATACGCCCCCGAGCAGTGGAACCGCATTCTGGCGCTGAAAGCCAGGCTGCAGGGCAGGCAGGAGGCGGCGCTTCAGATACGCATCCTGACGGTGGATGAGCCGGATGCGCGCGGAGTGCTGGAGGATTTCATCGCGGCCGCGCAGCCGGAGCTGAAGAAGCTGGAGCCGAAGGATCAGTGACGCGCGGGGATATCACGCTGGAGGTGACAGAGATTGGGGGTTGACGCGAAGGCAGCTCACGCGGCTACGCCGCATCTGAGGATCCGTCCGCCGGGCCGGTGGGCAGCTCTGAACCTGCGGGAGGTCTGGAACTACCGGGACCTGCTGATGACACTCGCCTGGCGGGACGTGAAGCTGCGCTACCGGCAGACGGCGCTGGGAGCGCTGTGGGTGGTGTTCCAGCCCCTGATGGCCGCCGGGATCTTCACCGTCATCTTCGGGCGCGTTGCACAGCTGGGCGGCGGACCCATTCCGTATTTTGTGCTGTCGTTCGCCGGAATGATGGCGTGGGGGCTTTTCAGCGGGACGGTGACGAAGAGCAGCACCTGTCTCATTGGAAACGCTCATCTGGTCAGCAAGATCTACTTCCCCAGGCTGGTGCTCCCGCTGTCCACGGTGTTCGGGGTGCTGATAGACTTCGCCGTTTCCTTCGGATTGATGGCGTTCCTGATGGCCTCCTTCCGGCTTGTGCCGCCCATAGAGATCCTGCTGCTGCCGGTATGGATGCTGCTTCTGCTGATGATCGCGCTTGGCATCGGCTTTTTCGCCGCTGCTCTCACGGTGAGCTATCGTGATGTCCAGTACGTTCTGCCGGTGATCGTGCAGTTCCTGCTGTATGCCTCGCCGGTGGGATACTCGCTTGAGAAGGCGATGGAGAAGCTGCCCGCCAGCTTCCACTGGTTCTTCCTGGCAAATCCGCTTTCCGGTTTGCTGGAGGCGTTCCGGTGGTCGTTGCTGGGAATGGCCCCACCCCCTCCGGGCCTGCTGGCCTATTCTGCAGGGTTCGCATTCGTGGTGTTCATTCTGGGCGCGTTCTCGTTCCGGCGGATGGAGCGCAACTTCGCAGACGTGATCTGATGATGGTACAAGCGCTTCTGGCAAGCACGAAAGTGTCAGGCGCGACAAGGGAAGTGAAGTTGAGAATGAAGAAAACCAGCCGCCTGGATTCTGTTCTCGAAGCTGTGGAGATGTTGCAGCCAGATGAGCAGGAATACGTTGCAGAAGTCCTGGCGAAACGTCTCGTCGAACGGCGCCGGGAAGAGCTTGCCCGGGACGTTCGTGCCTCCCGGCGGGACTATGCTGCGGGCAACGTACGGCGCGGAACAGCTGAGGATGTAATGCGGGACCTCCTGGATTGAGAGTCCTCGTCTGGAGTCCCCGCTTCAAGCGAGCTTTCCGCAGACTGGCAGCGCGCCGGCCGGATGCCGTCCGCAACCTGGGAAAAACTCTACGGCTTCTGGCCGAAGACCCGTTTCAACCTGGCCTGCGAAGTCATCGTCTGCGGGGAAAACTGGCGGGGGCTGGTCCTGCTCCGCTGGATCCGAACTGCGCATCCTTTTTGACGTGGTGGCTAACCCGGAGACAGGCGAAGAGGAGATCTTGTTGCTGACTCTGGGAACGCACGAAGAGGGCTACTGAGGACGAAGCGGCTTTGAAATCGCCCTCGCCTCTGCCACCTGCTGTTCTCGTGGAGAGGCGGATGGGTTATTCCTTCCTGCGAGGGGCGGGGGAAAGTGGCAATAATCGGTAGAGGAGTATGGGAGCAGAGTCGGACATCGCAATACGCATAAGAGGGCTCGGGAAGGCGTACCGCATCGTCCACGGGCAGGAGAAGCACACCACCCTGGGCGAGGCCATTATGCACCGCGTCCGCCACCCCTTCCAGAGGCTGGAGCGCGAGACCTTCTGGGCCCTCCGGGACGTGGACCTAGACATCAGGCGTGGCGATGTCGTCGGCATCATCGGCAGAAACGGAGCCGGCAAGAGCACCCTGCTGAAGATCCTCTCCCGCATCACGGAGCCCACCACCGGGGAGGTGGACATTTACGGGCGCGTGGGCAGTCTGCTGGAGGTGGGCACCGGGTTTCATCCCGAGCTTACCGGCAGGGAGAACATCTTCCTGAACGGGGCCATTCTGGGGATGAAGCGGCGGGAGATTCTGCGCCACTTCGATGCCATTGTGGAGTTTGCTGGGGTGGAGAAGTTTCTGGACACTCCGGTGAAGCGCTACTCCAGCGGGATGTATGTGCGTCTTGCGTTTGCGGTGGCGGCGCATCTGAACCCGGAGATCCTGCTGGTGGACGAGGTTCTGGCGGTGGGGGATGCGGAGTTCCAGAAGAAGTGCCTGGGCAAGATGAAGGAGGTCAGCACCCAGGAGGGACGCACTGTCCTGTTCGTCAGCCACAACATGGCGGCGGTGGAGGGTCTGTGTGGCGTGACCATTCATCTTCAGTCCGGGCGAGTGATGAATACCGGGCCCAGCAAAGACGTCATTGAAGCGTATCTGGGGTCCACGCCACGAGCAGGCTCCGACGTGGATCTTGATTCGCATCCGTCCAGAGGACGCGGGAGCGTCAGTATTCTGAAGCGA
This sequence comes from Armatimonadota bacterium, assembly GCA_025998755.1. NCBI lineage: Bacteria > Bacillati > Armatimonadota > Armatimonadota bacterium. The sequence goes on from AP024674.1 coordinate 1,805,065, forward strand.
GTCAGGCTGGTGGATGCGGAAGGAAATCCGACCAGCGTCGCCGTAATGGGGCGTCCCGTAATCTTCGAGCTATTGGTGGACCCGCCCCACCCAATCCGGTCGCCCCAGATGGGGATCGGCCTAGACACGCTCTACGGGCAGCGCATCTGTACGGTGCATACGCGCCTGACGGGAGAAGTCTTACCGGCAATCGAGGGGCCCACTCTGGTGCGGTGCACCATCCCATTCTGGCGATTGATGCCCGGGCGATATGTCGTCAAATTCGCTGTCGGCACGCTGGCCGAGGATCTGGACGTGCTGGAACGCGCTCTCACGCTGGATGTGGAGCCTGCAGACGTTTTCGGATCTGGTCAGTTGCCAAGCGCCACGCAAGGTGTGGTGCTGCAGGAGGCCGAATGGTCCGTGGAATCCTGTCTGGGAGCAGCCATCCAGTGATCGCTAACGGACAGACCACCTCCCAGCCTTCCAAACCGTCTCCAGGCTTCCCGCAGACGGATGCAGGACATTACGGCCATTCTTATAACACAAAGCTGCGCCTGGCCAGCTACTGGCATCAGATTGACGAGGTCCTGTCCCTTGCTCCTCATACCGTTCTCGAGGTGGGGATGGGCAATGGTTTTGTAACAGCCTCGCTACGGCGGGAAGGCATCAAGGTCAAGACGATGGACGTGGCTCCGGACCTGGGTCCCGACATCGTGGCGAGCGTCACCGACATCCCCCTGGCGGACGGAAGCGTTGATGTCGCCCTTTGCTGCCAGGTGCTGGAACATCTCCCTTTCGAAGAGTTCCCGACCGGTGTGCGCGAGCTGGCCCGCGTGGCCCGCAAGGGCATGGTCATTTCGCTCCCGGATCAGCAGCGCTACATCCGGGTGCTGGTGCAGACGCGTTTGTTCAAAATCGCCGACCGGCTTATCACCCTGCCAGCCGGATTGCAGAAGAAGCCGGTCCCGCTTGATCCTCAGCATTTCTGGGAGATCGGCTGTGGTGAGGTCGCCCTAGGCGATGTTGTGCGCGTGCTCCGAGAAGTGACTGGGCAGGAACCGTTGAGCTACCGTGTTCCGGAAAACCCCTATCATCGTTTCTTCATCTGCAGATTCGAGGGCCGATGACGCCGCGTGTTTCCGTCATCATGGCCGCACACAATGCGGGCCGCTTTGTGGCTGAGGCCGTTGAGAGTATCCTGCGGCAGACGACGCCGGACTGGGAACTGATTGTTGTTGACGATGCATCCACAGACGATACTCCCGAGGTCCTCCGGCGGTTCGATGACCCAAGGATCAGCATTCTGCGAAACGACGAGAACAGCGGTCCCGCCGTTTCGCGGAACCGTGCATTGCAGGCAGCGCAGGGGGAATATGTCGCCATCCTGGATGCCGACGACGTGGCCCTGCCGCAACGGCTGGAAAAACAGGTGCGGTTCCTGGACGGGCACGGGGAGGTCAGCGCGGTAGGATCGTGGGCCGAAAAGATAGACGAGACTGGCCGGGTCCTGGAACATTGGAAGACACCCATCCATCCGGCGCAACTCGACTTCGTGATGACCCACACCTGCCCCCTGCTTCACCCGTCGGCCACGGCGCGGACTGATGCGGTCCGCAGCATTGGGGGATACGATCCGGCCTATCCTTGCGCTCAGGACTACGACCTTTGGGTCAGGCTTGCCCTGCAGGGACATGGCTTCGCCTGTGTGCCGGAGATCCTCATCCGGTACCGCTCCAGCCCCGGCCAGATCAGTACCGCAAGGAGAGCGGAGCAGGCACGGTATGCGACGCGGGCCGCCGAGCGCTATGTGGAGGCGAAACTGGGATGGGCCCCCGGAGCGCCCCAGATGGCGGCTTACCGGGCAATACTGGATGGCGCGTCGCCGTTCCCGCCGGACCTGGACCTGGACGAGGGCCTTGCGACTCTGCGGAAGATTTTCCGCGGCTTTTCCGAGCACCTGCCGGCCGATGCTCGCGCTGCGGTGCGAGCCTACATCCGGGACCGGGCCCTGGTAACTGCGGCACTGTCGAGGCGTAGCTCCCCAGCGACGTGCATGCGACTGGCCAGGGCGATGATGGGCCCGCTTCTGGGCGGAACGCTGGACTGGAGAGTCTGGATGCTGCTTGTAAGCGCCGCCCGCCACGGCACGCTGCAACGTGTGCGTGGCAAAGCCATCCTCGGAGACGGGGAGTGATGGAAAAAACCGCCGAGCCTCTGGTCAGCGTCATCATCCCCTGCTACAACCAGGGACGCTTTCTGTCCGAGGCCGTCGAGAGCGTGCTGACACAAGACTATCCCGCCGTAGAAGTGATCGTGGTCAATGACGGCTCCAGCGACAACACGGCTGAGGTGGCTGCGGCGCTTGGGCCGCGCATCCGATACATCGAACAGGAAAACCGCGGCGTCTGCGTTGCCCGTAACGCCGGCCTGCTGGCTTCCCGGGGACAATGGCTGCTGTTTCTGGACGCGGACGACTTCCTGGTTACGGGCGTGCTTAGGAAGATCATAACAGCCGCGCTTCAGGAGCCGGACCGGGATGTATTCCTGGGACAATGGCACTATGCCAACGAAGCGGGGGAAATAGTGGACGGCGACCGTCCCTACCCCGACGAGGAGGATCCTTTTCACTCCTTGCTGGGAGGGAACTGGGCGCCGGTGTTCGCTTTTTTCCTGCGTCGTGACTGCTTCGCCCGTGCGGGAATCTGGCCCGCCGGGCTGACGCACATGGAGGAGTGGGACCTGTGGCTTCGCATCGCGGCGGCAGGTTGCAAGTTTCGGTATCTGGAATTCCCGTTTGCTGCCTACCGGCGGCACGGGGGCTCTGCCACAGCGCACTTCGACAGGCTGGTACGTGGCGGCAGGGTTGTTCTGCGGCGCGCCTCGCTCCATCCACGATGCGGCGCCTGCCGGTCGCGGGTGCGCAAGGGGCGATGGCATATCGCCGACTACAGCGCAGTCACGGCGCTCTGGCCGCGCCTGAAGGGCCTGTGGAGTGAGGGCAAATATGGTGCCACGGCGACTACCGCCGTCAGGGCCGCTCTTCTGGAACCGAGGATCATTGTGCGGGGAGCCTTTTATTTTCTGAGGTGGGGCAAGCGAAGATTGGTGGGTTTGCGGGCCCAGGATGGCTCCGGCGAGCGCAAGTCAGCGGGCACCGGAACGAGAGAAAAAACGTAATATGGCATCGGTCTTCGCCCTCGCCTCTGCCACCTGCTGTTCTCGTGGAGAGGCGGATGGGTTATTCCTTCCTGCAAGGGGCGGGGGAAAGTGGCAATAATCGGTAGAGGAGTATGGGAGCAGAGTCGGACATCGCAATACGCATAAGAGGGCTCGGGAAGGCGTACCGCATCGTCCACGGGCAGGAGAAGCATACCACCCTGGGCGAGGCCATTATGCACCGCGTCCGCCACCCCTTCCAGAGGCTGGAGCGCGAGACCTTCTGGGCCCTCCGGGACGTGGACCTAGACATCAGGCGTGGCGATGTCGTCGGCATCATCGGCAGAAACGGAGCCGGCAAGAGCACCCTGCTGAAGATCCTCTCCCGCATCACGGAGCCCACCACCGGGGAGGTGGACATTTACGGGCGCGTGGGCAGTCTGCTGGAGGTGGGCACCGGGTTTCATCCCGAGCTTACCGGCAGGGAGAACATCTTCCTGAACGGGGCCATTCTGGGGATGAAGCGGCGGGAGATTCTGCGCCACTTCGATGCCATTGTGGAGTTTGCGGGGGTGGAGAAGTTTCTGGACACTCCGGTGAAGCGTTACTCCAGCGGGATGTATGTGCGTCTTGCGTTTGCGGTGGCGGCGCATCTGAACCCTGAGATCCTGCTGGTGGACGAGGTTCTGGCGGTGGGGGATGCGGAGTTCCAGAAGAAGTGCCTGGGCAAGATGAAGGAGGTCAGCACCCAAGAGGGACGCACCGTCCTGTTCGTCAGCCACAACATGCGGGCATTAGAGGCGATATGCAGGTCGGGCGTATGGCTTGACGCAGGAACTCGCCGAGCAGAAGGACCCGTCCTTGACGTGACCAAGGCTTACACCGACAGCGGCGGAACACCGGGCGAAGTCTATAAAGTCCAGACTCCCCTTCTTCGATGGCGCAGGCTGGCTAACCGTCCCGAACTCGATGGAGTTACACCGGCCGATGACCTCCATCTCCACCTCGAGTTTGAAAACCGGTCCCCGGGAGCTCCGAGACGTAGTTATTGACTGCGAACTGTTTAATGAGGACCACACCTGTGTCCTGCACCTTAAGACAAAGCACGTGGCACAACCATTAAATCTGCCGCCCAACGCCACGGTAAGAGTCGACTTCTGCGTGAAATCGCCCCACCTTGCACCCGGCCCGATATTTCCTTCTGGTATGGGCCGCACACCCTCACGGCGAGCTCTTATGGACGGAAAACATTGATGCTTGCACCGTCGTGGGACTTTGGCCTTTTGGGATAATAAACTATCTCGATACAGTCAACTCGTGCGTTGTTCCTGCCTTCGACATCAAAGTATCGACACCCGCTGTTATTCGGACGCATGAATACACAAACTAGAAAAGACAGTCCACTCGTCAGCATAGTCCTCCCAACTTACAACGGCGAGCGATTCATTACGCAGTCTATTGACAGCATATTGCAACAAGAGTACCAGAATTGGGAGCTTATCATATTGGATGACGCTTCCACTGACAGAACTCCGGAATTAATTGCCGAGTATGTCAGACGAGACCCGCGCATTATTTCAGTCAGGAACCCCCAAAACATGAGGTTACCAGCGTCATTGAACCTGGGCTTCCGCCGTTCTAAAGGGACGTATCTTACGTGGACATCGGATGACAATATTATGCGGCCGCAGATGCTTTCGGAATTAGTAGCTTTTTGTGAGGCGAATCCACAATACGGCTTTGTATGTTCGGATTGGACGGTGATGGATGAGGAAGGCAAGACAATTACGCAACACAAGGCAGGACCACAGGAAGGCCTAATTTACTGGAACAATATTGGTCCGTGTTTCCTGTATCGGAGGTGGGTATATGACAAGGTGGGAGAATATGAAGATGCCCTTTTCTGCGCGGAGGACTATGACTACTTTCTTCGAATACTCGCCGTTACAGAGATGGCATTCATTCAACGCGATCTATATATGTACCGCGTACATTCGGGATCTCTGTCGGCCACGTGTTCCCAGCAAGCGCGGCTTGCAGCCTTGGAAGCAAGGCGAAGAGCTGTTCACTTCCTGCGTGCTGGAGGAAAGAAGGATCTTGCTGCACGGTGTGCCTTGGGAGTTGCTGAAGAGGCTGCGGAAGTCTACGGGCGTGCAGAGCTCTGGAAAGCGTTACGGGTTGCCATTATCTGTGCGCCCGGTCTTGTTTTGCGCAGCGGTATAGGACGGCACGTCTTGGCGGCCTGCTTTCTGGGCAGAGGTCTTCGCCGCAAGCTCCACACGACCTATCTGCGCGTGTTGAAACCTGATTACTGGCAAAATACACGGGCGCGTCAGGAGTAGACCTATGCCCGCACCCGTGGTCAACCGCATCATTCCCACGCACAACCGCATGGACTACGTGCTGGAGGCGGTCCGAAGCGTGGTGGAGCAAACGTACCCCGCGTACGAGATCACCGTGGTCTCGGATGGGTGCACGGACGGCACCGAGGAGGCGCTTCGTGAGAGATTCCCGAGCGCGCAGGTTTTTGCGACCGCGAGCTGTGGCGAGACCGCAGCGCGCAAGCGGGGCGTTGCTGAAGCCACAGGGGAGTGGCTAGCGCTGCTGAATTCTGACGATCTTTGGCACTCGGCAAAGTTGGAACGCATTGCACATTTCCTGGACAATAAGCCGGACGTCGAAGCCGTCTGCCACCCGAACTTCTATTTCTCGGAGCCCGGCGGACCTGCCGATCACGGCTGCATAAGGCGGCACTTTGAGGCAGTAACCCTTGAAGAATGCGTATACGCGGCCCAGGAACGAAACCTTGAGGTAGAGCAGGCCGGTACGCCGCGCCTGGGGGCGGCTCATTCGGAGATGCTCCTCTTCAGCGCAGTAGGAAACAGGAGCAGCGCCGGAATCCTGGACAACTTCCATGAGGCATGCGTCTTTGAAGTGCTGCCAGTCCTGCCATACCCATCACCGGGTATCCCGGAAGCCACAGCCTTGGGAGCAGTTTTCGGCGACTTCGCTTACCGCGCCATCGCGCCTTCTCCGGTGGGCGCCACAGGCACACAGGTTGAAAGGAACGAACATTGCGCCTGAAGGCTTACGTGCTGGCCGGCGAACCGGCAGGCACGGCACAAAATGCAACAAAGGGGCGGGCACCTGGCGGATAACTTGACTGTTGATGATCCAGCCGCGGCGATGGACGCCGAATTCGCTGAAGAGAGTATGAAGATGCCTGTCGTCTCCTTCATCATCTGCACCAGGAACCGGGCGGACAGCCTGCGGGAAACGCTGGCGTCCGTGGGGCGCCTGCGCGTGCCGCAGGGCTTGGCGGCCGAACTGCTGGTGGTGGACAACGGCAGCTCGGACCACACCCGTGAGGTGGTGGAGCAGGCCGGGCTGGCCAATGTGCCGGTCCGGTATGTCTTCGAACCGCAGAAGGGCCTTTCAAACGCCCGGAACCGCGCCATCGCGGAAAGCACAGGTGACATCCTGCTCTGGACGGATGACGATGTTCGCGTGCCGGAGGACTGGATCGAGGGCATGTGCCGACCCATCCTTAACGGCGAAGCGGACGCGGTGGCGGGCGGCGTGCGCCTTGCGCCGGAGCTGGAAAGAGGCTGGATGACGCCCTTTCACAAGGCATGGTTGGCGTGCACTGACGGCCAAGACCAACACGAGCCGCAGGGCTTGACAGGGGCAAATATGGCCTTCAGCCGCGCCGTGCTGGACCGCGTTCCGGGCTTCGACCCTTCCCTGGGCGCTGGCGGTCTGGGCTATGGCGAGGACACACTCTTCTCTTGGCAACTCGAACGTGCCGGCTTCCGCGTCGCAGCCAGACTTACATCCCCCTCCTGCGTCGTGGAGCATCATTTCGATGCATCGCGGCTGGCCAGGCGCTGCTGGTTGCAGGATGCAGTCAAGAGAGGCAGATCAGCAGCATACATTTTTTACCATTGGGAACACAAAGACAGCCCGAACGCCGCAAGGAATCTTCCACGTGCTACAGCGCGCCTCTGGTTGGGGCGACTACGTAATCTGCCTGTCCTGCTGGAACGAGAGGGCGCACCCGAATGGGAGATTCTCCGCTTGCAAGAGATAGCTTTCTACCGCCAATTTCTTCAGGAAAGCAAAAAAATGCGGCTGTACGAGCCTTTCGGCCTGGTGAAGCAATGTGCTATGTGATCCGGATTGTTGTATCATTACACCAACCCAGAACTAGCTCCGGTCGCTTATCCACGTTCATGAGAGAGTACTGCGGTTAGCTATGCCTATCGTTTGAGTGTGGCATTTCAACATCAGCCACATGTAAATGGTTTTAGCAAGACACTTGATTGAGATCAACAAATGAAAGATCGTGCTAAATGCAGGATAAGTTGAGATGGGTTGAATAGAACTTCATCGAGGCAACACCTTTTTAGGGTAGTCTTTTGAGGATCGTTCAGGTCAATCTAGCCACAGAGTTCTATTCGCCTTTCGACGGCGGAGCAGTTGCGCGGGTGATCCGCGAACAGGCCGCGATAATACAATCCAAAGGTCACTTTGTGACAGTTGTGACCGTGCCTTCTCCTTCAGGAAACTATGACACTGGTCATGTTCTGCCTGTCCGCAACGCATATCGAGACGAGTTGTCTTTCGCAAAGCGCGCAATTTTCAAGCTGAAAGGCTGGTGGTTAAAATGGGACATACCGTATTATGACGTTTTTATCAGATCCGTTATCGCGCGCATAGAAAGCCTGACCCACCCGCCTGACGTGATCATCACGCACAATGACCTCGTGGCGCCGCGCTATCTCAAGGCTCGCTTCCCGTCCTCAACGATTGCTGCGATGCTCCATAACATCCAGAATCCGTCCCTGAAGGATGCCAAAGCGCTTGCCGCGCCCGTGGACATGTTTCTTACGGTGAGCGATTATCTGAAAGACTGGGTGTTAACACACCTTGGTTTGCCACGGGAGAAGGTGGCAACTGTGAGTCATGGGGTAAACCTTCAAGACTTCTATCCGCGACCGGATTGGGCCAGCAGGCATGCCGGACCGCTGCGCGTTCTGGTGGTGGCAAGGATCGAGCCAAACAAAGGCCAAGATCTCGTAGCGCGAGCAGTAGCGCGCTTGGCGAAGGAAGGGATACCGGTGAAGTTGACACTGGCTGGTCCAGTATGGATGTTTGGCTCCCAGGCACGTGAAACCAGTTCATACCTGGAGGAGGTTCTCGCGGCCGCGCATCCTGCACAGTGCGAACACCTCGGCCACGTACCACACCCGCAAATGCGGTCCCTCTATCAACAGCACGATGTTGTTTGCCTCATTTCACGGCTTGAGGAGGGCTTTGGTCTGGCCATTCTCGAGGCGATGGCCTGCGGATGCGCGGCGGTCTCCTCGGACCGAGGAGGCCTGAAAGAGGCAACTCGTGGCGCAGCACTGGTCGTTGAGCCGGACGACCCGGATACGATCTTTCGCGCATTGCGACGCCTGGCTACAGACGAGCAAGAGCTTCGCAGGTGGAAGGAAAAATCGCTGGAGCGCGCCAAAGAGGCAAGCTGGGAAGTCTCCGTAGATCGAATGTTGCGTTTGTTCCGCGAACTTCGCTCGGGCAAGCCCACGCCGCAGGAATGCATTGCCTAAAATGCACACATCATTGAAGCGAATGCTGCCCCGCAGCCTGGTTCGGAAGCTGCTGTTGGTGAAATATCGAGGCTCCGCCTATGCCTGTCCATGCTGCCATTACCAGGCGCGGCAGTTCTGGCCATCCGGGGTCAACCAGAAGCCGAACACGCTTTGTCCATCCTGCGGTTCCCTTGAGCGGCACAGATTGCTCTGGCTTTTTTTCCAGCGGCACCCGGAGCTGCTTCGCCGCAGTCAGAGGATCCTCCATGTGGCGCCTGAACGGCAAATCGAGCAGCTGCTCAGGAGCATCCCCGAAGTAAAGTATCTCAGTGCGGGTTTGGAGTCGCCCCCGGCTGAGGTTTGTATGGACTTGACGAATACAGGCATGCAAGACAAGTCTTTCGATGGCATTGTCTGTTGCCACGTGCTGGAGCATATCCCAAATGACGGCGCCGCACTGCGGGAACTCTATAGGATCCTGGCGCCGGGTGGCTGGGCAATCCTGCAGGTGCCTGTTGATTATGCCAGGCAGACGACTTACGAAGACCCTAATATTATTTCACCGGGAGACAGGCTACGGGAGTTCGGACAGGAAGATCACGTCCGCGTGTATGGACGTGACTATGAAGATAGATTGAGGAATGCAGGTTTTCGGGTGGATGTTCACTGGCTCCAGGAAACACTTGGAGCGGACCAGATAGACTACTACCGGCTTGATCCCGAGGAGCGCATCTTCCTATGCTGGAAGACTGCCGAAGGCGAACGGCTCAATAGGCCGTGAGAAAGAAGAACCAAGGTCTGCAAACTGGCGGCCGCGCGGGGTCTGGAACGGGCCCGGGAGTTCAGCTGGGAACGGGTGTGCCAGCAGTATGAGGAAACGTACGCGGGAGGGGTGAGATGAGCCGGCAAAGGTGCGAAACCCTGTGGAACCGATTTTGTCGAACCAGGAGCGCAGCTCCATCTCTCCCGGACGGACGGCCCGAATCCTGCGGCGGGCAGGCATCACTTTGAAGGTGCGGGAGGCCACCCTGTGAACATCGCCATTTTCGCGAGCGCCTTCTATCCGCACGTGGGAGGAGTGGAAGAGCTCTGCCGTCAGTTGGCGCTGGAGTCGATGCGCAAGGGGCACCGGGTCATCATCCTGACAAACCGCTGGCCCCGCAGCCTGCCGGAGCATGAGGAGCTGGAAGGCATCCCCGTTTACAGGCTGCCCTTCCGGGTGCCGGACGGCTCCCTGAAGGCGCACGTTAGCTACCACCTGACGCACCGTCAGATTGTCCGGCGGATGCTGGGCATCCTTCGGAAGCACGCCGTGGATGTGCTGCACGTCCAATGCATCAGCAGCAATGGTTACTACGCAATGGTGGCAAAACAGGCTATGGGACTTCCGCTGGTCGTGACGGCCCAAGGCGAGTTGACGATGGATGCGAGCGGGATTTATCAGCGATCCGGCTATATGCGCCGCACGCTGAGGCGGATTTTGAACGTGGCCGACGCCATCACCGCTTGCTCGCGAGCCACCCTGCAGGAGCTGGAGGAATGGTATGCCACGCCTTTCGGCGAGAGAGCAGAGGTAATCCACAACGGCATCAGACTGGCGGATTTCCAGGATGAGCGGCCCCTCCCGGAGAGGCCACCGTTCATCCTGGGTATCGGCCGGATGGTTCCGCAAAAGGGATTTGACCTGCTGATCGAAGCTTTCAGACGTGCGGGCACAGCAGATATGGATCTGCTGGTGGCAGGCGATGGACCAGAGCTGGCCGCGCTGAAGGAGCTGGCTGCCGCGTCAGGGCTGGACGGACGAGTTCTCTTTCCGGGCAAAGCAGACCGGCAGACGGCAGCGGCGCTTTTCCGCGAGTGCGCGTTCTTCGTCCTTCCGTCGCGGCATGAGCCGTTCGGGATCGTGAATTTGGAAGCCATGGCTGCGGGCAAGGCGGTGCTGGCGACGCGCGTGGGCGGAGTGCCGGAGGTTGTGCTGGACGGCGAAACCGGGATCCTGGTGCCGCCGGAAGACGTGGACGCTCTGGCGGAGGGCATCCGACGCCTGGCGGGCGACCCCTCTTTGCGGGAGCGGTTGGGTGCGGCCGGGCGTGAGCGGGCGGAACTGTTCAGCTGGGACGCGGTGACGGAGAAGTATCTGATGGTTTACCGTAAAGTGTGCGCGGGGGGAAAGGGCGCTCCGGCCGATGGGTGAGCACTTCGTCCACATTCCGGTGCCGGGGGATCATTATTCTCCCGTCACGGGCAGTTCGCTGATCACGGTCATCTATGAGCTGACCCGCCAGCACCAGGCGGCAGGGGGCGAAACGACGATTGTTGTGTCCCGAGGGAGCCAGGAGGGTTTTCCGCCCTACCCCGTCGGCAGGGTGGCGGAAGTGGCCTTCGGCACTTTCCCGAACAAGCGCCGGAGGATACTGGACATCCTGGCCGGCCGGCTGGGCCTGGGAAGGCCGTTCATGACAGCGGCATACAAAGCGGGGCTCGACGCGATTCCCACTGACTTCGACGGGTGTGTGTTCTTTCATAATGCGCCGGCACCCATCCCCTACTACCGGCGCCGCCTTCCCCGGGCCAGGCTGGCGCTTTACTTGCACAACATTCTGCTGAATTCCTTTACACGACGCGAGCTGTTGCAGATCGTGGAAAGCTGCGATGCCGTGATCTGCGTTAGCCGGTTCGTGACCGAATACCTGGCTCGGCGGCTGGGACGGGAGTGTCCGCGCACGCACGTCATTCTTAACGGGGTGGACCCGACGGAATTCAGCCCGGTGCTCCCGAGGCCGGAAAAGGACGAGCCTGTCATTATGTACCTTGGCCGCCTCTCGCCAGACAAAGGGCCGGAGATATTGCTGGAAGCCGCGCTGGAGCTGGCTCGAAGGGAGGTGCCCTTCCGTCTGCGCGTGGTGGGGGGATTCGACAGTGCGATGGAGTCCTCGGACTATGCGCGTCGGTTCAGGGAACTGGCCGGCAGGCTGGACGAGCGGCTGGATCTGCGACCCTTCCAGGTGCGAACAGACGTTCCTGCCCTGTACCAGGCGGCGGACATTTTCTGTGCGCCGTCCAACTGCGACGACGCCTGCCCGCTGACTCTGGGGGAAGCCATGGCTTCGGCCCTGCCGTGCGTGGTGGCCAGGCGCGGGGGAATCCCTGAAGTGGGCGGCGACGCAGTTTTGTACTTCACGCCGCCGGACCATTTGGAGCTTGCCGATCGATTGGAGGAGCTCCTGCGAGACGCGGCGATGCGGGAGGAATACGGCAAAAGGGCTCGCGCGAGGGCGGAGCAATTGACCTGGGAGAACAGTTACCAGAGGCTGCGGGAGGCGGTCTCAGCGCCTCCAGGGGACTAATCGATCTTGGTGCCTGACCTGATCTTTGTCTCTATCGAGGACTGGGACGAGGTGTGGCGCAGGAACCAGTTCCTGTGTGCGGGACTGGCCCGGCGGCATCCGGAGATGAAGATCCTGTTCGTGGGGCAGCCGCGGGACGTCTCCCGCTACCTGCGCACCCGGGAGGGCCTGAGGGGGAGAAAGGCCCTGACGCAGGCACCGGGATTCCCGAACATCACGCTCTTTCACCCGCTGAAGCTGCTTCCGAACTCGCTGACAGCGGGCCGTCTGGTGAACGAGGCCTGCCAGCGCGCGCAGGTCCGGCGGGCGGCCCGCAAGGTGGGCCTGGCAGACCCCATACTGTGGCTCAACCCGCACTCCGCTGTCCATATGGCGGGCAGGATGGGCGAGCGCGCAGTCATCTATGACATCACGGACGACTGGACGAGCTTCGAACAGCCCGAATGGCTCCGCCGGCTCACCATCCGGCAGGATGCGGACCTCTGCCGTAAGGCGGACGCGGTGATTGTGTGCTCGCAGAGGCTGCATGAGATGAAGCAACCCCTGGCGAAGCGGCTGGAGCTGATTCCAAACGGTGTGGACGCAGAGCACTACGCAAAAGTACTGAACGGCGATGGGCCCCTGCCGGAGGCTTGCCGGGACTGGGAGCGGCCGGTGTTCGGCTATGTGGGCACCATTCATCCCGACCGCGTGGACGCGCAACTTGTGGAGCAGATCGCCCGTAAGATGGAAAGGGGAACCATTGCTCTGGTGGGGCCGGAGATGCTGGGAGAGGAGGATAAACGCAGGTTGATCCGGACCGGCCGCGTGCGCCTGACGGGACGTGTTCCCTATTGGGAAGTGCCCGAATACATGCGCGCGTTCGATGTCTGCATCACCCCTCACCGGATGACTGCCTTCACGGAGAGCCTGAATCCCATCAAGCTGTGGGAATACCTGGCTGCGGGCAAGCCGATCGTCTCGACGGACGTGGCTGGCTTCCGCGACTATCCGGAGCTGGTGAGGATCGCTCGGTCCGCCGATGAATTCCTGAGGGCATCGCTGGAATCTCTCGAGGAGGGAGACGAACCAAAGCGCAGGCGCCAGGAGGAAGCAGCCAGGCACTCCTGGGAGGCACGGCTGGACGCCGTGGAGGCTGTGACAGCTGGCTTGAGCAAGTGTAGGGATCGGGTTGAGCGTTAGTCCGCTGGTTTCGGCCATTGTGGTGAGCTACAACACGCGGGACATGACTCTGGAGTGTCTTCGCGCGCTGAAGGCTGACCTCGCCGGGATGCCGTCGGAGACATGGGTGGTGGACAACGCCTCCAGCGACGGAAGCGCGGAGGCGGTGGAGAAGCACTTTCCGGAGGTCCACGTTCTGCAAAGCGGGCGCAACGCCGGATTCGGAGCCGCGAACAACATGGCGATGGAGCGGGCACGAGGGGATCTTTTTTTGCTGGTCAACAGCGACGCGTTCCTTCGTCCGGGATGCGCCCGGGGGCTGGCGGACTGCCTGGAGCGTCATCCCGATGCGGCCGTTGCGGGGCCGAGGATCGTCCGCCCGGATGGAAGCCTGCAGATCTCCTGCTTCCGCTTTCCATCGCCGGGACGGTCCGTACTGGAAAACCTGTTCGTGGCTTCGCTTTTCCCGAACCATCCCGCGCTGGGTGATTACCGGCGCTGGGCACACGACATCGAACGGGAGGTGGACTGGGTGATCGGCGCGTGCATGCTGGTGCGCCGGAAGGCATACGAACAGGTGGGGGGGTTCGACGAGCGGTTTTTCATGTACGCCGAGGAGACGGACTGGCAGAAGCGCATGAGGGCTGCGGGCTGGAAGGTGTGGTTTACCCCTGCAGGCGAGACGGTCCATGTGGGAGGGGGGAGTGGCCAGAAAAGTAAGACCGCAATCACTGCGTTCCACCGCTCCAAGGAGGATTTCTTCTTCAAGCACTACGGCCTGGCGGGTGTTCTGACCAACCGTCTCACCAGCATTGCCGGTGCACTCTGCCGGGTTCCTGTTTACGCGTGCCTTAGCCTGCTGAAACGCGACGACCGGTTGGCTTCCATCCGGCGCCGCGAATGGCAGGAGGTGCTGTGGTGGAACCTTACGGCCAGCCGGAGGGCGGGGCGGTGTCCTTAGGAGAAGCCTCCCTGCGGACACGGGCAACACGTCGGGAAACGCACATTGGACGGCTGCGGCGTTGGCCCATTGGAGCCGCCGCGTGGTCGCTTTTATGGATCGTCGCAACCCTGGCTGTGTTCCGATACTCGGCCATAGCGGCAGCGTCGATGGCCGGCCTGTTTTTCGCGCTGCAAGCGGCTTCGCTTTGGCCCACCTTATTTATGATCGCCATTTTCGCGGCGATGCCCTACCAGCAGTCTGTGGTGGGCGGCTTTGCGAATGTGAACGTCAGCGTGTCGGATCTTGTCGCGGGGGTGCTGGCGCTCGCGCTCCCGTCCATCACAATGCGGAAGGGGCGATTCCTCGCCGGACCGGCTTTGATGCCGTTGCTTTTCTTTCTCCTGATCGCAACGATTGGCACGCTTGTGAATTGGCAGGGCTGGTCTTCCCTGGTATCCCTCAGCCGGATGGCCGTGGTCACACTTGGAGCATTGCTGATCTTCGCCAACGCCGAAACGCGGCTGAAAACGCTGTACCGTTGCGTGGATGCCTATCTGCTTGCCGCATCGATCCTGGCAGTGATCGCGTTATTCACCTTTCTTGGATCCGGAATCAAGGCCAGCATGTACACGCTGGGACTTCACAAGAACCACCTGGGGCCGGTATTCGGATGCGGCATCGTGATGAGCCTGGGGATTATCTTGACGAGCCATCATTCCCGCGCGAGACGTATCTGGTTGCTCGGCAACTGCGCTTTGAGCGCCCTGGGGATTCTGTTGAGTCTTTCCCGTGGAGGATGGTTTGCCACCTCCGCAGGAGTCCTACTGCTGCTTTACCTGACGCGCAACATCCGCGCCTTTGCCGCAGTTCTAGCAGTTTCCGTGCCCGTGCTTGCCATCCTCTGGATGACCCTTCCGGAGGAGAGTCGCGAATACGCCACGGAAGTTACGGGACGAGCAAAGACTGTGCAGACGCGAATTGCTTCCATTGAAGAGGTGCTCGAAATCTATCGCCAGAGTCCGCTGATCGGCAGCGGAGTGGGTCTGCGGAAATCAATCGAGCCGCATAACGTGCTGGTGCTCACGTTGGGCGAAAGCGGGCTTCTGGGCCTGGGAGGGTTCCTGGCGATGGTGTGGGGAGGCATTACCACATTCCGCCGGGCTCTGCGGCGATGCGTTGATGAACAGCGGAAGACCCTTTTGATCGTGGGGCTTGCCGTATTTGTGCTGACACTCTGTCACGGCTTGATGGATGTGTATTGGCGGCGCGGAGTGGGCTTCCTGGGCTGGGCGTTCGTAGGGATGGCGGCGGCTTTCCTGCACCAATCCCGGAGCAGGCCGGTGGGCCGTGACATCTCGGGCAAACTGGCACCGCAGGTGGGTCCATGAGAGTTCTTCACCTGCTGGATACACCCCACGTCGCCGGCACAGAGAAACATGTCCTGACGCTGGCTGAGGCATCGGTGAAGCTCTGCGGAACACAAACAGGCATCGTATGCCTGAAGGGAAGCCCTCTGGAACGCGCAGCTCTGGCGCTCGGCATTGAGACCTTGCCGTTATTCAAAGGCAAGAACATCCTGTCTCAAGTTGCGAGCCTCACGGCACAGGGCGTCCGGAATGCCGATATTCTGCATTGCCACAACGGCCGGACACTGCTCGGTGCCAGCATCGTTTCACGAAACTGCCGTCCGCGCGTCGTTTACACTCAACACTTCCTCGATCCGGGGTTTCAAAAGCACTGGGGACCCATCCGGGCGGTTTATCGATGGGGCCACCAGGCCGTTAACTCCCGCGTTGCCCATTTCATTGCCGTCTCGGAAGAAGCGAAGAGAAGGATGGTTGAGCGGGAGGGCGTTTCGGCGGATCGGATCACGGTTATCCCGAACGGCATCGCGCCCGACCTGAGCCGCGTGAGGAGCCGCGTAGATGTACGTCGGGAATTAGGCATTGGCGAGCAGACTCCGATGGCAGTCTGCGTGAGCCGCCTTGAGCAGGAGAAAGACGTCGGCACACTGGTCAGGGCTATGGTGGAGGTGCGACGGGAACTGCCGGACGCGATGTGCGTGATCGTGGGAGATGGAAGCCAACGGGCGGCGCTGGAGTCGCTTGCGCACCAGCAGGGGCTTTCGGAGGCAGTGCTCTTCGCCGGCCATTTGGGAGATGCTTTGAGCGTGATCGGGGCGGGGGACTTGCTGGTGCTTTCAAGCATCGCAGAGCCATTCGGCCTAGTCCTTTTAGAAGCAATGGCCCTAAGCAAGGCCGTGGTCGCCACGGACGCTGGAGGACCGCGCGAGATAGTCCTGAACGGCAAGACAGGCCTGCTTGCTCCACCCAGGGACCCTGTGGCCTTGGCCGGTGCGATGACCAGGCTGCTGAGTGATCGCACTGAAGCCCAGGCACTGGGTGAAAGGGGGCGGTGCCGCTTCCTGGAACGGTATACGGCGGATCGGATGGCTCGCGACACCTTGCAGGTCTATCGGCGTGTGCTGGATGGGAGCTGAAGGCTTGCGGGTGTTGCTGATCTCTCACACGTGCCAGTCCGCGACCGCCGGCCAGCCGAAAGCCGTGGAGCTTGCGCGCCTGGGCGTGGAACTCTGCGTGCTGGTGCCGGATCGCTGGCGGGACTACGGGCGCTGGCGGACTCCCGACGAGCCGGCCTCCCCACCCTACCGGTTCGTAAAAGGACGCGTGATGTGGCCCTGGGCCGGTCCCGCACAGTTCTATCTCCACTGGTATCCCGGACTGGGACGGCTGTTGCGGGACTTCCGGCCTGATATTCTGGATCTGTGGGAGGAGCCGTGGGGACTGGTGAGCGCCCACGCCTGCCGGCTGCGCGG
Source organism: Armatimonadota bacterium (assembly GCA_025998755.1). Lineage (NCBI taxonomy): Bacteria > Bacillati > Armatimonadota > Armatimonadota bacterium. The sequence continues at coordinate 1,822,084 of AP024674.1, forward strand.
GCGCATTGCTCCGTGGTGCAAGATTGTATCGGAAACTGAGCAGAACATAGACAAGACTCTTCCGCCACCGTTCGAGGGCTTCCGCAGTTACACTCTCAAGAGCGCCGACTTCGTGATTGGCAGAAACCGGGAGGCTATCGAGATCGTGCGGCGAAAGGGGTACAGAGGGCCGGCTCAAGTGGTGCCGAATGCCGTCGACCCGGAGCTTTTCCGGCCGATGGACCGCGCCGCGTGTCGGGAGCAGTTCGGCATCCACGGTTTCACTGCCGGGTATGCCGGCCGGCTGGTGGAAGAGAAGGGGCTTGATGATTTTCTGGAAGCCCTTGCCCTGTGTCGTGGTGAGCTGAATGCCGTGATCGTCGGCGACGGCCCGCATCGGGATCACCTGGTTCGGCGAGCGCAGGAACTGGGACTGGACAGCCGTGCACGATTCCTGCCCGCAGTCCCCTTCACGGACCTTCCCGCGTTCATGAACGCAATCGATGTCTTCGTGCTGCCTTCCCGGACCACAAGGCGATGGAAGGAGCAGTTCGGAAGGGTTATCATTGAAGCGCACGCCTGCGGAACGCCGGTCATCGGGTCGGACTCGGGTGCCATCCCAGAAGTGTTGGGCGACGGGGGATGGATCATCCCGGAGCGCAACCCCTCCGCACTGGCGCTGGCTCTGGAGGAGGCAAGAGCATCCGGCCTGCCCCAGGTGCGGCGTGAGGAGATCACCCATCGCGCCCGTGAACATTTTTCCTGGAAGGCAGTGGCGAGAAAGTACGCAGGGATTTACAGCGGCCTGACCAACGGAAGATCGGACCACCACAATGCCTGATCCGATCCGCGTGCTCTACCTCGATCATACGGCGAAGCTGAGCGGGGGTGAGATTGCCCTCCTGCGGCTCTTGCAAGCGCTGGACCGTTCGGTTGTGGAACCGGTCGTCGTGCTGGGCGAAAACGGGCCTCTTGAGCCCAAGATGCGCGAGGCGGGGATAGAAGTACACGTATTGGAGCTGGACGCGGAGGTCCGGGAGATTCGCAAGGGGACACTGGGAGCGGCTGGAATCCGGCATCTGGTTCGCGTCCCGCGCCTGCTCGGCTACGCCCGTCGCATCGCCCGATTCGCTTCGGACCGGCAGGTGAACGTCATTCACACTAACTCCCTGAAATCGGACATCTACGGAGCCTTTGCCGCCAAGATGGCAGGACTGCCGGTGGTGTGGCACATCCGTGATGGAATCCACTCCGGCTACCTGCCAAAGCCCGCGGTCTTCGTTTTTCGCTGGCTGGCTCGAACGCTTCCGGACTACGTGGTAGCAAACTCGTCGGCCACCCTCGAGAGCCTGCGACTTGGAGCAAAGGCGCGGAAAGACGTCATCTTCAGCGGAGGTCCGGTCAGGACGGGGAAAAACACTCTCCCGACCATGGTGCTCTACGATGGCGTCCATACAAAGACATTCGGGAGACGAACCATCGAGACCCAGCGGACCCTCAACCCAGTCGGGGCAATTTCGGAGCGCCCCATTATTGGAATCGTCGGCCGCATTGCTCCCTGGAAGGGCCAGGATGTTTTTCTCCAGGCGGCGGAGACGGTGCTGCAAAGAGGATACGCAGGTCTGTTCTGGATTGTCGGCTCGGCTTTGTTCGGAGAGGCGGACTTCGAACAGCAGCTTCGCCGCAGGGCGGGAAGCGGAATACTGCAGGGTAAGGTGCAGTTCCTGGGTTTCCGCGAAGATATGGAGGATATCCTGGGAGAGCTGGACATTCTTGTTCACGCGAGCACCGTGCCGGAACCGTTCGGGCAGGTGATCATCGAGGGTATGGCCGCAGGGCTGCCGGTCATCGCCTCGGATGCCGGAGGTCCTCGCGAGATCATCACTCACGGCGTGAGCGGGCTCCTTTCGCCGCCGGGCGACGCTGTGGCCCTGGCTGAAGCCATCATCGAACTGCTGGAAAACCCGGGGCAGGCGCGCGCCATCGCCCAGGCGGGGAGGCGTCACGTGGAACAACACTTTTCCGTCCGCTCTTCGGCCGAGAAAGTGGAACGGATATACCGGGAGATCGCCACTAACCGTATTCATCAGAGGGAGAGCAGAGCAAGACGGTCTGAACGCAGTGGTTCGGATCGTCTGAAGTAACGTACCCCCTTGTGAGGCAGTCAGCCGATGATACCCTTGAAGTCGATGCTTCAGGCCAGTTTTTTGCCGGCAGGGGCAACATTCATACTTTGCGCAGGAATGGCACCGCTCGCTGCCCAGGACACGGAGCCCCCAACGCCTCCGCCGAATTTCAACGCCGTGGCCTATGCGCGGTCCGTGCGCCTGACCTGGCAGGCATCCAGCGACAACGTGGGAGTGACGGGCTACGAGGTGTACCGGAATGGGACCCCGATCGCTACGGTGAATGGCCTGGAGTATCTTGACGCGCCCGCGCCTTGGAGTTCCCTCCAATACTGGGTCCGTGCCGTTGACGCGGCGGGAAACCGATCCGCTCCAACGGAAACGAAGACCGTCAACTCGCAGTGCTGGCTCTGGGCCCGCCCTCCCAACTGGACCTACGCGCACTCGGGCAAGAGATACCACATCTTTTACGTGGGGGACTCAGTGCGGTTTGAGCTGGAGACAGCCCCAGGGGCCTGCTTTCCGTTCAAGCCCAATCAGTCCGTACGCTATGAAGTCCGGGACTACTGGGGCAACCTGCTGGATGAAGGTCCCATCCAGCCATCAGGGGCTGGTCTGCCGGATGTCATCACCCCGCGGGTGAGTAAACCTGGCTGGTACAGGTTATACCTTTACGGTTCTCAGGAGCAGTGGCCGTGGGGGACAGTTCTGGCAGTGACCAACTTTGTCATCTTCAGAGACACTCCCGGTTTCCCAAAGCTTCCTCCCCCACCTCCGGCCAGGCCGTGCGGAGAAGCAGACCGCGACCGGCTATACACAGGCTCCAATCCCTCGCAGAATGCACCTCTGAGAGGACTGCTGGGACTCGGCCCTTGTCGGCTCTGTGTCGAGAACGCCGGCAACTGGGAGGCTGAGATTGCAAGGCTGGAAGCGGATGTTGCGGCTGACGAGCAATGGTATCTGCCCTACGATCCTTATCGCAGGCGCGAGCTGATGATAGCCTTCCCCAATGGAACCTCCGACCTGGATGGCGTCCGCAGGATTGTGGAGCACTTCAAGGACCGTGTGAAGTACTGGGAACCGCGGAACGAGCCGAACTTCGGCGCATCAGGCTCCGAGTTTGCTAACAACGAGATGCGGCCGTTCTGCGAGACGGTCAAGAGCGTCAGTCCGGACCTGAAGGTGATGGGGCCGGGCACTGTTTCCGTCACGCAGGGGCTTCAGAACTGGCTACGCGACTTCTTCAACGCAGGTGGGGGCAACTACATCGATGTTTTCTCCTTCCACGCCTACAACGCGGTGGAAGGCGATCTCTTCCTGGCTCGTTACACATTTGACGCTCTGAAGCAGTTACTGGCGGAGTACGGCCAGCAGGACAAAGAAATCTGGCAGACGGAGCAGGGCTACTTTGCTCCCGTGTACGGCTCGTACGAGCCGCGAAGGCAGGCGCGCTGGCTGATGCTCCAGACGATGATATTTGAACAGTACGGGATCCCGAAAGAGCGAAACTACTACTGGTACGAGCGTAGTCATGGATTCTGGGATTTCCCAACCTGGTTGGTGAACGACGACGGTAGCTTGAACCCGGGCGCGGTGGTGATGCGCGTCTGGTCCGAGGAGGTGTACGGCACCCGGTTCTCCCGGAGGTTCGATTTCGGCGAGACCGGCAACAGGCTCTACATCGGCAATCTGTTTGAAGGTCCGGGCAAGAAGGTGGCGGCTTTCATGAGTGCCGGCTCCACCGATGGAAAGATAACCCTGTTGTTGCCGGGCGCGACTTCTGTGACTGTGGTGTCCGCCCTGGGAGAAGAGCGGAATGTGAGCGTGACGGACGGGCGGCTGGTATTGGACGTGCCGGAGTTGCCCGTTTACGTGCGATTGTCGCCAGCGCAGGAGATCGAGGTGGAGCCTGTGGACTGGGGTCCCAATCTGGCGAGGCTGCCGGGGGTGCAGGTGCGCGCATCGGGCACGGGTGTGCATCCGGTAAACCCTTCCATTTCCAACAGCATCCTGAAACTGGTCAACGGCGTAATGGAGACCTCCCGCTGGCCTCTGCCAGAGTCCGGTCGGCCGTGGATGGACAACACCGAGGGCCTCCCCGCCTGGGTGGAGCTCACACTGCCCTCCGAGCGGACCATTGACCGCGTTGTGATCTACTCCTTTCCCTTGTGGCAATGGGAAGGCACATTGCTGGACTACGAGCTGCAGTATGAGAAGAACGGCCAGTGGGTGACCATTGAGCGCGTCACGGAGCCGACGAAGACGTTCAAGATCGCCAGTCCGCATGTGGCCTGCACGGTGGACGGCTTCTTCAGCGAGCGATGGGTGTTCCAGCACTCTTTTGCTCCTGTGACCACCCGTAAGATCCGCATCCTGGTGCACGACTGCACGTGGGGCGGGGGAGCGACAAAGGACGTTGTGGATGCCGGCGGTCAGACCGGGCCGCGCAAGGTTGTGCTGCGGGAGATCGAGGTCTACAACTCGCAGTGGCAACCCGGATCCCACCGGATCACCGGGTATGTCAGAACCCAGGCCGGAAATCCGGTCGCGGGTGTCCCCATCGTGCTGACCGGCTGGACGACCGAGGCCACAACGACCACGGACGCGAACGGGGCCTACGAGTTCACCGGTCTCCAGGCAGAGATGCCCTATACCGTGCAGCCCGTTCTGGTGGCCAGCGACTACCTGTTCACCCCTCCAAGATATGAGGTGGCTGCTCTGTTGAGAGATGGACGGGCCGATTTTACAGCGATTCCCGTACCCCAGAATCAGGGAACAGGGCTGCTGGGCCGTTACTACACGGGGAACTTCACCGGAGATGCCCTCCTCACACGCGTGGACCCGGTCATCGGGTTCAACTGGGAAAGCGGCTCCCCTGCCCCTCAGGTGCCGGGTGATAACTTCGCGGTCCGGTGGACCGGCTTTCTTCAGCCTCCCCAGACAGGGACATACACCATTAAGACATCTCACGATGACGCCGGGCGAGTGTGGATCGGGAACCAGCTGGTTGTGGACGCCTGGAGTTCCTTCAACGGAGAAGGCCAGATCTCGCTCATCGGTGGAAAGCTCTACTCCATCCGGATGGACTACCGGGAGTATGGAGGAGTCGCCCGGGTGTCCCTGCAGTGGATGCTGCCGGGAGACTGGCGGACCTACCACATTCCCACCTCTCAGCTCTATCCGGAGGACCGGGCGTCGGAAGGGCTCAACTACGCCCCTGTGGCCCTGCCCGTATCCCTCACCACGGCCCACGCCACCCCGGTATCCCTGACGTTGCAGGGCTCCGACTCCGAAGGACAGAGCCTGAGTTTCGCGCTAGTCAGCCAGCCCGCCCACGGGACCGTTACCGGCAGCCCGCCGGCCATCACCTACACTCCCGCTCCCGGATTCCTGGGTTCGGACAGCTTTCTGTTCAAGGTCAACGACGGACAACTGGACTCCGCGCCTGCTGCGGTCTCCATCACTGTAGAGGCGGATGGAAGAGTCACTAACTTCCTGCCCTTGACGGTGGAGGTTCGGGGAATGGCTCAAGATCCGAAACCGGGGGATCGCATCCGCCTGACCCTGCACTACGCCAATGAAGGGGATCAGCCGGCAGCGAACATCACCGTGTCGTTTCCGATCCCGGAACACCTGGACTACGTCTCTGGCAGTGCGGATTCTGGCGGAGTATACGATTCGCAGCAGCGGGTACTGCGCTGGACCATCCCGGCCGTTGCCGCGGGAGCATCCGGGGATCTGGGGTTCGACGTTGTGGTGAAGTAGCGTTCTGTCCTGCGAATAGCTCTGGGCCGGGAGGGCGGATGCCCTCCCGGCTATCTTGCGAGGCGGAAGGAGGCACGCCTGCCATTAAGCGTGACAGCGGGGAACAATGTGGGTAAACTCCAGTTTGCACCGCAGACGCTTGCCCGGTGAGGGCTTGCCTCCGGACGGTTCCGGCGGAGGAGCCTTCAATTCGGCACGGGCGATCTCCCCCACCGCCCGCTACAGGTTAACCGGGTGGACGCTGCGGGAGCGGCAAGCCCGGTCAACACGGCAAGGCTGTCCTGCGTCCTGCATACTCTGGGAGCGATCCGATGTACAAGCACGATTATCCCGGACGGCTCATCATCGTGGAGGGGATTGACGGTTCCGGGAAGAGCACTCAGCTTCAACTTCTTTATAAATACCTGGCAGCCCGCAACTACACCGTCTCTCTGAGCGAGTGGAACTCGTCTCCGCTGGTGAAGAGCACAACAAGTCTGGGGAAAAAGAAGAAGTTCCTGACGCCCACCACGTTCAGCCTGATCCACGCGACCGACTTCGCGGACCGGCTGGTGAACCATATCATCCCCCTTCTGAAGGCCGGAGTAATCGTTCTGGCCGACCGCTACGCCTTCACGGCCTTTGCGCGCGACACGGCCCGAGGGGTACATCCTCAGTGGGTGCGCAACCTCTATTCTTTCGCGCCGATGCCGGATATCGCGTTTTACTTCCGCGTCCCGCTGGAAGTCTCCATAGACCGCATCCTGACCGGCCGTACGAAGCTCAAATATTACGAAGCCGGTATGGACCTGGGTCTGTCACGGGACCCGGAGGAGAGCTTCAAACTCTTCCAGGAGCGCATCCTGCGGGCGTATGACGACATGACCGAGGAGTTCGGATTCACAGTGATGGATGGCACGCTGCCCATCGAAGAGCAGCAGGAGAGGATGCGTGAGATCGTGGACCGCGCGCTGGAGGGCTTCAGTGGACTCCGGCGTGCGGTCAGAGAGGCGGTGGCGAGGTGAAGCAGCCTGCCTTCTACGGAGTTGGTTTGCCTTACCGCTCCATCGGGGAGCTGAACGGCAAGCTGTTCGTGGTGGAGGGGCCGGACCGCGTAGGCCGTTCCACCCAGATGAACCTGCTGGCGGACTGGCTGGAGAGCAAGGGCCACGCCACTTCCAATACTGGCTTCCGGCGTTCCCAGCTCACGCAGGACGGGCTGGATCAGGCCAAACAGGGTCACACCCTGGCAAAGAACACCCTGAGCCTCTTCTACGCGACGGACTTCGCAGACCGTCTTGAGAACCAGATCATCCCGGCGCTGCGGGCCGGGTTTTATGTCCTGAGCGACCGCTATATGTACAGCATCTTCGCACGGGACCGCGTCCGCGGCATCGATCCCGAATGGCTGAGACAGGTGTACGGATTCGCGCTGGTCCCGGATCTGGTGCTGTATCTGCGCGTCGAGGTGGAGGACCTGGTCCCACGGGTCATATCGGGCGGAGGGTTCGATTACTGGGAGTCCGGGATGGACCTGCACCTGGCGGACAACCTGTTCGATAGCTTCTGCATTTACCAGAGGCGCATCATCCGCGAGCTGGATCAGATGGCGGAGGAGTACGGCTTTGTCACGGTGGATGCCTCCCGCTCCATCCAGGCAGTCTTCGAGGACCTGAAGAAGGAGATCCTGAAGGTCATCTGAGACTGAGCAGCGAGGAGAGAGGGGATGCCCGTCATTGCCGCCATCGACATCGGAACAAACTCCGTGCTGCTCTTGGTGGCGGAGCTGCTCCCTGACGGAACCCTGAAGCCGCTGCTCGACGTCTCCGAGATCACGCGCCTTGGCCAGGGGGTGGACCGGACGCGCCGGCTGGACCCCCAGGCGGCCGATCGCACTCTGCAGGTTCTGGAATGCTATGCCGCGAAGGCGCGCGAGGCCGGGGCGGAAAGGCTGACGGCGATCGGCACAAGCGTTCTGCGCGACGCAAGCGACTCGGAGTTATTCCTGGATGGCGCGAGGGAGATCCTGCGAGCGCCTGTGCGCATCCTCTCCGGCGATGAGGAAGCTGAACTGTCGTGGCTGTCCGTGGTCACTGATCCTTCTCTCTCCCTGCATCACCCTGTGGCGGTGGCAGACGTGGGCGGCGGAAGCACGGAGCTGATCACGGGCACGGCGGAAGGAGCGATCCGCAGCGCAGTCAGCGTGGATGTGGGAGCGGTGCGCATGACGGAGCGTTTCCTACACTCCGACCCGCCCGGGCACGATGAACTGCAGGCAGCACGGAGGCAGACGCTTGACCTGCTTCATGGAGTCGCGGCCGGTAGCGAGTGCCGCTCGCTGGCAGGCGTGGGTGGAACGGCGGTGAATCTGGCCCGGATGAGCAGACCGGACGCCGCACTGCCGGACATCCACGGGCAGTCCCTCAGCAAAGAGACCCTGGCGGATCTGACCCGAAGGCTGGCGGCGATCCCCCTTGAGGAGCGCCGCCGAACCCCCGGTCTGGAGCCGAAAAGGGCCGATGTCATTGTGGCGGGAGCGCTGATCTTCGATGCGCTGCTGGAGGTCTTGCAGTTGGAATCGCTCACCGTCAGCACGCGCGGAGCGCGGTTTGGTGCGGCCATCAAACTTGCGCGAGGGGAATGGGACGATGCTTGATGTCCGGGACGCACCGGCCGGGGTGATGCGTCTTGCGGAGGAGTGCGGATTCGAGCGCGGGCACACGTTGCAGGTCACCCGGCTTGCTTTGTTGATCTTCGACCACCTTGCGCCCCTGCACCGGCTTCCCCCATCGGCCCGCCGGCTGCTGCTGTGCGCCGCTTTGCTTCATGACATCGGCTGGTGCCGCGGGGCAAAAGGACACCACAAATCAGCATACGAGATCATCACCGACCAGCCGCCGGAGGGACTCGCCCCGGACGAAGTGCAGATGGTGGCGCTCATCGCCCGTTACCATCGAAAAAAGGGGCCGTCCCTTGACCACGCCCCCTTCGCGCGTCTGAGCCCCCCGGAGCGGGAGACCGTCCGCGTCCTTTCCGCCATCCTTCGCGTTGCCGACGGACTGGACCGTGGCCACCGCGATGCTGTGCGAAATCTTTCAGCAGTCATCGAGCCGGGAAGAGTTCGCCTGATGCTGGATGCTTCGGGAGGAGCGGAACTCGAGATCTGGGGAGCTCTGCGCAAGGCGGACGTCTTCGAGAAAGTCTTCGGCGTTTCACTGGACATCGGCGCCTCCCCGGAGTCACACTGAGCAGTGGAACCGCAAGCTTCTCCGGAGCCAGTTGATGAACAAGGCTAGCCGGCCCGGACAACCCACGATCCCTGCGGACACCCTCCGGCACGCGCCAGACGGGGAGCGTTCCACGCCTACGGCATCTGCGACCGCCGCGTTCTCGGCCCGCAGGCGACGCTGTCTGGCGGCGCTGGATGTGGGGACAAACTCCATCCGCCTGCTGGTGGTCTCGGTGCGACCCGATGATCACTCGTTCTCCGTGGTCAGCGACCGCAAGGAGGTGGTGCGTCTGGGAGAAGGCGAATATGCGCACAATCTGATGACACCGGAGGCCATGGACCGGGCCGCTACGGTCATCACGCGCTTCGCCGAGGTGGCGCGCGGGTTCGGAGCGCAGGAGATTCTGGCGGTGGCCACATCCGCCGTGCGCGAGGCAGAAAACCGAGACATCTTTCTGGAGCGGGTGCGCAGGGAGAGCGGGCTGGAGGTGCGGATCATATCCGGACTGGAGGAAGCTCGCCTTGTGTATCTGGGGGTTGTGGCGGGACTCAATCTGCAGGGGAAGAAGGCTCTCTTCATGGACGTGGGAGGAGGCTCCACGGAACTGGCGGTGGGCGACCGTCACAAGCATTACCTCCTGGAGAGCCTAAAGCTGGGCACCATCCGCCTGACCAACCGTTTCCTGGGAGACGGCAGCCGGCCCGTCAGCAGGAAGAAATACTCCGCCCTGCAGGAGTATGTGCGGGCGGTGGCCGTCCATGCGGTACGCAAGGTCGGCGCTGCCGGATTCGATCTGATGGTGGGCAGCTCCGGCACCGCCGTCAACCTGGGGGAGATGGTGGCCGCGCTCCGGGGGGAGCGCCCGGCCACCATGCGCCACTACACCATCACTCTCCGCGAGATTCAGCGCATCCGCGAGACCCTCTGCCGCCTTCCGCTGGAGGAGCGCCGAAAGGTGCCGGGCATAAAACCGGAGCGCGCCGACATCATCGTTGCAGGGGTTGCGGTCATCGAGACCCTGATGCAGGAAACTGGAGCGGCGGACCTGCAGATCTCGGAGCAGGGTCTGCGGGACGGTCTGGTCATAGACCGGCTCCTGCGGGAGGATGGCGCTCGTGAGGTTTACCTGCAGACGCCTCCCAGGCGGAGGAGCGTACTGAAACTGGCACGCGCCTGCGGATACGAGGCTGAACACTGCGAGCAGGTGCGGCGGCTTTGCGTCCAGCTCTTTGACCAGATGCGCGCCCTAGGGTTGCATAGCATGGACGGCGAAGCGCGGGAGCTGCTGGAGTACGCGGCCTATCTGCACGACACCGGTTTCTTTCTGTCGCATACAGACCATCATCAGCACGCCTATTACATCATCCGCAATAGCGAGCTCTTGGGGTTCAACGACCGGGAACAGGCGATTCTGGCCAACCTTGCCCTGTATCACCGCAAGGCTCCGCCGCGCAAGAAGCACCCTAACTTCGCGGCTCTGGACCCGGAGGCGCGATCTCTTGTGGAGCAGCTTTCCACCATACTGCGCCTGGCCGAGGGGCTGGACCGGAGCCACCTTTCCCTGGTCCGAGGGATCCGCCTGGAGCAGGAGGGACCGGGCGCGCTGCGCATTGTCATCCTGAGCCCCGCCGACTGTCAGCTGGAGCTGTGGGGGGTGGAGAACCAGCTGGGCATCTTCCGTTCCGTCTTCAAGCGCCGGGTCACCGTTCGGGTGGAGCGCCTGGCGGGCGGAAACGGCTCGCGGGATTCGGTCAGTTGATCCGGGCGCCTGCGCGGTCTGCGTCGGCCCTGCGGCGGAGCCTCGGGGAGCGTTTTCCTGTGCTGCGCCGGGCTCGCGGCCCCGCAGCGCTGATGCTGGGAGCAGTCCTCTTCGCGGCGATGGCCATCTGCGTGAAGTACGCGGCCAGGAGGATACCCTCCGGCGAGCTGGTGATGTTCCGTTTCCTTTTCGGACTGGTGACGGTACGCGCGATGTGCCGGCTGGGTCTGGCGAAGGTGCGCCACGACCGGCCGGCGCTTCTGATGGCGCGTGGCTTCACTGGAGCGATGGCTATCTTGTTGTACTTTGCCAGCATCCAACACACCACCCTGGTAAAAGCATCGCTGCTGAGCAACTCCTATCCCGTGTACGCGGCACTGTTTGCATCGCTGCTGTTGCGGGAACGCCTGACTGCGTCCACACTCGCGGCGTTTGCGGTGTCCGCGGCCGGGATCTGGATGGTGGTGGACCCGGATTTCTCCAGTGTGAATCGCGGGGATCTCTTCGGCGTGCTGTCGGGCGCTGTCGCGGGGCTGGCGATCGTTACCATTCGGGAGCTGCGCCGCACCGAGTCTGCCTTTACAGTGTTCTGGTATCTTTGCGTCTTCGGAACCACGATGGGCGCTGTGAGCTGCTTCTGGAGCTTCGCGTGGCCGGCGCCTCGGGACTGGGGATGGATCCTGGGAACGGGAGCGGCCAGCACGGCGGGACAGCTTTTGATCACATACGGGCTTCGATACACGCCGGCGGCGGAGGGGTCCCTCATCTCCATGTCCACGGTGGGCTATAGCGGACTGTTCGGTTGGGTGGTGATGGGAGAGCGGCTGAGCGCCAGAGGACTGATCGGCGCGGCGCTCCTGCTGGGAGGAGCCGCCTTCACCGCCATCCGGCAGGCGCAGCAATCTCCTGCTCTACCCCCATCCGCAACGACACAGGGCTCGGAAAAGAGAACCGGCTGACCAGACGGAACCAGTGAGGGTAATGGGGAAACCCCGCATAAAGAAACGGCGGGCAGGGAAAGGAGAATGGAAAGCCTGCCCGCGAAGCCATGCAACCGACCGCCACGCGACCCTGGGACCCATCACGAGACGGCCGACCTTTTGGCACGCCCGCGTGAGCGTTTTGCACGGCTCGCGTCTATTATGCGCACGACGCAGACGCGTGTCAATAGGAATTGATGCCCCGTTTTCGCGGTCACGCCTTCAGGTGCCCTGCAAGACAACAGCAAAAAAGTGCGGCCCCCACATTGAGAAGGCGGGGGCCGCGAAGGCGCTTTCCGAAGATGCTTGCGCCAGCGGCGCCAGGGTCACGACTTCTTCCTGGACCTCAGCAGACCGAGTCCGCCCAAGCCGAGCAGAGCACCCATCTGGAAGAAGACCGGCTCGGGAATCGGGGGAGCGGCCGTAAGGGTCAACACCCCTTCCCACCGGTTCTGGATGGCCGGCGGCGGGCTGTTGTAGTTGAACGCATCAAGCGATCCGAACCAGATGCGGTACTGTTTACCAAGCACCGCCCCAGGATCGGAAGGATCATAGCCATTTGCGTTCAGGTCTTCGTAGAGATCAGCCTCAAACCAGAACGCAGCCAGATCTACTCCGCCTTTCCAGGTGGGGCGCAGGTAGAGATTTGGATCCTCCGTCCACCACTGGACGATGTACCCGTTCATGCCCCAGTTGTAGGGGGTGATGTCCACGATTTCCCAGTTCCAGCCGCTGTGGGAGCTTCCTGCAAGGATGTCCGAGCTGTTGGGATTTTGGACGAGAATCTCGCCCCACGTAGGAGCAGCAGCCTTGTTCAGCAGCCAGATATTGAAGGATGCTATGCCTTCACCCGGCTGATCCAAATTCTTCAGCCAGTCAACATAGGCATCCCCTTCGGCGGGCTGATTGGCTCCTCCACCAGACGGATCCTGGACACCTTGCTTGTAATACCAGGTGCGGCTCCAGTTGTTATTCGGGTCAATGCGAAGCCGGGGATTGCCCTGGGTCTCCTTGTGTGACTTGATCCAAGCGGTGCTGTCGCCGTAGAGATCCATCAGGTCGTTCGGATCGAACTCGAAGCGGACCCTCGCCGCATCTGCAGCTGCCGTCAAGGACAGCATTACGACAGATGTCAGCAGTAGAAGCACTAACCGGTTCATTCTTGTTTCGTCTCTCCTTTCTGCGTTTCCGGTCTGCTCCAACACGGACCCAAAGCCAATGAAAAGCCTGGCCCGCGCCTTCAGACCTAAGTGCCATTGGCATGGATTTCTGCGGTGGAATACGCCGAAGAGGGAAAGCGAAGTGGAAACTCGGGTTGTGTAAGTGCTAGCCCGTGTCTCCGGCGTAACCCAAGTTAAGTATAGCACAAGTCTCCCGCCGACGCAAGAGACATTTTGATGCATTGATTCAAATAGTTGTTTGTTGCTGTCCGTGTCCGTTTGCGAGAGCGTCTAAGGACCAGCACTTGGGGAGAGCTACTGCGGATCAGTTGGCCTGGGAGTGTGGATGGCTGGCCGCGCGCTCCGCAGCGCGCCGGAGAATGGACTTGAGCTCGTCGAGCTTGAACGGCTTATACAGATAGGTGTCCACGCCCTGCTCCACCGCCGCCTTCTCGGTCTCCTCGGTGGGATAAGCGGTCATCAGCACCACTTCTGCGTCCGGGGAGAACAAACGGGCGGCGCGCAGGAACTGCAGACCGTCCATCCGGGGCATCCGCAGATCGGCCAGGATGAGATCGAACGGCTGCTGACGCACCATGCCCATGGCCACAAACGGGGAGTCCGCAGCCTCCACATGGCAGTTTTCGATCTCAAGGAGCGTCAGGAGCACCTGGAGCAGACTGCGGTCGTCGTCCACCACAAGCACTCGCAAAGGTCCTGCCATTGCTCTTCCATTCCCTCCGTTCACTGACACAAAGCGAAGCGCCGATGCGACCAGTATACCACCGGACACTACGGGGCGTCATATTGGCGGCCGCGCATCTCGGCCGGCATACGTGCCACCCTGTCTCAATTCCACACGGCCAGCGCAAAGTGCCTGCTCGCAGGAGTCCGTAACTACCGCAGATAACAGTATCTTGACAGGGAACGTGGACGTCTTGCGGGACTGGTTGCCAAAAAATGATGCGTCACCTAGATCTTGTCTCCATTTTCACGATGGCGCTGCTCTGCGCGGCGGTCTGCGCCGCAGCGTGGCCCACGAACTATCTCTCCGCAAAACTGGGAGCGTCTGTTTCCACGGACGCGCAGCTAGAGAAGGGCTCAGATCCGGGTGCTTTGCTCAGCGACGGACCCATAAGCAAGGGCGGGTTTCATTTCGCTCAGGTGGATCAGGAACAGGTCTTCCTGGTGGATCTGGGGCAGGAGCGCGTCTTCGATCGGGTGGAGTTCGGCTCGGTCGGGTACAACGAACCCCGCAACGCAAAACAGCTTGTCATCAGCATCTCCAATACGGGCCCGGAGGGACCGTTTCAGACGGTCTACGAGCGCCAGAAAGTGGGGCATTTCCAGGTCATCCGCCTGCCCGAGTGCCGGGCGCGGTGGATCAGATTCGACCTGGGAGCCGGCAGCGAAGGTGCGCAGGTTCACTCCGTGCGCATCTACAAAGGCCATACTGTGCCGCCCCTGCCAGAGGTGATGCAGCTTCTTTCGGAGCGCATCCAACCAGGACTGCCAGGTCTTGAGAATTATGACGCGGCGGTCCGGGCACAAGACTGGAGCAGGGCGGCAAGGGAGCTTCGTGCCTACTTTGCGAAGCGGCTGAAACCCGCCAACCCTCCCGACCCGAACGCGGACCTGAGCGCCGCGGAGGAGTACGCCAACGGTCCCCGGGGGGAGAAGATCCCCATAGACTGGAGCTATCAGGAAACCCGCGACTGGTACGAGTACAAGAATTTCCTGAACAGGGGGCGGATGCTCGCATATCCGCTGATGGCGTTTTACAACACGGGGCAGCCGCGCTGGCGAGACCACTTCCGAGCCGTTTTCTATGACTGGCTGTCCGCCAATCCTTGCCCGCCCGAGACCATCTACGCCGATGCTCCGACCTGGCGGACGCTGGATTCAGCGATGAGGCTGGGGTGGCTGCGCGAGGGCTTTCCGCTGATCACCGCCGCCACCGGGCTGGAAGATGAGGTCTGGGCGAACTATCTTTATGCCCTCTGGGAACACGGCAACTACCTCAGCCACGACACCATCAGCGGAGGAAACTGGCTGTCCACCATCACATCGCACGTTATGGATCTTGCTCTGGATATCCCGGAGTTCAAGGACCAGAAAGCGTGGCTTCAGTTCGGGAAAAACGGGTTTGAGAAGAATGTCTTGCGCGATGTTCACCCGGACGGCAAAGAGATGGAGGACGCACCGGGCTATATCTGCATGGCCTACGCCGGGATGCTTTCCACGCTGAAGGCGCTGGACGCGGCAGGCATCGCGGTGGAGGCCGAGGTTTTGCGCAGGATGGACCGTGTGCAGGACTTCCTGGGAGCCATCACGCAGCCCAGCGGCATTATGCCCGCCATCGGGGACTGCCGCGGGACACATCCTTACATCCTGCCGGAGAGCATGGAATATTTCCGGCGTCAGGATATCCGCTATATCCTCAGCAAGGGCAGGGAGGGCAGTCGGCCGGAGCGAGCATCCGTGTGTTTCCCGGACGGCGCCTGGGCCGTAATGCGGAGCCCTTACGATGCTCCAGGCGAGCCGTTCGAAGATGCCCGCCATCTGGTGTTCAAGGCCAGCCACGCCAGCCATGGCCATCGCGACTACCTGAGCTTCACCCTCTACGCGTACGGGCGGCCTCTGCTGATTGATCCCGGAATCAAAAGCTACGAGCGTGGGGATGGCGCGCGGTATGTCCAGACTGCGTATCACAACACGGTCTGCGTGGACGGTCAGAACCAGCCGCCCCGCTGGGGCAGCATTGATCGCTGGGTATCCAGCGACGGTATGGACTTCCTGGTGTCCACTTACAAGGGCTACGAGAGCGTGGATCACCGCAGGAGCATCGTCTTTGTCAAGCCGGATTACTGGGTGGTCAACGACACCCTCACCGGACCCGGCAACCACACCTGCGATCAGAACTGGCACTTCAATGAGGACGCTGGGCTGGAGGAAGACCCGGCGACAAAGTTGGTGCGCACCACCTATGCAGAGGGCGGCAATCTGATGATGATTCCGGCTTCACCCAGCGGCCTTGTCTCTCGACCGAAGAAGTTCTTCATCGCGAGGGGCGGAGGAGCCGTGGCGGCGGGCACGGGGGAGGTGGAGTCCACAGGCTGGTGCTACTCGCGGTTCGGCAGTCTTCCCACGGTGTTCGACCTGGTGTTGTATCCCTTCAGAGGCCGGACTGCTCCGAAGGTGGAGGTACGGCCGCTGGTGTCTACGCCGGAAGTGACGGCCCTTGCTGTTTCGGCTGGTCCGGCGACGGACTATGTGATCATCAGCCGCGCCGGGCGGAAAGAGGTCCAGGCCGGGGACATCACCGTGGAGGGCGAGACGGCAGTATTGCGAACCCGGGAAGGCATTCCGGTCCGGCTCTCCGGCGCGAACCTCAAGCGCCTTGTCTACGTGGGCAAGACCGTCTTCGAAAGCGAAACTCCCGAAGACCAGGTGGACCGCGTTCTCAGGTAACACCCAACCGGGCCCCGCGCCCTGTTTTGCGTCACGTGTACCGAACGCGCCTTCGGCGTTCGGATAACGCGCCGCCTGCCACTTGCAAGCGCCTATAGGCCTCCGGTCTCTTCCAACTAACTGTGAGGCTGCCGGGCCATTCCATCAATGCATCGCGGCCGGGGCCCTCCTGGATGGCCACCGATACGGGAAGCATAGTGAAAAAAGTGCAAAAAGTTTCGGCACCCTCTTGCGCAACCGGCCGGCGTCCGATATTATGACTGGTGAAAGCTTCCCACCCTCCTTTCACCTCCCCGGTGGACCCTGAAAGTTCACCGGGGGGTTTCTTTTTCTGGCTTCTTGCGTCCGCCCGGCTGGCGGGACGAAAGCTGATGTGAAAAAAGTTAAATATTCCGGTTGAGAGTGTTGCGTGCAGATTGGCTGAGAAGTATAATAGTTGTGAAAGCTTCCCACCCTCCTTTCAGAGAAGCCCGGCGGACCACGCGGTTCGCCGGGCTTTTTCTTTGTGCACCTTGCCAACCCTGAAATCTCCGGGTGACGCCCGCGTGCGTGACGCCGTTCACCATTTGGGGCACACTCATCCCGGCTCGTCCCACCCAATCCTGAAAAGGAGATCACAGAAAAGGATGCCAGCCATCGAGGCCAGACAGCTCGTCAAACACTACCCGTGCGACGCCGGACCGGTCGCGGCGTTGAACGGAGTGGATGTCAGCATCGCACAGGGAGAGTTCGTCGCCGTCATGGGACCCAGCGGGTGCGGCAAGAGCACGCTGCTGAACCTGATCGCGGGACTGGACTCCCCAACCTCCGGCACGTTGCAGGTCAACGGCACGGATCTCACACGGCTTCCAGACGGGCGCCTGACGGAGTACCGCCGTCGAGTGGTGGGCGTGGTCTTCCAGTTCTTCAACCTGCTGCCCACGCTGACTGTGGAGGAGAACATCAGCCTTCCCGCGCTCCTGGCGGGCACTCCAGAGGCAAGCGCTCTACGGAAGGCGGCGGATCTGGCCGAAAAGGTGGGGCTGGCGCACAGGTTGCGCCACCGCAGCTTCCAGCTCTCGGGCGGAGAGATGCAGCGGGCCGCCATCGCCCGCGCGCTGGTGAACGATCCGGCTGTGCTTCTGGCGGATGAGCCCACCGGCAATCTGGACTCCAGGTCGGCCTCGGAGGTGCTCGCGCTCCTGAAGGGCCTCCGCCGTGAGACCGGGGCCACCATCCTGCTGGTAACCCACAGCCCCGAGGCGGCCGCGGTGGCGGACCGCATCATCCGGATGGTGGACGGAAAGGTGGACGGGGGTGCGGAGGCTTCTTAGCTGGATCTCCCTGAGGCATCTGGCTCAGCATCCGCTCCGTACGGCCGTCAGCGTGCTGGGGGTTGCGCTCGGAGTGGCGATGTTCGTGGCCATCCGTCTGGCAGGCGCAAGCGCGGTGGCCGCCTTCAATGACAGCGTCGATGCGCTGGCCGGACGCGCGAACCTGCAGGTGACAGGCGGCTCCGCGGGGGTGGATGAGACCCGACTGGCGGCCGTTCTGCAGGATCCGGAGGTCCGGGAGGCATGGCCTGCAATCGAGCGGCTTGTGGCGCTTCCTGCAGACGAGGGGGCCTCTCTTCTGTTGGTGGGGATGGACTTCTACTCCGACCCTCGCATTGCGGAGCTGGCAAGTCCGGCGTCCGGTGTCACACGCGATGCCCTCCTCGAGTTCCTTGTCGAGCCGGCTTGCGTTGCCGTCTCGGCCACGGCCGCCGCGCGCTTCGGATGGAAACCGGGGGATCGTGTCCACATATCCATCGGTGGGCGCGCACGCACGCTTACCGTGAAGTTTCTTTTTCAGGGGGACTCCCTTGCTCGCGCCTACGGAGGGGATGTGGCCGTAATGGACATCGCCGCCGCGCAGGAGGTTCTGGGCGCGCCGGGACGGGTGGACCGCTTCGACATCGTCCTGCGCGAGGGAGCCTCCTCGGAATCTGCCGGGCGGCGGATCTCCCGCCTGGTGCCCGGAGCCGATGTGGCCCCTCCGGCTGCACGCGGAAAGCGGGTTGAGGCCATGACAGCCAGCTTCCGGATGAATCTGCTCGCTTTGGCGCTGGTGGCGCTGTTCGTGGGGTCGTTCCTCATCTTCAACAGCGTCTCTCTTTCCGTCATCCAGAGACGGCGGGAGACCGGCATCCTGCGGTCGATAGGAGTCTCGCGCGCTCAGGTGGCCGGGATGTTTCTGGCCGAGTCCGCGGCGTACGGTCTTGCGGGCTCGTTCGTGGGCGTAGTTCTGGGAGTGGCGGTCTCCTCCACCGCGCTGGAAAGCGTGGGCCAGACGGTCAGCTCGCTGTACGCATCGGTTCGAGCCACCCGGATCGTGCTGGATCCGGCCACGCTGGCTGCCGGTTTCCTGCTGGGTGTGGCCGCGTCGCTGGTGAGTGGCCTGGCGCCCGCCCTAGAGGCTGCCTGCGCGAAGCCTGGCATCACAGCGCGGGAAGGTTCCCTGATGCAGGGACGCAGGCGGCGTCTGGTAGCCGTCACCCTGGCCGCCTTCGTGGCGGCGGCACTGGGCGCAGCAGCGTCAGCGTGGTCGCTGCGGGCAGGCAGCGGGGCGCTCGGCTTTGCCTCTGCCGGGCTGGTTCTCCTGGCGGCAGCCCTTGTGTCACCGGCGGTTACGGTTCTGCTTGCCAGAATCGTCTGCCTTCCGGCGCGTGCGCTCTGGGGAGTGGAGGGTCTGGTATCCTCCCGTTGGCTGACTCAATCTCTGGAGCGCACGGCGGTGGTCATCGCGGCGCTGGGAGCGGCCGTCACCATGCTGATTGCCCTGAATATGATGGTGGGGAGCTTCCGCCGCACCGTACAGGTGTGGATGGATCAGAGCGTGCGGGCGGATGTCTTCGTGGAGCCCGCTTCACGGATGCAGACCGGTTCCTACTCAGACCTGCCGCCCGCGGTGGTGGACATCCTGAGGCGGCAGGAAGGTGTTGAGGCGGTGGATGCCCTCCGGTGGAATAACGCCCGAGTGGCGGGCCGTCCCGTGGACATTTTCGCTTTCAGCCTGGAGACTCAGCGGGACCACAGCGCGCTCGTCTTCCTGCGGGGAAAGTCGCGAGAGGTATTGGATAGGGCCGTCCGCAACGGCCACGTCCTGGTCAGCGAGACCTTCCAGAACCGTTTCGGCAAAGGGACGGGAGACTCGTTCGAGGTCGAAACACCCCTGGGAGTCAGACGCCTGATCATCGGGGGCGTATTTTACGACTACACCAGCGAGCAGGGACTCATCGTCATCCACCGTCCTCTGTATGCCCGCCTGTGGGGTGACACGGCAGTGAACAGCGCCGCGGCCTATCTGGCTCCAGGTGTGGACGCCGGGGAGTTCCGCCGGAAGCTCCAAAGACAGCTCTCGGGCTTCGATCTGACCATCACGCTGAACCGGGAGCTGAAAGAGCGCGCGCTCGGCATCTTCGACCGGACTTTCGCCATCACCAATGCGCTGAAGATCGTCGCGGTAGCCATAGCCGTGATGGGTGTCCTGACCACGCTTGCCGCGCTTATCATCCAGAGGCAACGGGAGATCGGAGTGCTGCGGGCGGTGGGGGCGTCGCGAGCCCAGGTGGCCCGGATGGCGCTCATTGAAAGTGGACTCATCGGTTTGTTCGGCTCCGCCATCGGCGCGCTTTGCGGTCCGGTGCTGGCCCTGGTGCTCATCGGCGTAATCAACCGGCTGTTTTTCGGTTGGACCATCATCCCCACCGTGGAGCCGGTCTGGTTTCTGGAGGCCGCCGGCTGGGTGGTCGGTGCCAGCCTCATCGCCGGGATCGGACCGGCCCGGTTCGCATCCCGGCTGAGTCCCGCCGAAGCCGTCCGTCAGGAGTGAAAAGCCGGGCGTGCTTGATACCGGCGGGGGTATAATGGGAATGCCTGCCAGGATGCCGCTGCTTCCCCCTCAGCAGCCGTGACAATCCGCAGACACGTACAGTCCTTAGATGATAGCGGAAAGACAAGGGGGCACTGCTTTGCTTCGAAACCGTCCACTGCGATTCTCAGTCCTCGCGCTTGCGATTGTCTTTTTCGGACTTCAGATCTGCTGTGTCTCGTGCGCGGCTGCACAGACCCCGTGCAATGTCATCCTCCTGATCGGGGACGGTATGGGCACGGGTCAGGTTCTGGCCGCACAACTGACCCGCCACGGAGACGCGGAGAAGCTGCATATGCAGCAGATGCCGGTCAAGACGATGATCGGCACGGACAATGCCGAAGGCAAGACCACAGACTCCGCCGCCGCCTCCACCGCCCTTTCCACGGGTGTGAAGACCACCAACGGAGTGCTGGGGCTTGACCCGGAGGGTCGCCCTCTTCGGACTATTCTTCAGGCCCTGCGCGACGAAGGGATGCTGGTGGGTCTGGTGACCACCACGCCCATCACCCACGCAACGCCTGCCGGCTTCGCATCGCACGTCAAGAGCCGTAGCATGGAGCCGCGCATCGCCGAGCAGCTCATCTCCTCCGGCACGCACGTGATGATGGGCGGGGGACTGGAAAACTTTTTACCCAAGAGCAAAGAGGGCTCCAAGCGCTCCGATGAGCGCAACCTGCTGGATGAGGCCCGGGCCCGGGGTTATCAGGTGGCCCTTACGCCGCAGGAGTTTGCCTCCCTGAAGGACGGACGCATTCTGGCCCTGCTCCAGATGGGCGGCCTGTCCACCAACCCGCCGGAGCCGTCGCTTGCCGAGATGACCGAGCGCGCCATCCGCGCCCTGGATGCCACAGGAAAGGGTTTCTTCCTGATGGTGGAGGGCGGGCAGATAGACTGGGAATGCCACGCCAACCGCCTGGACGGGGCCATAGACCAGACCCTGAAGTTCGATGACGCTGTCGGTAAGGCCGTGGAGTTCGCGCGGCGGGACGGCAAGACCCTGGTCATAGTCACCGCGGACCACGAGACCGGCGGACTGACCATCACCCCTAGAGGCGGCAAGCAGTTCGACGCGAAGTGGAGCACCGGGTCGCATACCTCCGCGAAGGTGCCCCTCTACGCATACGGCCCCGGCGCCGAGGCTCTGGCGCGGGCTGCGGACAATGTGGACGTTCCGCAGACCCTGGCGCGCCTCTACGGCGTAAAGATCGGCCATACCACCGGCCTGGCGCGGCTCTCTCCGTCCGTGGCCGCCGGGGGAGGAGAGTGAGGCGAGTCTGATCGGCTAAACAAGCTTCTGTCATTTTCCCCTGACGGGAAAGGCCGCGGCTTCATCAAGCCGCGGCCTTGCATTTCTGGCTATCTTCCGGATTACTGCTTGGGACGGAACCGCGCCTGAGGCGGGCGAGGCTCTTCCGGCAAGGAAGTGACATTGTGATCCGGGCGGGGACGCTGCTGCTGTTGCTGAGCGCGTTCGTCCCTGCGATCCCTCCCGCCCCGGTTCTGCTGGCGGTCCTGCCGGTCCCGGCCTCCTCGGTCGCGGTCCCTGCCGCCGCCTCCGCCGCGGCCGCCCCGATCGTGCCCGCCGCCACGGCGCTCATCCTGCGACGGCGGGGCGCTGCCCGGTTTCACAGTCAGCGGCTCGGCCAGCCCCTGCGCCACCAGCCCGCGGCGTGAGAGATTGATGCGGCCCATATCGTCAATCTCTTCGACCTTGACCATCACCTCATCGCCCACGTTCAGGACGTCCTCGGTGCGGCCGATGCGCTGGTCCGACATCTCCTGAATGCGCAGCAGGCCGTCCTTGCCGGGCAACAACTCCACAAAGGCGCCGAACGTGGCCGTGCGCACCACCGTGCCCAGGAACGTCTCCCCCACACGCACCTCGCGCGTCAGGTCTTGAACGATCTTCGCCGCGCGCTCTCCGCCTTCGGCATCCGTGCAGGTGATGAATACCCTGCCGTCCTGCTCTATGGACAGTTTGGCGCCGGTGTCCGCCTCGATCTTCTTGATGATCTTGCCACCGGGGCCGATGACATCGCCGATCTTGTCCGGATGGATCTCGATCATGATGACGCGCGGCGCGTAGCGGCTGAGCTCCGGGCGTGGCCTGTCAATGCACGCATCCATCACGTCCAGCACTGTCATTCTGGCCGCAGTTGCTTTCTCGATGGTCTCCCGCACCTGCTGGATGGTCAATCCGCGGATCTTGGTGTCCAGCTGAATGGCGGTCACGCCGGTGCGTGTGCCGGCGACTTTGAAGTCCATGTCGCCGGAGAAGTCTTCCATCCCCTGGATGTCCGTCAGGATGGTGTAGCGCTCGCCGTCCGAGATCATTCCCATCGCGATGCCGCCCACAGCGGCTTTGATGGGCACACCGGCGTCCATCAGCGCAAGCGACGATGCGCAGGTGCTGGCCATGGAGGTGGACCCGTTGGATTCCAGCACCTCGCTGGTCAACAGGATGGCGTAAGGGAATTCTGATTCGTCCGGCACCACGGGCCGGAGGGCTTTCTCAGCAAGCGCGCCGTGGCCGATCTCGCGCCGACCCGGTCCCCGCAGGGGGCGCACCTCGCCCACCGAGAACGGCGGGAAGTTATAGTAGTGCATGTAGCGCTTGACCGTGTCTTCCTCGATGCCATCCACGATCTGCGCTTCGTCCACTGCTCCCAGCGTCAGCGTAGTCAGGACTTGCGTCTGGCCTCGCGTGAACAGGCCTGAACCGTGCACCCGCGGCAGGATGCCCACCTCGGCGCTCAGAGGGCGCACGGTGTCCGCGTCCCGCCCGTCCGGCCGCTTGCCCTCGTCCAGGATCAGACGCCGCACCTCGGCCTTGATGACCTTGTCTGCCGCCTGCGCGATGTCAGCCTCGCGCTCGGGATAGGCCTCTGCCAGCTTCTGGGTGATATCCTGAACCAGGTCATCCAGCGCCGATTCCCGTGCAGCCTTGTCCGGGTCACAGATGGCGGCGGTGATATCGGACAGGAACTCCGAACGGATCCGCTCCACAATCTCCGGATCCGGCAGCTTGATGATGGGCTCCGCTTTCGCCTTGCCCACCTTCTCCGCCAGCGCCACCTGGGCGTCGCAGAGCACCTTGATATGTTCGTGCGCAAGAGCAATGGCGGAGACGATGTCTTCGTTCGAGACCTGCGAGGCCTCACATTCGATCATGTTCACCAGGTCCGGCGTGCCGGCGACGATGAGGTCGATATCGGCCTTCCGGGTCTCCTCGAATGTGGGGTTGACGATCATCTGACCGTCCACGCGCGCCACCCGGACCGCCGCCACCGGCCCATTGAACGGAATGTCCGACACAGCCAGCGCAAACGCGGCCGCATTGACGGCCATCACGTCCGGCACTGCTTCCAGGTCCACGGACAGGGGCATCACGATGATCTGGACTTCGTTCCGCATTCCGTCGGGGAACAGGGGGCGCAGGGGGCGGTCAATGAGGCGGGAGGTGAGGATGGCTCGTTCGGAGGGCCGCCCGCCTCGTTTGACGAACCCTCCTGGAATCTTTCCGACGCAGTATTTGCGTTCTTCGTAGTCGCAGATAAGCGGGAAAAAGTCTATTCCTTCCCGCGCGGCCTTCGTCATGGTGGCGGTGGCCAGCATGACTGTGTCGGCCGTGTACAGCAGAACAGCCCCGTTCGCCTGATTGGCGACGCGGCCTGTTTCTACCCGGAGCTGCTTGCCGCCGAGCTCCAGCGCGATCTCATGTTTTTCCATACGTGCTCTGGTTCTTTCCCCTATCTGCGCAGCCCGAGCCTGGCGATAAGCTGACGATAGCGGTCAATGTCCTTCTTGCTCAGATAGTTGAGCAGACGGCGCCGCTTGCCCACCAGCATCAGGAGCCCGCGCCTGGAGTGATGGTCTTTCTTGTGCTCCTTGAGGTGCTCGGTCAACTGAGCGATCCGCGCGGAAAGGAGAGCAACCTGCACTTCCGGAGAACCGGTATCCGCTTCGTGGGTCCTGTGGTCGCCGATGATCTCGGTCTTCTTTTCCTTAGGGAGAGGCATTACTGCCGTTTCCTCCTGCGCAAATAAGGCCGGCCCCTTCACCAGCCGGCTGGGTGTGTGTATTCTCCACTGTGTGAGTCTCTTAGATGTTAGCACCCGCCCATCAGAGTGTCAAATAACAGGACAGATGATACGGCGTCCTCTCCCGCAGTGCGTCCGTGTGGCGGAAGACCGCGGCCGAGTAGCGCGGCGTTAAAGGCGCGTATCAGTCCACGGACGGCCGGGTGATCCCGGTTTCGTCCCGTCCGGCTTCACTGGACGGCTCAACCACCATCGTTTGGGTCTGCGCATGAAGTTCCCGGAACCCCAAACACCGCCGGCTGGCATAGGAGATCTGACGGGTCCCGAGCGGCGCAGAAAGACAGGCCGCGTGCGGGAGCACTCGGGGGGATAAGAGATGGTTGGAAGAATAGAGTTGTCCTCAAGAGTCTGACAGGGCAAGCTGCTTTGACATCCGCCAGAACACGCGGCTCACCACAGCACCGGACACCCGTGAATAGAACGGAAGCGGGCCGACCGCGTTGATGACTGCCACCTGGTAACCCATGCACTTCATATCTTGCAAGCAGCGTAGATACACCAAGGTGCCGATCCCTCCTCCCCGCAATGCGGTGGACGTCGCCATCGGTCCGAACCAGCCCGGTCTCACGGCGTCGAAGGCCGCAAACGCGACAACCTCCCCATCCCGCTCCGCGATTAACACCCGTGGAGGCTCAAGGGAGGCAGCACGCAGTATCTGATACCGCCATCCTGCCGACGTGCCCTCGCGGTCGAAACACTTCTCCAACGCTCCTCGGTCTTCCGGGCCCAGCCTGCGGCAGAAGATACCCTGCCTGCCAAGCTTCTCCTCCAGCTCTGGCGCCTGCCAATCCGAGGCGGACAGGGCCACATCCATATTGAAGGTCTCGCCCGTGCGCTGATAGCCCCGTCGCATCAGGAAAGCAACCGCCGGAGTATAGCGGGGATCTATCCCGGCCGTCAGGTAGTTCGGGCGGGTGAATCCTATATCCAGGGAAAGCGCCCCCCGGCCCAGGCATCCTGTCTCCACTTGGCGCAACAGCCGGTCTGCCAGCCCCATTCCCCGCCGATCCGTAGCCACTCCGAACATCTTGATGCCGGCCCGCATCCGGTCTTCCTCCTGGCGGCAGACCGCCATCATCCATGCCACCGGCCGTTCGTCTTCCAGAAGAACCGGCGCGAGCGCGGGATCGAAATCCGGATCCTCCAGCGTCTTGTGGCGGAAGGTCTCGCAATCGAGCGGGTCATAGACGCAGGTCTCATTGTGAAGTCTTCGGACGCGCTCCAGCAGATCTTCGCTCAGCGCTCGGCAGACAGGTTCCGTCACTTCGTTCGCCTCCAGTTCAAGGCATCCCGTACCACTGTCTCCGCTATCTCCTGGCTTTCCACCCACAGCAGGATGTCCAAACCTTCCGGACCCAACTCCTCAACCAGCGCGCGCGCCTCCACCGGCGTTCCTCCGCGCACCATGACCGATTTCCCCGCCTGCCGAATGCGGCGATACATCGGGAGATAACCCGCCCAGCACGCCGATGGCTGACCGGCTCCGGGAGTCCACTGGATGGCGTGGAGTGTGGGGATCTCCAGAAGCAGGTCCAGGTGCTGAAGACAGCATGGACCGTCCAGATGATAGACCGCGTAGTCCAGTCGGGCGCACTGCTCCTCCAGATAAGGCACCACGAACTCCGCGAACATGGCCGGTGAGATCATCGCGCTGAAGTCGCACTGCACCTTGGCCATCGGCCCGGGCGCATACGTGTTGAACGCGGAGAAACAGCATCCCCCGTGCTCATCCCGGATGATATTGTAGAGCGGGTCGTGGAAGTCGAAGTAGATGTCCGTTAGGGCGTCCTGAAACCGGTGAACGTGATCCGGGGCGTCCATCAGGGCGAAGAGCAGGGCATCATTTCCCAGCAGGCTGGAGAGCGTATCCAGCCCCTCGATGAGATCCGGAAAGCTGACGAGCGCCCTCCCCTTGAGACGTTCCACCCCAAGGCGAGCGAACTCCCTGCTGAACTGCCAATATCGGTTCTCTGGATCCGGTTCGGGAATCTCGGCCGTTCTGATATCACCGATACAGGGGTGGTACCAGACCGTGTTGTCGTCAAGCTCTGCACGAGCGCCTAGAAACAGCGACATGGTACCCGGCCCGATGTGCGTGTCCAGATAAGGAAAGGCATCACCACCATAATAGGTGCGGGCCATCTGCCATTCAAAACGGCGGATACGCCAGTCCGCGTCGAGCCAGCGCTGCTCCAGTGAAGCAGGCTCGGGCGCCGGGTCCGCAGGAGCATCGTTCGCGGGCGCGAGGACCTGCAACAGGACGCGGTCGACGGCCTGCTGCTCCCACCAGGCGGCGAACCGCTGGCGCGACTTCTCCCATTCGGGGCTTGAGATTAGCGGCATTGGAGGAGCCTTTTTCCTATCTCACTATTGAAAATAGACGTGAACGCTATGACGCTCCCGGCTTGCTGCCGGCAACAGGATCGTTCCCTTGCGGGCGTCGAAATCTTCCCAGTGTTCCCCATCCACCGTGACCCGCCGTACCGGCGCACCCTCTGGGTGGTGCACGCACAGGACAACGGCCCGCGGAGTCTGACGCGTGGGCGGCGTTATCTCGGCCTGAACATACCCCTGCCCCAAGCGGGACTCAATGCGGAATCCGGCCGGTCCGAACGCGGGGGGGCTCTGTCCAGCACAATGCGGCAACCATCACGGAACCGCTCCGAGGGAGCAAAAGGCGCAAGCCAGAGCTCGTCACCGTATTCATTCACCAGCATCATCCGCGTCTGCTGAAGGAAGTATCCCGTCTCGTGGGTCTTGTTGCAGGCGCCCACGTTGTTGAAGTGCTCCCAGAGGGAGAGATTCCCGGTATTCAACAGGGACGCCAGCATGTTGAAGCAGGAGCGCAGGAACGGCTTCCGATCCCCGCGCATGGCATAGATCTCGGGATACCGCCCGTAATCTGGCTGCACTTTCGCAAAGCCGCCAAGATCGAACCACTCCCGCTCGTTGCGCTCGGCGGGATCGCCTTCACGTATCACTCCGCTTTCGAAGCGTGTCTGGCCATCCACAATGACGGAGAAGGTCACACTGCCCTGTGAGCCTCCGCCCTGATCCTGGACACCCACCTCGCAGAGAAACTCATCATACAGCCCGGCCCGGTCCAAAACCAGTTGTCCCGGAGCGTGATGTCCGATGCCCTTCGCGTAAGTGTTTCCGCCGATGCTGAGGGGGGCTGCTTCCCGCTCCGGCCCGTGAGCTGCGGTGTCACAGCCGATGACGCCCCAAACGGTCGTCTCCGCGAGGAAAAGATGCCGCAGGCTGCTCAGGTACTCCGCAGACGCTGATGTCTCCTCAACCATGGTCCCTCCAGCCGGATAGACAAGCGCGAGGGCAGCAATCGCCCCCGCAAGCCAGAGCGCGAAAGAAATGCCGCGCGCTACCGCCACCCGTATTCGTAACCGGTCTCATACATCGCCACAACGTTCTCAGCCGGGCCCACCGCCTGGATGTTGTGGCACGGCGCGAGGATGTAGCCTCCACCTTCGCCCAGGATGCGCAGATTGTCCAGCACCTCCTGACGCACATCCTCAACGGTTCCGAAAGGCAGCGTCTGCTGATTGTCCACTCCTCCGTGAAAGATGAGACGGTCCCCGAAGTCGCGCTTCAGTCCTTCCCGGTCCATTCCCCGGCAACGCCACTGCACAGGATTCAGGATCTGGATGCCGGCTTCGATGAGATCCGGAAGGATGTCCCGAATGGCCCCGTCGGAGTGGTGGAACACGAAGGAGCCGTGCTGCTTCGTAAGTTCGATCATGCGCTTCATGCGCGGAAGCAGGAACTCCCGGATCTGAGCAGGCGAATACATCAATCCTTCCTGCCCGCCCAGATCCTCCGCCACATAGGTGATCATTACGACCCCGGGGATAGTCTCGAAGATGCGCAGCGTGGTCTGGTAGGCCAGGTCGAAAAGACGATCCAGGCAGTAGTGGACGATCTCCGGGTTCTCCACCAGATCCACGAACGCCTGCTCCTCGCCACGCAGAAGTTTGTATAGCAGGAACGGCTCCGAGCCGCCGCCCTGCACGGGCAGATGCTCCTTGCCCTTCACCTGATCCGGCAGCACGGAGAAATCCCAGTCATCCACGCGGGGCCAGCGGTAGTTCGCCTCGATCTCCTCCGGCGACGAAAACCTGGCGAGCGGAGGTTCGCCCACCACCTCACTGTAGGCGCCGGTTCCGTAGTCCACCGTCCGGCGCCTCAATCCCCAGATGTCCGTCCCCTCCTCCGGTGGAGGACCGATATAGGACGGCCCCACGGATACGGGTCGGTCTATATGCAAGCGCTGGAGCATCTCATCGTATGTGCAGCCGAGATGCGCGCACAGCTTCTCAGTGGCCTCGCCGGTGGCCCAGTAATCCATCGGCACGCGGTCGGGTTTCTGGCGGGTCAGCACGGCGAGCCACCGCTCGCGGGGGGTCATTGTTTCCTTGGGCATCGGTGTCCTCTATACCATCGGCCAGCACTGCGGCATTGGCAGAGTTCAGCGGACAGCAAGCGCAATTCCTCCGCCCGGGACGTCGGCTCCGATCGGGAGAGGCTTGAAGAACTGGTAAATTTACCGATTGCTTTCTGTCTCAGCTGGTCGCATACTTGGCGGAAGACAAGTTGGCGCCACCAATCCTGCCCCCCGGCGCGGTGAGGCAGGCGGCTGTTCCGTGTCAGGTCGGCTGCTTCAACGTGGAGAGGGTGGACGGTCACTGTCGAGGGAGGAGGTCACTATGAAGTGTCTTATTGCCGTGCTTCTTGCGCTTGCGGTGGTGCTGTGCGTCCCCGCACAGGCCGCTGACCCCATCAATGTGGGAGACATCATCAGTTTCGTCCGCGGCCCCGGAACCGGATCCGGTGGGGAGTTCATTGTCCACAAGGGCGGAGCGCCCGTCTATTCCACATTCTGCGTGCAGATCGCTGAGTTGCTGTCGCTGTCACCGGCA
Source organism: Armatimonadota bacterium (assembly GCA_025998755.1). Taxonomy (NCBI): domain Bacteria; kingdom Bacillati; phylum Armatimonadota; species Armatimonadota bacterium. Next base: position 1,851,461 of record AP024674.1, read on the forward strand.
GACAATCCCACACGGTGGCTCTACAAGGTTGGTAACATCTCGGAGCAGATCGTGCTCGCCGGGTCCAAGCCGCTGGACCACAAAAGCGCCTGGCTGTACACGCAGTTCCGGGCAGGAACGCTTCCGGGGTATGACGGATCGGACGCAGCCGCCAACGCTCTCCAGAACGCCATCTGGCACAGTGAGGGACTGGTGACGCTGCAGCCCGGTAATGCCACCACGTGGTACAACATGGCCGTCGCAGCCGGCTGGACGGACAACGGGCCGGTGCGCGTGATCAACCTGATGTATCCGGACGGCTATGCGCACGCGCAGGATGTTCTGGTGCTGGTGCCGATCCCCGAGCCGCTCTCTATGACGCTGGCAGGACTGGGGCTGGCCGCTGTCGCGGGCCTGCGCGGCAGGGCGCGCCGCAAAACCTGAGAGCGCGCCGCCGCGCTCCTGAGTCGAAGCCAGAAGGCCCGCCGCATTGCGGCGGGCCTTTCCCCTGCGAAACGGCTGCGAGAATTCCGCCCCCGCAGGTCAGTAGGAGGGCGCTCCTTCTTTTTCAGCCTTTGCGGCGAGATGACGCTGAAACCAGTCCGCCATCAGCACGATGTCGCGGTCCAGTGCCTCCCAACCGTGTCCTTTGCCCTCCCGCTCGATAAGCTCCACCGGCACACCGGAAGCGCGCAGAGCAACCTGCAGACGCCTTGACTGCTGCACAGGAACCAGTTCGTCCCGGTCTCCGTGGATCAGCAGCACCGGCGGATCGCCTGCCGACACGTGTGTGACAGGCGAGATCTGCCGGGCGATCTCAAGCCTCTGCTGCGGATCTGTAACCAGGATGATCCGTCCGCTTGCCGGATCGGCCCGCACGAACTCGAAAGGCGCCACAAACGGCTTCAGCTCCTCACCGAGCGCCTTGAACACATCCCGCCCCTCCCTGCCATAGTTCAGGAAGTCCGTCGGAGGAAACAGCGCCGCGACCGCGGCGACGCGTGCGGGCAGACGATCCACCGGGTCTTTCGCCGCCGGATCGCCTGGCGCAGCCGAAAGCGCCACGGTCAACGCCAGGTGTCCGCCCGCTGAAGCGCCCGTTATTCCCAGCCGCTCCGGATCCACCCCATAGGCCGCGGCATTTGCACGGACGAACCGGACCGATCGCCGCACATCCTCGATGGCCTCCGGAATGGTGAACCGCGGCTGGCTCCCGTGCACCACGGCAAATACGGTGAAACCCCGCGACAGGAACGGGCGCAGGATCTCCGGGTTGATTGCCTCGTGCGAGGAGAACCAGCCGCCGCTGATGACGCATATGACCCCGGCTCCGTTCGGCGAGGCCGGCTGCAGCACATCCATCGTCAGAGCCAGGCCATGCCTCCTCCCGTAGATGACGTCCCGCTCCCGGGTGTGGCCCGGTTGCTCGTCCGCCGCCGCGGGAAGACCCATCAACAGGAGAGCACCACAGGTGAAGACCCAGAGCACCAAATCAGCCTCCACGGAATTGGCGGGCCGGGCGGCACGGCAACAACCTGAAACCGCCCGGCCCTGGATCAGCGAACCAGCTTGAACGTCTTGATCTCGAAGGGACGGATCTGGAAGGTAAAGGAGCCGCCGATCGAAGGCACCTCCTCCAGGTTATCTTCCATCAGATCGCATTCGAATACGCGGCTGAACGGCAGATCCACCGACACGGTCACCGTCCCGCGGCGATTGTGGCACTCGTAACAACGCAGGATGACGCTGTCCTCGCGCTCCGCCTTCTTGACCGTCTCCAGGATCACGTGTTCGCTATCCACGCGGAGAAACGACTTCACTGGAGGCAAGTTGCCTGGGGTAGCCTCCACGGGCAAGACTCGCATTGGCACGTTCAGACCGTAGGCCTCGCGCACGGTTCCGGCCTCCACGTAATCCCCGGCGTGCGGCATGATGGAGTACGTGAACACGTGCTCGCCCATGTCGGCTTCAGGATCCGGATCCTTCGGGGCACGCAACAGGGTCAGGCGCATCTCGTTGCCCTTCGTGTGGTGCCCGTATTTGCAGTCGTTCATCAGGCTCATCCCGAAGCCTTCCTCGGAGATGTCCGCCCAGCGATGCGCACAGACCTCGAAGCGCGCGAAATCCCAGCTGGTGTTGGTGTGAGTGGGCCGCGTGACGTTGCCGAACTGGATCTCATAGCGCGCCTCGGCCGCGTTGACATCCACCGGGAACAGAGCTTTCAGCACGCGATCCTTCTCGTGCCAGTCCACCCAGGTCTCGAAGTCTATGCGGGGAGAGTCCGCGTAGATGATGATGCGCTGCGTGAGACGCGAGCAGCTGAACGAGCGGCGCACCTCGACTGCTGCACGCACCGGACCCTCTTCCACAACCTCAAGCGAGTCCGTCTGCGTGACGTCCTCCCACTTGTCCTCGTAGAAGAAGTCTATGTCCCAGGCCGGCCAGTCTATGGGCTTGTCCTCATAGAGCCGCAGAAGATTGGCACGCTCGCCCGGCTTTACCAGGTCCCGCCCCGTGGCCTTGTGAAGCAGCGAAACAATGGCGCCCTTTGAGTCCAGCCTTACCCGGAACCAGGCGTTCTCCAGCGTGGTCCGGCTGACCTTCAGAGGATTTCTCGTCGGGGCCGGCTCCCGCTCAACCAGGCGATAGACAGCGTACCCTGCGGAAGGCGCGCTGGCCGCGAACAACAGCTGATCCCCTGAGCGCTGCGCAGGAACCTCCTGGCCATCGGGACCCACCACAGCGTGCGGAGCATCCTGCGGCGCGGGGACGCTTACGACGGCCTTGCGATCCCAGGGCAGGGTGTTGAAAACGAGAAGGGGCGAGCCCTGTCCACGGGTATCCACGTTCCGGGCGATCCGCTCCAGCGCCCGGCCGGCGGCCTCCTCCCCCACGCGGAAGATCTCCGGGTACATCCGGTCCGTATCTTCGTACACCAGGCGGATGGAGCTCCCGGGAATGACATCGTGGAACTGGTTGCAGAGGATGTCCTCCCATTTCTCACGCAGCTCGGCGGCAGGATATTCGAGTCCCAGGGGCATCGCCAGGCAGGACAGCAGCTCCGCATCCCTGTAGAGAAACTCGGCCTTGCGGTTATATCGTTTGTTGCGCGCCTGGGTGGTGTAGGTCCCTCGATGCAGCTCAAGATACAGCTCTCCCACCCACTCAGGATAGTCTATCTGCTGATCGTCGATGGAGTGGAAGAAATCCGTAACCTTTTTCTGGACGCATCGCGGCAGCCCTTCCAGATCCTTCGAACGCTGCAGGAACTCCAGATGCCGACGGTCGGGACCGCCTCCTCCGTCCCCCCATCCATAGCTGAGAAGGGACTCGTCGCAGCGGTCCTTCTCCTTGAACTCTCGCACCTGCTGCAGCAGCTTGCCCGGCTCGGGATAGGCGTTATAGTCCGTGGTGGGCGGGAAGTGCGCCAGCACCCTGGAACCGTCTATCCCCTTCCAGTAGAACGTGTTGTAAGGGAAAGTGTTGAACTGGCTCCAGTTGATCTTGATTGTGGAGAAGTACGGCACCCTGGCCTTGCGCAGGATCTGTGGGAGCGCAGCGGAGTAGCCGAACACATCCGGCAGCCACAGGACGTCGGTCTCAATCCCGAACTCATCCAGATAGAAGTTCTTTCCAAAGAGAATCTGCCGGATGAGCGATTCACCGGAGCTCAGATTGCAGTCGGCCTCCACCCACATGCTGCCCGTAACGTCCCACCGTCCTTCCTTGACCCGCTTCTTGATCTCCTCATACAGGGCCGGATACTGCTCCTTGGTGAACTTGTAAAGCTGCGCCTGGCTCTGGCTGAAGATGTACTCGGGGTACTGCTCCATCAGCCGCATGACGGTGGAGAAGGTGCGGGCGCACTTGCGCTTGGTCTCGCGATAAGGCCACAGCCAGGCCACGTCTATGTGCGAATGGCCGTGCACCGCCACCGTGGTGGCGCTGGCGGAAGCCGGGCACTCCATCAGAGGTTGGAGGATCTTGCGCGCACGAACGGCAGAGGCGCGCAGCGAGTCATCATCCGTGTTGTGGTAATCAAAGGCATCCACGCTCTTGTTGAGCGTGTAGATGATCTTCGCCCGCCGTGGGCTGTCGTCCGGAAGCTGCAGCGCCAGCAGATACAGCACCTCCAGATCGAACCAGTAGCGCTGGACTTCCGGGTTGCGGACCCCAATCTCGGCCCTCGCGAACCGGCGTTTGGAGGGATCGTGTGGAGAATGCCAGTGGATGGAGCTGGCGTCCACCACCAGGTCGAACTCTTCTCCTCCCCGCGCCTTCTTCAGCAAGAGCAGCTCCTGATGGTTGGCGTCCACCCCCTGAAAAGGCTTGCCATCCAGGAAGGCGCATGCCTCTCCACCGAAGTCCAGATATGCGGCCACTTCCCGTCCCGCAAAGGATTCCGGCACCCGGATGCGCAGTCGGAACCAGGCATTCATCCCGCCCCCGCCCCACCAGTCTCCCACGCTGATGGGCCGGAAATCCTTCGCCGTTAGAGCCTCCTCGATGCGCTCGAACTCGGGCGTCTCCCGGTAGACGATGTCCGTGATGGGCGTCAGGCCGGAGACCATGTAACCCATGATCTCGTCCTTGCGGCGGCGGATCTTGTTCAGGATGATGCTGTCCTTGGTGAAAGTAAGCGGTCCTCGGTATGGCATGGATATCGCGTCTCTCCCCGTGCTGTACGTGAAAGCCGCCGTCCTGGTGAGGACGGCTTGCTCAAAGAGGGGCTTCCACAGAGGGAGACGCTATTCCTGCCCGGACCTCGCCGACTCCACGGCGTCCGGCCAGAGCTCCTCGCGCTCTTCGCGGCTAAGCAGACAGCCGGCCCGGCAGTTGGGCTTGCAGTCTCCGTTGCAGGGCTCGACGTGGATGGTGACACTGGAGAACGGGAAGCGCTCTTCGATGTCGCAGCCCATGACATCGCATATGCGGTGGGCATCCTCCACGCTCATGTCCGACTCCACCAGCAGATGGAACTCTATGAACCTGCGCCCTCCGGCCTTGCGGGTGCGCAGGCGATGGTAGCCGCGGATGGTGGGAGTCAGACGCGAGATATACTCCCTGATCCAGCGCTCCTCCTCAGGGGGGAGGCTTGCGTCCATCAGATCCCGCACAGATTCGGCCGTCAGGCGCCAGGCGGCGCGGACGATGAGCAGTGCCACCGCGATGGCGGCCACGGGATCGAACCAGTGGAAGTGCACCCCACGGACCAGAGACTCCCCGATCCAGATGGCTGCCAGCGCGAACGTGACTCCGGCGGAGGTGTAAACATCGGTCCTCAGGTGCCATGCGTCGGCTTCCAGGGCGATGGAATCCGTCTCGCGGGCCACGCGGAACAGATGGGAGCTGACAGCGATGTTCACCACGCAGGAGAGGAGCATGACGGCGGCTCCCCAGTGAGCCATCTCAAGGGTTTCAGCATGCGCCAGCTTCAGGGCGGCTTCCCTGACGATCCACGCGGCCGCGGCGAAGATCAGCAGCGCCTCGATGGCGCCGGAGATGTTCTCGGCCTTGCCGTGGCCGAAGGGATGGTCTGCATCGGCAGGCCGCCCCGATGCGCGGACGGCTGCAAAGGCGATAAGGGCGGCCACCAGGTCCATGGCCGAATGCACCGCCTCGGACATGACCGCCACCGACCCGATGGTCAGCCCGACAGCAAGCTTCACAAGTACAAGAACGGTATTGGACCCGACGGAGAGCATCGCGGCCCGTTGCTTGCGCAGGCTGTCTATCGCCGGAGTGGACATGCTCATTTCAGGATGCCGGATACCATTCAACAGAAAGGACCCCGCGAGACACGCTCAATGACAGTCCCGCGAGGTCCGACCGTAGAAACCCTCGCTGCCCCACTCTTGCCAGGGGCCCGGCCCCGTCCCGCCCTGCGCGGGATGGCCTGATCCGGCTTGAGTATAACGCCCTCCGGCTGTCGGCGTCAAGAAAACGCGCCAGGCCCAGGGAGCGGGCGCCGGGACCGGCGCCGGTCCGTCCACTCTATCGCACAGGGATCAGCCGGACCGCGTCGAACACCAGGAAAGGACCGTTCTCATCCGAAACATTGCGGATGGAGAGAACGGGGAGCCTCCCCTTCTCCACACGCCACACCCCAAGGTCCAGCCATTCGTTTCCGAGGCGGGACTGGTCCACGGTATAGATCCTCGTCTTGCCCTCCCCGGGATCACCCTGGCGCACCTTCAGGACCGCTCCCCCCGGCGAGGCGGGGCGGACCGGCGAGGCGTGCACACCGTATTCCACGGCTTTTGGACGTCCAATGGCAATGTCAGGCACATAAGCCTGGATGAGGTATTCCCCTGCTTTCGGCACAACAGCCGTATACCGGCCCTCCGGCCGCCACTCGGGACGGATAACGTGATAAGTGTAGGTGTAGCCGTAACCGATGGGATGGACGAGCGGCGTCCACTTTGTTCCCTCGGTCATCCGCTGGAATCCGGGGGAGCTGTCGTCCACGACCACTGCCTCTGGCTCACCAGGGAAGACCCGCAGATAGCCGCCGGACGGTCTGCCCACAGCCGGCTCACCGTTCACCAGAATGCGCCTTGCGTCTCCCACCCACACTACCAGCGAAGGATCCTTCTCCCGCGCCGTGATCGCAACCGTGCCATCCTGCCGGAACGCGACGTCCAGATTCAATTGAGGGTTCGCGCAGCGCATCAGCTCCCGACCGCTGAACACCGCGCGGCGGGAGCGGAAGGCGGAGTAGCTCAGGATGCGGCGACCTTCTCGGGTGCGCACGGCCAACATGTCGCCGTCCAACCGGTGCTGTCCGCCCCGGAAGCTCACCTCGCCCAGCGCAGCGTCTCCGAACACGACGAAATCCGTCTGGCTACCACTGGCCACCCGAACTGCCCGCACTTTGCTGTTCGCAACGCCGTCCACGGGCACCATCTGCACGTCCAGTCTCGGCCTGTTGCCCTGATACGGATACAAAACGGTGGTGAAGCGCGCCTCGCGGCCGGTCCGGCGGAAGGAGGCGATGGTCGTCTCGGTAAGCTCCTCTTCCGACAGCGGGACGTAACCTCGCCGCTTCTCGATCGCCGCCGGCTCCGTGTCGGCCCGGCGGATGATCAGATTGCCCCGACCGTCCCCGTAGGTGGTCTCGATGAGGCCGGCTGCGGCATCGGTTCTGACATCCGGGGCCAGGATATTCCAGTTCTGATCCCACTGGACATCCCGATCTGCCGCAGCACAGTCATCCACCAGGAAGTAGTCCGGGCGCATGAAGATGATCCGCCTGCGCACCTCCGGGATGCCCCTGCGGGCGTAACCGAAATGGACCCCGTCCAGATAATCTGCCCCCTCGCCGGCCATCCACCAGGTTGGGCCGGGATCACGGGTGACATCCAGCCCGTCCGCCACCAGCATGCCATGAACCCGGCTCTGCCAGTAGTTGTCCGGATGGCCCTCCGGCGCCTGCCACATTCCCCCCGGATCTATCAGCAGAGGGCGGCCATAGGCATAAAGCGCAACGGAGAGCAGATCCCAGTGCCCGTGGCTGCCCACCCAGCCCCCGTTGTGCACGTAGAGCTGCCTGGCATCTTCGAAGGGCCTGCCGTCGCCTCCAAAGTCGCTGCGCATGATGAAGTAACCGCCGTCCGGGAAACTCTTCGACGTCTCGGCAGGAGGCTTCCCCTCCTTCCCTTTGGTGGCGATCCAGACGAAGTCCGGGCGTCCAATCTTCCGGCCCACGTCCGCCAGCTCCTCACGGTAGTCCTCGTGCCAGGAGTCCCCGCACATCACCACGAAGCCATCCGGCTGAAGCGTGTGCGCCATCCACTCGTACATCCCGGCCAGGTTCCGCTTCAGCCGGGGGACCACAGTCTCGTCCAGTTTTGTCTCGCCCCGGGAGTAATCGTCCATAAGGGCCTTCAGGCGCCGGGCCACCATGGCGTGATACTTGATGGCAGCCTCATGCTGCGTGCCGTCGGGCCGGACAGTCTCCAGCGATACCTCAATCAGCTTCTCCGCACCCCAGGAGGCGAACTCAGGGCTGCGCTTGAACTCGGGAAACTTCCGTCCGAACTCATACAGGCCGGTGGCCGCCTGAGCCAGCCAGTTGCCTCCCACATCCGTCCCCAACAGATACTCAGCGTTATCGTACCAGTGCATGAAGTAGATCAGCTGTTCGTCGTTGGAAAATCCGGGGTACCTGAAGACGCGGGAGAAGACATAGGCCAGATGGCCCGGAGCCCGGCTGTTCGCCGCCAGTTCATTCCACACCTGGTGTGACGCTTCGATGCCGGTGACCTTCGGGCTGGGGCAGTTGTCCAGCACCCACTGGATGCGGAAGTCCATGCCCGCGCGCGCGTATTTCTCGTCGCCCGTGGCGGAGTAGGCGCCCCACAGGGTCCGTTCGATCTGCCAACCGTAGAGCCACGGTTCGAACTTCTGGCCACATTCGGCATACTCGGGATTCCAGTAGCTCTGAATCCGCCACGGCAGCACCTTCAGGCTGTCGCCTTCGCCACACCAGAGCTTCTGCGCCATAAAGCGATCCGCTGCCGCCCGGTCATAGGAGGGGTCAGGCTTCGGGTCCATAATGGAGGCATCGAACAGGTCGGTTCGGCCACGGAAGTGGCGGACCATCGCAGCGATGGCCTCCTCCCAGTCGCCCGCGTCCACGGCCTTCTTCACCTCGGCGAGCTGCGGCAGCGTCAGGTCGAAGCGGTCGAAGAACGCGCGCAGGTTGGCCTCACGGTCCGGAACGGGTTTGATGTGGGTCTCGAAGGCAAGGCTGAACGCCTGCTCCTTGTCTGCCAACCGGGCACGCCCCCCTGCATAGCGCTCGGCAGGCACGGTGTGGAAGCGAACCTGACCGTCTCCACCGGTGACGGTGAGCTCAAAGTACAGAGAACTCTGACCGTCCAGCTTCGCACGGAGGGGGAATAGCAGGACCCGGTCCTGTTCGTGATGGCGCAGCCCCTGGACCCGGCACGTGGCGCCGTCAATGGAGAACGCCCCCAGCTTCCGCGACTTCCCGGGGGAATCGTAAAGGGTCAGGGTGACCGTCTCATCAGTGGCCCAAGTTTCCCCCGAGTTGTTCACATACAGCCCGATGCGGTAGATCTCGCCTGTTCCGGGTGAAACGGCGAACGTCTGGCCGAGCGGCGAAGCTGTTGTCAGCATCACATCGCCCGCCGGAGGAGCGGCCTTCTCGCCCAGCCGGGCGTAGTTCAGATAGTCGTCGAAGAGAGGGCCACAGCTTACGGCTAATGGTCCGCTCAGGATCGCTGCGGCGATGGCAACCAGAAGGAATCGGCCTAGCATTTTCCTGAACCCCACGTTTCCCCCGTCTCCGCCATCATGGCGCGGGCTCGTTATTGACCAGAATGGCTTTGTCGCCTATCTCATTTATGACTCTCACACCCTCCGACCCGTTGTTCTCGCTGATGATGGCGTGCTTCAGCCCCTTCCGCAGCGCAATGGAAGATCCTCCGGTGCTGAATGTGCAGCCTCGCACCTGGATCCTGCCTCCGCTCGCCTCGACGAGCGGCCTGCCGGAGGGAGGCTGTTTGTCGCTTCCCAGGTAGCAATCGTTCAGGGAGAGGAAACCCTGCCCCTTCGCGACGACGTTCTGGTTGGACGGCCCCCAGAAGGCACAGTTCACCAAACGGACACTCCCTGTGCAGCCCTCCTCGATGACCACCTGCACCGGGTCCTCGCCCGCGAACGCCACGAACTGGCCGTTGGTGATGAGCAGTCCCATCGGCTGGATGGCCTCCACCACCAGGCATCGCTGAGAGGCATCGGACCCAATTCCGCTGAACTGGCCGTTCGCCGCACCATTATTGGTGGCGATGAAACGGTAGCCGATATTCACGGGGAAGACGAACGTGTTGGTCACGTATTCCCAGTCCGTCCGGCCGAAGGTGAATGCCTCAAGATTCCGCCACATATGCTGGAACACCGGCTCCCATGAGCCCTCAACTTCCGGCGCGGACCACCAGTGGCAGTGGAACTGGATATCCTCGATGCGCCCTATGTCCGTGCAGAAGTCCACAAATATGCCCCGCCGCAGCACGCACCCGTAGACACTCCGGATGCGGTGGCGCACATTGTTAGCCGGTCCCGTCCGGATGCCGTTGTAGCTGTTGATAAGGGTGACGTTTTCAACGGTATTGTCGTGGCCTTGCAAACGGAAGGTCCAGGGATAGGGCCGGATGTCCGAAGTCTTCTGCTCTGGGTAGTAGACGGTGATGCCTCGGACGGCGCTGGAGTGACCCAACTCGAAGAGCGGGGGCGCCTCCTCATCTCCCCGACCCCCTGTCGCGAGGACAACAGTCCCCTTGAGCGGAGCCGACCACTGGGGAGACTCATATTCGCCCTGCAGCGTGACTCCCGGCGGCACCCTCAGGCTGCCCGCGACAAGGTAGCGACCGGAGGGCAGGCACAGTGTTCCGCCCCTTTCCGCCAGTTCATCCATCGCGGCCTGGAGCGCCCGCGTGTCGTCGGTGACGCCATCCGCCCTGACGCCGTGCTTCGCGAGTAGTCCGGGACTCTCCTCAGCGTGGCACGGGCCAGGCTCGACTTCCAGCATCACGGCTCCGGCGAGTGCGAGGAATACGGTTACGCCAAGAAACATCCTGAACCGCCTTGCTGTTTCAGAAGAAGGCCACCACTTCCAGTTTACCGGAGGTGGCGGGAAGGGTGATCAGTTCCCGGACGGCATCGAACGCGCGGTGGTCCTTTCCGTTGACCGTGACGGACTTCATGGGGAGGCCCTCCGGGTGCCGAAGCCGGAGCACCGCCGAAGCGGCGGGGTTCCGGGACGGCAGATCCAGAGATGCCTCAATGCACCCTTCCGCGACTCGCGACCGGATGAGCACGCTGATCGTGCCGAAGAACGTTCCGCCGCGCTCCAGCCGGGCTTCCTTGCCATCCTGCATCCACTGCCGCGGCACACCCATTCCGATCCGCAGCTCTTCGCCCTCTTCGTAGACCAGCGCGTTGCGGATGAACTGAACGAACTTGCACTCGTCCGGGGTCTTGTATAACGGCCCGCCTCCCCTTCCGAAGTGCGGCACCCATTCAGCAAAGCAGACGGTATCGGTGTAGAAGCTGGCCCAGAAGGTGTTGTAGAAGACCCGGATGAAGTGGGGCACCTCGTCGCGCCGCAGGTGGGCCATGGCGTTCGGACAAAGACACGGCTGCAGGTTCATCCCCCCGAAATCGAAAAACGCGGCGCGCTCGTCCTGCACGGCGTAGCCGCTCTCCTTGCTCAGGAAGATGTTGTCCTCCAGATCCTGCAACATCCATTCCACTACCCGGTGCGCCGGCTCCACCAGCTCGCCGTCCAGCAGATGGAGGGCTGGATACAGACCCTCGCGGATCCACCCTTCCTTGCGGTGAGTCAGCACACGGGTGCGTGGCGGCACGTAAGGGATCCAGGTTCCGTCCTTCAACTTGACCACCGGCGCTCCGGCAATGGACTCGCGGACGCTTTCCAGAATATCCCGGCGGTACTCCTCCGCATCGTGCAGGATGCGGTCCGCCTCGGGGTGGCCGATCTCCTTTAGAGCCCTGCCGGCGGCCACCATACCCACGTGATAGTAGGCATTGGTGGCGTACCAGTAGAGGTACTCCTCCACGTCCTCCAGATCCCCGGGAGGGGCGAGCCCCCACTCCACCGGACGGGAGCCGTCCGGCTCCGGAATCATCGTTCCCTGCCGCTCCCGGGTGATCCAGTCGCAGGCCGCCACCAGCGCCGGCGCAACCCGCTCCAGATACTCGCGATCGAGGGTGTAGAAATAGTGCTCCGCCAGCTTCCACAGGGCCCACCCATGATGCATGTTGTAGCCCTGAGCGGTATAGGGATCGTTCTCCGGGTCGGGATGGGCCGCGTAAAGAAGCCCTTCCTGGCTCTTGAAGTTGCCGGGAAGCGGTTTCTTCCCCTGGCAGACGATGAACGGCTCCAGAAGCCGGAGGGCTTCCTGGTATTCGCCGCGCATCTCCAGAGACTGCGCCACCATGCAGGTCTCATTGGCGAAGTTGGCATAGCGGACCGTGGCGGCTCCGTGCTGATACAGTCCGGTATCCGGGTCCCGGTCGGTGGTGATCAGGACGTGCCAGAGGTTGGCCCGGTACAGGTCGTTCAGCATCCTGTCCGGAACCTCAAGCTGCATCCCGCGGGAGGTGCGCTCCTTCCAGTAGGAGACCACCTCGCCGTGGCGGGCATCATAGTCCTGGCGCATCAGGGCATTCAGCTCGGCATCGTCCAGCAATTCGATGTAGGTGATAGTCTGCTGGATGGAATGCGACTCCCCAGGACCAAGATCCACCCGGTAAAGAACCGCCTGACGGGGAGCGTCCGAGTTCTCCAGATCCGGATCCGGGCTGCCGGGGACACCCGGAACGCAGTCCGGAACTATGGTCAGTTCGCCTCGTCCCCGCGTGTCAATCCGGCCGCGGACGGGAGTAAGGCCGGAAGGAGTTTCTCCCTCCGAAGGCTTTTCCAGCCGCAGCAGGCCCTCGGGGGTCACCGCCATCGGCCGCTTCAAGGAGAGCTCCGTCCAGAACCAGGCCGTGCGGGTCTCCTGTGTGGGGTTGGTGACCGTCAGCTTTTCCAGGAGCACGATGGGCTCATCGCCCCTGCGGGAATCCTCATTGTGGCCGATGGGCTCCAACAGGGGCGCTGCGAAAGCTTCGCGGTGGAACTTCAGTCCCTCGTTCTCCCACTCCGTATGTATGACCGGCAGCCAACCCTCCTCCAGATGCCGCACCGCGCTGCGGCCGCACTCTTCGGTGAAATCCGGCGTCTGCAGGGTGGAAAGAGAGTATCTCAGGCTGCGCACGCTCCAGGGACGGCGGTCGCGGTCTCGGCCCGCTGAGCGCAGACTGTTCTCCAGCAGCTCCACGTCACCGGACGCCAGGATGGTGAACTCCTGCCGGAGGTTCGGAACCCCCAGATGGGCCTCCCGCGGAGGCTTGGCCGGCATAACGCTCATCACCCGCTCCAGGCTCTGTTCCGGCATCCGGGCGACCAGTTCCATAACGGTGCCTTCCCAGGCATCCGCCGGACGCTGCCAGCGGGAGAAGCGCAGCCCGCGCGAACTGTCGGAGACGAAAGCGTCTATGTCGCGGACGTAGAGGCCGCCCTCGCGCACGACGTCGTCCACGAAAACCGAGAAGCTGTCCCAACCCGCCGTGCGGAAGACAACGTGTCCTCGATCCTCGCTCAGGCGATCAGGCGCAAAAGCATAGCGCACACGCAGCGTGGCGTCCGCACCTTCCCTGGCCGGAGTCAGAACTTCCAGCAGATGCGCCGAGCGCGCCTCGAAGGTTCCGTTCCATCCTGGCCTTTCCTGAGCCGACGGCTTCCACTCCAGGTCCAGTTCCGCCTCGCGCCAGACCGCGTCCGTGAAAACCTGGAATGCGCCCAGCGATACGGGCTGGTCGAAGACGACGCGAATGCGATAAGTCCGCCGGAACTCGAAACCGGTGCGCTCTACAGCGGGATTCTCATCAGTGGTCAGCGGCCGGAGCTGAAGGGTCAGGGATCCATCTTCTGTTGAGATGTCACAGTGCGCCGTCACCCACTGTCCGTTGTACGGATCGTCCAGCCGCTGCCATCCTCCGCCTCCCCCATCCGGCCAGATGTGGTACCAGTACTCCAGACGCACGCTCTCGGGTGAGGGCAGAGCGTCCCCCCGGAGGACCACCCGTCGGACGTCCCGCGGCCGACGCCACTCCAGCATCGCCCATCCGCCGGCCGCTACCCCAACCGGCCCCTGACCGCGTCCAGTCAGCGCTGGAGCATAGACCGGCGCAGAGCCCTCGGCCTCGCCTGTAAAAGGAAAGCCCCATTCGGCCACGTCCACAGGCTCATCGGCCGCAGAAGATGCACGGGCAGGAGAACGAAGGGCAAAGGCCAGAACCACGGCCACGCCCGGGAGGAGAAGATCCAGCATCAAAATGTTACCTCAATGTATCCGGCTTTCTCAGGGCGCAGCCCGAACACCGCAACCGCAGCTCCCTGTGCCGGTTGTCAGATTTACAACGCCGGTATTATGGCCCTATCCCGCTCACTCCTGCACGCCGGTCCTTGGATCCTGCGCGGCTCGACGGGACATGTCGAAGACCGTTTGGGCGGTGTGTCGGGCCAGGTTGCACGCCGGAAGCGGAGCGATGCCTTGAAGGAACCGGCGCCTTGCGCGCTTGCGCCCGGAGAAGCATTCACCCCGCGGGCGCAAGCACACAAAAGCGCCCGGCGACCGAAGGCCAAGCGCTCACGCTTTGCGGGGACGGGGCCGCTGAGTCGGCCCCGTCCCCGCACTCACGCCACGTCGAAGCTTATTCGGCCCCTTCAGCGCCGATGCCTTCCGCCTCCAGCACGCTCGCCAGGACAGGGAGATACGCGGTGATGGCGATATTGTCGTAGGAGCAGATCCAACGCGCAGGAGGCACCTGGTATCTCTGCAGGAATGGATATGTGCCCGGCTTCTCGACGGACTCGCAAGAGAGCACCCACTTCGCGATATCCAGGATGCCGTCAAGGATCTCGCGGTCTTTGCTCATCCGATATGCATGCGACGCCAGTGCGAAGTGGAAGGCGAAATAGTGCGTCCCGAAGTCGAAGCGCGGAGAGTACAGCGTCCATTTCGCCAGCCGTATGTATGTGTCCCGGTACCGGGGATCATCCGTCAGCCTGCAGAGGGGAAGCAGTCCCTGCAGGATGTAACGAGTGGAGTTGGCATTCTCCTTGGATGCCGTGTCGGCCACGAACCCGGTCTCGATGGAGCTTCCACGGGCGTTGGCAGGCCCCGGCTTTTCCGGGAGCCATCCTTCCTCGGCGATGGTATTAACCACCCAGTCCCCGATGCGCTTGCTGAGCTCCAGGAAAGAAGCATCTCCCGTCTCGGTATAGGCAAGGGCCATCGAGTCGCCAATGATGGCCATAGCCCGCTCCGTCAGGCGCTCCATCCTTCCGCTGCGATCGGGCAGCATGGGCGCGCCGTCCACATCGAAGTAGCGGTCTGCCCACCAGCGCAGCATCCAGATGGCCTTCTCGCGGGCGCGGCTATCGGCGAACAGGTGAGATGGCTTGACGATGCCTCCCACCCTCTGATACCGCGGGTGGAACCATTCCTGGTGATCCAGCAGGAAGCGCCGCGTGTGCATATAGGGGCCGTTGCCATCCTCGGACTTGCAGAACTGGATGTCCCAGGTGTAAAGATAGGACAGCTTCGCGCACTCCCAGTATCGCCAGTCGCCCGTCCGGTAGAAATGATACAGGGGCGCCAGCGCGGCGTTGCCGCTGTTCGTCTCCTCGATGCCGAGGTTGTGGTCCACGTCAATCTCACGCCACCACTCGCCAAACCACAGCGTGCCCTTCCACTGGGTGTCCAGCAGCCACTGCGCGGCCCGGTCCACCACGGCCCTCCAGGGACCGAACGACGGCTTGAGGCCGGACTCAGGCAACTCGCCGCATCGCGCGTAATGCTCCGGCGGCAGGATGAGCGGCACAGGCTGAAGTTCCGATGCGATGTCCACTGCAGAGGCGTCCAGCACCAGGGAGCCCTCGAAGGTGCGGGACATCCCGTTGAAGAACTTGCGCCAGATATCCGGAGAGTGACCGCCGAACCCTCCGTCCGGCGGCGGACAGATGCCGCCATGGCCGATGCGCTCCGATGAAGCTTCCACGCCTGCTCCCTGGCCGACCCACTCCGCAAATGGAGCGGTCAGGGTAAGGCGGGCGCCCGGCGTCCGCACGGTGGCCCATTTGCGGAACCATCCGCCGCCTGGCGCAACATCTCCGGAAACTGTGTCCGAGCCCTGCGCCACCGGAAAGCCCAGCACGTAACGGTCCAGCCACATGTAGAAACAGTTGAAGCGCATCCGGTCTGTGATGCGCCAGCGCAGGCGGACCACCGGAGAAAACGCGGTGATGACGAATTCGGCCTCCACGTCGTAACGCTGGGAAGGGTCCAGATCGGTGGCCTTCGGGCGGACCGCCACATAGGCTCCTGTGAAAAGCACCCGCACTCTGGCGGAAGACCGCTCCAGCACGCGGAACCCTTCCGGATGCAACTCTGCCGGACGCAGCCCCCCGACCGTGCTGCGGGCGTCGGATCGGATGTCCATCCAGAGGCGTCCATCCACGACCGGCCCCTTCGCGGTGGCCAGCCGGATGCCGTCCGGCTGCCGGAATTCCAGTGTGAGATGCGGGGTTGCAATGAAGATGCCGTCGCCCGACTGGCCCACCTCGACCGAAGGACAATCTGCAGCCCTGGGCCCCTGGGTGAGAACGAAGCTTCGCTCTCCCCCCGCCTCCAGTGTGACCGGCAGGGTGAGCAGCAGCCAGCGAACCTGCCCGTCCTGATCGGTCCCCTCGATGGATACATCGCAGGGAACAGGATTCCCCTCCGCATCCAGGACTGTAAGGGTTTCGACCTCTGACGGAGGCATAGGGGGAACCGGCACCCCCTGCTCGATGACATAGCTCTCACGCCGCACACCTCGCGACTCGCGAACGGTAATCGGCACAGATTCCATTTCTTGCTCCTTCCCCGGACGTGCGCCGGGCGGAGCCGCTTACGCGCTCCGCCCGGCGGGAGGTGACCATGTTACACGCGGAATGCGGCGGGCGGAAAGGGGTCTTCCGCCCGCCACTTTGCTAGAAGTTAGGGACCAGCGAGCTGCTGCACATCCGAGAAGTCGCGGGTCCGGATGACCGGCACGTAGCGCTGGCCGTCCCACTCGGCTCCCAGCACACCCACCACGCCGATATACTCTCCCGGCGTACCGGTGGGCGGGAATCCACGCACCTTGATTCCAGGCACGGTCTGAGAGCCGATCTTCACGCCCGAACCATCATCCACCCGGAAGAAGAATCCGGTGGCGTCCGCGCCGGACTCCGTGAGCTTACCGCTGATCCGCACCAGCAGGCCCATATTATTGAGGCCCTTGCCGGGAGCGATCGGAGGCTGCACACCCACGGAAGCGCCGCCCAGGTCGGCATTGCGGACATACAGCGGCACCGGTGCCGGGCCCGTGTTCCCGGTCACCACGGTCGCCTTGTGGATCGTGGCCTCCCCGTCAACCACCAGGGTCTGCCCGGATACCTGCACGCGCTGGCCCACCGGGACAAAGATGTTGGTGTCGGCCGGAGTGACCTTGAAGCCAGCCGTGCGATCCTCGTCCTGAATGTAGAAGTAGGGCAAGCTGTTTTCGTTCGGATACGGGAAGGTGACGACCGCGTCCGACGTGGAGACATTAAGGCCGATCACGCGGGACTTGATATCGCCCAGCGCGCCGCTCGGGCTCTGCGGGTCGAGATCGGCGGTGGAATACAGGCTCCACTCCTCGGTCTCGAAGTTGATCGTCAGGGCGTAGCACTTGCCGCCGTGGAACGCCAGCGCCATCACCCATGCGTTCTGCTCCGGCACTCCGGCATCCCAGTACTCTCCGCTTGGATTCCAGTACCCGTGGATGACAACGTGACCCAGGTCACCCTGGGTGTAGTTGGGATCGGCGCCGTGGCTGGTCCAGAGGCGTCCATCCGCCGGATTGACAGCCATCGCCTGCACCCACATCTGGCCAAGAGATCCCATAAAGTTGCTCACGCCGGTTCCGACCGGGTCGTTCCGATTTGCGTGCCAGATTTCGCAGTTCTGCACGCCGATGGTGCGGTCCTGTCCACCATCAAAATACTGGAACAGACCCGCGCCTCCGGTGACCCCATTCCAACGGGTGATGAAGTTGGTTCCGCCTACCGGGAAGGTGGGAGGGCTGCCTCCGCCATTGCCGCGGGCGACCGCATACAGCCGGTTTCCTACCGGATCATACGCCACACCAGTCTCCCAGTCACGGCCCCAGCCGGAGTTCAGGCGGGCGTTGGCAGCAATGCGGCGGATGCCATCCTTGTAGTTGCTGGGCCACTGCACGGCATCACCGCTGACGTTCTCCGGCCAGCGGATGGAGCACAGGTCCCAGTCGGTGCCACTGTTGCGGTTCCAGATTATGGCGAAGTAGTCTTCTCCGTCCTGACCCTTGCCCACATACTCGAAGGAGAGCATCCGGAACTGGCTCTCGCTCCAACCGTTGTTGATGATGCCGTTCTGAGGGGACTGCTCCACCTGTCCCAGGGCGACGTCATAGCGCCAGAGGAAACGGCGGCGCCAGGGTTCCGCACCCACCATGATCCAGTAGATGTTGCCGTCGCCGCCGACGGTCATCCCAACGATACGGTTGTTATCACCCGTATCGCAGACGCCGTTGCTGTCACTGTCCGGACACCAGATCGGAACGACGTTGCCGTTGGCGTTGAACTGGAGGATGCGGTGCGGGGCCGAACCGGCGTAGTTCCAACTGATCTCGATCCAGTTCTGCAACCCGTAGACCAGGCCGTCGCCACCGACCACCAGCCTGGTAATGCCGCCACGAAGACCCAGAGCGGGCAGGTTGATGTCAATGCGGCCCCCGCCCGCCTTGAAGATTGTGACTCCACTACCTGCGCCCGGCTGTCCGTCCACTGAGATCGGATAAGCGCAGAAGATATTGCCGTTGGGATCAACCGCGATGCTCGCGAACTTGATCCGCCGGCGGTCCTTGATCCAGCCCTGGTTGTTCTGGTTGGCTTTCAGGCCCGTATATTTCAGACCAGTGGTGCCAACCTTCGTCCAGTTCGCCGCGGAAACGGCGCTGGCCAGGGACATGGCAACTGTAGCGGTTGTCAAAAGCGCAACAACCCGTTTCATACTGCCTGTCTCCCCTTTTCCTTCGAGAATAAGCAACCGGAATACGAAAAACGACCCCGCAGACGCGCTGCAGAGATTTTCCTGCCCGCGCATCCGCTGATGACGCCGCACACCCTCATTCTCTAGCCTAACATCCCGGAAGTCCCGTGTCAACCTCGTATTCACACATTCGTGACCTGGGACGCCAGAAAGTAGGTCTCCCGGAGTGTGGGCTGCACTTGAGGCGCCAAGGAAACGCCGGCGCCGCCTGCCCGGTTTGTGTCCCAGGAACCGGTGAACGCCGCCGGCGCTTCATCTCCGGGAAGACTCGCAGCCTTTTTGCGGCCCGGTCTTCCAGGCGACACGGGAAGGAATTGCTCTCCAGAGGTGATTATCGGCCGAACGGCTCGCCGGCATAACCTCCGGCGGCAAAAACAGGAACAAAGCTCGGGGAAAGAGGCTCAGGAGAGGGAAGATGGGGCGAGTGAGGAGACTTGAACTCCCGGCCTCCAGGGCCACAACCTGGCGCTCTGACCAACTGAGCTACACCCGCCGCGGAACTCGCCCCGCCATGGCAGGGGCGAAAAGGATTATACCCCGGCCGCCGTCATTCATCAACGACCGGGGTGCAGACCAGATGTTCACCTAAGGTGAGGGAAGAGGTCTCAACTCCCTGCCTGAGGCAGAATGTCGGAGGCCGTCCGAAGCCGGATGACCGGCCGCAGCGCGCTTCCCTGCGTTTCCAGCCCAACAACTCCGGTGACCGTGACAAAAGAGAATGGCGGAGCCTCGGGTGAAATGACCCGGACCGAACCGGATCCATCGGTCAGCACGAAGGAAACGGTTCCGTTCTCCTGCTGAACGCCGGAGACCGCGCCGGAGGCGCGGACCTGCAGCCCCACATTGTTGGGGCCCCGGCCGCCTTCCACGCCGGCATTGGCCCCCTGGGTGCTGCCGCCCAGATCGCGGATGGCCAGATGAGGAGCCGCGGGCAAGACGCAGCGGCCCAGCCGATTCACCTGAGCCTGGAGAATGGCCCTCTCCGCCCCCTGCACCCCCAGAATGCCACTGACATTGACGACATCACCCACCGCGATCTCGGCATCCGACACCACCCGGATGCCCGCAGCCGAATCCCAGTCCTGAATCACGAAGAAGCCCTGCCCTACGAACGTGACAGGCTTGCCCGGCAGCGCAACCGGCTGGCCGTCGGCAAGAGACTTCGCCGCGCCCACGGTTGCGGTTCCCGGCGATGTTGCCGAGAAGCAGAGCAGCCGCGCCCCTGTGGGAGTATCGGTCGCGATGTAAAGGTTGCCCTGGGCGTCAAACGCCGGCGTAGAACGCGTCCGCGTGCCCACATTGAGGGACCAGAGCATCCGGCCGCGCCCGTCCAGCGCGAAGATCATCCCGAGATCCACCCCGAAATAAGAGCGGCCGAAAGCGTCCAGGCTCGCCGCCGACCGGGCGCGGCGCGGCGTCCCGTCCACCACGGTCGGGAACTGCCACAGAGGATTGCCGGAAAACGCATCGAGCCCTGCCACCACGCCGGGCCAGGCCGCTCCCACGGCCAGCCCGTCGGCTGTGACGGCCACCGGAGCCTGGGAGAACACGCCGAAACGGTAGCTCCAAGCCTCCGTTCCGGTGATGGGATCCACGGCCACCATATAGCCGGCCTGATCGGTCAACAGGATACGGCCATCGGGACCGATCGTGGGGGTGCAGTACATGTGGCCGGGATTCACATACGTCCAGACAGGATTTCCGAAAGAATCATACTTGTACAGATTGGGGAACGCCGCCACGTATATGGTGCCGTCCGCAGCGACAGCCGGGCCGGAGAGCACATGCCCCACTCCGGGATGCGAACGTGTCCATCGGACCGTTCCGTCCGGCTTTACGCAGACCAGGTGGCCATTTGCGCCCACCGGGGGGAAATACTCGTAGACCGCAATCAGAACATCTCCGCCTGGCAACACGGCGGGATGCGAGTCCGCCGAGGTTCCCGGCGAATCATAAGTCCAGACGTGCGCGCCTGAGGAAGTTAGCTTGTGCAGAGAGCCGACGGCGTCCAGAACATAGACCGATCCGTCCCCGGCGATGGCCGCCGACGGCGTGTTCTGGTCGCCAAAAAACGTCGACTGCGTGGCTCCCGTGGAATACGACCAAGCCGGGGTTCCGTCGGCGTTGAACACCCGAAGAACTCCGTCCGCAGTCCCGATGTACACCCGGCCTTGGGCATCGATCACGGGCGAGGCATAGTTGACAATCGTTCCCGGACCCAGGTCTACGGACCACTTGAGGTCCAGCAGCTTCGGCCCCGGCACGCTTGCCTGCCCAGTACGGGCCAAATCCCGGTGATACATCGGCCACGGATGATCACTGGCAAACGATGTATTCGCCGCCGCCGCAACCATGGCGGCCGACAGGATTGTCAACACACACCTGAACATAGCGGTTTTCTCCTTTTCGCTTCCCCGGAAGAGCCAGCATCCATCTGCAATCTGGTTCACCCGGCCAAGGGGGTCAAAAATCGGCTGCGATTGCGTGGGCCTCTGGACGCGTGCGCCGCACGCTGCCGTCAGAGTAGAGCCGGTTCATAATCCCCGTCCCGTGGGGAAAGATGACCCGCCGCACCCGGGGATTCGGGTCACGCACAATGCTGTCGCGCACCCAGATGACGCCAGATGCCTCGCTTGTCGCACCGTGGGCCAGAACGGTTTGCTGCACCTGCCCGTTGAACTGGTTCAGGTCGAGCTGCGGTTCGTCTCCGCCGTAAATGGTCTGCTCGTAGTCGCGGCCATAAAAGACATACGTCTGCTCCCATGAGCCGCGCCCGGCGGAGGGAGGCAGACCCCGCACCGCATCCGGACACACAAGCACGCCGCGGTCAGTCAGATACGGCCCCAGCACCTTCCACGGGGTCAGTTTGCGAGGATCCTTCAAGGGGTCATATCCGGCCGGAGCGGCCCCTTGCATCGTAAAAAGGGTGTCTATCACGGGCATCCGGTCGCGGTAGTCGTTGCAATAGGCCTTGATGGCCACACCGATCTGCTTGAGGTTGCTGGCGCACACCGTCGCCCTGCCCTGTGCTTTCACCCTGGCGAAAACCGGGAAAAGCATGGCCGCGAGGATCGCGATGATCGCGATGACGACCAGCAGTTCGATCAGCGTAAAACCGCGCCGCTCCCGCGCCATAAGTCAGAAATCCTCAGATGACAACCGGCGACACCTGCTCCTGATGCTCTGCACATTCCTTGCAGCAACCGCCGACCTCAACGCGCACACTTTCAGTGCGGAAGCCCAGATTGTCCCGCAGCTCTTCCTTCAACCTGTCAAGAGTGGCGGTCCGCAGCTCCGAAACGCGCCCGCATTGGTAGCAGCAAGCGTGAAGATGATCGCCAAGACCCCGCGCCTCGTAGAAATGCTGGTCGCCCCGGACGTGCAGGAAGTCCAGTTCCTCCACAAGGCCGTGCTGTTTCAACAAGGCCAGGGTTCGGTAGACGGTGGCCCGGTCGACGGAGATCTGCCTCTCGCGGGCCAGCTCCTGGATGCGGGCGGCATCCAGGTGGCCGCCCTCGCTCTCGATGAGTTCGAGGATCTTGCGTCTCTGGTTGGTGAGCCGGACTCCCCGGGCGACTAGTTTGGTAGCCAGCAGGCTTCCCGGTCTTGGTCTAGCAGACATTGTCATCAAACCTCTTCAGCGCTGAGAAGTCTGTCAGGGGCGCAGGCCCTAACCTTCTGCGAACATTTCGCACCCAGACACACTGTAACCCACACGTCATGCTCTGTCAAGGGGATTCGAGAGATATTGCACAGAGTTCCTAATATTGCCCCCTTGCCTTCGAGCAGGAGAGGATGTGAGGAAGGGATGAACTCTTGACCGGCTCTCTGCCATCGGGAGGGAACACGCCGTGACGAGACGTTACGCACTGATACTGACCGGGGCGTGGCTGGCCGTCTGCGGCCTGGCCCAGATCGGGACGCGGTCCCTGCTCCGGGTTTGGGTGGATTCCCAGCGGGATCGCTGGGTCATTCCCTATGAGGGCGAGCTCCTTCTGCTTGCGGCAGCCGCGTTTACCGGAGCAGGGATCATCATCTCTGCATTCGTAATGAACTGTCGGGACGATGGTAAGGCGGACGAGGCGTTCGTGCGCGCGGGGATCCTGCTGCTGACTGCGGCGGCACTGGGCTTGTGTGTTGCCGGGGCATGCCAGGCCGGGCTGCACGTGGCGCGGCTGGCGATCCCGGGCGGGTCCCTGCACCCTCGCTCGCTGGTGGGGAGCTGCCTGGCATTCGCAGTGGCAGGCGCCGCATTGCTGGCCCGGGGAACGGCATTGGCCCGTCCTCCGGGGCCCGGACGCGGATGACCCGGGCCACGAGTATTGTATCAGTTCCCGGCTGCGGCCTTACGCGTCCGGGATGGCTTGTCACCCTGACGGGAATTTCCGTTGGAGGAGGCCGCGCCTGCCGGCTTTTCTGGTGCCTGAGCCGTCTCCCAGACTCCCATTGACCGGAAGCGTGCGTATCGCTTCCAAAGGAGTTCCTGCACATCCGACCCGGCAAGCTCCTGAAGCTCGGCCAGCACCGCTTCCCGGAAGAGACGGGCGGCCGCTTCCGGATCCCGATGCGCCCCTCCGAACGGCTCCGGCACGATGCGGTCTATCAGACCGAAGCGCAGAGCCTCAGCCGCAGTGAGCTTGAGAGCCTCGGCGGCTTCCTGCTTGCGTTCCGGATCGCGCCACAGGATGGCGGCGCATCCCTCCGGCGGGATCACCGAGTAGATGGCGTGCTCCAGCATCAGAATCCGGTCACCCACCGCGATACCAAGCGCCCCGCCGCTGCCACCTTCCCCAATGACCACCACCACAATGGGCGTGCGGATGCGGAACATCTCCATGAGGTTCCGCGCGATGGCCTCACTGATGCCTCGCTCTTCAGCCTCCACGGAGCAATCCGCGGCCGGGGTGTCCACGATGGCCACCACCGGCTTTCGAAGCTTCTCTGCAAGCTTCATGAGACGCAAAGCCTTGCGATATCCCTCGGGGCGGGCAGAGCCGAAATTCCGCAACCTGCGCTCTTTGATGTCGCGCCCTTTCTGGTGCCCCAACACCACGACGGGGTAGCCGCTCATCCAGCCCAGGCCACCCACGATGGCCGGATCGTCTCCGTAGAGTCTGTCGCCGTGAAGCTCCAGAAAATCGTCGAAGGCGGCGTTCAGAAAGTCGGACGTATAGGGGCGCCGCGGGTGCCTCGCCAGACGCACCTTGTCCCAGGCGGTCAGGTTCTCGAAGAAGATGCCGATGACCCGGTCCCGCTCGGCCTCCAGCGTCGCGATATCGGCGGAGCGGTCTTCGCCCTCTTCGAGGCTGCGCCGCTTGATCTCGGCGATGTCCGCGTCAAGCTGATCTATCAGCTCGATGAAGTCAGCTCTTTCTTCGGTCACCCGTCACCTCCGCAGCGCAGAAGCGCAGAATCTTGCCCAGAGTATCCCGCATCTCCCTGCGGGGAACGATCAGGTCCACCATCCCGTGTTCCAGCTGGAACTCGGCGCGCTGGAAGTTCTCCGGCACCTTGGTTACCTGAGCCTGGGCTGCCACACGCTGACCGGCAAAGCCCACCAGGGCGCCGGGTTCGCTGATAATGATGTCTCCCACCGATGCGTAGCTGGCGTGCACGCCGGCCATGGTGGGATCCGTGAATACGGTGATATACGGGATGCCTTCGTCCATCAGACGGGCGCATCCGGCTGCCGTCTTGGCCATCTGCATCAGGGAGAGAAGGCCCTCCTGCATCCTGGCCCCCCCGCTGGCGGTGAACATGATCACGGGCAGCCGAAGCTCAATGGCCCTCTCCATTGCCCGCACGATCTTTTCGCCGACGGACGATCCCATGCTCCCGCCCATGAACGAGAAGTCCGCGACGCCGATGACGCAGTCAAAACCGTGGATGGCAGCCTGCCCCGTGACGAAACCTTCGCGCAGACCCGTGGACGAGCGTCCCTTTTCCAGTTTCTGACGGTATTCCGGGAAGCCCAGGGGATCGCAGGCCTGCACCTCACGGTCCATCTCCTGGAATGATCCTTCATCCACCGTGATGCGCAGGCGTTCCTGCCATCCCAGGCGGTAATGGTATCCGCACTTCCCGCAGACCCGCAGCGCCTTCTCCAGTTCGGGCACGAACAGGATGACCTCACACTTCGGGCACTTTGTCCAGAGCCCTTCCGGAACCTGCTCCGCCTTCTGCACCGCCTGAGACCGGCGTCTGAACCAGCCGTTTCTTGCCATAGCGCTCCCTGTGTCAGAGTTAGCCCGGCAGCCCCTACAGGGCGCAAGACTCGTCATTTTACCTCACCGGCCTGTATAATCTCAACGCCCCAATGCTGCTGCGGCGGGGAAGATGAGCGGAAGAGGCGGCGCATTTTGGACCTTTCTGATCTCAGGCGGCAGATAGACGAACTGGACGCGCAGTTGCTGGAACTGCTGAACCGGCGCGCGGAGCTTGCCATCGAGATCGGCAAGCGCAAGACCGAGAGCGCAAGCGTCAGCATATTTGCGCCGGAGCGCGAGCGCCTCGTGCTGGACCGCTTGGTGGAGAGGAACAATGGTCCCCTCTCCAACGAGAGCATCAAGAGCATCTACCGCGAGATCATCTCCTCCATGCGCGCCCTGGAGAAGCCGCTGACCGTGGTCTACTGGGGACCGCCTGCCACCAACACGCACCTGGCCAGTATCCGCAAGTTCGGGTCCTCTACCACCTTCGTCCCGGCCGACACCATCGCCGACGTCTTCGAGGAGGTGCAGAAAGGCCACGCGGATTTCGGCGTTGTGCCGATCGAGAACTCCATCGAGGGGATCGTGACGCACAGCCTGGACATGTTTCTGAAGTCGGATCTGAAGATCTGCGCCGAGGTCTACCTGCCCATCTGCCACTGCCTGCTTTCAAAGGCCGAAGACCTTTCGCAGGTGAAGAAGCTCTATTCCATCCCGGTTGCCACCGCGCAGTGTCGCCAGTGGCTGACCACGCACCTGAAGGACGTGGAGATCGTGGACGCATCCACCACGGCCAAGGCGGCCATCCTGGCGGCAAACGATCCTCCTAGCGGCGCCATCGCGGGAGAGTTGGCAGCGCAGGTCTACGGCCTGAACATCCTGGCGGACCACATCGAAGACAATCCCGGCAACCGGACCCGGTTCCTGGCGGTGGGCTATCTGGAACCCGGTCCGAGCGGACGGGACAAGACCAGCATCGTGTTCTCCGTGCCGCACAGGGCGGGGTCGCTCTACAAGGCGCTGGAGGTCTTCTTCGAGCTGGACATCAACCTTACACTCATCGAGAGCCGCCCCACCAAGCTGCTCCCTTGGGAATACGTCTTCTACGTGGACGCGCAGGGGCACCAGAAAGAAGAGAAGATGACCCGGGCAGTGCAGATGCTGAAGGAGAGGGCCAGCTTTCTCTCGGTGCTGGGCAGCTACCCGGAAGCGGACTGACCGGCTGAGGCGCTCTGCTCGTCCTTCCCGTCTTCCCCCGAAGCGGGAGGTTCTCCGTCTTCTCTGAGCGGCTCGATGCGGATCTTGCGCAGGCGGCGGCCTTCTTTCTCCTGGACGGTCATCCGCCAGCCACTGAACTCCACGCTGTCGCCCACTTCAGGCTCTTTGCCCAGCGTCCCGAACACGAACCCGCCGATGGTCTCGAACTCGTCTTCGGGCAGGCGAGCGTCCAGCTGCTCGTTCAAGTCGTCTATATTCAGACGGGCATCCACCACCCAGGCATCCTCGTCCTGAATGGTGATGAGCGGCTCCTCGTGGTCGTACTCATCGCGGATCTCCCCGACGATCTCCTCTATGAGGTCCTCCACCGTGACCAACCCGGCAGTCCCCCCGTATTCGTCCCGCACGATGGCCATCTGCCGGTTGTTGGAGCGGAACTCCGCCAGGAGCTCGCTGACCTTCTTGTTTTCCGGCACGAAGAACGCCGGGCGCACAATGTCACGCAGGCTTGCCTCGCGTTTCTCCGGGGATGCCAGGATGGGTAACAGATCCTTGGCGTGGATGATGCCGATGATGGTGTCCACATTGCCGTCAATGACGGGAAGGCGGGAATGTCCGCTTTCCATAATGACGGAGACCGCTTCGAGGACGGGGGTATCGGCGTCCACCACCTTCATGTCGATCCGCGGCACCATCACTTGGCGGACGACGGTGTCCGTAAACTCGAAGATGGAGTCGATCATCTCTTTCTCGTCCTCTTCGATGACGCCTTCCTCTTCCCCGGCCTCCACCAGCACCATAAGTTCTTCTTCCGTGAGGGCAGGCCAGGAGAGGCGGACCTTTGCACCGAAGGGAGCGAGCAACGCGCCTGCAACGACCGCGACCAGGCGCACAGCGGGCTTCATCAGCCGGGAGACAAGAGCCGAAACGCCGATGGTCTTCAGAGCGATGCGCTCGGACTGGTGGGCGGCAATGCTGCGGCTGAACGACTCCGCCACCAGGATGAAAAGAATACCTGTCACCGTCACGGCGATCAGGATGCCCAGCGCCTCCGCGTTGGCGCTGATCAGGTCATAAGCCGAGCGCTCCAGAAGCCTCCCCAGCCAGCGGCCGGGACCGGCCGCGCTCGTGGCCGCAGCCAGAAGCCAGAGGAGAAGTCCCAGAGTATGGGCGGCGGCCGCCGCCAGCGAGGGATCCTCCAGCAGGGCCATCGCCCTTCGGGAAAGGCGCCCGTTCTGCTCGCCCAGCTCCCGGATACGGGAGCGGCGCACCGACACCAGGGCAGTCCCGACTGCTCCGAAGAAGGCTCCCGCCAGGACCAGCCCGAAGAACAGAGCCAGATTACTTAGCCAGTCGTCCACTTTTGAGTCCCACCCGGCGAAACTGCCTCAGCAGCCGCCCTCCGGGGGCAGAGATGCGGGGACGCATAATGTATCGGCAGCAATATGCGTTAGAAAAAGCGGGCCGAGAAGGGTTTTCGGCGCTGATGGGCCGTAGTCCTGCTTGCGCACCGGGCACAACGCCGACAGTGATTCGAGTCTGGAAGCGATAGTTGCATCTACTGAGGACATAGTTTCCATCGTCGTCCTCTGTTATCCAAAACGGCGGAGCCCCGTCTCGAAGTCCCCTCAAGGCTCTCGTCTTTGACGCGGCCTTTGCAAACTCGGAGATGTTCTCGCTTTCCATCTCCGCTACAGCCAGCAGCACAGGCCTCACCATCCTGCCCGATGGGGTCGTAGTGTCTATCTTCACCTTTATGCAGTGGATGGCGCAGCCCGCTTCCTCGAAGAGGACCAACAGCTCGAGGCCTTCTCTTGCATTGCGGGCAAGTCTGCTGAGTTTGAAGGCCTGCAATACTATAAAATGGAAAGAGGTGCGAACGCCAATAGGTTACATATTACCCGACAACGGCGATAATGGGGAAGCGAAGGTCCCCAACACTGGGCTGGGGTAGCGATCTACCCCCGCAAGTCCAACAAGGGCGAGGGAAGCAAGAACAAGAGCAAAGTAGAGCAGACAGATTACTGCTTCACCGTCGCCGACTAGTATCGGTTCTCTCGGGAGCATGCTACGCTCTTTGACGAGCCCGAGGGCCAGAAGAGAGAGTGGTATTGGCAGGACCCCGAGGGCAGGAACCCCGGCCCCTACAGGCCCGCCTTCACTCGACTTATGGCCGACATCGCCGCCGGCAAAATCCAGGTTGGCATCTGCCGGCGCTCGGACAGGCTGGTTCGCGACAGCGACGTGGGCGACGCATTAGCCAAGTTTTTCAGGAAACACGACGTCCGGCTCAACTGCGCGGGCAGGGACATTGCCATCGACACTTCCCCAGGCCTTTACCAGTTCAGTGTGGAAGCGGCCAACAATCGCAGGTGGGGGATCAGATATCTGAAAACATCATACGCGACAAGCAGCTCAAGATGTCCATGGGCATGTTTGTCCGGCACCCTTCTTGTCTTGGTATTCGCTCCAGAGGCAAAGGGACTCAGGCAGTGGATCTGGTTGTGGAAGAGATCGAGTTGGTCAACAGGATATTCAGGATGTTTGCGACCGGAGAGAACGGCGCTGGCCCGATGGGCATCAACGCGATTGCCAACAGGCTGACGGACGAGGGCATCAGCCTCGCGGTCGGCGCCAAGGGCCACAAGCCGAAACACCCCGAGAAGATCCACACATCGCAGATAATGACCATACTCAGGAATTGCGAATACATCGGCAAGTTTCGATACAAGAAGCACGAATATGATTGCCCGGCTCTGCGTTTTCCTGCCCGGGACGGTAGCGGGAAGCTGGAGACAGCGGTGCCCGTAACATTATATGAAGTGGCTCAGGAAAAGCTGAGGCTCAACAACAGGCCGGGCAGCAAGTCGGCCTGTAGCGAGCACCTGTTGGCCGGGACAGTGGTCTGCGCCTAATGCGGCAGGCCGCTGCACGTTCACCGTGAACGCAGGAGTAGAAACAGCGACGGCAGCGAGCGCGCCGTCAGCAAGTACTACGTCGTCGGCCGCCGAGATACTGCAAGCCATTCGGGATGCGGATGCTCCAGGAAGACGTTCTTGACCAGTGGGTTCTCAATGAGCTCTGCCCATTGCTTGCGAAAGAGATTCGGGATGCTCAGTAGTCGGCCGCCAGGAATGCCGATGCCCAAACCCTTGCCGAGCTTGAGCGCAGGATTCACGAGCTTACTAGCAGGAAGTCGAAGACCCTGACCGAAATGGTTGGTGTGATGGACCCGGACCAGATAGGGCATGTCGCGTCATCTCTCAAGGCGGAGAGAGATACTTTCCAGCGCAAGGCTGAGGAGATTCGGGCCAGGCCCGACAGGCATTCGGAACTGCCGGATCTTTCACCCGAGGCG
Organism: Armatimonadota bacterium; assembly: GCA_025998755.1. Lineage (NCBI taxonomy): Bacteria > Bacillati > Armatimonadota > Armatimonadota bacterium. The sequence goes on from AP024674.1 coordinate 1,880,977, forward strand.
CTAGCGCAGATGCCGGGGTCGGCGATAAAGGACGCCCCTGCAAGAGCGGTGCAGGGGATCGCAACTGAAAGAGAGGGCATCATCGTTCTGACAAGCTTCGGCACCTATATCGGGGCCAGAATCTGCTCCATCCCAAAAGGAACGTTCTTCTCGGCCCAGACAAAGACAACCGTCGCGCCGCAGACGCCGGAGGCCGCGGCCAGTTGTCTGAGTTGGCTGCCTTCGCCCGAGGGTGAATGTCGAAGATCCGGGCTGAATGGGCGTTGTATAACCCCATTGATTGGCCAGCCGCCGCTTCGGGCGCACTTGCCTGCAAGACATTGGGGGATCGCAAGCAAGTCGGCCGGAGCACTCAGAGCACATCGACAAAGTCGATCTCGCCTGAATCCTCCTGACCTGGAGGTTCGGGGACCGTCTGAGCACTATCTCTCCCGCGCTGTATGACGAGGTCGCCCGCCTGCTCCGAGCTGCAGATTCGCTTGAGAGCGTGCATTTCCTGTCCGGCAACTCCGCTTAGATAGACCCAGTTCGTCGCCCGCGTTATGCCGACGAACACCATTCGCTGGCTGATATCCTTGCGAAACTCATCAAAGGAACCCTCCACAAGGCGCGGCATCAGAACGGTGTCGAACGTAAGGCCCTTGACCCCGTGGTAGGTCAGCACCTTCGGCAGATCCGTGTCGAAGTCTACGTTTTTGCTCGTCTGAGCCTCCACCTCGATTCCGGCTGTTCGCAACGCCTTGGCAACGCCTGCCACCTGGCGATTGTGCGGGAGGACTACGGCCACGGTCTCGCCCATGAGGACGCGAGTGCGCAGAACGGCGATCAGACGCTCCATTTCGTCATCGAAATCCTTGGCAAGATAAACGAGCGGCTTCTCGCCGGAGGTCTGTGGAATTCGGTTCTGCTTGAGATAGGCGGCCCTGTCCTCGGCATCATCTATCAGTTCGGCAGCCACGCTTGCGACATACGGACAACACCGAAACGCTGCTAGCAGCGACATATTTCGCCGTTTCAAGCCCAGCGCGCCGAGAATCCTGTCTTCGTCCGTGCCGTGATCATATATCTGCTGCTTGTGATCCATGCACGCCGTCACATGCCCCGCGATTGACGTGAGCACCCTGAAAACATCGGAGTCCAGGTCCTGTGCTTCGTCCACCAGGACGAAGTCGTACATTGGTTCGCCTTTGGGCCGCGACCCTACAGCTTCCAGCACTGCCTTCCGAATGGCGATGAAGTCCGGGCATTTTTCCTCCGCATTCCAAGGCAATCTGCCTCCGATACGTCTGCGGTGGTAGTTCAAGCACCATCTGTCAAACGTGCTGACGCATTTGTCAGGGATTCCGAGCAATTCAAGGCCCGAAGAGATGTACTCCTTGAGCACGTTGTTGAAAACGAAGATGCGGAAGTTGTCAGGCCCGCAGCCAAGTTTATCACAGAGGTATCGGGCGCGGTGAACCAGGACCTGGGTCTTGCCCGACCCGGGGGGGCCAAAGACCAACCGGTGTTCGCCCATATCGAGTTCTACGGCCCGCAGCTGATCAACGGTCAGTTCCTCCCGCGGCACGAGCCACGTGCTCATTCGTCACCTCGGGGCGAGAGTGTAGGCAGCAATCCTTCTGGGGGCAGCGGCGTCCCGCCTCTCTTTCGGCGTTTCCTCTGCTCGGCCTTTGCCTCTTCGACCAGTTCGGAGTCGCCAGCAGCCTGCGCCGCGGTCAAGAACCAACGCAGTGCCCAGTCATCAAGGAACTCTGGCTTGCCAAAGGCGTCCAAGGCTTCGCGCAGGTAGCTCGCTCTTGCCTCAGCATCATTAACGTCTCCGGCAAGGAGTCCGCGGAGAGCAACGTACGCCCCATCTCTCTTGCGATCCATCGCCAGTTCCACCGACTCAATCGCTTCCTCGTAGCGTTTCTGCTGCCTATACATCAGGGCCAGGCTGAACAGAGGGCTTCCCCAGCCCGATGCCTCGGCCGCCTTTCTATATAGTTTTTCTGCACGCTCGTAATCCTGCATTTCGGCATAGATGATTCCCATTAGATAGAGAATCCCCGCGTCGGCGTAGTTCAGCCTCTGCAGGGCGCTCCGCAGGCATGCCAGTGCTCTCTCTCGGTGGGCAAGCTTCCAGTACTCCTCGGCGAGCTCTTTCAGAAGCCAGGGCATTTCATCCTCGGCCACTTCCTTGTGGCGAATCCGCCGCTCGATCTCGTTGATCCGCGTTCGTGTGCTGTGTGGGTTGACCACGTGCGTCAGCGGGTTCTGAACGTCGGCGACAAGCACGGGAACCGACCCGTCTGCCAAACCCATCACTATCTTGAGTACCTGGTTCTCGTCGTAGTAGTACTCGAGGAATATCCGGGCCCCGGATTTCTCCGCAGTGTCCAGAGGCCACGTGTAGAATGCCACCGTTCTGTTCTCTCGGCCGGCGACGATTTCGAGCCTGATTTTGTCTTCGTCTTCCCCTTCCCCCGCCAATACCATCAGGCTATCGTTGAGTGCGTACTTGTCCCTTTGCGGATACGGCAGTTCCGCGCCTTTCGGAACGAGCTCCAACAGCCCGCCTTGGTGTCGAACGCAAAGTGAGTCGTGCGCAACCGGTCTGAAAAAGCCTGAACCGGTCAGCGCGAGTGCCATCGCGTGAAATGCCGCGCCACGCGCTACCGCAAGCTGAACGGCATCTCGATCCGGCGGTTCAAGGATCTCTGCTTCTGGCAGGAACTCCCTGATTCCGTCAACAACCTGCGGAATCAGGCTGCTGCCACCGACCATCAAGCAGTAGTCCACGTCCTCCGGATCCAGGTCGCTTCGCGATAGCGCATCGGCGACCGGCAAGAATATCGGGCAGGTCGTGTAGTATTCCCCTTCATTGACACATGGAACATCGTGGTCTAGGAACGGCTCCAGGACCTGGTTGAACTGGCTCAGCGACATTGCCGGGCTTTCCAGCACATAATCATTTTCTTGTATCGGACATTTGAAGACTCCCGGGAGTTTGGCCGTGAGATCCTTCGCATCCCTGCCGAACTTGCGCAGCCGCTCCAACTCGATGCACAGTTTGATCTTCAGAGATTCTGCTACTCCCATCAGCGCGGGTTCAACGTAGAGCCGCTTTTCGTCAAACGTGAGATCGTGCGGCCCAATGCCGTTTTGCTGGATAAGCTGCGGAATCAGCACGTCGTGAACGATCGACGCATCAATGTCTCCGCCGCCGAGCCTGTGATACCGCGACACAGAGAGAGCCGCGATTTCCAGCCGCGACTTCTTCTTTCCGCGGCTCACGCGGAACACGGCGACATCACATGTTCCGCCGCCGAAGTCGAAGACTAGCAGCACTTTTGGCTTCGCGAACATCTCAGCCACGTTGCTGCCCTGTGTACAGGCGTAGTCGAGGAACGCCGCCATCGGCTCGTCCAGCAGCCCTCCCGCGTCAACGTCGAGCCCCGCGAGTTTGGCCGCCTTGAGAGTGTCATACCGCTGAGCGGCCTGGAACGAAGCAGGCACGGTCACGACCACTCTCTCCGGCGCGGTGTCCAGGGCTTCAAGCGCTTTGGAGTGAAGGAACGAGAGCACCTTTCCCCCTATCTCCGCAGCGTTCTGGTAGCCGACGGGCGCCCCGAGATACGGCTTGTCTGTCCCGATGTCGTTCTTGCACTGAGAGAACACATGCCTGTTCGGGATTAGTTTCAGAAACCCCGATTGGGCCAGAAGCCTCTTTGCGCCCTCGCCGACCCATTCCCGGCCGTCGTGAAGCACCACGACAGACGGAACGAGAGGGCTAATATACTCTCCTTCAGCAGTCACCTGCGGGATGTCCAGGCAGTGAACCTTCACAGACTGAGTCTCCGGGTCGTAGACCGCCTCCGCAACCGTGGAGTTGGTCGTGCCCAGATCTATGCCAAGGGCTCGGACCGGCCCGGCCGGCTGAGGGAAGTCCCCAACGCTTTCTTTGATGATCGACATGAAGTCCATTGGCTCACTTGTCCTTTCGAAGATACCTTCCGGCAATCTCAGGTTCGCCCAACCAACCTTGCACCACCAATGGCAACATTACACCAGGCCCTCGGAACACACGATTCTTGATACCGGTTTCTCCTGGAGCATGGATGAGCGGCGGTCGGCCCATTCCCGCATATTGTGCTGGTAGTAGATGTCACGGAGCCCGTGCAGAAGGTCTTGTCCTGTAGCGCCGTTCCGCCGGAGTCTGTTGAGCTCTTTATTGACCGCATTTGTGACCGGCCCTCTGAACGCCTTTGCCAGTAAGTCGATCTGAGACTTGATCTCTTCGTCCCGCGCCAGCGCGAACTGACCACGAAGCTCCCTGAGCACATACTTCTGCCCCTGTGATAACCCCAGGGTCTTTTCCCGTTCGGCCTGCCGTTGCTTGACTACTTCTGCAAACTGCCTCTTGGCGCGCGCCACACGAGAGTTGTAACCCTCCGGCAATGTAGCCGTCGGCGTTTCAGGAGCGCACTTTATCATGCCCAGGACGCGCGGCACATCGCGAGTCACCTCGTTGCCCTCGCTGTCGAACACTACCAGTTCCTGATAGGCTTTTAGATCGCTTCGGCCCGGATAGCTGCTCTCGCAGAAGACGTAGAACCCCTTGGCGAGAGCCTGCACAGCAGACCTTACGCCGTCGGGCATCGAGGCGATCCTCTCAAATTCCGCAGGGCTCTCTTTCTTCAGCAGCCGCACGATTTCTTCCGCTTCGTTGAGGTCAAGCAACTCATCTTCCTCATCCTCGAACAGGCTGAGTTGTTCGCCCTTCCTCTCGTAGATTGCGTACAGAGCCTCCTCGTTGAGCTGTTCAGAGGAATCCAGAATCGCTGCGTCTTCCCCTATGGTGTCGTGTATCTCCTGAATTCGGTTCCGAAGCACCTCTTTGAGCCCCAGATTGCGCTCAATTCCCAGTTCAGGCAGGAAGTTGAACCCGTAGATGACATCGTGTTCGCTGCCTATGCGGTCTATTCGCCCGAACCGCTGAATCAGCCGGACCGGGTTCCAGTGGAGGTCATAGTTGATGATCTTATCGCAGTCCTGCAGGTTGAGGCCTTCCGAGAGCACGTCCGTAGCCACGAGGGTGGATATCTCACACTCTCCTTCCTGGAACTTGTAGCTCGGGTTGGCTCTGGGGGCGAACCTTCCCACGGCGCGCGCTCTGCTCTTGTCTGAGCTGTAGACCACCTCAATGTCGTCCCGCTCTTCTTTGGGGTTCAGGTTTTCATAAAGGTACTTGGCCGTGTCGGCGAATTGGGTGAAGATCAGAAGCTTGCCCTGATTGAGGGGTTCCTTGCGAAGCCAGTCAAACAGAGTCTGCAGCTTGGCGTCCTTTGCAGCGGTGATCGGTTCGACCAATCCGAGGATATGCTTTAGGACCGATATATCGTGCTCAATTGCCTTTCTTAAGCGCGACAAGTCGAAGTCTTCGATGTTGTAGTGCCCGCTCGCTTGCCGGAGCGCGTCCATTAGACCCACCTCCGACTGCACATCTGACTCGTACAAGATGTTTCTGGCATCCTCACCGGCAGGCACTATTCCTTCTTGGAGAGCTGCGAGGAATCTTTCGTGCGCCCTCAACAGGCGTTGGATGGTTGCTCGAAACGCGTACACGCTGGACTCGAAGCGTTTGAACAGCAGGATGCGAATGAGGCCGCGCAGGTTCGCGCCGGCGCGCTGCAAGCTTGCATAAGGCTCCTGGCGCTGCTTCTCGGGACGAACGTAATGCCACAACCCGAACCTGGCAAAAGTGAGTTGGCCTTTGAACAGCCTCCCTGCGCCGTTATTGCCCGGCCGGCCGAGAGCGCTCCTGATCTCCTGATACAGCCCCTGGTAGGTGTCCTCTATACTATATTCTATGGTCTCAAGCTCGCGCTTGGGGAAGAACTGGTGCTTGCCGCCAACGATCACGTAGGCGCGCCTCCTGCCGGACGCATAGTCAGCGAAGCGCGACGGATCCACCGGCTCGTGAGTGTCCGCATCATATCCATACCATCGCAGAATATGGTTGCGGGTCCGCCGGATCAGAATATGAACCAGCAGGTCGGGCAGCTTTCGGTTCCCTCGCTCGATGGACTTGAAATATTCCTTGAGGTCCGCGGGTTCGATTGGCAGGTCGGTCTTGTCGCTCTGGTGGAACAGCTTGATCTGATGATAGACATCCCAGGCGGTCTTGTTTCGCGGAGTGGCCGTGAGCATGCAGCACTTCTTCTGCGTTGCCAAAAAGGCCTCCACGGCTCTGTAGCGCTGCGTTTCCGGGTTGCTGAGGTTGTGGCTCTCGTCAATCAGCACAAAGTCGCGGTCACGATACAATCCATCGTTGGGGTCCAGGTACTTCTCCACGTCCTTGCCTTCGCTGAGATACCCCATGGACAGTACGCGCGCGTTGAGGTCATACTCCTCATTGTAGCGCTCCCACATCTCCACCAGCCCGGCCGGGCAGATAATCAGCGGCCGCGCATGCTCAGTCCGCTCGAAGTGCTTCACGATGGCCGCGCCGATGTAGCTCTTGCCCAATCCCACAACGTCGGAGACGAACACGCCACCGTAGTCGCGGATCATCTGCACAGCCTGCTTCACCGCAACCTTCTGAAAATCCGCCAACTTGGATGTGATATCGTCATCCCACAGCAGGTCCTGATCGGCCTCGGATTCCAGGCGGTCCCGCACCAGCCGGTATAACGTCTTCATATAGATGTCGTAGGGACGGACCAGCGATGCGGCCCAGGACTGTTTGATCTCCTGCATAAAGGCCTCGTCGAACTCTTCGGACTCATTCCAGAGCTCGTCGAACCATCTCACAAGCTCAGCGTGGTTGTCGTTGCCCTGGACCACGACGTTCAGCTCCGTGTTGTGCGTAAGCCCGGACAGCGTAAGGTTGGACGATCCGACTATCGCTATCCCCTTCTCGTGCCGCTCGATTGGCTGGCCCGAGGCGTCGTATACAGGCCCGTAGTCGAAGATATAGGCTTTGGCGTGCAGCCTGCCCTTGGTGTAGACCCGGACCTTGAGCCTGCCCTCCTCGATCATCCGCGCCAGGTTCAGGATGACTCTCTCATCCTCGTCGGATTGGTCCATCATCTCCATCGCCTCGCGGATGGCTTCGGCGGTCTCGCTCACCATGCGCTTCGAATCCACCCTCTTCGGGTAGCTCTGCGCCTCCGCTGCTTCCTTGACCATCTCCAGCGACCGATAGCCCTCGGCTAGCTGCTCCAGGGTCTCTCGGTTGGTGGTGTTGCCGATCAGCAGCCGGAGTTCCGACAGGTCCACTAGCTTCGAGGCAATTCCCTTAAGACCGGATATGAAGAAGTAACCCACAGCAAACCGCGCAGCGCTCGTGGAATCGAGTATCCGGTCTATGTGATCGGCAAGTATCTCCTTGCGGTTGTCTATAATGTCGTGAGCGGCCAATAGATGCTCCTTTCAGACGTACTCAGGATGGTTGGCCTAAAGCCATCCGCGAACTGCCTCATCCAGCTCCTGAGCCTTGGCAATCAGTTCCGTCACCTTGGCCCTGGATACGATGCCCGACCTGGAGTAGGTCGAAAAGTTTCGGATTCGCCTGCACTTCTGCACTTACGTGCTCAAAGCCTGGTGTTCCACGCCCAGGATCTTGGGGAGAACCCCAAATACGGCGAGATGGTGCCCTTCTCCACGTGTTCGATATCCGGCGCATCTGAGCGGGATAGTCGCAAGCAGCAGCGCCGCGTCCTAGGCGCAGTTGAAGCGTCCATCCAGCGATAGCTGGTCCGCCTGCGCATCGCCGAGGCTCGTGGAGGCAACGCTCATCAGGTCGGCAATCTCGCGCCTGGAGGTCCTTCTCGGTTTCAGCCTTCCCTCATTCGGCGAGCCTTCTAAGCTCATCATCGCCTCCGATCAGGAAGAGCTTGGTCTCCCGCATCACTGAAGTTACGAAGTGATCCCCGTTTTTCAGCCGTTCCCGGAACTCAACCGCTGGAAACACTGCTGGATTCACTTCCCTGCCAAGCTCACTCTCAGCCGTGTCGAGCGCCTGCGATAGCTCAACTAGCGATACGTCGCCGACGACAGAAAGGTCCACATCGCTTTCAGAACGCTCCTCGCCTCTTGCGCCGAGCCGAAGATGAACGCGACCTTCATTTGCTCCGAGAGCTCAGCCAGGCAAGCTCTGAGCACATCGGCAAGGCCGACTGACTTGACAAACATGGACCGCAGATCGGGAACTATGAGGCATCGCTCGTTGATTCCTAAGTAGAATTGGCGGCCGCAGCGCTCTCGCAAGATCACGCCCGCCGTTTCAAGATTCCCAAGCTTCCGCTGGACGCTTCCCTGACGTAGTCCGGTCTTCTTGACCAGCTCGCGCAGATAGAACCTGCCTTCGCCGCCAAACAGCAGGACTTTGAGAAGCTATATGCGGGGGCAGGATTGGATTATTGTCTCCAGCATTACGCCCTCCACCGTAGGCATAATGAATGCAAGTGTACGCATTTTGCGTACTGTGTCGAGCACCTATTGCTCTTCCTCCTCACCTGCGTTTGGGTCAAAAGGTCCAAGCTGCCGAAATCACACGCTTTCAGCCTTTGACAGGCGCTTTGTAACCAGCTCGACCACGGCTTCGTACACAGCGTCCCGCTCGCACTGGGTTAGCCCAATTGCGTCGAACAGGACATTATCTAGGGCGCGTCGGTCGTCGTTAACCATCTCTTTGTTTATAGACATTAATGGACGCCGAGCTACCACGGTGAATGCCTCCTGCAAAGCCTCGCGTTCCCGGCTCGCCAAACACCGAGGCGACAAGATGATTTGGTTCTGCACCTCGTACACCATGACGCTCCGTGGGCCGCCTCCCCCCCCATAATTCCTCGCGCCAACTTCATCGCACAATATGGACAGGGCAGAGTTCAATAATGCCTGCATCACCGGATCCGTAATGGAAACATAGAACCTGCAGTCCGCAATCAACAGTTCGGCAGAGCCGAACACTCCGATACGGTCGCGCAGTTCCTTTGCCCAAAATGTATTCCCAGGTGTCTCCCTGCACTCCCACCACCGCCGCCGCCCTGCACAACTCGGACCCTTGTGAAACCCTTGCGTCTCCCCCCAACGAATGTATTCCAGAGCTCTTGTTCCGGCGAGTTCACGCTTTTCCAGGTGACACACGAACAGGCACTGTCCTAAATCCCGAGGGCTGACCTCAAGGCTGCGGCACTCCCTCGGGCTCTTGATCACTGGCTTCAGGAACTCTTCCTCGATGCCCCACTGCCTGATCTTCTCCTCGTCCAGGTAGAAAAACTCATTGCACCCCGTCTTGATTCCGAAGCGCACTTCGGCGATGTCTCCAAGCCGCACAAGCTTGCCCTTGCCCTTCTCCAGAATAGTCCAGTAGATATCCGGAGCCCGCAGATACTTGCCGCCCCACTTGTCCCCGACGTATCTCGGCACTTTTACCAGCGGGAAGCGCCTGTCTGGTGCCGCGTTGGCCGGCTCGTCTTCCTCGTCCTCAGCGGGCTGGTCGAACCCTCTTTCCAGAAGCTCTTTCTGCTTGACCACCTGCACCCTGTATTCCGGGGTGGACCGACGCCCCTCGGCTTCCTCGATCTCCTCGAACACCACCGCCGACAACACCTGCTCGAACGGCACCTTGAACATCACGAACCGCGCGATGTTCGAAAGCCCCGCGTCCTTTTTTTTCGACGGCGCGGAGAGCAAACAGATAACCGAGTTCACGTCCGCACTGGCGAACGATCGCTTCACCTGGTTGTCCATCACGAGCTTCAGATGACACTGCCTCAGCAGGAACTCCTGAAGGTCGGCCCCGTATCCCACGTCAAGCCACGAGTTGGACGTGATGAAGACAAACGATCCCGTAGGGTTCAGAATGTGCAGCCCGCGGAAGTAGAAGTATATGTACAGGTCGCTCTTGGCATCAATTTTCCTGACGGCCTTTCCGGTTCCGCACTTATACTGGAAGAAATCGGGATGATCGCGCTGAGTAGTGAGCATGACCTTTTCTTTGTAGCGGCGTTTGTTCTCGGCAGTCACTTCGTCGCGCGGCAGCCGAGGGTCGGATATCTGCTCCTGTCTCACGTAAGGCGGATTGCCCACCACGATATCGAACCCCGACCTGTTGCCACGGAACACCTCGGCAAAGGCTATGCTCCACACGAACGGAAGGCCGCTCATGCGCGCCAACTCCTTCTGAGCGGCGAGCAGATTGTTGATCTCCGCCTGCTTTTGCTCGCGTTCCTTCTTCCATCTCTCTGATTCTGCGAGCGTCTCCTGCTGGGGCTTGTCGAACCCGCCTATGAGCGGCGGGACCTGCTTGGGCTCATTCCCGATGGCGGCGAGTTCCCGCTGCGCGGCGATGATGCGCTCTTCGAGAATATCGTGGAACAGGCTTCGCTCGGCCTGCTGCGCGTCCTGGACGCTATGGAACTCGCAGTCGCAATCGCCGTAATAGAACTTGGCTTTCTCGGCGGTGAGTTTGGTGATGCGTTGCTTCATGGAGCGCGAGAGCGTGGATTCGGTCAGGTGCGCCAGTCCAATCCCGCCGACCTCCTCGACAAGGCTGTCCCCGCACCGAATGTTGAAAGTAAAGTTGGGCAGCAGGGGCTCGTGGCGAAAGGCCAGTTCCTCTCTGGTGAACTGCGCGTCTATAATGAGCGCCAGCCAGAGACGGAGCTCAGCTACGTGGCAAGCCCATTCCATGACGTCCACGCCGTATAAGTTCTGGCCGATGATCCGCTTGCGGCGCTCGTATGAATCTTCGGCTATGCCCAATGCCGTTTGAGCGCGCTCTTGAACGTCGTCCATTATGTGCAGCATCCCGACCAGGAAAGAGCCCGACCCGCACGCGGGATCCACAATCTTGGTCTCCTGAAGTTCTTTGAGGATCGTGTTCCAAAGTCCAGCGGCGGAGACTTGGCCGTCCGCGTCCTTCTTCTCGTCGGGCTCCAAGGCGAATATGAGCTCGTAAAGCAGCTTGCGGTGCTGTTGGCCGATTCTGCCGGATAGGTTGTCCACCAGCGCTAGCCGGCACATCAGGTCTATCTCGGTTCGGGGCGTGTAGAAGATTCCCGCGTCCCCGCGCTCGTCAGCTTCCTCGGAGACATTGACCAGGCTCTCGTAGACCTTTCCAATCATCTCCGGATCAACGGAGACTTCCTGGTCCAGCGGGCTGTCCTCGGCGATGGTGAAGTTGTAGTTGTCCAGAAACTCGATGACCCGCTCCAACCGCGAGTCGCATATGGTGAAGGGGTCGCCCGGGGCGTCGAGTCTGTTCTCGGCAAACAGGCCTCCGTTCAGGTATGGCGCGTCGCACAGAGCCTTGCGAAAATGCTCGGGTATGTGCCGCCTCTGAGGAGTGTTAAGCAGAGACTTCTTGTTGTTGAAGGCCTCGAAGAACAGCGGCTTGAGCCACTTCTCGAAGAAGGTATCCTTGGGCTGTCCGCTGCCGGCATATGCATCGAAGTAGGACCTGATGAACTCCGTATCGTCCCCAAGCCAGCGTTTGCGCTGCACGAAGTAGAGGAACATGAGCCGGTTGAGGAGGCTGAGGGCATAGTCGTGCGCCCAGGTCCGGTCCGGTATCTGAGCCTGCAGGTCTTCCTGGAGAAGATTGAACACCGTCTTGTAGTCGTCGAAGAACTGCTTGGTTACAGCCTCGACGTTGAATGCCTCATCGTGCTTCTGCTGAATGTCCAGCGCGGACAGGTCGTGGAGCGCCGGGCTCATCGAAGCGACATCGAGCAGGGAGATGCGCTCGCAGGCGGTTCTCAGCCGTTCGTTCGGGCCGACGCTGATCCTCCGGAATATGCGGCGCTTGGTGGCATCGGGATCGTTCCGAACGTTGACGAAGTGCCAGTTCTCTTGCCCGGCGTCGGAGAAGACGAATAAACTGTAGAGATGGTCGTTGAGGAGCCGGTTGATCAGCACGCGCTCGTCGGAGATGTGCAGCTTGCCCTCGGAGTGGAGACGGCAGTAGAGGACGTGAAAATCGCCGTCCTGGCCGGCCGTCGCGAAGAGAAGGGGATCATCCGCAAGGGCGGTGCGCTCGGTGTCGGTCCATGACCCGGTTGGGATAGCCTGGTTTGCTCTCTCGTAGTTGAGCTCGCGCCAGAAGAGCTCTTTCAGGGGGTCGATGCCCTTGAGGGCGGTCAGCAGGTCAAGAACTGTCTGCCTGTTATCGTGTACGGCCACTCGATCAAGCCTGTTGCTAGCAACCGCTGAAGCTGTTCACTTCCCCATTGAAACTGAAAGGGATTAGTGGCGCGTGGGCATTACTGGATGTTAGCGTGATTGCGCCGAACAGTCAAGGATAAGGCGTCGCATCGGAGATCGCGCGCCCTTCTCCACCTCGGCTCGTCCTCAGCAATCCATCCACTTCCTGTCCCGCCATGCGCAGCGGAAGCTGAACGTCCGGCGGCGGCGTGGATATGCAGATGATCCGTATCGCTTCGGGGATTCGAACGCTCGATCTCGCAGCTGATCGCAAAGGAGTGCACACGCCCCTGAACCCGTGCATGCAACGCTGTGGGCCGTGACGGTCGCAGGTGATGCATTACGGTTCACCGCAACGGCATTCATCGCAGGAGCGTGACGACTCCCGCCACGAACGTCCCCAGCAGTCCGCCGAAAACTACCTCCCGGACGGTATGGATTCCTGCATCCACCCGGCTCTGAGCCATGAGCAGGGCCAGGAAGATGGCAGCCCCCCGGACCACATAGTCCGGAGACGAGAGAAAAATGATGACGGCGAAGAAGAACCCGAGCGCCGTGTGACCGCTCACCACACCTCCTCGCAGGAGCGTTCCGCGCCCTCCAGAGACCTTGCGGATGAGCACCAGTGCAAGGAGCAGCAGCACCCCCACCACCACTACGGTCATGATTCGGGGACGGTGGATCTCTAGGTCGGCCCGCAATCCCCCGCGCTCCGCGATAATCAGATCGTTCAGGGACATGGGCGTGTCGTTCTCACGGCGCACCACCTTCCTGATGCCAATGGCCTTCAACGCCTCCAGGTAGTCCACCCATGCTTGATGATCACGGTACAGGAAAGATGCGGCTGGATCGGCGGGAATATGGGGCGGGGCGAGCACGTACGGCTTGTCGCGGGTCTCTGGATTTCGAAGATGCTCCTCGGCCCGTTGCAGGTCGGCACCATAGGCGCTGGCGCGGGCATTGCGGTAGGCGTCGCTCTCCACCGGCCGACCGGCCGTGAACAGGATCAGGCCAACCGCCAGGGCATTCAGGGTGGCCATCAGCACCGCTCCGGCGGCTATGTCTTTTGCAAACTTCGCAAGCGGATGGTACGTCTGAGTCACCAAGTCCACCACCGCCTCGATGGCGGTGTTGAACATCTCGGCGATAAGCACCAGCGAGATGGTCAGCAACAGGACCAGGATCTCGCCCGACGGCAGGCCCACGGCCTTGCTGAAAAGCAGCACCGTGACCAGCATGAAGAAGTGGAAGCGCATGTGCTTCTGCGTGCGGTAGACGTGCATGATGCCGTCGGCCGCATACTTGAAGCCGCCTCCGCCCAGCAGCTTGCGCAGCCATTGGAAGATGCCGCTGCGGAAGCTCCGGGGCGGCGGCTCGCGCCTCTCTTTGCCTGCCGGCTGCGCGACGCTCATCGGGCCACCTCCGCCGCGTCCCGGAACGCCTCGGGAACATATCTCATCTCACGCTCTCGCATCCTGCGAAACGCCTCATCCGTGGTATCGTCATATCCGAGCAGGTGCAGCGTACCATGCACGGCCAGAAGCAGAACCTCGTGCGCCAGCGGGATGCCCGCATCCGCCGCCTGACGGGCAGCCGTGTCGAGACTGATGGCGACATCTCCAAGAGAAGCGCCGGGCGCCGGCCCCTCGCGAGGGTCGTCCTGGGGAAAGGAGAGCACATCCGTGGGACCGGGCAATCCCATCCACTCCTGGTGGAGTCGCGCCATTTCGGCATCGCCGATCAGAAGCAGGGAGAGCTCGAAGCCGGCGGGACAGCCTTCCGCCTCCAAAACATCCTGCAGGCGGCCGCGGAGCACTTCGTGAGGTAAGCCCGGAACGTCCGGGCCATTGATCTCTATGTCCATCAGTCCCGCCTGGGACGGCGGACAAGGGAGATAGACAAGCACCCCCGCACAGCGGCGAGAGATCCGCCGCGCGGGAGCCTAGGGCAAACGCGAAAGGCCCGCAGCCGCCGTCCAGCGTTGTCCGCGAGCCTGAACAGTTGACGAAAGTCTTCCATGGGGGAGCCGCCGCCCGGTGATGCCGGATCTCCGCGAAAGCGGCGGCCAGATCGCAGTGGCCCGAAAGCCTAGTTGTTGTTGTTCTGCCTGCGGGCTTCCTGCATCAGCTTGCGCCGACGCGCCGCCTCTGCACGCCGCCTTCTGTCGCTGGGCTTCTCGTACCGCTCGTGAGCGCGAGCCTCCTTCAGGATGCCCGTCTGCTGCAACTGCTTCTTGAACCTCTTGAGAGCGCTATCCAGGCTTTCGCCCGGCCGCACCACGACCTGAGCCAATCAGATTCCTCCTGCTACCCTGTCTGTAGAGTGTCGTTGAGCCAGCGTCCGTGAACGTCTCCGGGAACAAGCGGGAAGACACCGGAAGCGCGGACCACCGGCCCGCATTCGAGGGCTCACCGTCCTTGATTATAGACGCGGCCCGCCCCGCTGTCAACGGACAGGCCCAATGCGCTGGCCAGTCCGAAATTATCGGCTGCCGGGCGTCCCGGCTACAGACCCAAGAGCGTGACTCCGATTGCGGCCCTGATCAGCCGGGAGGCCACCCGAAGGACCGACCGCCCAGCAGGTGAAGGTGCACATGCCAGACGCTCTGGCCCGCTCCTTCGTTGCAGTTGATAACCAGACGGTACCCACCCTCCACGATGCCCCTGCGGGCCGCCACCGTATTGGCCGCCTGATGCATCCGGCCAATCAGGCGCGCCTCTTCCTCGCTGTCGCCGAAATCGCTGATGCGCGCGACATGCCTGCGCGGCACCACCAGCACGTGGGTGGGGGCCTGCGGGTTGACATCCTCGAAGGCCACAACATCGGTATCCTCATAGACTATCCTGGAGGGAATCTCCCCCGCAATGATGCGGCAGAAAATGCAGTCCGGCAAGCGATCCTCCCTTCCTCTACGCAGCGCTGGCCACAGCCAACACCCCGGTCAGCCCATCCTCCGTCACTCCCGTGACAGACACCTTCACTTCCTGACCCGGCAGCACGTCCTGAGCAGGAAACTCTACTTCCACGTAAGTATCCGTGAGTCCGGTCAGGATGCCAGGCGCCCTTTGCTGCTCAACAATGACCCGTTGGACGCTTCCCACCAGACCCTGCCGGAAGGCGCGCCCCGTCTCCGCGGCGATCTGGATGAGCCGCCGCGTGCGCTCACGGGCCACGTGGCGCGGAACCTGTCCGTCCATGGCGGCTGCCAACGTGCCCGGCCGGGGGGAGAACGTGAAGACATGGGCGCGCGAGAAGGCCGCGCGGCGCATGACGGCGGCAGTGTTCTCGAACGCTTCCTCCGTCTCTCCCGGAAAACCGGCGATGACGTCCGTGGTGATGGCCACACCTGGAAGAATAGCCCTGGCCTGTTCCACCACTTCGAGAAATCGGGAGGATGTGTATGCCCGTCTCATCCGGCGAAGGATCCCGTCATCGCCGCTCTGCAGTGCGAGATGCAGATGCGGGCAGGCGTTCGGCGACTCCGCCATCGCCCGCAGTAGCCCTTCCCGCACTTCGGAAGGATAGAGGCTGGTGAGGCGCACGCGCGACAGACCGGGCACATCACCGAGGCGGCGGATCAGCTCCTCCAGGCCGTTGCGGCCCGCATCTTCGGGACGATACCCCGTGATGCGCACTCCGGTCAGGACCACTTCCCGGTGGCCGAGCGCGACATAAGCGCGGACCTCCTCCAAAACATCGCGGATGGGCCGGCTGGACTCCACCGGGCGAGCCTGCGGCACGATGCAGAAGGCGCACCGGAAACGACAACCGTCCTGGATTTTGACCAGCGCCCGCGTCCGGCCCTGACGTTCAGACGGGCAGGACAGACAATCGAGCCTCGACCCGTCAACAGGGAGAACAGGCGCGTCGGCGCACCCGGAGACGGCTTGCATGAGATCTTCGATTAGAGTCACGTCCGGCGAGGGCACCAGCGAGGAGGCGTCGGTTCGGGCCGCGCAGCCCGTGGCCAGCACCAGGCCGCCGTCCCGGCGGCGCTTCAGCGCTCCGCGCAGGGCGGCACGTCCGTCGCGGACGGCGCTCGCGGTGATGCTGCAGGTGTGAACGATCTGGACATCGGCGGGCTCGCCCCAGGGGACGACCTGATGACCCGCCAGCCGCGCCTGCTCGGCCGCCCGCTCAGTCTCATACTGATTGACCTTGCACCCGAAAGTGCAGAAGGAGATCTTCGCCATGGTTCTACGGCATGATACCCGGACAAAGGGGCGGGGGTCACTCCAGGATCAGACCGTTGAACCGGTTCATTGCGGCGTGGAGACCCTCCTGGAGGGCGCAGTCCAGGCAATCCGCGGCGGTTTCGATAACATCCTCCGCAAGTTTTCGCTCGCTCGGATGGAAACGACCCAGCACGTGATCCCTCACATCCTGCCGGTTGTTGCCCTCCCCCACACCCACCCGCAACCGAGGAAAATCCTGGGAGCGGATGCACGCGATGATGGACTCCAGTCCGTGATGCCCACCCGCGCTGCCGGATGGCCGCAGCCGGATGCGTCCGAGGGGAAGATTGATGTCATCACAGACCACCAGTATATCGGCTGCCGCGGCCTTGGTCCGCAACAGCAGCTCACGCACGGCCTCACCGCTGAGGTTCATGAACGTCTGAGGCTTGGCCAGCAGGAACTCCTCGCCCCTGATCCGCAGATCCGCAACAAGCGACCGACACCAGCGCCTGCGCAGACGCGCTCCGTGCCTGCGCGCAAAGCGGTCCACCACTTCGAAACCGATGTTGTGGCGCGTTCCGGCGTAACGGATACCGGGATTTCCCAGCCCTACGATGAGCCTCACTGTCCGCTTTCGAACACCACTCCGTCGAACATCTCACTGACGGAGCGATCCAGGTGGATGCGCCGGACGGCCTCGGCAAGCATCGGGGCGACGGAAAGCACGACGATCTTCCCGTTCTTCTTGTGCTCGGGGAGCGGGATAGTATCCGTGACCACAACCTTCTCGAATGGACTGGCCTCAAGCCGCGACACCGCGTCGCCGGAAAGGACCGGGTGCGTACAGCAGGCATAGAGTCGCCGCGCCCCTCTCTGCTGGAGCGCCTCCGCCCCGCTGCAGATGGAGCCTGCCGTGTCTATCATGTCGTCCACCATCACGCAGACGCGGCCTTCCACGTCACCGATGATCTCTTTTACTTCCGACTTGTTGGGTTCCGGTCGGCGCTTGACCACGATGACGATCTGGGCGTTCAGCATCTCCGCCAGGGCGCGCGCCCGGGGCACCCCGCCAACATCCGGCGAGACCACCGCCAGTGGACCGTCCTTTGGAACATTGTGACGCACCCAGTCCGCGATGAGCGGGGCGGCCATCAGATGGTCCACAGGCATATCGAAGAACCCCTGAATCTGTCCAGCGTGAAGATCCACGGCAAGCACCCGGTGCGCACCGGCGTTGGTGATCATGTTTGCGATGAGCCGGGCCGTGACCGGCTCGCGGGGTTTGATCTTCTTGTCCTGCCGGGCGTAACCGTAATAGGGAAGCACGGCGGTTATGCGCCGGGCGGAAGCGCGGCGGAAAGCGTCAATGAGGATAATGAGCTCCATAATGGAGTCGTTGACGGGGTGGCAGGTGGGCTGGACGATGAACACATCCATCCCCCGCACGCTCTCCTCCACCTTCACGCAGATCTCGCCGTCCGAGAAGCTCTTGACGATCAGCCGGCCGGTGGAGACGCCCAGATGCGCCGCGATATCCTCCGCCAGCCGCGGGTTGGCGTTCCCCGAAAAGATGCGCAATGTGGAAAGGTCCAATCCTGCTACTCCTCCGATTGCTCGCGCCGCCGTCTGGCCCACCCTTCTTTGATGATCTGCTGCGCCCTGCCCAGCGCCAGCGCGTCCGGGGGAACGTCTTTCGTGATGACGGACCCCGAGCCGATGAACGCCCCGTCGCCCACAGTGACAGGTGCGTTCAGAGTGGTATGGCTCCCGACGAACGCCCCCGCCCCGATCACGGTGCGGTGCTTGCGACGCCCGTCATAGTTGCACGTGATGGTGCCCGCCCCGATATTGGTGTGCGCGCCGACTTCGGCATCCCCGATGTAAGTCATATGGGCGATGGAGACCCCCTCGTGGATGACGCTGTTCTTGATCTCCACAAAGTCGCCGATGATGACATTCTCTCCCAGCCTGGCCCCCGGTCTGAGCCGCGAATACGGCCCAACCCGGCTTCCCCGGCCGACCTTCGCCTCCACGGCCACAGATGCCTCGAACGTGACGCCGTCCTCCAGCACAGAATCAACGATGTGACTGTTGGGACCGATGACGCATTCGCTCCCGATGCGCGTGTGCCCCTCGATGACGCATCCGGGATAAACGACCGTATCCTGACCGATCTCCACGTCCACGTCCACGTGGACGGATGCAGGATCCAGCATGGTGACGCCGTCCAGCATCAGCCGCCGGCGGATGCGCTCACGAAGCACGGCAGTGGCTTGGGCAAGTTCCACACGCGTATTGATGCCCATCACCTCGGTGGCGTCCTCCACCACGGTGGCCGAAACGGGCAAACCCTCGGAGCGGAAGATGCCGATGACGTCCGTCAGGTAGTACTCCCGCTGGCGGTTCTCCGGGGAGAGTCTCCGGAGCGCAGGAAAGAGACGACGGGCATCAAAAGCGTAGATACTGGTGCAGATCTCCCGGATGGCCAGAATCTCGGGAGGGGCGTCTTTGGCCTCCACGATGCGCTCCACGTCTCCCGAAGACGAGCGCACAATGCGACCGTACATTGCGGGATCCTGCATCTCGGCCGTCAGGAGCGACGCGGCGCACCCGCGGCTTTCGCAGTCCTCCACCATCCGTGCGATGGAACCGGGGCGGATGAGCGGGGAGTCGGCCGGCAGGACCGCCAGAATGCCCTCGAAGCCCTGCAAAGCCTGCTCCGCGCACATCACGGCGTGCCCGGTGCCGAGCTGGCGGTCCTGCGTGACATATTCGACGCCGTCCCCCAGAGTCTGACGGACGGCATCCGCCTCGTGGCCGACCACGACGATGACACGCTCCAGCCCCGCCTCCCGGCACGCCTGGATGACGTGCATCGCCACCGGCCTGCCGCACAGCGGATGAACCGCCTTCGGCAGCCGGCTCTTCATCCGCGTGCTTTTGCCCGCGGCCATAATCAGGGCCGCTCGGTGGGTCTGAGGTCTCACTGGCTCCTCGGTGGCGATGCGTTGCGCCGCCGGAGGGAAGGCTGGCAACGCAAAATGAGCTCCCGGGCAAGGATTCGAACCTCGATAAGCAGAACCAAAATCTGCTGTCCTGCCATTAGACGACCCGGGAACACCGTCATGATAGTTTCGCGCGGCCGGGCATGTCAACCGGACGGGGGCTTCCCGGAGGCGTGAAGCCGCCCGGACGAAGGGGAGCGGGAGACTCTGCTATGAGACCTGTCACACTGGACAAAGGGGAGTATCGCGACCGGGTGCAAGCCTGCTGGCTTGGCAAGAACATCGGCGGCACGCTCGGGGCGCCCTTCGAGGGTCAGATGAAGGTGCTGGACCTGGAATATTTCGACCCGATCCCCACCGAGGCCGCCGCCAACGACGATCTGGACCTGCAGCTGGTCTGGCTGAAGATGCTGGAGGAGCGCGGGGTAACGCCCCGGCTGGCTGACTTCGCCGACTACTGGCTGAAGCATCTGGCTCCCTATCCGTGGGACGAGTACGGCTTCTGCCTGCGCAATCTCTCCCGCGGGCTGCGCCCGCCCGTCTCGGGATGGTTCGAGAACGACTTCATTGACCAGATGGGCTCGCCCATCCGAAGCGAGATCTGGGCGTGCATCGCGCCAGGGAATCCCCAGCTGGCGGCGGAGCTGGCATGGAAAGACGCCGTGCTGGACCACGCCGGAGGCGAGGGGGTATACGGCGAGATGTTTCTGGCGGCGCTGGAGAGCGCGGCCTTCGTGGAATCCGACCCGAAAGCGCTGATCCATATCGGGCTGCAGATGATCCCGGGACACTGCGCTATTGCCCGTAGCGTGAGCGCAGCGCTCTGGTGCCATACGAACGGCGTCCCGTGGGGCGAGGCGCGCGAGCGCATCCTCCGGCGCTTCGGGCACCCCCACCCCTGCCACGCCCCGCAGAACCTGGCCTTCATCATCTTGGGCTGGCTGTATGGCGAAAGCTTCGGCGACCGGCTCTGCAAGGCCGTCAACTGCGGATACGACACGGACTGCACGGGCGCGACTCTGGGCTCCATCCTGGGGATCCTGAACGGCACGGAGGGCATTCCTGCGGAGTGGAAGGATCCTGTGGGGGAACGGATCGTGCTTCACAAGTTCACAAGGGGGCTCAGCGGCCCGAAGACCGTGACCGAGTTGACGGAGCGCACCGCCGCTCTGGCGGAGCGGCTGATGGCTGAGAGGGGTGGCACGGTGGAATTCGGGGATAAGACCTCTGTCCGGGGCAACCGGCTGGCGGGGCTGAGCAGGAACGAACGCGCGCGCCGGATGCTGGAGCGCGACTACGACGCCACCACCCTGCCAGCCTCGCGCAACGTGGAGATCACCCTGCACTATATGGGAGGACCGGTCATCCGTCCGCGGCTGCCGAAGCTGGTAGGTGTGAGCGTGGAGCAGGAAGGGCATCCCATCTCCGCCAAAATCGAACTGGTGGCGCCCAAGGGGTGGAAGGTGAGCCTGGACGGCAGCCGCGGCACGCAGGCGCTGTTCACCCTGTCCTCGGACGATGTGCAGGACCGTAACAGGCTCAGGGTGCGCTTCCAGACCGAGAGCGAGGGAGGGCAGGCCGACTATACGCTGCTGGGTCCGGGAGAGGCAGCCGGGGTGGGTCCCGCCGTGTGGGTGGAAACGTGCAAAGGCTGCGGGGCACGCGTGGAAGCCTGTCTGTGCCGCTCCTGAAGCGCCGGCAGGGAACCCGCAGGGCTGTCCCGAAGTCCATTGACAGGGCGAGAGGCGCGCTGTATATTCCGACCGGGAGCAGCCGGTGCGCTCCGGCTGCCGATAATGGAGATGCCGTCCGGAGCGCGGGAGGCGCGCTGCGGAAGAGGAGTGGCGATGGTTGACAGATTGCGAACCAGGTGGCTGGCGCTGGGCGCTGCGGCTATGGTGGCCGTAGCGGCCGGTATCGGCGCGGTCCGGCTGATGGCGCAGCAGCAGACGCCGCCGGCCGGACAGCCGGATGGTGGCGCGGCTCCGGTGGCGCAGCCCGTGGCAGCGACGGATAACCCCGCTGACCCGGCCCGCAAGATCAGCTTCGCGGAAGCGCCTCGCGGACCGGTGACCGTGGTCCGTAAACGCGCCGGGGAAAACGTCATCACCTACCTGCGTTTTACTACCACCGCCGGCAGGCCTTACATTGTGGAGATGCCGGCCGAGATGGCCAAGGATCCCCGTAGTCGGGACGACTGGATGACTCTGTTCAGCGCATACGGCCGCGACCCCATCGCCGACGCCGACACCCGGGCGCTGCAGGGACTGCCGCTGGTGGACAACTACTCCGTATGGATGGCCGCGCGTGTCGCTCACCAGTCTCTCAAGGTCACCACGACACGTGACCGGCTGAGCCGCCTGGTGCAGAAAATGAACCAGTGGTCGGCGGTGCATCAGGAAGCCCGGGACAATGGCGACAAGATCAAGGCCCGGGCCGCCTGGCGGGTCATCGAGGGAGCGAAGTACGACACCAAGAACGCGCTCCGGGAGCTGGCTCGCGAGAAGCTGACCCTGGGCAAACTGTTCACCGAGGCGGGACAGTTCCAGCAGGCCCGCACTCAGTATGAGCAGACCATCGCGCTGAACGTTTGGCCTCACAGCGCCGAAGCGGTCGCTAAGCTGAGAGCCATTGAGGGAGCTACGGTCGCAACGGCAGCCATCACGAACGCCTCCATCGTGGGGACACAGCGGATGGGGATGAGCGACCTCTACCAGGCGGCGGTAAGGGCCACAGGAACCACCCCCTGATCTGCCGTAACGATGTGCCAGCATTACTTGGAGGCCCGGCGGACGGAAATCCGCCGGGCCTCCGCACTCATTCAACTCTTGGCCGGATCAGCGGATCAGATAGCACGCCTCCGGCACCGTGGGAGCCGTGTAGCGGATGGTTCTGGGGCTGATGAGCTCCACGCCGGGACCGGTGGGAATGGCATCCGTGTGCGAGTTGCGGATGTAGTCAACCTCTATTGATACGGGGGTTTCCACTTTGAAAGGCGTGGCGGCATCGGCCAGGGCAACAGCCTGACTGGCCTGGGCACGGATCTCCGCCCGAGCGTGTCGTGGAGGCAGCATTTTGGCGCTGTAGCGCCCCAGCCCCTGCTTCACACACGCCAGCGCCACCTTATCCCCCAGGAATTGGCGGGCCTCCTCGCAGGCTGCCTGATCGCCCGTGACCAGTGTGACCGGCACGCCAAAGGATCCGGCGAAAGCTGCCATGAGGCCTATCTCACCGGTCTCCCGCCCGTTCAGACGGCAACGGTGCCAGCGCGCTGTTGACCAGGTGTGCTCCAGCACCGCCCGCGGCGTGCCCGCCATAGCGTGCATCCCCACCATCAGCATGCAGTGGAAGCTGGAGTCCAGCCCGGTGAGATACCAACCGCGAGGCGATCCGAGGATGTATTCCGCTCCCTCGTGGAGCTCCTCGTAAACTAGGTTATAGAGCGAGTTTGCGCCGTGTCCGTCCAGCACCACCACTTCGGAAGCGCCCGCGTCCAGCGCTCCCTGCACGGCGGCGTTCACGTCCGCAGTCATCCAGCGGCGCGCCTGCTCATACTGAGGGGTTCCCGCCGAGGTATGCTCCTCCAGGCAGACACCCGAGATCCCTTCCATATCCACCAGAATGAAGACTTTCAAGACGATCTCCTCCGAACTTCGCCTGCGCCAGTGCGCTCGGTCCGCAGAGGTCAGCAGGACTCTTCCCGGATAAGGCACTCCACAGCGGCCAGCAGACGGGGCGCCACACCGGACGCATCCTCCGGCGCAAACGGTTTTCCTTCAAACTCTCCCAGCGGATGCAGACCCCGGACACTGCTGGTGACAAAAGCATACTCCGCCTCCGCGAGCGCCCGCGGGAGGAATTCCCCTTCGATGGCCGGGATACCTTCCCGCACGGCCGCATCCAGAACCGCAGAACGCATGACTCCCGGCAACGCCCCGCACCGCACCGAAGGTGTGTACAGCTCCCCACCATCGACCCAGAAGAGGTTACTGGAGGAGCATTCCGAGACCCATCCGGCCCTGGAGACGATCACGGCTTCGCGACAGCCCCGCCTCTGAGCCTCCAGAAGCGCCAGGACGGAGGCAAGATAGTTGCACGTCTTGACGGTTGAGAGAGGGGAGGTCTCATCCCGCGTAATGGACGTCAGACAGGCCGTCAGAGGCGGCTGCCGGGACGAGGATTCGCATGGCGTTGCAAGGATGGTCATCTGCGGACTGCCCTCCATCCGAAGGCCTCGCCAGCCCGTCCCCCGCGACACGGTCAGGCGGAAAACCACGTCCCGGCAGCCGAGCAGATCGAAGGCCCCGGCTGCAGCGGCGCGGATGCCCTCCTCTTCGGGAACGAACTCGATGCCCAGAAGCTCCAACCCCTTGCGCATCCGCTCCAAATGCCGCTCCAGCCGAAAGAAGTGCCCGGACCGGCTTCGGAACGTCTCGAATACGCCGTCCCCGTAGAGGTAGCAGCGGTCCACAGGCGACACCAGACCGGCGCCTGCCGGGCGCCACTCCCCGTCCAGCCAGACCAGCACGCCCGAAAGCGCATCAATCATCGGAAATCCCCAGCGCCCGTTTCATCGCGGCCGCCTTGGCCTCCGTTTCCCGCAGTTCCGCCTCTGGATCAGAGTCTGCAACGATACCGCCTCCGGCGCTGAAGGTGGCGGTCCCGCCGCGGAACCAGACCACCCGAATGGCCATGGCCAGCGCACAGTAACCCGTGACCGAGAAATAACCCATCGCCCCCGTATACGGTCCGCGGGAGACAGGCTCGAGCTCACGGATCACGTGGCATGAGCGGATCTTGGGCGCCCCTGTAATGGAACCGCCCGGGAACAGGGCAGCCAGCGCATCCAGGGCATCCAGTCCGGGGCGCAGGATACCCTCCACCGTGGATACCAGGTGAAACACCGTGGGATGGATCTCCGTCCGGCACATTTCGCTCACCAACACGGAGCCCGTTTGGCAGACCTTCCCTAAGTCGTGGCGCACCAGATCCACGATCATGACATTCTCCGCCCGGTCCTTTGGACTGGAAGCCAGCTCCCGGGCTAGCCGCACATCCTCCGCGTGCGAAGCTCCGCGCGGCCGGGTCCCCTTGATGGGGCGCGAGACGGCCCTGCGGGCGACGGGATCGTATTCAAGAAAAAGTTCCGGGCTGCTGCTGACAAGGGTTCCGGCGGACGAAGACAGAAACGCCGCGTACGGCGCGGGAGAGTTCTCCCGCAAGCGTACAAATGTGGAGGCCGGATCCGGAGCCGGGTCCAATCGGAACTGACGGGACAGGTTGACCTGATAGATCTCTCCGGCGCGGATCCGCTCCTTTGCCTCTTCCACAGCCTGTCTGAAGCGCTCTGGGGGAAGGAAGTCTGTCACCCGGCCGGCCGGTGCGGGCAAAGGAGCAGGCGTGGCACCTGCAACCTCCATCTCGGGCAGGTCAATTCCGCCGTCTCCGAAGCTCACCCGCCACCGACGCAGCTCCATGAGGTCAAAGGCATCCAGGGTGTCATAGAAGGCAAAGGAGGCCAGCGGCGTTCCGGGCAGAGCTTCCCCGCGCACCGGAATGCGGTCGAACTCCGGGGCCAGTTCGTAACCCATCCAGCCGATCCACCCGCCGGCGAAGGGAGGGATATTGCGCGGAGCGCCGGGAGAAGCAGCGGGCAGCCGCCGTCTGAGCGCCTGGCGCCAATCCGGATCCACCTGCCACGAGTTCTCACCCCTGCGCCGCGAGACCGTTGCATCCCGGCGGACTTCAAGCGTCTCCGCGGGCTCCAGCGCCAGGTAAGTCCAGCGCGATGCGGTGTGACCTCGCAAAGCGGAATCCAGGAAGGCCACCCCTTCGCGATGACGCACGGCCCAGAACGCCCGGACCGGATCCACCCAGTCCAGCTCCTGTAGATGGATGGACTTGCTCATTGCAGGTGCACCCGGGGGACGCGCGCCGTGACCTGGCATGTCAGTTCGTACGGAATGGTGCCCAGCCGCCAGGCCAGTTCATCGCACCTCAGCACAGACTCTCCCTGGACGCCCCAGAAGACGGCCTCCTCCCCTAAGCGGACACCGGGAATGTCCGTCACATCCAGCATAGTCATATCCATACACACGCGCCCGGCGATTGGCGCCCCCATGCCCCGCACCAGCGCGAGACCGTTATTGGACAAGCGCCGGGGCAGTCCGTCCCCATAGCCAATGCTGACGGTGGCGATTCGCGACGGCCGCTTGGCCACCCACGTCCTGCCGTAGCTGACGGTGAAGCCCGCAGGAACGTCTTTCAGAAGAACAACGCGCGCCGCCAGCGTCATCACCGGCCGGAGTTGCGCCCTGGGCGCCGCTCCCGGCCCCGGATAGCTGCCGTAAAGCATAATGCCGGGCCGGACCGCATCGAAGCGGCTCTCCGGCAGGCCCAGGATGGCTCCGCTGTTTGCGGCATGACGGAGAAGCGGGCGCCCGATCGCCCCGATGACCTCATCACAGACCCGGGAGAAGTGCGCGGTCTGTTCGCGGGAGAAAGAGAGATCCTCCTCGTCCGAGCACGGATAGTGGGTCATGATGCCCCGGAGCCGTATCCCCGGCAGGGCGTCCAGAGCAAGGGCTTTCTCCACCGCCTGATCCGGGCGCACTCCCAGACGCCCCATGCCCGTATCCACTTTCAGGTGAACATCCACCACCTTCCCGGCAGAAGCGGCCGCACGGGAAAGATCCGAAGCGAACGCAAGATCGCAGACGACGGTCTCCGATGAGGTCTCCAGCAGGGCGGGAATCTCATCCGGAAGCAGCGCACCCAGCACCAGACGGGGGATTTGTGGACAGGCAGAAACCAGCACTGCGGCCTCCTCCACCGTGGCCACACAGAAACCCTCCACTCCCTCTTCCTCCAGCGCACGCGCCACCCTCGCGAGACCGTGGCCATAAGCGTCGGCCTTCACGGCGGGCCAGATCTGCACCCCGGCCCCGGCAAGACGGCGCGCTTCGCGCAGGTTGTGGCGCAGTGAACCAAGGTCCACCCTCGCCACCGCCCTGAATGATCCTTCCGCCACCGCCGCCGTCACCCTTCCGCGCGCGCCACAGGGTTTCGCAGTAATCCGACACCCTCCACGAACACCTCCACCACATCCCCCGGCGCCACTGGCCCGACGCCTTCCGGCGTCCCCAACGCGATGACATCTCCGGGAGACAGCGTGATATAGCGTGAGATGAACGCGATGATCCTGTCCGGAGGAAAGAGCATGTCCCTGGCGTCACCCTGCTGGCGTAGTTCCCCGTTCACACGGCATTCTATCCTGCCGGCCAGCGGCCAGGGCATCTCATCGGCGGTAACCAGCCAGGGCCCGATCGGCCCGAAGGTGTCCATCCCCTTGGAGCGAAGCCAGGGATGACCGCGTCCGGCATCGCGGCGCTGAAGATCCCGCGCTGTCAGGTCGTTGAAGCAGGTGTAGCCGGCGATGAACTCCAGCGCCTCCTCCTCCGGGATGTCGCGTCCGCCCCGTCTCAAAACCACCGCCACTTCGGCTTCGTGATCCACCCGCCCGACGGACTCCGGGCAACGCACCTGTTGCCCGTGTCCGATTAGGCTGGAGACGGCCTTGGCGAAGATGATGGGCTCCTCCGGCACTTCGTGGCCTCCCTCACGCGCGTGGGAGGCGAAGTTGCGGCCGACGGCCAGAACCTGCCGCGGCCGGTCCACCGGGGGCAGAACGTCCACTTCGTCCAAAGCCGGGCAGGCCATCCCGAGCCGCAGTTCTCCGGCCAAACGCTCAATGGCCAGGGCGGCTGGCGGATCCAGCCAACCTGCCTCGATCCAAGCGCAGACAGAAGAAGCCCCTGCCGGTGCGGGCATCCCCAGACGGCGGGCGAGCAACGGCACCAGTTCCGTTAGATCCACCACCCGATCCTGAAGCACGCAGCCGATCGAAGGCGGTCCTCCATCTTTGCTGAACCGGGCCAGCTTCACCGATCCACCAGCTCTCCGTGATACTTCTGCACCTTCGCCACCGCCTCCACGATGCTGTCCATATCCGATTTCGTTCCCAACAGCACCGATTGATGCAGCCACATCAGACGGTTATCGCACAGATCCTCGCAGACCGGACAGCTGACAGAGGAGTAGTCTATTTCGCGCTTTACGTGACGGCAGGCGAACGGGCAGGAGCCCGGCTGGATGCCTGTGAACAGTTTCTCCCGATACAGCGGAACGTATCCGGCGGACACCGGAATACCCTCCGCCGCGATGGCCTCCACAATCCGGGATTTGGGCAGGTCACCGAACGCCTTAGGATCCACCTTGAAGATGAACAGATGCCACGCGTGAGAGGTGACAGGCTTCGGCCGCACCTGACATGACACTCCCGGCACCTGATTCAGCTTCTCGGCAAGATAGGCCGCGTTCTCCTCCCGGCGCTTCATCTGAGCTGGCACGCGCGGGAGCTGGGCCAGGAGCACCGCCGCCTGCCACTCGGTCATCCTGTAGTTGGACCCGATGTTCCGGTGCTCATACCACCGCCCTCCCGGGATGCGGCCGACATTGTGGATGGACCAGCATTTCTCAAAAATGTCCCGGTCGTTGGTGACGATCATCCCACCTTCCCCGGCCGTCATGTTTTTGCTGGACTGAAAGCTGAAAGCTCCCACGTGTCCGATGGATCCGACCCTCTGGCCGGCCCACTCCGCGCCGTGCGCCTGAGCGCAGTCCTCGATGACGAACAGACCGTGCCGCTGCGCCACCTGGAGGATGGTGTCCATGTCGCAGGGCATCCCCCCGATATGAACGGCCATGACAGCCTTCGTCTGAGGAGTGATGGCCGCCTCGATCTTTTCCGGATCCAGACAGAACGTGTCCGGGTGGATGTCCACGAACACCGGGATGGCGTTGTTCAGGACCACGGCAGTGGCCGAGGCGATGAACGTATACGGAGGCAAAAGGACCTCGTCCCCGAAGCTGATGCCGAGCGCCCGGATGGCGATCTCCAGCGCTGCCGTGCCGTTCGTCACCGCGACGGCATATTCGCATTGCTGAAACGCCGCAAACTGCTCCTCGAAGCGGGGAACAATTCTCTGCTCCACCCCGCCCCACTGTCCGCTTTCCAGAACGTCCAGAACCGCGCGCCGCTCCTCCTCACCGAACACCGGCCAGCTTTTGAACGGCTCGCGCCTCGTCTTCTCGCCCCCGCAAACCGCCAGATGCGCCATTTTAAGCCCTGTCACCCTTTCAAAACGAGAATGGCCCCCGGCGCGCATCCGCCTTGTAAGCAGGCGCAGCGCCAGAGAGCCATCGGCCCGATCTGTATAACACCGGCGGAAGGGCTTTCCTTTAGATGCTCCTGCCCACCGCCGACGCCACGGCCCGCAGAGACTCCATCAGCTCCGCGAAGCGGTCCGGATGCAGGGATTGCATTCCGTCGCTAAGTGCATGCTGCGGGTCGTTGTGGACCTCAATCATCAACCCGTCCGCCCCGCTAGCCACTCCTGCCCGGGCAATGGACGGCACCAGCTTCCAGTCCCCGGTGGAATGACTGGGATCCAGCACCACAGGCAGATGGGTCCAGTTCTTCAGCACCGGGATGGCGTTGATATCCGTGGTGTTCCTTGTGGAATCCTCGAACGTCGTGATGCCGCGCTCGCACAGGATGACGGAATGGTTCCCTTCGCTGAGGATATACTCAGCCGACATCAGAAGGTCCTTCACCTTCGAGCCCATTCCCCGCTTCAACAGCACGGCCCTGCCGGAGCTGCCCACCCGCTTTAGAAGCGAGTAGTTCTGCATATTGCGGGCACCGATCTGCAGCACGTCGGCGTACTGTTCCACAAGATCCACCTCGTGCGGGTCCATCACCTCGGTGACGATGGGAAGACCGGTCTCCTCCCGGGCCCGCGCAAGGATCTTGAGCCCCTCCTCGCCCAGCCCCTGAAAACTGTACGGGGAAGTGCGGGGCTTGAACGCCCCGCCCCGAAGCATCTTCGCCCCGGCCGCCTTGACCGCGCGAGCAATCCCGATGGTCTGTTCCTCGCTCTCCACGCTGCACGGCCCGGCCATCACCACCACCTCCGGGCCGCCAATCTTCACCCCGCACACGTCAATGACCGAATCTTCCGGATGATAGGTGCGGGACGCAAGCTTCCAGAGCTCCGAGATCAGCTCCACCCGGTCCACGTCCGGCATGATGGAGAAGCGCTCCACCAGGTCGGCCTTCCGCAAGCCCATCTCGCCCAGCACCGCGATGACCTTGCGCTCGACACCCGGGTTCAGAAACGGCCGCAGCCCCAGGGATCGTATGGCATCCTCGACGGCCTTGATGCTCTCCGGCCTGGCGGCCGGGTTCATTATGATGATCAATGCCCCCGGCTACTCCTCTCCCGAATCCCCGGAGCTGCCGGACACCGCCACGGACACTCTGGACGGGCGGATGACCTCGGATGCCAGGGTGTAACCCTTCTGCAACTCGTGGACGATGGTATTCTCCGGATGCTCCGAGTCCTCCACGCGCATCACGGCCTCGTGCATGGAGGGATCGAATTCGCGTCCGACCGCCTCGATGGGCTGGACTCCTTCACTCTCCAGCACGCTCATAAGCTTGCGCAGCGTCATCACCAGCCCGTCCCGCAGCGCCTCGAAGCTCTGCGACTCCTCCGCCGAGGTCAGCGCGCGTTCAAAATCGTCAATGATGGGCAGGATCTTGAGCACCAGCTCGCGCGTGGCGAACTGGCGGGCCCGGGCTTCCTGCTCCGCCACCCGCTTCTTGTAGTTCGCGAAGTCCGCCAGAGCGCGCAGGTAGCGCTGATGCTCCTCCTCAGCCCGCGCGCGCTCCGCTTCAAGCTGAGCGAGAAGGTCGCTGGAGTCTGCCGTGCTAACGGCGTCCTCAAGGGTGTCCTCCGAGCTCAGACCCTCTCCGGTCTGGCCGGTCTGCTCCACCTGCTCAAGCTCATCAAGCTTTTCCGATCTTCTCGTCATGGCTTTCCGCTACTCCGTTCAAGGCGGCGCTCCGTGCGCCGCCTCTGTATTGTGGCATGTTTGCGGGGATTTCCTCCCGGAGGCACGATCGCCCAACTGCATTGTACCCCTCCTTCGGGAAAGCAGGCCGAGTGCGACGGCAATATCCGCGCAGGCGAAGTAAGCCAGATTCGACAGTCAGGAAGCCGCCCGGCGCAATCAGGCCGGCAGGAGGGCGTCCAGAGCGGACGAGAGCGCCCGTGCCGCCAGCCCGACGGCGCTCACGGAGCGATCATAATCCATCCGGGTGGGTCCGCAGACTCCAATGCTGCCCCGCACTCCGCTCCAGGAGCCGTAAGAGGCGGCCACCAGACTGCAGGAACGCATAACCTCGATGGGGTTCTCCCCGCCGATGACCACCTGCGGCTTTTCCCCCGCTCCGGCGGCCAGCAGGAGCTGCCCCATGGTCGTCTCATCCTCCAGCACGGACAGCACGAGCTCCAGGCCAGGCTGCTCCCGGAACTCCGGCTGCCTGACGAAGTAGCCGGTGCCGTCCACGATGACCTCGGGCAGGCTTACATCGCGCGCGGCGTGCTCCAGGAACTCGCGCACCCGCCCTCCCAGAACCGTGGCGGGGCCGGGCTGGAGTTCCGCCTGACAGCTCCCGCTTAGGATATCCTCGGACGTGCGGTTGAGATACGCCGTACACACGGCTTTGCGCACCTGCCCCAGAAGTATTCCCGCAACCGGCGCTTCCAGAATGGCCTGCCGCGCCTGGCCGTTGGACCAGACGCTCAGAGCAAGGATCCTGCCCCCGGAAACCTCCTGAAGGTCAAGATACTTCAGTTTGATCCCTGAAGCGAGCGGGGTTGTGGCGAGGGCGGTGAGGTGGGTGACAGCAGACAGCATCCGGCAGGTCGCGGCGATCAGATCATCCACCGCCGTATGCTCCCGCATCAAGCCGGTCTCCATGGGCGGCAGATGGCGCATCACCTGGGGATCGCGGGGCATCAGGCGATCCACATAGTAACGATAGCCCAGGTCCGACGGGATGCGGCCCGCACTGGTATGGGGCTGCAGGAGGTAGCCCATCTCCGACATCGCCGCCATTTCGTTCCGCACGGTGGCCGACTTGACGCCGAGGCCGGAGCTGGAGCTGATATAATCCGAAGACACCGGCTCCGCCGTCGCCACGTACTTCCGCACGACCACACGGAGAATCTGCTGCTTGCGCTGGTCCATCTGCATCCTGGAGACCAAAACCGGCGAAAACAGGAAGAGAAACCGCGAAGAGACGGACATACGCCGGATACGTCCGGGCATGCCCCGCAAAATGATTTTAGCAGTCGGCCCTTGCGAGTGTCAATCGGAATCGGTCTATGCTAAAAGCGCACCAGGCTGTGAACGGGATAGCCCTCCAACCGGCTTCTGCCCTTGAGGAACTCGAGCTCTATGAAGAAGAGAAAGCCCGCCGTGATGCCTCCCAGACGCTGAACCATCCGGCCTGCGGCAGCAGCTGTCCCTCCGGTGGCCAGCAGATCGTCCACCACGACCACGCGTTCGCCCGGATGGACCGCATCGCTGTGAAGCTCCAGCACGTTGGTGCCATACTCCAGAGCATACTCTTCCCGGATCTTGTCGGCAGGAAGCTTGCCCTCCTTGCGGGCAAGCGCAAAGCCCAGACCGAGTTCCAGCGCGATGGGCGCACCCATCAGGAAGCCGCGGGACTCAATTCCCAGAATCCGGTCCGGCCTGAGCTGACGGGCCAGCTCCACCAGCCGGTCCATCACCTCCCGGAATGCATCGGCGTCCGCAAGTACGGGCGTGATGTCGCGGAACAATACCCCCTTTTGAGGGAAGTCCGGAATCGAGCGGATGAGGGACTCGGCCCTCAACGGCGCACTGTTCTCCATTTTGCGTAATACCTCTGCCATTTTCACCACGCATCCGCCAGGCATCTACGACCCCGGCGCGAAAAGATCCCTGATGGCGCGCACATAATCCCCTTGAAGGATGCCCTTCTCCGTAACGATGGCGCTCACCAGATCAGCCGGGGTGACATCGAAGGCCGGGTTGAACACCCGCGCTCCCGGCGGGGGCGCTTCCAGCCCGGCCGGCTCCAGCACCTCCAGGGCGTCACGCTCCTCGATGGGAATGGACTGGCCTGACGGGCAGGAAAGGTCGAAAGTGGAAGTGGGAGCGGCAACGTAGAACGGCACCCCATGGGCTCGGGCGCACACCGCCACGCCGTAGGTGCCGATCTTGTTCGCGACGTCCCCGTTTGCGGCGATCCGGTCGGCGCCCACGATGACCAGATCAACCTGTCCCGACTTCATGAGGCTGGCCGCCGCTCCGTCGGGAATGACTGTCACCGGGATACCCGCCCGTCCCAGCTCCCACCCTGTCAGCTTGAGGCCCTGAAAGCGCGGACGTGTTTCGTCCGCGAACACGCGGACCCTTCGTCCCGCCCGGAAAGCCTCCCGGATGATGCCCAGCGCCGTCCCACCCGTCACGGTGGCCAGATCGCCCGTGTTGCAGTGGGTCAGGATGGTGGAATCCTCAGGCACGAGATCCAGCCCATAACGGGCAATGGAGCGGTTTGCCTCTTCGTCTTCCCGCGCAATGGCGTGGGCCTCGCGAAGTACTGCATCCAGCGCCCCGGCGGGGTCTTCGCGGTCCAGCCACTGCGCTGCAGCGGAAGCTGCGCGATCCACCGCCCATCGCAGGTTGACGGCAGTGGGGCGTGCATCCCGCAGGCGTTGCAGATCGCGTTCGAAGGCATCGCGCCCGCACCAGCGTTGCAGAGCAAGAGCAACACCGTAAGCGCCAGCAGCTCCGATGGCCGGAGCGCCCCTCACCACCATTGTGCGGATGGCCGCCTCCACTTCCTCCGGCGTCGAGAGACGGACATACTCCAGGGCAAGCGGAATGCGCGTCTGGTCTATCAGCGCCAGTTGCCCGTCCACCCACTCCACTGTCCGGAGAGGAGAATTGTCTGGGATTTCATTCAATGCGGCTGGTCTCCAGCACATTCCCGCAGCCGCACGAGCGCGTGCGGGGCATCCTGGAGATCATCTCCCGGATCACATCCCGCACGCTGCGGCTGTTCTGCTGAAGCACGGCCATCACATCCGTGGTGACAGCGTGCCCACTGCCGTCCGTCGCCACGATCCCTGCGTCGTAGTCGGTGACCAGCGAGATGTTGACGTAGCACATCTCGAGCTCGCGCGCCAGAACCACCTCCGGGTACTGGGTCATATTGACTGTATGCCAGCCGCACTCCGTGAAGAAACGGCTCTCCGCCCGGGTGCTGAAGCGCGGCCCCTGCACCACCACACATGTGCCCTGCCGGTGAAGCGGGATACCCAGACCGGAGATCACCTGACAGGCAAGCTCGCGCAGTTCGGGGCAGTAAGGCTCCGCGGTGCTTACGTGAGTAACGACGGGGCCATCGTAGAAGGTGTCCTTCCGGCCTCGTGTCCGGTCCACGAACTGATCCGAGACCACGAAACTCCCCGGGTGGATCTCCGGCTGAAGGCTTCCGCAGGCGGACGGCGCTATGATCCGCGAAACGCCCAGCTTCTTGAAGGCAAACACATTCGCCAGATAGGGGATGGCGTGGGGTGGAATGGTGTGCTGTCGGCCGTGTCGGGGCAGGAAAGCCACCTTCCTGCCGGCAAGCTCCCCCACCATCACGGAGTCGCTGGGAGGACCGTAAGGAGTCTCCACCCGATGCTCGGCTGCGTTTTCCAGCAGAGAATAAAGACCTGTTCCGCCGAAGACACCGATCTCCACGTCGTCCGGCAACCGCATAAGCTCAGCCCTCCTCCGGCGCGTCCATAAACAGTCCCCTGCTCAGCGCCTGCTCCGCGGCGGCCTGCTCGGCCTGCTTCTTGCTCTTGCCCACGCCGCGCCCCAGGCGCTTCCCATTCACCTCCACCTCCACAACGAAGGTTTTATCGTGATCGGCGCCAGACTCCTGGACCACGTGGTATCGCGGGGTAACACGATGGCGCGCCTGCGTCAGCTGCTGGAGTTGAGACTTGAAATCCCGCAGGTGGGAGCCTTCCTCTATGCGGTGCAGGACGTCGCTCAGCGTGCGCAACACGAACTCGCGGGCCGCATCCAGACCCCTGTCCAGATAGATGACCGCGACCACCGCCTCGTATGTATCCGAAAGGATAGAGTCGCGGTCCAGCCCTCCCGAGAGACGCTCGCCCGTGGACACCTGCAGGGCGCTCTGGAGGTCCAGGCTGCGAGCCGCCTCCGCCAGCGTCGGCTCGCTCACCGCAACGGCCCTGGCGCGGGAGAGATCGCCCTCGGGGCGGCCCTCCAGATGGTGGTAAAGGTATTCCGCGACGACCAGTCCGAGAACCGAGTCTCCCAGGAACTCGAGACGTTCGTTGCTCTGAAAGCCGGTGGTCTCTCCAAGAAAGGAGCGGTGCGTCAGAGCCTGCCGCAGCAACTCCAGATCGCTGATCTCAACACCGAGGCGCTGCTGCAGCGCCCGGAGTTCCTCAAGCGATACGGCGGCCGGTTGACGCTCTTCCACGGCCCCTCAGCCCTGCAGTCCCTCCAGCGCCCTGTGCATCCGCGCCAGTCCCTCTTCGATGGCCTGCATCGAGGTGGCGTAGCTCAGGCGCACATTCTCCGGGGCGCCGAACCCGGAACCTGGGACGATGGCCACCTTCGCCGCCTCCAGCAGCCACTCGGCCAGCGCGTCCGAATCGGCAAACTTTCCGCCGGACATCTTGAGTACGCCCGAGATGTTCGGAAAGACATAGAACGCCCCTCCTGGAGTCAGACACTCCACGCCCGGACAGGCGTTCAACAGCTCCACAATGCGATCCCGCCTGCGCTCGAACTCGCGCCGCATCTCCTCCACGCAATCCTGCGGACCTGTGAGGGCCGCCACGGCGCCTTTTTGCGCAAAGCTGGTGGGGTTGGACGTGCTCTGATCCTGAATCTTTCCCACCGCCCCGATGATCTCTTTGGACGCAGCCATATAGCCCAGCCGCCAACCGGTCATGGAGTAGGACTTGGAGAAGCCGTTCACCGTGATGGTGAGGTCATAGATCTCTTTGCCAAGGGATGCGATGGAGACATGCTCCTCCCCGTAGATGATCTTCTCGTAGATCTCGTCTGAAAGGACCGTCACTCCCTTGCGCACCGCGACCTCGGCGATCTCCACCAGATCCCGCCGGGTGTACACCCCGCCCGTCGGGTTGGACGGGCTGTTGAGAACCAGCATCTTCGTCCGGGGCGTGCAGGCTTCCTCGAACTGCGCCGCGCTCATCCGGAACCCTGTGGACTCGTCCGTCCTGACGATGACGGGCTTGCCCTCAGCAAGAAGCACCTGCTCGGGATAGGAGACCCAGTATGGAGACGGGATGATGACCTCGTCTCCCGGATCCAGCACGGCCTGGAACGCATTGTAGATGCTATGCTTGGCCCCGCAGGACACCGCGATCTGGCTGACGTCATAACTCAGTCCGTTGTCGCGCTCCAGCTTCTCGACGATGGCCTTTTTGAGCTCGGGGGTCCCGGTGGATGGCGTATACTTGGTGACCCCTGCCGCCAGCGCAGCCGCCGCCGCATCTTTGATATGCTGGGGCGTATCGAAATCAGGCTCGCCCGCGGCAAATCCGATCAGATCCACACCCTGCGCCTTGAGCTGGTTCGCCTTCGCGGTGATTCCGAGCGTGGGCGAGGGGCTCGCCCTGCGCGCGCGTTCCGAGATGGCCATTCTTCAGACTCCCTCCTGATCTTCAGGGGCAACGCCCCGACCGGGAAGCGCTGCCCCTCATAAGACTTCCAAAACGGCCCGGCGTCAGACCTTGCCGAAAATCAAGGTGGCGTTGTGCCCTCCGAAGCCGAACGAGTTGGACAGCGCTACGCTCACATTCGCCTCCCGCGCCTCATTCGGCACATAGTCCAGGTCGCAGTCCGGGTCCGGGAACTCATAGTTGATGGTGGGTGGCAGCACTCCCTGCTCGATGGCTTTCAGGCAGACGATGGCCTCCACCGCTCCAGCCGCGCCGAGCAGATGCCCCGTCATAGACTTCGTGGAACTGACGGGGATGCGGTAGGCAAGGTCCGGACCGAACACTGCCTTTATGGCCTCGGTCTCGATGCGATCGTTCGGCGGCGTGGAAGTACCGTGGGCGTTGATGTAGTTCACCGCATCCAGCGGCAGGCCAGCATCCTCAAGGGCCATCCGCATGCACTTCTGCGCCCCGTGACCGCCCGGCGCGGGCTGGGTGATATGGTAGGCATCTCCTGAAAGGCCGTATCCCAGCACCTCGCCGTAGATCCGGGCACCACGGCTGCGGGCGTGCTCGTATTCCTCCAGCACCACGCACCCCGCGCCCTCCCCGATGACGAAGCCGTCACGCTCCTTATCGAAGGGCCGGCTGGCCCGCTCCGGCTCGTCATTGCGGGTGGAAAGAGCCCGCATGGAGCAGAACCCGGCCATTGCCAGCGGACGCACGGCCGCCTCCGTGCCCCCCGCGATCATGGCGTCGGCGTCGCCCCGCCGTATGATCTCTGCCGCGTCACCAATGGCGTGGCTGCCGGTGGCGCACGCCGTCACCACCGCCAGATTCGGCCCTCTGGCCCCGGTCAGAATGGAAACCTGACCGCTCGCCATATCCGCAATCAGCATGGGCACGAAGAAAGGACTCACCCGGGACGGCCCCCGCTCCAGCAGGACGGCATTCTGCTCTTCCCAGGTCTTTGTACCGCCGATCCCCGACCCGACCAAAACGCCGATTCGGTCGGCGTTGGAGTCATCTATCACCAGACCCGCATCCTTCACCGCATCCAGCGCGGCCCCGATGGCGAACTGCACGAACGGGTCGTTGCGGTCTACCTCCTTGGCCGACAAATACTGCAGCGGGTCAAAATCCTTCACCTCCGCAGCGATCTTGCTGGAATGCTGGGAAGCGTCGAAATGCGTTACCGGCCCCACCCCGGACCGTCCGTGGATGAGCGCATCCCACATGGCTTCCACGGTGCAGCCGACGGGCGTCACCGCGCCCATGCCGGTGACCACCACTCTACGCCTGGAGTTGTTGCTCATTCAAACCTCAACCGCCGGGATCCCCCTGAACGGGAACCCCCTCAGCCGATCCCCGGATGCGGCAAAGGGCGCCCGCCATTTCGCCGAAACGGCGCGCCGGGCGCCCCCCGCATCAACCTTTGGTCTTCTGCTCGATGTACTTGACGGCCTCAGCGACCGTGGTGATCTTCTCGGCGTCCTCGTCCGGGATCTGGATCTCGAACTCCTCCTCAAGACCCATCACCAGCTCCACCTCGTCCAGCGAGTCCGCCTTCAGGTCATGCTCGAACGAAGCGTTCTCGGTGACCTGATCCTCCGACACCTTCAGCCGCTCCACAACAACCTTCTTCACGCGCTCAAACGTCGACATCTATGCTCCTCTTCGACTTACATCACCATTCCGCCATCCACGTGAACCACCTGGCCGGTCACGTAGCTGGACAGATCTCCCACAAGGAACAGAACCACATTTGCCACGTCCTCAGGCGTTCCCAGACGCTCCAGCGGTATCTGCTCCGAAACCTTGGCTTTCGCACCCTCCGGCATCTCCTCGGTCATCACGGTCTGGATGAAGCCGGGCGCGACCGCGTTAACGTTAATCCCGCGGCGTCCCAGTTCCTTCGCGGTGGTCTTGGTGAGGGCGATCATGCCTGCCTTGGACGCGGAGTAGTTGGCCTGCCCCGCGTTCCCGACCACTCCCATCACACTCGCGATGTTGACGATACGGCCGGACCTCTGGCGCATCATAACCTTCGCCACCTCGCGGGTGCAAAGGAAAGCGCCCGTGAGGTTGGTCTGCAGAACAGCCTGCCAGTCCTCATCCGACATCCGCACCAGCAACCCGTCCCGAGTGATTCCGGCGTTATTCACAAGGATGTCTATGCGCCCGAACTCCTCGACGGTCCGGTTCACCATCCTGGCGACATCAGCGGAGTCCGAAACGCTTCCCTGAAGCGCCAGCGCCCGCACTCCCTGTGCGCGGCACTCTTCAGCCACCGCCTCCGCGGCCTCCGCCACAAAGTCGGCGATGGCGATGTCCGCCCCCTGCGAAGCGAGCGCCAGGCAGATGGCCCTTCCGATGCCCTTTCCAGCGCGGCCCGCTCCCGTGACGAACGCGACCTGTCCCTTCAGACTCAAATGCGATACCTCCGTGTCCTCAAGCCTCCCCGCCACCGAACTCTGCGGCGGCCGCCGCGACGTCGCCCGGCTCCTCGACGGCCACCACCTGAGGCGCGCCGGGCATCCGGCGCATGAGCCCGGCAAGAACCTTTCCGGGACCCACCTCGATGACCGCCCGCGGCCCCGCATCCACGATGGCCTGAGCGCACTCATGCCAGCGCACCTGCCCCACAACCTGCTCCTTCAGCAGCCTGCGGATCTCCTCGGGTCCGCCGGCCGGACGGGCCGTGACGTTCATTATCACAGGAACCTGCGGAACCGCCAGCCGCGCCCCCGCAAGCGCCTGCCCCAGCTCCTCTGCCGCCCCGGCCATCAGCGGGCTGTGGAAGGCGCCGCTTACCGCCAGCGGCACCACCCTCTTCGCGCCGGCCTCCGAAGCCGCCGCGCAGGCAACATCCACAGCCTGTTTCTCTCCCGAAATGACCACCTGCTCCGCCGAGTTGTAATTCGCGACGCAGACGATTCCCGCCCCGGAGGCGGCATCCACGCACGCGGCCACCTGCTCCGCAGGCAATCCGATGATCGCCGCCATTGCGCCGGGCCGCTCCTGTGCCGCGCGGTCCATGGCAGCGGCCCTCACGCGCACCAGGCCGAGACCCTCTTCCCAGTCCACGGCTCCCGCCGCCACCAGCGCAGCATATTCGCCGATGCTGTGCCCGGCGCAGATCCCCGGCCTGACACCGGCCTGCTGCAAACACCGCAGCGCGGCCACCTCCGACACGTAGAGCGCAAGCTGGGCGTTGCGCGTGGCCTTCAGCTCCTCTTCCGGTCCGCTGAACGCCAGGTCCGAAATCGAGAAGCCCAGCAGCGAGTCCGCCCGCTCCCACACCTTTCTGGCGGCCTCGAACTCACTGTACAGAGCCTGTCCCATTCCCGGACGCTGCGAACCCTGACCGGGAAACACGAAAGCCAGCATCAAACCGTCTCCCCTTCCGCACCTGTCACCGCGCACTCACTCCCTCTGCCGCGGCGGCGCTTTGCGGATTCTGCCTTCCAGCGGCCGGCATTGTCCACACCAGCACGCATGAAGCCCAGGTAAGTCCCGCACCGAAACCCACGGTC
The DNA here is from genome assembly GCA_025998755.1 of Armatimonadota bacterium. Classification (NCBI taxonomy): domain Bacteria; kingdom Bacillati; phylum Armatimonadota; species Armatimonadota bacterium. The sequence goes on from AP024674.1 coordinate 1,920,570, forward strand.
ACTACGGTGTCATCCTCTTTCAGACAACCCGAGTGGTACGCTTCGTAAAGCGCAATGGGGATGGACGCGGCCGAGGTATTGCCGTAGCGGTCCACATTCACATACACCCGGGCGGGATCTATTCCCAGTCGGCGCGTTGCGCTGTCTATGATGCGGATATTGGCCTGATGCGGCACGAACCAGTCCACATCGTCCGGGGTTAGACCGCACTTCTCCACCGCCCTGGCGGCGGAATCGCCCATCACCCTGACCGCAAAGCGGAACACCTGCTGCCCGTCCATGCGGATATAGCGAAGCTTCTCCTGCAGAGATTCCTCGCTGATGGGATGCTTTCCGGCTCCGCCAGGGATCGTGAGCAGATCGGCCCCGGACCCATCGGCTCCCAGGTCGAAACCCAGCAGACCGCGTCCGCTCTCTACGGGCGCAAGCACCACGGCCCCGGCCCCGTCCCCGAACAGCACGCAGGTGGAGCGGTCCGTCCAGTCCAGGAACTTCGTCAGAACATCCACCCCCACCAGCAGCGCGTTCCGGAAGGCTCCCGACGCCACAAGCTGAGAGGTGACCGCCAGCCCATATGCGAAACCCGAGCAGGCGGCGCTGAGATCGAAAGCCGCAGCGCGCACGCAGCCCAGCTGATGCTGCACCAGGCATGCGGTGGAAGGGAAAAGCATATCGGGGCTGGTGGTCGCACAGACAATGAGGTCCACGTCCAGCGGGTCCAGCCCGGCGGACTCCAGAGCTTCCCGCCCGGCCGCAGCGCCGAGCGTGCTGGACGTTTCGTCCTCGCCTGCGACCCTCCTTTCCCTGATGCCCGTCCGCTCCAGGATCCACTGGTCGGACGTGTCAACCATCTTCTCCAGGTCCGCGTTGGTGAGCACCCGCTGCGGAACGGCCATCCCCAGGCCAACGATTCCAGCTGATCTCAAGTGCCAGTTATCCTTGTGGTTTGGGGCGGAGTGGTCACCGGAGGGCTGACGGGCGCCGCCTTCCCGCCCGCGGCATTATAGCAGTACATCCGGCATTCCGTGGAGAAGCAGCGTCCGGCCCGCAGGAGCGCTCAGCCGGAGACCGGCACGGGCTCCGGCGGCGCCTCGACCATGGTCAGGCAGCGGCTGATGCGCCCGATGATGTCGTTCTGGTGGGCCCGGATGGCCACTTGGATGGCATTGGTGATGGCCCGGGCCTCGCTGCTGCCGTGGCAGACGATGCAGATGCCGTTCACTCCCAGCAACGGCGCGCCGCCATATTCGGCGTAATCCAGCTCCTTATGGAGTCTGCGCAGCCCCGGAGCAAGTCCCAGCAGCATGAGACGATACCAGGGATTGCCCCAGAGACGATCCCGCGTCTTGCGGAACAGCAGCTTTACGACGCCCTCAGCCACCTTCAGCGCCACGTTGCCGACGAAGCCGTCACAGACTACCACATCCGCCACTCCCTCGAAGAGCGGCCCGCCCTCCACATTTCCGATGAAGTTCAGCCCGCTGTCGCGGAGGGCCTTGTGCGTGGCGCGGACCAGGTCATCGCCTTTTCCCGGCTCCGCGCCAATGGAGAGCAGCCCGATGCGAGGGTTCTTCACGCCCAGCACGTCTCGCGAATAGACCATCCCCATCACGGCGAACTGCATGAGGTTCTCCACAGTGGAGTTGACGTTCGCGCCGACGTCCAGCAGCACGCACTGGCCGTTCACGGTGGGAACGATGGTGGCAATGGCCGGGCGGTCTATTCCGGGCGCACGCCCGAGGATGAGCGAGGCCACCGCCATGCTGGCGCCGGTGCTGCCGGCGCTGACCATGGCGTCCGCCCTTCCCTCGCGCACAAGCCGCGCAGCCACCACCAGGGACGAATCGGGCTTGCGACGGATGGCCGCCGCCGGGTTCTCACCCATCTCGATAGTCTCAGCGGCGTGCACCACCTCGAAGTTCGCCGGCACAGCGGCCCGGCGAAGGTAGCGGCTGATCCGCGCTTCATCCCCGACGACGATCAGTCGGTGCTCGCACTTCTTTGCCGCCGCGAGGGCACCCTTGATGATCTCCTTGGGGGCGTAGTCACCGCCCATCGCGTCAATGGCGACGGTGACCGGTCGCATCGCCGCCACGCAGGTCAGTCTTTCTTCGCGCGCTTGCCCTCAGGGATCACCAGCCGGTTGCGGTACTGACCGCACGACTTGCACGCCCTGTGGGGGACCACCGGCGCTCCGCATGCGGGACAGGCGACGATGGTTGGAGCTACAAGCTTGTAATGGGTGCGCCTTTTGTCGCGGCGACTCTGTGAATGCCTTCTTTTTGGTAATGGCAACGTCTTTCTCCTGAACTTAGCTCAAGGAAGCGGCGAGCACAGTATGCCGCACGTCCGGGAAAACCGGTCCGCAGAGCTGGCTATCCCCGCCCATCGGCGTCTTCGTCCTCGAGCAGCGAGAGAAGCTCTCCCAAAGGGGAGAGACGCTGCCCGGGCTCCTCCTCAGGACATCCACACGGGCCTTCATTGCGGTTCTTGCCGCACCTCGGGCACAGGCCCAAGCAATCCTCGCTGCAAAGCGGGGCAATCGGAATGTTGACCAGCAGATTCTGCCGGATCAACTCCGTAAGGTCGAGGATCCCCTCCTGGTAAAGGCACTCCGGCCCTTCCATATCGTCCGGAAGAAAAAGATCCTCTCCGTCTTCGTGCGCGCCGCCCGCCATCCGCTCAGGATGCAGCGCAAACTGCTCCTCGACGGCGAACTCCTGCAGCGAAGGGAAGCTGGTAAGACAGCGGACGCATTCCAGTCGGACGGTCGCTCTCAACCATCCTCTGGCCAGCAGCAACTGCCCCGTGTTGGAGAACTCCAGGCTACCCCGAACGTGCTCCTGAAGCGAGATTCCCGAGGACTCCAGCTCTGAGTCGTCCTCGTCAACCTCGTAAGTATAATGCATTCCGATGGAATGCGCTATTTCGCTGAGATCCAGCTTCAAGCCAGGCTCCCCGAAGCGCTCCTCCGCAACCCGGAGAGGCCTTCTCTGCAAAATGGCAATAAGATATTCTAGCCCACTTGCAGAGCGGAAGCAATCTCGACGGTTTCGCGGGCGATCTCCAGCTCCTCGTTTGTGGGAATCACCAGAATCTTTGCTCGGGAGTCTTTGCGGCTAACGCACCGCTCCCCCCGCCCGGAGGAGTTCAACCCGGGGTCGAGCGCCACACCCAGAACTTCCAGTCCTCGGCAACACATCTCCCGCACCGTGGGACTGTTCTCGCCGATCCCCCCTGTGAAAACCACGGCGTCCAGTCCGCCCATCGCTGCGGCGTAAGCTCCGATATACTTGCGGACACGGTAGCAGAAGACTTCCAGCGCCAGACGGGAGCGTGCATCGCCCTTTCCAGCGCGCTCCTCGACGTCCCTCATGTCATTGGACGCCCCCGACAACCCCAGCAGTCCGCCCTTCTTGTTGATGAGCGTCTCCAGCTCGTCCGCCGACCAGCCGTACTTCTTGATCAGGAAGGGGAGGATGGCCGGGTCAATGTCTCCGCCCCTCGTCCCCATCACCAGCCCCTCCGCCGGGGTCATCCCCATACTTGTGTCCACCGCCCGCCCGTTCACCACCGCGGTGGCGCTGCAGCCGTTTCCCAGGTGGCAGGTCACGATGTGCGTATCCCCCTCGTGCCCCATCTCCCGCAACAGTCGGATGGCGCGGGCAGAGACATATTTGTGAGAAGATCCGTGGAACCCGTATCGCCGGATGCCCAGCTCCGAATAGAGCTCGTAAGGCAGCGCGTACATATACGCATGCGGGGGCATGGTGGAATGGAACGCCGTGTCGAACACGGCCACCTGCGGCGTTTGGGGCATGCGCTCCAGGCAGGCCCGGATGCCCATAAGGTTCGGGGGGTTGTGCAGGGGCGCAAGCGCACTCATCTCCTCGATGGCCCGTATGACCTCATCGTCAATGCGCACGGCCCGCGTCAGCTTCTCGCCTCCGTGGACCACGCGGTGGCCCACCGCCTCGATCTCGTCAAGGGTGCTGACCGCGCCGTGTTGCGGGTCAACAAGAGCCGAGAACGCAAGGTCCGTTGCGGTGACGTGATCGGGAATGGGCTGCTCCAGCACCAGTTCAGCGCGGCCTTCCGACGAGTGCTTCAGCCGGCCAGAAGCCATTCCAATGCGCTCCGCCAGCCCCCGGGCCAGAACCGCATCCGTTGAGGTGTCTATAAGCTGATACTTCAGCGAAGACGAACCGCTGTTGACGACTAGAACTTTCATTGTCAATCCGTGTCCGATACTGCCGGACGGAACCGGGCGACGTTAGAGGACTCCCCCGGAGCCTCCCTGCGGCTCCGGGCGGGAGAGCACAAGTGCAGGCCGCGGATGTGGTCAGGTTACCGCCTGGCAAGCGGTGATGGCCACCATCTTGACGATGTCGTCTGCGCTGCAGCCGCGGGACAGATCGTTGACAGGCCTGGCCACTCCCTGCAGAATAGGGCCGAGCGCGGTGGCGCCTGCCAGCCGCTCAGTAAGCTTGTAGGCGATGTTGCCCGCGCCCAGATCGGGGAAGATCAACACGTTGGCGCGCCCTCCCACCGGGCTGCCCGGAGCCTTCTTCCCCGCCACCCACGGCACCAGTGCCGCATCCGCCTGAAGCTCGCCATCCACCAGAAGCGACGGGTCGCGCAGCCGCACCATCTCTGTGGCCTGAATGACTTTGTCGGCCATGGGGTGCTTTGCGCTACCCTTTGTGCTGAAGCTGAGCATCGCGATGCGCGGCTGTCCGCCGACCAGCTGCTCGAACGACTTGGCGGAGGCCAGCGCGATCTCCGCAAGCTCCTGCGGATTCGGGTCAATGACCAGTCCGCAGTCCGCATACACCAGCACCCCGTTCTCTCCAAAATCCTGCCGGGGCAGGATAATGACGAAGCAACTGGATACGATGGAATACCCTGGAGCGGTCTTTAGAACCTGAAGCGCGGGACGGACGGTATCGCTGGTGGAATGAGTAGCGCCGGAGACCAGTCCGTCTGCGTCTCCGGCGCTGATTGCGAGGACCGGATAATAAAGGTTGCCTCCGGTCAACTCGTAAGCCTGTTCTTCCGTCATCCCCTTGTGTTTGCGAAGGGAGTGCAGCCTGGCCGCATATTCCCTGCGCTTCGGGCTGGTGAGGGGATCTATGATCTCGAAATCTCCGGGCTCCCCGCCAGCCTCCCTGATCTGCCCGGAAACGGTATCAACGTTTCCCAGGATGATGATGTGGGCCAACCCCAGCTTTCTGGCTTCCACAGCCGCCCCTGCGATCCGCTGATCACCACCTTCGGCCAGGATGATGCGCTTGCCCGCCGCGCGGGCCCGCTCGTAAAGGTTCTCTATGACGTTCATCGAGTGGAGGATTCCAACTCCTGCTGCTCCAGTTTTGCCCGGCCCCGCTGCACCGTTCCGAGAATGCGGCCCAGGAAGGCATCCAGCCCTGCCAGCACCTCTTTTGCGTACTGATCCGCTCCCCGACGGATCTGAGCGGCCTGCTCTCGGGCTTCAGCGATTATTCTGGCAGCTTCCTGCTCCGCCTTGAGCCGGACCGCATCGCTCGCGGTCAATTCGGCGGCCCTGGCGCGGGCCTGATCGATGATCCGTTCCGCCTCCCGTCGCGCCGATTCCAGCGTCTGGTGCACCTCATCCTGTGCCTCCTGCAGCATCTTTTCGCTGTCGCGGGAGATGCGGCTGGCGCGCTTCATCTCCTCCGGCAGGAACGCGCGTATCCTGTTGGTGCAGACGAAAAACCTGTCAGCATTGACCCACAGAGCCCGCCCCCCGATCTGCGGGCTGTCCTCGACCAACTCTTCGAGCTTGTCCAGCTCTCTGATGATGTCAACCGTGTTGGCCTGTTCACGGGTGAACGAAGAGACGCTGCGTGTCACGGACTGCTGCTCGATCATCCTCACATCTCCCTGGACTTGAAAAACCCCCAAAACTTGCGGGCCGCCGGCCCGTCCTTCTCTCATCCGCCGGTCTCAGCCAGCCGAGCTCGCAGATACCCTTCCACCGGCGGCGGCACAAGACCTTCGATGCTTCCCCCCAGCCTTGCAATCTCTTTGACGATGCTGGAGCTGAGATACGACTGCTCCGTGGTGGTCATCAGGAAAAGCGTGTGGATCTCCGGGGCCAGGCGGCGGTTCATCTGGGCCATCTGGAGTTCGAACTCGAAGTCCGACACGGCCCGGAGCCCTTTCAAGATGACCGTCGCGCCCTTCCTGCGGCAGTAGTCCACCAGCAGCCCTTCGAAGCAGTCCACCTCGACACCCTGAATCGGCGCGCAGACGACCTTCAGCATCTCCACTCTCTCTTCCACGGTGAAGAGAGGCTGCTTCAGGGGATTGGGAGCGACAGCGACTACAACGAGGTCGAACAGGCTGGAAGCCCGTTCGATGATATCCATATGGCCGCTTGTGACCGGGTCAAAACTGCCCGGATAGATGGCGACGGCCATGTTCTACCGCTTTGCGTCCTCCCTGAAAAAATGCCAGCGCGCCTCGTGCGCTCCGCTCTGCCCCGGCCGCCAGGCGGGGCGCGAAACTCCTGCCGCCACCGCGGCGCGACCCACCCCTTAGCTTACCCTACGCGACCGTTTCCAGCAATCGTCTGTGGTACTTTTCCTCAACGATCCTTGCGATGGCGCGATGCTCCGAGCGGCGCAGCTCCGGGTCGGCATCCACAATGCGCTGGGCGTGCTGGCGCGCGATCTCCAGGATGCCCACATCGCCGATGACATCTGCGATCTTGAATGCAGGCATGCCGGACTGACGCGTCCCGAAAAACTCGCCGGGCCCCCTCAGCGCCAGATCTTCTTCCGCAATGCGGAAACCATCCGTCGTGGATTCCATCACCTGCATCCTGCGGCGGGCTTCATCCGTTGAAGCATCGGCCAGCAGCACACAGAACGACTGCGCATCCGACCTGCCCACCCTGCCCCGGAGCTGATGAAGTTGGGCAAGCCCGTAGCGCTCCGCGTTCACGATGACGATGACGTTCGCCTCCGGGACGTCCACTCCCACCTCGATGACCGTTGTGGAGACCAGCACGCGCGTGCGCCCCTGCCGGAAATCCGAGATGGCCGCCTGCTTCTCCTCACGTTTCATCTGCCCGTGCAGCAGCCCGACCGGATACTCCGGAAAGACATCCCGAGCCAGCTCCTGAGCCAGTTCGGTGGCGGCCTTTGCCTGGAGCTTTTCGGATTCTCCCACCAGCGGGCAGACGATGTAGGCCCGCCCTCCCTTCTCCAGAAGCTGGCGAACCCCTTCATAGACGCGGGGCGCTTCGCTCATCGGCTTGTAGTGGGTCTTGACGGGCTTGCGGCCGGGGGGCATCTCGTCAATGATGGAGACATCCAGGTCCCCGTAGACGGTCATCGTCAACGTCCTGGGGATAGGTGTGGCCGTCATCACGATCATATCCGGACTCTGCCCCTTCTCCCGCAAAGCCCCGCGCTGTTTGACGCCGAACTTGTGCTGTTCGTCCACCACCACCAGACCCAGTTTGTGGAACTCGACCCCTTCCTCGATGAGCGCGTGGGTTCCCACGACAATATCCAGATGTCCCGCCGCCAAGGCGGCCAGGGTGGCCTCCTTAGCGCGCGTTCTCGGCCCCCCCGAAAGCAGGTCCAGCCGCAGTCCCAGCCGCTGCGCCAGGGGCTCCATGGAGAGAAAATGCTGCTCTGCCAGAACCTCCGTGGGGGCCATGATGGCGCTCTGGTAGCCGTTGCGGGCCGCCAGCAGCATGGCCGCCAGCGCAACCAGCGTTTTCCCGGAGCCCACATCTCCCTGCACCAGCCGGTTCATGGGATGGGGGCGCTGCATGTCCTCCCAGATCTGTGCGATCACCCGCTCCTGCGCACCGGTCAGAGGAAAAGGAAGCAGCGACTGTAGCTCCGCAAGCAGCCCCGGCTCCAGCCGGAACACGATGCCGGGGAGCGCAGCGCTCGTCTCGTGGCGGAGCTGCGCCAGCGCTACCTGCAGATAAAAGAACTCGTCGAACACCAGCCTCCGCCGGGCCGCACGGTTTTCCTCGCCGGACTCAGACCAATGGATGGCACGCACCGCCGAGCGGAGGTCCATCAGATCCAGCTCGTCCAGGAGCGTTTCGGGCAGGGGGTCTGTCAGGAGATCCGCATAGGACGCGAGGGCATTCCGCATGATGAGCCGCATTCGCCCCTGCTGCAGTCCTTCCGTGAGCGGATAGACCGGTACGAACCGCCCGTAGGACCACGGGTCCGGTTCTTCTTCGTCGCCCAGAGGCTCCCAGTCCGGAGAGTTCATCTCCAGTCCCAGGCGGCCGTAGCGGACCTGGCCGTAGACCATGATCTCCCGTCCTCGCAGGCGCGCAAAGCGGTCCCTCATCCACGGCTGGTTGAACCAGGTGAGCACCAGAGTGCCGGTCTCGTCCTCGGCGGCCACGCGGGTGATGGTGATGTTGCGGCGGCCGGCCCGCTTGCTCTCCACTTCCGACACCCGGAGCCTCAGCGCCGCATACTGCCCGTCCTGCAGGTGCGCAACTCGGGTGAGGCTGGTACGATCCTCATATCGGTGCGGATAGTGCTCCAGGAGGTCGGCCACAGTCCGGATGCCGAGTCTGGCCAGAAGCCGCGCGTTGCGCTCGCCCACACCCTTGACGAAACGCACATCCGTCTCCAGGCCCGTTCCCTGTCCGGAACGCGCTCTGGACTCCTGACCCCTCATGCCTGCCCGCTCCACCATGCCGCAGCATTATACTGGACAGGGATGGCTTCGGGAAACCGCTGACCGGATCAACATCTTGATAACCTTCCCGGTGAGCCGCACAGTCCCATAAACGGGTAAGAATCTGCCGGGAAGACGAGTCGAAAAACACTTGAGGCCGCAAGAGGATTCTACAGATCCCGAGCGGAACTCGAACGGGCTACTCCGGCGTAGAGAAGGATGTGGATGTGACAGTGGTCGAGAAACCTGGAGCCCTGACAGGTTCTGCGGAGAACCAGCGGCGCAGAGAGTTCGAGGAACTGGTCCGCAGGTACCATCAGCAGGCGTTCAATGTGGCTTACCGCATCGCGGGCAACCGAACTGATGCCGAAGACCTGCTGCAGGAGACTTTCGTCCGGGCGTTCCGGTTTTTCGGCAACTACCGGCGCGAGCTCCCTTTCGAGAGCTGGCTCTATAAGATCATGTCCAACCTCTGGATTGACACGCTCCGGAAGCGTCCGAAGTCGGGAGCGCCTGTCTCGCTGGACCAGACGCTGGGAGACACGGACCAGAAGCTGGATGTGCCGGACCCGGGGCCGGGCCCCGAGGAGTCGCTCATCGAAGGGTCGCTGGATGCGCGCATTCAGGAGGCGCTTTCGGGCCTGCGCAAGGAGTTCCGCATCGCGGTGATTCTGGCGGACATCGAAGGGATGTCTTACGAAGAGATCGCCGATGTGATGAAGTGCTCCATCGGGACGGTCCGGTCCCGCATCCACCGCGGGCGGCAGGCCATGAAGAAGAAGCTCGGAAGCCTGGAACGGTTTCTGAACGAGGAAGTGTGACGGTTAAAGAGATGAACTGTGGACGCACATCGAGACTGATCTCAGCGTATCTGGACGGGGAGCTGCCGGGGTCGGAGATGCTGGCCATCCGGGAGCACCTGCGAAGCTGCCCGCGATGCTCCGCCGAGATGGAGGATATCCGGCAGGTGAAAGCGGCCATGGCACGCCTGACGCCGGTGCGTCCCGCAGCAGACCTGGAGGCGCGTCTGCTGGCGGCGGTGGCGCAGGTGGAGACTCCTGCAAGCGCGCGCTTCAGCGCGTGGCTGCTGGAGCGGCTGGGAGGTCATTTGCAGCCCGCTGCCGCGGCGGTGGGGGTGTGCGCTGTGCTGCTGGCAATCTCAGTGGGACATCTGCCCCAGGCGAATCACTGGCAGGATCCGGTGGCGGAGCGCATCACTCAGACCGCGCAAACCGTGACGCTTCCCGAGATGGCCCAGGACCGCGCCATTGAGAAGCTGATCTCGGCCTCAGCAAACCCTGCGGAGCTGCCGGGAGCGGGGCCGGCGATTGAACCGGTCCTCGCGTCGCCCGCATCAATGACGTCGGCCATCCTGGTTCCCGTCTCGGACAGCGCTTTCGGCGCACGCTAGCATTCTGGACTTCTTCACGGAGGAAACAACAGAAAATGACGATTCATGGACGCGCCCGGAAGGCGGGTTTGTGGATGCTGGTGGGAGCTCTGGTAGCTGTGGCCGCAGCCGGAGCTCCTTTTGTTCTGAAGCCAAATCCGCCGGCCAATGCCCAGGCTACCTCGCCGGCGCTCGGCGCTCTGGCTCAGCTTCAGGACGGATTCACCGCCGTGGCGGAAGCGGTTGAGCCGGCTGTCGTGAGCATTTCGGCTGAGCGGACCTCACGCACCGCTTCGCTGGACCTGCCCGATATCTTCCGCAACTGGCCATTCGGGGATCTTCCCTTCGGCTCACCCAGAGTCACCCCTCGTACACAGACTGTGGGCGGCTCCGGAGTGATCGTAAGGTCTGACGGGTACATCCTGACCAACGACCACGTAGTGGGTGGCGCGGAAAACGTAACGGTCACGCTCTTCGACGGACGGGAGTTCCCGGGCAAAGTGATGCGGGACTACGCGACGGACCTGGCCGTGGTCAAGATCGAGGCCGACAACCTGCCTACAGCGAAACTGGGAGACTCCTCGAAGGTCCGACCCGGAGCGTGGGCCATCGCGATCGGCAGCCCTCTGGGCTTCAGCAACACCCTCACCGTGGGGGTGGTCAGCGCCCTGGAGCGCGAGATGTCCATCCCGGATTCCGAGGGACCGGGCCGCTACTATGCCAGCCTCATCCAGACGGATGCATCCATCAATCCGGGGAACAGCGGCGGACCGCTGCTTAATCTGCAGGGCGAGGTCATCGGCATCAATGTGGCCATCGCCTCGCCGACGGGCGGTAACGTCGGGCTGGGCTTCGCCATTCCCAGCAACACTGCCAAGTTCGTCCTGGAGCAGTTAGTCAAGCACGGCAAGGTAAACCGTGGGTTCCTGGGTGTCGTTCCGGTGGACGTGAGGCCGGCGATGGCCAAGTCTTACGGTGTGGAGAAGGGCGCGCTGATCCGCTCCGTGACGGACGGAACCCCTGCTGCCGAGGCGGGCATCCAGGTGGAGGATGTCATTGTGGAGTTCGACGGCAAGCCTATCGAGAGCGGACTTGCGCTGCGTGACGCCGTGGCCCGGACCGCTCCAGGCAGCAAGGTGAAGGTGGTTGTCGTGCGCGGCGGAGAGCGTAAGACCCTGGAAGTAACCGTAGGATCACCGCCGACGACACTGCCCGGGAACGAAGAGACTCCTCGGACGGAGGAGCTTGGCATATCCGTCTCGCCCTTGAACAACAGCACGCGCAGTGAATACGGCATTGGTCAGGACGTCCGGGGCGTGGTGGTCACATCAGTGACGCCCGGCAGCAACGCCGCGCGGGCGGGGATCAGCCGCGGCGACGTCATCCAGCGAGTGAACGGAGTCGCGACGAACACGGTGGCGGATTTCAACCGGGCCGTGCGCGGACTAAAGTCCGGTGACACCGCGCGCATTGTCATCCGGAGGGGCGACGCGCAGTCGCTGGTGGAGGTTCGCATTCCCTGAGAAGGGGCAAGATGTTTGACTGGACGAGGGGGCGCTGTCTGCAGGCAGCGCCCCCTTGCCTTTGCGATCGTGGATAACAGAGGAGGCGCTCAGACGGGATCCCGCGGGCCCGGCTCGCCGGTGGCCAGATCCAAACCGGAGACGATGCGCTCCACCAGGGGAACACTGGCGGGCGGCACCTTCAGGCGACTCAGTTCCTCCGGCGTGACCCAGCGGACCTCATCAGATGCCAGCGGGCGTGCTTCTCCTGAGACCAGGGCGCACAGATACGGTTGCAGCACCACACGCTTCCTGCGGTAATCGTGGCGGACGGGGAGCAGCTCGCGAACGATGCGCACCTCGATGCCCGTCTCCTCCCGGAGCTCGCGCACCACACATTGGGCGTAGGACTCCAACGGCTCGCGCTTTCCGCCAGGGAACTCCCAGTAGCCTCCGAGGAAGAACCCCTTCTTGCGCCTCGCCACCAGGATTCGACCCTGATGATGGACGATGCCGATGGCCACATACTCCGTAGGCAGCTGGGGGCGGGGACGGTAAGGAGGGATTCCGGGGATGCTCATCGCTCTTCAGGATCCTTCTCTTCCATGCGTATTGAGTCCGGCAAGTCTGTGCGAAATCAGGGAACGGGCAATGCGGCGCATGGGGCTGGGAAGCGGGATGGACACCAGTCCGGCGGAAGGGACCAGCCTCCATTCGCGCAGGGCAACCTCGGGCTCGGAGGGCAGGATTGCGGAGACAACGTGCAGATGTGTGTCATGCACGGTTACCCGGTATCTCAAGGAGCCCGTATGTTGCAGGCTCACAGGGGCCACGCCGAAATCCCGCTCCATCACGCTGCGGGCGACCTCGGCGGGAGCGGCGAAGCCATCGTCCAGGCGCGCGCGCGGAAACTCCCACATCCCTCGCCACCGACCATCACAGGGACGCGAGATCAACCAGTTTTCCTCGACCGATGCGGTGATACACACCTCTTCCACCTGCACCAAGCGGGCCTCTTTCGGAAGGGAGCCGTGCCAGCAATCGAACTTTCCTTCCAGCCTGGCGCGGCACAAGGGCCGGAACGGACATTCGCCGCAAAGGGGAGTTCGCGGGAAGCACACCAGCGAGCCCAGCTCCATCAGGGCCTGATTCACGATGCGCGGCGAGCCGGATGCGGAAAGGGACAGGCATAGCTCCCGCACTCTGCGCTCGGCTGCGGCGTCGGATGGCTCGATGCCGGCAACGCGGCCCAGCACCCGCCGGATATTCGCGTCCACCATACCGGCAGGAAGATCGAAGGCGATGCTTCGGATGGCGCCCGCCGTGTATTCGCCGATGCCCGGCAGGGCCCGCAGAGTCTCAATGTCCGAGGGCAGTTCGCCGCCGTGGTTGTCGACGATCATCCTGGCCGCGCTCCAGAGATTGCGGGCGCGGCTGTAGTAACCCAGCCCCTCCCATTCCGACAGAACATCCTCCAGCGACGCGGCCGCCAGGATCCGTATGTCCGGAAATCGGCGGATGAACCGCTCGAAGCGGGGAATGCAGGCAGCCACGGTGGTCTGCTGCAACATCACCTCGGCGATCCAGACACGGTAGGGAGTGGGCGTCTCCCGCCAGGGCAGACGGCGGGCCGAGCGACGGAACCAGCCGTCAAGCGCCGCAGCCATCTCCGCCGGTGGCGCGCCTTCCGCGAGGGACCGTGCGGCCGGCCGGTCTGAGGTCATGCAGGGCCGACTCCTTCCATAGCCGCGCAGAGGGCGGCCAAATCCTGCAGTCGTTCTCCCAGACCCGATGGAACCACCCTGCATCCTTCGGAAGTCTCAGGAAGGGCCTCGCCGCGCATGACGTCCAAAGCCGTCTCCAGGTACCATTCCGGCACGCGTCGCGCCAGGCTTCCCAGCACGATGATCTGCGGGTTGAAGAGGTCGGCCAGGATGGCCATAGCCTCGCCCAACCTACGCGCGGACTCGCGAAGAACTGCTGCCGCATCCGGATCGCCCGACTTAGCCAATTCGATGACGCGCTGCGCGGACGTCTCCGCGTCGAATCGCTCAGGGAAGAGCCGTGCAGCCAGCCGCCCGATGCCCGTTCCGCTTGCGAAGGATTCCACACAACCGCGCTTCCCGTAGGCTTCCGGACCGTCCTTTGCCAGCCGGACATGGCCGATCTCACCGGCGGAGCCAGCCGCTCCGCGGATCAACCGTCCGCCCGAAATGATCCCTGCTCCGATGCCCGTTCCGAATGTCAGAAAGATCAGTTCGGAGCATCCCTGCCCCGCTCCGAAATGCGCCTCAGCCAGCGCACCCGCTCGGCCGTCGTGCTCCATGCGGAAAGGAAGGCCGGTGATATCCGCCAGGTCATCGCGCAGCGGCGCACCCGTCCAGCCCGGCAGGTTGGGTGGGGACTTCAGCCGGCCCGCGCTCCAGTCGGCCGGTCCTCCGCAGCTCACGCCCCCCCTGACAGCGCGCCACTCTCCGGCTACGGCCTGGAGGTTTCCATAGGCGCTCCGAAGCCTTGCCAACCACTGCAAATAGCCGTCCTCGGCACGGGTGGCGAACTCCACCCTGCCCAGTATCGCTCCGGATGCGTCTCCGGCGATGAGCGCCGTCTTGGTGCCCCCCAGATCCACCCCAAGGAGCTGTTCCGGAGATGTCCGCGCCTGCATCCGCTCCTCAGGCCAGAGCGTCCGCCCGCTCCGCCAGGGCGAAATCCCGCTCGGTCAACCCACCGCTGTCGTGACTGGTAAGCCGCAGAGTCACGCGGGTGTAGCGGATGTCTATGTCGGGATGATGATTGGCCTCCTCTGCAGCCTGGGCCACGCGGTCCACAAACGCAATGGCCTCCGGGAAAGTGGGGAACTCGTAAGTTCGGACTATCTCCTTTCCTTCTTGTCTCCATCCAGTCAGGGAGGCCAGTTTTTCCTGAATCTGAGAGTCGGACAGAATACCAGACATAATCTTAAGAGTTTTTCTCCTCTGAGTTTTGCATTTCGCAGTGATCCAGACCGAGCAACCGTACCACCCGCCAAGCGGAGTCTGACCAACGCCGGTCCAGCACATTCGAGGACTCCACCAGAAGACTGGCACGCATTCCGCTCGACCGGTAGGCACGGCCCACTGCGGACCAGTCTATTGTACCCATCCCCGGAAACAGATGCCTGTCGTCCAGGCCGGTGTTGTCGTGCAGGTGTGTGGTGAAAGCACGCGGCAGCATCGCGGCGGCAAGCTCCGCGGCGCGGCCCAACAGATGGGCGTGCCCGCTGTCGAAACAGTAGCCGCACCAGGCCGGATCGCAGCGCGATACAACTGTAGCCAGTTCATCCTCACGGTTGCCCAGGAAGCCGCCGAGCATATTCTCCACGGCCAGCCTCACACCGGCGGCCGCCGCATACTCCGCAAGCCGGGCCATCGCATCCGCGGCGATGTCCAACCGCTCGCGTCGGCCCTCAAGGCCCTGGAAATAGCCCGGATGCACAACGGCCACCCTTGCGCCGAGTGAGGCGGCCACGTCGAGCGCGGCTCGCTGGACATCCTCGACCCCGGCGCGGGCGGCAGGGTCCGGGTTGCTGAGGTCCAGGGTCTCTCCGAACGGCAGATGGACGGATGGAAAACTGACCCCGCAGTCTCTGGCCAGGCGAACAATCGCCTTCACAGCGCAGGGATCGGTGTGATCGAAATGGCCGGGGCTTCCCAGAATCAGCTCCAGGGATTGGCAGCCCATTGCGGCAAGACGTGGAACGGTCTCCATCGCGGGAAGCCCATCCAGCCCGGCGGCCCTTCTTATGATTGATGCTGCGTCGAGAGCGTTCATTCGTCCCTCTCTTCGGGAGGAAGAAGCTCCACCAGCGTGACCGAGTTCGCTGGGAGCGAGAGATCCTGCACCACCCGGCCGCCTACAGCGCCGGGGCGGTCCAGGACGCATTCCAGCTCTGCACGGTCTCGGTCATGAAAAGCGTTGGAGCGTTCGCGGTCCACGGTCCAGACGCGCAGCCGCCCCCCCCGCAAACGCGAGTCCAGGCTGTCCACCCGCAGCCTCACCATCCGCTCAACGCCATAGCGCTCCGCGAAGTTCAGGAGCAGCACCCCAGTTCTCCCGGTGGCCTCATCCACTGCGGCGAGCACTGCAAGCTCCGGATCATTCAGATCGCAAGGGACAGCCCGGCGGGGAAGCATGGCCAGAAGCCGGGCAGCATTGAACACGGCTTTTGGCCGCCCTGAACCCAGAAGCATCCCCCATTCTCCCTTGAACTCGTCGGACCCGCCGAAGTCCATCGCCAGAAAGAAACACGGCTTGGCGATTCCCGCCGGCATCATTCCCCGCAGCAAGGAGTTGACCATCCAGGCCGCCCCGATTTCGTTGTCCTGCGGCCAGTCGTGCCACCAGGAGTAATTCCACTCGGTGACCATGAACTCCCGCACGCCGCGAGCCGCGCGGGGATAGTCCTTCAAGTATTGCCGCGTCACCTCGGCCTCCTCGCGGAAGATGCCGGGCGGGTGAAAATATTCGTGCCAGGAGATGAAATCGAGCGGGGCGCCCGTCTTCTCGCAGTGCTCCAGGAGACCCCTCATGTATGTCTCTCCATTGACCGCATATCCCCGCTCCGGGGAGGCGTCCCAGGGACCGCTTGCGTTGCAGGGACCGCCGATCAACGCCTCCGGGTCCGCCCGGCGCACACCCTTCCAGGTGGCGTCATACAGTCTGAGATACGTCTGGAGGGGAGTGAGGCCGGGAGCGGCTTTCAGCCAGCCGCTGTTAGCTTCGTTCCAGACCTCCCAGTAGCGGATGCGCCGTCCGGATTCCCGCGCGTGCCGGGCCGCCTGATAGCAGAGCTCCTCCCACTCAGCGAAATCCGCCGGCGGGGCGTGGCGGTCCGGATCGGGGATAGCCTCCAGAGCCTGAGGCATATAAGAGGCGCAGGCGATGAACTCACACTCCAGCTTTTCCATGAACTCCAGGCGGCGGTCCAGGTCGCTCCAGTCGTACACCAGCCTGCCGTTGCCGTCCCGGCGCACGGCGTTGGTGAGGATGTTGTCCATGCGGAACCAACGCACTCCGATCTGCCGGAAGCGGGCGGCGATCTCGTCGCTGTATACCGGCAGACCCGCTCCCTGACTCAGCCCGATGAGACCATCCGGCAGACGCCCGGACCGGTGCGAGGCGTCCAGCCGGATGAGCGTCCGCTCCTGCGCCCGCCTGCGCTCCACAATCGTGAAGTCAGCTTCGCTCAGCGACTGCTCCTTGCCTGCGTCCTGCACATCCCGGAATACGCGGATGGCGACGGGCACGGTCTGCCCGGCTCTGGCAGAACGCGACAGTAGCGCCATCCCGGCGTGGTCGTTGTCGTAGCGGCTCTGCAGGCGTCCGTTGACGTAAATCTCGCCGCCGAAGTCCGAATTCAGCTTCAGTCCGACAGCGCGTCCTTCGACGTCCGTGCCATCCACTTGAGGGGGGATGACAACATCTGCTCTGAGCCACGCGCCCTGGTCGCTTCCCCGGAACGGCTCTTTCAGGCGCACGCAGCGCCAGCCCTCCTGCGCGCAGACTTGTTTCAGGCTCTTTCCGCCGTCGGTATGCAGCAGCCAGGAATCCCAGCTCCCGGAATCGGCCAGACCCGGCACGGACACAATGAGCGCCACGGCGGCCATCAGGGCCACTCTGGTGCCACTTCTCATCCGCCACACTCCTTCGCGCGCCGTCCGGGCTCGCCCGCAGGATGCGAGCAGCCGGCGGCGCACCCTCTAAAGTTGGACGCAAAAGAAAAGCCCTCCTGCCCCGGGGGACTTCAGGGCAGGAGGGTGGCGTGTCCGGAGTTACGGAGGGATGGTGCTGAGAGAAAAGACTGGCGGGCGATGCCCTTCAGGCGGCGTGAATCGCCCTCGGCACAGACTTGGGACGGCTGTCGGCGTCCACCTCCAGTTCTCCGCTGGGACCGATGGCGACCACCCCGCTGGAAGGAGGAGCATTGCTGCATTCCCGGCACACCCAAATAGCGAGATGCTTCAGGTGCTCCGGAACGTTCTCGATGGGCCTACCGCACTTGCAGATCATCTCTGGAGAAACCCCCGACTCTGCTTCCGGATCCCTCCGGCGCACGGGGCGGCCGGGGTCCTTCGGCGAAATGCGTCCACTGGGGTTGTCCCACAGCCAAGGCAAGGAGCGGTCCCGGTAATAATACGGGAATTGGCGGAGCGGGGCCCGGATGCGCTTCTGGAGCTACTCGTCTTTCCAGGTGCGCGCCATGAGATTTCGCAGCGCCTGCTCCGGAGACCGGCCCTCGAACAGCGTGGCGTGGATCTCAGCGCAGATGGGAACATCCACGCCGGTCTGCTCCGCCAGCTTCATAACGGCCCGGGTGGTGGGCACGCCCTCCGCGACCTGGGAGATCTCGGCAAGCGCCTCATCCAGGCTCCGGCCCTGTCCCAGAGCCAGCCCCACGCGCAGGTTGCGGCTGAGGCGGCTGGAGGCGGTCGCGATGAGGTCCCCCACCCCGGACAGTCCGCTGAACGTGGAAGATCGTGCTCCCAGAGCCTCCCCCAGGCGCATCATCTCGGCGAGTCCCCGCGTGAGCAGCGCGGCCTTGGCGTTGTCGCCGAAGCCCATCCCATCGCAGATGCCGGCTCCGATGGCCATCACGTTCTTCAGCGCGCCGCCCAGCTCCACACCGATGACGTCCGGACTGGTGTACAGACGGAACGTGGGCCCTCCCAACACCACGCGGCAGAAGCGCGCCACCTCCGCATCGGTCGAGGCGATGACTCCGGCCGTCGGTGCCCCCGCCGCAAGCTCCACGGCGAGGTTGGGGCCGGACAGAGCAGCCAGCGACTCACGGCATTCCGGGATGACATCCCCAATGACCTGCGTTAGCCGCCTCCCGGTCTCGCTGTCAAGCCCCTTGGACGCGCTGACGATATAGGCCCCCGGCTTCACCACTCCGGCCAGGAGCTCCGTGACTTCCGCCACGGCGTAAGAAGGAACGGCCACAATGATGACATCCGCTCCCCCGGCCGCCTCCTCCATATCCGCGGTGACGATTAGATCATCCTCAAACGGAAAACCGGGAAGATAACGGCGGTTCTCCCGAACGGTCTGGAGCTCATCCGCCATCTCCGCGTTCCGCGCCCAGAGGAAGACCTCGCATCCACTGCCACACATGATGCGCGCCAACGCCGTGCCCCAGCTTCCCGCCCCGATCACTGCAAGCTTCAGTTCGCCTTCAGACATCCCCGACTTCCAGACCCCGTCTATTCGTCCAGCGGGCGCCAGAAGTTAGCCAGCGCCCATCCCGCAATCCCCGCCAGATACGCCAGTCCCATGACATCCGCCCCTGTGAACAGCCCTGCCCGGCGCAGCGCCTCCCCGGCCTCCGGAGCCCTGGCATACGCCATCAGAAGCACGACCCCAGAATGAACCACCAGCAACCCGAAAGGCGTCAGAGCATCCCGCCGGCCCGTCACCAGGAAGATGACCACGAACACCACCGCAGCAGAGAGCGGACCAAACATCAGCGCCAGAGGCACAGAAAGCCCCACCGGCGCAAGGCGTTCGTCCACACTCTGCACCAGCTGATATACCGACAGAAAGAAGCACGCCGTCAGCGACGCGCAGGCCGCCGCCACAGGCAGCGGAACGGCGGTCCATCGAGTCCAGGCAACGCCAAGCGCCATCAGCGGCAGGACCACGGAAGCAAACCGCTCCAGCCTCTCCGGCAGCGGGGCGATGAACGCCGGGGCCGCCTGATCCTCATCATCCGCTGCGCCCTGCGGGGTGGGCGGTGGCGGCGCGGGGGGAGGCACGATCATCCGTCGGCACCACGAGCACTGATGCTCGTCCTCCGATTCCATCCCGCACCACTGGCAGACGACGGACACTCTACGGGAGCTCCATCTGACGCACCACGCGGTCCAGAAGGGGAGCGACCCGACCCCAGATTCGGGCAGGGCACTCCCCCTGTACACTCCATACCCACTGCTTGCCGATGCAGGTATGCCGGAAACCCCTCACCTTCTGCCCGCCGCGTATGGCGGAATAGAAGCTGAGCAGACTCTCCTGCCCCAGAGCGCCGGACCCAACCGGCTTTCCCTCGCTGAAGCGCTGCAATCCCCGGCGGGCCACCGGCTGGAGCGCCCGGTGCGCACGCTGCAGAGGCGTCTGGATAACATCCGCTCCCTCTTCCGGCGCCTCAGACACGGCCTTCAGCACCGGGCTGCCCGAAACCTCCATCCGGACGCCTCCGGGACCTTCCATAACCACCCGGAAATCCGGCCCGCGAGAGGACGCACTGAGCTTCCAGTTGCCGGGATGAGTGATGCGTACGTGGCCGCCGTCCAGGTCGGTCTGCCAGACGCGCCGCGATACCCCCGCGGGATCCAGCCGGGCAAGCACTGTGTATGCGGCGAGTTGTCCGACAATGGCCACCGCTCCCGCCATCGCCAGGGCCGTCCGCACCGCTCGCCCGCTCATGCCGGGCGGTCCTGCCGCCTCAGCCGGCGCCCAGCTCGCGGCGGAGCAATTCGTTCACAAGGCGCGGGTTGGCGCGTCCCCCCGTCTCCTTCATGACCTGCCCCACCAGGAATCCGATGGATTTCTCTTTTCCTCCCCGCACATCCGCCGCCACACGCTCGTTCCCGGCGATAACCTTACGGACCACAGACAGGATGGCCTCCTCATCCGAGATCTGCGTCTGCCCGCTCGCCTCCACGATCTGGCCGGGATCCCTCCCGGTGCGGAACATCTCCTCGAAAACTCCCTTGGCGATCTTCCCGCTGATTGTCCCGTCGTCTATAAGGCGGACAAGCGAGGCTAGCTGAGCGGGGCGAACCTTGCACGACTGAATGCCTTCTCCGGCCTGGTTCAGCAACCGCAGCAGTTCGGACAGCACCCAGTTGGCGATGGGCTTCGGGTCGCCGTAGTCGCGCGCCGCCTCCTCGAACCAGTCCGCGATGGCCTTCTCCGATGTCAGAGTAGCCGCATCGGCGCGAGAAAGCCCCATCTCCTCGAACCGCCGCCGGCGCTGCAGCGGTAGTTCGGGAAGCTCGCGGCGCAACTGCTCCAGCTGCGCTTCCTCGAACCGAAAAGGCAGAAGATCCGGCTCTGGGAAGTAACGATACTCCTGCTCCAGTTCCTTTCCGCGCATGGGAGCGGTGACTTCGTTCTCCTCATCCCAGCGGCGCGTCTCATGGACCACCACTCCACCGCTCCGGATGGTCTCGATCTGCCGGCGGATTTCGTATTCCAGCCCCCGGTACACCGAACGGAAGGAATTGAGGTTCTTCAGCTCGGTACGGGTGCCATACTCCCGGGACCCGGCAGGCCGGACCGATACATTCGGCTCACAGCGCAGAGACCCTTCCTCCATCTTGCCATCGCAGACCCCGAGATACAGCAGGATCTGACGAAGCTGCATGATGTACTCACGCGCCTCGTAAGCCGTGTTGATCTGATCGAAGCCGGGCCGCGGATCGTGCTCCGTGACGATCTCCATCAGCGGGACGCCGCTACGGTTGTAGTCCACCTCGCTCTCAGAAGGGGAGGAGTGCAGCAGTTTGCCTGTATCCTCCTCCAAGTGCACCCGGCGTATCCCAATGCGCTTGACTGTGCCGTCTTCCGTCTCGATCTCAATCCAGCCTCGGACGCCGATGGGGGTGTCGCCGTACTGGGAGATCTGATAGCCCTTGGGGAGGTCCGGATAGAAGTAGTTCTTTCGGTGGAAGAAGGTCTCCCGGTTGATCTCGCAGTTCAGCGCCATGGCGGCGCGAACCACGAACTCCACGGCCTGCCGGTTCGCCACCGGAAGGGACCCGGGCAGCCCCAGGCACACCGGACAGCAGCGCGTGTTCGGTTCGCCGCCGAACTCGGCGCTGCAGGAGCAAAACATCTTGCTGCGGGTCAGAAGCTCGGCATGGACCTCCATGCCGATGACGGCTTCGAACCCGCTCTCCGCAATATCAACAGCCAAATTCGTCTCCGCCAATCTGAAATCCACCTGCCGCACCCGACTATATGGCGGGCCGGAGGCGATGGAATTCGGTGGCCTGCTCGAAGGTGTAGGCCGCGCGCAGCATGGTTTCCTCGTCGAATGGCCGGGCCATGATCTGCATTCCCACGGGAAGACCGTCCACCAGCCCGCAGGGCAGGCTGAGCGCCGGAATGCCCGCCAGATTCACCGGGATGGTGCAGACATCGGCCAGCTTCATCTGGAAGGGATCGTCCGCGCGCTCGCCCACTGCGAAGGCAGGCGTGGGCGATGTGGGTGTCAGCAGCACATCGCACTCCTGAAAGGCCCGGTCGAAGTCGCGTCGCAGAAGGGTGCGCACCTGCTGGGCTTTCAGGTAATAGGCATCGTAGTATCCGGCCGAAAGCGCGTAGGTCCCGATCATGATGCGCTGTTTGACCTCCGCACCAAAACCCTCCGCGCGCGAGCGCATGAACATATCCACGTGGTCCGAAGCTGCGCCGGAGCGGTGGCCGTAACGCACTCCGTCGTAGCGCGCCAGGTTGGAGCTGGCCTCCGCCGGCGCGATGATGTAGTAGACCGGGAGCGCGTAGCCCACGTTGGGCATGGAGATTTCCCGGATCTTCGCGCCCGCTTTCTCCAGCACCCGGGCCCCTTCCTGCACGGCCTGGGCCACGTCTTCCCGCACACCCTGAGCGAAGAACTCCCGCGGCAGCCCCACCGTCATGCCCTGCACATCCCGCACGAGAGCCTGTGTGAAGTCCGGCGATTCGCCGGGATAGCTGGTGGAGTCCAGAGGATCGTGCCCGCAGATGATGTTCAACACCAGCGCAGCGTCCCTGACATCACGCGTGAGCGGGCCAATCTGGTCCAGACTGGAAGCATAAGCCACCAGTCCGTACCGCGACACCCGGCCGTATGTGGGTTTCACACCCACAATCCCGCAGAAGGAGGCCGGCTGGCGAATGGACCCCCCGGTATCTGAGCCGAGGGCATAGAACACCTGTCCCGCAGCCACCGCAGCCGCAGACCCTCCGCTCGAGCCGCCAGGCACTGTGGAGGTGTTCCAGGGATTGCGCGTCACCTTGAATGCGGAATTCTCTGTGGAGGACCCCATCGCGAACTCGTCCAGGTTTGTCTTGCCGCAGATGACCCCTCCCCGGTCCAGAATGCGCTGGACGGCGGTGGCATTGTAGGGAGGCTCCCATCCCTCCAGGATGCGCGAGGCGCAGGTGCAGGGCACGCCCTTCAGGCACATATTGTCCTTCACCGCAGCCGGCACCCCTGCCAGCGGGTCGGGAAAGGCGGCCGGGTTGGCATCGAAACGCGCGGCTGCCTCCATAGCTATCTCTTCGGTTAGAGCCAGAAACGCCGAAAGCGACGGCTCCAGCGCGGCGATGCGCTCCAGGCAGGCGCGTGTCAGATCGCGGGCAGAGATGCGGCCCGAACGGAGCGCTTCGGATGCCTGCCAGGCGGTCTGGATGTTTTCGATGTCGCGCGTCATTGGCTCTCCTCGCCCCTCACTGCCCGCAGTCCTTGCCGTCCGCCGTGTCCACAACGCGGGGAACCAGGAACGCCTCGCCATTGGACCGCGGAGCGCCGCGCAGCACTTCCTCGCGATCCAGGCCGGGAAGAGCGACGTCTTCGCGGTAGACATTGACCATCGGCAGGACGCGCTCCGTGGGTTCCACATCCGTGGTATCCAGTTCCTGGAGCGCCGCGAAGTGCTCGATGATCTGATTCAGATGGCCGGCCAGCCTGCGCAGCTCTTCCTCGGGAAGCGCCAGGCGGGCCAGGACAGCCACGTTCGAGACCTCTTCAAGGGTAAGCTTCAAGGAGACGAGACCTCCAGTCGCCGCATCGGCCGTTTTGCCCTGCGGGGCGGCCCGGCGCCACATTTTAGGCAATAGACCCGGCCGGGGTCAAGCGCGCCGGGAGCGATGCGCTGACGGGTCGGGATATGGGGTGAATAACGAGACAGCCCTACGGTGGTTGAGCCGTCCGCCGCAGGCGGACGAGTCGAAACCACAGCTTGCAGTCTGAGGTCTTCATATGCGCGCCTGCGGCGCGCTACTCGACGAGCGTAGTCAGCAACCTCACCGCCCACTACGGGAGGCACTGCACCGGGCGACACGCCGTTGACGGCGTCAGGGGGGATGTGGTAGGTATCCGGTGGAAGCCGCAGCGCTTGCGGGCGCGTCTAATACACGGAAACCATCCTCCGCAAGAGCGGCGCTTCGCCGTGCGGGTGGGTGGAGAAAGGAGCCGGCTGACGATGATCTCTCCCGTGAAAGCGATTGCAAGGAGATTTCTGGTTGCAGCGCTGTGTGTGGCCACGGCGCTTGCCGCCGGAGCGGCCATCGCCGCGCCGAAGATTACGTTCGAGAACACCCAGGTGGACTTCGGCACGCTGGGGCAGGGCAAGTCAGTGGACCTGGTCTACCGTTTCCGGAACACAGGCGATCAGGAACTGACCATCGGGAACATCCACACCTCCTGCGGGTGCACGAACGCCACCGCCCTCAAGCGGTCCCTCAAGCCGGGCGAGTCCTCGGAGATCCGCGCCAAGTTCAACTCCGGCAGCTTCCGGGGCAAGATCACCAAGACGATCACCGTGGAGACCAACGACCCCGGCAACCGCGCGGTGCAGCTGATGGTGGTGGGCTATGTAAAGCCTTCCGTGGAGGTCTTTCCCCAGAGCATCAACTTCGGCACGCTGAAGAAGGGCCGCACCTTCCAGCAGACGGTGGTGCTCAAGCCGGAGAATCCCGCCAAGTTTACCATCCGCAGCGTGGATGCGCGCGCTCCGTTCATTACGGTGGGCCAGCCGCAACGCTCGAAATCCGTGCCCGGGGCGTGGGAGCTGCACGTCAAGGTTGACCCCACGGGCGTGAAGCCGGGCCGCATCTACGAGATGATCCAGATCCGCACGGACCTGACCGTCCAGCCACTGGTGGTGGTACGCGTCATCGGGTCGGTGGTGGAGTAGGCCGGCCGGGCCCTTGGAGATGAACAGCCGCGTCCGCTCCACCCTTGCCGGAGCTGCCGGCATTGTTCTGGTCTCGGTGATTCTGGCGGTGGCAGTGACGTCCGCTCTGCCGGGAGGTGTGCCGGTCCTAAGCCCTCCGCCTTCTCCACCGGGCGAGCCACTGGACTTCGTCCAGGTATGGGAGGCGTTCGATCGCAAAGATGCGACCTTCATTGATGCTCGGCCTGCAGATGAATACGAGTATGGCCATATCCCGGGAGCCCTGAACGTCCCGCTTCTTGAGCGCGACCGGCATCTGCCGGCGCTGCGCCGCGAGATCCCGCCGGACCGCAAGATCATCGTCTATTGTGATGGCGAGGAGTGTGAGGCATCGGAGAAACTCAGCGCGTGGCTTAAGGATCGGGGATGGAAGAAGGTCTATGTCTTCACGGACGGTTATCCCTCCTGGCTGGCGGCGGGGATGGAGATTGCGAAGGGGGAATCGCCGTGATGTTCCCGCATCGGGTCCGTCAAACGCTTGCCATTGGCGGCAGGCTCGCGCTGGGAGCCGTCTTCATCTACGCAAGTTACGACAAGCTGAACGGCTCACAACTGTTTGTGGATGCGGTGGAGAACTACCGCATACTCCCGCGGATGTTGC
This sequence comes from Armatimonadota bacterium, assembly GCA_025998755.1. Taxonomy (NCBI): domain Bacteria; kingdom Bacillati; phylum Armatimonadota; species Armatimonadota bacterium. The sequence continues at coordinate 1,945,731 of AP024674.1, forward strand.
TCTATCCGTTCGCCGTCATCCTGCCGTGGGTGCAGCTCGTGACCGGTGTCTGTCTGGTGGCGGGCGCACTGGTGCCGGGGGCCGCGCTGGTGTCCGCCGGCCTGTACGCAATGTTCATGGCTGCGATGGCCAGCGCCATCATCCGCGGGCTGGACATAAGCTGCGGGTGCTTCAATCTGACCGACGAGGGGCAGCGTGTGGCCTGGGGGTCCCTCTGGCCGAGAGCGCTGGGAATGATCGCCAGTATCTATGTGATGGCGGCGTCAAACGAACTTGAATGGCCCCTTTCCCGGCTTGTTGGCTCGGGGAAGGGAAACGGGAAGGAGACTTCTGAATGCAGGTGACCTGCCCTGTGTGCTGGCACTCGGTGGTGACGGTGGCCACTTGCCAGTCGTGCGGGTTCCAGCAATGCCTTGAATACGAAGGCCCGGTGTGCAAAGTGTGTGGCGGCGTGTGTCGTGCCGACGCAAAGAGGGAGGAGGCAACTGCCGCGGCATCCGGGACCGAGGCGGCCTGAGACTGCCGAAACACCTTCAGTTGCCACGAAGGGGGGCGAAGATGAGTTTCGTCCTCCGCTGGTTTTGGGGCCACTTGAGGATGGCGGAAGAAGACTACGCGGAGCTGGAGGCGGCTTGGGTCGGCTGCTTGAGGGGGCTTCTGGAGAAGACTGCCGACAACCATCCAGCACAGGTCATTCCGCCAGGATGCCTTCCTCATCCCGCTTGCCGGAAAGGATGAGTCCCAGAAGCCGCAGCGCGCCCGCTTTGTCCAGCGGTTCGTTCCCACTGCCGCACTTGGGCGAGTGAATGCAGGACGGGCATCCGTCCTCACACGGGCAATCGCGCAGAAGCTCTAGGGTCTCCGTCAGCAGATCCTTCAGCCTCAGATAGCACGCGCTTGCGATACCCACACCGCCAGGATACGCGTCGTAGATGAACACCGTCGCCAGTCCTCCGGAGTCCAGATGATAGGGATGCGAGATACCCCCCACATCCCACCGGTCACAGGATGCCACCAGCGGTGTCAACCCAATGGCAGCGTGCTCGATGGCATGGATGCTGCCCATCAGGTCGAACCCATCATCGCTGAGCCGCCGCACCAGCCGGTGAGGGACGGTGAACCAGACTCCCTCCGTCAGGAAGCTCTGCTCCGGCAGGTCCAGATCCACCACTGCCTGCACAGAATCCGAATAGAGGTCTATCTTGCGATAGGCAACCACGCGCGAGGTCACCTCCACCCGACCGAAATGCGCGGTTGCGGCACCCAGCGGGACACTCTCCACCTCCTCGACCACTCTCAGGTCCACCTCCTCCGCCGCGCGCGTGTAATAGTTGAACTCGCCGGGCTCCACCATCGCCTCACGCGAGACAAGGTTCAGGCTGACGACGCGGTAGCTCTCCCCCTGATGCAGGTAAATGGCCCCCTCGTGCACCTCCCGGAATGCGCGCTCCGCGTCCACTTCGCCTAGCTCCTGCCCCGAGCGGGTTACGATCCGGAAGCGCGAGGAAGAGGACGAACGGATACCTACCTGGGCCGCAGGATAGTCGTCTGGAAGATAGTAGAACCTCCCACTCCGGAAGCCGAGTTCCCCCTCCGCACACATGCGCCAGGCGAGATCCGGGGCGTTGTCTCCGAACTCCAAGAGATCCTGCTCTGTGGTGGGAAGCTCGAAGACCGCGCAGCAGATATGCGGAGCCAGGATATACTCGTTGGCCGGGTTGACCAGCACGCGCTCGTGGCCCTGTTCGAAAAAGTAAGAGGGATGGGTCATCAGATACTGGTCCAGAGGATCCTCCAGCGCCACAAGCACACTGAGAGCCTCTTCGCGCCCCCGTCCCGCGCGGCCAGCCTGCTGCCAGGCGCTGGAGATAGTCCCGGGGTAACCCACCAGCACGGTGGCGTCCAGCCTGCCGACATCCACCCCCAGCTCCATCGCATCGGTCGAGACCACGCCGATCAGGCTCCCGTCGAATAGCTGACGCTCGATCTCGCGGCGCTCCTCTGGACGGTATCCGGCCCGGTAGGACATGACACGCTCGCGCAACTGCGGGTCGAAATGTTCCAGCTGCTCTCTGGCATAGCGCAGAACGAGCTCCGCGCTGCGGCGCGCACGGGTGAATGTGATGTTGCGCACCCCGTCCGCCACCAGCCCGGCGAACAGCCCGGTCGCTTCGCTGTGGGCGCTGCGCCGCCTTCCGTCGTTGCCCAACACGGGCGGGTTCCAGAACACGAATTTGCGCGGCCCCCGGGGCGATCCGTCATCATCGATCACGCGCACATCCAGTCCGCTTAGGCCCCGGGCCAGCTCTTGCGGATTGGCGATGGTGGCGCTGGTGAAGATGAACTGCGGGCGGGATCCATAATGCCGGCAGATCCGCCGCAGCCTGCGCAGCACGCAACCTACGTGTGAACCGAACACCCCCCGGTACGTGTGCATCTCGTCCAGCACGACGAACTCCAGGCGGCGGAAGAAGCGCCCCCAGGCTGCGTGATGGGGAAGGATGCCCTGATGGAGCATGTCCACGTTGGAGAGCACCAGTCTGGCCGCGCGCCGGGCCGCCGCGCGATCATCCCGAGAGGTGTCACCGTCGTAGGAGCAAAGCCTAACCCTGCCGGGCAGGCGGAACTGTCTCAGCTTGCCCAGCTGATCCTGCGCGAGCGCCTTGGTGGGATAAAGATAAAGGGCTGTGGCCGAGTGGTTGGTCAGCAGCCGCTCCAGCACGGGGAGGTTGTAACAGAGAGTCTTTCCGCTGGCCGTCCCGGTCACCACAGCCACGCTCTCGCCTGCCCTCACGGCGTCCAGCGCCGCTGCCTGATGGGTGTAGAGCGACTCGACACCTGTTTCCTGCAGGGCACGGCGGAGCAAATCGGGCAGAGGACGGGCCGGTCCGGCATACCGGGCGTCTCGGGGCGGGATGTCCTCCACGTGAACGATCTGCCCCGAATACCCCTGCGAATGGCGGATGCGCTCGAGGAACTGGAAAGGTGTCATCCGGCGGCCTGCCCTCCGCACGATTGTGACTGCGAACACGCGTTCGCGTCAAGCTGAGGATTCCCAAATTGCCGAACGCTCCGCTGCCAGGCAACGGAGCGTTCCGCGCAATCCTTCAGAAAGCCGATTGGCTACAGGCGTTCAATCTGGCTGAACTCCAGCTCCACCGGGGTGTCCCGACCGAAGATGGAGATCAGCACCTTGACTGTCTCCTTCGGGACGTTCACGTCCTCTATCTTGCCGGTGAACTCCGCGAAGGGACCGCTGACCACGCGGACCACATCCCCCACCGCCCACTTGACGCGCGGAGGCTGCTTGGGTCCGTCCACCGCCTGAAGGATGCCCTCGATCTCCCGATCCTGCATCGGCACCGGCTTGTTCCCGGAAGAAACGAAGCCGGTGACGCCGGCCGTGCTCTTCACCAGGTGCCAGGTGGTCTCATCCAGCACCATCTCGATGAGCACATATCCCGGGAAGATCTTGCGCTGAACTTCCGTTCGCTTGCCGCCGCGCGTGCGAAGCTCCGGCTCCGTGGGGACAAGGATCCTGGAGATCTTGTCCTTCAGGTTGAGCGACTCAGCCCGGCGCTCGATGCTCGTCTTGACTTTGTTTTCGTGGCCCGCGTATGTATGAACCGCGTACCAGTGCTTTTCCATTCCTGAGTCAGTGCTCCGCGCCGCCTGCTCCCGCCCTGCGGCAGGGCATCAGCGGCCCAGTCCGAAGAGCGTCTTCGTGATGTAGGCCAGGATTGAATCTACTATGTATACGTAGAGAGTCACGAAAATGACGCCGGCGAAGACGGCCGTCGTCAATCTCCGGATGTCCTCCCACGACGGCCAGGTCGCCCTGCGGGTCTCCGCATAGGATTCCTTCAGGTAGTTCACCGCCTTCGTGAAGATCGAGGGCTCCCGCCTGGCCGTAGCCATCTTAGTCGCCATGCCTTGATGTATCCTGTGTCAGTCGCCTGAAAAAGGGGATGGCAGGCCCTGCCGGATTCGAACCGACGACTTCTGGTTTTGGAGACCAGCGCTCTACCAGCTGAGCTAAGGGCCTGCGACTCTCCGTGGAGAGAACCTGCGCCCGGCAGACGGATGCGCCGGAGGCAGCGCGCCCGGATGAACGCGGCAAGCTACTTCGCCTCCCGGTGCACAGTATGTTTTCGGCACACCGGGCAATGCTTCTTAAGTTCCAGCCGCTCCGTCTGCTTGCGGCGATTCTTGGTGGTCGCATAGTTGCGCGCCCGGCACTCCGTGCACGCCATCGTTATGACCACCCTGATATCTGTCGCCAACGTTGTCCTCCCGACAACAGGGAATCGCTCCGCCGCCGCGCCGCAGGCCGGCGGCGGAGCAACTCAATCCCTGAACACTACTCGATGATCTTGGAGACGACTCCGGCGCCGACGGTGTGGCCGCCCTCGCGGATCGCAAACCGGAGTCCTTCCTCCAGCGCAATCGGCACAATCAGCTCCGCAATGATGTGCACATTGTCCCCAGGCATCACCATCTCCACACCCTCAGGCAGCTCCACCGACCCCGTCACGTCCGTCGTCCGGAAGTAAAACTGGGGACGATACCCCTTGAAAAACGGCGTGTGACGACCCCCCTCCTCCTTCGTCAACACATACACCTCAGCCTCAAACTTCGTATGCGGCGTGATCGACTTCGGCTTCGCTATAACCTGACCACGCTCTACATCCTTGCGCTCCACTCCTCGAAGCAAAAGCCCCACATTGTCCCCAGCCTGGCACTCGTCCAGCATCTTACGGAACATCTCTATCCCCGTCACCACCGTCTGACGGGTCTCCCGAATCCCCACAATCTCAACAGGCTCGTTCAGCTTCAAAGTCCCACGCTCAACACGACCCGTCGCCACCGTCCCTCGGCCCGTGATCGTGAACACATCCTCAACACTCATCAAAAACGGCTTGTCCGTCTCTCGCTGCGGCGTCGGTATGTAGCTGTCCACAGCATCCAACAGCTCCCCGATCGCCTTCGACCACTCACTGTCCAAGTTCCCGGCCTGAATGTCCTCAAGCGCCTTCACAGCACTCCCCCGCACCACAGGAACATCGTCCCCAGGAAACTCATACTTGTTCAACAGATCACGGACCTCAAGCTCCACCAGATCCAAAAGCTCCGGATCATCCACCATGTCCGTCTTGTTCATAAACACCACAATGTAAGGCACGTTCACCTGACGCGCCAGCAATATATGCTCCCGCGTCTGGGGCATCGGACCGTCCGCAGCGCTCACCACCAAAATCGCTCCGTCCATCTGCGCCGCGCCCGTGATCATGTTCTTGATGTAGTCCGCATGACCTGGACAGTCCACGTGAGCATAATGACGATTCTCCGTCTCATACTCCGCATGGAAAATGTTGATCGTCACACCACGCTCACGCTCCTCAGGCGCACCGTCAATCTGATCATAAGGCGTATACTTCGCCAGTGCCTTCTTCTCCAAATACGCCGTGATCGCCGCCGTCAATGACGTCTTACCATGGTCCACATGACCAATCGTCCCAATGTTCACATGCGGCTTCGTCCGCTCAAACTTCTGCTTTGCCAACTCCTCTACGATCCTCCAGAAAAAGATGTCCGGGAGCAGCCCGCCCCCGCGGATTCTTTCCAGAACAAGATGGCTGCTGGACGGCCCAACCCGGCGCGTGGTGCAGAAAAATGAAAAAGCCCACGACGGGATTCGGACCCGTGACCTCCTCTTTACCAAAGAGGTGCGCTACCCCTGCGCCACGTGGGCATTCTTTCCGCAACCCGGCGCCGGCCCGCGGCCGCCGCAGGCTCCCGGTGCCTCGACGGGGCAGCCTGGAACGCCTGCATTTTGACAATCTGGGGGGAAGAGGATTCGAACCTCTGTAGGCGTTCGCCGGCAGATTTACAGTCTGCTCCCTTTGGCCGCTCGGGCATCCCCCCGCAACAGTCACTGCGCCCATGGCAGGAGCTGCCGCCCCGGCGCAGCCCTGCCGTACAGGGCAACGCCGCGCACGGCGCATTCTAGCGGAATCGCGCCGCTTCCTGCAACCTCCGCGCACGAGCGTGGGCGCGGACGGCCTCCAAAAAATAGAGTGAGAGCCGACGAAGGGAATCGAACCCCCAACCGGCGGTTTACAAAACCGCTGCTCTACCATTGAGCTACGTCGGCACCGCGCCAACAAAAAGCAGCCGGTCCTCTGTTCCGGCTACCACCTCCGATTATATTGGCAAGCCCGGCGGGTGTCAACGAGGGCGATTTTCACCCGCTTACGAGCCCTTGACAGGGAGCGCCACAGGAAGTCGCGCACGCCGTTTGACTGGCTGCCGTCGCCGGTGCCTGATTGAGCCTCCGGCCTAACTCTGCCCCTTCAGTCCTGCAGCCCGTAAGCGCGGGCGGCCTCTGAAGGTGCCAGGCCCTCCTGCACGACGGCGCACAGGGCCCGTTGAAAGGCCGCCGGGTCCGGCACCTGGACGGCGTTGCGGCCGAACACCACACCGCGGCCGCCTCCCTGGACGATCCGCTCCGCAAGCTCCAGCGCCTGGATCTGGCGCGGAGTCTTCTCCGCCCCCAGTCCCAGAACGGGCACAGGGCAGCCCTGCGTCACCTCGTTGAAGCGTACAGTACAGTAGGTCTTGATCAGGTCGGCTCCGAGTTCCGCAAGGATGCGGCTGCCGCGCATCACTTCGTCGTGCAACTCCTCAGGGCTCAGACGGTCCGGGCGCGCGGGGAAATACTCCCCCACCACAGGCAGGCCCAGGCGCCGCGCCTCGGCAGCCAGCCGGCAGAACAGCTCAACGTTCGCGGCGTCGCGTCCCTCATCGCCGGTCTTGAGTGTGAGACAGATCAACACGCACTCGGCTCCCAGCGCAACCGCATCCTGCGGGGAGAATGCCTCCACCGCGATCCCGGCCTCATAGTTCCAGTGAAAGCAAAAGTGGGTGCTCCAGTTCAGGCGGACCACAGCCATCGGCGCGCCTTTGACCGAGAACGCGTGCGCCGTGTGGCGCAGCATCCCCGGCGACAAAAGGATGGCCGACACGCACGGATCGATCCTTCGGACCGTATCCCCCAGGTCCACCATTCCCGGCAGCGGCCCGTCGAACTCCCCGTGGTCCACGGCCACCACCACCGCGTTGCGGCCGCCGCTGAAAAGCCGCGCCAGCCGGATATCTCTGCCCGTCATCTACCAGATCCTCTCCCCCTGTCCGAAGCCCGATTCAGGCCCGGTAAAACTCCAGAGCGCGCCGGTAGGCGTCCAGATACCGCCCGTAAAACTCCCGCTCGGCCTCCACGCGTGAAGGCTGCGGTTCAACGACGCGGACAACTCGGCCCGTCCATGCGGCGGGGCACCCGCCAGCGGCCAGACGCGCGGCTCCGTAACACGCCGACTCCGCGCAGTCCAACACCTCCACCGGAAGGCCCAGGATGTCCGCAATCAGCTGCGGCCATAGGGCGCTCTTCGTAGCTCCCCCCACCATCCGCAACCGCTCCGGCCCGCCGGCCAGCGGCGCCGCCGCTTCCAGATTGCGCCGCGCCTCAAACGCCAGCCCGCGCATAACAGCAAGCTCGATGTCCGCGGCCGTGTGCGAAAGGGTCAGCCCCACGAGCGTCCCCTTTGACTCCTCCCGCCAGTCCGGACAAAGCCCCCCGTAGAGGTGGGGGATGAAGATGAGAGGGTCTTTGCCGGAATCCGCCTCTGAGGCAGCGCCATCCGCCCCGAACGTGCGCCTGACCCAGTCAAACACCGTGCCGCCGCTGAACGGAAGCACCAGCCCCCATGCATCCGACTGCACGTGGCAACAGACGGGAAGGTTGCCCTCCGGATCCCGGGGGGGACGCAAGGCCACGGCGTAGAGCACCCAGGCTGTCCCGCATGAGAGCACCCAGCGCCCGCCCGGCGCGGCCCCCGCCCCGTGGGCCGCGGCAGCCTGGTCGAAGGCTCCGGCCACCACCGGCGTCTTCTCCGGAAGTCCGAGCTCGGCTGCCGCATCCCGCGAGAGACAGCCGATAGGCTCCCCGGCCTCCGCCGTCTCCGGCAGGTACTCCACCAGCAGGCCCACCATCTGGGCCACTTTCCCGGACCAGCGCCTCGCAAACGGGTTGAAAAACGGGGTCCACGAAGCTGACGGCACATCCGCAACGCGCCGTCCGGTCATCCGCCATGCCAGAAAGTCCGGCACCCAGCAGACTACGCCGTCTCGCAGCGTCTCCGGTTCGTTCTCGGCCAGCCACAGCACAGCGCACGCCGAACTGTAAGGCGTCAAGCGGATCCCTGTCTCCGAATACCAGAACCGCTGATCCGCCTCCGCCAGCAGGCGGGCGCACTCCGCGGATGAGCGCGCGTCCATCCAACTGATGGCTGGCCGCAAGGGGCGTCCGCATCGGTCTGCGGCGATGAGGGTATCTCCCTGTGTGCTGAGGGCCAGTGCGGCCACACTTTCCGGCTCCCTGCCGCAGGAGCGCAACTGCTCCAGACAGCCCCGCACCACCGAGACCAGCCCCCTCCAGAAGTCCTCCGGGTCCTGCTCGGCCCAACCCTGGTGCGGATGGGACATCCCGTACGGATCCTGCGCTTCCGCCAGAATGCTGCCCTCATCATCCACGGCGAGGCACTTGGCGGAAGTCGTGCCGATGTCCGCCCCAAGGAAGATGGTCACGCGCTCGCGATCTCCTCCACCCGCCAACGCATCATCCGGCCGAAGCTCGTAATCTCCGGGAGCACGTCGCCATACACGAGAGCAGCATGGTGGGTGCCGCCGGCCTCGCCATAGCGCTCCAGGAAGCGTTCCACGGGGATCTCCGGCCGGATCCATCCCCGGATGGCGCCCTCCATCCGGTCCGGCTCCTCGCCGTCCACCTCCACCGGCGCAGCGATGAGCGTGAATGTCCCGTCCGGGCCGGGCGCCAGATTGGCGAATACGGCGCGACCGGGCCGGAAGCGTCCCACGGCCACCGCCGGCGTCTCCGCGTCAATCCAGGGCATCTCCTTTGCGATCAGCCGGGCCCGGCCTTCGGCCATCTCCGGGTTCATCTCCGCCATGTGGCTCAGGAAGATGCGCCCCCCCTTCCAGTCCGGACAGAACATCTCCGTGAAGGTGGTCTCCGGAAAAACACCGGCCAGCGCGCTCACGAAGGCGGCCGTCAGGACGTCCCCCTCCCCGGCATAGCCGATGCCGCGGCTCATGGCCTTCGATGCCTCAAGGAACGGGATGGTGGGCAATCCGCACGAGCGCCGGAATTCGTCGAAGTTCATGGTAAAGGCGTCCACGCGCTCCTGTTCCAGCCAGCGACGCAGAGCGATGGAGGCGCGCGCCGTGGCCGCGTGCACGCCCTCATCCAGCCCGGACGCATCGAAGAACTCCCTGTCCGCCTGCATCTCTGCCTGCACCGCCGGATCGTCCTGAGGAGGCAACAACCCCGGCAGATCCTCGAAACCCGCCCGGACGATGGTCAGTCCCACCGCGCGCTTCAGATCCTGGTCCGGCACCTGGAAGTCACCCATCCCTCGGAAGGGCCTGCCAAGGGACCCCACCCGGGCCAAGCGCATCCGCGAGGCCATCGCCGCCCCGCGGGCGTGCGCCGCGACACGTTCCAGAACGTCCGACTCCTGCCAGTGTCCCGCTTCAATGAGGAAGTCTTTACGCGAGCGCAGCAGCAGGTTGCATAGATCCTGCACGCCGTGAATGCCGTGGTTGTACATTAGCTCGCCGGGATCCTGCTGCGGGCCGTAGTCGAAAGCGGGAGTGGTATCCAACACAATGAGGGGAAGAGCCGTCCCAGCCAGCGCCTCCGCCGACTCCAGCGAGGGAGAGTATGCCAGATGCAGTGTGACGATGGCATCCGCGCCGGCGTCCTCGAAACCGCGGACGGCCTCCCGGAACTCGGACTCCAGGCGGCACACCGGCGAGCGCAACACCCGCAGGCCCCTTCCCTCCATCTCCAGTGCGATGGTCCCGTAGAACGCGTCTATCCGCCCCCGGACCTCCGGCAGCACCCGGTCGTACAACTCAAGATACAGCCCCAGGAAGCCGACGCAGGGCCGGCATCGCGTTGCGCAGCCTTCAGGCCCGTCTCCTCGATTTATTGCGCCCATCAGTCGTAGCCCAGGCGCTTCTGGACCTCGGCAATGGACTCCTCGATGATGTCCATCGCCTTTTCGGCCACATCGAACGGCATCACGATGGGCGGGCTCATCCTGAGGATATGACCGGCCGGGATCCAGGCCAGCCCCTTGCTGAAGGCTGTCTGATACACCAGCTTACCGGCTTCGTCAAACGGCTCCTTTGTGGCCTTGTCCTTGACCAGTTCCACGCCCATCAGACACCCTTTCACGCGGGTGTCTCCCACGATGTTGTACTTGGTGGTCCAGTCAGCCATCTTGCGGCGGAACAGATTCTCCAGCTGCACGGCGCGCTCCAGCAGATTCTCTTCCTGGATCACCTCGATGCAAGCCAGGGCCGCCGCGCAGGCCATCGGGTTTCCACCGTAGCTGGTGCTGGCGCTGATGCGGTCCACCGCGTCGGCGTACGGCTCCCGGACGACCATGGCCGTCACCGGGAAGCCGTTTCCGAAACCTTTCCCCAAGGTGACCACATCCGGCACCACATCCCAGTGCTCCGTGCAAAGGAACTTGCCAGTCCGGCCCATCCCCGTGAGCACCTCATCCGTGAAGAGCAGGATGCCGCGCTCGTCGCAGAATTTCCTCAGCTTCGGGAAGAAATCGTCTGGAGGCATGATGGACCCGCCCCAGCCCTGGATGGGCTCCAGCACGAAAGCCGCCACATCGCCCGCCGTCCCGTTCGTGATGAAGGAGTCGTAGTATTCCAGATACTTCTCCGTGTCCAAGGAGCCGTCCTCGCGGGTCCAGAGGGGCCGGTAGGTGTCCGGCCGGGGCAACAGGTAGAAACCGGGGGCGCGCGTGGGGCCGTACAGCTTATTGGTGCTGGCCAGGCTCACCGCATGACCGGTCTTGCCGTGGAAATCCCGGAAACAGGAAAGAAACTCCTGGCGGCCGGTGGCGGCTCGGCAGGTGCGAAGCCCGGCCTCCACGGCAGTGGTTCCGCTGTCGTAGAGCTGCACGCCTCTGAGATCCCCAGGCAGCACCTCCGCCAGCTTCTCCAGAAGCTTCACCTTGAGTGGAGTGGTGAAGTCGTGGGCGTTCATCAGGGTGTGCGCCGCTTTCGCCACCGCTTCGGAGATCTTCGGATGGCAATGCCCCAGCGTGGTGACATAGATCCCGCTGGAAAAATCAATGTAGCGGTTACCGTCCACGTCCTGGAGAGTGACGCCGTAACCTTTCTCAAAGACCACGGGGAACAGGCGCACCTGGCCGGAAAGCCCACGGATGTAGCGCGTGGCGCGCTCGTGGAGCTCGCGGGATTTCGGTCCGGGCGGGGGGGTGACGATGCGGGGATATTCGCTCAGGTCCACGTCCGCCCAGTACTTCGTTTCCATTACGGTCGCCATGGCTTGTGCCTCCGTCTCGCCGGGTCTAGCCTCTCCTCGCCCGACACCGCCCAGCCTGTATGATTATGCAGATTTCTCCAGAAAAGTCAACATAACATCAGCCTGGTTCTGGTGGCAGGAAACGCAAGCTGCAGCTTTTTCACGAACCGCAAGACTGTTGCCGGAGCGCGAGAGGATTCGGCACGGATTGGAGGCTGGCCTCCGCCGCTGGACCGCCGGAAAGCCGCCAGCTGCAGGAAAGCGGCTGCGAGGCGGCGAAACGGCGGTGCAAAAGGACGCAAACGGCCTGCCTGCGGATGGCCGTGCCTGCTCTCTCAGCCTGCAAGAATAGAAGGAGAATATCCCTGTGAGCACCGTGCTTTCCCTGCTGCTGGCGCTTGCTCTTGTGGCGCCGGCGGAAGCGGCCGCGCCTGCGGCCGGAAAGTTCGCGCACTATGTGGCATCTCCCTCCGGCGAGCGGTTCGAGTGCCCTATCTCGGACGTCTGGATTCAGGCCGGCCCGGTCGAGGACTCCGGAGGGCGGCGGATGCAGTGGTGGACCTTGACCCTTCGGAAGCAGAACGGCGAACGGCTGGCAGTCCGCGCCCTGTCCGCGAAAGTCCCGATGACAGGGCGGGAAGGTCCGGGCGAGATCGCCCGCTACCAGTTCCTTCCGGGGGCGGAAAAAACCGCGCTGGAGTATGTGGACGACTCGACGGGACGCGCCTTGCTTCCGTCCGAGTATGACTTCGTCCGCAACTTCCTGCCTCGCCCTGCGCCTGATGCGCGCTTTACGGACGGATTCGCCTCTGCCGGCGAGATTATGGGCCACACCATCACCCGGACCACACGAACTGCCTCTCCGCCCGATGTCAGTTTCCAGCCACTCAAGACCTTGCGCATCCGCACAGACTTTGTGATCGGCACCGGCCGGACATTCCGGGACGACGGCACAGGACGCAATCTGCCAGACGGAGACTATACCTATATCCCCTGGACCCAGGACGACTATGAGAAGATGCTGGCCGCAGGGTTCAACTACTTCGCCATCTCCTCGCCAGATCTGCGCGCCTGGCTGCTGGAGCAGCCCGCCTTCATTGCTCTGGGGACCGGAATCGTCTATCCGGACGATCTATACCGGTCCAACGTGCTGACAGCGGACATGTTCATTGATGAGCCCATGGTCCGGATGGGCTGGACCGGCGGCATCCCGATAAACCCTACCGGGCCGGAGCAGGTGGCCGAAGCGCTCCGGAAGCGCGTGTCCGCCCACTACGCTCTGCGCGATCGCCTGTTGCCGGTGGGACGCGGACTGGACGGCACACTGGACCTGGTGCGTCCTAAGGCTCCTTCGTGGGAGACCGAGTTCTGGTCGGCCTGGTATCAGTTGCAGGCCGGAGCGCCGGGGATAGTGCACGAAGGCCGCTACGTGAAGCGCGGCTTTGGGTGGGAACCTGAGCGTCTGGTGGGTGAAGGACTGGAAGGTCTCACGAAGACCGATATGTTCAACTTCTATTACGCCTTCCTGCGAGGCGCGGCAAGATCCTTCGGAGGATACTGGGGCACCAGCCTCTACGGACATTCGGATGTGGATCTGCGCGTGCCCGCCTTCATCCGGGCATACCAGATGGGAGCGCGCAACCTCTGGTTCTGGACCTCGGATCACGAGCACCATATGCCGTTCTCGGAGCAGCTGCGCATCGCCCATGCCATCACGGATTACGCCCGCCAGCATCCGCGCACCAGCCCGGAGAAACTGCTCCGGCAAGCGAAGGTGGGCATCGCCCTTCCGCCGGGATACGCCTTCACCTGGGACGGAACCTGGGGTATGGAAAGGGAAAGGCTCAACCCGGCGGGCGTCAGCTACGGCGACATCTCGGCGGCTCTGTTTTGGGAGGGCATCATTCAGTCGAGGCGGGGAGTGGAGTTCGATTTCCTGGTGGATCATCCCGGAATCGAGAAGCTGGGCTACGAACAGTTAGTCATCATCCAAGAGAATGGCTCCGTGCTGCGCATTCCTCCAGCTCGCGAGGTGCGCTCTCCCGGCGATGTCCGGGTGAAGGTGACAAAGTCGCAACCGCTCCTTCAGCAGACAGGCGGGAGACCCGTAGCCGGCGAGATCCGGCGCGCCCCCGCCATTCGAGTTGACGGGAACCTCTCGGAATGGCGAGGGGCCGACTGGAAGAGCCTGGGACCTGCGGACTGGTTCGGCGACAGCAGTCGGCTCATCATTTCGCTCAGCGCGCCGGCTGGCTACACCCCTGCGCCGGGAGACTGCCTGGGCGCCCGCATCCAGAAACTGACGCCGGAGTTGATGGAGCGTTACGCCGTGGAAGCGTTCATCGAGTACGAAGACTACCTGGTGGTCAGGCACGTGGAGGCAGGCTCGCCCGCGGAAGCTGCAGGGCTCCGAGAAGGAGACGTCATCCTCACTTTGGACCGGGAACGGGTTCGCAATCCCCAAGCAATGGAACGCCTGGCGGCGCGGCTGGCCCGGCAGCCCGGCAGCAAGGCGGAGATAGAAGTCATTCGGTCCGGACGGTCGCGCTACGGCGGGGAGAAGGATCTCTCCGGCAGTTTCGCCTTTCAGGTGGATGACAGGAACCTGTACTTCGCAGCGCGGGTCCGCGACGACGTCCACGTTCAGGATCTGGACGGGTGGCACATTTGGCAGCAGGACAGCGTGCAGATCGCCCTGGACCCGGCCCTTGAAGCGACGAAAGGCGGTTACGGCGAGAACGATCACGAGATCGGGTTCGCACTGCGGGGCACCGAGACGCTGGTCTGGCGGTGGAAGGGCCGCCGGGGCCAGCCGGTCCAGCGGCCAGCAGGAGTAAGGGCCTTCGCCGTGCGGCAGGGGGCCGAGACCATTTATGAAGCGGCGATCCCTCTTCGGGAGATCGCTCCTTTCGCACCCGAGGTCTGGCCGCTGTGCGGGGTGAATGTGGTGATCAACGACAGCGATCAGACGGAAACCCGCAAGGGGCGGCTGGAACTGGTTTCCGGAGCAACGACGCGCGGCAAGAATCCGGACCGCTTCGCCGTGTTCCACACGCAGCCCACCGGACACGGGCGCAGGCTCTCCGCAGGCATCACCTGGGACCGGCGATGCGCGCAGGAAGGCGGAAGGCTGCAGGCGACGCTGTCCCTCTGCTCCAGAGAGACGCAGGAAGCCGTCGTGCGGACCGAGATGCGCTCGCTGGATACTCCTTCGGCTCCTTCGAGCGTGCGAGAGACGAGGGTGCCGGTGACTCCTGAGCCGCGTGCTCTAAGTTTGGAGATCTCCAGCGCCTCTCCGGCCGGACGGTACCTGCTGGACATCAGCGTGCGCACAATCTCCGGCCAGTTGGCGGCCCGCGACCGCCTGCCGGTGTTCATCTACCCTCCAGCGCGCCGTTAGGAAATCCGGAACGGTTCAGCCCTCGCCGGGAGGGGCAGGGGCTCCGTCCCGCGGTTCATAACCCAGCAGGCGCCGCGTGGATTCCAGGTCCAGACGAGGCTCGCGGTTGTCACTGATGCCGTGCACGATGGCGAAGCCGACATCGCGCGGAGCCTGCAGGGCGAGGTGAAGGAGCTGACACAGGTCGTCCTTGCTGACGAAAAGTCGGAAGAAGTCCGGAAACGTCTCGCGGGCGAGGCGAGCTGGATCCGAAAAAGCACCGATGCGGACCGCGATGCAGCTCATGCCCTTGCTGGCGTAGACGTGGCAGAGCGCTTCGCCGAAACACTTTGTCGCTGCGTAGGCGTTCAGCGGGCGAGGTGGCATATCGGGTGTGACGGGCAAATCCGTCGGGTAGCCCACCACCGTCTGCACGCTGGATGCGAAAACAAAACGCCCCACACCCCGCCTGAAGGCGGCATCGAACAGATAAGCGGTGACCGCCAGATTGTTGGCCACTAACGACGGCAGGGAAGCGTTCGTGTTCGGATCCGCTGCGAGATGCAGAACCGCCTCTACGTTCTCCGTCAGCCTCCAGAGCAGGTCTGGGTCATTTGCATCGCCGATGACCCAGCGGCCCGCGGAAGCGAACTCGCCCGCTGGATAGACCCGATCGGTCAGGATCAGGTCATAATGGCCCCCGTAACGTTCTATGAAGGCGGACGCGATGCGGCCCGCGGCTCCCGTAATCAGCAGTTTCAAAATGGGGCGGCTCCTCCGGCCCGCGCGTCCGGGCGCGACTCAGTCTTCTTCGATCTCCGGCAGGCGCCGGATGTTGGGATCCGTGAAGATGTCGGCCTCGTCCCGGCTGCGAGTGGAGAACTCTGACACCACGGCCCCTTCCGGCCCCGCCTTGAACCAGTGGCGGGTTCCCGGAGCCAGCGTATACTGATCGCCTGGCCGCAGGATAATCTCGTGCCGCACCCGGCAATACTCGGACGGAGGATCCACTGAGATGGAATCGCTGGGAGGACCGTCCACATACAGGTACACCGTCCCCCAGCGGCAACGGAAGGTCTCTTCCTTGCCGGGATCCCCATCTACCGGCGGGTGGAGATGCTCCGGGCAGGCCTGGTTCGGGAAGAGCACCAGCTCCTTGGCGCAGCAGCGCTCCGTGTTCACGTAGGTGAGGATCTCCAGGCCCTGCTTCTCCAGCTCGCCCAGTCCGAAATCGGCCACCTCGATGCGCTCTTTTTCCTCGTCCGTGAGGACGATTCCGGCCTTATCGAAGTATTCCAGCGCCCGGGCCTGCGCCGCCCGGACCTCGCTTCGTTTCATATCTTGGTCTCTGCCTCCCCTCGGAATTCTGCAACCATTTTACCCGCCACGCCCCACGGACTTCCAGAGGGGACAAGGAGAATGCTGTAAGCCACTGCGGGAAAAGCAAACCGGGTCCGTCCCGGTAAGCCGTCTGTCGCCGGTATGCCGAAAATCAGGTCCCCGAGAACCTGCCTGTGCCGGTTGAGCCATCCGCCGAAGGCGGACGGGTCCAAACCACAACCGCGCCGGCAGGGGCACTGCGGGTCACATGCTCAATGTGCGGGGTGTGAACGAGACGCGCCGCATCCAGTCGGCCACACGCTCGCCTTTTGCCGACGACTCCAGATACGCCTCGGCGATCTCCACAAGCGCTTCTTTCGCTTCATCGAGCGACACGAAATCCGCGACAGGTTGCGCCAGCCTGGGTCGGCGCCCCAGTTTCCCACCCATCAGAATGCGCGCGCCGCTCCGGCCCGCAACAAGACAATCTGGCACCGGGCATGCGCGGACACAGTCTCCGCAGCTGAGGCAGACATCGGGATCCACCTCCGGCCCGTCCCCCAGGGATAAACAGGAATCTGGACACGCATTCACGCACAGGCCGCACTGCGTGCACCCGGAAAGATAAGCAGGCTCCTGCTGACCGTGCACTCCGAAATCCTTGATCTGCGGCTGACTGCAACAGTTGGGGCATCCCGAAACGGACACGCGGAACTTGTGATGGAGCAAAACCGACTCCTCTTCCAGCCGTTCCAGCAGGCGCTCCGAAAACCGGATGCCTTCCAGGGCTGCCTCCAGCTCGTCCGCCCACTGCGTCACCGGAATGAGCAGATGCTGGCATCCCCGGACCTCTCCCGGACAGGACTCCACCAGCACCATAGCGGGGCGGTCGTCGCGAGAGGCGGGCAACGCGTGTTTGAGGTCGGAATCCTTCTTGCCCGCGAACGCCCGCCGGAACTGCCGGTAGCATTCCTCGTAGTCGGCCAGCGTCACGACGTCACGGCCCGCCCTGCGCACGGACTCCTCGATCTTTCCCCTGGCCAGAGGCCGGACGATGAACGGCACATTCTGCAAGGCTTTATGCGCCTCGGCATCCCATTTCATTCCAGAAGATTCCTCCCCGGCGATCCGCCGATCCAACTCGGCTGGGGTGGCTCCCTTCCCGGCGAGCCATCAAAACAGCTTCCGGTGAAATGATGCCGCGGCACAGGCAGGAATGCCTTGACCCGGATCAAGGGACCGGGGATTTGTCTTTTGTCTCAGACTTCCGATTCCCCGTCGGCAAGGCGGCGCAGTTCAGGGGCGTCCAGTATGGAAATCGTCCGGCCCCGGACGCGGATGACACCCTGCGCTTCCATACGAAAAAACAGACGGCTGAGGGTCTCGGGGGTCATCCCCAAATGCGCGGCCACCACGGCCTTGGGCGCGGGCAGAACGGCAGCCGACCCTTCCTGCAATCCCAGTAGATAGCCGGCCAGGCGGGACGCGGCCCCGCGCAGCGCCAGCACCTCCACCTGCCCCACCAACCTGCGCAACCAGAGAGCCATCCCGCCCATCAGCCGAATGGCGACGTCCGGCTCGCCCCGGAGCAGGGCCAGAAAAGGCTGACTGGGGAACAGGACCGCCCGCGACTGCCTGACCGTTTCGGCATACGCCGGGTAAGTATCGCCCAGGAAAAGAGCAGCCTCGGCGAAGGTCTCCCCCGGCCAAACCAGATGCAGCACGTGCTCTTTGCCCTCGCCGGAAAGCTTGTAAACCTTGACGGCACCCTCGACCAGCAGATAGAACCCTCCGCAAGGTTCTCCCTCGCTGAAGATCATCTCGCGCGCGGCGAAATTGCGCCACCGCGCGAACGAGGCGATCTTTTGGAGCATCGCGGAATCCAGCGAGGAGAACATCTCCGACTTTTTGAGGGCTAAGACCAGAGCATTGTCGGGCATCCTACACTCCGAATGAGGCAGGCGGGAACCGCCGGCGCAAGATGTTGTTTTAGTTTATTAGGGACGAAGCCTGGAAAGCAATTCGGGCACAGCACGTCGGGAAGGCGTACCAGTCAATCTTGCGCGGGCAAGGCTCCTCACAGAAGCCTACAACGCGCTCAAAGGCGAGCGAGAAATCCATGGGCGATTGCGCGAGCGTTCAGGAGAGCATTTCAGCTCTGGTTGACAGCGAAGTTTCAGGCGAGGAACTCGACACGGTTCTCAGGCATCTCGAGCAGTGCGGAGACTGCGCGGCAGTGCGGGCCGAGATGGTCCGGCTGAAGGCGGTGGCGCAGGTGGCCCTGGCTTCCACCAGTTGTCCCTCGTCACTGCGGCGACGGGTACTTCAGGAACTGAACTCTGAAGTCCGCGAGCGCCGGGACGCTGCCCGCCCGTGGCGGCCCCTCCGTTTCGTCTGGGCACCGGCGGCGCTGGCGGCAGGTCTTCTGCTGCTGTTTGCCGGACGGCCCGGATATGTTCCCCTCCACGAACTCCCGTCGCTCCAGCAGAGGAACTCGCTCCATCGAGTGGCTCACGAAACGCCGCAGATGGCGGCCATGGCGCTTCGTGAGGAGCTGGATATCGGAGTCCGCCCGGTTGAGCTGGCTCCGCTGGGACTGCGATTCGAGTCCGCCGGGCGCACTAGCCTGGGGGGATGCAAGGGGGCCTACTTCACTTTTGTAACCCCGGATGGGCAGCGCCTGACGGTTTTTGAGATCTGTCCGCAGGGCAAGGCGGTGCCAGCCGGCCGTAGTGCCTCCCGCTACGATCTGCCGGAGGGCTGGCAGATCCTGAGAACGGCGGACGGCCGCGACATCCTGTTCCTGAAACCCCCACGCGGGCTTGTGGTGGCCATCTGTTCGGACCTGCCGCTGCAAAAGGCTGCTGACGCCGGGAAACTGGTGGGCGAACAGTTGGCGCGATACTGACCCCCCCGTCAGCCCTGAACCAGCGAACGCAGTAGGCGGATCTCGTCTGCGTGACGTTCGGGATCGGGCGTCTCCAGGAGTAGCGGCACCTCCCGCAAACGCGGATCGTTCAGCAGTATGCGGAAAGCCTCTTCCCCAAGCAACCCCTCTCCGATGGGCGCGTGGCGATCCACCCGGGAACCGAGATCCTTCTTGGCATCGTTTAGGTGAACGCAGCGCAGCTTATCCATCCCGATGATGCGGTCAAAGGCGGCCAGAGTTTCCGCAAATCCGTCCGGCGTCCGCAGCTCGTAGCCCGCAGCAAAAAGATGACAGGTATCCAGGCAAACGGCCGTGTGTTCCGGAATCGCCGAAGCGTCCAGCATCTCCGCCAGTTCTTCAAAGGACGACCCCAGAGAGTTCCCCTGCCCTGCCGTCCCCTCCAGCAGGATGGTGACCGACGCGGCCCCCGACTGTTCCAGGCATTGCCGGATGGCTTCGCCCACCCTCCGGATGGCGGGAGACACCTCTCCATCGTGCGCTCCGCAGTGGGTCACCAGGTACGGGATACCCATCTTCTGGCACCTCCCCAGCTCATCCGTAAAAGATTCCAGCGATCTCGCCCGCACCACGGCGTCGGAGGATGCCAGATTGGTAAGGTAGATATCGTGAGCCACGCACTGGACATCATACTCCCTGCAGGCATCCCGGAAGCGCGAGGCCTCTTCGTCGGATAGCGGACGCGCCTCCCATCGCTGAGGCGCACGGGTGAAGATCTGGATGGCGTCGCAGCCGATCTCACGACCGGACCGCGCCGCGTTCCACGCTCCGCCGGCCGTGCTGCGATGCGCTCCGAGGATCATTTCTGCGCCCTCCCCTTCCAGAAGAACCAGGAGAAAAGCGGGGCACCGGACCTTGCCCGATGCCCCGAAAAACGGCGGGCAACACCGCCCCGCGCCCGGCCGTCACCGGGATGCCAGATGCCTGTCCAGCATCAGCAGACCCTGCGAGCTGGAGCCCACCATCTTGACCTGCTCCAGAATGTCGCTGGCCGTCTTCTCCTCCTCGACCTGCTCATTGATGAACCACTGCAGGAAGGCCTGCGTGGCGTAGTCGTTCTCCGCAACCGCTTTGGCGTACAGGTCATTGATAGCGGCCGTCACCATCCTCTCGTGCTCCAGCACCTTTTCGAAGATGTCCTGGGCACCCTGGAAGTCCACGGGCGGCTGCGCGACGGGCTTCAACAGGATGCGGCCGCCACGGTCGTTGATGTAGTTGTAGAACTTCAGAGCGTGCCCGTACTCTTCCGCGCTCTGCGCGCGCAGCCAGTGACCGAAACCGCCCAGGTTGACGGACTCGCAATAGGCGGACATCGAGAGGTAGTAATAAGAGGAGTAGAACTCCTTGTTCATATGCTCGTTGAGAGCATCCAGAAGAGACTGACTCAGCACTTCTTCAGCTTCCTTTCCTTCGCCGGGATGCTCCGGCTGACAGTATTGAGCCTGACGGATCCGGGTGGGCGAGGACCACGCCTCGCGGACTCAGACCAAAGCAGATTCGGCACGACCGGCCGGCAGGTCTGTCCCGGAGCCGGGAAGAATGATATCACAGCGCCGGGTGACCCGGTCCTTCGGCCGTGACTTTCTTACCCTGCCGGCCGTCCATGCAAAACTGCTCGTTAGCGAATAATAACTATTCCTGTACAAGGGTTCCCCTCTGGACCCTGCTTCTTGTCCTGCTGGTTCTTTCCTGTCTGCCGCGCGCCCGGGCGTCTGTGGTCCCCCAACAATACTCCATGCCGAAACAAGCCCTGGAGTGGGTGGTATCCTTCGAGGTGCGCTCGCTTGAGGATCTGGAGAGGCTGCAGCGCAGATGCCGGATCATCATCGAGTCCCTCCCAGCGGGACCGGAGGCGCAGGACGCGCGGGATACTGTGATGACGGTGGAGGATTTTGCCTCGCCACAGACGGCCCCCGGGGAGGAACTTCTGCTAGTATCCTTTACGCACTCCGATGACCCAGCCATCCGCCGTCTGCGGGATTCGGTCGGCCTGAAACCTCCGGAAGGAGCAGCAGTGGTGCGTGTTTATCCCACTCCGGCCGAGATGCCATCCGGAATCAGGCGCCTGTTCCGGGGCGAGACGGCCGGAATCACTTTCCTGACACGCTACATCGCCATCTGGACGGAAGGCCGCTCGGACGAGGAGACAGCGGACCTGCTGTCTCACGAACTGGCGCATGCGTTCGTGCTGAGCCTTCTGGGGCTGGAGGCTAACAGGCTGCCCCAGTGGTTCCACGAAGGTTTGGCTCTCCATCTCTCAGGAGGAAAGACGCAATACATCAGCCACCAGGACTACGGCCACACCCGAGTGAGCTGGTCGCCACGTGACTACAACGAATGGAGGCGCGCCTTCCGCTATCTGGACCGCCGCTTCGGGACGGAGGAGACGGAGAGATTCATCCGGGAGGCCATCGAGACCCGCGACGCGGAGGGCGCGCTGCGGAAGGTTATCGGACTGTCCGGCTACCCCGAGCTTGCGCGGCTGGCCCGGCGCCGCTGGTTGCTGGAGCAGACAACGCGAGCCGGAGCGATCCTGGGTCTGCTGGCACTGGCTGCCTATCTGCTGCGGCTCAGGGCGTGGCGTGAGCGAAGGGAGATGCTGGAGGATGATGAAATGCGCTGGTAGGCTCCCATGGCGATGAGTATGCTTCTGGCGCTCCTGGGAGGCTGGCTGGTAGCTTATCTGATCTTCATCCGGAGCGGCCGCCCTGATGAGCGTCCCGGGATGCGAGTGCTCCTGTCGTTTGCGGCTGGAGTCGCCACCTCATTTCTGGCGACGGCGCTCTGGATGCTCAGCGCGGGAGCCGTGCCGTCGGGAATGGAATTCGTGCCGGCAGGAATGCTTCTGCTGGGACTGGGAGTTGGATGGCTGGGCCAGAGGACATGGCTGTCCGGCCAGCTGATCACCAACACGCCGGTTACGCGCATCCGCTCAGCCCCCCAGGGCTGGGTGAAGCTGAGAGGACAGGCCATCGTCGAGGAGCCAGTCTATTCCTGCACGGGCCACATCCCATGTCTATATTTTTCAGAGAGAACGGAACGCTACACCCGCCATACCCGCCGCGTGCAGGATCCGCAGACCAAAGAGTGGAGGACTGAGACCTACTATTCCTGGGATTATTGGTCATCGGCCTCCGGCGCGGCACCTTTCCGCTTGACGGATGGCACAGGGCAGGTGGCGGTGGACGTGAAGGCGACGGTGTTTTACCCTGCTCACTCGGCGCAGTTCTACAACGGCATTCCGGGCAGCGGAAGTATCTCTGCCAGGGAGGGAGACTTTCGCACCACCGTGAACTACATTGCCCTGGGCTCGCAACTGGAGGCTGTTGGGCGGCTCCACCTGAGGGTTTTGACACGTCATCCCACGCAAGGCGCGGCGATGGTGGCAGAGGGATCGCTGGGGGGCGTCGCCGTCGATCGAAGGCTGGGAGGCTGCTTCGGGATCATGGTGGGTGGCCTGATGGTCGCCGGCGCTCCGCTTTCGCCAGCCCTTATTGCCGGGATAAACGGGGAGAACAACATGGACTTCAACTCCGCTCTTGCCTTCGTGCTTGCCGGGTCCGCGCTTGGTCTGGTGCTGTTGGGATGGATGGTAAGCCTTTACAATGCCATCGTCACACTCAAGAAACAGGCGGAGCGCGCGTGGTCGGATATTGACGTGCAACTGCAGATGCGCTGGGACCTGGTGCCCAACCTGGTGGAGACGGTGAAGGCATACGCGCAGCACGAGCGACAGATCTTCGAGGCCACGCTGGCCGCAAGGGAACGCGCGCTCGGCGCGCGGGACAGAAGAACCCGGATCTCTGCGGAGGACCGACTGGAGCAGACTCTGCCGCCACTGCTGGCCATAGCCGAGGACTATCCGCAACTCAAGGCATCGGAAAACTTCCTGAAACTGCAGCAGCAGTTGCAGGAGATGGAGGACATCATTGCCGACCGCAGGGAGATTTACAATGACAGCGCGACGAACTTCAATACGTTCATCCAGTCCTTTCCGGGACTGCTGATGGCAGGCGCGCTGTCCGAGAAGCCGCTGCCGCTGTTCCAGGCGGAACCGGCGGCGCGTCAGCATCCGCTCTCCGGAAGATCGCCTTCGGCCGGTGGCGGACACAATGCGGGAGGATAACAACGATGCAATACCGATCGCTGGGGCGCACGGGCGTCAAAGTCAGCAAGCTCTGTCTGGGATGCATGATGTTCGGCCGCAAGACGGACGAGGCGGAAAGCATCCGTATGGTGCACCGCGCCATGGACGCGGGCATCAATTTCCTGGACACGGCCAACGTCTATGCCCGTGGAGCAAGCGAGGAGATCACCGGCAAGGCCCTGAAGGACGGCAGGCGTGACCGGGTGGTGCTGGCCACGAAGGTGCATGGACGGATGGAGGACGATGAGCCGAACGCGCAGGGCAATCACCGGAGGCACATCATCCAGCAGTGCGAAGCATCACTTAGACGCCTGCAGACTGACTGGATAGACCTGTATCAGATCCATCGTCCGGACCCTTGCATCCCTGTGGATGAGACGCTGCGCGCGCTGGATGATCTGGTGCGGCAGGGCAAGGTGCGCTATATCGGGACCAGCACGTTCGCGGCTTGGCAGATCATGGAAGCACTCTGGGTTTCCAAAGAGCTCGGGTTGAACCGGTTCGTATGCGAGCAGCCGCCGTATCATCCGCTGGACCGGCGAATCGAGCGCGAGCTGGTCCCGATGGCGCTGACGTATGGCATTGGGCTCATCCCGTGGTCGCCGCTGGCTGGAGGGTTCTTCACCGGGAAATACCGTCGCGGGGAGCCGTTCCCGGAGGATGCGCGTCTGGCCGGCAGCTCCCGCCAATATGGGGATGCGGCTTTCGACGTGCTGGACGTGTTTGAGGAACTGGCACGGGAGAAGGGGGCGACGCCATCTCAGGTGGCTCTGGCCTGGAACGCGGCTCAGCCCGGCATCACCGCGCCCATCATCGGCCCGCGCACCATGGAGCAGCTTGAGGACAACCTGGGCGCGGCGGAGGTGGAGATAACGGACTCCGACCGTGAGCGCATTGACGCCGTCGCTGCTCCCGGCCGCGCCATTGTGCCGTTATACGAGGCTGCCTGGGGCCCGCATCCCCACCGCTGGTGATGGGTGAAGGAGGGGCCGGCCGTCACGACTTTTCCGATCAGCAAGAGTTCGGCGCCGTCGGGGGAGAGCTTGGCCGAGGCCGTGGTCTTGGGATACCAAATCCCCTCTTTTCCTTTGTCCCCTCGGCCATCATCTCGCCGGCCACTCCCAGCCATTTGCCCGGCGAGAACTTTACCGTGACTCCCTGGCCGATGTTCAGGCGGGCGCCCTCATTTACAAAGACCTGGGCCTCCACGATGTATTCCGGGCCCGATCCCTGCCTGCCGAAGTCAGAGTCGGCGTTCCAGGTAACGGTCTGGCCATCATTGTAGTGCCGGTCAACAATGTTGTAGCGCCACTCCTGGTTGTAACCGTCCCAGTAGTAGTCACGATTGACGTACACAGCAGCGTGCACGGAACCGGCGATGAGAAGAACCGCGCAAGCCGCAACAAGCATGCGCAAAGCGGGAGGAACCATCCCCAACACCTTCTTTCTCTCTTGTAGATTTACCGGTAAGGCTATCTCTGAACGGGGGAGTCCCCCGACACATTCACGGGTCAGTTGACGCACGACCGTCTGACACCGGTGTATCGGGAGAAGCTGGGAATCCGGGAGGCGGGCCTTTCTGCACGACCGGGAGAGAGGCAGGGGTCCGGATCACGGTTCAGCCACCCTCAAAGATTATGATAACTCCCTGTCAATCGGCCGAAAATCCGTACTTTTGCCAGTATTGGATAACGATTGCCGTTGCCGCAATCAGTGCCGTCCAGGACGCCATCCGGCTTGATTGGGCTACAATCCCGGCAGAAGCAGAGGCCCGGATATGGTCATGCCGGACGAGCAAGATCCTCTGGACGGTTTTCACCCCGCCACCGCAGGGTGGTTCCGGCGCGCGCTTGGCCAGCCCACCCCCGCCCAGGCGATGGGATGGCCGCCCATCCGCGCGGGCGAAAACACCCTGATCCTTGCCCCGACGGGATCCGGCAAGACTCTGGCCGCCTTTCTGGCAGGGCTGGACCACCTGTTCCAGAAAGGTCTTGAAGGATCGCTGCCGAAGGGGGTATCACTCCTCTATATCTCCCCGCTCAAGGCTCTGAACTATGACATCGAGCGCAACCTGCGCCACCCTCTTGGGGGAATCGCGCAGGAGATGCGGCGTATGGGGCTGGAGCCTCCTGAGATACGGACAGCGGTACGGACCGGAGATACACCGTCCCGGGAGCGAGCCCGCATGGCGCGCCGGCCGCCGCACATCCTCATCACCACTCCCGAGTCACTCAATCTGATCCTGTGCTCGCGCGCCGCCGCGATGCTTTCCGGCGTGCGGCAGGTCATCGTGGACGAGATCCATTCCCTGGCATCCAACAAACGGGGAGCATTCCTGTCCGTCTTGCTGGAACGGCTGGAAGACCTGACCGGGCGGAGCTTCTCCCGTGTGGGACTTTCGGCCACCCAGCGTCCACTGGAGGAGGTGGCCCGGTTTCTGGGTGGATATGACTCCCGAGGGTACCAACGGCCCGTCCGGATTGTGGACGCGGGTGCGCGCAAAAAGCTGGATGTCGCCGTGGATACCGCCGTGGCGGACTTCCGCACCATGGAGACAGGCGAGCTGTGGCCGTCGCTCGAGGGCAAACTGCTGCGGGAAGTGGAACGGCGGCGGTCAAGCATCATCTTTGCGAACACGCGCGGGGCGGTGGAGCGCCTCAGCCGGGAACTGAATGAGATGGCCGGGGAACGACTGGTCGAGCCCCACCACGGAAGCATCTCCGCGACGCGACGCAGGGAGACGGAGGAGCGCCTGAAGAGGGGAGAGCTGCGAGCCGTGGTCGCCACCGCAAGTCTGGAGCTGGGCATAGACATGGGTGCGGTGGAGCTTGTGTGCCAGGTGGGATCGCCGAAGTCTGTCGCCGCCGGTCTGCAGAGAGTGGGACGGGCCGGACATCTGGCCGGAGCGGAGAGCGTGGGCCGTATTTTCGCGACATCCCCGGTGGATCTTCTGGAAAGTGCGATTCTGGCCGCCGGAATGTTGGAAAGTGAAGTGGAACCGACGCGCATCGTCAGCAATCCGCTGGATGTCCTGGCCCAGCAGATTGCGGCGATGTGCGTGCACGGCCCTGTAGATGTCGAGGGCATTTTCAACACGGTCCGGCGCTCGGCCTGCTTTCACAACCTGTCATCGGAGGCGTTCCATCGCACGCTTGAAATGGTGGCCGGACGGATGGGGAAAGGTCTGCCCGCGCGCGTCTCCCTGGACCGTGTGAACGGCCGAGTGCTGCCTCTCCCTGGCACGCTCCGGGCGGTGGTGGCAGGCGGAGGGGTCATCCCGGATACGGGACAGTTCCCGGTGTATCTGAGCGGTACGCGCACGTCCATCGGGGAGCTGGACGAAGAATTCGTCTTCGAGGCGCGGGAGGGCGACGCGTTCCGGCTGGGAGTGAGCACGTGGCGCATTGAGAAGATCGAGGCAGACAGAATCTTCGTGCGCCCTTCCCCCGGATCGCCGGCAAAAGCCCCGTTCTGGCGCGGGGAGCAGGTAAGCCGTCCACCCGCCACCGGTGAGGCTATCGGCAGGTTCCTGGCGGAGACGGAGGATCTGAAGGGGCTGGAGGAGATCCGCGACTTTGTTCAGCAAAGGACCCCCTGCACGCCGGAGGCGGCGCGCTCTCTGGCGCAATTCATCCACCGGCAGCGCGAGAAGGGTGCTCTCCCCACGCACCGGCGCATTGTGGTGGAGTTCTACCGTGACGCCATCGGCGAGGGACGTATGGTGGTCATCACGCCATACGGGTCGCGGGTGCACCAGGCGCTCCGGATTGCCCTGACCGGGATGTTGCAGGATGAGACGGGCGCCGCTCCGGAGAGCATGGCGGGAGATGAAGGGGTGCTTATCCGGCTGCCTTCGGAAGAGGGCTGCTCCGCAGCGACCTTGAGGAAGCTGACGCCGGAGCGGTTCCGGGAACTGCTGCGGCGCGGACTGATGCGAAGCGCCCTGTTCGGGCTGCGGTTCCGCCAGAATGCCGCACGAGCCCTGCTGATGCCCCCGCGCCAGCCCGGCCGCAGGAGTCCTCTGTGGCTCCAGCGCCTGAAGGCGAAGGATCTTCTCCAGATGGTGCGCGGGATCCCGGATTTCCCAGTGGTGCTGGAGACCACGCGGGAGTGTCTGGAAGAGCAGATGGACGCCGCCCTCACGGAGCGGCTGCTGGCCGGACTCCAGTCCGGGGAGGTGGAGTTAAAGGAGGTGCATTCGGCGGCGCCCTCACCGTTCGCATCGGCGCTGGAGTTCCAGCTGCAGATGGAGTTCATGTACGTCTGGGACCGGCCGGTGGGGGCTGCAGCACTGGAGGCAGGACCAGCCGGGCATCAGGCGACACCTCTGACAACCGGACGAGCGCTCGATGGCCGCGCCATCGAGCGGCTCCGGGAGGAGGCTCAAGCACTGTCCTCACGCTCACGCGCCCGCAACGCCGCAGAGCTGGCGGAGACTCTGCGGCGGCTGGGAGACCTCTCAGCCCATGAGGCCGCGGAGCGCTCCGCCAGCGGCGATCTTTCCCTCCTGCAGGAGCTCACCGCGACCGGGACAGTGGTTGCACTGGAGATCTGTGGGGAAGAGCGGTTCGTTCTGGCGGAGGAGGCCGCGGAATGGCGGGCAGCCGTTCGAGATCCGGGCGCGAGCGGGGTTTTCTGGAACAGGGCGGCAGCCCGCCACATCGCGGCAAGCCCTGGATGCCGTCCTGAGGAGTTCGCATCCCGCTATGGTCTGAGTCCGGACTTCGCACGTTCCCGCTTCCAGGAGGCGCGCCATGCGGGTCTGGCTCTGGAGGCGGAAGGCCGCTGGATGACCCCCGAGGCGCTAGAGGCCGCAGTGCGCATGTCCCGAGGGATCAGGCGCAGAGAGGCGCGGCCGGTACCGCTGGAGTACTTCCAGCAGTTCGTCCTGGCGTGGCAGCACACTCTCCCGGTAGACCGCCTTCACGGCAGGGAGGGAACGCTGGAGATCCTGGAGCAGCTGGCAGGATGCTGTCTGCCTGCCAGACTCTGGGAGCCGGAGGTTCTTGCCCGGCGCGTGGAGGGCTACCAACCCGAATGGCTGGACTGGCTGCTGGGAGCCGGCCTTGTGCTCTGGCGCGGCGTTCCGGGAGCAGGCCGACCCGGAGATCTTGCGCTGCTGCCCAGAGGACTGGAGCGCCTGCCGCTGACCGTACGGGAGCCCGACGCTCCGCCGGAGGGTTCCTTTGAATGCTCCGTGCTGGAGACTCTGCGCGAACGCGGCGCAAGCTTTTTGGTGGATCTGGGGCTTGCGCTGAGAACAGACACCCGCAAGATCGAGAAGACGTTAATGGATCTGGCCTGGGCGGGTCTGGTTACCCACGACTCTTTCGCTCCGGTGCGCGGTAATCAGCCGGCGCCGGACATCCATCGGGAGGCTCAGCGGGCGCACGGTTCTCCTCGCCATCGTTACCAGCAGCTCAAACGGTTGCGTCCCGCGTTGAAGCTGGCTGCGCCGGGGCGCTGGCAGGCACTGGATGCATCGCAGACCGTGCTGGACGAGGAAACGGTGGAGTTACTTGCCCGTCTTCTGCTGGAGCGCTACGGGGTGGCGGCGCGGGACATCGCTCACCTTGCCGGCATCCCGGCCCCGTGGGTGAGTCTTTACCGCGCTCTGGAACGGATGGAGCTGGCGGGCGAGGTGGAAAGGGGATATTTCGTGGAAGATCTGGGTGGCGCTCAGTTTGCTCTGCCGGAAGCTATGCAGGCGCTGAAAGGCGCCTCGACAGGTGATGCCGCGGTGGTTCTTAACACCTGCGACCCGGCGCTGGTCACCGCCCTCCCCTGCGCGCGGCGGCCCGGCAACTATGTTGTTCTGCTGAAGGGAAAGCCTGCGCTGATTCTGGAATCCGCTGCGAAAAGGCTGCTGCCCGTGGGGTCCGAAGCCGGGGCACTGAAATGTCTCCCGTCCTTGCGTCACGTCCTGGCATCGCCCTGGCCCCTGCGTCCCATCCGCCGCTTGGAGGTTATCCTGTGGGGTGACGCCGAGATCCACGGGCATCCGGTGGAGAGCGCCCTGAGGTCTCACGGTTTCCAGCGCACACCCAGGGGAATGCTGCTGGAGGCAGGCTGATCGGAAAAGCGCGCGCTGCGCCCCGGGGAAGAGGCTGGAGGAGACACTTGGAGTTCAAACCGGACTGGGAACAGGCTATTAGGCGATTTGAGGCATGGTATGCCTTCGAGGAGTCGGACCGGCCCGTTATGATGGTCAGCGCTCCGAAGGCGCCCCGTCAGGCTCCTCCCGCTCCTGGAGACCTCCTGCGGCGCTGGACGGACCCGGAATACCTCATTGCCCGTCACGAGGCGGCCTTCCGTTCCACACACTTTGCCGGAGAATCCTATCCGCTCTGCTGGCCCAACCTCGGACCGGGAATCGCCGGCGCGTTTGCCGGCTGCGAACCCGTCTTCGACGAGACGACCATGTGGCTCCAGCCGCTGGACCGCCCCCTCTCCGCAATCCATCCAGTCTGGAACGGGGACAACCCCTGGTGGAAGATAACTCTGGAACTGACCCGCGCTGCAGCGGAAGCAGGCAAAGGCCGCTGGGTGACCGCCGTCACGGATCTGGGTGGAGTCACGGACGTGCTGGCCGGCATGCGGCATTCCGACCGACTGTGCATCGAGATGCTGGAGGAGCCGGAAGAGGTCCTGCGGGTGCGTGACGGCCTGCTGGAGATCTGGAAACGGGCGTACAGTGCGCTGGCGGACATCACACAGCCGGCCAACGGAGGCACCACAGGCTGGCTGGGAGCGTTCAGCGTCCACCGAACATATCCTCTCCAGTGCGACTTCTGCTGCATGATCGGACCAGACATGTTCGAGCGATTCGTTCTGCCGGAGCTGCGGGAGCTATGCCGGTGGCTGGACCGGTCGGTCTATCATCTGGATGGACCCGGCGCGGTGAAGCATCTGGACGCACTGCTTGGCATCCCCGAGCTCAACGCCATCCAGTGGGTTCAGGGCGCGGGACAGGCTCCGACGATCGAGTGGGTGGACTTGCTCAAACGCATTCTGGATGCCGGGAAGTCCGTCTTCGCCTATGCATCGCCGCAGGAAGTGCGGCCCCTGTTGGAAAGGCTTGGGGCTCGGGGCGTGGCGCTGGCGGTGGGAGCTTCCACCCCTGAGGAAGCGGATTATCTGGTGCGGATGTCGGGCGAATGGAGCCGCGCCTGACGGGCGGTTCGGATTTCAACCCCGCTGCCGCGGAGGCAAAGCCAAACTCCGCCGTCGCGTCCTGTATTGCAGACCGTTTCGGCCACACCTTCCAGGGAGCGTCTCAGGCCGTAGTCGGCCCACGTGGCACGGGAGCGTCCGCTGGAGAGAACGGCCACGGCGGGAGCCAGTCCTGGAGGAACGCCGGACGGCTCGCGGGAAGCCGCATAGCTGAGCGCCAGCGCATGCGGGCCAAATGTGGCCAGAAAGCGGCCGCAACCGGATGACAGGCGGTCCACCAGGGCCACCCTGACCTGTTTCCAGCGCACTGCCAGACACTCCACCTGTCCACCGGAGCCGTAAGCCTCCATCTCCAGGCCGTCCCGCAGCCGCATCTTCATCCCCGGCCTCAGGGGTTGCCAATCGGAGCCTGAAAGAAGCCCGGCCGGATCGCCGGCGCACAGAAGCGCCTCGGAGGGCATCTCTTCCAGAAGCTGCGCCACTCCGGAGGCTGCGTCCGGTTCCGTCCGGGTGAGGATGATCGCATCCAGCCGGTTGACTCCCAGCCGCGCCAGCGCCCGTAGCGCAGCGGTGCCCGGCCGGCTCCGCGGATCGGCGGACCCGCAGTTCACCACCACCGTGCTTCCGCTCGGAGTGTGGATAATCCAGCACTGTCCGGGGCCGGCGTCCAGGCACTCTAGAACCAGCCCTCCCCTCAAGGGAGCCGTGGCCCACGCCCACAGCCAGACCAGAAGAATGAAGATGATGACGAGAAATGGCAGCCTCACCGGGAATGCTCCGGAGTCTTCGCCCTCTGACGAGTTCCTCGCGGGTCAGCCGTTTGCAGGAGCCACCAGACCGCTGCCATCAGGGCGTACCAACTCGCAATGGCGGGCAGGCCAGGCGTGGGCCAGTGAATTTCTGCCATCGGCAGACTTCCAAGAGCGTCCACCACGGCGGCAGTGGCCGAAGCCAACCACTCCACTGTGCGCGAAAGCAGCCAACCTGCTCCCGGTATCCAGAACAGGAAAGCCAGAGCCACTCCCGCCGCGAACAGCGTCTCCGCCAGCAACGCAACCGCCAGATTGGCGGGCAGGCTGACCAGGGAAACGCGGTTGAAATAGTAGGCCAGTATTGGCGCCGTCGCCAGCGTGGCCGCAACCGTCACCAGCGCCACATCGCGGAAGTGCTCCACAATGAATCTTCCCACCAGTGTGACTGGCGGAGTCTGACCGGAGGGGGAATCATCCCGGGCTTTCAGACGGGACAGAGAACTCAGCCGAGGTACGAAGGCGATGATGGATCCCACCGCTGCGAAGCTCAGTTGAAAGCCCACGTTGGCGATGGCCAGGGGATCCAACAGCAGAATGATGAACACAGTGCCAAACAGCACGCTGACCATGTCGGCCGGCCTTCCAATAAGCAGGGCCATAAGATACAGCGTTGCGCCCACGCCCGCCCGCATGATGGACGGTTTGCCCCCCACCATGAGCACATAGAAGATCACCAGTGCGATGACCAGCAGCAGTGAGAACGCGCGAGGCGCTCCCAGCGGAAAGAGGAGCCACCGCCAGAAGATCAGCACGATGAGTCCGCAGTTGAAACCGGACGCCGCCAGCAGATGCAGAGTCCCGCTGCGGCGGAAATTCTCCAGCAGATCTTCCGGCACCATCGAGTAGCTGCCAAGCAGCATCCCGGAGACCAGCCCCGCTTCACGAGCAGGGAGCCGTTCCAGAAAAAGCCTGTTCAACCACCTCCTCGCTCGGAGGGCAGCGGCGACGGCCGGATTGCCCGCCCGCGATGTCAGGACCTTCACAGAGGCGGGCGCAGCACGGAGAACGCAGAAAATGCCCTGACGGGCGAGATACGCCCGGTAAGAGAAACCTCCGGGCTCCCGGGGCCCGAAAGGCAAGACAAGTTGGCCGCCCACCCGCACCCTGCGGCCGTAGTCCGGCAGGGCGCTCTCCCGGCCTGCCGGAACCGGCAGCACCACCTGCACGGCTCCGTCCACCCGGCTTTCCTGCCGCTCGCTCCAGAGGCTTTCGGCCATAAGCACGAACGTGGCGCGGCGGCGGGAGAGTTCGGGCTCCGAGGAGACCCACCCCTCCAACACCACTGTGCCTATCCGTCCGGCGTGCAGTGAAGGGTCTGCCGGGCCCGGTAACCGCACCGTGGCAGCTCTCCCGAACCCCAGCAGAGCCATGGCCGCCAGCAGGATGGTCCAGCCCTGATGCCCTCTTGCGAACGCAGCAACCGCGGCGACAGCCGCGATGCAACCCGCCACCGCAGCCGGGAACGGTGTGGCGGCGGACCAGAGCGAGAGCGCACATCCGCCTCCGTAGGCGAGCGCCACAGGCACAACGGGACGGCTTTTCAGGCTCTCCGGCAAAGGGATGTCTTCAGGTCCCTGTCTCCGGCCCACAGGAACCGATTCTGCGGGGACTTCACCCGGTCTTCCTCAGCGCCGGTACACCAAGGGGTTCAGCGGGCTGGCGGCAACATCGCCCGGTTTCTGACCCGGGAACCACGCCTCCATATCGGCCTGCCGGTTGGGATTATCCGGGACGGAGATGACTCCTCCGTCGGCGAAATAGATGATGGTCATCACCTCCCGCATCCGCTCCGTCTGGTTCGGAGGCGCGCAGTGAAGCGTCCAGCCGCTGTGGAATGTGGCGTCGCCCGCGCGCATCGGCGAGGAAAACACCGGATAGGACTGCTCTTCCACGTGCCGACGGAACAACTCCTCGGACTCATCGGAAATGGGGATATGCCCCAGAAAACCTTCCCGATGCGACCCGCTGGCGAACGTCAGGGCACCCATTTCCACCGGGACATCCACCAGAGGCATCCACATCGTCACAGTGGGGACACCATCCAGCGGCCAATAGTACTGGTCCTGATGCCAGGGAGTGTGCCCTCCTCCCGGCTCCTTGAACAGCGCCTGGTCATGATATAGCCGGACTCCGTCCACACCCATCAGCTCCGCAGCGATCCTGGCGAACCGGCGCGCCAGAACGAAAGGCGCGACTCCGGCGTTTTTCTGCCATAAATTGGTGATCTGGAGGAACGCCTTGCCGTAGGTGTCGCGCTCCTCCAGGCTGCGCGTCTCGGTGGACAGGCTCCGGACGGCCTCAGCGATGACGGGGCGCCACTTCGCCGCATCGGCCTCGCTTAGCACTCCTCGGAGCAAAACGTGCCCATCGCGCCGGTATGAATGAATCTGCTCTTCCGTGAGCGGATAGTCTTGCTTCAGTTCTGGATACTGGTGATCTTTCACTTCCGCCTGCTCCTTCCCCCGGCCGTGACCGCTTGGAACGCTGCCACTCACCGGTCCCGGTCCAAGTATAACCCGCCCGCCGCACGCATTCCAGAGGGGTGGACCGCAGTTTTGGAGGACCATACGCAGCCGGCGCGACTCAGGGCCGGCTGGAGGGTAGCCGTCGGTTGAGGAGTACGGCCGCGCCGGACAACCCAGCCGCCGCCCCGCCTACAGGCTGTGAGGTGCGCGGAGCCATACTGACAGGGCGGCGAGGAGTGGGCTACAATCGGGAGTAGCGGATCAGCCATGCCTCACTCCCAAGACCATATTCGCAACTTCTGCATTATCGCGCACATTGACCATGGCAAGTCCACCCTGGCCGACCGCATCCTTGAGGTGACGGAGGCCGTCTCGGAGCGCGAGAAGCGCGACCAGATGCTGGACACCATGGACCTTGAGCGCGAGCGCGGCATCACCATCAAGATGACCGCGGTTCGCCTGCTGTACAAAGCAGACGACGGCCAGACCTACACGCTGAATCTGATTGACACACCGGGGCACGTTGATTTCAGCTACGAGGTCTCGCGAAGCCTGAACGCCTGCGAGGGAGCCATTCTGGTGGTGGATGCGGCGCAGGGTGTGGAGGCGCAGACCTTGGCGAACGTCAATCTGGCCATGGCCGCCAACCTCACCATCATCCCGGTCATCAACAAAATCGACCTGGAGATGGCGGACCCCGAAAGGGTGAAAGAGGAGATCGAAAACGTGCTGGCCATTCCAGCCGAGGATGCGGTGCTGGCCAGCGCAAGACAGGGCATCGGTACGCGAGAGATCCTGGAGCGCGTGGTCCGCGAGGTGCCGCCTCCTTCCGGCGACCCGGACGCTCCCTTGCGGGCCCTGATCTTCGACTCCCATTACGACCAGTACCTGGGCGTGGTGGCCTACGTGCGGATTGTGGATGGGCGCCTGCGCCGGGGCGACCGGATCCGGATGATGTCCAGCAGCAAGGAGTTCGAGGTCACGGCCGTTGGATATTTCCGTCCGGAGATGCTGGAGGGTCCGGAGCTCTCCACCGGGGAGGTCGGGTGGGTGACCGCGTCCATGAAACAGGTGGGCGACGCCCGCGTGGGAGACACCATCACACTGGCCGGCAGCGCGGGAGCCCGGGAACCTCTGCCGGGATACAAGCGCGCGAAGCCCATGGTGTCCTGCGGACTGTACCCGATGAACAGCGAGGACTACCCGGACCTGCGTGAGGCTCTGGAGAAGCTGCAGCTGAACGACGCCTCGCTGAGCTGGGAGCCGGAGACCTCGGCAGCGCTGGGATTCGGATTCCGCTGCGGGTTCCTTGGCCTCCTGCATATGGACATCATCCAGGAGCGGCTGGAGCGGGAGTTCGGGCTGGACATCATCGCCACCGCCCCGGGTGTGGTTTACCGCGTCCACAAGACGGACGGGACGGTGGAAGAGGTGGACAATCCTTCCAAACTGCCGCCCGTGACGCAGATTGCGAAGATCGAGGAGCCATTCGTCACCGCAACCATCATTGTCCCGTCGGAGTATCTTGGGGGCGTGATGGAGCTCTGCCAGGATCGCCGGGGGACCTTCGAGCACATGGAGTACTCCGGCACCACCCGGGTCATTATCACCTACAAGCTGCCGCTGGCGGAGATCCTTATGGACTTCTACGATCAGCTCAAGAGCCGCACCCGCGGATATGCCTCTTTCGATTACGAGATGGCGGGCTTCCAGGAGTCCAAAGTGGTAAAGCTGGACATCCTGCTGAATGGCCAGCCGGTGGATGCGTTGTCGTTCATCACTCATCAGGACCGTGCCTACGCGCGAGGCCGGATGCTGGTGGACAAGCTGCGCGACATCCTGCCGCGCCAGCTGTTCGAGATCCGCGTGCAGGCGGCCATCGGGCAGAAGATCATCGCGGCCAGCAGCATCCGCCCCCTCCGGAAGAACGTCACGGCCAAATGCTACGGCGGCGACATCACGCGAAAGCGTAAGCTGCTGGAGAAGCAGAAGGAGGGCAAGAAGAGGATGAAGCAGATCGGCTCCGTGGAAGTGCCGCAGGAGGCGTTCCTTTCCGTGCTGAAGCTGGGCGGCGACTGATCGGCATTCTTGCCGCACCCTCCAGCCGGGAGCGGCGCCTGGACTCTGGAGCTCCGGACTGATGACTCCTCCCCGCAAGGAAGCCAAGGCCGATGGCACCGAGGTCTGGCCTGCCTACCTGCGCCTTAGCGGCACAGGAGAGCTGGCGGAGCGCGCCCGGCGCGCCAGAGAACTGCAAAGCGAGTGCCGTCTGTGTCCGCGAGGGTGCCTTGCGGCCAGACTCTCCAGGGAGATGGGTATCTGCGCCACGCTAGACCAGGCGGTGGTAGCGAGCTATGGCCCTCATCACGGCGAGGAGTCGTGTCTGAGCGGATGGCGGGGAAGCGGAACAATCTTCTTTTCCGGCTGCTCACTGGGGTGTGTGTTCTGCCAGAACCATGACATCAGCCAGCGCAGGTCCGGCGAACCCGTTAGCCCGGAGGAACTCGCGGAGATCATGCTGCAGCTCCAGGCGATGGGCTGTCACAACGTGAACCTGGTCACCCCCACCCACGTTGTGCCCCAGATCCTGGAGGCGCTGGAGTTGGCCGCCGCAAACGGTCTGCGTCTGCCGCTCGTCTACAACACCTCCGGGTACGATTCCATCGAGACGCTGCAGATGCTGGACGGGGTGGTGGACATCTACATGCCGGACGTGAAATTCCTGGACCGCGAGCTGGCTTCGCGCTATCTTAACGCGCCGGACTATCCGGAGGTGGTCCGGGCAGCCGTTGGCGAGATGCACCGGCAGACAGGTCCTCTGACCTGCGACGATCGGGGGCTGGCGCGCAGAGGAGTTTTGGTGCGACATCTGGTGATGCCGGGCTGCCTGGAGGACACAAAGCGGGTGCTGCGCTTCCTTGCGTCAGAGATCTCTGCGCGCACGTATGTGAACGTGATGGCTCAGTACCGCCCCGAGCACCGCGTCTCCCTGGAGACCTTCCCGGAGATCGCCAGACCGCTGTCCCCGGAAGAATATCAGGAAGCGATCCTGACCGCCCGCGGGCTGGGCCTGCGTCTGGACTGAATAGATCTTTTGCTCCTCAGACCGGGTCTTTATCTACCCTAGAACCAACCGCAAGGCTGCAACCGCCGCCAGCACCAGCACCGCGTTATCGAATACTTTCTGCGGGATGCGCGGCAAAAGCCACCGGCCCGCCACCGCTCCCACGGCAATCATCGGGGCGACCAGCAGATTGAACGTCAGCGATGATGCGCTGAACATCGGGTGCCGGGGGTCTGCGGCGGTCAGGGCGGCGAAGATGGGCACCTTGATGAGATTGAAGATGAAGAAATACCAGGCGAACGAGCCCATGAACTCGGACTTGTCGAGTCCGGCGCTCAGGAAGTAGAGGCTCATCACCGGCCCCGCGGCGTTGGAGACCGCGGTGGCGAATCCGGCCGCAACTCCGGTGAGGGCCGATCCCGCACGCGAGTGCGGCACGAGCTTCTCGCCCCATCGTCCTCGTGCCAGACTGAGCGCCAGCATCACCAGCACCAGCACGCCGATCAGGACGCCCAGACGGTCGCGCGAACCTTCCGCAGGTCCCAGCATCTGCAGCGTGGCTGCGCCCAGAGCCTGTCCCATCGGGCATGGCGCCGGTACCACGCCACCGCGAAACAGTCCGCGAAGATGAGCATCGGCAGCAGGGTGCCCACAGACTGCCGTCCACCGAAGAGCGCAGCCATCAGAGGAACGACCAGAATCCCGGTTCCGGGAACCCCGGTTTTCGAGAAACCCACCAGCGCCGCAGACGCGAGCGCCAGCGCCCACTCCAGAGGCGTCAACGAGGGTATCAGCATCGCAGCTTGCTCCTGCTCCCGAGGCTCTCAAGATTCGCGAAAAAGGAGCCGGATGCGCAGATCCGGCTCCTGCAGCGTTGGAATCGTCCGCCCACTAGGCCGGCTTCGTCCGTCTTCTGCAGAGCAGTGTGGCCACACCCGCCATCAGCGCCGTCAAGGAGCCGGGCTCCGGAATGACGGTATACTGGATGGTGAGATAGGGCCTGTAGTCAATACCGCCTTCGCGGGTGTTGAAGCTGACTCCTTCTCCGGCCACCCCGTCGTGCGAGGTGGCGCGCAGGAGCCAACCGTTGTTAGCCGTTCCCTGATACCATGCCTGCACGGACGCCGTCACGTCCCAGTGGTAGTAGCGGTTCACCTGGGAATCCTTGGTGAACAGCACCGGGGTGCCATCGTGGGTCTGGCTCCGATCGCCCCATTGCCACCCCTCGCAACCGGGAGAAGACCAGTAAGATGTCCCCCGGAAGCGGTTCCAGGTGGCCTCGGTCTCAACCCAGGGCCGGTATTGCCCCACGCGGAAGGGAGCAACATAGAGGTAATCGTTGGAGTCCATGTCCACCACCTGATAGCACCACAGCGACAGCGTGGCGCTGTGGATGATGGACGTCGGCGGGATCCTCCCCGTCAGGTCGAAGCGGATCAGTCCACTGCGCCGGGGGGCATCGTTATACATGTAGACGTGCATGTACCAAGGAGTGCCGTAGTTGGTGTCCGGCGACTGGCTGTCAATGTAGGCGTCCGTGGTCCCCGAATACCCGCCGACTCCCTGTTTCAGCACCAGGGTGTCGGCAGCCACCGGCAGGGCGCATAGGACGATCAGAAGCACCACCGTTGCGGCAAGCTTCTTCATCCCTGGATGTAACCCTCCTTATCGCAAAGCACTCCCGCGGACTCAAGCGACCGGAGGCGATCGGTAGAGCATGAGCCCGCCTCCCTCATTATAAGGGTAAGGATGTTCATCAGGCCTGTCAATAGGCCTGACTTCGCCGCAACACGTGGCGTTCCACGATCCCCCGAGATGCAAGAAGGGCGGGAGTCCTCCTGTCACTTGCGCCCCGCGTTCATCTAGAGATTGCAGAAGCGGTCAGCGCCGCTGGAACTGCGGGATCTGCAGCTTCTCACCGTTCCGGAGCGAACTCTGGTGCGCGATGATCCCGGGAGCCGTATATGCCACCGCTTCGTAGACATCGATGGCCGGCTGCCGGCCGTGGACAAGGGCGTCCACGAACTCGTGCGTCAGGAAAGCGTGCGAGCCGTCGTGGCCAGTGTTCACCCGAAGCGGCTCAGGCAGCATCTCCGTCTTCCACCAAGCGACCGGCTCATACTGCTCGAAGACAGGGAGCGTCCGGACGAACCCGGCGTCGTCGGTCTCCTGCGTCTCCGTGCTGCGGACGATGACCGGCCCAAGACCGTTGGGGTGCTCCATAAAGAAGCTCATCTTCGTCCCGTACCACTGGGCTCGCTCGGTTCCGCGGTGAGCTCCCTGCCAGAAGATACAGACCCGGAAGGTATGACCGAGGTCGGTCCTGAACAGGGCGGTCTGGTTCCAGAACGGGTTTCCGTAGTCGTTGTCCTTGAGCTCCGGACGGTCATCTCCCCAGCCGTAGCAGGTGACCTCTGTCAGACGCTCACCGGTCAGGCCCACCAGGAATGCAGTGCAGTGGGTAGGATAGTGCATGGGCGGGAAGGCGTAGCGCCACGATCGCGAACCGTCCGGGTTGGCGAAAAGCGGCTCCAGTCCCGCGTGATGATACTCGGCCTCCGTGTAGAAGATCTCTCCGAACCTTCCCTCCTGCCACCACTGTCGCGCGCTGATCATGGTCTGCCTGTAGTAGCTGGTCTCACCCATCATGTAGGTGAGGCCGGTCTTTTCCACCGTGTCCACCAGCTCCTGGCACTCCTCGATGGACATAGCGGCCGGTACCGCGCACCAGACATGCTTCCCGGCCTTCAGCGCGGCAATGGATTGCCGTGCGTGCCACGGGGCGCCCGAGCAAATGGCCACGGCGTCCACATCCGGATCGGCGATCAACTGGTCGAAGTCTGTATAGGCTTTGGCGCAGGAGTATGTCTCCTGCAGCGCCCTGCGCCGCTCCGGCAGAGCATCGCAAACCGCCTCCACAGTGCTGTGAGGATGCAGATGCCATTGGAACGACGTGCCGAAGCCGCCGCCCAGAACCCCCATCCGGACCCTGCCTGATTTCATCTTCTCACTATCCCTTCTATCGGGCGGGAGGGGCTACAAGAAATCGTACACCCGCACCCGGTCCCAGTGTTGACTGAATCGCCGGACGAACTCCTGATGTAGGGGATCCTCCTGATAGGCGTCGTGACCCTCTCGGCCGTCGAAGATCACACAGAGGCCTACATCGAAGCTGGAGTCCACAATATTGCGGGACGACTCCACTGCCGTGCCCGCCCAGATGTGGCGAACGGAGGCGATCTTTCCGAGCGACTCCAGAGCGTCCCGGATCATCGCGCGCCGCACCTCCTCGCCGCATCCCTCTTTCAGCCAGAACAGAACCGTGTGGACAAACATCAGGCGGCTCTTCCTCCTTTCCCGTCAATTCCATCGCCGACGCTACCTTTAGCCGGAACGGTTGAGTCATCCTGCGGAAAGGCTGGATCGTGGACGGTGCGTCTGTAACGCGGCGCAGAGGCTCACAGCGTTACTCCTCAGGGCAGCACAGAAGGGCCGCGGAACAGCAACTCGTCCGTTCCCGGCCATTTCCCGGTGTTCCAGTCCAGCCCTCCGGGCACGGTGCCGACGCGCCCGTCCAGGAACGTCACATTCGCCTTGCCATCGTGCCGGTTCGTGGTGGTGTCCGTGAACACGAACGCAGGATCGTTCAGGGGAGTCGGGCCGTCGTCGAGTCGCTTGGCCTCATCCACCAGAAGGATGGTGCGGGAGGGATTCGGATACAGGGAGATGGGGATTCCATCGAACTCGGCCCGCATGACCAGCGAGTTGTCATAGTAGCCCCTTGCGCCCACCCACGTGCAGTATGCATTGATGGAGTAGCTCCAGGGAGGCGGCTGCTGCTTTTCCACCCTGGTCAGGGAAGGGCACTGGTCAATGGCGCGCGCCTTGGTGTAGGCGATAATGCCGTTCGGAGTGGGCTCCCAGGTCCCGGTGCGGTTGGTGAAATAGGCCTGAAACGGAGGGATCCTGTTGGAGTTGTCGTCGGAGTACATCAGGAAAGCGAGTCCCAGTTGCTTCATATTGTTGATGCACGCGGTCTGACGCGCGCGCACCCGGGCGCGGGCGAACACGGGGATCAGGATGGCGGCCAGAATCGCGATGATGGCGATGACCACCAGGAGTTCGATCAGGGTGAAGCCCGAAGTTCGGACGCGCCGCAGACGCGGCATGCAGGAAATTCGTCGCATGGCAGTCTCCGTTGCGGAACGCGCAGGAAAGAGGGTTCGCAGGCTCGGATTCCCGCGCGGCAGATTTCCATCATTCTACAACATTCCGCAAGAGTCTGCAATCACCACGCCCTCTCTCATGTACAGGGGGAACCAGGGCAGTTCGCCGCGCCG
Organism: Armatimonadota bacterium; assembly: GCA_025998755.1. NCBI lineage: Bacteria > Bacillati > Armatimonadota > Armatimonadota bacterium. Next base: position 1,986,809 of record AP024674.1, read on the forward strand.
TTTCCCAACATTGGAGAGGTTATGAGCGACGCCATCATCGAGATGACGCCAGCCGGCCTTTGCTGCCCGGATGGCGATTTTCACATAGATCCCTGGCTTCCAGTGGCGCGCGCGGTGATCACTCACGCGCATGCGGATCACGCGAGGTCTGGAATGGGCGCATACCTTTGTTCCCGCCCTTCGGAGCCTCTGCTTCGCGCCAGGCTGGGGCCAGACGTCCGCATCGAGAGCAGGGATTACGGGGAGGTCGTGACACTTGGGGCGGTCAGAGTTTCCCTGCATCCCGCCGGTCACGTAGCAGGATCGTCCCAGATCCGCATCGAGCGCCGGGGACAGGTGGCTGTGGCCGCTGGTGATTACCGCCTTCACCCGGATGCCACCTGTTCGCCGTTCGAGCCCCTCCGCTGTCATCACTTCGTGACGGAGTCCACGTTCGGGTTGCCCGTTTACCGCTGGCGGCCACCTCGGGAAGTATTCGAGGAGATAAACGCCTGGTGGCGGAGCAACCGCGATGCGGGACGGGTGAGCGTGCTGTTCGCCTACGCCCTGGGGAAAGCGCAAAGGGTGCTGGCCGGCGTCGACCCCTCTATTGGGCCCATTGTCTGCCACGGAGCGGTGGCCCGGATGAACCGGGCGTGTCTGGAGGCCGGGGTGCGCCTGCCACCGTTCAAACTGGTGTCTGAGATTCAACGTGACGAGCTCGCGGGAGCATTGGTCTTAGCGCCTCCCTCGGCGGCCGGCAGCCCCTGGATGCGCCGGTTCGGGGAGGCGTCCACTGCCATGGCTTCGGGATGGATGCAGATCCGCGGGGCGCGGCGCAGGAGAGCGGTGGACCGGGGGTTCGTCCTGAGCGACCACGCGGACTGGGACGGACTGAATCAGGCGGTGCGACTGAGCGGGGCGGACAGGGTCTGGGTCACCCACGGACACAGTGAAGCCTTGGCGCGATGGCTGCGTGAGCTGGGCCTGGATGCCACGGCCATTCAGACCCGGTTCGAAGGCGAAACCGCCGAAGAGGGTCTGCGGGACGAGGGAGAGGAAACGCCTTGAGCTACTTGCTGACAGGTCTGGCGATAGCCGGAGGGCTGGCGGCGCTGACGGCGGGAGCGGAGCTGCTGGTGCGCGGCGCTTCCCGGTTGGCACGCGCCGCCGGTGTCTCTCCGCTGGTTATCGGCCTGACCGTGGTGGCCGTCGGCACCAGCGCTCCGGAGATCGCGGTCACTGTGGGAGCCGCCGTCACTGGAGAAGCGGAGATCGCGCTGGGCAACGTCGTGGGGAGCAACATCTTCAACGTGCTCGCCGTGCTGGGTCTTTCGGCTCTGGCGTCCCCGCTGGTGGTACAGAGGCGGATTGTGCGAAGCGAGGTCCCCGTCATGGTGCTGCTGAGTTTCGGCGTGGCCGCGCTGTGTCTGGACGGCTCCCTGGGACGCCTGGAAGGAGCTGCACTGGCTGCCTGCCTGGCAGGTTATCTGTGGTGGATGGTACGGAGGGCTCGGGCGGAAGGAAACGGGCCGGAGGTCGCGCTCGACGGCGCAAAGTCGCCGGGCCTCAACATTGTGCGGGATGTGGTGCTGACGGCCGCTGGGCTGCTTCTGCTCCCCGCCGGCGCGCGCTTGCTGGTGAGCGGCGCATCCGAGATCGCCCGGGCGCTGGGGGCGACGGAACTGGTCATCGGTCTGACCATTGTGGCTGCAGGGACATCCCTGCCCGAGGCTGCCACGTCCGTGATGGCCACACTCCGGGGCGAGCGGGATATCGCTGTGGGCAATGTGGTGGGCAGCAACATTTTCAACCTGCTGGGGGTGCTGGGTCTGGCCGGCCTGGTGTCCCCTTCTCCCGCAAGCGTCCCCGAAGCCGCACTGCGATTCGACATTCCGGTCATGCTGGCATGCGCGGTGGCATGCCTGCCGGTGGCATACACGGGCTACCGCATAGACCGCTGGGAAGGAGCGCTTTTCGTCGCGTACTATTTGGCCTATCTGACCTTCCTGGCATTGGACGCCACTGACCATTCCGCCGCCGGACCGTACGCGCGTGTCATGCTGGCGTTCGTGCTTCCGATTACCGCCGTGACCCTCGGCACCTTGGCCGTCCGAACGTGGACGGCTCGCCGCTTCCGGGCACGGGCGAGGGCCAGCGTAAGAGAGGCGGGGCGATGAGGCGGTTTCAGGAGCTGTTCGCGGCGCTGGACAGCACCAATCGCACCGGCGGGAAGCAGGCGGCGTTGGTCGAGTATTTCCGGGAAGCGCCGCCGGAGGACGCCGCGTGGGCGGTCTTCTTCCTGACCGGCCGCAAGCTGCGGCAGGCTGTCACATCCACGGAGCTTCGCCGCCTTGCGGCCGAAGAGGCCGGCATTCCGGAATGGCTGTTCGAGGAGTGCTATGACGCTGTGGGCGACCTGGCGGAGACCGTGGCGTTGGCGCTGCCGCCGGGTGGAGAAGACAGGCCACTGCCGCCTCTGCACGTCTGGGTGCGCGAGCGTCTGCTGCCGCTCCGGGAGATGGATGATAACGGGAGACGCGCCGTTCTGATCCAGAGCTGGAAGGAGCTGAGCCCGCAGGGGCGGTTCGTTTGGAACAAGCTGATCACTGGAGGAATGCGTCTGGGAGTTTCGCGGCAACTGGTTGTGCGAGCGCTCTCGGAAGTGAGCGGCCTTGCGCCGGGCATCATTGCCCATCGCCTGATGGGGGAATGGGAACCGAGTGCTGAGTTCTTCCGGGAACTGCTGTCTCCGGATACGGCATCTTCAGCCCTCAGTCAGCCCTACCCTTTCTTTCTGGCGCATCCTCTGGAAGATGCTGCAGACACCCTGGGCGAGCCCGGCGACTGGCAGGCCGAGTGGAAATGGGACGGCATCCGGGCGCAGATCGTCCGGCGGGACGGGGAGACGTTCATCTGGTCGCGCGGGGAGGAACTAATGACCGACCGTTTTCCGGAATTGGCCGGCGCCGCGGAGGGCTTGCCGGATGGCACTGTGCTGGACGGGGAGATCCTCCCGTGGAAAGACGGTCACGTGCTGCCGTTCGCCGTTCTGCAGACCCGCATCGGGCGCAAAAGCCTGACCCGCGCCGTCCTGCAGCACGCTCCGGTGATGTTCATGGCGTTCGATCTGCTTGAGACGGAAGGTCGCGACGTCCGCGAAAATCCTCTGAAATGGCGCAGGCGCGCGCTGGAGGAGATCTTGCAGGGGGTGGAGGCAGACCGGATCACCCTGTCCCCGGTGATCTCATTTGCGGACTGGGAGGAGCTCGAGCAGATCCGCTCCACCAGCAGGGATCGCGGGGTGGAAGGGGTCATGCTGAAGCGGCTGGACTCCGCCTACGGCGTGGGACGCCCCCGGGGCGACTGGTGGAAGTGGAAGATCGAGCCGCTGAGTGTGGATTGCGTTCTGATGTATGCTCAGCGCGGACACGGAAAGCGCGCGAGTCTCTACACGGACTACACCTTCGGAGTCTGGGACGGCGACAGGCTGGTGCCGTTCGCGAAAGCTTACTCCGGCTTGACGGACGAAGAGATCCGCGAGGTGGACGCCTTTGTGCGCCGAAACACGGTGGAGCGCTTCGGGCCGGTACGCTCCGTCCGGCCGGAGCTGGTTTTCGAGCTGGCGTTCGAGGGGATCCAGCGGTCCACTCGCCATCGCTCCGGTGTGGCCGTGCGTTTTCCGCGGATGGTCCGGTGGCGGCGCGACAAACGTCCCGCGGACGCCGACACCCTGCAGACGGTCCTGGCTCTCCTGGAGCGCACGGAGGCCAGCCGGTGAGACCGGGGCGCATCCGGCTGGAAAAATGGTTCCGCGCCAGGGGATGGGAGCCGCTCCCGCATCAGCGGAAGACCTGGGACGCCTATCTTGCCGGGGAAAGCGGCCTGTTGCACTCGCCCACGGGTTCCGGCAAGACGATGGCTGTCTGGGGTGGGCCGCTCATCGAGGCGGCGGAGAGCCAGGCCGAGGAAGGCGGAATGCGAGTGCTATGGGTGACCCCTCTGAGGGCGCTGGCCGCCGACCTGGCCCAGGCGCTGCAGGAAGCTGCAGATGGCACGGGATGCGGCTGGCGAGTGGAGCTTCGCACCGGGGATACGCCGGGCTCCGCGCGGGCCCGCCAGATGCGAAGCGCTCCTCAAGCCCTGGTCACCACGCCGGAGAGCCTTTCGCTGCTTTTGTCCTATCCTGAGAGCAGGAAGCTGTTTTCCGGGCTTTGGCTTGTGGCTGTGGACGAATGGCATGAGCTGCTGGGCTCCCGGCGCGGCGTGCTGACGGAGCTTGCTCTGGCTCGCCTGCGAACCCTGTGCCCTGCTCTTCGAACCTGGGGGATGTCCGCGACCATCGGCAATCTGGATGAGGCTGTGGAGGCCCTCGGCTGCGGAGAGACGGCCAGGATCATCCGGGGAGATCTCAGGCGCGACGTGGTGGTTGACGCCCTTATCCCCGGTGAGATGGAGCGTTTCCCGTGGGCGGGGCATCTGGGCGCCAGGCTGCTTCCTCAGGTGCTGGAGGCGGTGGAGGAGGCCGGCAGTTGCCTGATCTTCACCAACACGCGCGCGCAAGCCGAGACCTGGTTCCGGATGCTGGTGGAGGCGCGCCCGGACTTTGCAGACCGCATAGGGCTACACCACGGGTCGCTGGACCGGGAGGGACGGGAGGAAGTGGAGAGGGGTCTGAAGGAAGGGCGGCTGAAGTGCGTAGTATGCACCTCCAGTCTGGACCTGGGAGTAGACTTCTCCCCTGTGGAACGGGTGCTACAGATCGGGTCGCCCCGGGGAGTGGCGAGGCTGCTGCAACGGGCTGGGCGAAGCGGACATGACCCGGCCCGATCCAGCCGCATCACCTGCGTCCCCACCCACGCCTTTGAGCTGGTGGAGACGGCGGCCGCGCGGGACGCCGTCCGCGAGGGAGCCATCGAGCCCCGCCCGCCTATCCGGCGCCCCCTGGACGTGCTGGCCCAGCACCTGGTGACTTCGGCTCTCGGTGGAGGTTTCCTCGCAGAGGAGATGTACCGCGAGGTGCGTTCCGCCCGCGCCTATCGCGACCTGCCCCGTGAGGACTGGGAGTGGACGCTGGACTTCGTCGCCCGGGGAGGAAAAGCCCTGCGCAACTATCCGGAATACCGGCGATTGGAAGAGACGGACGGGTTTTACACCGTGACGGACCGGCGCATCGCAAAGATGCACCGGCTGTCGGTCGGGACGATCGTCAGCGACGCCGAGCTGGTGGTCCGTTATGCCGGAGGCGCAAAGCTGGGCAGTGTGGAGGAATCCTTCCTTTCGCGGATGCGCCCCGGTGACCGCTTCGTCTTCGCCGGGCGGTTGCTGGAGCTGGTGCGGGTGCGGGATGGCGAGGCTCTCGTGCGGCGCACGACCGGGAGCGCGACCGCGATCCCCCGCTGGATGGGCGGGCGCATGCCCTTGTCCTCCGAACTGGCCCGCGCTGTCCGCAGAAGGCTGGAGCAGGCGAGGGATGGCCTTTACGAGGGTCCGGAGATGGAGGCGGTCCGGCCCGTCCTGGAGCTTCAGAAAAGCATCTCGAAGATACCGGGCTCCAGTGAGTTGCTGATCGAGCGGCTGCGTTCGCGCGAGGGGCATCACCTGTTTCTGTATCCGTTCGAGGGGCGCCTGGCTCACGAAGGGCTTGCAGCTCTGCTGGCGTACCGGATCTCCCGACTCCAGTCTGTCACATTCACGCTTGCGGTCAACGACTACGGCATCGAGATGCTTTCCGCCAGAGAGGCTCCGCTGGACCAGGCGCTGAAGGAAGGCTTGCTGTCGCCGGAGCGTTTGGATGAGGATATCGCCGCCAGCCTGAACTGTGTGGAGATGGCGCGGCGGCAATTCCGGGAGATCGCACGGGTGGCGGGGCTGGTGTTTCAGGGGTATCCCGGCAGTCCGAAAAAGCTGAAGCAGCTCCAGGCCTCCAGCGGGCTGCTGTACGACGTGTTCGCGCGCTACGACCCGGAAAACCTGCTGCTGCGGCAGGCGCGGGAGGAGGTGCTGGACCGTCAGCTCGAGCGTGAACGTATGCGGCAGGCGCTGGAGCGAATGGAGCGCTCAACGGTGACGGTGATGGACCTGGACCGCCCTTCCCCTCTGGGCTTCCCTCTGATGGTGGAACGTCTTCGCGAGAAGCTGTCGTCCGAGAAGCTGGAGGAGCGCATCCGCAGGATGCAAGTGCAGTTTTCCGCTCCGCGGCGCAGAAGGAAGGCGGCGTGAAAGGCGCGTGTTCTCTAAGCGTGCGCGGGCAGGAGCTTGTCCTTTTGCCCGACAAGGCACTGTGGTGGCCGCAGCAGGAAGCGCTCGTCATTGCCGATCCCCATCTGGGAAAAGCGGCGGCGCTGCGCGCCGCGCGAATGCCCCTGCCCGGCGGGAGCACGAGTGAAGACCTGGGCCGCCTGTCCGCGATGCTGGACGCTACAGGGGCCAGAAGGCTTATTGTCCTGGGGGATCTGTTGCACGCACGCGAAGGGCGCGCCGTCCGCACGCTGGAGGTTGTATCGCGATGGAGAGAGCGGCATTGCGGACTTGAGATGACGCTGGTTCGGGGTAATCATGACTGCCGAGCCGGTGATCCCCCTGCGGAGTGGAACATTCAGTGTGTGGACGAGCCTTTCAAGCTCGGTCCCTTCCGTTTCTGCCACGCGCCGCACGAGGACGGGGGAGACGGCTACTGGATTGCCGGACATCTGCATCCGGCCGTTTTGCTGCGTGGGCCTGCACGGCTTAGGGAGAGACTGCCGTGCTTCCTTTTCGGGCCAGCCGGGGCGATTCTGCCCTCATTCGGATCGCTTACAGGGGCGGCGCTGGTGCGCCCACGCGAGGGAGATCGCATCTTCGTAACAGCCGATGGAGCAGTGCTGGAGGTGAAATGAGGTCACGGAGGCCTGGAAGTCGGGTCCGGCCTGGAAGGAAGCGAGTACGGAGCCGGTCCGCTGCCGTATGGGCTTGCTACATCTCCGTTGCTCTGCTAGCGTTATGCTCCTTCGCATTTGCTGCGCGTCCGTTCGGGCTGGCAGCCGTTACCGTGCTGCCCGTGTGGTTCTGGTGGCTGATCGGTCTGGGATTGGTGGCCGCCGCCTGGCAGGCGGTAGGCCGGGCTGCTCTGCCGCTATTTGCCCTTTGGATGGTATATCTTGTGGCGTTTGCCGAGGAGCCCCGCAGCCTCGGCCGGACCCTCCTGCCGGCACCCCGCCCGGAGAAGCTGATCCGCGTGGTGTCTCTGAACTGTGCAGTCGCCAACCACGATGCCGCCGCGGAGGCGCTGCTAAGCAACCCTGATGTGGTGCTTTATCAGGAGTCGCCCGGCCCTCGCGGGCTGCAGGAGGTTTCGAGACTGCTCTTCGGGAGGAGCATAGTCCGGGTGGGGGAATTCGGCAATGCGATCCTGGCCCGGGGCAGCATGGTGGATTCAAAGCAGCCACTCGCGGTGAGGAGCACCCTGACGCGCGCTAGGGTGCGCCTGGAGGCCGGGCCGGAAGTGGAGCTCGTGTCGCTACGGTTGACTCCTGCGGAGACCCGTTTGGACTACTGGAATCCTGTCTGCTGGCTGGAGCATTCCCGCAACCGCCGCGCCCGCGACGCCGAGATGGCGGCTGTGGCAGCCTATCTCAGCACCGTGCCCCCGGACGTTCCGGTGATTCTGGGTGGAGACTTCAACGTTCCGCAGGGCGATGGCATCTTTCGCCGGCTTCGTCCGCGGCTACGGGATGCGTTCCGTGAGGGAGGAAGGGGATGGGGAAACACCTTTCTGAACAGCTTCCCAATACTGCGCATAGACCAGGTCTGGACCAGCGCCCACTTCCGGGCGATCTCCGTGCGCGCAAAGATGACCGCGCATTCGGACCACCGGATGGTGATATGCGAGCTGGAAACGGTCAGGGCCGGGGAAGCGGGGCGCGTTGCTCCGCCCGCAGCTCGCGCGCCAGACTGAACAGTTCGCGGAACATCCGCAGGATGACCCGTAGCGATGCCCCCGATTGCTTTCCCGCAACCCTGGGATAGTGTGTGACAGGCACTTCCTTGATTCGCGCTCCCCGTTTCCGGAGCCGGATCAGCAACTCGGCACTGATGAGAGCCCCTTCACTTTTCAGGGGCAAGTCCCGGACCATTTCCGAGCGAAGCAGTTTGAACGCGCAGTCTATGTCCCGGACCTTTAGCCCGAAGAGAAGACGGATCATGCCCCGGTAGAGCGCCGCATTGATCGAGCGGTGCGCCGGGTCCCGCCTTCTGCGGCGGTAGCCGATGACCGCGTCCGCTCCCTTCAGAGCCTCAGCAACGAGAAGACCCAGCTCCGAGAGGTCAAACTGCCGGTCCGCGTCTGTGAAGAACACCCACTCGCAGCGCGCCTCATGCAGCCCGGTCTTCAATGCGCCCCCGTATCCCCGGTTGCGAGGGTGAGATACGCAGCGGACTTCACCGTGCCTCCGGGCAAGCCTTTCGGCCTCCCGCCAGGTGCCGTCAGTGCTGCCATCGTCCACGACGATGATCTCGAAACGGCGCGCGAAGGCGGGCAGAACCTCCAACGCGCTGCGGACCAGCGGAGCGATGTTCTCTTCTTCATTGTGGGCAGGGAAAAACACGGAGAGCTCGCTCAGAACAGCCTGGCGGGACGCCGGATCCGCGTCCCGCACCAGCACCGCGTCCATCACGATCCCCTCGTCCTGCCGCTGCCCGCGAATCAGCCGGAACGCCATTGCTGTCTACACCATTCTGACCGGGACGCCGCGCTCGTGCAGATACTCCTTGATCTGCCGGATGGTGAACGTCCGGAAGTGAACGATGGATGCCACCAGCGCGGCCTCCGCCTTCCCTTCAGTAAGGGCTTCATGGATGTGCCGAAGCGTGCCTGCTCCACCCGATGCGATGACGGGGATGCTCACAGCCTCCGCCACGGCGCGGGTGAGACCGATGTCATACCCCGCCAGTGTGCCATCGCCGTCCATGCTGGTCAGCAGGATCTCTCCCGCTCCCAGTTCCTGACCGCGGACGGCCCATTCCACGGCATCCAGGCCGGTAGCTCTGCGGCCTCCGTGAGTGTAGACCTCCCACCCGCCGCCGGGCCGCTTTCGCGCGTCAATGGCCAGAACCACGCACTGGGATCCGAACATTTCGGCCCCCTCGCTGATCAGTTCCGGGCGCTCCACCGCCGCCGTATTGACGCTGACCTTGTCCGCGCCGGTCTTTAGGATTTTGCGGAAATCGTCCGTCGAGCGTATCCCTCCCCCCACCGTGAAGGGGATGAAGACCTTCTCCGCCGTGCGGGCGGCGACATCCACAATGGTATCCCGACCCTCATGGCTTGCGGTGATGTCCAGGAACGTCAACTCGTCCGCGCCCTCGGCATCGTAGAAGGCAGCCAACTCCACCGGATCTCCAGCGTCGCGGATATCCACGAAGTTGACGCCTTTCACCACTCGCCCCTTGTCCACGTCCAGACAGGGGATGATCCTCTTCTGCAGCATAGTCCTCTCCGGCTTTCCCCGGCTCCCGCCGGACGCATCATTTTGACGCAAGTTGCCGCAGGACGGCTTCACGGCAGCGCGTCCTGCGGCAACCCGCAAAAAGCGGAGGTGGTCTCTGGCGCCGGCGGCCCTACTGCTGCTAGAATCGGGCAGCTTATGAGTATTCTCCGGGAAAAGCCTGGCGCGGACCGGGCCGCACGCTCAAGCATCGCCCGCCCAGTGCCAATAATCGCTATAGCAACGGTGCTCCTTGTGTGCTCGGGATGCTTCCGGCCGGAAGTGCCGGAAGCCCGCCTACGGGTGGTCTTCCCGGACCTGGGACAGGCCGAGGCCATCATTCTGCAGACGAAGGATGCAGCCCTCCTGGTAGATTGCGGCGAGACCGACAGCGGACCGGCCATCCTCCGGGAGCTGCGCCGGCTCGGCATCAACAGACTGGACCTGGTTTTCCTGACCCATCCGCACGCGGATCATATTGGCGGATTTCCGTATCTGGCCGATCGGATGCGCGTCCGGCTATTGATGGACTCAGGCTTTCTGCAGGAGTCGGCCCTTCAGGCAAAAGTGATGCATACGGCGCGGCAGCAGGGGATCCCCCGGCGTCGTGCGGTGGCAGGGCAGTTCATCCGGCTGGGAGACAGCCTCTCCTTCTCGGTGCTTTGGCCGGAGCGTCGTCACATGACCGGGACGGAGTCGGATGCGAACAACAACTCGGTGGTGCTGATGGTCCGGCACGGCGCGGTGCGCATCCTGCTGACCGGCGACCTGCAACAGGAAGGGGAGTTCGCGCTGATGCGTCGCTGGCCGGATCTGCGGGCGGACGTGCTGAAAGTGGGCCATCAGGGATCCGACGATGCCGCCGGCGCGCCGCTTCTGTCAAGGGTACAGCCTCGCTGGGCGGTGATCGTGGCCGGCAGGGACAACAGTTACGGGCATCCCTCGCCCCGGACGGTGCAGCGGTTGCGCTCCGCAGGGGCCACCGTGCTCTGTACCGCTTCGGTGGGCAAGGTGGAGTTCGAGTCTGACGGCCGGACGATCCGGCCGGTCAGGGAGCGCCTGGCGGTTCCCGCCGCCAGCCGCTGAGGTGGATTCACAGCGGGAAAGGAAGGGATAAGGAGACAACACGCCCGATGAATGGCGATTTCAGACCCGGCGGCCCCGGGATAACGGCGCTGGAAGCATCCGGCTCTGTCACCAGTCTTCCTCGCCCCCACTCGCTGGCAATACTCTCCTGCGGAGTGGGCGCGGACCAGGTTTTGGGAGCGGTGCTCTCCAGTGTGCGATACGGTTCCTCAACGGCGATAGCGGCGTTTCCTGATGTGCGCAGGGGATTCTGCCGGCTTCTATGCGACCGCCTTTCGGTGGAATGCGGCCTTTCCATCTCGGAGCTGACGGAAACGCAGGCTCACACCACGCAATCCCCCTGCATCGTACCTGCACAGTACACGGCACGATGGAGCGAGGCCGCTCCGGGCGGTCCTATCCGTATAGAAGCGGTCGAGATCGAGGAGGGCGCAGAGGCAGGCTCCCGTCTGCGCAGCGCGTGCTCCTCGGCGATCACAGTGTTCGGCGGCGACATCTGGCTGGTGGTGCTCGCCGGAATGGCATCGAACGACATTGTGGAGGCGGCTCGGGTGGTTAAAAACGCGGGAGGAAGGGTGAGCGTGCAGGATGAACCCACATCCCTCATCTGGGACGCTCCCCGGAGTGTGCTGCAGGCCGGGCTTTCTGATGAGATGCTGCCCCTCTGGGGGGTGAGCGGCCTGCTGGGAATGGCGGCAGAGGGCTAGCGGGATGGTCTCAGCAGACACCTTTTACCGCAACAGACTGGGGGGTATCCTCCTGGCAGCGGGGCTGGTCTCGGAAAAGGAGATCGAGGATGCCCTAGATACGCAGCGTCAAACCGGCCAGAGGCTCGGAGACACGCTGGTGCAGGCGGGCCTGGTCCACGAGGAGGATATCGTGGAGGCCCGGAGCCTGCAACTGGATATCCCGCACGTGCATCTTGTGCCTGAGCAGGTTGACCCGGAGGTCGCCCGCCTGGTGCCCGAACCCATTGCTCGGCAGTATCAGCTTGTGCCCATCAGCGCCCGCGACGACTGCCTGGTCATCGCGATGTTCGATCCGCTGGACGTGGAAGCTGTGGATCTGGTCCAGCGGGTGACCCGCCGCAATGTCAAGCCGGTGGTTGCGAGCGAGCAAGCCATTACCGCCCTCATAGACGCCACCTGGGGCGGCGGCCAGAGCGCGGAGCTCGCGGAGGTCCTGGAGGAGGCGATGGACTCCATGAGCGACCTGGAGGTGGCAGAGTCCGCGGACGAAGAAGAAGGCGACCTCGCCGAGGCCCGGCGGATGAGCGAACAGGCGCCCATCGTCCGGACGGTAAACCACATCCTGCGGGATGCCGTCAACCTCGGCGCAAGCGACATCCACGTTGAGCCGCGATCAAACGGGTGCCTGGTGCGCTTCCGCGTGGATGGAGCGTTGCGGGACGTCAAACTGCTGCCAAAACCCATCCAGGCGGCCATCATCTCCCGATTGAAGATCATGGGAGATCTGGACATCGCCGAGAAGCGGCTGCCCCAGGACGGCCGCATCACCATCCGCGTGGCGCGCCGGACCGTGGATATCCGGCTATCCACTTTGCCCACCCATCACGGCGAGCGCGTCGTGATGCGGCTGCTGGACAAGAGCGTCAACGCTCTGAAGCTGGAGCAGCTCGGCTTCTCGGATCATGGGCTGGACGCCATCCGGCAGATCATCCGCAAACCCTACGGAATCGTCCTGGTCACGGGGCCGACCGGAAGCGGCAAGACCACCACGCTGTACTCCTGCCTCAGCGAGGTGCGCAGCCCGGAGATCAACATCATCACGGTGGAGGATCCCATCGAGTACGAGCTGGAGGGCGTCAGCCAGTCGGCAGTCAACGTGAAAGCCGGGTTGACCTTCGCCAAGCAGCTGCGCGCCATATTGCGTCAGGATCCGGATGTCATCCTGGTGGGTGAGATCAGGGACCAGGAGACCGCCGACATCGCCTTCCGCGCTAGTATGACCGGGCATCTGGTCTTCAGCACTTTGCACTGCAATGATGCTGCCGGCGCGTTCGCCCGACTTACGGATATGGGCGTGGAGCCGTTCCTGATCGCGTCCTCCCTCAGCGCGGTGCTGGCTCAAAGGCTGGTGCGCACCATCTGCCCCGCTTGCCGCGAGCAGTATGAACCGGGGCCCGAAGAGGCAGCCCTGCTGGCCGCCAATGGGATAGACGCGGCCGGGTTGCGCCTGGCGCGCGGCCGCGGCTGTAAGACTTGCGCCAACACGGGCTTCAAGGGCCGCACTCTGGTGTCCGAAGTGTTGCCGGTCTCCAGCGAGATCCGTCGGATGGCGGTGAGGTGCGAGTCTGCGGACGTGATCCGAGCCCAGGCTATCGCCGAAGGGATGAGCTCAATGCGCCAGGACGCATTCCGCAAAGTGGTGGAAGGCCTGACCACACTGGATGAGATTTGCCGGAAAGTGCTGGTGACTGAGGAATAGACCGCCCAGGTTGTGCTTCAGAGGCCAGGGACGCTATGATTGGGGCTGGGCGCCGGACAGGCGGCCAGCCCTTTTCTGCGCGGTTACACGCCGAAAGGCCCCATGCTCCGGCTCCGGCGGGATGGACAGGATATGGAGTTCACGCAATCCCTTGAACTGCTGAGTCAGGCTGAAGCATTGCTGCCGGGAGGGGTGAACAGCCCCGTCCGAGCATTTCGGGCGGTGGAGGGCACCCCACCGTTCATCGTCCGGGCAGAAGGTTGCCGCCTTACGGACGCAGACGGCAACGAGTTCATTGACTATGTCGGCTCCTGGGGGCCGATGTTGTTCGGGCACGCCCGGCAGGAGGTGGTGCGCGCCGTGCAAGAGGCTGCGCCGGACGGCTTGAGCTTCGGAGCGCCCACGGCGCGCGAGGTGGAGCTGGCACGGAGGATCACTCGGATGGTGCCCTCCGTGGAGATGGTGCGTCTGGTGAACTCCGGCACGGAAGCGACCATGAGCGCCATCCGTCTGGCGCGCGGCTTCACGGGACGTGCGAAGGTGGTAAAGTTCGAAGGATGTTACCACGGCCACGTGGACGCGCTTCTGGCCCGGGCCGGGTCAGGCGCGGCGACCTTCGGCACGCCCGACAGCGCGGGCGTGCCGCCCGGCACCGTGGCGGACACAGTGTGCCTACCCTACAACGACGCAGAAGCCTTTCGGCAGGTGTGCGATTCACTGGGAAAGGATCTGGCGTGTGTCATCGTGGAGCCTGTGGCAGGGAACATGGGTTGCGTTCCGCCGGAACCGGGCTTCCTGGAGACGCTCCGGGAGATGACTGAGAAAGCCGGAGCGCTCCTTATCTTCGACGAGGTGATGACCGGCTTCCGCCTTGCTCCGGGCGGCGCGCAGGAGCTGTTCGGAATCCGTCCGGACCTGACGGCGCTCGGGAAGGTGCTGGGCGGCGGCCTTCCGCTTGCGGCTTACGGCGGACGTGCCGACATTATGCGGCAGGTGGCGCCGGAAGGTCCGGTATACCAGGCCGGAACGCTCAGCGGAAATCCTCTGGCGACAGCGGCGGGACTGGCGCAGCTGGAGCTGTGTAGGCCGGAGGCGTATGAACACCTGGAGGAGATTTCCGCCCGGCTGGCCAGCGGGCTGCAGGAGGCGGCCGACCGTGCAGGTATTTCAGCACGTGTGCAGCGCGTGGGGTCCATGCTGACGCTTTTCTTCACGGACAGGCCGGTGCACAACTTTCAGGACGCGCTCTCATGTGAGCGCAGAGCCTTCGCCCGATTCCATCGCCTGATGCTGGAGCGAGGCATCTACCTGCCGCCGTCTCAGTTCGAGGCCTGGTTTGTTTCCACCGCGCACGACCGCGCAGTTGTGGATCACACAGCCGAGGCCGCAGCCGACAGCCTCGGGGAACTGGCGGCGGGAGGGTGCTGAAAAAAAGTCCGCGAAAAAGTTGCCGTCATCTGTTGACATCTCAGCGCGAGGATGGTAATATTGCATTGCGTTTGCAATATTGAGGTCCAAGTTGGCATAAGGTTTATCACCCGCGCAAAGCACGACCGGAAGGCCTGGAGGCGCCCCCGCTTCCAGGCCTTTTTTTTGCCTCCGTCAGCGTTGAGCGCATGGGTCTGGCTGCTTGCCCGTTCTACTGGTCCGGCCGGCCGGACCGCTCAGCCAACGTAGCACCAGGCCGCGGAGCAAAAAACCCTCTCCCTGGAACGGAAGAGGGTTAGCAGAAACAGCTACACCCAGAGGTGCGCCCTGTGAACGATTCCGGCGGCCGGTTTAGCGGTTGCGCATCTGTCTTCTGCGCAGCACATTCATCAGCCCGGCGCCCAGTCCCAGCACACTGAGACTGGCCGGTTCGGGCACCACGGTGAACTGGATGCGATTGGCTATGTTGAAGCTCCCCGGCCCGAAATTGCCGGACGTGGCATTGACATCCAGCGTGTTCACCACCGTCCCGTTCGTCCAGGCATAACCGTCGAAATTCCAGCGGGTCTCCACACCGTTCACATCGCCATGCCCGCTGTGCCGGACCAGCATCACCAGATCCTGCCCCGGAGTGAACACATAGGGCGTATCAAAAACGATCTGGAAGCTGAATTCCGCATCCACGCCGGAGGCGTTGCTGATAAAGCTATCCCTGGGAATGGTCAGCGGGCCGCTTCGCACCAGCACGGCATCCTGCATATTGTCCGCGAAGACCGCCGAGGTCAGCCCGTTCGCTGCTGCCGAGGCCGGCGATGGCTTCGCCAGCGTGATCTCGTATCGGGCGAAGTTCAGGTCGCCCAGTGCGGGATAGTTAACACCCGCCACCGCCGGCAGGCGGAAAGACATGGCCGTCAGTTCCACAGGCTGCGTGATGCTGGTGAAGAACGAATCGTCGTAGAACTGCTGCAGGACGCGCGGAGCCTCGCGGCTGAGGGAAGAGAATCCCGCATAAGGGAGGCCCGCTCCGGTCACGACATAGTCCACGGCTCCAGCCGGAGCCGCAATCTGCGCCGCGAGTGCAAGAGCCACCGCACCCGCCATGAGGAACCTTCTAAGGTTCATCATCTCTCCTTTCCTTCCTCTCCGTCACTGGTGAACCGGAGGTCCGGCCCGGCTCACGCTCATCGACAGGTCTATTCTAAGGGCAAGTGCAGAGGCAGGTCAATAGCGATCTTTCTTTCATTGAACCCGGTCATCAGGACTTCCCGATGGCCTTCAGGATCATCGCCACGCCGCCCATGATCCCCGCGTCGTCGCCCAGCTCGGCCGGCACCACGCGACAAACCTGCAGTGACTCGTGGATGGCGTAGGAGCGCACTCCGCGCATCAGCGGCTCCCATAGGATGGGCCCCGCCTGCGATATCCCACCCCCGATGATGACCATCTCCGGGTTCAGGATGTTGATCATGTTTGCAACGCCGATGCCCACCCAGTGCCCGGTCTCCGCCATGGTCTCCAGGCAGACCTGATCGCCCTTTCCGGCGAACTCCGCGATGAGCGCCGGAGTGATGCGATCCGCCTGATATTCCACCGCCTCCGCCATCGCGCTCGGTCGGCCGGACTGGAACTTGAGCACCGCGCGCTCGACGATGGCGTCCCTCTGGGCCATGGCCTCCAGGCAACCGTGATTTCCGCAACCGCACTGCCGGCCGCCGGGATTCACCACCATATGCCCGATCTCGGCCCCGCCCGCGTTCGCGCCCGACCAGACCTGGCCGTTCAGGACGATGCCTCCCCCGATGCCGGTCCCCAGCGTCAGCATCACCAGACTCTGGACGTCCCGCCCCGCCCCGAAGGTGAACTCGCCCAGCGCGGCGATGTTCACATCGTTCTCCATGCGGATCGGCACGCCTGTGCGCTCCTGGATGAGGCTGAGGAGCGGCACTCCCTCGATGTCCGGGAAGTTCGGCGACCAGAGAACCACCCCTTCCGGTGTGATGCGGCCCGGCATCCCGATTCCCGCGCCTGCCACGTCTCCCGCGCCCACGCCCGCGTCTGTCAAAGCCGCCTCAATAGCCCGGGACACCTGCTCCACCACCACGGACGGACCCCGCTCGGCGAAGGTTGGCTCGCGTCCCTCTCCCAGCCTTTTCCCATCCAGAGTGAAGACGGCCGCGCGGCTGTTGGTGCCGCCCACATCCACTCCCACGATATACTGCCCGCTCAAATTCGGCTGCATTTTCCGGAGCTCCTCACATAACTGTCGGACATTTCATTCCGATGTTCTGCCAGGCATCTTGTTATGCGTGGCGGCTCCGTTTGCCTGCCTTGCAGGGATATCCCGCACGGGGGCGAACCTTTTCCCCGGAAGCCGCCGCAGCGCGGTTGGCATCTGCCAGAAGGAGACGCACGTGAAAGACCTCTCACCTCGAGAGAAAGCGCAGAAGTTCCTGACGGAAGCCACCCAGTTCCGGCTCGGCGCATTGCTGACCGAGTCGTTCCACCCCCGGTCCCGCAACCTCAGCGACGTTGCCCTGCGGGACGCCGCCGAAGGACTGGGCGTCCTGTTCGACGTGGACCGTGATGTGGTGGATCGCTTCCGGCAGTTCGTTGCTGAAGGCCGCGCCGAGAGCATCCGGGACACCCTGGTCTCACGTCTGTTGAACGGGGGCAGGTTGTTCTTCACCGGCTGCGGCTCGACGGGACGCCTCAGCATCCAGCTGGACTCCATCTGGCGGGATTTCTGGCAGAGAAGACAGGCCGCCGGCGACGAGCAGGCCGCGCAGTGGGAGGACAGGACGTTCAGCGTGATGGCCGGCGGCGATTTCGCGCTGATCAAGGCGGTGGAGGGCTTCGAGGATTTCACCCAGTTCGGGCGCAGGCAGATCCGCGACCTGGGCGTATCGCAGCAGGACGTGGTCTTCTCCATTACGGAAGGCGGGGAGACCTCGTTCGTCATCGGCACGGCGTGGGAGGCGCTGGAGGCGGGCGCGAAGGTCTACTTTGTATACAACAACCCGGACGAAATCCTGCGGGAGCACGTCATCCGCAGCCGCGAAGTGCTGGACGAGCCGCGCATCGAGAAGATCAACCTCACCACCGGGCCGATGGCGATCAGCGGCTCCACGCGAATGCAGGCCACCACCATCCAGCTGGCCGTCCTGCTGACGGTGCTGGAGATGACCATCCGGGAGATTCTGGCGCGCCAGACGGGGCAGACTGCGGGGCCGGAGGACATTCCCGGACTAGTTCTGAAGGAGCTGGAACAGGTCCACGAGCGCCTAGCCTCGGAGGATCTGTGCCAGGAGCTGGCCCGGCTGGTGGAGACGGAGGAGCGCGTCTACCGCTCCGGTCGCCGCAACAACTACTACGCGGACAGGCTGGCCATAGACATCCTGACGGACACAACGGAGCGCAGCCCCACCTTCTGCGTGCCCGCCTTCAAGAAATTTGACGACCCGGAGGCGGCGGAGAGCTGGTCGTTCCTATTCCTGCCGTATGCCACCACGGAGGAGGCGTGGCAGAGACTTCTGAAGCGCCGCCCCCGGCCGGTGGAATGGGATCTGGAGACGGTGCGGGAGTTGATCGGCGAGGAGGCGGCCGAGCGCCAGCACCGCATCATCCGGGACATCGGGATGAAGGAGATCCTGCGGTTCCGCATCGGGCTGGACGGTGTCTCCATCCGGCCGCTCGGGCCGGGGGATTCGGCCACGGCCATTGTCACGGAGGAGGATCTATCCTCCCTGGAGCGTGAAGACGGTTTCTTCCGCACGCGGCTTGAGGAGGCCAGTCGGGCCGGGGCGGACACCGGGGTGGTGTTCGCAGGTCCGGAGCAACCCTGCCGGCGGGCCCGGGAGTTCGTGGCAGGCTGGGCACCCGACGCAACGGGGGTCTTCCTCCAGACCACGGACTGCGGATTGCATCTGAAGCCGGGGCTACGGCTGGGCGTCAAGATGATGCTGAACGCGCTCTCCACCTGCACGATGGTGCGCCTGGGGCGGGTGATGGGCAATGTGATGATCTGGGTGGTTCCGAGCAACCTGAAACTGATAGACCGTTCCACCCGCTACATCAGCCAGCTTGCCGGCGTCTCCTACGAGGAAGCGTGCTATGCCCTGTTCGAGGCGATCGAGTACGTCAGTCCCCGGATGGCGGCCGGGAAGGCGTATCCCGCTCCGGTGGGACTGGCGGTGATGCGGCTGAGGCACGGGCTTCCATTCGAGCAGGCTGAGCAGCGTCTGTATGAGGAGGTTGCAGGGACGTGAATAGCATGCCCGATGAGGCTCGGATGCGACGTTCGGTAAGGCGCAATGTCTGAAGCGTTCGAGAGATTCCTGCGCACTGTGGATGCCCTGCGGGATCCCGGAGGATGTCCTTGGGACCGGGAGCAGACCCACCAATCCCTCCGGCCGTTCCTGGTGGAGGAGACCTATGAAGTCCTGCAGGCCATTGACGAGGGTGATGACGAGCAGCTCAAGTCGGAGCTGGGAGACGTCCTCCTGCAGGTGGCGCTCCACGCACGCATCGCATCGGAAGAGGGGCGGTTTGATATTCACGATGTGTGTTGCGCGATCACGGAGAAGCTGATCCGCCGTCATCCCCACGTCTTTGGGAATGTTGAGGTCAACGGGGTGGACGAGGTGCTCAGCAACTGGGAGGCCATCAAGGCGGCGGAGAAAAAGGACTCACCGCCGCAGTCCGCTCTGGACGGCGTGCCCCGTTCCCTGCCAGCACTGCTTCTGGCGCTCGAGGTATCGAAGAAGGCGGCGCGTCAGGGGTTCGAGTGGCCGGACCTGGCTGGCGTGCTGGACAAGATGATGGAGGAGATCGGGGAGCTGCGCCAGGCCATCGCGAGCGGGCGGGTGGAGGAGGTGGAAAGCGAGATCGGTGACCTGCTGTTCACCATCGTGAACGTGGCCAGGTGGGTACGCGTGGATCCGGAGCAAACGCTCAGGGACATGGTTCGGCGCTTCTCCGCGCGCTTCCGGGCGATGGAGGACCGCGCGCGGGCATCCGGGAAGCCTCTGACGGAGATGTCCGCCGAGGAGTGGGAGGATCTCTGGCAGTCGGTCAAGCAGGAGCTGCCCTGAAGATCGGCCGGGCCAGCAACCCCTGCGCCCCTTCCGTGGGCTGACCCGCTTTGGACTAGCCTGCCTTTCCCCTCGGAGTCGCGCCGGTCGAGTAGCGCGACACAGGCGCGCGTATCGAGACCACGGGTCGTGATGTGTTTTCGACTCGTCCGCCGTAGATGGGCGGCTCAACCAGCGTAGGATGGGTTGTGGCAGCCGGCGGCCGCCTCGGGCTCAAACTTTTCCCTAGAAACCACATTTTCACGTCATCCGGGCCCCGCTCTGACAGATTCTGACACACCGGTCCGGTATTCTGACTCTGGCGGTCCACAGATCGCATACGGAAATACGAAGGGAGGTTCTGAACAATGCTCATTACTCGATCGCTGTGTCTCAGTCTGCTTCTGACGCTCGTCTGCGCTGCGGCCGGGTCCGCCTCGGATATCTGGTCTGGCGGATTCATCGGCTCGTGGCGGAGCGGGTCCGGCGCGGCATACCTGGGGAAGCTCTCCAGCAACCCTTACGATTCGGAGAGCATCAGCAATCCTTACGGCCGATACGGAAGCCCTTACGGAAACACGCTGAGCAATCCGTACAGCTCGTTCGGCAGTCCCTACAGCAGCCGTTCCTGGAGCAATCCCTACGCGACGGACGCGCCGCGAATCTACGCCTCTGACGGCACGTATCTCGGGAAGCTGTCCTCGAACCGCTACGACCCGGAGAGCATCAGCAACCCTTACGGACGGTACGGGAATCCTTACGGGAACACACTGATGAACCCTTACAGCACGTACGGAAGCCCGTATTCTTCCCAGAGCTGGAGGAATCCTTACACCACCTCAGCACCCCGGGTGATCTACTTCTCACGGTAGAAAAGAGGCAGGGGCGGCGGAAACACTCAAGACCTGCAGAATCTGGCGGATGCCTCCAGACACGGCAGCCGCCTTATGGCCGGGCCATCGCGAAAGAGGCGGCCCGGCCGTGTTCTTGTCTGTTTCGACAGCGATCCCGCGCCAGCAGCCTCTGCCCGCACCTACGTTGGTCCAATAGCGCGCCGCAGGCGCGCGTATCGAGACCACAGATCGTGATGTCGTTTCGACTCGCCCGCCGGAGGCGGGCGGCTCAACCACCGTAGAAGGGTGTTCCGGGCACAACTTTCCGGGAGACCAGGGTTCCCAGCCCCTCATCCAAACCTTTCTCCCGCCAGGGGAGAAGGCTTCTTGCCCTCACCCTGTTGCCCACCCTCGTTTCCGGCTGCAATCCTCTCAGGCTGCGGCATGAAAAAGCCCTCTCCCTGAGAACGGGAGAGGGTTCGGGTGAGGGCGACTTCTCATCACCGACTCTTGACACTCGACGCTAGATTCTAGACTAGACTCCGCCCCTACGCTGGTCGAGTAGCGCGCCGCAGGCGCGCGTATCGAGACCTCACCGCCGCCTGCGCGTCACGGCCCCCATCCCGGCCAGCCCCGCCGCAAGGGCGAGAAGAGAGGCAGGTTCGGGAATCACCGTGGCCGTCAGCGCGAAAAGATAACCTTCCCTGCCGTCCGATGTCTTGAACGGAGGAAGCTGCACGCCACCATAAGGCTTAGCGGAAAGGTTCCACGCTGTTCCCACCGCAGGTCCCTCCGTGATGCCTTCAGGCTTCGCCAGAAGGGTGATGGTGACCAGAAGATCCGGCGGAGGCGGCAACGCATGCCAACCCAGTGCGAACCACGAAACAGGCTCCGGATGTGCAGTGTCTATCCACGTATACAGGAGCCAGGTCTTCGACGCCCCTGGGACAGGAGGCAAAGGCGCGCGTACATCCTGGAAGTAGAAACCCGTAGCCCCCAGCCATTCTCTTCCATCATTCTCGTGATAGGTCCCGACCAAAGCACCTGGCAGACGGGGGAGAAGCAGATCCTCCGTGCCAAAACCGTCCAAAGCGGCCGGGGACACCCCAAACCGGCCGCCATTAGCTGAGGATTGCGTGGACGCTCCGAAGTTGAAAGCCCAATCATCCCAGGATTGACCCTGGGCGGCAGGAGCCGTTAGCAGCAGACACAACACCAAGAGTAAGAATCTCAATTCTGGTCTTCTCTTCATGAGCCCCTAGCCTGACGTAGCCACGCTCGTCTCCAACAGGCGCGTACAGTAAGATGACCGACGCAACGGCCCTTTCCCCTTAGCGAGTCAAGGATTATCCGAGAGACGAACTGGAGGGTGGAAATGTTCCAGCCTGTGGTTTCGACTCGTCCGCCCGCGGCGGACGGCTCAACCACCGTATGGTGAGTACCGGGAATAAGGTCCCGGACCTCCCGGACTTGTATTACGCTGGTCGAGTAGCGCGCCGAAAGGCGCGCGTATCGAGACCTCGTCGGCGGCTGACTGCGGTTTCGAAGCGCCCGCCGGAGGCGGACGGCTCAACCACCGTAGGGGCCCTGCTAGACGACCCAGGGAGCCGCGCCCACCCTTCCCTTGCGTCGAGAGTCCCTGCGGGGTAAGATTCCTTTCTGGCTGACTGCGGACGCAGTGTCTGTCTGCAAAGCCCCCCGAAGGACGATTCAGACCATGCCAGAACTCCCGAAAGCATACGATCCAAAAGGCGTCGAAAAGAAATGGTATGACCGCTGGATGCAGGAAGGTTACTTCCACGCGGTCGTGGATCCGGAGAGGCCCCGGTTCTCCATCACCATCCCTCCTCCTAATGTGACCGGTTCTCTGCATATCGGGCACGCGCTCTGTTACACCCTGCAAGATGTGCTGACGCGCTGGAAGCGCATGCAGGGCTACGAGACGCTATGCCTGCCAGGGATGGATCACGCGGGGATCGCCACCCAGAACGCCGTGGAGCGTATGCTGGCCGGAGAGGGCACCAATCGCCACGAGCTGGGCCGAGAAAAGTTTCTGGAGCGCGTCTGGGAGTGGAAGGAGCGCTACGGCGGCACCATCCTGGAGCAGTTCAAAACGATGGGTTACAGCTTCGACTGGGAGCGGACCCGGTTTACTCTGGACGAAGGTTACTATCGGGCCGTCATCGAGCACTTCGTCCGGCTCTACGAGGATGGCCACATCTACCGGGGAGAGCGGGTCATCAACTGGTGCCCGCGCTGCTCCACCGCCATCAGCGACATCGAGATCGAATACGAGGAGCGCGACGCGGAGCTGTATCACATAGACTATCCGTTCCCGGATGGCGGGGGGCACGTCACGGTGGCGACGACACGACCCGAGACGATGCTGGGCGATACTGCCGTCGCCGTGAACCCCAGAGACGAGCGCTATACTCAGGTCATTGGGAAGCACGTCATCCTGCCGGTAATGGGCCGCGAACTGCCCATCGTGGCCGACGACTATGCCGACCCGGAGTTCGGGACGGGCGCCGTGAAAGTCACGCCGGCTCACGACCCCAACGACTTCGAGATCGGTCAGCGACACGGCTTGCCCTCAGTCACCGTCATCGGCCCGGACGCCGTGATGACCGCCGAAGCCGGAAAGTATGCCGGGAAGGAGCGCTATCAGGCGCGCCGGGAGCTGGTGGAGGAACTGCGCGAACTGGGGGTGCTGCGCAAGGTGGAGCCCTACCGGCTCTCCGTGAACACCTGCGCGCGCTGCCACACGGTGGTGGAGCCGCTCCTCATGGAGCAATGGTTCGTCCGGATGGCGGAGATCGCACGTCCGGCCGCCGATGTGGTGCGGGATGGCAAGATCCGTTTCGTGCCGGAGCGTTTCGCCCGCACCTACCTGAACTGGATGGACAACATCCGGGACTGGTGCATCAGCCGGCAGCTCTGGTGGGGGCACCGCATCCCGGTCTACTACTGCCTGGACTGCAACTCCGGGCGCATCCATCTGTTGGATGGCGCTGGTGACGACCCGGATTCCGCGGTGGACTGGAGCCGCACGAAGATATCCGAATTGGACGCTATCGCGGCGCGCCAGCGTCCGGAATGCTGTTCGAAGTGCGGCGGAAAACGGCTGGCGCAGGATCCGGACGTGCTGGACACCTGGTTCTCCAGCGCCCTGTGGACCTTCGCAACGCTGGGCTGGCCAGACGAGACGCCGGACCTGAAATACTTCCATCCCACCTCCGTGCTGACCACGGCCCGGGACATCATCTACCTCTGGGTGGCCCGGATGATCATGGCCAGCCTGTACTTCCTGAAAGAGATCCCCTTCGAGGATGTCTACATCTACGCCACCGTCCAGAATCAGGACGGTCAGCGGATGTCCAAGTCGCTCGGCACGGGTGTGGATCCGCTGGACCTGGTGGAACTCTACGGGGCGGATGCGTTGCGGTTCGCTCTGCTGGAGCAGACGGGCCGCAATCAGGATCTGCGGTTTCCCGTCACCTTCCGTTGCCGCTCCTGCGGAACCATCAACAACACCCTGAAACCCTACACTGGCGAGTGCCGCCAGTGCGGCTCCACGGACGTGGAGGCGCAGTCCAGCCGGGTAGAGCAGGCCCGCAACTTTGCGAACAAGATCTGGAACGCCAGCCGCTTTGTGCTGATGAACATAGACCCGGAGGACGTCTTCGGGGGAGTGCCGGACAAAGCTCATTTGCGGCTGGAGGATCGCTGGATCCTGTCGCGCCTGGGCAAGACCATCCGGGAGGTGAACGAGGGGCTTGGCCAGTACGACATGGAGCGGGCGGCGCGGGCGCTCTACGACTTCATCTGGAGCGAATACTGCGACTGGTACCTGGAGATGGCTAAACCGCGCCTGAAGACGGAGGAGGCTCCGTCGGTGCGAAGCATCCTCGCTGGCGTGCTGGAGGCCACCCTGCGTCTACTGCACCCGATGATGCCGTTCATTACGGAGGAGATCTGGCAGGCGCTGCCGGAGGCCGCGCGTCCGGCGAAGGCTCCGTCCATTATGGTGGCGCCCTATGCTGTGCCGGACGAGCGGCTGGAGGACGCGCAGGCGGAGCGGGAGATGTCCATCCTGCAGGAGCTGGTAACCCGGGCCCGCAATCTGCGGGCGGAGGCGGGCATCGCCCCCGGCAAACGGATCGAACTGACCTTTGTGGCCGCATCTGATGACATGGCCGCGCTGGCCGAACGCAACCGCGACGCGCTCGGGACACTGATCCGTCTGGAGAGCCTGAACGTTACGCTGGAGGAACCGCCCACGGGCGTGAAGGCGCTGACCGCTCCAGTGGAGGCCGGAACGCTGGTGCTTCCTCTCGGGGATGCCGCGGATATCCAGCGCGAGATCGAACGCCTGAGCGCCGAACGTGAGGCCATCCGCAAGGACGTGGAGAAGGCGCAGGCCAAACTCTCCAACCCGGGATTCACGTCGAAAGCCCCGCCCGATGTAGTGGAAAAGCAGCGGCGCATCGTGGAGGAGCTAACGGCCCGGATGGAGGCGATTGAGGAGCGCCTGCGCATCCTGACCTAGTCTGTTCGACGCTTCGAAGACTGCCGGCGAGAAGGGGAGCGCCTGACAGGCGCTCCCCTCTCCCGTAATCCGGCTTGAAAAGATGGCCGCCTCAGGGAACCGCCACCATCTGCTCCACCTCGTTGAAGATACCCTCGAAGAGGACGCTGGAGAGGTAGCGCTCGGCCAGGTCGGGCAGAACGACCACAATGGTCTTGCCCGCCATCTCCGGTTCTTTCGCGAGCTTCACGGCCACGGCTGCAGCAGCGCCGCAGGAGATGCCGGAGAGGATGCCCTCCTCCCGCGCGAGGCGGCGCGCCATCTCGATGGCTTCCTCATTGGTTACCGTCTCCACCCGGTCCACCAGAGAGAGGTCCAGCGTGTCCGGGATGAACCCGGCTCCGATTCCCTGGATCTTATGGGGTCCGGGCTGCACGGGCTGGCCGCTGAGCGTCTGGGTGATGACGGGACTTGCCGCCGGCTCCACGGCGACGGAGAGAATGGGTTTGCCCATCTGCTTCTTTATATAGCGCGAGACCCCGGTGATGGTGCCGCCCGTGCCCACTCCCGCCACCAGCACATCTATTTGCCCATCCGTGTCGTTCCAGATCTCAGGCCCCGTGGTCTTCTCGTGAATGGCGGGGTTGGCGGGGTTCTTGAACTGCTGGAGGAGCACGTAACGGTCCGGGTCGGACGCGCGGATCTCATCGGCCTTCGCGATGGCTGCCTTCATCCCTCCGGCTCCCGGCGTGAGAACCAGCTTTGCGCCCAGGGCCGCCAGCACCTTGCGCCGCTCCATGCTCATGGTCTCCGGCATGGTGAGGGTGATGGGATATCCGCGGGCGGCCGCCACAAATGCCAGCGCGATGCCCGTATTACCGCTTGTGGGCTCGATGATCTCCTTGCCCGGCCCCAGGATGCCCTTCTCCTCGGCGTCCCACACCATGGCCGCGCCGATCCGGCATTTGACGGAATAAGCCGGGTTGCGTCCTTCGATCTTGGCGAGCACCGTCGCCGGCGCGCCTTCGGTAATCCGGTTGAGCTTCACCAGGGGGGTGCGTCCAATGCTGAGCGAGTTGTCTGCGAAATAGCTCATGGAAGGTGGTCTCCCTTTCGTGGCCCGGCAGGGCCGCCGATAAACTTGACTATATCAGTAGACATAGTATACTTCCCGCCTGTCGAAAACGTCAAGCAGGCACGGCCGGTTCCCGGCGGTCAGAAAAAAGAGGGCCGGACGCCAGGCGTCCCGGCCCACGGTTCCTTCCGGCGCTCAATCCGTCACTGCTTCGGCGCTTCCTCTACCAGCCGCACCGTCTTCATCCGGTCGCCCCGCTGAAGCTTGCGGACCACATCCATGCCTTCCACCACCTCGCCGAACAGGGCATACCCCGCACCCGTCTGGGGGCTGGGATTCAGCCACTCGGCCGGCTTGGTGGTGATGAACCACTGGCAGGAAGCGCTGTCCGGGTTCTGCGCCCGCGCCATTCCCACCTGGCCGGGCTTGCCCCAGCGCGTCTTGCGATTGATCTCCAGCTTGATGTTCCGGCCCGAGCCTCCGGTGCCGTCCCCTCTAGGGTCGCCACCCTGGACCACCCAGTCCTCCACGCGATGGAACGTCAGGTTGTCATAGAACTTCTTCTGGACCAGGTCCACGAAGTTCGCCGTGGTGACCGGCATATCCGCCTCGAAAAGCCGGATCCGGAATGTCCCTTTGTCCGTGACGACCTCTACCATTCTGTCTTTCGTGACCTTTCCTTGCTTGCCACCCTTTTCACCCCCGGTAGCCGGAGGCGCGGGGGGTGGAGGCGGTGGTGTGGCAGCCTTCGCATCCCCGTGATCGTGATTGCAGCTCTCGTCGTGCACGTGGCCGTTCGCGGCTGTCTGATCCGCGGCGTGCTCGTGCTCCAGATACTCGGCTGAAGGCGGATTCATGAGTCGGTTCAGACCCGCCAGCAGCATCACGGCGATGATGACTCCTATGATCAAGACGTAGCTGGATGGACGTTTGCTCACGCTGCTGTGCACCTCCTGTCTTGACGACGGCCGGTGACTGCCCGGCCTGAGGACGCTCTGTCTGTCATTTTACTTCAAAGCGTCTCAGTCTGCTCCGCCAGGCTAAAGTCCGGCTGCGGCGGGTCCGTTTATCCTCTGTGGAGAAACGGCCATGCTGACGGGAATCTACAGGGCCACAATGGGCATGCGTGCCGGGCTGGCGGTGCAGGATGTCATCGCGCACAACCTGGCGAACGTCTCAACGGCAGGCTACAAGCGCCGGATCCCGGTCTACGAGGACATCGCGGCGGCCGCTTTGCAGTCAGAGGCTCCTCCCCGGACACCGCCCGCTCCGGTCCGCCCGGCGGAGTTGATCATCCGGGACGGGGTGGCTGAAGTCACTCTATCCGCCACCGGCGTGGCGGCCCCCACCGACCGCTCCCAGGGAGAGGCCCGCTATACAGGCCAGAAGATGGATCTGTGTATCCAGGGGCCGGGGTTCTTCGTGCTGGAGGGGCCGGGCGGACAGCGCATCTACACGCGCTCCGGGCATTTCTACCGCGGACCGGACGGCGACCTCACCTCCCTCCAGGGATTTCGCGTGCTGGACGACCGTGAACGCCCCATCAACGTGGACGGTGGCGAGATCACGGTGACCGAGGAGGGAGATGTGGCCGTGGACGGCCAGATTCGCGGAAGGCTTCTAATCGCCGACCTGGCCTCGGGAGAAGGCATGCAGCCGGTGGAGGGCGGGTTCATCAGCCAGGGTCCCCCTGTTCCGGCCAGCGGATATGTGGTCCGGCAGGGATATCTGGAGACGTCCAATGTCAACCCTGTACAGGAGATGGTGGCGATGATCAGCTGCATGCGCGCCTACGAAGCCGCCCAGCGGGCCATCTCCGCCGCCGATGCGGCTCTCGGCAAGGCTGTGAACGAGGTGGGGCGTCTCTCCTGACCTAAAAGAGGAGCGCGGGAACCTCCGGCATGAGAGGTTCCCGGCAGAATGAACGGGAAAGTTGTATTCGGCCCGAAGCTTTACTCCGGTGGAGTCAGGACAGCGTCTATGGCGTGAATTACGCCGTTTTCGGCCAAAAGATCGGCCTCCACGACGTTCGCGCCGTTCACCGTCACCTTCCCGCCTTCCTTCTTCACGTTCAGGAACTCGGCGGAGTAGGACTGGATGGGCGTCTCCGGCTCCAGCTGATCAATCTCCTGACCGGTCAAATTCTGAGCTACCACGTGCAACCCCACCAGATCTTTCAACTTCTCCTGATTCTCCGGCTTGAGAAGCTCGTCCAGCTTGCCGGCGGGCAGCTTCTGGAAGGCACCGTTCGTGGGGGCGAACACCGTGAACGGGCCGGCTCCTTTCAGCACCTCCACCATCCCGGCGGCTTCCACCGCCTTCAGCAGAGTGGAGAACCGCTCATCACCCGCCAGGGTCTCAACGATATCCTTCGTGGCCTGCGCGGTCTCCCCGTCCGAACCAGCCTGGCCCTGGCCTGAAGGCTGCTTGGCACATCCAGCCGTCAAAAAGATCATCAGCGCAACACAACAGGACGCGTAAAGCAATCTCACCGTATCTGCTCCTCTTCCGGGACTTGGTGGGGGACCTCCGCATTCTTGCCTATTTCCGCTCCAGTGTCACTTCGCGCCGAGTGGACTCGACGATGCTGGAATACATCTCCGGGCGCAGGCAGCGAGGCATAAAGTAGATGTCCCGCCGCCTTTCGAACAGCCGCTGCGGGTCAAGATCCGCCACCGCCATCGCCTCGCCGTTGCCCGGGTCACGGGTCCAGTCCAGCACTTCGCCGAACGGATCGAATATCCCCGCCCAACCCGGGAAAACCATCTGACTTTCCTCGATGTCCGTCTTCTCGCGCTCACCGGCGTTGTTGGCCAGAATACCGAAACAACCGTTGGCATAGCACTGCACGCGGTAGAGCATTACACCCACATTGGAGGAAGGCAGATCCGCGCGCTCGCCAGGCGTGTTGTAGGCGAACGGCATAACCAGGATCTCCGCCCCCTTGAAGAACAGCGTGCGCGCCATCTCGAAGAAGCTGGCGTCGTAGCAGATGGCGATGCCCACCCGCGCCTTTCCGATGTCTATGACGTTGATCTCGAACCCGCCGCGCCAGAAGAAGTATTCGTTGCCCGGCATATGGATCTTGCGCTGCAGACCCAGGATGCCGCTGCCGTCCACGATCACCTGCGTGTTGTAGACAACGTCGGAGATGTTCTCCAGCATCCCGAAGCACAGCGTCACATTGTGCTGGCCAGCCAGTTCTGAAAGCCGGGACGTGGAAGGACCGGGAATGCTCTCCGCATACTTCAGGGTGTGCGTGGAGTGCAGATACCCGTTGACACACAGCTCCGGGAAGACAATGAACTCCGCACCCTGTTCCGCCGCCTTTTGCGTCCAGTCCGCCATCCTGGCTATGGCCCGGTCTTGCTGCCCGATCCAGTTCTCCATCGAGACGGCGGCCGCGCGGATCTTCTGCATGGTGCTCTCCTTGCCGCCGGAGGGCGGTTCCTTTCGGGAAGGGATTTGCCCATCCGGCCCTGTCTGCTCTATATAGTCTCCATGATATCCCGCACACGCGCCATCCCGGCGCATACCGGTGCGGACAGCGACAGGTGAGGACTGCACATGCCCAGAACGATGTTCGAAAAGGTGTGGGAAGATCATGTGGTGCACGAGGAGCCCGGGCGGCCGGCGCTGCTCTACATAGACCTGCACCTGGTCCACGAGGTCACATCGCCCCAGGCGTTCGAGGGATTGCGCCTGAGCGGGCGTAAGGTGCGCCGCCCCGATCTGACGGTGGCCACGATGGACCACAACGTTCCGACCACGGACCGCTCCCTCCCCGTCCAAGATCCCATCTCGAAGCAGCAGATGGAAACCCTTGAGCGCAACTGCCGGGAGTTCGGGATCGAGCTTTATGATATCTTCAGCCCGCGCCAGGGCATTGTGCATGTCATCGGGCCGGAGCTGGGGCTCACGCAGCCGGGTTTGACCATCGTCTGTGGCGACAGTCACACCAGCACGCACGGTGCGTTCGGCGCGTTGGCTTTTGGAATTGGCACCAGCGAGGTGGAGCACGTGCTGGCCACTCAGACGCTGCCGCAGTCCCGGCCGAAGACCATGGAGATCCGGGTGGACGGGACGCTGCCCCGCGGGGTGACGGCCAAGGATGTCATTCTGGCCATCATAGGCAAGATCGGCACGGACGGGGCCACCGGTTACGTGGTGGAATACACCGGCAGCGTGGTGCGCTCTCTCAGTATGGAAGAGCGCATGACCATCTGCAACATGAGCATCGAGGCAGGGGCGCGCGCCGGAATGATCGCCCCGGATGAGAAAACCTTCGCCTATATGGAAGGCCGTCCTTACGCTCCGAAAGGCCGTGACTGGGAGGAAGCGCTGGAATACTGGAAGTCTCTTCCGAGCGATCCGGATGCGGTCTATGACCGCGTGGAGACGCTGGATGCCTCCACACTTGAGCCCTATGTCACTTGGGGGACCTCGCCGGAGCAGGTGGCGCCGATCACGGGCTGCGTGCCGGATCCTTCCAGTTTTGAGGACGAGACCGACCGCCGCGCCGCGGAGCAGGCGCTGAAGTATATGGGTCTTGAGCCGGGCACTCCGATGCAGGAGATCAAGCTGGACACGGTTTTCATCGGGAGCTGCACCAACGGGCGCCTGCAGGATCTGCGGGCGGCGGCGGCCATTGTCAAGGGCAAAAAGGTGGCCCCCGGGCTGCGGGCGCTGGTGGTGCCCGGTTCCGCGACGGTGAAACGCCAGGCGGAGGAAGAGGGATTGGACCGCATCTTCCGTGAGGCAGGGTTCGAATGGCGCGAGGCGGGCTGCAGCATGTGCCTGGGGATGAACCCTGATATCCTGCAGCCGGGAGAGCGGTGCGCATCCACGTCCAACCGCAACTTCGAGGGGCGGCAGGGCAAGGGCGGCCGGACGCATCTGGTGAGCCCGGAGATGGCTGCGGCTGCCGCAATCGCCGGACATCTGGTGGACGTCCGGGACTGGGATATCTGAGGAGGCGAGAAGAAGAGATGGAACCCTTCACCAAACTGACCGGCATCGTCGCTCCGCTGGACCGCGTGAACGTGGACACGGACCAGATCATCCCGAAGCAGTTCCTGAAGCGCATCGAGCGCACAGGGTTCGGGCAGTTCCTTTTCTTCGACTGGAGGTATCTCGAGGATGGCAAGACGCCGGACCCGGCGTTCGAGCTGAATCGACCGGAGTATCAGGGAGCCACCATTCTGGTGACCGGGCGCAACTTCGGTTGTGGCTCCTCGCGGGAGCATGCGCCTTGGGCGCTGAAGGACTACGGGTTCAGGGCGCTGATCGCCTCGCAGTTCGCGGATATCTTCTACAACAACTGCTTCAAGAACGGTATCCTCCCTGTAAAGCTGGAAGAGGACATGGTCCGTCGCATTATGGACGCAGCCAAGAGCCAGCCCGGCTACCAGCTCACCGTTGACCTGGAGTCGCAGACCATATCGGACGGCTCCGGCTGGAGCGTGAGCTTCGACGTGGATCCGTTCCGGCGCCACTGCCTGTTGAACGGGCTGGATGACATCGGGCTGACGCTGCAGCACGAGGACAAGATCGCCGCCTATGAAGCCCGCCGCCCGGCCTGGAAGAAAGGGACGAAGGCCGCCGCCTGAAGGCTCTTTCCAAGCGGACGCAGTCTCAGTAGCCCCGCGCTGGCGTTGCCAAGCGCGGGGCTGTTTGTCAGCGAACTGCGGAGCCGATGTCCAGCCGTACCACGGTAACGGCTGGATCCGTCCGAGAGGGCCGCGCGATGCGGATTCCCGTGCGCCCCGCGCGCGCTACGGGGATCTCCTCTCCCGTGGCCAATACGCGCGCACGCACCGGCAGCACGGAAACGCCCCCAATGAACAGCCCCTCCTCGGGCCACTCGAACACGTGCAGATAAAGCGTGCTGGTGCGCCGTGTGCAACGGACTCCTTCCGGAAGACCTTTCAGCAAGCCGGCGGACGTTCCGTAGATGGCCTCACCGTTTGCCTGCAGCCACCGACCCATCTCCAGCAGGCGCTCAGTGATGGCCTCCGGAAACGTGCCGTCCGCCTTTGGCCCCACGTTCAGCAGAAGATTTCCGCCCTTGCTCACCACATCGCAGAGCAGCCGGATGAGTTGGCTGGAGGACTTCCAGTCCGTGTCATTCTCCGCGTATCCCCACGTATGATTGATGGTGATACAGCTTTCCCACAGACGTCCGTTGGGGAAGCCTTCCGGTGGAACCTCCTGTTCCGGCGTGCCGAAGTCGCCGCGGAAGTCTCCCTCGCGCGTCATGCCCTGCATCCCTTTGCGGCCCTTGTCCACCCGGTTGTTGATCAGGATGTCCGGGGCCAGGGCGCGGACGTAGTCGTACAGGTCCACCCCGCGTTCGTGTGTCCAGGTGTCCTCCCACTCGCCATCAAACCACAACACCCGGACCGGTCCGTACCCTTCGATCAGCTCCCGGAGCTGGCCTTTCATATAGCTGACATAGCGTTCGAAATCGGCTCCTTCTGCTGGCCGGGTATCCCAGGGGCGCCGGGGCAGATAGTCGGGATGGCTCCAGTCCATGATGGAGTAGTAATATCCCAGAGGCATCCCCTGACGCTTGCACTCCCGTGAAAGCTCTCGCAGTGCGTCGCGCTGGAATGGAGTCGCCTTCGCAATGTTCCAGTCCGTCAGTGCGCTGTTCCACAAGCAGAAGCCGTCGTGGTGTTTGGATGTGATGATGATGTAGCGCATCCCCGCCTGCCGGGCGATTTTCACCCACTGCGCGGCATCGTATCGCACGGGGTTGAACCGGGATGCAAACTGGCGATACTGGTCAAGGGGCATCCGCTTGTTGGTGAGATACCATTCCGCCACCCCCCGGCTGCCGTTGAGCAGGGTGGAATCGGCCGGAACGGCGTAGACCCCCCAGTGGATGAACATGCCGAAGCGCGCCTCCGTCCACCAGGCCGCGCGCCGGGCCAGATCCGCATCAACAGCGGCGGACACCGGGCAGGAAAGAACCGCCATTGACCCAAGCACGATCAAAAATCGTCTCACATTAGCCTCCCGCAAGGACAGTCGCGGACTCAACCTTCATTCACCCTGCAACGTCCTTCTCCCTCCGGCCGCCAGTTCTTGCCCATTTTCCGTTGACAGACGCAACAGGATATTGTAGTATTGCCTCGCCCGGGCGCGGGATCACGGCAGCCGGGCACAAATCGCACAGACAGGCAGCCGCCTCGTTGTGCCTCCAGGGCAGGGCGGCGAGGAGGGGGTTTGAGGCCGGACCCGTCACGAGATGAAGCAGGCGCCCGCGGCCGGAGCCGCGCGTTCACGCTGATCGAGCTTCTGGTGGTCATCGCGGTGATCGCCATTCTGGCCGGGATGCTGTTCCCGGTATTTACCAGGGCGCGGCAGACATCACAGAGGGCGCGCTGCCTTTGCAATCTCAGACAGCTGGGATGGGCGGCCGCGATGTATGTGGATGACTGGGCCGGCATCCTGCCGTATCCGGGCGGGGAAGACCTGGCGCTCAGGGCGGCAAAGGGTTTTCCCCTTCCGGCATGGGACGAGTTCGTGAACGGAGGTCTGGACGTCTACCTCAGAAGCAAGTCCGCCGGGGACACAGTCTGGCGCTGTCCGCTGGGTAAGAAGCCTCTAGCCACAGAACCGGTGGGCGGACGCTCCAACAGTCTGGGCCGCAGCTATGCCTTCAACGACTTTCTGCGGCCCTTCAACAGGGGACGCAACTTCTGGGAATACCGGGGGCTGCGCGCGTCCGCCGTGGAGATCCCGTCAAGAACCATTCTGATATTCGAGGGATACCAGGACTACACCAACGAGGTATATTGCTACCGCAACGGATCGCCGGTCATCGAGGGACCGGAAGGGCTGCCGGTCTGTATGCACAACGGGAAGATGAACGCTGTCTTCTGTGACGGGCACGTGGAAACCGTCTTTCCGCCCGACACCTGGGCCGCGGGGCGCTGGGGACGATACGTCGCGAAGCCGAACAGCTTCGTGTTCTATCGTGTCCGGGGTGGCTGGACCGGGCCGATGCCCGACCGCTGGGCCCCGTTCTGGCCGTACGACAAGTATCTGGTGGATCCCGATCCGATTCCGCCTCCCTGAGGCGGCAAGCGGGCGGGGCGATATGGAAGAATGAAAATGTTGCAGGACAATCTGGACTTGCAGACGTGCGCCTGCTACAATAGAGGCGGTGGGCCGCTGAACCTGCGGTTTAGAACACAGTCTGGACTTTACGCTGAGAAGACAGTAAGACACCACAGAGCCGGCGGAGAGTCTCTGTTTCTAACCGAGGAAGCTTTCCGGCCTACCGCCTTCTTTTTGACGGCGATAGGCGGGGGCGCTTCTCGGTGACGCGCCCCCGGCTGTCCTGCTAGGATTGCTCCTTCTCTTCTTTCTCCCTCTCCAGATAACGCAGGAACTGGGTGGGCTTCACCACCAGGGCCCTTCCCGCGCCGCGCACGTCCAGCAGGTGGTTGTCGCTTGAGATGAGGTAGTCCGCGCCGGCGGCAGCGCACTCCAGGTACTTCTGATCCTCCGGATCCGCCGCTCGCTCCGGCACCGCAGCCGGCTCCACCCTCTCCGCCGTGGCCAGATATTGCTCCACCAGCCGGATGAAATCCTGCGGGACCCCGACTTGAGCCACCAAACGGCGCAACTCACGCGCGACGGCGGGACTGCACATATGCCGCAGCTCGCCCTGCAGGCACATCCTGATGATGCGCGCGGACGCGCTGGCAGCGTTCCAGCGCGCGGCGAGAAAGCAGTTTGTGTCCAGCACCACGCGGATGCGAGCGTCCTGCCTCAACCTTTTCGTTCCCGGGGCCAATAACTTTCCGTGAAAAGGGCCTGCCGTCCAGCCCGACATCCAGCCCGCACAGTCACTGCCACCGGCGCCATCCTGCTTATTGAGTGAACCTCATCACGCCCGAGCAGTCAACGGTTCCCCGGCTTTTCAGAGTCACTGCGTGCAGTATTGCTGTCTCTGACCCGCAGACAGGCACGGACCCGGGCTGGTGCCAGCCGACCGCCTGCCGCGGACGAGCCGAAACCAGGGGCGAATGTATCAAGGCAACCAAAAGGGGCCCGGGCGGCATTCGCCCGAGCCCCTCACCACCGGTCCTCTGCTTTTCTCCTTGTGCTGTCCTCAAATCGCCTTACATCTTGTCTCCGCTGGTGGCGCTGGCCACGTAGGGCTCCGGACGACGGTAATGCACGGCCAGAACGTTGGTCAGACTGCGGGATGGGGTCGTGATGATCCGGCCGTTGAACCACAGACCAGCGGAGGAGCCCCCATCCAGTGTGATGGCATCCGTCGCGCCCAGCGCCTGCATGATCAGCGCCAACCTCTTGAGCGTGACGGGTCTGTTGATGGAAACCAGAAGAAGCTTGTT
This sequence comes from Armatimonadota bacterium, assembly GCA_025998755.1. Classification (NCBI taxonomy): domain Bacteria; kingdom Bacillati; phylum Armatimonadota; species Armatimonadota bacterium. Next base: position 2,022,093 of record AP024674.1, read on the forward strand.
CGATGCCGTCAGCCCCGCAGCGGTCCGCCGCTTCGCGCCGCGCAGACCCGGATCTGAGAACCCCTCCCTGGCTGGATCCAGAACCAGCTGCCCCTTTTCCACCAGGGTAGGGCCTCCGCACAGCACCGTCACGTAACCCCTCCAGCCTGTCGCTACGCCCTCCGAGCGCCTGACGAACTCGATGCGTCCCTCCGGAGTCACACAGATGCCGTTGCCGACGATCCCGCGATGCACCACCTGCCCCTTCACCGCGATATCGCCCACAGGGTACTTGGAGCGCGTGTCGAAGAACGCTCCCGTGATGGCCGCCGCGGGCCGGGTGCGGCGCAACATGGAGCGGAAAGTCTCCGTGCTGCCAGGACCGCCGGCCGCCAGCTGCGCTTCGACGGTGACGTGAGGGCTGTTCAGGTTCACCGTCACAACGTGCACCGGGATTCCGGGGAAGTTGCGGAGTGTATACGATATCGCCTGTGCGTGCGTCCCGTGGGGCAGAACCAGCAGCAGGGCCGGAAGGATTGTGAAGAGCGCCGAGGTTCGGAACATGGCAGAGATCCCTCCTCGCCTTCGCGAACCTCCTCCAACCATGGGAGCGGCATAAACGATGCCAGACCGGCGCATCCGGTCCCCGCACAGTTGCGGGTTTTTCGTCCCGCAGGACGGGACGTTTCTCAAGCTGAGGGCGAAGGTCTGCATTGCCATATCTCCTGCAAACGCTTCGCACGCTCTCCTGCTCTCATTTGTCAGACAGTTTCTCTCTTGAGGCGGTTCGCATCCGGCCATAATAACGGGCAGCCGGACTGAACGGACTGCTCCGGCCGGGTGCGGGAGGGCAAGGAATACGATGGCTTCCAGGCAGAGGGTGAGCCGGGAATGCACGGCCCGGGATGGCGAAAACAGAATGCTGAGCGTCTGCATCCTTTCGCAGGGTGACGCGGACGCGCTGAGGCAGTGTCTGAAAGCGGTTGACGCTGTCTCAGATGAGACTCTGGTGGCATTTGTGCGGTCCACCAGAGAGGCGCGGCGTCTTGTACGGCAGTCCGGCGCGGCTGCCATTGACGCTGCGGGGCTCACCCCGGCCGAGGCCCGCAACAGAGCCGCCGCCAGTGCAACCGGTGCGTGGATTCTGTCGCTGGATGAAGACGAGGCGCCGGAGGGCATCTCGCGCGCTACCCTCGGCAAAACCCTCGCGGTGGAGGGTGCGGATGCGTTTCTGGTGACGCTGGAGATCATTGCTTCGTGCGGAGAGGTGACGGATGTCTTCCAGCAGCGCCAGGCGCGCCTGTTCCGTAACCTCGCATCGCTCCGTTTCGAGCGCTCATCCCTTCCCTGCGTTGCCGGCACGGCGGAACGCCACGGACATAACGTTCGTGTCGCTGATCTGACCCTGCGGCGAGAAAGGGCCCGGCCGTGCTGCGGTTCCTTTGGCACCGACATTGAACTGCTGCGTCAGGAAGCCGCCGGGCATCCCGGCGATGCCGCTTGCCTTGCGCTGCTGGGCAGGGAGCTGTATGCCGCTGGAGAGTATCAGGAGGCGGCGGACGTTCTGCGCGCGGCGGCTGAGGCTGCGGGACCGGCACACGCGCTGTCCCCCTATCTGGCAGGGCTCCGGGCAATGGCTCTGCGGGAAGCGGGCCTTGCCGCATCCGCCATCGAAGAGTGCGACCGGGCGCTGGAGTCCGGCCTCTCCTCCCCGGAGATCCATTTCGCCCGAGGCTGGGCGCTGATGGCTCTCCGGCGTCCGGCCGAGGCGGCGGAAAGTTTCTGCGCTGCGGCCCACGCAAGGACCCGGCCCGTCCCCTGGCTGATGCGGGAGCCCACCATCCGGGATTACAGGGCTATGATGGGCGCCGCGCTGGCCCTGCTGGAATGCGGACGCACGTCTGCGGCGTTGGAGTGGGCCGGTCAGGCGGCCTCGCGGCGGCCGGATCTGCCGGAGACCCTGGTGCTGCTGGCCATTGTGCGGGACGCAGCAGGAGACCGGCGAGGGGCGGTCGCCGCTATGGAGATGGCCCTGCTGGTGGACCCATCCAACCTGGATGCCCTGTCGCTGGCCGCTCCGTGGTTCGCGGCTGAAGGGAGGTCCCGGGAGGCGGTAGCCGCCGCGCAGCGCCTGTGTGCAGCTCTACCGGATGATCCCGCCCCGCACATCCAACTCGCTGGCGCGCTGGTTGCTCTGGGTGAATCGGACAGGGCCTACTGCGCGGCTGCGAAGGCGCTTTCGCTCTCCCGGGGAGACTGCGGGGTGTTGATGGACGCGGGCCGGATCTTTGCAGCCTGTGGAGATCCCGCGGCGGCGCTCCGGTGCTTCCAGGAGGTCATCACGCGGGAGCCTTCACACGCCGAGGCCTACTTCGCTGCCGGTGAGGTCACGCTGCAGGCCGGAGCGTTCGCCGAAGCCGCGGGGATCTTCCAACTGGGAATCCGGCTGGACGGATCGAACGCTGCTGCGCACTTCGGGCTGGGGAACGCCCTGGCGCGCAGCGGCCGGCTGCAGAGCGCTGTCCGGGCCTGGGAGCGGGCTCTGGAGCTGGACCCGGCCTTTCAGGAGGCCGGCCACAATCTGCGTGTAGCGCGGCGTGCGCTTGCCCGCGCCGCCTAGACCGTCGCAGCCTCCCTCGCGAACATCCGCCGCTGCAGCCAGAATGCCACGTTCACCAGACCGATCATCACCGGCACCTCCACAAGCGGTCCGATGACCGCAGTGAACGCCGCCATCGAGTGGATGCCGAACACGGCGATGGCGACGGCGATGGCCAGCTCAAAGTTGTTGCTGGCGGCCGTGAAGGCGAGCGTGGCCGTCTTGGAGTAATCGGCGCCCAGATAGCGGCCCATCGCAAACGATACAAGGAACATCCCCACGAAATAGATCAAGAGCGGCACGGCCACCCGGATGACGGACGTCAGGTTATTGATGATGTAGTCGCCCTTCAGCGAGAACATCACCACGATGGTGAAGAGCAGGGCGATGAGCGTCAGGGGGCTGATGCGCGGCACGAAATGGTTGTCATACCAGTCCGCTCCTTTGCGCGGCCGCAGCACGGCCCTCGTCAAAAAGCCCGCGATAAACGGGATCCCCAGATAGATGAACACACTCTCCGCGATCTTGCCGATGGTGATGCGCGAGAGGTCCACTTCTCCGAAGTCCACACCGAACAGCGGCGGCAGCACCTTGATGAAGACGTAGGCGTAGATGGAATAGAAGAAGACCTGGAACAGCGAGTTGAACGCCACCAGCCCCGCCGCATACTCCGTGTCGCCGCGCGCGAGCTCGTTCCACACGATGACCATTGCGATGCATCGCGCCAGGCCGATCATGATCAGTCCGATGGCATACTCGGGATAGTCCCGCAGAAAGATGAGCGCCAGCGCGAACATCAGAAGTGGCCCCACCACCCAGTTCTGCAGGAGGGAGAGCCCCAGGACCCTCGTGTTGCGGAATACCCGCGGCAGATCCTCGTAATGCACCTTGGCCAGCGGGGGATACATCATCACGATGAGCCCGATGGCGATGGGGATGGAAGTGGTGTCCACGCTCATCCGGGTGATGGTTTTCGCCAGCCCCGGGACGAAGTAGCCCAGCGCCACTCCGGCGGCCATCGCCAGGAAGATCCAGAGGGTCAGGTAGCGGTCAAGGAATGAGAGCCCTCGACCGGAGGGACAGAGCCGGGCATCAGCAAGCTCGACGGTGGCGCTCATCCGTCTTTCAGCTCCTCGATCAATCGTCTGATGCGCTCTTCAATCTGGTCCCGGATTCCCCGGACCGTCTCCAAGGGCTTGTCCTTGGGATCCTCCAGGCCCCAGTCTTCTGTCACGTAATAGTTCGCCGGGCAGGCGGATGCGTCCACATCGCAGCCCATCGTGATGATGCGCACGCTTGACTCCACCATCTCCGGGGTCATCACTTTGGGATGATGGCCGTCCGCCTCCAGGTCTATGCCGATCTCCTTCATCGCCTCCACAGCGGCCGGGTTGAGGGCGCCTCCGGGGCAGGTACCGGCGGAGACAGCCCGCATCCCCTCCGGAGCAAGGCGATTAAAAAGGGCCTCGGCCATCTGGCTGCGGCCCGAGTTGTGAACACACACGAACAGGACCTGTTTCATAGGGCAGGTTTCTCCGCGCGCACGAATGCGCTGTAGATGCTGCTGGCCACGGCCACCGCCACCTCCTCATCCGGCACGCAGTCCGGAGCCGCAAGGAAGGCGCGAGCGTCTTCAGGAGTGTATTCCCGTATGCTTTGGAGGGTGACGTTGCGGAAACCGGCATCCTGCAGCAGGCGGATGTAATCTCGGTCCAGGAGCGCGCCTGCAACACATGCCGTCCAGAGATCCACATTGGCAGTCACGCTTCCGGGAAGTTCGCAGCGGGCCACGATGTCCGCCACCGCCAACCGTCCGCCCGGACGCAACACGCGGAACGCCTCCGCGAAGACTCGCTCTTTGTCCGCCGACAGATTGATGACACAGTTGGAGATGATGACGTCCACGCTGGAATCTGGAAGAGGGATCGCCTCGATGTGGCCTTTCCGAAACTCCACGTTCTGGACGCCCGCCTTCCGGGCATTCCGCCGGGCCAGATCCAGCATCTCATCCGTCATGTCCAGGCCGTAAGCTTTGCCCGATGGACCGGCCCGGCGGGCCGAGAGAAGCACGTCCACACCGCCGCCGCTTCCGAGATCCAGAACTACCTCGCCTTCCGATATCTCTGCCAGCGCCACAGGGTTGCCGCATCCCAGCGATGCCAGCAGGGCTTCCGCCGGCACTTCTGCAATCTCCTCCAGCGAGTACAGATCCACGGAGATGGGCTCCTTCTTGCCGCTCCCGCAGCAGGAAGCCTCTCCGCAGCACGAAGCCGTCCGGGCGGCCGCGGCGTAGCGCTGCCGCACCGCATCCCGCATATCGTCAGTCATTTCTGCGCTCCCTTACAAGATGGCGGACCGGTCTGAACGCTCGCCCCGCATTGCGGAAGCTCGTCCAGAAACGCACGCAGCTCCGCGAAGGCCTCCTCATTGACCGCCACATACACCCACTTTCCCCGGCGCTCCATCAGGATGAGTCCTGCTTCTCGCAGCTCGCGAAGATGATGCGAGACGGTGCTGGGTGCGATGTCGAAACGGCAGCAGATATCCCCCACGCAAGTGTCGGAGACGCAGCAGACATCCCCGGAATCCGGATTGATCTCTACCTTCGCCCCGCATGCGCGGATGAAGGTGAAGATGGCAAGGCGCGTGGGGTCGGCGAGGGCGCGGAAGATCCCGGCTGCGCGGAGGATGCCGGTTTTCATTTCGACAATCATCGAAATGATGTTACCCTCGCGCCGGCGATGTGTCAACCTCATCGTCAGGCCCAGAGTCCGGCGGGCAGATTGTTGTCTGTGCGGGCACATTTTTTTCGCACAACCTTTACATATGCGGGCCCGTATGGCATACTGGAGTGGGCGGGATCAGCGGGCTCTGACCCGCATCCCCGCGCCGCAGGGAAAAGGAGGAGAAACACTGTAATGTCCGGGTTCCTGACAGCCCCGAAGCGCGCCGTCGCCCTGATCGCGGCGCTCGTTCTCCTGGGAGCGGGAAGCGCCCGAGCGCTGCCCATCTATTTCACCAGTTTTGAAGGCGATGTTCCCTTCGTCGGAGGACCGGAGTGGAGGCTGCCGCCCAGGCATCCCTGGGCTCAGAACTCCAACGACCCGATGGCCCGGCGGACCATCGGCGACAACGACCCCAACCTGTTCAACCCCGTCCGCACCCGCACCGGCATCCGGAGCGCCTATCAGCACGAGACGTTCTCGCAGTGGTCGGCCATGCAGGAGTGGGGGATGGACCTGTACGACAACTTCTACGTCCGTGCGTGGGTCTGGTTCGACCGCGAGCGGGAGCGCCTCACCAACGTGCAGACTCCCTGTTTCGACAACGTGGACCGGTTTATCCAGTCGGGAGTGGTGACGGCCGCGGACGATGGAGGGACACCCATTCCCGGATGGCCCGCCTGCCGCATATCGAAGCCGGGGATCACAGACTCCAACACCTACTTCCATATGTCCACCGAGCCCATCGCTTATATCCGCATCACCAGCGGGGACGCGGCCGGCAAGGAGTGGTTCATCCGGCGGCCCACTTTCTACACCTGCGGAGGGCCGCCTTACGGATACAACCCGTTCTGGAACATCAACCAGACTCTGGAAGTGGAACCAAAAGCCCCCAATACCCAGAACCCGGTCGCGGCCGGGGTGAAACCGGGGGATACATATGAGATCTACGGGGCCATCGCCCCGCTTTACCGCGCCGTGCAGATGTGGGTGGAGAACCGCCAGCTGCGGGACTTCGCCAAGTTCGGCATCTGGCACCGGTTCGGAGGGGAGGCCACGGCCGCCACCGGTCCCCAGTGCTCCGACACGAACAACTGGAAGTACTTCACCCGGCAGGGAGACAACGGAGTCAACGGCTACTATGACACTCCCTGGGTGGACACGGGCATTCACCGGGGCTACGACTTCACCGGGTGGCACAGTCTGGAGATCCGCGTCTACGGAGACAATCCGAATCCGTTCAAGCATCAGCAGTTCCATTTTCTGGTGGACGGACAGATCGTGGGGACCGCTCCGCGCTACACGGCTGAAGGACGCATTCCGTTCAACCGCCTGCAGATAGGTGGCCTGGCGGTCAGCCAGGAGTGGGCGTTCTGGGATGACATCGAAGTGGGGCTGCTACCCGAGGCCGGGACTCAGGTGGTCACGGTGAACAGCATCGGCGATGCGCGCAGCCTGCCGAAAGGCACCTGGGTGCAGCTGCCGCAGTCGGTGGTGAACCGGGTGGGACCGGGATGGTTCCAGATCCAGGCCCCGGACCGCTCCGCCGGCATCCGCTGTCTGCACAACGTCCCGGATGCGGGTCCGGGAACGCGCATCGCGAAAGGCGATGTCATCATCCCGGTGGGACGCATTGATGTGGTGAACGGGTGCGAGAAGGTGCTGAGCGTGCTCGCGCCGCAGCTTGTGGCGCGCGGCGCTGCTGTGCCGGAGGGTCAGGAGCTGTTTGCGAACGCCCGGGATCTGCGCGCGGACTCCCCCTCCCTGAAGGGGCTGTTCGTAGCGACCGCGGGCTGGATCGTGAACACTGGCGACAACTCCACGTATCTATACATCAGCGACGGGTCCAGCCACGAGAACGAGCCCGGCGGCCAGGATCCGTGGTGCTACACCCGCGTGAAGGTCAGGGCGGAAGGCCTGGCTTTCACAGGCTTCGAGTATCTCAAAGTCCGCGGCGTGCTGGGGTGCGAGGACGGCGACCCGGTGATCTACGTTTCGAACCCTGACCAGGACGTGGAGGTCCTGAGCGACTTTGAACTCTGGCCCTGGTGGAGGGACTGCCAGTAGCGCCAAGCGCTTTCTGGTCCGAAAAGAACAGACCGACCCCGCCCGGCTCCGGGCGGGGTTTTTCCGCGATCTTTCCGAAAACAGGGTTGACGGCAAGGGCCAGCGAGCCTTATTCTGGAAGGGGTGGCGCAGTAGCTCCTGGCTATCCTTGTTCTTCAGGAACATCATCACTTTGAGAGAAAGGAGGACCTCTCTTATGCAAAGAGCGGTCGTGTTTCTGGCGCTGCTGGCGCTGGTATCAGCTCCGGCTGCGCAAGGGGCAAACTGGTACTGGGTTTACGACGGAACTTCCGACATCCGCTGCGCCCCCTTCCCCGGTAGCAACGCCTGCGTTTTCCAGTACAACAACCCGAGCCCCGGCAACTTCTGGGAGATCGTGAGCAACGGTACGGGCGGCAAGGCGCTGAAGGCCGTCAAGATACCGGGAGCAGGCACGTCCTTCCGGTGGACCACCTATGCAATCGGCGAGGAGGCCGTTATGAAGCCGCCTGCGGACTGCGCGGCCCCGGCGATGCTGGACAAGTCGCCGGAGATGACCGGCTGGACCGTGGTCTTCCGGATCAAGGTGGAGGAATTCACGGATCCTTCTCCGGGTTCACTCCGGAGGTTCTTCACAGGAGGTTTCAACACCGACATCCCGAACGGTTCCGGCGGGTTTTACCGAATACGTCCGGAGCTTTCGCTTCGGCAGGATGCGGAAGGTAACGTCTGGCTGGCGCATTATCGCCAGAACGTCAACATCTGCAAGCTCAAGGAAGCCGGGCAGCCCGGCGAGTGGCACACCATCTGGATGAAGATCACGCCGAACATCGGCAGTGACATCAACTGCACATACCGCATCTGGATGGACGGCGTGGAGCAGGATCCGATGGTGCAGGACCGCGGCGTCGCGGGAGCTCACTTCCACCTGCGTCTCTTGCAAGATCTGGGGACCAGTGCATCCTTCACCATCCTGCTCGACCACTTCCTGTTGGCCTACGGTGGCTACGATCCGGGGAGCATCCCGATCCCCGCGGACAAGGTGCCGAACACCAACAACATCGGAACGCTCAAAAGAAACGGGCCGGAAGGCACACCCTGCCAGCTGAACAACAAATATGTCACCGGGGCGTTCGCTGATCCGGAAGGCAACAAGTTCTTCTACATCGAACAGGATCGCCAGCAGTCGGGCATCAGGGTGCAGCTTGCCAACTACAAGAGCGCGGTTGATTGGAGCGGAAACCCGGTGGAGGTGAAGGCAGGTGACCGGGTCAACGTCTCCGGCGGTCTGTTCACGCCAACGTGCGAGCAGCAGGTCGCGGCGCACGCAGTGACCGTTCTGAACCCCGCCACCTACCCGTCGACCAGGGCGAACGAGCCTCTGGGATTGAACCAGAAGAACCTGACCAAGCCGCTGGTGCTGCCCTCGAACACTGCACCGGCAGGGCTAAGCGCCCAGGGGCTGCTGGTCCGCGCCTGGGGGAAGATGCAGACGGACCTGGCACCTGGCTACTTCTACATTGACGACGGAAGCGGCTACTTGGATGGCCTGAATCTGCAGGACTTCCTGGGAGCCAGCATGAAGGGCATCCGCGCCATGCTGACCACGGGTATCGATCCGCCGCAGGCGTTCGTGGACGACTATGTGTCGGTGGTCGGCGTGCTGGGCAACTACCGGCTGGTGAATACTCAGCTTGGCATAGACAAGACCATTCCCGTCATCTGGACCAATTCCTGGGAGTCCGAGTCGGGAGGGCCAATGACCGTCCAGTGAGACCCACACATCGGGATCTCTGAGAAAAACCCGGCGGCCGAAGGGCCGCCGGGTTTTTCCGCCTCTTTCGACGGCCGTAGACGCTCGGATCTGTAAAGCGCTATCCTGATCGATGCCATGCAGCGGAGAGAAATTTGGATTGCAATCGTATGGGCGTTGGCCCTTGCGGGATGCGCAGCGGCCAGTTTCTTTCTGCTGGACCGTCAGACCCTGGAGCCGGTCTACTGGCTCTCCCAGATGCCGCCGGTCTATACGGCCGTGGAGTATCTTACCACGTTCGGGAAGGCCGGCTTCCCGATCCTGGCCTTCTCAGCACTCTGGCTCTGGGGCTTTCTCCGGCGGTCCGGTGGCCTAAAGCAATCCGCAATGCTTGGCATCGCGGCGCAGGTAGCGACGGGAGCCATTGTCTGGGCGCTGAAGCTGTCCATCACCCGCGAGCGCCCTTACGTCCCCTACCATCTGAAAGGTGAAATAGCGACCGGCTACTACCAGTCGTTCCCCAGCGGGGATGCCGGTGCGATCTTCGCCCTCGCCTTTGCGGCATCCCATGCCTTTCCGCGGGCGCGACCCGCTCTCATGGCGTTCGCTGCAGCGGTGGCTGCCATGCGGGTCTTCCGCCTGGCGCACTATCCCTCAGACGTGTTCGCAGGAGCGGCCGCGGCAGCGGCAGGCTGGGCAGTGACGCTCGCCACTTTCAACTGGCTGGATGAGCGAAAGCGGGAGCCGTCTTCAGACCGCTGACGGAGCGTGTATACTGGCCTGTGAAGGGTCGGTTGGACCTTAAGGTCATAGACCGGGCGTCTGCCTGTTAGCGGGATGAAAGCTCTTCGACGATACTTGAGACTGTGGGCGGTGTTCTTCCGGAACTGCCTTGTCCGGGAGATGGAGTTCCGCGGCAACTTCATGGCCAATTGCGCCACCACCGTGGCCTGGCTCATCTACTATCTGTTCTTCATTGAGATCGTCTATGCGCTGACCGACCAGGTTGCGGGCTGGACCAAGGGAGAGTCCCTGGTGCTGGCCGGGAGCTTCTCGCTGAGCTGGGGGCTGATGAACGCCCTGTTTTCCCCCAATCTCTCCCGCCTGCCGGAGGAGATCCAGAAAGGCACGTTCGACCTGGTGCTCACCAAGCCCGTGGACAGTCAGTTCCTTGCCACGGCCCGGATGGTGAACCTTGCGGAGTTCGCGCGGACCCTGATGTCTCTGCTGGTGGTGGCCTACGGGGTCCGGGAGGCGGGCATCCAGGTGAACGTTGTCAATGCCCTGGCATATCTGGTGCTGATGGCGTGCAGCATCATGATTCTGTTTGGTATAGACAGCCTGATCATGACGCTTTCTTTCTGGCTGGTGCGGATCCGCAACCTGGATGCGGCCTTCTGGAGTATCAGCGTGATGGCTCGCTACCCAGTGGACATCTTCGAGCGGACTCTGCGCAACGTCCTGACCTTCTTCCTGCCGCTCGCCTTCGTGGCCACCGTCCCGGCCCGCGGGCTTGCCCGGACGCTGGATCTGTGGATGCTGCCCGCCGCGGTTGCGATCGCAGGGTCCCTGATGGTGGCCAGCCGCCTGTTCTGGCTGAAGGCCACCCGCAGCTATTCCAGCGCGGGAGGCTGAAGGAGGATTCATCTTGCCCGCCATTCTGGCAGAAGATCTTACCAAGATCTATGTCTCTCACCAGCGGGATCCGGGGTTGGCCGGAGCCGTGCGCAGCCTGTTCACGCGCAAACGCCAGGAGGTGCTGGCTGCAGACCGCATTAACGTCCGCATCGAGGAAGGCGAGCTGGTGGGTTTTCTGGGGCCGAACGGCGCGGGCAAGACCACCACGCTCAAGATGCTCTCCGGCATTCTATATCCCACTTCGGGGCGGGCGGAGGTGCTGGGTTTCGTGCCCTGGGAGCGCCGACCGGAGTTTCAGAAGCAGTTTTCGCTTGTGATGGGTCAGAAGAATCAACTCTGGTGGGACCTGCCTCCTGAGGAGAGTTTCCAGCTTTTCCGCGAGCTGTACGAGATTCCGCCCGCCGAGTATCGCAAGCGCGTGAAGATGCTGACCGAGATGCTGGAGATCGCGCATCTGATGAACGTTCAGGTGCGCAAGCTCTCGCTGGGCGAGCGGATGAAGTGCGAGCTGGCGGCCGCGCTTCTGCACCGGCCCAGGGTGGTGTTTCTGGATGAGCCCACCATAGGGCTGGACGTGGTCTCTCAGAAGCGCATCCGCGAGTTCATCCGGCAGACCAACCGCGAGGACGGATCCACCATCGTACTTACCAGCCACTACATGGACGACGTGCGGGCGCTGTGCGAACGGGTCGTCATTGTGGATCACGGCCGCGTGATATACGACGATTCCCTAACGCGCCTGGTCAGCCATTACACGGACAGCAAGCACCTGACGCTCACCTTCAGCAAACCCGTGGAGCCAGGTGATCTGGAGGGGCTGGGACGCATTTCCTCGTTCGATGGCATGAGCGCCGCGCTGGAAGCGCCCCGCGACAGGGCGGCGCAGGTGGCGGCTGCGGCCCTCAGCCGTCTGCCGGTGGTGGACATCGAGATACGCGACCCGGACGTGGAGGACGTCATCCGGGACATCTTCCAGCATCGGCCTCCGGCCGCCGCAGCGGACCCGGTGGTGACAGCGTGATGCAAGCGGCGTCCCTGACACCTGCGCTGCGCAAATGGCGGGCGGTCCTGGGGCTGCACTTTCAGGACTCGCTGGCCTACCGGGCACAGGGAGTGGTCTGGATCCTGACGGATATCATCCCCACGGTTACCCTTCCCCTGATGTGGCTGGCGGCTTACGGAGACCGGACCCACCTGCGTGGGTTTTCGAAGGAAGGACTGGTGGCCTATTATCTGGCCGTCAGTGTGGTGTCGAACCTGGTCTTTGCACATCCGTGGGAAATTGCGAGGGATATCAAGGACGGGCGGCTGTCCATTTATCTGACACGGCCGTTCACCTACTACGGGTTCATCTTCGCCAGCAACCTCACCTGGCGGCTGGTGCGCACGATGCTGTACATCCCTTTCTTTCTGGTGATCCTGGCCATCTTCCGGCATTACCTGAGCTGGGGCGGCTTCCAGGCGGGATGGGAATTCTGGGCGGCGCTGATCCTTGCGCACCTTTTGAGCTTCCAGATCGCCTGGCTGCTGGGGATGGCCGCGTTCTACCTGGTGGAGGTGGGAGGCATCTACGAGTTCTGGTATATGATCGGCGGTTTTCTGGCGGGTCAGATGGCTCCGCTGGAGCTGTTGCCGGAGGCGGTTCGAGCGGCCGCACAGGTGATGCCGTTCTCCTATGTGCTCTGGTTCCCGGTGCAGGTCTTCCTGGGCAACCTGCCGCAGGAAGCGGTCACGCGGGGTCTTCTGGTTCAGGCAGCCTGGACAGTGGTCATCTGGCTGGCGGGACAGGCGCTCTGGCGCGCCGGTCTGCGCAAGTTTACCGCCGTCGGAATCTGACCAGTGCGGCACACTTTTTGTCTGTTTTTCATTACATCCTGTCAAGAGTTCCGCCATCCCCTCTGGTGAAGAAGCCCAGGTTTCCCGATACTGGAGGCTGGGAGACACGAATTGACCACGTCACCCGGAAGGGAACCTAAGGAAAGGTTGTCTGAGCAACTGCACTGGAACCCGTTTTGCGTCCGGCCGTTCGATGCGTCAGGCCCGCAACTGCCTGTGCGCTGCCCCACTCTTCGCGCTATCCTGGACGCTGTTGACGACGGGATGCTTGCCGCGGATGTGGACGGGCGGATCGCCTTCCTGGACCGGCGCGCCTGCGAGATGGCCGGTCTGGATCTGGAATCTCGCACAGTGAGACACCTCTCGGACTTCGGCCTGCCCGCGCTCGAGCAGCTCCACCGTCAGGCTCTGGGCAGCCCGGACCGTCTGCTGGTCTCGGACCTGGCCTTCCCAAGCACCGGGATCTTTTGCGAGGCGCGCATCCGGGCCATCTTGGACGATAATGGGAATGTGCTTGGCGCTGTGACCGTTCTGAAGGATGCCCGCAGCAAGCGGATGTACGACCGTCTCAAGGCAGATCTGCTGGCCACCGTCTCACACGAGCTGCGAACACCTCTCACCAGCATCCTGGGCTATGCAAGCCTCCTTCTGGACGCCGGCGACGCAATGGAAGAGATGGACCGCGCGGCCTGTCTGGAGACCATCGAGGAACAGGGCAGGCGTCTGCTGGAGCTCATCAACGATGTCATCGAGATGGGCAAGCTGGATTCGGAGAACCTCACCCTCAAAATGGAGACCTGCTGCGCGGGCGCCATTCTGGAGGAGGTTGCATCGGATTCCCGGGAAACATACGGCGCGCGGCGTCCCGACGTCAATGTGATCGTGGATCAGACGGAACCGACACCGACGGTGTGCGATTCCACGCGAATCCGTCAGGCCGTCACGTGCCTGCTGGACAACGCGCTCCGGTACAGTCCTCCTGGGGGGAAGGTGGTGCTGGCTGCCCGGCGTGAGGATTCCCGCGTGGTCATAGAGGTGCGGGATCAGGGCCCAGGCATCCCTCCGGAGAAGCAAGGGAATCTCTTCGAAAAATTCTACAAAGTGGAGTCTCTTGGCGAAGGCCGTTCCGGCGGGACGGGACTCGGGCTGGCCATTGTGAAGCGGATTGTGGATCTGCACGGCGGACAGGTATTTGTGGAGAGCGCCGTGGGGAAAGGATCGATCTTCGGCTTCACTCTGCCCGCCGCGGAGGCCCGGGAAGAATCCCGCGACCTGGCTGCCTGAGAGGATGACGCTTCGGCGTTGACGCCGCGCCAGTCCGGCGCGTATAGTCCCCTATATGAGCAGGGGTTCCTACGCCAGAGCGGCCGGCGTGATGGTGGTCGCGATCTTCCTCAGCCGTGTTCTTGGACTGGTGAGGGAATCGGCCATCGCCGCCCGCTTCGGGCAGGGAGCCCTCACCGACGCCTACAACGCCGCATTTCTGCTGCCCGACCTCCTGTATTTCATGGTTGCGGGAGGCGCGCTCTCCAGCGCGTTCATCCCGGTCTTCACAGAATACCTGGCCACCAACCGCGAGGACGACGCGTGGGACGTCTACAGCTCTGTGCTGAATCTAATGGCGCTGGTGGTTGGCGCGCTGGTGGTGGTGGCATTCCTTCTGGCGCCTGGGATTGTGCCCTTCTTCGCCCCGCGGGACTTCACCGCCGGTCAGCTCGATACAACGGCGCAGCTGACGCGGATTCTGCTTCCTGCCCAGTTTTTCTTCTTTATGGGCGGGCTTACCATGGGCACCCTGTATGCCCGGAACCGCTTCCTGGTCCCCGCGCTCGGGCCGATCATCTACAATCTGGGGATCATTACCGGAGCGGTCTGGCTGGCGGGGTCTATGGGCATCTTCGGGCTGGCCTGGGGGGCTCTGGCGGGAGCGTTTTTCGGCAACTTCGCATTGCAGCTCTGGTATAGCGCCCGGTTGGGCATTGGATACCGCCTGAAGGTGGACCTGCGCCATCCCGGCGTCCGGAGGGTGTTCCTGCTGATGCTTCCGGTGCTTCTGGGATTGTCTCTGCCGCAAATAGATGTGATGGTGAACAAATGGTTCGCGCGTTTCCTGGCGGAGGGCTCCATGAGCGCGCTGAACTATGCGAACCGGCTGATGCAGGTCCCGCTGGGGGTATTCGGACAGGCGGCGGGCATTGCGGCGCTTCCGACGCTTTCAGCGCTTGCAGCGCGGAAAGACTGGAAAGAATACCGCGAGACGCTCAGTTTCGGGCTGCGAAGCGTGTTCTTCGCCACAATCCCTTCGTCGGTGTTGATGATGGTGCTGGCGGTCCCGATGGTAAAGCTGTTCTTGCAGGCGGGAGCCTTCACTGAACGCGACACGGGCTATGCGGCCGTCGCACTGGTGTATTATTCCATTGGAGTGTTTGCCTGGGCTGGCCAGGCCATTGTGGCGCGGGGGTTCTACGCTTTACAGGATACAGTGACGCCGGTTGTGATCGGCACGGCGATGACCTTCCTGTTCGTCCCGCTGAACTATCTCCTGATGCGTCCGCTGGGACACGGAGGGCTTGCGCTCGCCACTTCGATCATGGCCACTGTGCATCTTTCGGTGATGTCTGCGGTCCTTTCGAAGCGGGTGAACGGCATCGGAGTCCGGCGGATCATCGTCTCGACGCTTCGCATTCTGGGGGCGACCGGCGGCGCAGCCGCCGCGGCGGCGGCCGTCTCGGCGTGGGCGCGGCACATCGAGACAGGCAGCGGGACACTGGGAGTGAAGGCGGAGGCCGCGGCGGAGCTTCTTCCTGCGCTTGTTGCGGGGATGGTGGTCTATCTGCTGTTCTGCAGACTGCTGCGGGTGGAGGAGGCGGCCGTCTTCGCTCAGATTCTGGCGCGCCGCCTCCGCCGCGCCGCGGCCGACGAACCCCGCTGACCCCAGGCTGTTGCGCCGGTCGGGTAGCGGCCCGCGACGCGGAAGTATCGGGACCACACGCAGCAGATAGCGGCTGCCACTCCTCCGGCTGAGCCGGACGGCTGAACCACGGGAGACGGAGGTCGTGCGGAAAGCAAACCCGCTCGCCCGGGATTTTGTGGCCGCCCGACCCGGCGGTCGCCTCGACGAGCGGCTCAATCCACCACAGAAAGAAAAGCGTCGTCGAAGAACGCCGCGCCGGCGATTCCCGAGGCGCGCAGGTTCAGCGACACGCGCTGCGCCCCCTCAGGAGCCACTCCTTCCACCTGGAAGAACTGCCAGTTGCTGTCACCCCTTACCCGCGCGGTCATGGGGAACTCCTCCAGGAAAGCCCCTGCGTTGTCGGTGAACGCCAGGCTCATCCAGGCACCCTCATCCTGCCCGGCCTGAAGTCCCTTCGTGCGGAGCCATACTCCCGCCCGGTAGCGCTTGCCCGGCTGCGCGGTGGAATAGTGCGTGATCTGCCGGTACCCTGACGTCCCCCCGGCCGGCGAGATCATCAGGCTTCTGAGCCCGCTGCGCGATTCGGCGGCGGTTACCTCCACTGCTCCGCCTTCCAGAGGCTCCCATCTCAGCGGAAGCCAAGGACGTCGGTTTTCGTCAGCCACCCGTTCGAACCCCGCGTTGCCGGTCAGATTGTCCGCTGCGGGTGAACGGTCCGGCGAGATTTTCATCTCAACCGTCGCCTCGCCGCCCGGAGGCACCCGCAGCCCCTCCAGTTCGTGCGAGATGAACCCCTCCCTGCTCGCGGCCGCCGTGTAGGTGATGGGCGGCAGGTTCTGGAGCCGGAACGCGCCGCGGGAGTCCGTCTGCGCCCGGGCTCCGCCCGGAGACAGCGTCACAGTGACGCCCGCGAGCGGCTGGCCGGTCATCCCATCGACCACGGATCCCTTGACGGAACCTGTCTGAAGCGGCTCCAGCGAAGCGTCCGCGACAGTGTTCTGCCCCATCCGTACGTCGTAGCCCGCAGTAACCGGAGCAAAGCCCTCCGTTTCCACGCGAACGGTGTAGCGGCCGGGTTTCAGCGCAGCGAAAAAGAAGTTCCCCATCGGATCCGTGTGAGTGACCGCTCCCGTTTCTACGCACGTCACCCTGACACCCGCAAGGCGGGTCTGATAACGGGAATCCCGGACAGTGCCGGATATGGCCCCCGTGGTGTCCGTCGGCTTCGCTAGAGCGCGCACGGCCTCATACATCGGGGTGGGACGGGTGGGAAGCCCCTTCTCGTCTGTGGCGCTGTCCACCGGCACCCAGTTGAACGCCGTCCAGCCGGGGTCGCTGAACAGGAACGGGAACACCGCGATCAACTGCGGGAAGCGCGGATACAGGTCACGGAAGGCGCGCATCATATAGTCCGCGCGGTTGTATTCGTCAATCGGCGGGAAGCCTTCCGCCTCGTATACTCCGTTCCCGAGCGGGTATCCCGTCTCCAGGATCATCACCTTGACGTCTTTGCGGCCATACTTTTCGAGCACCCGCGTCTCCAGCAGGAAACCATCCAGCGTGGCCTCCGGGTGCCTGGCCGTGCCGTCGATGTTGTTATACTCCGGCGGGTGGTTCTGGGGATACGGGTGCGAGCCCCAAACGTCGAAAGCGTCAATGAACCGGGGGTGCGCCTTGATGCACGCTTCGGTGGCCTCCGGCGAGAGTGCGAACGCGCCGTTCAGGATCTTGATGCGCCGGTCTCCCAGCGACCGGATGGCATCAGAGACCTCCACGAAAAACTGCGCATACTCCGCCAGATTCGCTTTGCCGCTCCATTCGAGGTCCAGGTTCGGCTCATTCCAGATCTCCACATAGAGAGGATAGACATCGGAGCGCGGCAGATCCGCCACCACTTTCTTGAACACTTCGGCCATCGTGCGGTAGCTGCCATCCGGATCCCGGTAGGGTTTCTGCCAGACGCCGTCCTTCATGACCCCGCCCAGACGCACCACCGGGATCAACTCAAGACGGTAGCACTCGCGCACGAAGTCCCGCCACCCCTGCGGAGCCCCCTTCGTGTTCCGGTCGATGTTGAAGAAGAAGGTCTTGATGTAGCCGTGCCGGCCCACCAGGTGCCGCGCCCAGCTGAGCTGGTTGCGCCCGCGTTCGTCCAGGTTATCTATGATGAGATGCGCGCCGAAGGGATTGTTGGGCATGCCCGGCGGCTGCGCCGCGCAAGTCGCGGCAGAAAGGGCCGCCAGGACAGCCGCCAGAGCCAGACGGTTGATCATCTCAAACGTCCTCCCGAGCCCGGTTTTGATGCACATTGTACTTTCGATGCGCAAAGGGACCGCGGGGTTGCCCGGCCTCCTGCCGTGTGATAAAAGATGTTAGCTTTCGCGACTAAACTGGATACACACAAGAGGCAGGAGATCTAAGCTTGGGATCATCGGTGGAGGAGCGGGCGCAGGCGCTTGCGGGGGAGTTCCAGGAGCGTTTTGGAAGAGACCCGGAAATGGTCGTGCGCGCGCCCGGCCGCGTTGAGCTGATCGGCGGGCATACCGACTACAACGAAGGCTTTGTGATGCCCGCCGCGATTGACCGGGACGTCCTGATAGCGGGAGCTGTCGCAAAGGGTGAAACCGTCCGGGTGTGGAGCGTGAACTTCGGCGAGATGTCGGAGATCCTGCTCACCGACATCCGCAGGGTGGAAGAGGCTTCCTGGTCCAACTACATCCGCGGCGTGCTAGATCAGTTCCATCGGGCCGGCCGGGTGGCTCCTGCGATGGAGATGGTGGTGGAGGGGAACATCCCTCTGGGAAGTGGGCTCAGCTCTTCGGCGGCGCTGGAAGTGGCAACGGCGTGCTTGATTCTCAAGCTGACCGATGGGGACATGGACGGCCGGGAGATGGCCCTCCTGTGCCAGCGGGCGGAGAACGAGTTTGTCGGCGTCAACTGCGGCATTATGGACCAGTTCATCTCCGTGCTGGGACAGGCCGGAAAGACCATGTTCCTGGACTGCCGCACGCTGGACCATCAGTTTGCCAACCTGCCCCGCGGGACGCGAATTGTCGTGGCCGACAGTAAGAAACCCCGCACGCTTGCCGGATCCGAATACAACGTGCGCCGCGCGCAGTGCGAAGAGGCGGTCAGCATCCTCCGCAAGCACATCAACGGCATCCGGGCGCTCAGGGATGTATCGGTGGAGGATCTGGAGCGCCACGGCGGCAAGCTGCCGGATGTTGTCCGCAAACGCGCCCGGCACGTGGTCCACGAGAATGAACGTGTGCTGCAGGCGCTCCGGGCCCTGAACACCGGGGACGAGGCGGAGTTCGGCAATCTCCTCAACCAGTCCCACGCATCGGCGCGCGATCTCTACGAGATCTCCTGCGACGAGATGAACTGGCTGCAGGAGGCCGCCCTCTCCGTGCCCGGCTGCCTGGGAAGCCGCCTGATGGGCGGAGGGTTTGGCGGATGCACGGTCAGTGTGGTCCGGGACGAGGCAGTGGAGGAGTTCCGCGCGGTGGTCTCCGAGCGCTACGCCCGGCAGACAGGCATCGAACCGGAGATCTCCGTGCTGAACGCCTCGGACGGAGCGGGTCAGATCCTCTGAAGACCGGTTTGCCAGGACGTTTGCTGCCCCGACTCTTAACCGCGGCCCTTGCGGCACTGTGGCTGACTGCGACTGCCACGGCGGGGGCTGAAAAGGGATTTGCCCTGGCGCTCGAGCCTCGGCCGTTCGTGTTTCCCCGCGACCACGGGGCACACCCGGAGTTTCGCACCGAGTGGTGGTACTACACCGGGGTTCTGAGGGAAACGTCGGGGAGGCTATACGGCTATCAGCTCACGTTCTTCCGCGTGGGGCTGGTACCGGAGCTCAAGGGACGCAGCTCGCGCTGGGCGACCCGGGATGTTCTCTTCGCTCACTTTGCGTTGACCGATGTCCGTGCGGGGCGCTTCCGCTACGCGGAGCGGACCGGACGGCCTGTGCTGGGGCTGGCCGGCTTTTCCACGTCCAGTCTGGATGTGTTCATCCGGGACTGGTCGGCCAGAATGGACGGACGGCGGATGAGGCTGAAGGCCTCTTTCGACGATGCCACCCTGGATGTGACGCTCACGCCGGAGCGCCCGCCTGTCCTGAACGGCGAACGTGGCCTGAGCAGGAAAGGGCCGGGCAAGGGCAACGCCAACTACTACTACTCCATTCCCCGTCTGAAGACCGTGGGCACACTTCGTCAGGGTGGCCGCGCCATCCGCCTGGCCGGAATGACCTGGATGGATCACGAATGGGGAACCAGCGAACTGGCCCCCAATCAGAAGGGCTGGGACTGGTTCTCGCTGCGCCTCTCAGACGGACGCGACCTGATGCTATACGTGCTGCGCGATGAGAAGGGCCGGCCCACATCGTACTCCAGCGGAATGCTGGTGGAGCCATCCGGCCAGACACGGCGCCTCGCGCCACGGGACTTCCGCATCCGCGCGCTCTCGTGGTGGACCAGCCCCCGCTCGAAGGGACGTTACCCGTCGGGCTGGGAGATTTCCATCCCGAAGGCAGATCTGAGTCTGCGCGTGGAGCCCCTGGTGAAGGATCAGGAGCTGATCACCACCGGCACCACCGGTGTGACGTACTGGGAAGGCATTGTGCGGGCCGGCGGTACCTCCCGCGGCCGTAGCGTCTCCGGGGAAGGGTATGTGGAGCTGACCGGCTACGCCCCCGGATCCCGCATAAGCCCCGGCTCCGGTCGGTGACGGCACCCGGAGTTGCGCCGTGCAGCAGCCGGGCGGTATACTCGGAGAAGCCGCATAGTCTGTTCTGTTTCGCACCGGTGGAAGGATCATCGGCCCGATGCGCATCTGGACAAGCGCCGCGCTCCTCATACTCCTTGTCCCATTCGCAGCCGCCCTTCAGGCGTCTGACAACAGGCCCGCGCCGGTCCGGGCCATCAGGGTGGAAGGGACAATCAACCCGGCGACGGCCGGTTACATCATTCGCGCCATCAAGGAGGCCAACCGCCTGGAGGAAGCGCTGGTGCTGGTGGAACTGGACACTCCGGGCGGGCTGGTGGACTCCACCAAGGACATCGTCAAGGAGATGCTGGCCTCGGATGTGCCCATCGCCGTCTATGTGTCTCCCCAGGGAGCGATGGCCAGCTCCGCCGGAACCTTCATCACGGTGGCGGCGCAGGTGGCGGCCATGGCCCCGACGACTCACATCGGCTCCGCCACACCCATCTCCGGGCAAGGCGGCCAGGACCTGGAGCGGAAGGTCACCTACGCGATGGCCAGCTACATGAAGACCCTGGCGGAGCGGCGCGGACGAAACGCCCAGTGGGCCGTAAAGGCGGTGGAAAAGGGCATCAGCGCCACAGAGCGGGAAGCGCTCAAACTGAAGGTCATAGACCTGATTGCAGCCTCACGGGACGAACTGCTGAGCAAGATAGACGGCAGGAAGGTGAACGTCAACAAAGGGGACGTTGTCATCCGAACGAAGGGCGCGCCCGTGCGCGACATGCCCATGTCGCGCCAGGAGCAGCTCATGCACTTCCTGGCCAACCCGAACGTGCTCAGCATTCTGATCCTGATCGCCATCTACGGCATCATCGGCGAGATCTCCAACCCGGGCAGCATCCTTCCTGGCGTGGCGGGAGGGATTGCTCTCATACTGGTGTTCTTCAGCGCTAATTTGTTGCCGCTCAACATCACGGCGCTGTTGCTCATTGCGTTCGCCATCATCCTGTTCATCGTGGATACTCAGGTTGCCAGCCATGGCATCCTGAGCGCGGGAGGGGCGCTCTCGCTGGGGCTGGGGCTTTTCCTGCTGGTGGACGTGAGCGATCCGCTGTTCCGCACTTCGCTGGCGCTGGTGATCACGGCGGCGCTGGTGACCACGGCGTTCTTCACCCTTGCGGTGGGCGCGGGGCTGAAGGCTCAGAAACGGAAAGTAACCACCGGGCGCGAAGGTCTGGTGGGAAAGGTTGTGGAAGCCCGGACGGATATTGCTCCCGTCGGCCGGGTGTTCGTGGACGGCGCTTGGTGGACGGCGGAGACGTCAGGAGAACCCATCCGGGCCGGGGAGCTTGTTGAAGTGAAGGCTGTGCGGGGGCTGCGGCTCCTGGTGGAAAAGCGATAGGAGGTCAGCGAGAATGGTTGAACTGATCCAGATGCTTGGCTGGTTCTGGGTCATCGTGATCCTGTTTGCAGTCTTTGTGTTGCCGTCCGCCATCAAGGTGGTGCGGGAATATGAACGGGGCGTCATTTTCCGACTGGGACGGCTGGTGGGAGCCAGGGGGCCAGGCCTGTTTTTCATCATTCCCGTAATTGAGCAGATGATCAAGGTGGACCTGCGCGTGGTCACCATGGACGTGGCCAAGCAGGAGACGATGACGCGGGACAACGTTCCGGTGAGCGTGGACGCGGTGGTCTACTTCCAGGTGGTGAACCCGGAAATGGCCATCAACAACGTGGAGAACTTCGTCAAGGCGACGTCGCTTATCAGCCAGACCACACTGCGCAGCATTGTGGGACAGTTCGAGCTGGACTCGCTGCTTTCGGACCGCGACACGGTGAACCAGAGGCTGCAGACCATCATCGACGAACAGACCGAACCGTGGGGCGTCAAGGTTATCACGGTGGAGGTGCGCGACGTGGTGCTGCCGGAGTCCATGCGCCGGGCCATGGCTCGGCAGGCGGAGACCGAACGCGACCGGCGCGCCAAGATCATCAACGCGGAAGGCGAGTTCCAGGCTGCCGAGAAACTCTCGGAGGCTGCCCGCATCATCAGCCAGTCCCCGCAGGCGCTGCAGCTGCGGTTCCTGCAGACCCTCTCCGAGGTAGCAGCGGAGAACAATTCCACCATTGTTTTCCCGGTGCCGGTGGATCTCTTCGAGCCGTTCATCAAGAAGATGTCCGGCCAGGGCCAGAACTGATTCGCGGAGCCCCTGAAGCATTACGGCCGGGAGGCGAAGGTCTCCCGGCCGTTAAGCGTTTTTACCATCGTCTAGACAGCGCCTAGAGCTTGTCCCGCAGCCAATCGAGCACTGCGGCGCGCATCTCCGGGGTCTCCCGGTGACCCGTGTCGAAGCGGAGCAGCCTCCAGTTCTCCGGAGCCCCGGCATCCGCGTAGACCTTCTTGATAGCCTCATCCACGCGGTCCAAGCCCTCCACGGGTGTGAGAGGGTCCTTCAGGCCCGCCAGGGACAGATGCGGGCGGGGAGCGATCAGCGCGTTGATGCCCGCGGTGTCAAAATGCTTCAGGAGCGAGGGCACGTAATAATAGATGCCGTGCCCGTCCAGCCCTCCGCTCTCGATGAGCGCGTGGAAGTCCGTCAGGCAACAGATGTCCACGCAAACCTTGACCCGCTCATCGAGAGCAGCGTGCCACCACGCCATAGTCGAGCCCATACTCATCCCCAGCGACGCGATCCGCGAGGGGTCCACATCCGGCCGCGAGACGGCATAGTCGGTGGCGCGGATGGTGTCGAAGACCATCATCCCCCACAGCACCCGCCCCTTCCAGAGCATCTCCTTGAAAACCGAGCTCTCCGTCCGTCCCGCGCGCTCACCGAAGACCCAGTGGTCGATGCACAGGGTATGGATCCCCAGCCGGGCCAGCGCCTCACCGTAGGGCGGCTGCTGAAGGAACTCCCGGGGCCTGATGGCCTCATCCTTGCCAATCCGGTAAGCTCCCCCGTGAGCGTGGTTGTAGATGACCACAGGCGCCTTCTCTGCCGGAGCACGGCAGAACCAGGCCGGGACAGGCTCGATGCCGTTCAGATCCAGAATGAGCTTTTCGAGGACAAAGCCGTCCCGGTGCTCCTCCAAGAGCTTTTCTGCCCGGACCGGCCCGTCCCGCCCAGGGAGATCTCCCAGAAGCGACCAGAGCTGTCCGCGCCTTTCAGTCGGCTCCACGCCTCACTTGACCTTCCGCAACAGGATGCCGTCCACCCCCAGATAATAGCCTTTGCTTTCGGGATTCTTGCCGGTGTTCCGGAAGGAGATCTCCACATCGCCTGCAGGAAGCTCGAAGTGTCCCAGATTGAACTCCCTCATCGCGGTTTGACCGATGAAAAAGTCCCTAGGCCCCCCCGCCGGCTTGCCTCCCACCGAGACCTGATAGATGCCGTAGTCCCAGGAGATGGTGGCGAACAGAACCGCCTCATACGTCCCGGCCTCCGGCACCGGCACTTTCAGGGTGAATGAGCCGCCGGCCTGCCGGGGGGTGAAGAAGACCTGTCTGCCTCCCCGGCCGTAGCCTTCCTGAATGCCCAGGGCCTCCTTTGGCTCCGCAGTGGCGCCTGGGAGGAATTCGTCCAGCTCCCGGATGGCGGATTCGTCGTAAGGCAACCGCTCGCGCGCCGGAGGGAGGGGTGGGAATGGCTTGTGGGGCTCCGTCTGATACCAGTATGCGACCGTGCAGAAGTCGTCGTAGCGCTCGATGAAACCGCTTACATTGTCCCGGGAACCTTTATGTTCTATCTCTACCCGCAGCGACTTACGGAACGGTATGGGATCCGGTATGTGCCAGCGGTAGACCGTGCTGCGGTCGCCGGTGTTGTAGCCCTCCCAGATGGGAAGGCCATAGAAAAGCCCGTCAAACTTGCGGAAGCCCCACGCGTCACAGAAGTAGTCCTCCGTGCCGGTCCCGCGCAGGGACGGCTCCTCCTCCCCGTCTATGAAGAAGAAGTCGTCTCCCTCGCCGTACCAGCCCGGCTCGTTCAGACGCACGCTCTGAACCGTGCCAACATAGTGACCGCGTCCTTCGGCTTCCAGGATGACATAATTCTTGCCGTCCGGCTTGCAGGGGACCTGCTGGCGATACTGAGCATGGAAGTAGGCGGTGTCCTTGGGCAGCGACTTCAGCTTCTGCCAGTCCACATAGTAGTAGAAGGCGTTGACACGACCCTTACCCTCATTCGTCACGGTGATACGCGCCGACTTACGGAACGGCATCGGCCAGTAGCAGTTGCGCGCGCGGCCTTCGCTCGTCACCCGCACCGGCAGGCTATTCACTGGAACGTCCATCCCGTGGCCGGCCGCAAAAAAGTCCCCCAAAGGCACCTCGACACTCGGCTCCTTCTCCCCGTCCCAGTACATCCTCAGCACCAGCAGGCGGGAGTACCACCGGTCCCGCGCGGAGACGGTGTTCCAGATGTGCACAATCCGCCCGGGACCCTCCAGATCGGCGATCACCAGGGTCTCTCCGGGCGCGATGGGACGGGCATCCGCGTTGCCGTTGTGCCAGTCAGGATCGGAGCTGGACGAACGCCGGGCTTCATAATCCTTCAGCAGCTCCAAGCCGCCTATCGGGTTCCCTCCGGCCCAGAGAGGAACCACCAGGCCAGCAGCTGCACAGGCAACCACAAACGCGAGCAGAGATCTTCGGAACACAGTCTAGTCCTCCTTCGCGGTCACATTCTCGACAGGTTAGAAGAGACTTCGCCGTCTTCCGGATGAATCCTGCCCGGGCCCTGCGCTTCAGCCGCGCCCGCGCAGACGGTAGTGATGCAGCCCCTCCACAAACGTCTTCAGGTTCTCCCAGGGTACTCCGGGAGCAATGGAGCTGCTTGCCCCCAGAAACAGACCGGTGCGCGGCCCGTTCTCCACCAGAAAGCGCATCTCTTCCCGCACATCCGCAGGTGTCCCCATCGGCAGCGTGCGCGTGACGGAGACCCCGGCGAAGATGATCAACTCCCGGCCGTCTCTGGCTTTCATGCGGCAGATTCGGCGGTAGTCCATGCCGTCCTCATACTGGAACCCCTGGAACCCCGAGATCCCGGCTTCCAGCAACCTGGGGACGAGGTCCATCAGGTTGCCATCGCAGTGCCAGAGCAGGCGCACATCCGTTTTCATTAGAGGCTCCACGCTGCGCACGAAATGCGGGAGCCAGAGGCGGTCCAGAGTCTCGATGCGCACCAGCATTCCCCGGGAGTCCGCCATGTCGTGGTCCAGACGGCAGACGGGCGGCAGCTTTCCTTCCGTGAATGCCCTGGCGGCGGCACGGTTGTTGCGAACCGCCACATCCGCCTGCAACCGGAAGTGCTTCTCCATCACATCGGGGTATAGAGCGTAGGCCGAAAAGTAGTGCTCGTAACCGTAACCGCCGTAGGCGAGCCCCGGGAACATAACGCAGGTGAAGGGCGCTTTCAGGATCTCCGGGCCGATCCGGTCCTGAAGGCACTGCTCACGGAGAACGATCTCACGCGCCCGGGCGTCCTCATCGAACTCCGCAGCCCACCGCATCAGCGCGGGGAACACCACCCGCTCCAGATGCTCCACCACGGCCTCCGGAGAGTCTATCAAAATGCCGTCGCGCTCCACCTTACGTGCGCCGGTGGTCGCGCCGCGCTTGGCACCCTCGTAGCCGTGGTCGGTCATCGTGAGAGGATTGTCCCACAGATACTGGTCCAGCAGGCAGACCCCGCAATTCTCCTCCATCTACAGATAGACACGCTCCGGATCCTTCAGATAGTCGCCCGGTCCCACTCCGGCCAGGCGCTCGATCATGGCGTGCTCCATCACGTGGACGATCCAGGTGGGAATGCCGATGGTCTCCCTCTGGAGCAAAGTATCCATGGCGAGCTGCGCACGCGGGGTCTCGGGAGCGTGAAAGACCGGAAAGCTCGCAGCGTCGCCGGCTGATCCGTCCTGTTCGGGCTGGCTCGAATGGATATGCGCTTTCAAGGTTCTTGTGGTCTTGTTGGCGCGCGTCCGGCTTGGTTGGCCACCCCTCAGTGCATCTCCACCTCGCAGACGCCGATGCCGCCGCGGTAGAAGTTGAACTGCACGTTGGGGTGCAGCGAGAGCAGGGACATCGGCACCGCGCTGTCGGCGATCCTCTTACTGATCATCAGAGTGGTCAGCCGCTGCCCGAAGGGATTGTCGTGCATCCCGGCGTGCCAGATGGAGACCCGCTCCGCCTTCCAGGTCTGGACCGGCCCCACCGTCACCGCCTGAGTGGGCACCAGAGAGACGTTTCCGCCGCCGGAGGTCCGGGCATTCTGCATGATGGTGACGGGATGCAGGTCCACCACCCGCGTTCCAAGCTTCAGGTACTCCTCGGGCGAGGGCGGCTCGTCCCTGTAGGCGCCCTCCCGGCGCACCGGATCGTTGAAAGCCCAGTGCTTGATGTCTCCCTGTCCCCCCTGCATGACCACGCAGCGGACGCCTTCCCAGCTCCGCTCATATTCGGTGACGTCGGCGCGAGGGAAATGCAGATTCTCTTCCGGCATGGCGAGTTCCGGCCGGATGCGGTCGAAACACAGTTCCCGGTCTGTCCGTGCGAACGACAGCGGATGCTGGGGAGGCACCTCCCGTCCATCCAGCACCCACTCGTCCATTCCCCAGAAGTGGGCGTGACGCAGGTTCAGGTCCAGCGCGTTCACCAGCCGCGCCACCAGCGGGAGCTGCTCCGTCGGCCCGATGGGACCGCAGATCCCAGCCGGACTGTCCGGCGTTGCCTGCCGCCACGCCTCGATATATTCCAGCGCCTCCGCCAGGTAGAACTCCTCCAGCGTGTCATAGATCACCACGCGGAAGCCCTCTCGCGAAAGGCCGGGCAGATCCTCGGCATTCAGGCTGGCCGCATCGTCGAGAAGTTCGTGATCCAGGGTGGTGTAGTCCCACCAGTCCGGCGCAAGTTTGCTGAGTCTTCTTGCCATTTTCTTCCCTCCCGGGGCCCCGTCTGCAGTCAGCGGGGCGCGATTGCAGGATATCCGTCTGTGCGTCTTCCAAGTAGGGCTTTGCGCTGCTTTCCGGCGAATCCTGCGTTTTTGGCGCAGAATCATTGTTGCGACCGGTTCGCTCCACTGCTACAATGACATCAAAAGACCTGTAAGGCGCTTCCCCGGCCGGGAAGCCCGCAAGGTGAAGGAGCAGCGTTCCCGTGGATCTGCAAATCAGAAGAGATCTGCTGCCGACAGAGGAAGATATCCGCTTCTATCGTGAGAACGGCTACTGGCTGGGGCCGCGCATTCTGGATGACGAGGCGCTGGAGGAGCTTCGCGAGCGGCATGCGCGGGTGGTTGCCGGAGACTATGCGACGGGCCGCCCTCCCCTTTCCCACACTCCGCCGCCCGGCGAGCCGCTGGACCGAATCGTGAAGATAGACAACGCCTACTGGGCCGACCCTGTGGTGGCGCGCCTTTCCACCAGCCCGATGCTCGGGGCGATAGCCGCCCGGCTGACGGGCGCTTCCGGCATTCGCCTCTGGCACGACCAGCTCCTGCTCAAGCCACCTGACACGGGCGCGCAGGGGAACGTGGGATGGCATCAGGACTACGGCTACTGGCAGTGCGCCGAACCTGCCGATATGCTAACGGCCTGGGTGGCTCTGGACGACGTCACCCTGGAGAACGGGTGCATGCAGGTGGTGCCCGGCAGTCATAAGTGGGGTCTGGTGCCGGAGGGCAGCTTTTTCGTCCAGGATCTGGAATCGCTGCAGGCAGAGATGGAGCGGCGGTCGGGGCATCGGTTTGAGCTGGCGCAGTGCATTCTCCCCGCCGGAGCGGTAAGTTTTCACCATTGTCTGACGATCCACGGCAGCGGTCCGAACGTCAGCGGCAGGCCAAGGAGGTCCATCGTGGTGCATATGATGCCCGACGGGACCCGCTACAGGGCCGGCACTCCCAATGACGCCCATTCCAGCGTCCGCCTGCTGAGCGGCAGGGACGGAGATCCTTACGCCGGGCCGTTCTTCCCTCTGATATACCGGGAAGGCTCCGCCGAGACCTGGACCTGCTGGACGGCCGGTGAGAGCGCTCATCCTGCGGTCGCCGCCTCGAGGTGACATAGAGGGACGAATCTTGCTCATCGACCACGCCGACCGCGCGCCGCGATCGCATCGGCGGCGGCGTGCAGGCAGGTCAGAAGCAGCCCAACCAGCCCAGCCACGAATAGTCCCCGCGCGAATGCGATGGCCGTGAAGAAGGCCACCAGGCTGAGTCCCAGCCAGCCGATCCCCCGCGGCGCCTGCCACCGGGAGGGAAACGCGAGGAAGAACGGCAAGCTCACAAGGAACCATCCCGCGAAGTTCAGAGCCGGGATGCCGTAATACGCCCCCGGATCGCGCCACCGCCAGAAGCCCAGCGGACCGGCCGCCAGGGGATCTATCAGCAGGTCCAGACCCACCATCCAAGCCGCCGCCACAGGTGCCCATCCCGGCCCGGTCACGCCCAGACGTCCCGCTCGCTCCGAGACGTAAGCCAGCAGCGTCAGCCAGGCGCACCCGATAGCCCACGGCACGCCCAGCACCGCCGGGCCTAGCGCATCGGTGTAAGAGTAGTGGCCGAACGGCACGCCCAGCCTCAGCCCAGCCGCCTCCGCCGCCAGACCCCACAGTCCTCCCAACACCAGGGCAGGCCGCGCCCGTGCCGGAGACAGCCGCAATGCAAGCCCCGCCGCCAGGAAAAGGTACACCGGCGCGGCCCACTCGCTGCCCGCCGGAGGGCCGTCCAGCGCCACGTAGCTGACCAGTCCTCCTGCCCAGAAAAGAGCATAAGCGCCGGCAAGCCCGGTGGTCAGCAATGGCCCTCTAGCCAGCAAGGCGATCCATCAGCTCTGCAGTGATGCGGGCGGACATGAGCACCGTGGGAGTTCCGCCTCCCGGATGCGTGCTGCCGCCGACGTAATACATTCCTCGGTACCTGCGGTCCCGGTTGGGAGGCCGCAGAAAGGCGTTCGCCCAGCCGTGTGAATGCTTGCCGTATATGGCCCCTCCTGGCATCGAGTAAGTCTGCGCAAAGCGCGCCGGGGTCCAGAGGCTTTCCACCACGATGTCCTGCTCGATATCGGGGAAGCCGGAGCGGCGAAGGCGCTGCAGAACCCGGCTGCGCGCCCGGCGGGTCGTCTCATCGTCCCATTCCGGAGCGCTGGAGGCGGGGGCATTGGCCATGATAAACAGAGCCTCACCGTCCGACGGAGCAACAGACGGGTCGGTCCGGCCGGGGATACAGACGTAGACGGTGGGGTCATCGGGGAAGCGCATCTCGTCGAATAGCTGGCGGAACTCGCGCGGATAGTCTTCCGAAAAGTACACTGTATGATGTGCGTGATCCGGCAGCCTGCGCCTGAGCCCCACGAGCATCACAAATCCCGAAAGCGAACGCTCCTCCTCCGGCAAAGCGTCACTGCCGGGCTCCCCGAGCAGAGCTCCTGCGGTGGATGCGTCTCCGTTCATCACTGCGGCATCGCAATCCACCGTTTCGCCATCCTCCAGTTCCACCGCCCGGACCCTGCGGTCTGTGGTCAGGATTCGCACTACCCTCCGGCCGGTCTCCAGAACCGCGCCGTTGCGGCGCGCCAGCTCCGCCAGGGTCTCGACGATTCTATACAGCCCCCCGCGCACGTGCCACGCCCCGAAAGTGTGCTCGATGTAAGGAATGACGCACAGGGTGGCTGGGCAGCGGTAGGGCGATGACCCCACATACGTGGGGTAGCGCTCGTAGAGCTGGCGCAGCACGGGAGAGCGGAAATATCGGGCCACCGTCTCACTGTAAAGACCCCATGCGTCGCTTAACGGGAAGTGCCTGAGAGCCGCAAGGTCCGGCGGACGGCCAAACTCCCGCGGAGAGGTTCGGAAGAACGTTCCCTGCGAGAGGTCGAAGATGCGGCCGCCCAGCCGCATAAACTGCAAAAAGGCCGAATCCGCGCGCGGCTCAAGGCTGCGGAGCGTCTCCAGCCATTCGGGCAGCCGGTTGCTGACATCGAAGCGCGTGCCATCCGGATAGACATAGCGGGCGTGGGGCTCGACCTGCGCAAGCTCAAGGTGATCCCCCATCCTCTCCCCGGCAGAATGGAACAGTTCGCGGAAAACGAACGGCATCGTAATAAGGGACGGGCCCGTATCGAACGTGAATCCGTCCTTACTCCAGCGGTTCATCTTGCCGCCCAGGGAGGTCCCTTGCTCGAACAGGCGGACGCTCCAGCCGCTGACTGACAGGCGAAGGGCCAGCGCGAGACCTCCCAATCCTCCTCCGATGATGACAGCTCGCCGGCCTGCGCTCATTCCGCCAGCCTCCCCCCAGGCAGATACCTGCGCCCTTTCCAAACTACCCCCCGACCGCTGCGGCAGCGCCTCCAGGAGGCGATGCCCAGCGCGATCAGCATCGCCTCCGCCACCGGGTGCAATAGCGCTGGCCAGACAGGGTAACGGAAGCGCGCGCACTGGATCAGGCGCATGATCAGCACGGACCCAGCTGCCATTGCCGCCAGCAGGAACGCTTTGCTCCTGAGGAAAGGCAGCAGCAAGAACGGCAGCAAAAAAGCAGAGATGTGTAGCCCCAGAAAGACCCAGAAGGTCCATCCGTGGCGGAAAGCCGGGTAGAAGTTCTTTAGGAACCCCTCCCAGATGCCCTGCAGGCTATCGTACATCCTGACACGGACGACGTCCTGACCATCCACGCAGAGGCTGCGGCCTCCCCTTGCACGCCAGGCGCGGGCCAGCCAGGTATCCTCAAACAGCTCCCCGCGGACCAGACCGTGTCCGCCCAGGGCCTCATACTCCTTCCGTAATGCCAGGATGCAGGCTCCGTGCGCCAGCCCCAGTGAGGCATCCGCAGGACGCATCCGGGCCAGCGGGGCGGGGTACAGCGTGAACACCACGAAGTTCAGCATTGGCAGCAGCAGCTTCTCCCAGAAGCTCTCCATATTGAGGCCGGGCCAGCAGGAGAGCAAGGTATTGCCGGTGTTCTCGGCCTCGGTGATGATCCGCGCGAGCCCCTGCGGCCGCAGACGGGCATCGGCATCCAGAAACAGAAGCCACTCCCCACGCGCGGCAGCGGCCAGCGTGGCGCAGGCATAAGGCTTGCCGCACCAGCCCTCCGGCAGGACGTCCGTCCGGATCAGGCGGATGCGGGGATCGCGCGATGCGGCATCCTCCACCACGGCAGCCGTCCCGTCGGAAGAGCGGTCGTCGCAAACGATCACTTCCAGCACGATTTCTCCCTGCTGGAGAACGGACTCCAGACAGCCGGGGAGGTTCGATTCCTCGTTGCGGGCGGGAATGAGCACCGAGCAGACATCGCGTGGCACGGTTCCCGCCCGGCGCGGCGACGGCCACGCCACGGCGTTCCAGAGAACCAAAAGAAGCAGGACGCCGTTCACAGAGCAGATTCCGGCAAGGATGGCGATCAGCATCCGCCCGCCTCCCGCTCGCGGGATTCATCGCTCAGGATAGCGGCGATCTCCGCGGCAGCCCGGACCATCGGCAAATGCCCCGCTCCCCGCAGCACGTGCACGCGTGCCTGCGGCAGAAGCTGCCGGTAGATCTCCACAGAGCGCCGCACCGCTCCGAATGTCCGGTCTCCGTGAACAATGTCCACCGGCAGCCCAAACCCTCTGAGCTCCCGCCTGGCATCCAGGGTGTTCAACAACCGCAGATACTGAAGGGTCACCTCGTGATCCAGCGACTCGAACGCCCGGGTGAAATCCTCTCCGGAGCGTTGCATCCTCTTGAGGATCCGGTCCGTGACGGCGCGCCCGGCCGCCGACTGGAATGTGGTTGAGTAAGCCCGACGGCCGAAGCTCCCCGCCAGGAAGAGCCGGAAATACCAGGGCACGAAAGCGAAGGGATCGATCATCACCAGCCGGGTCGCCACTCCCTCTCGGCGCGCGAGCATCGCCGCAAGCGCCGCACCGCTGCAGAAACCGGCCATAACACAGGGAAACGCTCCGAAGGACTTCAGAGCCTTCTCCACCGCATCCAGTATCGTCCCCACATCCCAGCTATCCGGCCGGAGCGACTCCCCATAGCCCGGCAGATCCGGCGACAGAAGACGGAAGCCCGTGGGCAGTCGGGCGGCCACAGCCGCGAACTCCCGGTGATCTCCTCCCCAGCCGTGCAGCCCCACAATGCTACGGCCGCCCTCGCCGCCATACTGCCTAACGAAGATCACCGAGCACCCTTGAGGCTGTCATCCGCCCCCCGATTGTCACCATGGGCAGTCCGGTTCCGGGGACGGTGCTTGCTCCAACGTAGTAAAGTCCCGGGATGGACGGATCCCGGTTGGACCAGCGCATCGGTCCCATCTGGGTGAGCATATGCGCTGCTCCGAACGCAGACCCCTGGAACAGTCCGAACGTCCGTTCCCAGACCTGGGGGGTCCAGACGCGCTCCACCGTGGGGCCGTCGATCAGCGCCGCGGCACCGTGACGCTCCAGCCGCTGGCGCACTTTCTGCCGGATTTTCGAAGCCAACTCGTCTTCGGAAACGCCATTCAGATGAGGCCTGAGCGGCAGCGGCACAAGGATGAAGACTGTGGAACACCCCTCTGGAGCCAGAGTCCGGTCCGTTTCGGAGGCGACGCTCACGTAGAAGGGCAGGTCCTCCGGCACTCTGCCCCGCTCCATCAGGTCGTCATAGGCCGCGCGCGGGTCATCCGGAAGGTAGATGGTATGGTGACCGCCCGCGGCCGGCCTTGCGCGCGCCCCGATGTAGAACGTCATCACCGAAGGGGTCATCCTCAAGCGCCGCAGCGGAGTGATCTCCGGTGGGAGTAGATCCTGCCGGGTGGTGGGAACGTCCACATTGGAGATAACGGCATCCGCTTCCAGAGTCTCTCCCTCCGCAAGCGCCAGTCCCACGGCACGGCCTTCGCGCAGGAGGATTCTCTCCACCCGGCATCCGGTGCGGATTTCCACTCCCAGGGATATCGCCAGACGCTCCACGGCCTGGATCAGGGCATACATTCCTCTTCGCGGCAGCCACAACCCGTAGGACAGCTCCCCATAGGGCAGGATGGTGAACAGCCCGGGCAGCCGGTGCGGAGCCCCGCCCAGGTACATGGCATAGGACCCCAACGCCTGGCGGAGACGGGGGTTGCGGAAGAAGCGGGAAAGCTCACGCTCGAAGCTGCGCCATACGCCGGAGCAGGCAAGTTCGCTCAAGCTCACTCCCTGCAGCCAGTGTCCCAGCGTATCGGCATTCCGCACGGCCAGTTTTTCCATCGCCAGCCGGAACTTGCCTGACGCATCCGCCAGGAAAGCCATCAGCCCGGAGGTCTGGCCGCCCTCCATACGGGATACCTCTTCCGCCAGACGCGGCAGCGTGGCAGAGAGCTGCAGGGTCTCGCCGTCCGGCCAGACGAACGTGATACTCGGATCCACCGGCAGCAGATCCACCTCGTCTCTCAGCTCGCGTCCGGCAGCCCGGAAAAGATCCTCGAACACCCAGGGATAGTTCAGAAGGCTGGGGCCGGTATCGAAGCGGAAGCCATCAAGCTCGATGAGGCTGGCCCGTCCCCCTGTCCGCGAATTGGCCTCCAGCAGAACCACCTCCAACCCTCCCAACCGGAGGTGGATGGCCGCGCTGAGACCTCCCAGCCCTCCGCCGATGACTACAGCGCGCTTTGCCGCCATCCGCCCTACCTTTCCAGAAGCGCCAGCGGAAGGCGCCAGTACTTGCTGGGCGGCAGCACGCGCCACTTTTCGGCAAACGGCACGGACTGGCGAACTCTCAGGGAGTCGGGACTCTGCATGATGCGCCGGTTCAGGGCGCCGTATACCCGGATGCAGGCCTCGATGGCGATGCGGCAGTCCGGCGAAAAGGCGTCCAAGCTTTGCTCCGCGCGCTGGTAATACCCGTCCGCCGTCGCGGCCAAGCTCCGGACCGCGCGCAGAAGAGGTTCCTCCTGCGCCGGATCGTCGAGCCGGGCGACATCCACCCCTTGTTCCCGCAGGATGTCCAGAGGGATGTAGATCCGTCCGCGGCGCCAGTCTTCCCTCACGTCGCGCAGGAAGTTGGTGAGTTGCAGGGCAATGCCCAGATCGCGGGCGCTCTGAAGGGCATCGTCCATCCGGTCCGGCGCGGAGGGACCGTAGACGCGGGCCAGGAACAGCCCCACCACCACTGCGCTGCCGTAAACGTAGTGTTCGATCAGATCGTCCAGCGAGTCAAAGGGAGCCGGGCGGATGTCGCGCTGCATTGCGTCTAAAAAGGCCCGGTATTCCTCCGGCGGGATTCCGGCTTCGCGGGTCAGAATGGTGAAAGCGGCGACGAAGGGCGACATTCCCAAGCGGAGCATCTGTTCCAGGCTGTCCACCGCAAGGGCGCGATCGAAATCGCCACGCCAGCGGTTCAGCAGGGCTTCACGCTCTTCCCGAGGGAAGGGAAAGGAGTCCACCACCTCGTCGGGATAGCGCACGGCGGCGTAGATGACCTCCACTCGTCTGCGCTTCTGGAGGGGCAGGAAGCGGCTGACCAGGTAGAAGCTGGTGGTATAGGTGGCCATCACCCGGCGGGCGGCTCTGGCGATGACAAGCCAGGCCGCTTCCTCCGATTGCGCCTTCAGGGCGCTTCGGCGGACCTCATCCTGAAAGCGGACCCAGCGATCCGGGCTCCACAGCACGGATGCGGGACTGGCGACTGTCTCCCGGGTGCCTTCCATCCCGACTCACAGTCAAGCTTATTCGCTTCCGCTCTGCTACCCTGCTCGGAAACAGGCGGCGCGAACGAAGCAAAGCATCGGTCATAATGTGCCCTGCGATGAAGACCGTCGTCAGCGTCAGCCTGGGCAGTTCCCGCAGGGACTTCTCGTTCGAGGCGTCCTTCCTGGGGGACAAGTTCTGCATCAGCCGGGTGGGCACCGACGGAAGCCTGGAGGCTTTCGCTGCAAAGTTGAGGGATCTGGACGGCAG
Organism: Armatimonadota bacterium; assembly: GCA_025998755.1. Taxonomy (NCBI): domain Bacteria; kingdom Bacillati; phylum Armatimonadota; species Armatimonadota bacterium. Next base: position 2,057,192 of record AP024674.1, read on the forward strand.
GGTGGATGCCATCGGGCTGGGAGGAATTGACCGCTGGCTGGTGGCCGGGGGAAGACGCTACGAGTTCCGAGACGCCCGCCGCCTGGCCGCCAACGCACGGGTGACCCCTGTTGTGGACGGCAGCGGGCTGAAGAACACCCTGGAGCGGCAGGCGGTGCGCCGTCTGGCGGAAAACGGCGTTTTGGACTTCGGGAGCGCGAAAACGCTGGTGGTCTGCGCGGTGGACCGGTTTGGCATGGCGGAGGAGGTGGCGGCTCTGGGTGGTCCGGCCATCTATGGAGACCTGATGTTCAGCCTGGGGCTGCCCTTTCCCGTCCGGAACTTCGCGACGGTGCGGGTTCTGGCCCGCATGCTGCTCCCGGTCATCGTGCGGCTGCCGTTCAAGTGGCTTTATCCGACAGGCGAGCAACAGGAACGGATGACTCCCCGGTTCGGGTGGGTTTTCCGCTGGGCCGATGTGGTGGCGGGCGATTTCCACCTGATCCGCCGTTTTCTGCCGGAAGGAGAAAAGGCGCTTGCGGGAAAGACCATCCTGACAAACACCACCACGCCGGATGACCGGGAGCTTCTGCGGAGCCGGGGTCTCAAACGGCTGGTTACCACCACCCAGAGCTTCAGCGGCCGGTCCACGGGCACAAACGTCCTGGAAGCCGTGCTGGTGGCGGCCACGCAAAGGCGGCCGGAAGACCTGACGCCTGAAGACTACGAACGGCTTCTGGAGCAGCTGGGTTGGAGTCCGGAGATCACGGAGTTCGAGACCGATGGAAATGGAAATTAGGACAATGGTGACACTCGCAGTCATCCTGGGCGCGCTGGCGCTCAGCTACTCAGATGCCTTCGCGGCAGGGTCGGCCACGCCTCAAAGCTTTCAGAGAACGCTTACTCTGACCGTCAAGGGTCAGTATCTCCTGTATCTGCCGCCTGGCTACGAGAAGGAGCCGGAGAAGAAGTGGCCCCTTATCCTGTTCCTGCACGGGGCGGGTGAGCGGGGAGATGACGTCCAGCGCGTCAAAATCCATGGACCCATCAAGGTGGCTGAGACCCTCCCGGAAGGGCTCCCCTTCATCATCGCCGCCCCGCTGTGTCCGGCGGACCGGTGGTGGGACCGGATGCTGCCCGAGCTCACCGGATTACTGGATGAGGTCACGTCGCGGTGGCGGGTAGATCCGGAGCGCGTCTATTGCACGGGGCTCAGCATGGGTGGCTTCGGGACGTGGGCGCTGGTGAGCGAGCATCCGGAACGGTTCGCGGCCGCGGCCCCGATCTGTGGGGGCGGCAATCCCTGGCTGGCCTGTCGGATGAAGGATGTGCCGGTCTGGGCGTTCCACGGGGCGAAGGATGCGGTGGTGCCGCTGGAGCAGACTGAGCGGATGGTGGATGCGCTGAGGAAATGCGGCGCTGAGCCGCGGCTCACCATCTATCCGGAGGCTCAGCACGACTCCTGGACCGAGACCTACAACAATCCCGAGCTTTACGAGTGGTTCCTGCAGCACAGACGCGGGAAGTAACACCGTTTTGAACAGATTCGCATTCATCATCCATCCCCTGGACGTGCGCGATGTTGCGCGCAAGTATCCTTTCACGCGCTACCTGCCGCCCCGGCTGGTGGAATGGGGCCTTACGTTTAAGAGCCCTCAGACCATAAGCCACATCACCGGGGTCCGTGGGACGGATGGCAGCGAGGCGGAAGGCTGGTTCATTGCCTGCCCCCTGACTCCCCGCCAGCTCCTCACCCTCCCGGAAGAGGAGGTCTGGAAGCGGTTGGTGCAGGCGGCGCACATAGCGGAAGAGCACGGAGCGGGCATCCTGGGGCTCGGAGCGTTCACCTCGGTTGTGGGAGACGGCGGAAAGACGCTGGCGGAGCGGGTGAAGATCGCCGTTACGACGGGAAACAGTTACACCGTGGCCACCGCCGTGCAGGGGGCCGTGGAGGCGGCCCGCCTGATGGATATAGACCCGGCGACAGCGCGCGCGGCCGTGGTCGGCGCCACGGGGTCCATCGGAAAGACGTGCGCGAAGCTTCTGGCGCGCTCGTTCCCGGAAATGGCCATCATCGGCCGGGACCGCTCCCGACTGGAAGAGCTGGTCCCGGAGGTTGCCGCAGGCACCGACTGCCGGGTGACCTGCAGCACATCCGTGGCCGACTCACTGCCGCAGGCGGATGTGGTCATCACGGTCTCCAGCGCGGTGGATGCCATCATCCTGCCGGAGCATCTCAAAAGCGGCAGCGTGGTCTGCGACGTGGCGCGTCCCCGCGATGTGTCCGTCCGCGTGGCACGGGAACGCGATGATGTGCTGGTAATCGAAGGGGGCGTGGTGGCCGTTCCGGGGGACGTGGACTTCCATTTCGACTTCGGGTTCCCTCCCCGCACCGCCTACGCGTGCATGTCCGAGACCATGGCGCTGGCGCTGGCCGGGCGCTACGAGTCCTTCACGCTGGGCAAGGACGTCTCCGTGGAGCAGGTGGACGAGATCACTCGGATCGCAGAGGGACAGGGGTTCCGCCTGGCGGGCTTCCGCAGCTTCGAGCGGGCTCTGCAGCCCGATGACATCCAGCGAATCCGCGAGAACGCCCGACGCAAACGCGGTTCCTGAGCAGACGACCCCGCAGGCTACTCCAAGGGTAGCTCGTAGACGGAGGTGGGACGGGACTGGAAGGAGTCGTCGGCCGGGACCGGATTTCCCTTCTCGTCAAAGCGCACCGGCCGCTCGCAGAAGTCGCAGTCGAACTGCTCTATGCCCGTGAACACCGAGTTCTTGTTGGTGCAGTAGGGGCAGCGAAGGTCGCGCCGCGGCCTCTTCTGAAGTTGAATCATCCAGACAAAGAGGCCCACCAGAAGCACCCCGGTGACGGTGCAGACAATGGCCCCGAGAACCGTCAAAAGCGACGTCAGACAGAGCAGAACACCCACCCCGAAGACCACAACAAGCGGCTTCAGGAGACGGTAGCTCTGCTGCTCCAGTTGACGGACTGTGGCGTATTCTCCGCGGCACAGCCGGGTAATGGCTCTCAACGGTAAACCCCTGGCTTTCTCTGAAATGTCCCGGCTCCATATGCTGCAGCGGAACCGGGGGCAAACGAAGGAGCGCCCGGGCGACTTCCGGGCTTTGCACTCAGGACCAGCGGAATTCTATTCCCGCGCTGTCCGTGCTGTCAAACGGAATCCGGGGGATAACATATTACGGGGGCTGCGCCTTTGCGGAGCAGGGCAGACGTGGCGGCGCAGGAACCGGCCGGAGAAAAAGACGATGGCTCAGACGCATACACTGACTCTGGAAGCCTTCCTCAGACAGCATGTCCGAGAAGGCGAACTTTACGAGCGGCTGGAAGGCGAGAAGGTGGTCTGCTACGCCTGCGGCCACCGGTGCCGTATTCTTCCCGGGCATCGCGGGGTCTGCCGGGTGCGTTTCAATGAGGGAGGAAAGCTGTTCGTTCCCTACGGCTATGTTTCCGGCCTGCAGGTGGACCCCATCGAAAAGAAGCCGTTCTTCCACGCGCTTCCCGGAGCAAGGGCGCTGAGCTTCGGGATGCTGGGGTGCGATCTGCACTGTCCCTACTGCCAGAACTGGCTCTCCAGTCAGGCGTTGCGGGACGAGCGGGCCGTGGCCGACGCCTCACCCGTCACACCGGAGCGCCTGGTGCAGCTTGCGCTGGACCACGGAGCCAGGGTGGTGACCAGCACCTACAACGAGCCGCTGATTACTGCGGAGTGGGCTGCCGCCGTAATGCGGCTGGCAAAGCAGCACGGTCTAAAGGGGTCGTTCGTCTCCAACGGACACGGGACACGGGAAGCGCTGGAGTATCTGCGTCCCGTGGTAGACCTGTTCAAGGTGGACCTGAAAAGCTTCCGCCAGAGCAGCTACCGGGAGCTGGGCGGCGTCCTGGACAGGGTGCTGGAGACCATCCGGAACCTGGTGGATCTGGGTTTCTGGGTGGAGGTGGTGACCCTGGTGGTACCCGGATTCAATGACAGCGAAGAGGAGCTGCGCGACATCGCCCGGTTCCTGAAAGAAGTGTCGGCGGACATCCCCTGGCACGTCACGGCCTTCCATTCGGACTACCGGATGATGGACCGCGGTGGGACGCCGGCGCATACTCTGCTGCGCGCCCGCGAGATCGGGCTGGAGGAGGGCCTTCGCTATGTGTACGCCGGCAATCTGCCCGGCATGCTAGAGGATGCCGAAAACACCCGGTGCCACGCGTGCAAAGAGCTGCTGGTGGAGCGGTTCGGCTTTCGCGTGCTGAACAACCGGATAACCAACGGCCACTGCCCCGCCTGCCGGACGCGCATCCCGGGCGTCTGGGAGTAGCCGGAGCCCCAAAAGGAAAGAGGCTGCGGAACGCTCCGCAGCCTCAGCCGGGAAAGGAGAATCAAGTCAGGACATACTAGCCGCAGCAGCCGCCGTGTCCCTGCGACGCGCGGACGGCCCCTTCCTCACCCTTCTTCTTGAAAGAGTTTCCGCAGCCGCAGGAAGATTCCACATTCGGATTGGTGATGGCGAACCCTGCCCCGTCCAGGCCCTCCTGATAATCAACCTGAGCGCCTTCCAGATAGGGGCTGCTCATCTCGTCCACCAGCACCTTCAGGCCCGAAAAGTCCAGAACGACGTCCGTCTCTTCCGTGACGTCGTCGAAGGCCATGCCGTATCGAAAACCGGCGCAACCGCCGCCCTGCACGAAGATACGCAGAGCCGCGCCCTGCCGGTCCTGCTTCTGCATCAGATCCTTGACCTTCTCGACAGCGGCTTCCGTGAGTGTGAGCATCTTGATCGGTAATCCTCTTCTTCTTCAGAGTATCTCAAATCCTGACGGATGGAACAAGCACTCCCAGTGCAAAAACCCTGCAGGGTCTCGCGAGCAACTAAATTATACCTCAACCCGTCCCTTCTCTGCAGCTATTGCAAGAGAGAGTCAGGTTCAAAATAGCGCACGCGTCGCTTCTTGAACTCACGCACCGTCTTCAAGAACGCGACTGGCGGATCTCCCAGCCTGGCGGCAGCCTCCCGCAAAAGCTGTTCACACTGCTCATCAGAGGCAGCGTGGGCCATGGCAAAGAGCCGGTAGGGCCAGTCGTCGTAGTCCGGACGCTCGTAACAGTGACTGACACACGCAAGAGACGCAAGATGGCGAGCTGCTTCTTCCAGTTCCGCCCCGCGGACACCCCACGCGCTCATGATGTTCCCGGCAAAGCCGACGCTTCGATGTCGCACGACGGCGGCGAGTCTGCGCAAGGCTCCCCGCCTGTGCAAACGGTCGGCACCTTCCAGAAGTTCCTCCTCACTCAATCCCAAGACGGCCGCGGTTTCCCCGAACGGGCGAGCCGTGATGGGCAGGTCCATCTGAAGTGCCCGCACGCACAGGATGTCCCGTTCCGTCAGCGCGAGCGGCTCGGGCGGGTCAAGCGGCGCCGAGCCCTGCCCGGCAGCCGCAGCCCCTTCTTCCAGGTCGAAACGGACTCCCAGTTTGAAGGTGCGCAGAGCGGGAAACAGCCGCAGCTTCCACCCACCGGCCTGCTGGGCCAGGCGCCGGGATTCTTCCTCTATGGAGACACCGGGGGGAACCGCCAGAGTGAACCAGAGGCTGTAAGAATGGTTGCGCGCATAGTTGTGGCTGACGCCGGGATGAGCAGAGACAACGGATGCGGCATGCTCCAATGCGTCCGGAGGGACGGCCATCGCGGCCAGAGCAGTGCAGTAGCCCAGTGCGCGGCCGTCGAAGATGCCACTGATCTCGCGGACCAGCCCTTCCCGGCGGGCGCGCTCCAGAGTCGCCAGCACGGCATCCACAGAAACGCCGGCGCGCCGCGCCAGAGCCGCGAATGGCTCCGGGCAGAGCTCCAGCCCCTCCTGGGCGAGCGTCAGGATGCGCGCCTGATGGGCGGATGTCACAATCCGAAGTCCGCGCGGGTCCGGCGCATCTCCACCGCCGCGCGCTCGCAGACTCCCCCCACCGGCGGGTTCAACTTGGAGACGCGGACGGTGACGGCCTCGCAAGGAAGGCCGCTCAGCGCCTGGCGGGCGATGTCCGCGGCCAGATGCTCCAGAAGATGATGCTTGCCATCCGCTACAGCGCGGCGCACCATCTGATAAGCCTGCCCGTAGTCTATGGTGTCGCCCAGGCGGTCCGAGGCGCCGGCCGCAGAGAGATCCGCCTCCAGGATAAGGTCCACCTCCAGCGCTTGTCCGATCTCGCGCTCCTCCGGCGTGTAACCGTGGTGACCGTAGATCTTCATTCCGGACAGAAAGATCCTGTCCATCGCGATGGCCTCCTTTCGCTTGCCCGGCCGCCCTGCAGAACGGCGGTTCCGCTGCCGATGGATTCTACAACAGACGGCGCCTTCGTTGACGCGGAAGAGGGTATCTGGTATACTGACGATGCGGTTGAAGGCGCAGGGCCGCAGGAGGGCCCCCGGCTTCAGAGGGAGCGGGGCAGGACGCTGGAGCCGCTGTGCGCTTGTAGCTCAGTGGATCAGAGCATCTGACTTCGGATCAGAGGGTCGGGGGTTCGAGTCCCTCCAAGCGCGTCTGGTTTCCAATCTTGCCGGAGGCGCCCCGAGAGCTTCTGGTGCATCAGGAAAAGATGCATACGGGACTTTCAGGAGTCTCCGTCTGATAATGCGCCACGCGCATTTAGGCCAAGGGCCGCCTCCGGCGAGCATCCCGGGTCGTTAGCTCAGTTGGCAGAGCAGCTGACTCTTAATCAGCGGGCCACAGGTTCGAATCCTGTACGACCCATTTTCCGATTTTCCCGGCTGGCGGCCCCGCGGACGGCTCTTGCGGGCGAGTGGTGGAATGGCAGACACGCCAGATTTAGGATCTGGTGCCGCAAGGCGTAGGAGTTCAACTCTCCTCTCGCCCATTCCCGATGTCCGCGCAGATGGAGCCCTGGCGGTTTTGCCCGTACGCGTGTAGACTTATCTGGAAGGAAGCCGGCCGGCGGATGACGAAGAGGCCGGTGCGCGGGGGGAAGGCGCCGGGCCGCCCCGGAGCCGGGTTCGAGCGGGAGTAGTTCAGTGGTAGAACGCCTCCTTGCCAAGGAGGAGGTCGCGGGTTCGATGCCCGTCTCCCGCTTATTGTCTTCTTATGAGGGATGTTCCAGGAGCGGCCGGACGGCGCCGGAGGAGGCCGCCTGTTCGTGAGAGTGAAGCACCTCGCCCGATGTCTTGCAAGGCATGGACAGGCGGGGTTTTTCGTTTTATGGACCCATGTTTCCCCGTCATCGCCCGGCGACGGCGGGGCTGGAAGGATTGAATCGAAGGATGGAGTCTGAAGGCGCATTGCAGGTAGTCAGAGAGGATATTTCGCCCTGTCTGGTTTCGTTCGAGATCCAGGTGGGGCCGGAGCGCTACGCCTCGGCGCTGGACCAGGCCCGGCGCGAGCTGGGCCGGGTGACCGAGGTGCCGGGGTTCCGCAAGGGCAAGGCGCCGATGGCGATCCTGGAGAAGGTGCTGGATCCCGAGCGCGTGGAGCGTCTGGCCAACGAGACCCTGATGCCGGACGCCGTCCGCGAAGTGCTGGACGAGCACAAGCTGAAGCCCTGGGACAGCCCTACGGTGCAGGTCATCGAGTCGGGACCGGAGTCCGGGCTGAAGTTCCGGGCCAGAGTCCCGCTGGATCCGCAGGTTGAGCCGGGCCCGTATGTGGGGCTGAACGTGGACCGCATCGTCCGCCCGGTGACCGATGAAGTGGTCGAGCGCGAACTGGCGCGGATGCAAGACCAGCACAGCCGCCTGGAGCCCCGTGAAGAGGGAGGCGTCGAGCAGGGCGACTATATCTATTTCTCGCTTCAGGAGCTGAACGAGGCCGGCGAGCCCGCCGGGGAGGCGGGATTCAACTCCGCTGTCGTGGGTGAGAACCTGCCGGACTTCGACAACGGTGTGCTGGGCGCGGTGCGCGAGGAGACCCGCGACATTACCCTGAACTATCCTCCGGACTGGCAGGAGCCGGAGCGCGCCGGCAAGTCCGCGAAGGTGCGTGTGACCATCTCACACATCTTCCGGCCGGTGAAGCCTGCGCTGGATGATGAGTTCGCCAACATGGTCAGTGAGTATCAGACTCTGGACGAGCTGAAGCAGGCCATCCGGGAGGCGGCCGGGCGCGCCTTCCAGCAGATGGCGGATGAGCAGGTGGAGAACGACCTGGTCCGCCAGATCGTGGAGTCGTCCCGCGTTGACTATCCGCCGCAGATGCTGGAAGAGGAGTTCCGGGCCCGGGTCATGGACATCTACGGCGAGCTGCAGCAACGAGGCATGACCTTCCAGGAGTATCTGGAGCGCACGGGACGTACGGAAGAGCAGTTCCGCAGCGAGCTGGAGGCGCGCATTGACCGGGACATCCGGGTGGGTCTGGTGCTGCACGAGATCGGCACCCGCGAAGGCCTGGAGGTGACGCCGGAAGAGATAGATGCGCAGATCCAGGAGATGCTCTCGTCGCCTGAGGCGGATGAGGATTTCAGACAGCGCGTGAACACTCCGCAGGCCCGGGCCTCCATCGGGCGGCGGATTGCGCTGCGGAAAACGCTTGATTTCCTGAAGGCGGCGTCCAATATTCATGATGTTGCGCGCTCCGGGGACGAAGCCGCCCCGGAGGCAAGGGAGGAATGATCACGCAATGGCATTGATCCCGATGGTGGTGGAGCAGACCGCGAGGGGCGAGCGGGCTTATGATATCTTCTCGCGGCTGCTGAAGGACCGGATCGTCTTCATCGGCACCCCGATAGACGACGACGTCGCGAATCTGGTCGTGGCGCAGCTTCTGTTCCTGGAAAAGGAAGATCCGGACAAGGACATAGACCTCTACATCAACTCGCCGGGCGGGCTGGTCACGGCGGGGCTGGCCATCTACGACGCCATGCAGATCATCAAGCCGGATGTGGCCACTATCTGCATCGGACAGGCCGCCAGTATGGGAGCAGTGTTGCTGGCCGGAGGCGCCAAGGGCAAGCGCTACGCCCTGAAGAACTCGCGCATCATGATCCATCAGGGGAGCGCGGGATTCCACGGCACCCCTTCGGACATTGACATCCAGGCGAGGGAGATTCTTCGCTACAAGGCTCTGCTGAACGAAATCCTCTCCAAGCACACGGGCCAGCCTGTGGAAAAAGTACTGCAGGATACCGACCGGGACTACTTCATGTCCGGGGAGGAAGCCCGCGAATACGGCATTGTTGATGCCGTCATGGACAAGGACTCTCGCTGAGGCTGAAAGCCGGGCGGGTGGATGCGCCGGAGGCGGGGGCGGTGAAGGAACGGCGCACGGCGCGTCGAACACCTTCGACGGACGGCGCATAATCAGGAGGCGGTATTGGCCAGAATCGGTTTGGATCGCAACGACTCGCGGTGCGCTCTGTGCGGCAAGCCGCGTGAGCAGGTCAGGAAGCTCATTCTGGGCGTGTACGGAGGGGTCTGCCTGGACTGCGTGGACCTGTGCAACGAGATCGTCCGCAATGAGAACGCCAAGGCGGAGCAAACGGCCGATCTCGGGACGCTGCCCAAGCCCAAGGAGATCTACCGGCATCTGTCCCAGTATGTGGTGGGGCAGGAGAAGGCCAAGCGTATCCTCTCCGTTGCCGTCTACAACCACTATAAGCGGATCAACTCGCCGCAGTCCGACGTCGAGCTTTCCAAGTCCAACATCCTGCTGATCGGCCCCACCGGGTGCGGCAAGACGCTGCTTGCGCAGACGCTTGCCCGGATCCTGAAGGTGCCCTTCGCCATCGCCGACGCCACCAGCCTGACGGAGGCGGGATACGTGGGCGAGGATGTGGAGAACATCCTGCTGAAGCTCCTACAGGCGGCGGACGGGCATGACAGCATCCAAAGCGCCGTCAAAGCGGCAGAGCGCGGGATCGTCTACATCGACGAAATAGATAAGATCGCGCGCAAGGCTGACAACCCGTCCATCACGCGGGACGTCTCCGGCGAGGGAGTGCAGCAAGCGTTGCTGAAGATCATCGAGGGCACGATCGCCAACGTTCCCCCGCAGGGAGGCCGGAAGCATCCGCAGCAGGAGTACGTGCAGATCAACACGTCCAACATCCTGTTTATCTGCGGCGGAGCCTTCGAGGGGCTGGACCGGATGATCGAGCGGCGCCTTGCGGACAAGACGCTCGGTTTCCGTGCTCCGGCGGAGTCGCGGCAGGCCAGGGATGTGGGCGAACTGCTCTCAATGGTGATGCCGGACGACCTGCTGAAGTATGGCCTCATTCCCGAGTTCATCGGACGCCTTCCCGTCATTGCCACCCTTGGTGGACTGGATCAGGAGGCGCTGGTGCGCATTCTGGTGGAGCCGAAGAACGCGTTGGTCAAGCAGTATCAGAAGTTCTTCGAGCTGGACGGGGTGGAACTGGTCTTCACGGATGAGGCGCTGGAGGCCATCGCGGCGGAGGCGTATCAGCGCGGAGTGGGAGCGCGCGCGCTTCGCACCATCATTGAGGAGGTGATGCTCAACATTATGTATGAGATCCCCTCCCTGGAAGATATCAAGAGGTGCGTGGTCACCCGCGAGACCATCACCGAGCGCAAGGATCCCACGGTGCTTACAATGGAGGAATTGAAGCAGGCAAGTTGACCGCCGGCGGCGAACCGGCAGACACGACCTGCGTTTCACGGGGCGCTTCCACGGCCGCGAAAGCGATATGGCCGTGGAAGTTCGCTTTTTGCGCAGGAGGTGCTCCCGTGGGAGCATGCGCACGGGGCCGCAGAGCGTCCGGCGTGCTCCCTGACAGCGTTGACTCAGAAACGGTCGAGAAGGTTTATGGCTCGCAGACAGAGGTTCACAGACGAAACTCCCGAGGAGAGCAGAGGCAGAGATGTGTCCCGGCGTCTTCCCCGCACTCTGCCTCTCCTGCCGGTTCGTGACAACGTCTATTTCCCTCACATGCTTTTCCCGCTGTTTGTTGGCAGGGAGAAGTCCGTCCGGGCGCTGGAGGAGGCGACTTCGGCGCGGCGCTACATTCTTCTGGTGGCGCAGAAGGACATGACTGTGGAGGATCCGGAACCGGACGATCTGTATGGCGTGGGGGTGGTGGCGGAGGTCCTGCAGATCCTGAAAGTGCCGGATGGCACTGTCCGGGTGATGCTGGAGGGTCTGGCGCGGGTGCAGATCCTCCGGTTCCTGCAGCAGGAGCCGTTTTTCCGCGTCCAGGTGCAGCCGCTACGGAGCCGGCTGGTGAAGTCGCTGGAGGTGGAGGCTCTGATGCGCAGCATCACCTCCCAGTTCGAGCAGCTGGTCAACAACGGGCGCAACGTCCCTCCCGAGGTTTTGATCAATGTCCTCAACATTGACGACCCGGGCAAGCTGGCGGACACCATCACTCCCTACCTGCCTCTCCGCGTGGATCAGAAGCAGGAGATCCTTGAGACGACGGACGTCCAGGAGCGCCTGGAGAAGCTATCGCTGATCCTTAAGAAGGAGCTGGAGATCCTGGAGATCCAGCGCAGCATCCGCTCGCGGGTGGAAAAGGAGATGGGCGACTCGCAGCGCGAGTTCTTCCTGCGCGAGCAGATGAAGGCCATCCAGCAGGAGCTTGGGGAGAGGGATGAGCGGACGGTCGAGATTGACGAGTACCGGGAGCGCATCGCCCGGTGCGGCGCTCCGCCGGACGTGCAGGAACGGGCGCTGAAGGAGGTCAGCCGCCTGGAGAAGATGCCCTACTCCGCGCCTGAGGGCGTGGTCATCCGCACCTACCTGGACTGGCTGCTGGGACTTCCCTGGGCCGAGGAGACCCCGGACGACCTTGACGTGGAGCAGGCGGAGCGCATTCTGGACGAGGACCACTACGGTCTTGCCCGGCCCAAGGAGCGGATCCTGGAATTTCTTGCGGTCCGGAAACTGGCAGGCTCGCTCAAGGGGCCCATCCTCTGCTTCTACGGCCCGCCGGGAGTGGGGAAGACATCCATCGGCAAGTCCATCGCGCGGGCACTGGGACGCAAGTTCGTCCGCATCTCCCTGGGGGGCATTCGGGACGAGGCGGAGATACGCGGCCATCGGCGAACGTACGTGGGTGCCCTGCCGGGAAGGATCATCCAGGGCATCAAACAGGCCGGATCGCGCAATCCCGTATTCATGCTGGACGAGATTGACAAGGTGGGGGCGGATTTCCGGGGAGACCCTTCCGCGGCGCTTCTGGAAGCCCTGGACCCGGAACAGAACGAATCCTTTAGCGACCACTATCTGGAGGTGCCGTTCAATCTCAGCAACGTGATGTTCATCACCACGGCGAACGTGCTGGACACCATCCCGCCCGCACTGAGGGACCGGATGGAGGTCATCCCGTTCACGGGCTACACCGAAGAGGACAAGCTGCAGATCGCGCGGCAGTTCCTGGTGCCAAAGCAGCTCCGGGAGCACGGCATCAAGGAGTCGCGCCTGACGTTCGAGGATGCCGCGCTCCGGGAACTGATCCGGCAGTATACCCGCGAAGCGGGCGTGCGCAACCTGGACCGCGAGATTGCGGGCATCTGCCGTAAGGTGGCGCGGAAGATCGCCGCCGGGCGCAAAGGGAAGATCCAGGTGAAGGCAGCGGACCTGTCCGCATACCTCGGTAAGCCTCGCTTCCGCTACGGACGCGCGGAGGAGAAGGATGAGGTGGGCGCGGCCACGGGCCTGGCTTACACAGAGTTCGGAGGCGACGTCATCACGGTGGAGGTGGGGCTGGTGCGCAGCCAGAAAGGGTCGCTCATTCTGACCGGCCAGCTCGGAGACGTGATGAAGGAGTCGGCGCAGGCGGCCCTCACATTCATCCGCTCCCGGGCGGCGCAACTGGGCTTTGACGAAGACTTCCAGTCCTCCTCGGACATCCATATCCACGTTCCTGCGGCCGGGGTGCCGAAGGACGGGCCGTCGGCCGGGGTGACGATCGCGGTGGCCCTGGCATCAGCGCTGACCGGGCGTCCCGTGCGTAAGGAGGTTGCTATGACAGGGGAGATCACCCTGCGGGGACGTATCCTTCCCATCGGTGGTCTGAAGGAGAAGGTGCTGGCGGCGCACCGGGCGGGCATCCGCACAGTCGTCATGCCCCGGGAGAACGAGAAGGATATCGAGGACATTCCGGAGCACGTGGTCAAGGAGATGGATCTGCGAATGGTGGACCACGCCGACGAGGTGCTGGAGATCGCGCTCCTGACGAAATGATGGAAGCGCTTTCCATTCTTGTGCCGCGGGTGACGGGCCGGGAGGCGCCGTGAACTATCTAGGGGTAGACATCGGGACGACGGGCTGCAAGGCACTCGCATTCGACGGCGAAGGACGTCTGCTGGCGTCCGCTTACCGGGAATATCCCCTCCATCTCACCAGGGACGGCGGGGCCGAGCTGGACTCCGGGCTCGTGATGGAGTGCTGTTTCCAGGTCATCCGCGAGGCCGCGGCGGGAGCCGGAGCGGGATCCGTGGCAGCCCTGGCGGTTTCAAGTCAGGGAGAAGCCTTCACCCCGCTGGATTCCGCCGGGAACCCGCTGCACGGGGCGATGGTCAGCTCGGATACCCGGTCTGCGGCATACATCCCGCAGTGGCTGGAGGAGTTCGGGGAAGATCGGCTGTATCGTGCCACCGGCCACACGGCTCATCCGATGTTCACGCTCTTCAAGCTCGCGTGGATGCGGGATCAGCGTCCGCAAGTCTTCGCCGAGGCGCGGCGCTTCCTGTGTTTCGAAGATCTTCTGGGCTTCCGGCTGGGTGTGGACCCCGCGATGGGTTGGCCTCTCGCCGGACGGACCATGATGTTCGATGTCTGCCGCCACGCCTGGGACGGCGAGATCCTGGAGCGCGCCGGGGTTCGGGAGGAGCAGCTGGCACGGCCCCTCGCCTCCGGCAGCGTGGCCGGGGAGGTCTCCGACGCGGCCGCCCGGGACCTGGGGCTTCGTCCCGGCGCCCTGGTGGTGACGGGCGGGCATGATCAGACCGTGGGAGCGCTCGGTGCAGGGGTCACCTCACCCGGCGTTGCGATGTATGCAACCGGCACGGTGGAATGCATCACAGCGGCGATGCCCGGGGCGGTTTTCTCGGAGGATCTCCGCCGGGCCAACCTCTGCACCTACGACCACGCCGCTCCCGGACTGTATGCCACCATCGCTTTCAGCCTGACCGGGGGCAACATCCTCAAGTGGTTCCGGGACAATTTCGGGCAGCAGGAGGTTCTGGAGGCAGAGCGCACCGGGCGTGATCCATACGAACTGTTGCTCGAACAGGCGCCGGACGAACCGTCCTCGCTACTGGTGCTGCCCTACTGGACTCCGTCGGGGACTCCCTATTTCGATCCGGATACGCCGGGTGCGATCGTGGGGCTCCGCCTGTCCACAGGCCGCGGCGAGCTGCTGCGGGCCCTGCTGGAAGGAGTGGCGCTGGAGATGCGATTGAATCTGGAGATCCTGGAGGGGGCGGAATGCCGGGTGCGGGAGCTTCGCGCCATCGGCGGCGGCGCCAGGTCGCGCTTCTGGAACCAGTTGAAAGCGGATGTGACAGGCAGGCCGGTGACCCGGCTGGACGTCACGGAAGCAGGTTGCCTGGGAGCGGCGATGCTGGCGGCGTCGGCACACAGCGGAACGCCGGTGCAGGAGCTTGCCCGGACCTGGGTGCGGACCGGCGAAACGCTGGAGCCGGATCCCGAAAAGGCCGCGCTTTACAGCGAACGCCTGGAGCACTACCGCAGGCTCTATCCCACCGTAAAAGAGTTCGCGGCGCGCCGCTAATGGCGCGCCGCAGCGCTTTTCTTCTGGACTCAGCAGCTAGTTCAGCGGCTTGATCCGGATGTTGCGGAACCACACCCTGTCACCGCCGCCATGGTTCTGCAGGCCGATGTAACCCTCTGTCGCCCGGCTCCCGGTGAAGCGGGTGACCAGGGTTCCGTTCACACGAACCAGATACCGCTGCCCCACTACCTCGATCTCCATCGTGTTCCACTGGCCGTAGGGCTTTGTGGGCACGCTGTAGGACTCGCTGAAGCTGTACACGGCTCCGGTGCGGTGCTTCGGCCCGCCTGCATCCTGGATCTGGATCTCGTATCCCTCGTTCACCGGCTTCCAGGGGTCGCCCTGCGGATCCGGGAAGCGGACGAAGATGCCGGAGTTGGACTCTGCCTTCTCCGCCTTCCAATCCACGCGCAGGATGAAGTCCTTGAACGGCCGTTCCGCATACCAGAACAGCCCCATTCCCCCTTCGGAGAGCAGTGACCCGTCCGGTTGCTGGACAAACCGTCCGGGCCCGGCCTGTTTCCACCGGGACGTGTCTCGCCCGTCATACAGCAGGGTGAATCCCTTTTCCAGAGCGGGCCAGTCCACCGGCCCACCCGGTGAAGTCCGGGCCGCCGGACGGCCCATTGCCCAGCCCGCCACTGCCGCCAGGACCACCGCCGCGCCGCAGACCGCGCCGATCGTCAGCTTCTTGCACTTGCTCATCTCCGCATTCCTCGCCTTTCATCGAAGGGGAGGAACTGCCATTTTGCCGGCACAGATCCTCCCCTTCAGGATCTCTGAGCTTCCGCCTTCCGGAATTCAGGGGTTCCCCGGAATGCGCAGTCTCTCCTTCCGTAAGGCGTTCATGGACGCCAGTGAACGTGGTCCCACGGGGCCCACAGCGATGCCTTCATCTCCTCCTGCCGGATATGGCGCGCGTGGCCATCCAGATAGGCTGCGTTGGCTCCGCCGTTGTGCTGATAGCGCAGGCGCTCCTCGGGCCGCCCCGGCGTCACGTGTTCCGGCTTCCAGACGTGACTGCCATTGAACCCCTCCGCCACGACGATGATGCTGGATGGACCATACGACAGCCCATCTCTGGCGGAGCCGCTGAAGCCGCTCTCGGGTGCTCCGTCCAGCGTCTCGTTCCAGACGTAAGTGCCGCGGATGCCCGCCCGCTCGAAGGGGACGGACGGGTCCGGTGGGCGCTCCCAGTCCAGCAATCCCGTGGGCATTGGCGTGGGTCTCCACCCCGGACAGATGAACACATCATCCGCCTTCGTGTAAGGATGCAGGATGACCCACCAGTATCCGCCGCTCTCCGGGATGTCGTCGCGGCAGACCGGGACGCGGCTCTTGTGATCCGACGTGTACATCTGCACCGCCCGCGCCACCTGCCCCATATTGGACAGACAGCCGGTCTGAATGGCCCGGCTTCGCGCCCGCGCGAACACCGGGAACAGCACAGCGGCCAGGATGGCGATGATGGCGATCACCACCAGAAGCTCGATGAGTGTGAAACCCCGCCGTCCGCGCACGAGGCGGGAGCGGGAGTGGAAATCCCTGCGTTTCATTGGAAATCCTCCGTTTCGAAGTCCGTATTGTGGAAGCGCAATGACCGTGAACGGACTTCAGCGGGGAGGAGCGCGGAGAGAACAGGGACGCAGGTTGCCACTGGAGGCCGGCGGAACTTCGCCGGTCACCAGCAGCCCGGCTGGACGGGCCGTCTCTGGACGAAAACTATCCAGCGGAGCGGCCCCCAGAGATGGCGGAGCAGGCGAAAGACGCAGCGGCTCAGGGCTGCGCTCCGGCGCCTGGCAGCAGGCGCAAGGGGTGTCCTCTGCAGACTCTTGCCCGCAACAGGAATCCGCCGCCAGCCCTGGCAGTATGCATCCGGCACAAAAAGAACCGTCCCCCGCGTGCCGGGGCAGGCTGGAGGCTGCGCCAACGACCGCGGCGGCGGCGAGGAAGAGCACGAGAATGAGGCTTTGCGCCAGGCGTCTCACAAACTTCAGTATAGCAAGGGCAGGGCGCTGTTGCAAACGCTTCGCGTGAATGCCGGAAGATTTACGGGCGCGCGACACCCAGCCCGGAGCTGCGCAGATACTGCTGACTGATCAGCGCCATGATCATCACCAGCCAGAACATCTGGTAGGCGAACTCCTTGTTCTTCACAGCTCGCCCCAACGAGAAAGCGTGGCGCAGCCGGCCGCCCGGCCAGCGCCAGGTAAAGAAGCGTCCCACCCGCGACATATACTCCCGGAACTGCTCGCCGTGCTCCATCAGCAGAACCTCTTCCTCCCAGCGCACCTGCGAGCCGTAACAGATGGCGAATGTCACAACAAAGAAGATCAGGAGCGGGAGGCTGTGCACAAAAATGGCCACTCCCACGCCGCCGATGAAAGTCCCCAAGTAAAGGGGGTTGCGTGACAGAGCGTAGGGTCCGGAGGTGATCAGCTCCGTCGTCTTTATCAGGGATCCGGCGCTCCAGATGCGGATGAAGCTGCCTAGCGCCACCAACCCCAGCGCCCACCAGTGGAAGTTCCCGTCGTTCACCAGGAACGCCATAAGAATGAACAGATAGTTCGCCGGCAACCGCATCCGGGCGGCAAGAGGCAGGCGAGGATGCTTCCTGGGGGTGGCTGTGGTGGCCGATCCGGCGGATGACACGGTCAGCAGCGCCTCCTATCCGGATGGCAGGGGAACACTTGCGGCACTCTTTTCATTCTCCCGACGGCACCACGCTGGCCTGCACTCCCTGCGAGCGCAGCCTCTCAGCCAGCTTTTCCGCGTTGACACGTTCGTTGAAGAGCCCGGCCTGCACCCGCCACGCTTCCCGACCGTTAAGGGTGGTCTTGACCACTGTGGCCTGCTGGCCGCGGGCGCGCAGGTCCGAAGCCACCTGCGAGGCACGGTCTTCCGTGGAGAACACTCCCACCTGCACGCGGTACTGCCTGCCAGACGAGTTTTCCGCCGGCGGTCGGGTTTCTTCCGGACGGGTATCAGGCTGAGGGGCTGATGCCGGCTCCCCGGGAGCCCCGGCAGGTGGAGACTGATCCGGGGCGGCTGAAGCCGGAGACGGGGTCGGAGTCCGCGGACCCTGGTGCGGGGTCGCGGGGGGCGCGGCAGGCGTGGGCGCGGACGGGGGCTTCGGCTTCTGCTGTGCCCGGGCCGCGGCGGAGTCTTCCACGGTGATCTCCACCTTCACCCTGGGTGTCACGGGAGCAGACGAGGCGGGCCGGGATGATGTGTCAAGAGCTCCGGATTCTGCGGAGGCCGCATCGGGGGCCGCTTGCTCCGCGGCAGGCTTATCCTTTCCGCGCTCTAACAGCATCGGCCCCACCACATAGAAGCCCGCAAGGGCGCTCGCCCCGAAGAGCACTACCACGCCCAGAAGCGTCGCAATAATCCGTCCGGTCTTTCCAGTAAGCCGCATCCGAATGCCCCGAAAGCCCTGTGTCACGCCATCCCGGGGCTAAACTCTTCAGCCATCCGGGCCGCTCGACATTCTAGCACCGAACCGGCGCGCGAACAACACGGCGGGGGGAGCGCCTCCCTCTCACGCTCCCCCCGCCTTTTTCGGCTTCCCAGAACCTCTATGAGCCGGAGCCTGCTACAACCGCAGGAACCGGCGACCCGTGAACGCCTTGATGTCAAGCAACGATGCGATGGCCGCGTCGCGCCGGATTCTTGTCTCCAGCAGTCGAAAGGCACAGAGGTGCACCAGGCGGCCATCCCACTCCAGCCCTCCGCCCGTCAGATCGCCCCCCAGATGCGCAGGTCCTCTCCCATTCCAATGGCCGGGTCTCTAGTCAGGGAGGCGGCACCCACATCGTTCAGGAACGCACGAGCCTGCTCCAGCGTGGGAGCGGGCGGCTCGTGCCCAGCTCGAGCCTGGTCCAGGGCATCTGGCGCGTTCCGCTGCACCACCTTGGGCAACATGGCCCGAAGGGTGGCCTCGCCGTCGAAGAGATCCAGGCAGATGAGCGATGGACCAATGAAAAAAGCGCTCCGGTCTGGCCTTCCACCGGCTGCATCGCCTCCTCGTAGTCCCGCAGGGAAACCTGGTTGCGCTCGTATATGTCATCCATCGCGCCGGTCGCGCTGTGGGCCTCCAGACTCAGCGACTTCTGGTGGATCTGCTCCCAGATCTCGCTCTGGTCTGATACACGGCTCTCGAATGTCGCAAGCGACGCGCTGACGTGATCGGCCTTCCGTGCGCGTGCCTCGGCGAACAACGTGCGGGGAGCGCTCTGAAACTGCAGCGACTCGTAGTGCCACCGGAACTGCTCCACGCAGGATACCGGTATGGTTGCTTCCGAATGGGCATTCAGCGGGAGGCTCAGATTGAGCACCCGGTTCTGCCTGGCCCCGATCAGCTCTTCGCCGTCCATCAGGAAGACCGGTTTGTCTGCATTGTTGATGAACCGGGCTTCCGGAACGCTTCTGGAGGCTGACACTTCCTTCACCTCGGCGACACCGTGGGCGATGGCTTCGACCAGCGTGATATAACCCGGCCCGGATACCGCCGGTCCCAGCAGCGGGAACATGACCAGCTGCTCCATTCTGACAGGGTTTCCGATGGCCGTTTTCTCGAGAGTTTCCGCAAGGGTCGCCATTGCGGGTAGCCTCCCTCCAACTGGTCTTTCAGCGCTGCCGTCCGTGGCGGCACCGTAGACGGATAATATCCGGGCGCTCTGTCAAATTCTGTCAGCATTGAGCCGTCCGAGACCTTTTTGATCTGCCTCCGACGAAGCGCGGGAGCCTTTGCCGTGCCCCACGCGTTTCAGATGGTGAAAGTGACAATAAGCCAGCACAACTCTGCCGGGGACAAACAGCGGGTGCTCCTGACGGGAGCAACCGGCTATATCGGTGGTCGTCTGCTGCGCAAACTGGAAGAAGAGGGCATCCGCGTGCGGTGTCTGGTCCGCAATCCCGCGGTGCTGGCCGGAAGAGTGGCCCCGGACACAGAGGTGGTTCAAGGCGATGTGCGCGACGCCACGTCCGTCGAGCGCGCAATGGCGGGAGTCCGCGCGGCATACTATCTGGTCCACTCCATGGCCTCCGCCGGGTCCTTCGAAGAGCAGGACCGCCAGGCCGCCCGTAACTTCGCACGCGCTGCTGAGCGCTGCGGCGTGGAGCGGATCATTTATCTGGGAGGTCTTGCGCAGGAGGATGAGCGGGAGCTCTCATCCCATCTGCGGAGCAGGCTGGAGGTGGGGCGCATCTTCCGTGAAGGTTCCGTTCCCTCCATCGAACTGCGCGCGTCCATCGTCATCGGATCGGGCAGTCTCTCCTTCGAGATCGTCCGGAACCTGACCGAAAGACTCCCCGTTATGATCTGCCCTCGCTGGGTATCCATGCCCGCCCAGCCGATCGCCATCGGAGACGTGCTGGAATACCTGCGGCAATCCCTGGAGATCCCTATCGAGGGCCACCGTATCTTCGAGATCGGGGGCGCGGACATCGTCAGCTACGGCGACCTGATGAGGGAATACGCCCGTCAGCGGAATCTGAAGCGGGTCATGATCTCTGTGCCCGTTCTAACCCCCTGGCTATCCAGTCTCTGGCTCGGTCTGGTAACGCCTGTGTACGCACGCGTGGGACGCAAGCTGATTGAAAGCGTGCGGCACGCCACCGTGGTCCGTGACCACTCCGCGCTGGCGGTGTTCAGGATCCGGCCCGCCGGCGTCCGCGAAGCGATTGCGGCGGCGCTGCGCAACGAGGACCGCGAGCTGGCCGAAACTCGCTGGTCGGATGCGCTCTCCTCCTCAGGCGTGCGCAGGGACTGGGGCGGTGTGCGATTCGGCTCGCGACTGGTGGACTCCCGCTCCGTGGAGGTTGGCGTCCCCTGTGATATGGCGTTCGCCCCCATCCGGAGAATCGGGGGAGACACGGGATGGTATAGTCCGGCGTGGCTCTGGCGTCTGCGGGGAGCGCTGGATCTGCTCAGCGGGGGCGTGGGAATGCGCCGCGGGCGCAGAGACCCGGAACATCCTCACGTGGGGGACGCGCTCGACTTCTGGCGGGTGGAAAAGTACGAGGAAAACCGGCTTCTTCGGCTGTACGCCGAAATGAAGGTGCCCGGGCGGGCCTGGCTCGAGTTCGAGGTCTCTCCGGTCCCCGGAGGGTCCCGCATCACGCAGACGGCTGTGTTTGACCCGCTGGGTCTCACCGGACTGGTCTACTGGTATGCCCTGTGGCCGGTGCATCAGCTGGTGTTTGGAAGGATGCTTCTCGGCATCGCACGGGCCGCCGCCGGCGAGTCTGCCTCACCGGCCGTCCCACAAAGGGGGCCGGGGAATGCGTAACGCCGCGGCACTGTTTTTGAGCCTGCTGATCTGCTGGGGCGCGGCAGGTTTGGGTGGAGCTTGGACCGCATCCAGTGTGGAAGATTGGTATCGCGCCCTGGCGCGTCCCTCCTGGACGCCGCCGGACGCCCTGTTCGGGCCGGTGTGGGCGGCACTGTATACGGCCATGGCCGTAAGCGCGTGGCTGATCTGGCGCAGGGCGGGTTTCGGATGGCCGCTGCCGGCCTTCGCCCTGCAGCTCGCGTTGAACGTCGCCTGGAGCGGCCTGTTCTTCGGGCTGCGGCAGGTGGGACTTGCTCTGCTGGATATCGCCGCCCTCTGGACGGCCATCCTGGCGTGCATCCTGCTCTTCTGGTCTGTCTCCACTGTTGCCGCGCTGCTGATGGTTCCCTACCTGGCCTGGGTCAGCTTCGCGGCCGCCCTGAATTTCGCCATCTGGAGGATGAACTGACATGAGCGATTCGCGCTGTTTCGTCATCGCTGGAGGCTCCGGCGGCATCGGACGCACTCTCTGCAATCTTCTCTCCCGCAAGGGTCATCGTCTCTTCATAACCGGGCGCGGCCCGGAGCGCCTGCAAGCCGCCTGCGAAGAGTCAGGAGCCCAGGGAATGACTTGGGATGCAGGGCTGGAGCGGGACTTCTCTCCCGTCGTCGAAAGCGCGCTGGAGCGCTTTGGCCGGCTGGACGGCGCGGTGAACCTCTGCGGTTCCGTGCTCTTGAAGCCCGCCCACATGACCTCCGATGCCGATCTGGACGCGGTTCTGGCGGCCAACCTTCTCTCGGCGTTCAGCGTGACGCGCTCGGCCGCGAAGGCCCTGATGAAATCCGGAGGAGGAAGCATTGTGCTGGTCTCCTCGGCCGCGGCCCGCGTGGGGCTTGCCAACCACGAGGCGATCGCGGCGGCCAAGGCTGGAGTCATCGGCCTCACCCTCTCCGCTGCGGCCACCTATGCCGGATCAGGCATCCGGGTGAACTGTGTGGCTCCAGGTCTGGTCCGCACTCCGGCCACTGCACGCATCACGTCGAACGAGACAAGCCTGAAGATGTCCGAGCAGATGCATGCGCTGGGTCGCATCGGCGAACCGATGGATGTCGCCTCCGCCATCGCCTGGCTTCTGGACCCGGAGGCGGGCTGGGTGACAGGGCAGGTCATCGGTGTGGATGGCGGACTGGCCACGGTGCGCAGCCGCGGCAGTTAGCGCAAGCTTCGCCGGCGGACGAAATGAGCCCCTGCAGGGACGTGCTCCCCGCAGGGGCCTCACGATATTTGAGGATCTCCTCTTCAGTGATCGTGCCCCGCGTGATCGTCCTTCCTGCCGGAGGAGTCCTGAGGCTTCACTGCGTACTTCGCGGGGTTCTCATCGAATTTCTTCCGGCAATCGTCCGAACAGAACGCATAGGTCTTCCCTTCGTAGGTCACATTCAGACGCTCCGGAAGGTATCCGCCCATCTTGTGCCCGCCGTCCACGTAGCAGACCCGGCAGTACCGATCCACCGCGTCGTCTGGAATGGAGCTCATGTCTTGCGCCTGCGCGGGCGGAGGAGGCGGAGCCTCGGCGCTCTGCTTGCCGCAGCCGGCGCAGACGGCCGCGAGGGCGGCAACGAGCAATGCGAGAGGCACCATTTTTCTCATATCCAATCTTCCTTCCCTTCCATCAGGGACGCCAGTTGGGATCCCACGGAGCCCAGTCGCTCCGCTTGACGTCGGTGTCCTTCACCCAGCGTGCGTGGCCGTCCGCAAAAGCGACGTTGGCGCCTCCGTAGTGGAAATATCGCAGGCGAAGCTCCGGGCTGTCAACGGGAGCCACCTGCTCCGGTTTCCAGATGTGCGTCCCGTTGAAGCCCTCCGCCACTGCAACAACGGAGGATGGACTGTACCGTCCGCCTTCGGGAGTGACCCCGAAGAGTCTGCCCTCCGGGGCTCCGTTCATAGTGAGGTTCCAGGCATAAGTCCCCCGGACGCCTCCCCGCTCGAACGGACGGGCGGGGTCCTGCGGCTTCTCCCAGAAGAGGAGCCCTTGCGGCTCGGGGGTGGGCCGCCAGGACGGGCAGATGAAGACGCCATCCTCGCGCGTGTAGCGCTGGAGCGCCACCCACCAGTAGCCGTCGTCGTCGTCCTTGCTGGACGTGACGTCGTGGCAGACGGGATACCGTCCTTTGTAGTCCTGGGCATACATCATCACCGCCTGCGCCACCTGGCGCATATTGGACAGACAAGCTGTCGCACGCGCCCGTTCCCGGGCGCGCCCGTACACCGGGAACAGGATAGCCGCCAGCACCGCGATAATCGCTATGACGGCCAGAAGCTCTATCAGCGTGAACCCCCTGCTGGAGGAAAATCTCGAGTCCTTCATTGTTTTCTCCCGAAATGCAACCATGTGCTGCGCGGTCGCGCATCGAGCACGCGACCGGCCTCAGGGGCGAATAGCCGCGAATCACTCTGCGACGATCGGGCCGCCGAGCGGCCCCCGGCAGAGGACGCGCCAAAAGGGAGTCAGGACTCGAAGGGAGGGGCGCGAAGTGACGGAGGGGATCGCCCGGAGAAAGGTTCTGGGACGAAAGAAGGGGCTGCAACGCGAAGGCCGGTCTCAGGTGCGGGGCACTGGACCGGCGCGGCAACCAGCACTCCAAACGCTGCAGGAGGTGCGTAGCGGGCGGCGGGGGTCTCATCCTGCGCCGCCTGCAGGCTGCACCCGCAGGAACAGTCTTCTTGGTGCGAGACTTCAGGCCGGCTGGCCTCACAGCAGCTCGCCTGCCGGACAATGTCCGATCCGCTGGCCGCGCGGCAGCAGGCTGACATAGCCGGACCACAGGCGCAAGACGGAACGCTGACGACGGCTCCCGCCGCGGTCAGCAGAGCGATCAACAGCGCCAGAGCGGTCCGCAGGTACTTCATCACGATGCTATTATACCACCGCAGCAGATAATGCGAAGCATTTGTATGGTCCTCCGTGGCGGAGCAAACGCACGCGGGATACCATAAGCTGGAGACTGCCACGAGAGATGCGCTGTTCTGCGGCATACGTTCACATACCCTTCTGCGCGTCAAAATGTCCGTATTGCGATTTCAACAGCTACGCAGGCATCTCTCACCTTGCCTCGCGCTATGTGGGTGCCCTCTGCCGGCAGATTCAAGAGAGTCCGCAGGCCGGCGACGGTCCGCTGCGGACAGTCTTCTTCGGAGGCGGCACTCCCTCGCTTCTGCCTGCAGAATCGCTTGTGCAGGTTCTGGAGGCGCTCCGGAACCGCTTCGGGATTGCGGAGGACGCCGAGGTGACCCTGGAAGCCAATCCGGAGAGCGCCGATCCGGAGAAGCTGGCCAGGCTCCGGCAGGGTGGCTTCAACCGCCTTAGCATAGGCGCGCAGGACTTCGACGATGATCTCTTGCGCGCGCTGGGCCGGGCGCACGACCATCGCCGGTTCCTGCAGGCCTTCCAGGATGCCCGCGCCGCCGGATTCGAGAACATCAGCTTCGACTTGATGTTCGCTCTGCCCGGTCAGACCCTGGACGGGCTCCGCCGGACGCTCGAGGCAGCCATTGGGCTCTGCCCAGAGCACATCTCGGCCTACTGTCTGACCATCGAGGAGGGCACGGCCTTCCACCGCAGACGAGCAGCCGGACGCCTGGATCTGCCCGACGAGGAGGCACAGGCCGATATGTTCCTGCTGACGCGCTCCCTGCTGGAGGACGCGGGCTACGAGCATTATGAGATCTCCAACTACGCCCTCCCCGGCCGCCGCTGCCGTCACAACGAGGTCTACTGGAGGAACGAGCCGTACCGCGGGTTCGGACCAGGCGCTGTGGAGTTCGTCGAAGGCAGGCGGGTGATGTGGGAGCGCGACCCAGCAGAGTTCATCCGGCAGGTGGAGGAGAGCGGCCGCGCCCGAGAGGTCTTCTCGGAGATGCTGCCCGCTGAGAAGGCCGCCGGAGAGTCTCTGATGCTGGCGCTCCGGACCGCCGACGGAGCCAACCTGGAGGAGCTCTCACGCCGGTTCGGCCTGGATGTCGAGAATCTCTTCCAGCCGGAGATCGAACGCTACACCGCTGCCGGTCTGCTGAACCGGAGCGGCTGCCGCATCCGCCTCACCCGCTCCGGACAACTGCTTGCCGACGAGGTGGCCGCCGCTTTCCTTCGCTAGGGGGTGGGCGGTGTCACCGGCTCGCTGTCATCTCTGGGCCGGTCGCCGAGCCTTCCCACGCCACCGCCAGCAGAGCGCGCACCGGAGCCCCTTCAGGACCGGCCAGGCAGGATGAAACACCTTCAACCACGATGAATGCCCCCGGAGGCGGCAGGTTCATCTGCTCCACGAAGAGCACCCTGACCGCAGAGCTACCGTCGTTCAGTATAACAAAACGATCTCCCGTGTCGGAGGTCTCCTCCACCCTCCCGGCCACCCGCACCAATAGCCCGATATTGTTCACGCCCCGTCCCCCCACAACGCCGCGCTGCCCGCGCCCGGAGGCCGGATCGTAGCCAGCGTCGCCGCCCCCCAGATCCGCAATCCGCATCCCCAGCGGACGGACTGCAGCCAGCCCGCCAGGGTATGCCACCCATCCTTCGATGAATCGCTCACCGTGCTCGTTGGTTTTCAAGGTGCCGATGACACCCGCCTGCGTGCCGGCCGTTAGCCCGTGATTGGGGAGGCGCACCCGGATGCCGGACGAGCGGTCCGCGGCGGAGAGGTAAAACATATCGGGAAATGCGGCGCTGACGACACCGTGCCCCAAAGCGACGTCTTCGCCGTCCGGCCTGCTCTTCACGTCGCGCATCGCCATAGACTGCGCCGTCTGGACCGTGACCGACCATCGATGGACGGACCCACCCGTCAGCACAGTCTGATCGCCAGAGTTCACGGCCCACCAGGCGAATCCCAGCTGCATCGGAGGCGCATGCGGCGAGAAGTCCGGACGCCCGGAGCGGCTCAGCAGCGTCCCACGCGATGAGAGTTCCATAAAGTCAAACGCGCGTAGGGAGGACATGGCCACCCGTGTCCAGGATGTGGTGGATGCGGAGAACCAGGGGCAAGGACCCGCCACGAAGATCCGCCCGTTTTGCCGGATGGCCGGCCCGAAACGGCTTGGCCCCATCTGCCCGAACGAGTCCCGAATGGTCATCCGGAACGACACCCGGCCAATCGCGCCGGATGTACTCGGGTC
This sequence comes from Armatimonadota bacterium, assembly GCA_025998755.1. Classification (NCBI taxonomy): domain Bacteria; kingdom Bacillati; phylum Armatimonadota; species Armatimonadota bacterium. The sequence goes on from AP024674.1 coordinate 2,083,329, forward strand.
CACCACCGCCCCCCGCCGGAAGTGGACGACGCAGATGGCGGACGGACCGGGATTGAGCACCAGCGTGATGCCGCGGTAGGTCTCCGGTCGCCCCGGCATCTGCTCCCTGAGGCTGAATGCAAATCCGCCCGATCCTGCCGACACGGTGACGAGATCCCAGTCCGGATTGTGGAAAGCGGTATCGTCGAACGAGATCTGAGCGGCACAGGCGAGCGACGGCAGAACCGCAGCCACGGCGCAGTACTGCAGGAGTCTGGAGACGAGCGTGATGGTCTTGCGCACCGGAACGCGCATACGGCCTCTGGAACCTCTCCCGAGAGCAGGAAAGCTTGGAAAAGTTGTGCGTAATGTCCCAGGTCTGGTGGATTCCGGACGCACGACCGCCTGAGGGCCAGCACCCGGTTGAGGCGCACGTCTGCAGGATGCGCGGCTGGGAGGCGCCACCCCGTCTTCCCGGCCAGCCCGGGCATCCCCACTCAGCGGATTCGGGCAACCCCAGCATACCGGCCCGGGGGCGGGGTGTCAAGAGGATCGTGGGGAAAATGAAAGCCAGAAGAGGAAGACAAGCCGGCGAAGGGACTCGAACCCCCGACCCGCGCATTACGAATGCGCTGCTCTACCAGCTGAGCTACGCCGGCTAGCGCCCTCCGGCCACTACCGGGGAGCAGAACATGCCGAGGGCCAGAATCGAACTGGCGACACGCGGATTTTCAGTCCGCTGCTCTACCAACTGAGCTACCTCGGCATACCTCTCCCGGTTCGGCAAAGGATCCCGGACCAGTAATCCTGGCGTCACCAGGTTTTCCCTGCAGCCGGAGGGAATAGCGTCGGAAACGGGGATGACGGGACTTGAACCCGCGGCCTCTGCCTTGACAGGGCAGCGCTCTAACCGTCTGAGCTACACCCCCGCGAAACTCCCGCGGCGCGCTTTGCGCGCACCGGACCGTCCCCGGGAAATGCTCGCCGGGGTCCTGCCTCCCGCAGGCCGGTCGTGGAACACCATATCTTACCGCAGTCTTCGCAGAGCGTCAACGCCGGACCCATATTGCAGGATGGCTGCACCACGGCAGGCAGCCAGAGAAATGATTCCACATCCGGCGGGTGATCAAGCACGGCCAACGACCACCGTCAGCAGAATCCGGCTCCCGCTGTTACACCTCCATGATCACCGGAATGATCACCGGACGGCGGCGGGTGCGTGAGTTGACGAACTTCGCCAGGCCGCTCCGCACATCCTGCCCCGCGATTGAGCGGTCGCTTGCGCTGTCCGGCGGCAAAGCCAGGATGATGTCCCGCACCACCTCCCGCGCCTCGGCCAGGAATGCCTCCTCATCGTCCATAAAGCCGCGTGACAGCAGGTCCGGACCCGCCAGCAGCTCGCCCGTCTTGCGGTCCACCGAAGCCACCACCACCAGCACCCCGTCAGACGCCAGATGGCTCCTGTCGCGCAGGGCCACGTCCCCTACGTCGCCGACGCCCAGACCGTCCACCATGACGCTGCCGCAGGACTGCAGCTTGCCCGCCACCCGCGCCGAATGCGGCGTGAACTCCACGATGTCGCCAATCTCAGCGGGGATGATGTCCGAGACGCGGTAACCCGTCTCGCGCAGCAGTTCGGCATATTTGACCAGGTGCCGGTACTCTCCGTGGATGGGCACCACATACTTCGGGCGGGTCAGGTTCACCATCAGCCGGAGTTCCTCCCGGTGCGCGTGGCCGGACACATGCACCGGCTCCACCTCGTCGTAGATGACCTGCGCGCCGCGCTTGAACAGGTTGTTGATGACCCGCTGAACCAGGTTCTCGTTCCCCGGAATGGGACGCGCCGAGATGATGACCGTATCCCCCTCCTGAATGCGGATCTTCCTGTGGTCGTCCATGGCCAGCCGGGAGAGAACCGAAAGCGGCTCGCCCTGGCTCCCGGTGGTCATAATGGTCACCTGATAGGGCTCCCGGCTCTCTATCTGCCGGATATCCAACAAGGCCCAGTCCGGCACCTGAAGATACCCCAGCGAGCGGGCGGTGGCGACGTTCTGCTCCATGCTGCGCCCGATGACCGCCATTTGCCGGTTATACTTGATGCTGATATCCGCAACCTGCTGGATGCGGTGGATGTTGGAAGCAAAGCAGGCCACGATGATGCGCCCGTTGGAGCGCGCGAAGATCCGGTCGAACGTGTCGCTCAGCATCCGCTCGCTGCGGCAGAAACCGGGGCGCTCCACATTCGTGCAGTCGCTCATCAGTGCCAGCACGCCGCTTCTGCCCAGCTCCGCCAGCCGGTGCACGTCCGTATGTCTGCCATCCACGGGGGTGGGGTCGAACTTGAAATCGCTGGTGTGCAAGAACACCCCGGCCGGAGAGTGCACCGCCAGCGCGCAGGAATCCGGGATGGAATGAGAGACCGCGATGAACTCCACCTCGAATGGCCCGGCCGGCACGCGGTCCCCGGCCTGCACCTCGTTCAGCGCCGCATCCTCGATGCCGTGCTCGTCCAGCTTCGGACGCACCAGTCCCAGCGTCAGCCGCGTGCCCCACACCGGGACGCTGAGCTGCTTCAGAAGATAGGGAAGCGCCCCGATGTGATCCTCGTGCCCGTGCGTGAGAAACACGCCCTCCACGCGATCGGCGTTCTCTATCAGCCAGGAGAAGTCCGGGATGACAATATCCACCCCGTACATCTCCTCGTCGGGGAACTTGAGACCGGCATCCATCACGATGATGCGGCCATCGTACATCAGCGCGGTCATGTTCTTGCCGATCTCACCTACCCCACCCAGGGGCACCAGTGTCAGTGTGTCGCTCACTTCATCTCCTCGTTGCCGGTTGCCGCACCTCCACAGTCCCAACCCTCACCAGAGGAAAGCCCGGCCACGTTCCGCCAGAGTTGCGGAGAGCGCGGCCGGGCCCGCATCACGGCAATATCTTGCTGGGTCGCCCGCAGCGCCTAAGCCTTGCGGGGCAGGTCCACTCCCTCTTCCAGGGCATCCATCGCCTCCCGGATCCGCTGCACCTCTGCATCGGTGGCCTCCACCAGGGGAAGCCGAACCCCACCACAGTCCCATCCGGCCAGCCGCAGCGCCGCCTTCACGGGAACGGGGTTCGTGGTGATGAACAGGGACTTGAAGAACGGGAACAGGCTCCTGTTCCGCCGGGCGGCCTCTGCGACGCGGCCCTCCAGGAAATCGCGGACCATTTGCTGGATCTGGCGGCTGACCAAATGTCCCGCCACGCTGACCACTCCCACTGCGCCAACCGCCATCATCGGCAGCGTGATGCTGTCGTCCCCACTGTAGACCGCGAAATCCTCAGGAACGCGCGAGATGACGTCCGTCACCTGGTCCAGATTGCCGCAGGCTTCCTTGATGCCCACGATCCGCTCATGCTGCGCCAGCCGGGCCGTGGTGGCCGGCTCCATGTTCACGGCGCAGCGGCCCGGGATGTTGTAAAGGATGATGGGCAGCCGGGTATTCTCCGCCACGTGCCAGAAATGCTGGAACAGCCCCTCCTGCGAGGGCCGGTTGTAGTAAGGAGCAACCAGCAGCACGGCGTCGCAGCCGGCCTCCTCGGCATAATGGCACAGCTCCAGACACTCCGCGGTGGAGTTTGCTCCAGCCCCGCCGATGACCGTGCCCCTGTCGCCCACCGCCTCGCGCACGGCCCGGAACAGTTGCGCCTGCTCCGCCATGGTGATGGTGGCGGACTCGCCCGTCGTGCCCGCCACCACAACACCGTCCGATCCGGACTCGATGATGGCCCGTGCCAACTCTCCGGCCCTTTCATAGTCCATGGAAAGATCGGACCGGAATGGTGTCACCATCGCCGTAAGAACACGACCGAACCGCGGATTCATCGTCTCAGCCACCCTCTCTCGACCGCGATCTCCGCGATCTGCACCGCATTCGTGGCCGCTCCCTTGCGGATGTTGTCGGCCACCACCCACAGATCCAGCGCGTTCGGGTTGCCCGGATCCTGGCGAATACGCCCGACGAATGTCTCGTCGCGCCCCTCCACCTCCAGCGGCATCGGATACTTGCCGGCCGCCGGATCATCTATGACGACGATCCCTTCCTGAGCCGCCAAAAGCTCGCGAGCCTCCTCTGGGGAGATGGGCGACTCGAACTCCACGTTTATGGCCTCGCTATGTCCGCGGCGCACGGGCACGCGAACGCAGGTGGCGGAGACTTTCAGGTCCGGCATCCCGAAGATCTTGCGCGTCTCCTTGATCATTTTGATCTCTTCGCCGTAGTAGCCCGGGAACTCGTCCTTCAGGCTGCTGATCTGCGGGATGAGGTTCAGGAAGATCTGATACGGATACTGCTCCACCTTCAGCGGCTCACCCGCGGCGTAGGCGCGCACCTGCTCCTCCAGCTCGCGCACCGCGGCCTGGCCGCTGCCGGAGACGCTCTGATACGTGGAGACCACGATCCGCTTCATCCGTGCCTTTCTGTTCAGCGGAGCAAGCGCCGCCACCATCTGGATGGTGCTGCAGTTGGGATTCGCGACGAAGCCCTGATGACCGGCGATGGCATCGGCGTTGGCCTCGGGGACCACCAGCGGGACGCGGTCGTCCATGCGGAAGTCATCGCCGTTGTCCACCACGAAGCAGCCGCGCTTCACGGCCTCCCAGCCGAACGTCTGGCTGGCGCCTTTCTCCCCCTCCGTCCCGGCGAAGAAGGCGATGTCCATCCCCTCGAAGGCGTCCGCAGTGGTGGGCCGCACGTGGTACTCCTCCCCGTCTATCACCTGTGTGCGCTCGCTGCGCGCCAGCACGGTGATGCTCTTCGCGGGGAAGTTGCGCTTCTTCAGCACGTGCACCATCTGCTCGCCGACCAGACCGGCGCCCACCACGACAACGTTGTAGCCTTCCATCTCGATGTTGCTCCGTTCGGTATAGGAATTGCGGCGTCCGCCCTGATGGATCGCCGCGCGTTCAGAACAGTTTATTCGAAAAGAAGCGCTTCCAGCCCGAAAACCAGCCCCCGCTGCTCGCGGATCCGGCGGATGGCCAGAATGACCCCCGGCATGAAGCTCTTGCGGTCCAGAGAATCGTGCCGGATGGTAAGCACCTCTCCGGGATTTCCGAAAACAACCTCCTGATGGGCGACGAATCCCGGCATCCGGACACTGTGGATTTGTACGCCGCCGCGGTCCAGTCCGCGGGAAGGCTGTCCCACTCCCGGTCCGGGGGATCCGCTCCAGCTGGAAGCGACCCGGTCCGCCGTCATCAGGGCCGTCCCGGAAGGCGCGTCCAGCTTGCGGTCATGGTGAAGCTCGATGATCTCCGCGCCCTGAAAGAACCGGGCAGCCTCCTGGGCGAAGCGCATCATCAGCACCGCACCCATCGCGAAGTTCGGGGCGATGAGCAGGCCCAGGTTGCGTGATCTTGCAAGCTCGCCCAGCCGTTCACGCTCGTCCTCCGCAATACCGGTGGTTCCCACCACACAGTGCGCCCCCGCCTCCAGCGCGGCGCGGATATTGCCCGGCGCCGCAGCGGGAACCGTGAAGTCAACCACAACCTGTGGATGGACCTCCCGCAGCATCTCCTCCACCGACGCGGAACAGAACGCCCCTTCAGGGCCATCACCCTGGAACTGCGGATCGGCTCCGCCCGCGAAGGTCATCCCCTCCGCATCACTGACCGCCCGGACCACCTCGGCTCCCATCCTGCCCAGGAACCCGCAGACCCCGACAAGGATATCGCTCACAGCACAACCTCCTCTTTCACTTCTTCTTCCGGTCCCACCACCGCCAGTGTCAACGCGCCGTCGCGGAGCACATCCTGCGCCACGTTCAAAACGTCGTTCTCCGTCACGGCGTCCAGCCGGGCCACCACCTCTTCCACCGGAATGAAGCGTCCGTAGTCCAGCAGACACTTCCCCAGCCGGGTCATTCGAGTCCCCATGCTCTCCTGAGCCATCAACAACCCCGCCCGAATCTGGGCGTGGGCGCGGGCCATCTCCTGCGGATCGGGCGGCGCGGTGCGCAGGCTTTCTATCTCGGCCCGAACCAGCGACAGTACCTCGCCAAGGGTGGCCGCCCCGGTGCCGCCGTAAACAGTGAGCATTCCGCCCTCATGGTAGCTGAGGCGGTAGCTGCCGATATCGTAGGCCAGTCCCCGCTTCTCGCGGATCTCCTGGAACAGACGGCTGCTCATCCCCCCGCCCAGGACAGAGTCCAGAATGGCCAGCGCATATTTCCGGTCGTCCGTTTCACTGTAGGCCGGGGCGCCCAGGCAGAAATAGACCGCTTCCGTGCTGCGGTCCAGAATGGCGCGGCCGGGCCGATGTTCCAGAGGAGGAAGCGCGGGATCCGGGGCGCGGCCACTCATCGGTTCAAGCGACTTTGCCGCCAGGTCAACCACCCGCTCGTGCTCCAGCGCTCCAGCAGCCGCAACCACCGTCCGGTCCGGCGTGTATTGGGTCTTAAGATAGGTGTGGAGCGCTTCCGGCGTGGCCGAGCGCACAGTCTCCTCGGTTCCCAGAACGCTGTGCGCCAGAGCGTGCCCGTCCCAGGCCAGCTCCGCAAGAAAATCGTGCACCCTGTCCTCGGGGGCGTCCTCGTGCCGGCGGATCTCGTCGGCTACCACGTCCTGCTCCCGCCTGAGCTCTTCGGGATCCATCAGGGAGTTCAGCAGCATGTCGCCCAGTATGTCCATGGCCAGCGCCACATCGTCCTTCAGAACACGGGCGTAGAATGTTGTGTACTCCCGGTCGGTGGCGGCATTCAGCTGCCCGCCTACGGCAGCCATCTCCTCGGCGATGTCCCGCGCCGAGCGCCGCGAGGTCCCCTTGAAGAGCATATGCTCCAGCAGATGGCTGATGCCGAACTCGTGGGGCTGTTCCAGTTTGGAGCCTGCGGCGATCCAGATGCCGAGCGCGACGCTGCGGACGTGCTCCACGCTTTCCGTGATGACCCTGACCCCGTTGTCCAGATCCGTAATGCGGACCACTTGCTCTCCCGCCGGCGGACCCTGCTCTCCCCGGATGACAGAACGGCCCCGGAGAGATCCCATCCAGGGCCGGTGTGGTGAAGGGAAACTTTGCAGCCGATCAGCCGCGACAATTTAGCACAGATGCGACGCGGCAGGCCACTCTTCAAAGGCGTGCAAGAAGAGATCGGGGAGACAGGATTCGAACCTGCGACCACCGGCACCCCATACCGGTGCGCTACCAAACTGCGCCACTCCCCGACCGCGACAATTATACCCGACAAGGACCGCCCGCGCAATCCGGAGGAGCGCTTTCAGCAGCGAGACCGGCCACGGAGCGCGCAAAGGAAAAACCCCGTTCCGCTTGCGGAACGGGGCATCGAAGGGTGGGAGATTGCTGAAACGCCAGGAGTGCGACTCCTGATTTCGGGCGGGCATCCGCATACGTTAGCCGAGCCGCTCCTGTGCCAAGTAGGCGAAGCCCGCCCGAAACTGCTACCATTTCCAATAACCGCGCAGAGGCGCCGGCGGTTCCCGGAAGGCGAGAACAGTTCCCGGAATCTTTCTCACTACCGCATGATGAGATTCCCGGGGTAGCAGTGTCAAGCCTCTGTTGCAATCGCCTCAAAGTGATCCGCATCACAAGTTGACCGTTCGTTGACGGTGGCGCAACGAGCGCAATGTAACCTTTCTGCGAGACTCAACAAATGTTCCCGGCAGGGGGGAGCGCAACACGGGAAAGCGACCCGCAGACCGGGGACTCAAGGAGGAGCAAGAGCATTGCTGAAACGACTCATTGGTCTCGGGCTGGCCGTCGCGATGCTTGCGGCGGTTGCAGCCCCGTGCGCGCGGGCTCAGGTGCAGGATGTTCCTGCCGATCACTGGGCTTATGACGCCATCCAGTCGCTCGCCCGGAAGGGTATCATTCTGGGCTATCCGGATGGCAACTTCCTGGGGCAGCGCTCTCTGACACGCTACGAGATGGCTGCCATCGTGCAGCGGATGCTGCGCTATCTGGAGTCTACCAAGACCGGCCAGAGCAATCCGTCTGCTCGCTCCAACACACCGTCCCCTGCTCCGTCTGTGTCCCCTTCTGATCTGGACACGGTCCGGAAGCTGGTGGACGAGTTCAAGGTGGAGTTGACAGTCATGGGCACGGATCTCAAGCAGGTCCAGGAAGAGGTGGCCACGCTGCGCGAGCAGATGGACTCTGTTCTCCAAGACATGGAGCCCATCAAGGCCCAGGTGCTGGATCCGGAAGGCACGCTGAACGCCGTCGCGAACGACGTCAGCAAGATGAAGAAGCTCTCCGTTTCCGGCTACGTCCAGGCCCGCTTCGAGGACTCTGCAGAGGCGAACAAAGACAGCCAGTTCTACATCCGCCGCGCCCGCCTGAAAGCGGAGGGCAAATTCGGAGAAAAGACCAAAGTGGTCTTCCAGATAGACGGAGGCGGCAGTGACAAGAACACTTCACTGACCCTCAAGGACGCCTATCTGGAGTATGGCTGGCTGGGCGTTCACGAGTTCGCGCCGAAGATCACCTTCGGTCAGTTCAAGTGGCCGTTCGGCTACGAGGTTGTGGAGTCCTCCGGCGTCCGCGAGACCCCGGAGCGCGCCGATGTTCTGCGGGCCCTGTTCCCGGGCGAGCGCGACCGTGGTGTGATGCTGTCCGGGCCTTCCGCCGCCCGCGTTATGTGGAACATCGGTCTGTTCAGCGGCGTGGGCATTGACCAGAAGGGCGCGCCCTGGTGGTCAGCCAACTTCAGCGACAACAACCAGCATAAGGACGTGGTCGGCAACATCCGGCTGCGCCTGACCGACAATTTCTTTATCGGTGGATCCGGCTACTGGGGCAAGGCCGGGCCGAACGCCCAGCTTCAGGACCGCACCCGCTGGGGAGCCGACCTGCAGTGGTACGGTGTGGCTATTCCGCTCTCCATCAAGGCGGAGTATGTCTCCGCCAAGGAGCCTAGCGGAACGGCCTCCGCTCCGGTCAACCGGGAGCCCTGGGGTTACTACGCGCAGGCTGCCTGGTCGTTCAACCCGCACCTCAGCCTGGTCTACAAGTATGACACCTACGACGACGACGGGCTGGGCACCCGCGGACGCCTGAGCAACCACCAGGTGGGCCTCATCCGCTGGCTGGACGACAAGAGCCGCCTGAAGCTGTTCTATCAGTGGCGGAAAGAGAAGCGGAACAGCATTGACAACGATGTGGCCATCGTGGAGTGGATCACCACGTTCTGACGATACCCACAGGAGAACAATGACGATGACATTGAAACGGATATCAGCGCTGGCCGCATCTGCGGCCCTTCTGGCGGGACTCGGATCCGCCGCCACGGCTCAGGTCGTGACGGTCAAGGGTTCCGACACTATGGTCATCCTCGCTCAGCGATGGGCTGAGGAGTACATGAAGAAGAACCCGGGTGTGCGCATTCAGGTGACGGGCGGAGGCTCGGGCACGGGCATCGCCGCGCTCATCAACGGTACCACGGACATCTGCAACGCATCCCGTCCGATGAAAGACAAGGAGAAGAGTAATGTCCGGCAGCGGCACAATCGTGGCGTCTCCGAGTACCGGGTGGCCAAGGACGGTATCACCATCTATGTGCACCCGTCCAACAACGTGCCTCATCTGACGCTGGACCAGCTCCGCTTGATCTACACCGGCCGCATCAATAACTGGAAGCAGGTGGGTGGCCCGGACCGGCCCATCACGCGCTACTCACGTGAGAACAACTCCGGGACCTACGTGTTCTTCAAGGAGTTCGTTCTGAAGAACCAGAACTACGATCCTTCCTGCCAGAACATGCCGGGCACCGCATCCGTGGTGAACGCGGTCTCGAAGGATCCGGGAGGCATCGGCTACGGCGGAATGGCCTACGCCAAGGGCGTCCGCGAGGTGCCGATCAAGAAGGACGAGAAGTCCCAGGCCTACGAACCGACACCTGCGAATGTGCGCAACGGCAACTATCCCATCTGGCGGTTCCTGTATCAGTACGTCGTCGGCGTCCCGAGGGGCGAGGTGGCAAAGCTGATCCAGTGGGAGCTGTCTGACCAGGGCCAGGCCATCGTGGAGAAGGTCGGGTTCGTCCCGGTCAAGTAGACGGGCTACACTACCCCGAGGGACATTCTCCTTCCGGGGAAAGGCTGTCGAATAAGGCGGCGGGGCCGGCTCCGGCCCCGCCGCTCTGCTTATCTGGTCCCTGTAGGATGATTGGCCAGCCAGGCCACCACTGGAAGAGCTCTCCTTCTATGCTGGTCGACTAGCGCGCCGAAAGGCGCGCGTATCGAGGCCATGCATTGTCCGCCTGTGGTTTCGACTCGTCCGCCTGCGGCGGACGGCTCAACCACCGTAATCGGTGTCCCGGGAACAAGTGCCCGGAACGTTAGGAACCTCCCCCAGGACGGTTGAGGTGGAATCCCTCGAAAGGCGGGGCGTGAAGGTCTTGCCGCACAGCTGGCCCGGGTCGCGCGGGATGGCGGGGGACGGTTGGTATGAACTCACCTGCCGTGGGCCTTTGCATCTCCCGCCGGGTGGCCTCCCCATGCTAGAATAGTCTGCAACCCGGCGCAGATGAGCCCCGACGGGGCGCCGGAGCGCGCCGGGCACCAGATAACAGGACAGCAAAGGGCATCATATGCTTGTCGTGCAGAAATACGGGGGCAGCTCCGTGGCAGACGCGGAGCGCATCCGCAGCGTGGCCGAACGAGTTGCGCGGACCAGCAAGGAGGCTCAGGTGGCGGTGGTGGTCTCGGCCATGGGGAAGACCACCGATAACCTGATCGCCCTCGCAAGGCAGATCACCGACAACCCCAGCGACCGCGAGATGGACAAGCTGCTCGCCACGGGCGAGCAGGCTTCCAGCGCCCTGATGACTATGGCGCTTCACGCTCTGGGGGTTCCGGCCGTTTCGCTGACGGGCGGCCAGGCGGGCATCATCACGGAGAATGTGGCCCGCAAGGCGCGCATTGCTCGCATTGACGTCACACGGATGAAAAAAGAGCTGGAAGCGGGCAACGTGCTGGTCATCGCAGGTTTTCAGGGTGTGACAGAGGGCTCCAGCTGGGCGGACATCACCACGCTGGGGCGCGGCGGTTCGGACACCACGGCCGTGGCCGTGGCCAAAGCCCTCAAAGCCGACCGCTGCGAGATCTATACCGATGTGGAAGGCGTTTATACGGCCGATCCGCGCATCGTTCCGGAGGCCCGCAAGCTGGACACCATCTCCTATGAAGAGATGCTGGAGATGGCCGGTCAGGGGGCCAAGGTCATGCACTCCCGGGCGGTGGAGCTCGGGGAGCTCTACAATATTGAGATTCTGGTTGCGCACAGTCAGAAGGAGGTTCCAGGCACAGTGATCAAGCACGAAGACGAGGCTATGGAGATCCGCAATCCCGTCCGCGGGATCGCGCATGACCTGAAGACCAACCGGATCACGATCGCCTCCGTGCCGGACCAGCCTGGAATCGCCGCACGCATTTTCCAGGCGCTGGCGGACAAGAACATCAGTGTGGATATCATCGTCCAGAACGTCAGCCAGAGCGGAGTGACGGATCTCTCCTTCACGGTGGCCGATGACGATCTGAACACCGCTGTCGCCACAGTGCAGGAGGTGGCCCAGCAGATCGCCGCGGGGGGCATCAGCACGGACCAGAATGTGGCCAAGGTGTCCATCGTGGGCACGGGCATCCGCAGCCACCCGGGATACGCGGCGCGGATGTTCACGGCGCTGGCTGATGCCAACATCAACATCATCTCCATCACCACCAGCGAGATCCGCATAACCTGTCTGATCGAGCGCAGCAAGCTGGAAGAGGCGGTCCGCGTGCTGCACAAGACGTTCGAGCTGGAAAAGGCGTAACAAGCGCGGGAGGACCGGCAGCGGCCGGCCCTCCCGTTCCGGCAAATACAAACGCATTGCCTGCCCGACCGGCCCGGTGCGGGAACGTCGTTTCCGCACCGGCCTTCACGATAACCGGGACAGAAGAACTCAGAACGGTCTCTGCGAGGGGGACAGGAGGTCTGTTATGGGAACAGGTTCGGATCTGTCCGGGCTGATGCGAGAGGCCCTGGCGGCGATGAAGTCGGGGCATGCCAAGCGCGCGTGCGAGATGCTGCGGGCGCATCTGGGCGAGGGCACGAACGATGGCCATTTTCTGGCGCTGCTGGGAGCGGCCTGCTGCCTGGCGGGTCATCCAGAGGACGGCGTTCCGGCGCTAGAGCGGTCGCTGGAGCTCGCCCCTTCCGCGCATGCCCATTTCAATCTGGGTCAGGCCTATCAGATGGCGGGCGACCTGGAGAAGGCGCAGCGATGCTACGAGCATGCGCTGGCGCTGGACCCCACCTACCAGTTGGCCCTGCAGGCGCTGGACTCACTGGCGCCGAAGGAGGCTCCCGCTCCTGACCTGGGCCATCATATTGAACTGACGGAGGACATCCAGGTCAGCGAGCATGCTCACCTGCTGACGGATCCCTCGCTCGCGTTCGAGGAGCCCGGCGGGGAGCAGAATCAGGAGCCGCCGCTACCCTGGGCCCCTCCGCCGGTCACGGACGAAGAATAGCCACCCTCCGGCCCTTTGCGGCCGGAACACTGCTTTTGGAGGATTCTGCATGAGGTCTTTCTCCCCTCGCCGCGGAGGCGTTCTTGTTGCCTGGTCTGCGGCGGTTCTGTTGGCGGCGCTCTCCGGAGCGCGTGCCGATCTGGCCGCCGTCCGCCAGAAACTGGACTCCATTCTTGACCGTCCCGTCTTTGCGCGGGGCATCCACGGATGCGTTGTGCAGACCCTGGACACCCGAGACAGGATCTACTCACGCAACCCGGATTTGCTCCTGATGACCGCCTCCAACCTGAAGCTCATCACGTCCGCGGCGGCGCTGGAGATCCTGGGACCGGAGTTCCGCTACAGCACCGGAGTCTATACGGCGGGCGAGATTGACCGGGAAGGAGTCCTTCACGGGGATCTGGTGCTGAAGGGCTCCGGCGACCCGCTGCTGGACGAGCCCGCGCTGCAGGGGATTATCGAAGACCTGAAAGCCCGCGGTTTCAAGCGCGTGGCCGGAGCCATCGTGGGGGATACGGGAGACTTCGACCGCTCGCCGTACGGCTGGGGATGGAGCTGGGACTATCTCTCAGCTTCGTATGCCGCGCCGGCCGGGGCTCTCAACTTCAACAAGAACGTCATCTCCATCGTGGTGGAGCCGGCCGCAGAGCCCGGATCTCCCGCCAGGGTGACACTGAAGCCATCCTCAGGGCATATGCGGCTGCGTTCCAGTGTGATGACCGGCGAGCGTGGAAGCAGCCGTTCGGTCTCCCGGGAGCGCGACGCCGGGGCCACGATGGTGACGGTGACCGGCAGCGTTCCGGCCGGCGGGGACGCGGCCACCGACGCCGTGGTGGCCGTGCTGGATCCCGCGCAGTTTACCGTGGACTGCTTCCGCGACATGCTGATCTCGTCCGGTATTCCTGTGGACGGCAGGGCACGCAAAGGGTCCGCGCCCGCCGGGGCCAGGATGCTTGCCCGCCACGTATCGAAGCCCCTCCGAGAGATCGTCACCGACCTGAACAAGTGGAGCGATAATCTGATCGCCGAGTGCCTGCTGCGCACGCTCGGGTCGGTCCGGAAAGGTTCCGGCTCCGTCAGCGCCGGGCGGGATGTGGTAATGGAGTTCCTGGAGAAGCAGGCGGGCATCGAACCCGGCGCAGTGTCCATGGCAGACGGATCCGGGCTCTCACGGCTGAACCTGGTCACCTGTGACAGTTTCATCCGCCTGCTGGACTATATGTACCGCCATCGCCACGGGACTGATTTCATGGAATCGCTGCCGGTCGCGGGGGTAGACGGCACCCTGCGCACCCGGATGAAAGACACCCCGGCTGAGGGGAAGGTCCGGGCGAAGACAGGCTACATCGGCGGCGTATCCAGCCTGTCTGGCTACGTGACCACTGCCGCCGGGCAGCCGCTTGCATTCTCGCTGATCTTCAACAACCAGGTGGGTACGGTCGCCCCCTGCCGCGAAGCGCAGGACGAGATCTGCGCGTATCTGGCAGGACTGACAGAGAAGCTGTAGCTTCTCCTAGGGCATCTCCGCAACGATCAGCGCGAACCTGCGAGGCGCGGGAAGAGTGACCTCTTTCCCGGGCCGGTCCAGCGTCCGGCTTTCCGTGAAATCCAGCGATACCACCCTCACGCGGCGAGGTTCGCGGGCAAAACGCAGGTGCAGGGACGCGCCGGTCCGCTTCCAGTCCACGCGGGAGGGGGTGGGCACCTCACTTCCGGGAGGCAGATCTGCTCCGGCGGTGTTCAGATAGAAGATCAGCAGGTCACTCCCCGCCCTGCGGACGGCAGTCAGCGCCGGCGAGTGGGGCACCAGGCTGAGGGAAACCTCGCATTCTCCGGCAAGGACGCGGACCATCTGCGCAAGCTTGGCGGATAGAACCAGATCCCGGGGGGCTGTGAAAGGTTTCCCCTCGTTCTGGAAGTCCTGGAAGAGTTGCTGCCCCGGCTCCTCAGGCAGATAGATCACGCTCCCGCGGCCCACACGATTCCGCAGCGCCCGCACCGGGGCGTCCATCTCCCTCGCGCTCGTGTGAGCCAACTCCACCGGCCCGGAGGTCCTTTCACACGGCTCACGAAGCGAGACGCCGTACAACGACTCCAGGCGGAGCTTGCGAGCCGAAAAAGCGATTGATCCCTCATCATCGAAGAACGCAGTCCGGGATGTTGCTAGAAGGATACCTCCGGCGCGGACGAACCGCTCAAGCGCGTCCAGATGAGCATCGGACAGGGCGAACACATTCGGCGCGATGACCACACGCACGCCGCCCGGGACACCCCTGTCCAGCGTATCCTCCGTGATGGCCCGCCACGGGACCAGAGCGTCCTGAAGACTCTCCGCCCATCCGATGGCAGGAGCGACGTGCGAGGCCTCCCACGCCGTGTCCAGATCGCGCGATGCGCGCGAGAAGAGCACTGCTACCTCGGCGTGTGGTTCAGTCCCTCCCGCAAGCCATCGGCTCAGTCTGTCCCGTTCGAAGACGAAGTAGCCACGGGGAGCGTCCTCAGGGGTCAGTCCTGTTAGAAACACCCTGCCCAGAGCGAATGGAAGACCGTGCGCCTGTCCCAACCCCCACGCGAAGACCTCTTCTTCGGGGTCGAAAACATCCCGGGACTGCGCGGTGTCCGCATAGGGCAGGAGCAGGGCGGTCACCCCTCGCACCCGCGCCGCTTCCGCCATGACGGCCGCCTCCACGCTGAGCCGCCGCCAGCTGTAGAAGTCGGCCGGGTTGTAAACCTCCCACACGGCCACATCCGCCGTATCCAGGCTTCCTTCCGCCGCACCTCCGTGAGTCTGCCCTCCCCAGGGAGAGAGCGCATTTCCCGAGAGCGCCAGGCAGGCCGTGCCCGGCAACTCCGCGCGCAGTCTCTCCAGCAGCCAACGTCTGAAATCCGTAAACCACTCCCGGCGCACCGCGTGCCACCGCCGCCACGCTTCGCTGCCGGGTGTGCGCGACTGCCTGTACGCCTCGTGGATATCTCCGCCGGTCTCCTCCCGCCAACGCCTAGCGCAGGCCGCGCAGGAGCATCCGTGATGGAAGACCGTGTCGTCGCTCATGAGAGCGTCCGCACCGATCCGCCGCACCAGCCCTGATGCGATCCTCCAGTAGTGCTCCCGGAATTCCAGGTTGTTCGGGCAGAACGCCCACGTCTGATACTCCGGCCAGACAGAGGGTTCCCCGCTCTGGAAATCCCTCTGGATCCACACGGCGTGCTCCCGCGCGTAATCTTCGCGAGTGGTCAGGACCACACTGTGATGCTCCGCCACCGCGATGCCCCGCTTGCGGCAGGCCATCACCACTCGCGCAGCGGTATTTGCGTAATCATCCAGGTGGGGAAGATCGTCGTGGAGATAGTGATGCCTGCCTCCCCCGATCAGCACCCCTGTGATGCCGGAGCGCGCGAAAGCTTCCGCATAGGCTTCCACCTCCGCATCCGTCATGCCGGGGCGCACAAACATCATGGTGGTCCGACGGAACGCCTCTGCCGGAGTCTTCCGTGAGTCTTCCGCCGTGGCGAAGAGCGGCGCCATCGCCGCCATCAGCACAGGCACCAGCAACGAAGCCTGCAGCCCGCTCACAGGATGTAGCGGCTCAGGTCTTCGTCGCGAGCCAAATCCGTGAGGCGCTCGCGGACATAGTTTCCATCGATGACCACATGGCGCTCCTTGAGGTCGGGAGCGTTGAAGCTGAGATCCTCCATGAGACGCTCCATCACGGTGTGCAGCCGCCGCGCCCCGATGTTCTCCGTCCGCGAGTTTACATCCCAGGCGATCTCCGCGATGGCTTGCACGGCGTCTTCGGTAAACTCCACCGTCAATCCTTCGGTGGCCAGCAGGGCAGCGTACTGCTTCAGCAGGGCGTTGCGCGGCTCCGTCAGGATGCGCTTGAAATCCTCGATGGTCAGGCTTTCCAGCTCCACGCGGATGGGCAGGCGCCCCTGGAGCTCCGGGATCAGGTCGCTCGGCTTCGCCATATGGAACGCCCCGGCCGCGATGAACAGTATGTGATCCGTGCGCACCGGTCCCAGTTTGGTGATGACCGTCGAACCCTCGATGATGGGCAGGATGTCCCGCTGCACTCCTTCCCTGCTGACCGCAGGGCCGGACTGTCCGGACTCACGCCCCGCGATCTTGTCCAGCTCGTCCACGAAGATGATGCCAGCCTGCTCAGCGCGCTGGACAGCCTCGCGGGTGATCTTGTCCTGGTCCACCATTTCCCGGGCCACCTGCTCCACTAGGATCTCCCGGGCCTCGGCCACCGTCACCGTCCGCTTGCGCCGGCGTTTGGGCAGCATCCCACCCAGCATGCCGGAGATGTCCATTCCCATCTCCTCCAGTCCCTGGGGGGAGAAGACCTGCAGGAAGGGGCTGGTGGTATCCTCCACTTCTATCTCCACCATCCGGTCGTCCAGTTCTCCGGCGATCAGCCGCGCGCGCAACCGCGCGCGCAGGCGCTCCACCTGCTCCGCCTTGCGCTGTTCGTATTCGGAAAGCTCTCGCGCATCTTCCTCTTCTCCGGCCTGCTCATCCCGGGCTTCCGGCTCCGGAGCGGGACGGGACTGGGTCTGACGCGCCAGCCATTCACCCATCGCCGCCGCCAGACGCTCCATGGAGCCGCCCGACGAACGCGCCGGCGGTTGGAGCAGGTCCAGGAGACGGTCTACAGCGGCCTCGCGCGCTTTCTCACGGACTTTCTCGATCTCTTCCGCCTCCACCAGACGGTAGGACTCCTGCGCCAGATCGCGCACCATGCTGTCCACATCGCGGCCCACGTAGCCCACCTCGGTGAACTTCGTGGCCTCCACCTTCACGAACGGCGCTCGGACCAGGTGTGCCAGACGCCGGGCGATTTCGGTCTTGCCCACACCCGTCGGGCCGATCATCAGGATGTTCTTGGGCATGACTTCGTCGCGCATGTCCTCCGGCACGAGCTGCCTGCGCCGCCGGTTGCGCAGCGCAATGGCCACAGCCCGCTTGGCGCGATCCTGGCCCACGATGTACTTATCCAGCTCCTCGACGATCTGCCTCGGGGTGAGGTCCTCCGGCAATGCAGAAGCCTCCGCCACCTCCTTGGGAACGACCTCGCCTTCGGGACCCACCTGAAACACTTTATCCATACCGCTCCGTCCGCCTTTCGCCAGGAATCCGCTTGCCCAGCAGCGCCGTTTCAGATCTCCTCGATGATGATGTTGTGGTTTGTATAGATGCACAGGTCGGCGGCGATGTTCATCGCCTTCTCCACAATCTCTCGCGCGCTGAGGTCCGTGTTCTCCAGCAGGGCGCGGGCCGCGGCGCGCGCATACCCGGCGCCGGACCCGATGGCCGCAACCTGATCATCCGGTTCCACGATGTCGCCGTTCCCGCTGATTACCAGAAGCCATTCCCGGTCGGCCACAATCATGAGTGCTTCAAGCCGCCTCAGGATGCGGTCGGTGCGCCAGTCCTTGGCGAACTCCACCACCGCGCGCCGAATGTTGCCTGCCGACTCATCCAGCTTGGCTTCGAACCGGTCGGTCAGGGTCTGCGCATCGGAGGCCGACCCCGCAAATCCCGCCAGCACTTTTTCGTGATAGATGCGGCGGACCTTGCGCGCCCCGGACTTGATGATGGACGCATCCAGCGTCACCTGTCCGTCGCCAGCCATCGCCACCTTGCCGTCTCTGCGGACGGCCAGAACTGTCGTAGAACGGATCTTCAAATCTCCTCGTCCTTCCGGGTTTTCAGCTTTGCCCGCGGATGCGCCCGGCGGTAGACCTCCCGCAGGTGATCCCGCGTAACGTGCGTATAGATCTGCGTGGTGGAGAGGTCCGCATGCCCCAGCAGCTCCTGCACTGTCCGAAGGTCGGCCCCGTTCTCCAGCAGATGTGTGGCGAACGTGTGGCGCAGCGTATGCGGCCCGGCGTGGGGCAGGCTGCAGTAGCCCCGCGTGGCCCGGTCCACGATCCTGCGGACCGACCGCTCCGTCAGCCGCCCGCCACGGCGGTTGAGAAAAAGCGCCTCCTCACCGGCCTTCCGCGCCAGATGGGGCCGCCCCTCTGCAAGATAGCGCTCCACGGCGTCCTGCGCGGCCCGCGTGGTCAGCACAAGGCGCTCCTTATCACCTTTACCGATGACCCGGATGGCGTTGCGGCCGCGAACATCATCCACATCCAGCGCCACCAGCTCCGACACCCGCAACCCGGTGGCATACAGCATCTCCAGGATCGCCAGGTCGCGGAGGTCTGAGGGCTTCTCAATGATCCGGTCGTCCAGCATCCGGACTGTTTCAGTCTGCGTCAGGAATTTGGGAAGACGCCTGTAGCGGCCCGGACTCAGGCCGTCGAGAGAGGGCATCTCCTGAAGGTATCCCCTGCTCAGGGCCCACTTCAGAAACGAGCGTAGGGATGCCAGACGCCGGCCCACGGTGGATGGTGCAAGCCCGGCCGAGCGCATCCGCGCCAGCCACCGCCGGACGCCGGAGCGTCCGGCGCGCTGCAGGGTGGAAGCGTCATTCAGATCTATTTCCAGGTCGCAGGCGGCCTGCGCCACATCCCGCATATAGGCGCGCACGGTGTGCTGGGAGGCTCCCGTCCGGACCAGATGTCCGGCGAACTCCTCCAGCAGACTGCATCCGCCCAGTGTCCTGCTGTCCGCAGCCCGTCCCGCCATCTCGTGTGGATTGTAGCACGCGCGGCGCGGCCCCGTCAGACAGCCATCCTTGAGCAGCCGGCAGGGTAACGCTATAATCCCTCCCGTGAGCGCCATCCAGCTTCGTGACAACCGCCGCTGCTTCGCCTGCGGACCGGACAACCCCATCGGCCTTCATCTGGAGTTCGAATGGAAGGGCGACCGGCTCCGCTGCCAGTGGATTCCTCTGCCGGATCATCAGGGATACGCCGGGATCACCCACGGAGGACTCATCGCCACTGTGATGGATGAGGCCATGGCACGCGTGCTCTGGGACAGGGGAGTCCCCGTGGTCACGGGTTCCTTCGAGATGCGCCTGCGTGCTCAGGCTCCTTCCGGTTCGCCGGTTCTCGTGGAAGCGTGGCTGGAAGGCGGGCGGGGGCGGGTATCACACTGCCGCAGCATTGTGACGAATGCAGATGGAGCCACCGTTGCCGAGGCGTCAGGCTCCTACGTGCACATCCCCGCAGGCTGACCAACGCAAAAAGGTTCAGCCCAGTTTCATGGCCGCGCGGACCTCTTTCATGGTCTCCTCGGCGGTCTCCCTCGCCTTTGCGGCGCCCTCCTCCAGGGCCTTCTCCACCAGCGCCGGGTCCGACGCGAACACCTGCCGCCGCTCGCGGATGGGGGCCAGGTTCTCGTTCAGCGCCTCCGTCAGCTTCTTCTTGCAGTCCACGCAGCCCAGCGCTCCGGAGCGGCAGTTCTCCTCGATCCACGGAGTCTCGCCTTTGTTGTAAAGCTGCTGCAGCGCGAACACGGGGCAGATCTCCGGATGACCCGGATCCCCGCGGCGCAGCTTGGCGGGATCCGTGAACATGGTCTTCAACTTCTTCGCCGTCTCGTCGGCGGAGTCGCTGATGTAGATGGCATTCCCGTAGGATTTGCTCATCTTCCGGCCGTCCGTCCCAGGCATGACGGCAGCCTCGGTCAGAAGAGCCTCACACTCGGGGAAGACCTGTCCGAACAGGAAGTTGAACCGCCGCGTGATCTCGCGCGTCAGCTCCAGGTGAGGCAACTGGTCCCGCCCCACCGGCACGGCCTCGGCCTTGTAGACCATGATGTCCGCCGCCTGAAGCACCGGGTAGCCCAGGAGTCCGTAAGAGGCAGACTCGATGTTCAGGTTCTCCCGCTTCTCCTTGTAGGTTGGAACCCGCTCCAGCCACGGCAGAGGGGTGATCATGGACAGCAGCAGATGCAGCTCCGCATGCTGCTTCACGTGCGACTGGACGAAGATGGCGCACTTGGCGGGATCCAGCCCGGCCGCCAGGAAGTCCACCGCGACCTCCCGCACCAGCGACTTCAGGTTGCTCGGATCCTCGGCCACAGTGGTGAGCGCGTGCCAGTCCACGATGCAGAAATACGAATCGTAACTGTCCTGCAGCCGCACCCAGTTGCGCAGCGCGCCTTCCAGATTGCCCAGATGCAGCATCCCTGTGGGCTGCATCCCGGAAAGAAGTCTCTTGGCCACGGTCCTCTTGATACTCCCTGTCTGTGTCCTGTATGATTCAGCGCCCCAGCAGGAGCGTCATAAGCAGATCTCGGGGAGGCCCGATGATAAGCCGGACCCCGCCAGTCACCAGAAGCAGCAGCAGAATTGCCATTCCATACTGAGAAGCAAACTGCGCATAGCTTCGCGCGCTCTCCGGCGGCAGGATGCCTTGCAGAATGTGCGACCCATCCAGTGGCGGCAGCGGAATGAGGTTGAACAGGGCCAGCCCGATGTTCACAATCACCATGATTATCAGAAAATAGCGGAGCCCGGGCGTGAACGCCAGCACGCCCGTCCGCAACAAAATGGCGCACACCGTGGCCATGATGATGTTGGAGACCGGCCCCCACAGCGACACCAGCACATCGTCCCGCCGCGGGTTGCGGAAGTTGGCAGGGTTCACCATCACCGGCTTCCCCCAGCCGATGCCGAATCCTGTGACCGTCATGAAGACGATCATGATAAACCCCACCGGATCGAAATGATCCACGGGATTCAGAGAGATGCGTCCCTGGCGTCTGGGAGTATCGTCTCCGGCCAGCACGGCGGAGGCGGCATGCGCGAACTCATGCACGGTGATGGACACCACCACCGCGAAGAGTGTCACGAAGATGCGGTAGAAGTCAAAGTCCACCGGACTCTGCTCCCACCTTTCTGACCTCCCAGAACCGGGCCGGGATGACGTCGTTGCGGACCAGATCGTCCAGCGTCTCCCTGCGCACGATGATATCGGCCCGCCCGTCGCTCACCAGAACGACCGCCGGGCGCGGCAGGCGGTTGTAGTTGCTGGCCATAGCGTAGTTGTAAGCTCCGGTGGCCTGGACGGCAAGGATATCGCCGGAAGAGGCCTTCTGGATCCTGGTGTCCTGGATCAAGATGTCCGTCTCGCAGTGCTTGCCCGCCACCCGCACGCGCCAGTCCCGGGGCTCACCCGCCCGGTTGGCCACCAGCGCTTCATACACGGCGTCATATAGCTGCGGCCGAGGGTTGTCGGACATCCCTCCGTCAATGGTCACATAATCCCGGTAGCCCGGCTCCTCCGCGATGCTCACCCTCTTGATCGCCCCGATCTCATAGAGCGTGACGCCTGCCTGCCCCACAATGGAGCGGCCCGGTTCCTGTCCGAGGACCGGCGGCCGGATGCCATAGCGCTCGATGCCCTCCTTCAGGGCCGAGACGATGGTTTCCGCATAATCATGGATGCTGACCGGTTTCTGACTCTCCAGATAGCTGATTCCGAGGCCCCCGCCCATATTCAGCTCCTCCACCTCGGCTCCGGTCGCGTCGCGGATATCGCGCAGGAAGGCGCACATCACGTCCACGGCCTCCCGGTGCGCCTCCGCGTCCATCAGCTGCGACCCCACGTGGCAGTGCACTCCCGCCAACCGCAGGGAACCGCTCTCCACACAGCGCCGCACGGCCTCCATGGCCGAGCCGTCCCGGATGTTCAGGCCGAACTTGGAGTCTTCCTGTCCTGTGCGGATCAGCCTGTGCGTGTGCGGGTCCACCCCCGGGTTGGACCGCACCATCACATCCGGGCAGACGCCGCGCTCGCGAGCCAAGGACTCCAGCATCTCCAGCTCGTGCAGATTGTCCAGCACGATGCGACCCACCCGATGATCCAGGGCCATCTCCAGCTCGGCGCGGCTTTTGTTGTTGCCGTGCATCACGATGCGCTCCGGAGGAAACTCGGCCTTGAGAGCAGTGTAGAGCTCGCCCGCAGACGCAACGTCCAGATACAATCCCTCCTGATCAACGATGCGCGCCATGGCCAGGGTCAGGAAAGCCTTTCCGGCGTAAGCGATGGCTACCTGCGGATACCGCGCGCCGAACGCCCTGAGGTAGGCGCGCATCCGCTCCCGGATGAACGCCTCATCCAGCACATAGAGCGGCGTTCCGAAGCGGTGCGCCAGCTCTACGGTGTCACATCCGCCGATCTCCAGATGGCCGTCGGCGTTGATTTTCTGGGTGCCAAAGAGCCTCAACGTTGTGTGCTTTCTGGTGGTCGAGTTGTCAGGCATGAAAAAGGCCAGGAGCAGCCGCA
The DNA here is from genome assembly GCA_025998755.1 of Armatimonadota bacterium. Lineage (NCBI taxonomy): Bacteria > Bacillati > Armatimonadota > Armatimonadota bacterium. Next base: position 2,106,019 of record AP024674.1, read on the forward strand.
GGCCCGCAGCATCGCTTCCTGACCATCAGCCTCTATCTAACATGGCTGCCGGGAGCCTGTCAAACAGTCGTTGGCTTACGTGCCGATCTTCTGCTTCACGCCGGCCTTGCGATAGATCTTGTTCAGGCAGTCCACAGGAACCCGCGCCGAGCGCCCGTCGCAGAGGACCGGGCGATCCTCCTGGATGGCCAGCACGAAATCCAGCATCTGGGCATGGTGCCCGGCCAGACCAATGGCCATCGGGTCGCTGCGGCCGTCTGTCTCCTGACCTTCCTCCTGAGTCTGCAAGTCTATCTCTTCGCCCAGCACGGAGAACTTCACCACGGTGTGGCCGTCGAACTCCGCGCTTCCTTGCGTGCCGAAGATCTGCGTGCGGGTGGGCATGCCCGGATAGCAGTTTGTGGTGGCCTCGATGACTCCGCGGGCTCCACTTTCGAAGCGCACCACGGCAATTGCGAAAGTCTCGGCCTCGATCTGGCGATCGATGGTATCCAGGTGCGCATATTCCACCTCTGCAACCGGCCCGGCCATCCACGTGAGCTGATCCAGACTGTGAATGCCCTGATTGCCCAAGACGCCGCCGTCCAGCGCATAGGTGCCTCGCCAAGCGTCCGCGCTGTAGTATTCCTGCGCACGCCACCATTTCACGTACGTGCTGCAGGAGATTATGCGCCCCAGCTTCCCCTCGCGAATGAGCTGATTGGCCTTCTGGATCTGCGGGCTGAACCGGTACTGAAAAATGCAGGCCAGCTTCAGGCCCGTCTTGTCGGCCAGCTCGATCAGCCGGTCTATCTTGACCAGGTCAATATCGATGGGCTTCTCGACCAGCACGTGCCGCCCGGCCTCCATCGCCATGATGCCCTGCTGGGCGTGCAGGCCGGAGGGAGTGCAGATGTCCACCGCGTCGAACTGTTCGCTGCGGAGCATCTCGGCCATATCGGTGTAGGGTCTGGCGCCCATCATCTCGGCGGCCTTCTGCGCACGCTCCGGGATGATGTCGCATACCGCCACCACCCTGGCCTGTTCGATCTGCTGCCAGATCTTCAGGTGGTGCATCCCGATGCCGCCGCAACCCACAAATCCAATAGTCGTCACGCTATCTGCCACTTCACACTCCCGTTGTATGGCCCCTCACCCGGAGATTTCCAATCCGGCGCGGCCCCTGCCGACCGCCGGCTGTCTATCGCTTCTGCATCCATTGCCTCCCCTCCTGCCCAACCGTTCCGCCGTCTCCAGCTCCGGAAAACGGTGGTTGAGCCGTCCGGCACAGCCGATCGATTCGAAACCCCATTCTTACGTAGCCTTCTTTCGATTCGGACAGCCATCGAAAGCAGGCTTGCTGCCAGCACCGGGATGTCGGCCAGCTCGCCGGCGATGGGCTCGTCCTGACGGATGACCAGGTTGTCGTAGGCCGCAAAAAGGTAGTCGCTCTGAGTCCAGTAGATAATGTCTATCTGGTTGTCTATCCGGATCAGGGAACATCCCGGCCTCGTGCCGAACGTCGTTCTTGGCCTGATTGCTGCCGTCCCGGGACACGCAATCCCGGGCTGCTGCCGGATATCGAAGAAAACGGCGGCCTTCAACGGGCCGCCGTGTGCCATCTTCGCTGGAGCTGCGCAGCCTGATTCAGGAGTGCTCCAGAATCAGGGTCTTGGTCAGGCGGTCGCAGACTTCGGAGGGACCGAAGTACTGAATGGGACCCGGGTATGCGAAGCGGTCCTCCTCCACCCAGGAATCCCGCTCCGCGGCGAACGCCTGGAACGGCTTGCCGTCCACGGAGACCAGCGTCTTGCGGATGACCGGTTTCGGCTTGCCCTTTCGCATCTCCACCGTCAGCATCGAGGTCACGGGCACGCCGCCCATCACCCATTCCGAGGCGGGCACCGTGAGGTTGCGCGCCGACACCGTGTAGCCCGTCACACCGCCCCGGATCAGCTGCGCTGCGGTGTATCCCAGCGTATAGCAGTAGTCCGCATCAAAGTTGGAGGGTTGCACGCAACGCCCTTCATAGCCGAAGAAGTGCGACAGCGGGCTGAACGATCCCTGGAACTGCCCCTCAGCCTTCATCTCGCGGATGCGGTCGCTGACCAGGTCAATCAGCAGCTTCTCAGTCTCCACCTGCGAAAGCGGGATGTTGCCGTGCTTGTCGCGCAGCAGCAGAACCTCCTGGATGCCGTCCGGAAGCGAGTTGTAGACCTGAGCGGACTCCGCGGAGAGCTTCTCCGTCAGGAACTGCCGCCGGTCCTCGTGGGAGGTCAGGGATTTCAGGTAACCCTCATGCTCGCCCAGAATGATCCCAAGCTCCGCGATCATCGCCTTCACGTCCACCAGAAACTCCAGCAGACCCTCCGGGATGACCACCACGCCGTAGCTCTTCCCGGCCTCAGCCCGGCGCTTCACCACAGCCACGATCTGATCCACGACGTCCTTCAGGGTCCAGCCCTTCGCCTCGGCTTCCTCGGAGATGATGGCGAGGTTCGGGCGGGTCTGAAGCGCCACCTCCAGCGTGATGTGGCTGGCCGCGCGCCCCATCAGCCGGACGAAGTGCCAGTATTTCCGGGATGACATGCTGTCACGGCAGATGCTGCCGACGATCTCCGCAAATACCTTGGAGGCTGTGTCGAAGCCGAACGACGCCTCGATGTAGTCGTTCCTCATATCGCCGTCAATGGTCTTCGGGACACCGATGACAGATACCGGCACCGCGTTCGCCTTGAAATACTCCGCAAGCACCGCCGCGTTGGTGTTGGAGTCATCGCCCCCGATGATCACCAGACCGTGCGCCCCCAGTTCGCTCAGGTTCCGGCGGCAGGCTTCCATCTCCTCGGGCTTCTCGATCTTGTCGCGCCCGCTGCCCAGCAGGTCGAAGCCTCCGGTGTTGCGGTACGGTTCCACGGCCTCGGGGGTCAGCTCAATATACCGGTTCTTGATGACACCGATGGGGCCATCCAGGAATCCGATCAGGCGGCTCGCGGGATTGGCCTTCTTCAGGGCGTCCAGCAATCCTGCCACCACATTGTGCCCTCCAGGCGCAGGCCCGCCGGACAGTACCACTCCCACCGTGAGGGGCTCGTCCGAGAGCTCGCCAGCCCCTGGCACGAGCCGGAGCAGCGGTTTCCCAATGGTGTTAGGAAATTCTTTCCGGATCTCGTCGGCGAAGGTGTGGGGCGCATCTGTGGGATCCTCTTCCAGATGGAATGCCCCCTCCGTCAGCACGCGTGGAAGTTTGGGCTGATAGGCGGCCCTTGCTCTGTCAAGCTCTGAAATGCTCAATTTTTGTCGCTCCTGTCGGTGTTGGTGTGGAACAACTCCCACCCGTTGCTTAACTCCCGGCCGCGCAGCGCGGGCGCTCGCGCCTCTCTAGAAATCGGGCTCCAACAGGCCGTATCCGCCCTCCTTACGGCGGTAGACCACGCTGACCTGCGAAGACTCGGAGTTCACGAACACAAAGAAATCGTGATGCAGCAGTTCCATCTGCGCGCAGGCCTCCTCCGGGGACATGGGTTTCACAGGGAAGCGTTTCACACGCGCAATCTCCGGCTCGTAGTCCTCGTCGAACACAGGGCCTTCCGGCGTCGTGGCCTCGGCCACCACCTGCTCCCGGAGAGCGGCCTTCTCCTTTGGGCCTTTCTGCTGGGACCGGCCGTACAGCTTACCTTTGAAGCGCTTGACACGCTGCTCCAGCTTCTCTACCACCAGGTCAATGCAGGCGTTCACGCCGTCCGCTCTCTCCTCGCCGCGCAGCAGCACGCCGTCTCCTTCCAGGAGCACCTCGATGGTATACAGATTCCGCTGCGCGGTCAGCACCACCCGCGCCTCTTTTATCTCCGAGAAATACTTGCTCAGACGCTGGAGCTTTTTCTCAGCGTACTCCCGGATGGCGGGAGTGATCTCGATATTCTTGCCTTTGACAGAAACTTGCATGGTGTTCAGGGATTCCCTTGCTGCATTAGTTCGGATGCCGGTCTCAAAAACGGCCGCCGCGCTTTCGAGTCCCGTGTTCCGGAAGCCTTCCCCCTGTCTGCCGGGCCGGAGCGCCCGTTCGCCGCAGTTCGCAGTCCCGCAGGGAGGCCGGGGAAGTGTACCAAATCGCCGGAGCCGCTGTCAAACCCGGCCGGGTAGGCGTAGAGGGACAATCTGAGCCACGGCGTGGGCTTCCATGCATTCTCCCTGCCCTGCCGGGCCGACACCCTCGGACGTGGTCGCCTTGATGCTGACCGATTCATCCTCCAGCCCCAGAGCCTCCGCCATCCGGTGTCTCATCTCCGCGACGCGAGGAGCAATCTTCGGGCGTTCGGCAATCAGTGTGACATCCAGGCTGAAAGGTCTCCACCCCGCTTCCTCAAGGAGCCCCGCCACGTGGCCGAGCAGCACGATGCTGGAGATTCCGGCAAACCGCGGGTCCGTATCCGGAAAGTGGCGGCCGATGTCTCCCAGCGCCGCCGCCCCCAGCAGCGCATCCGCGGCGGCGTGGCACACCACATCCGCATCCGAGTGGCCCACCAGACCCGGTCCCTCTTCGAAACGCACGCCTCCCAGCACCAGCGCTCGCTCCGGGCTGGTGCGATGGATGTCGTAACCGAAGCCTGTCCTCACGGTTCCTGTCCCCAGCATGCCCTCCAGCGCCCTCAGGTCGTTCGGCGTGGTGATCTTCAGGATGGTCTCATCGGCGGCCACCATACGGACCGGATAACCCATCCGCTCCACCAGGCCCGCGTCATCGGTGAAAGTCAACCCTTCGGCGGCAGCCTTCTCATAGGCGTCGTAAAGCAGATGCGCCTGGAACGCCTGCGGAGTGGCCGCCTGCCACAGCCTGCGACGATCCATAGTCCGGATGACCGTACCGTCGCGCTCGCAGACCTTGATGGTGTCCCGCGCCGGATACCCGGCCACCGCCGCGCCGGTCCGCTGCGCTTCCATGGCCACCTGTTCGATCAGAGCCGCCGTCACTCCCGGCCGGGCTGCATCGTGAATCGAGACCAGCGGGAAATCCTCGCCCACGGACTGCAGCCCCCTGGCCACGGACTCCTGCCTGTCCCGTCCTCCGGGCGCGAACTTCCAGGGCGTGGTGCGCAGGCTGCGCCCGGCAAGCCGCCAGATCTTCTGCTTATCCGGACTCTGCCCGACAATGACCACCTCCTTCACCACCGGACACTGTTCGTGAGCGTCCAGCGACCACTCCAGAACCGGCTTCCCCGCCAGAAGCGCGAACACCTTGCCCGGACGGCCGAATCGGGTGGAGCTTCCGGCGGCCACTATGACTGCGCTGACAGACGGTGAAGACATCGGTTCCAGAAAAGACCTGCAAGGAGTATGCCCGCAAACGGGCCGACGCTGCAGGGGAATGAGGATCAGGCACGGCGGCGCTGGCGCGCCGGATGGGCGTTCTGGGTGGGAGGCTGGATCTCCCCGTTGACACCCTCTTCTTTCAGCGTGGCGAAGATCATCTTGCCTGCCACAGTCTGCCAGACGCTGGCGACGATCACATCCACCCGCTCTCCGATGAGACGCTTGGCGCTCTCGATGACCACCATGGTGCCGTCGTCCAGATACGCGACTCCCTGGTTCGGCTCCTTGCCCTCCCGGATGACCGTCACCGACATCTCCTCGCCCGGGAGCACGACGGGCTTCAGGGCGTTGGCCAGCTCGTTGACGTTCAGAACGGTCACTCCCTGAAGTTCGGCCACCTTATTCAGGTTGAAGTCGTTGGTGATGATGACGGCTCCCAGATGCTGCGCCACGGCCACCAGCTTGGAATCCACCTCCTGCGGAAGCCGGATTCCCTCCGGGTCGAAGGTGGTGACCTTCATGCCCAGCTCCTTGCGCATCTGGTTCAGGATATCCAGCCCGCGTCGGCCGCGCGCCCGCTTGAGCGAATCGCTGGAATCTGCGATATGCTGAAGCTCGTCCAGAATGAACCGCGGGATGAGAATGGGCCCCTCGACAAACCCCGTCCGGCAGATGTCCAGAATGCGCCCATCGATGATGACGTTGGTGTCCAGCAGCTTCGGAGATTGCCGCGGCACCTCCGGCTCAACAGGCTCGGCGGGGGCTCCCGGATAGTAGAACCGGAGCTGCTCCTTGATGCTCATCGTCGCGGCGACGCTGAGATAGCACAGCAGGAGCGCTATGACCACCGTAAGGCTGACCGGCATCCGGAAGCTGGCGGTGATGAGGAAGGTGAGGATCAGCCCGAAGACCAGCCCCAGGAAGAGCGCCAGCTTCTCCCGCGCGGACATGGACTCCAGCGCCTCCTGCGCGGCCAGGATCTGCCGGTATACCACAGAGCTCACCAGGAAACCGGTAAGTCCGGCCGCCACCACGAACGCCAGCACCGCCCAGGCCTTGCTGGCATCGCTCGGAGGAGCGCCCGCCAGATAGTTTTCCAGCCACGGGGGCTTATCTTCCAGCAGCGAGTTGTACAGGCTGGAGGCGATGCCGCCAACCACCATCCCGGCGATGACAAAAACCACCGTCAGGATGGCGCGAAGCGCCCGGTTCTCCTTGCGGGGCACCTCCCTGTTGGTGACTGTCAGCCGCATCCCCTCTGCGCTGCCCTACCTGTCCACTTCGCCCAGCACTATGTCCACGCTGCCGATGATGGCAACCGCATCCGCCACCTTCCACCCCGGGATGAGCTTGGAGATGATGTTCAGGTTGGCAAACGACGGGGCGCGCCACTTCAGTCGCACCGGCTTCGTGCTGCCGTCGCTGACTATGTAACACCCCATATCGCCGCGCGCGCTCTCGATGTGATGATACGCCTCCCCTGCCGGGGCTTTCAGGTTCATGTTGATCTTCGCCGATACCGGCCCTTCGGGCAGGCCGTCCAGGGCTTGCTCGATGATGCGGATGCTCTGGCGCATCTCCTCGGTGCGGCACAAGTAGCGCGCCAGGCAATCCCCCTCGGTGCGCACAACGGCGTCGAACTCAAACTCTGAATACACGCTGTATGGGTCCGCTTTACGGACATCATAAGCCACGCCGCTGGCGCGCAGCACCGGTCCACTTGCTCCCCAGTTAACGGCATCCCGCGCTTCCAGCACGCCTACCCCACGCGTCCGCTCCCGGAAGATGCGGTTGTCGCTGAGGAGATCATCATATTCTCGGAGCAGGGCGGGCAGTTTCTTCAGGAAATCCCGGCACTTCCGATCAAATCCGGCTGGCAGATCCTGCGCCACGCCGCCCGGGCGCATATAGTTGAAGGTCATCCGCGCGCCGGCGGCCTCCTCAAACAGGTCCAGAATGGCCTCCCGCTCGCGGAAGCAGTAGATGAAAGGGGTGGTGGCTCCGAGGTCCAGTCCGAAGGTTCCCACAAACACCAGATGGCTGCTGATCCGGTTCAGCTCCATCATAATGACCCGGATGTACTCCGCCCTCCGGGACACCTCCATGCCGCACAGCTTCTCCAGCGTCTGACAGTAGAGCGCGCTGTTGAGCATGGAGGCAAGATAGTCGAACCGGTCCGTCAGCGGCATGAACTGGAAGTAAGTCCGCTTCTCCGCGGTCTTCTCCATACCGCGATGCAGGTAGCCGATGACCGGCGTGGCCTCCCGAACCACCTCGCCATCCAGCTTGATGATCACCCTGAGCACCCCGTGCGTGCTGGGGTGCTGGGGGCCCATATTGACTTCCAGCTCCTGCGTCTTAATCTGGCTCGACATAGTCTTTCCTGAGCGGATGGCCCTGCCAACCGTTGGGCAGAAGGAGGTTGGACAGGTCCGGGTGCCCCTCGAAGTGGATCCCGAACATCTCATGCGTCTCGCGCTCCAGCCAGTCCGCCGCCGCCCAGATATCTCGGACCGACCGGACGGAGGCGCCGTCACGCGGGACGGAGCACTTCACGGCAAGCTTCCGGCGGTGCTCCAGGCTCATCAGATGGACCACCAGGTCCATCCGGCCCTCCTCAAGCAGATCCACTGCGGTCAGGCAGGCCAGATAATCCATCTTCAGAGAGCGGTTCAGATCGGCCAGACACCCGTACCACTGATCCGGCTCGACGCGGCAGATAGTCCAGCCGTGGCTCTCCGTCACCTCCACGGCCCGCGGCCCCAGGACCGTCGAGATCTCTTCAGGGGAGACCGTCGTCACGTGGTGCGCTCCGTTTCGTAGGCCAGGTCCGGACGGGGTGGTGGTTCCACGGGGCGCACTGGGGGAATCTCGCCGGACCGGATGCGCCGCTGAAGCTCAAGCACACCCTGCAGCAGGGCCTCCGGCCGCGGCGGGCAGCCCGGGACGTACATATCCACCGGCACGATCTGATCCACCCCGTTCACCACGGCGTAGGAATCATAGAACGGGCCTCCCGACACGGCGCAGCTCCCCATGGCCAGCACGTAGCGCGGCTCGGCCATCTGCTCCCACAGGCGCCGAACACGCGGAGCCATCTTTTTGGTCACCGTCCCGGCGACGATCATCAAGTCGCACTGGCGGGGCGATGCGCGGAAGATCATGCCAAACCGGTCGAAATCGTAGCGCGCGGCGCCGGTGGCCATCATCTCGATGGCGCAGCAGGCCAGCCCGAAGAGCATGTACCAGAGCGACGAACTACGGGCAGCGTTGACCAGCGTATCCAGCTTCGTCGTAACAATGGCCCCTTCGGACTGAAGGTCCATCACTCCCATGTCAGCACCCCCTTCTTCCAGGCATAAACCAGCCCGAGGAGGAGTATTCCCACAAACAGCAGGATCTCCAGCAGAGCCAGAAGACCCATCCCGTTCGCGCTAAACCATTCCAGACGGAGAAAGGCGGGGAACATGAAGACGGTTTCCACTTCAAAGATGACGAAAATCAGGGTGAAGATGTAGAACCCCACCCGAAAGCGCGACCAGGCCTGTCCCACAGGCTCTTCGCCGCATTCATAAGTTTCCAGCTTCTGACCGGCCGGGTTGTCCCGGCGCACCAGCCGGGACAAGAGAAGGGAAAAGATTGCGAACCCCGCTCCGACCGCTGCGAAGACAAGTACGGTCAGATAATCGGACGGCATAGCCTCTTCCTCCACTCACACTGTAGATCGTCGAGGTGCGTTTGTCAAACAGTCGCCGTCTGCCTTCACTGCCGCGCTGCCCTGGAGGGAAAGCATGCCCTCTTTGGCGGCGAAGTGGCGCCGCAGGCGCGCGCATCAAGGTCGTAGCTGGGAGACTCAGAAGGCTGCGCCGCCGAGCTCCAGCCAGAACTTCTGCCCGCGGTTCAGACCGTAGTCCCTGCCCTGTGGGCTCCAGGTCAGACGGATGTCCAGCAGCCCCAGCGGGCGCACCAGCGACATCTGGAGATAGCTGAAGCGGCTGGTGAACTCATTGCCGAAAGAGTCCTGATACCCCGCCGACGAGTAGCTCCACGAAACGTCCATCCGCAGTCCGGCCACCAGCGGTCTGCTGGCAGCCGCGGTGACGCTTGTGGCATCCAGATCGGGGACCCAGCTCAGGTAAGCATAGCCGTGCAGGCCTGTGGATGCCCCGCCAGACAGCGTCGCCGTCAGGGACTTCCGATACGCCGACGTGAGCGAGGTACCGCCTGCGAACTCCTGATCCCACGCAACCGTGATGTCCCCACTCTTCCCCAGCGAGCGCGCCAACACGGCGCGCCCCCGCAGGCTGGCGCCGCTGCGCGCTCCGGCAAGCTGCTCCAGCCCCGCGTCCAGGGTGAGGTTGGCGAACCCCAGCGACAGCGGTCGGTGCGTCAGCGAGACACCGGCGCTCTGGTAAAACCCGGTCTCCAGGCCGCTCCGCGATCCCACCGGCCCACGCACCAGCGCTCCCGAGGCTCGCCAGGACAGTCCGGTCCCGCGAACAGGCTGCGGGCGCGTGCGCGCGTCCAGCCGCGTGGTCAGCGTGCTGCGGCTGCGCTGAAGGGCCGCGGCCGCGCGCGTCTGGCTGCTGCTCCCATAGGCCCCCAGCGATAGGTCCCACCCCGCCATTGGTAATGAAAGGCTGGCCGACCCTGAAAGGGCGTTTTTCAGATAATCCGAACGAGGCTGGTAGCGCAGCGACGCGCCCAGCCTCCGCCCGCCACTGAAAGTTTGATTGTGCATCCACTCCAGCGACCGGTCGGAAGTGGGGAACGAATCCACGAAGAAACGGCCTCCGCCTCCCGCGACGTCGTAGATCTGCTCCAGCCCCAGCGAGAACCCCTGCCGAGGGCTGGCGAACCCGCCGTAGGACGACCCTCTTCCGGCGTAGCGGAACCGCACCGCGGCGCTGCGGGTCTGCCCGAACTGGAAGAAATACGGCAAGTCCACAACCAGCCCCTCGAACTGGGTGTAGCGGAGCTGCTGCGAAATGGGATTGAGCGCGGTCCCCCGATAATCGTAGAAATAGTGCGGCAGCGCCAGCACCGTGCGCCCGTTGACCAGCACCTCCGCTCGGCTGAACTGGATGCGCTCGCGCGGCCAGACAGTGGCGGCGTCCGCGCGGATCCAGGAGCGTCCCCGCTCCACCCGGAAAGGCTCGAACGAGCGAAGGTCCAGCGCCGGCTGAGGGCTCTGCAGCGTCAATAGATCCGATCGGAACGGCACCGTCTGCGGCTGCCGGCCGTAGATGAGCAGCGCCCCGGCGGACTCCTCCGGGCTGTACCACAGCGCATCGGCGTGCACCATGATGTCTCCTCTGGAGACCTCCACGTTCCCCTGCGCCCGCACCTGTCCCCGGCGCTCATCGAACTCTATGGCGTCCGCCGCGATGCGCAGCTCCCCGTGCATCAGCGCAGCCTCGGAGGCGATGAGCATGCCCTGGTCCACACTGTATCCAACGTCTCCCACCACGCGGAGCACGATGGAGGGGGGCTGATAATCGCCCGCCACGAACTCGACCTCGGTTACAGCGGAGGCGGCCCCGGCGATGGCGGTCACCTGCGCGATGTTCGGGGAAGACCCTGCGGTCAGAACGCCCACGGCCCGGCCGGCGGTGGTCCGGGCCACCGGCACGATGGTTCCCGCCGTCGTGGTGAACCGGACCTCGGTGCCGTCCGGCGCAGGCCCGCCACCGATCACGGAGACGATCGCGGTGACCTGCGACGTGGAGCGCCCGTCCGCAGCGATGCGCCGCGGCTGGGCATCCAGAGAGATGACCCACTGCGCCCCAACCGTCTCGGCCACTAAAACCGCCAGGACAGAGCAGAGCGCCAGAGTGAAGTTAAGCCGCTTGACCGGGTCTGAAGTCATACAAGGACACGAAGCGGAGCAAAGGCCCGCGGGAACCGCGACTGCCTTCTGCCCGTTCTTCAATGTTAACTGACTCTGTATTCGCGCGCAAAGGAGCGTAACCCGATGTCCAGACCGACACTTCGCATCGCCGTGGCGGTATTCGCCGTGGCCATCCTGGTGGCAGGCGCCGTTTTGGCCCAAAAAGTCCGGAGCGGTAGCCTGGCGCCGGATTTCACCGCCAAAGACGTGAATGGCAAGATGTTCAAGCTCTCCAGCTACAAAGGGAAGGTGATCTTCCTGAACTTCTTCGCCACCTGGTGTCCGCCGTGCCGGGAGGAGTTCCCCGAGCTGGTGAAGCTACACGAGAAGTATCGGAAGAACAGCAATGTGCTGGTGGTCTCCGTGGCTCTGGAGCGCCCCGAGACCATGCGGAATCTTAAGCCCTTCCTGGAGAAAAACAAGGCCAAGCATGTCGTTCTGGCAGGTCCGGAGACCGACTCCGCCGCCGAGAAATACGAGGTGCAATATATACCCACCAACTTCCTCATCGGCAAGGACGGCAAGGTGGCCGGGATTTGGGGATTTACCGGTCAGGATGACCTGAAGAAGTGGGACGCCGCCATCAGGGCGGCCCTGGAGAAGAAGTGATGTCCGGCGTTTCTGCCGCTGGCCTTCGGCCCTGGGCTGCCTTGAGGACGGCGGTCCTGGCGGTGGGGATCGTTCTCACAGCAGGCGCGTTGACCAGCGCTGCCCAGCCGAAGAAGGGACATAACGCGCCAGCGCTTGAGGTAAAGGATCTGAACGGGAAGGCCTTCTCCCTGAAGGAAGAGCTGAAGAGAGGGCCGGTGTTCGTCAGTTTCTGGGCCACCTGGTGTCAACCGTGCCGCGAGGAGTTCCCCCTGGTCTCCAGGTTGGCGCGTGAATGGCAGCCGAAGGGCGTTCGGTTCATCAGTGTGGCGGTGTGGGACCGTGAGGATGCGGTCCGCCGCTTCGTCCGGGAGCAGAAGCCGGTCCAACGGGTGGCGGTGGACCAGAACAAGAAGGCCTACAATGACTGGGATCTGGACGCCGTTCCTGCGAGCTTTCTCGTGGGACGTGACGGGAAGATAGCGGCGTTCTACGATGTGTTCGAAGCAACCGATCTGCCTGCCATCGGAGCGGATATCCGCCGGGCTCTGCGCGCGTACGGGAAGTAGCCGCTGCGGCGCCTCTGCTGGACAATCCGCGGCGCGGCGCTTCATGATATAAGGCCCCCCGCCAACCGGGGGGCCATTGTCCTGTCAGGGTAGGAGAACATTCATTGGCGGACGAGCATCCCGGGATCGAGCCGGAGTTCTTCGACGTGTTCCACGACCTGCTCCGGTGGGGCGGCTGCGAGGTGCGCAGAGGGTACGGCGGCTGGGTCCCCGAGGTATATGACCTGATGGAAGGAGATTTTGAGGACGACATCCCGCTGGTCCTCGAGCTTGCCGAGGAGACCGGAGGGCCCGTGCTGGATCTGGGATGCGGAACAGGACGCCTCACAATCCCAATGCTGAGGGAGGGGCTGGAGGTGTTCGGGCTGGATTCGGATGCGCGGATGCTGGAGATTCTGGAGCAGAAAGCCTCCCTGCTTCCGCCAGACGACCAGAAGCGCCTGACCCTCCTGCAGCAGGATATGCGGGTTTGCCGGACGCCGCGCCCGGCGGCTTTGGCAGTATGCTCTACGAACACCTTCCTGTATCTGGGCTCTCTGGAGGATCAGAGGCGAGCCCTCCGCGGCATCCACGGCTGCCTGATGCCCGGCGGCGTCCTCTGGCTGGACGTCTTCGTCCCCAAGCCCAACCCTTCGGCCGACGAGCCCTACTTGACGTCCCACCTGAATCCCGAGACCGGCACGCTGCTTCTCTACGGAGCACAGACGCGCGAGGACCACTTCACGGAACGCAGCCTGGTGAACGCGTTCACAATGCTTCTTCCGCGCGACGGCCGGCCTCAGGTGTTCCTGCAGAGCTGGACCTACGCGTGGCTGCACCCAAACGAGCTCCGGCTGCTGTTGGAGGACTCTGGTTTTCGTCTCAGGACGCTGCTGGGAGACTATGACGGCGGGGAAGCCGATGAGTCGAGCGTTCAGATGATCGCCATTGCGGAGAGGAGGTCGTGATGCCGCTGGATGTGACGGCGTACGAAAGGGAAGCCGAGCAGCTGAACGAGGAGCTGATGCGCGAGGGGCTCCTGACCGGGACGGGAGAGAAGGAGACCTACGAGGTCCGCGACATCTACGCCCGCCATGCTCATCTGTTCGAGCCAGACAATGTTCGTGCGCGGCTGGAGGAAAGGGTAGACACGCGCACCCTGAACCTGGCGGATTTCGCCGTGGAGGGACACATCGGCCTGCAACTGGCGGAAGAGTCGGAACGGCTGGTGAACGCGGAGCTGCAGGCCACGGTGCGACTGGACGGGCAGGATGCGCCGTACCGCTCAGCGCCGGTAATGATCCAGAACCAGGAGGATCGACAACGGCGCCTGGAGTGGGACCGGGCCTACTGCGCAGTGATGGAGTCGCTGAATCCTCTCTATTCGGAAATCTGGACCAGGACACGGCAGATCGCTGTGGAACTGGGCTTCCGCGATTACCGCTCCATGTGCGATGAACTGGGGCGGCTGCGGCTCGACTGGCTGAGAGGGGCAGCGGAGGAGATCCTGGAGGCGACCGCGGCCGGGTGGAAAGGACGCGTGGCGCAGGCGCTGGAAAGTGTGGGAGCCGCCGCGGAGGACGGGACGACCGCGGACATCAGCCACTTTATGCGCGCCAGGCGCTTTGACGACGCGTTTCCGGCGGAGCGGCTACTGGTCTGCCTGAAGGAGACGCTCGCCGGGCTGGGAATCCGGATGGAAGAGCAGGCCAACCTGCACCTGGACATCGAGGATCGGCCGCTGAAATCGCCCCGCGCCTTCTGCGCTCCGGTGCGGGTGCCTGACGAAGTGTGGCTGGTAATCAAGCCGCACGGCGGGCAGGACGACTACAACTCGCTGCTGCACGAGGCTGGCCATGCCGAGCATTTCACCCACGTGGACGGGCGCCTGCCGTTTGCCTTGCGCGCGCTGGGAGACACTTCCGTCACGGAGACCTATGCGTTCCTTTTCAACAACCTGCTGTTCAACGAGCGGTGGCTGACCAGGCGTCTGGGCAGGCGGGACTGGACCGAGTTTCTGGAGTTCAACCGGTTCTGCGAGACCTGGATGCTGCGCCGGTACTGCGCCAAGTTGCTCTACGAGCTGGAGATGCACTCTGTGAACGAGGAGCGCGCGCGGCAGCTCTATGTGGACACGCTGGGAAAACACTTGGGAGTGCGCATCAATCCGGAACGGTTTCTGGCGGACGTGGACGAAGGTTTCTACGTGGCTCAGTATCTGCGGGCATGGATGCTGGAAGCGCAACTGCGGTCCGTGCTGGAAAGAGAGTTCGGGCCTGAGTGGTTCGCTGAACCCGGCGCCGGGGAGATGCTGAAAGGTCTCTGGACGCTGGGCGAGAGCCTTGATGCTCCGGCCCTCGCAGAAAAGCTCGGAGAGAACGGCCTCTCTCCGGACGCTCTGATCGGGAGCCTGGTGGGCAACTAAGACAAGCCTGCCTCCATTCCGCAAAGCTGCCCGCCTGTCACACGTTTTCTGCTGCAAGGATGAAAACCCGCAGAAGTACGGTTTTTGCAGCGCAGCAGGATCGGCGGGGCGGGATCGGCCTCCTGTAAGGAATATCATGATTGACCCGGCACTCTTTCCGGGGCCGCGGGCACAGGGAGAAGCCGCCGACGGCCGGCCCGTCTCCCGCCAGCAAATGCCAAGATCCGAACTCAACCCGCGAAGGGGACCGACCCTGTCGCAACCGGCCGGAAAACGAAGGAAATCACTGTTCTCTGTCGCCGCTGAAAAGCGGCCGGGGCGCAGGGTGGTACCGGAAGCGGAGAAACTTATAAGCTGCAGACGTCTGCCCGGAATGTGTGGAGGAGAAACGGGAAGACCTGCAACAGCTTTGTTCGATGCGCTGACCTGATGCCAGTCCGCCGGGCTCGATTTGAGCCCGGCGGATTCTCTTTCCGGAGGGTGGTGGAGAAGACTGCCTGTTCCAGCCACACACCCGGATCAGGCGGCGGAGGGTTCGGCTTTTGCGGGCGGCTCCGGGCCCACGACCCGGTTGCGTCCCAGATGCTTGGCCAGATAAAGCCTCTTGTCCGCCATGGCGATGAACTCTTCCGCCGTGCGGACCGTATCGCCGGGCAACCCCGCGACGCCGATGCTCACCGTGATGCGCAGCGGATGGCCGTCGCAATGGAACTCATGCATCGCCACAAGCTCCCGCACGCGTTCCGCCGTCATTACCGCTGAGTCCACAGGAATGGAAGGAAGCAGCATGACGAACTCCTCGCCGCCGTAGCGCGCCAACACGTCCTCCTCACGGATGTTGGGGCGCAGCACGTCGGCCAGTTCCCGCAACAGGTCATCACCCGCCACGTGGCCATAAGTGTCGTTGACGGACTTGAAGCGATCTATGTCAAACAGCAGCAGTGAGACTGGACCTCCGTGACGGATGTGCTGGGCGATGGCCTCGCTTACTCGGCTCATTAGGTGCCGCCGGTTGTGCAGTTTGGTGAGTTCGTCGGTGGTGGAAAGCGCCTGGAGACCCTCCGCTGCAATCCGCAGACGTTCTCGCTCCTGTTTGCTACGCAGCAGCACCTTTACGCGTGCGGCGAGCTCCCTCGGCTCGAAAGGCTTGGTCATGTAATCCTGAGCCCCGGCCTCGAATCCCTCGACTTTGTCGTCGGTCTCAGTCTTGGCGGTCAGCATGATGACAGGGATGTCCAGGTCCGGGAATCGCAACTTCATCTCCCGGAGCACCTCGAATCCGGTCATCTGGGGCATCATGACGTCAAGCACCATGATGTCCGGGCGCACTGTCTCTATGACAAAGAGCGCTTCCTGGCCGGACGAGGCTTCCACAGTGTTGTATCCTGCGGACTTCAGCCCGATCCGGACCAGCCTTCTGATCTCTTCCGTGTCGTCTACAATGAGGACCGTAGGCAGCGTGTTTGTCTGTTTATTTTGTGACATATCTCCGCGCTGGGGCGCCCGACGCAAGGCTTCCCACTCACCATTCTTCACAGCGGGCCTGCTCGCCGGGGCCACACCAGTCTCATTATGGCAAGGCGCGGCGTGGTTCCTCAGAGCCGGCAGGGCGGCGACGGGGCTCTGAACATCTGTGGTATACTCAGGCGGTTAGGCTTATGCGGAAGTCGTCCAGAAAAACCTCGCAGACGGGCTTCTCCCCGCTGGCCTGCGACATCGCGGGAATTCTGGTGCTGACGCTGGGCGTCATCAGCCTGGTGAGCCTTGCGTCACCGGCAGAGGAGACGGGGGAGATCGGCCGGGATCTGGCGCACGCGCTGCGTCTGATCTCCGGTGCGGGAGCTTACATTGTGCCCGTGCTGGCGTTCATCGTGGGGGCAATGCTGCTGTTCGGCGGGCTGCGGGTCCGCTTCACGCGCAGGACCTTCGCTGCGGTGGCGCTCTGGCTGATCGCGATAAGCTGGCTTCACGTGGCCAGCCTGGAAGGGCCGCCGACAGCCGGTCGGGTGTTCTCCCCGGAGGCGATGGCGCAAGGAGGCGGTTACCTGGGAGCAGGGCTTTCCTACTTCCTGCTGGTGGCGCTGGGGAGGACCAGCGCTCTGGCCCTACTGGGCGGGCTGGCGCTGGCGGCAGTCATCGTCATCACGGACATTCCGGTCTTCTCGACGCTGGGGCAACTCCTGCGCCGCAGACGGGAGGAGCAGCCCGCCGTTGTGAAGTCTTCCGACCGGGAGATGGCCGGCCGCGAGCGGGACAAGGAGGAGCGCAGGAAACCGGAGCCTGAGCCCACGCCGCAACCGGCGCCGGAACCCGCGGTGGACCGTCAGGCGCTCATCGAGCGGGCCATCCAGAGCCGGCGGCAAGCTCTGGAGGAGGATCTGAAGGAAGCAGCATCCGCAGGAGAGGTGATCGCTCGGCCTTCCAACGCTGCCGGCAACGGCCGGGAAGAGTCCCCCTTCACGGACGAAGCATTTGACGACGAAGGCTTCGTCCTGCCTCCTGTCTCGCTACTGGATGACTCTCCGCCCACCCCAGCGCGCAGCGCCGAGGAGTTGAGCCAGAACGTCGAGATTATCGAGCGGACCCTGCAAGAGTTCAACATCACCGCCAACGTCGTGGAGATCGCGCACGGGCCGACGGTGACCCGCTACGAGATCCAGCTTGCGGCCGGGATTCGGGTGAACAAGATCGTCAGCCTGGCGGACAACATCGCAATGTCGCTGGCGGCCATCAACGTGCGCGTGGAGGCGCCCATCCCGGGCAAGTCGGCGATCGGTGTGGAAGTCCCCAACCGGCACAGGGGTCTGGTGGGGCTGAAGGACGTCATCGAGACACCACAGCTCCGGAACCATCCCTCCAAGCTGGCGTTTCCGCTGGGACTGGACGTGGCGGGCGAGCCGGTGGTGGCCGACCTGTGCTCAATGCCTCACCTGCTGGTGGCAGGGGCAACGAACATGGGCAAAAGCATCATGCTCAACTCGTTGATCTCCAGCCTGCTGCTTCGCACCACCCCGCGGGACCTGCGTCTGGTGCTGATAGACCCCAAGCGCGTGGAGCTCAGCCTGTTCGACGGGATTCCGCATCTGTGCGCGCCGGTTATCCGGGACGCGAAGTCCGCTGCGGGGATCCTTCGGGCGGCGGTTCAAGAGATGGACCGCCGCTACGACAAGCTGGCCGCCAAGGGCACGCGCAACATCGCCAGCTACAACGAATCTGTGGGGCCGCGGGACCGTCTCCCGTACATTGTCATCGTCATAGACGAGCTGGCGGACCTGATGATGCAGGCGGCGGCGGACGTGGAGGCCAGCATCTGCCGCATCGCCCAGCTGGCGCGCGCGGTGGGCATTCATCTGGTCATCGCCACTCAGCGCCCCAGTGTGGATGTGGTGACGGGCACCATTAAGGCGAACATCGCGAGCCGCATCGCTTTTGCGGTGAGTTCGCAGGTGGACAGCCGGACCATTTTGGACCAGAATGGGGCGGAGAGGCTCATCGGCAAGGGGGATATGCTCTTCCGTCCCATAGATGCTCCCAAGCCCGTCCGCATCCAGGGAGCTTATGTATCGGAGCAGGAGGTGAAGCGGCTGGTGGACCACCTGCGGGAGCAGGGACGCCCCGAGTTCTCGCTGAAGCCGGTGGAGCCGTCCGTGAGCGGCGACGGAGAGTTCGCCGACGCGGAGGATGCGGCCTACCGGGACGAGTTTTACGAGCCGGCGGTCCGGCTGGTGGTCAGCCAGGGCCGCGCCTCCACCTCCATGATCCAGAGGCGGTTCCGCATAGGATACACGCGCGCCGCCCGGCTGGTGGACGCGATGGAGAAGCAGGGCATCGTGGGGCCGGCGGACGGAGCGAATCCCCGCGAGGTGCTGCTTTCGCCGGCTCAGATGGACGAGCTTTTTGGCCTTCCTCAGGGAACCACCGCCGCCTCTCAGGACTACGATGAAGACGAAGGATAGAGGCTCCGCGCGGCAGGCCCGGACTCTGGGTCTGGTGCACCTGGGCTGCCCCAAGAATCAGGTGGACTCGGAGGAGATGCTGGCCGTCCTGGCACAGGACGGCTGGACGCTTGTGGGCGACCCGGACGATGCGGACGTGCTGGTGGTGAATACGTGCGCGTTCATTGACGCCGCGAAGGAGGAGTCGATGGCAGCCATCCGGGATGCCGTCCGCCGCAAGAAGCGGGGACGCTGCCGGAAGGTGCTGGTGGCCGGATGCCTGGCACAGCGGTATGCCGGCCGCCTGGCGGAAGAGATGCCTGAGGTGGACGCCATTGTGGGTGTGGGTCATACCCGGGAGCTGCCGGAGTATCTGCGCGCCACGTTTCGCGGCGAACGCCCGGTGGTCTCCACACCTCCCCCGCCGGAGTGGCAGGAGATCGGCGCCCGGCTGATGACCACTCCGCCATGGACAACATACCTGCGGATCGGGGAGGGATGCGACCATACATGTTCTTTTTGCGCCATCCCGTCCTTCCGTGGAGGCTGGCGGAGCCGTCCGGCGGAAAAGCTGCTGGACGAGGTCCGGATGCTGGTGGATCTGGGCCTGAAGGAAGTTGTGCTGGTCGGCCAGGACACCACTCTGTATGGCCGGGAAACGCGGGGGGAGTGGAGCCTGGCGCGCCTGGTGCGTGAGCTGGGAAAGATCGAGGGGCTCCGATGGCAGCGGATCATGTATGCCCATCCCGGGCGCGTGGACCGCTCCATCGTGGAGCTGTTTGGAGAAGTGCCGAATCTTGCGGCCTATATTGATCTTCCGTTCCAGCACGGAGACGACCGGATGTTGAAACGGATGCGCCGGGCCGGAAGCACAGCGCAGTATCTCCGGCTGGTGGACGAGCTGCGGGAAAGTTGCCCGCACATCGCCATTCGCAGCACGTTTCTGCTGGGATTCCCGGGCGAGACTGATGAGGAGTTCGGGAACTGTCTGAAATTCCTGGAGGCGGTGAGGCCCGATCATGCCGGGGCGTTCGTCTACTCGCACGAAGAGGGGACCCCGGCGTTTGAGATGGACAACGACGTGCCCCGGCAGGTGGCCGAGGAGCGCCGGGCCGCGCTGATGGAGATGCAGCGCCGCATCTCGCGCGAGAGGCTGCGGGAGCTGGAGGGCAGGGAGATCGACGTGCTGGTGGAAGCCCAGGCGGGACCGGAAAGGATGACGGGCCGCTCGGAGCGCGACGCTCCCGAGGTGGATGGTCTGGTGGAGCTTTCCGGAAATGGTATCCGGCCCGGCGAGATCGTGCGCGCGAAGGTCGTCGAAACGGGCGACCATGACCTGAAGGCCGTGGCGACAGGTTGCGCCTGAGGCGCTCCTGCGTCCACGATTGACAGGTCGAGTACACTCGGAGGAAGAATCTGGTGACACCCAAGACTGCTGCAGCGCCAAGCGCTGTTATGGAAGACCTGCCGATGACGGTCCTGCAGGACCGTCTGGCGGATATCCTGCTGCATACCGGACCACGCAAGACGGGCGAGCTGGTGACGGCAGTCAATCACAAGGCTGTGACGCTGAAGCTCGCCAAGCACGCGCTGAAGTCCTCCTCCCGCTTCACACAGACATCGGACCGCAAGTGGGACCTGGCTGGACGATGGGAGGCGCCGGACTATCCGTTCGAGGAGATACTGGAATCGCTGGTTAAGTGCGCCGGCCGCCCTCTGTCCGCGGAGACCCTAGGACGTGAGATGGCGAAGATCCTGGGACGTGACCCGGAAGTGATGGCGGAGACGGTGCTGAAGTTCGCAAGCGACTCTTCCCACTTCACGATTGTCGGCGAGACCGAGTTTGGATTGTCCGGGTGGCTACTGGACACCGACTACGACCGCCCGGAGGATGTGATCTACTACAACTTCCTGGACGAGCAGCTCATCGAGCATTACCGTCCGGCGGCTGCGGCGCTGGACTGGGAGACCGACCCGGCCGCCGCGGCGGTTCAGCTGGTGCTGGAGAATAAAGATCCGGTGCCGTTCAAGGTAGCGGCATACTTTGGCTGGGAGGCGCAGCGGGACTATTTCGATCCCTCCGAGATGCTCACCGCCCTGTGGCAGGATGACGAGGTGGCGATGTCTTCCTCGCTGGTGCTCTACCGGAGGGACCGCGAGAAAGAGCTGCTGAACGCCCTGAAGAAGCTGGAGGCTACGCTGGCTGAGGAGCTGGAGGAGGAAGAGGAGGCGGAGGAAGCGCCTCCCGAGGTCACGGAGGACGATATCGCCGAGATGCGCCGGGCTATCCTGGAGAAGGGAGAGGTCTGCCGCATCGAGGATCTCATTCTGCAGACATTCGAGCTGGAAAAGGGAGAGAAGGCCTACGAGCCGACCGAGAAGACCATCGTGGAGCATCTGCGCCACGACATCGAGGTCATCTGGCTGGGAGCCGGACGATTTGCCCCGGCCGGCACAGTGCCCGCTCACGTTCTGCAGATTCCGCAATCCCTGATCATCCCGGAATACGACTTCGCGACGCCGGACGGTGAGCGGTTCGACCTGGAGATGGAGCCCGCCGGGCTGGAGAGCTCGCTTGCGAAGGAGATCCACCTGCCCATTGTCCAGGACGTGGGGGACGAGGATCCGCCGGAGCGCCCCGAGAAGCGCCCAATGCGCGCGGACTGCGTGCTGAAGTATCACCACAAACAGGAGGGAACATTTCCGCTGGCGCAGCTTCCGGAAGGGCTGTTCGCGCCGGAGCCGGCCGTTCAGCAGATCAGCATCCGCCACAACGGGAACACCTACGAGGCATGGGTGAACCTGGACACGCGGCTGGTCTACGGACTGGGGCCCCTGTACGAGGCGCTGGAGCTGCCCATCGCCGGAGGGCTGTTCCATCTCAACGCGACGGAGGACTGGGACGTCTTCGATCTGGAGTATTCCGGAGAAACCGACGAGATGACCGCTGTCGCCCCGGCGCGGTTGCTGGAGCTCCTTCAGCTCAAGGACGAAGCGGACAACGAGCGCCTGCCCACGTTCGAGGTGATGTGCCGCCTGCTGGAGCGTCAGAGCTCCGGGATGAGCTATCCGCATCTGTTCGTGGAGGTGAATCTGATCCGCCGTGTCTCCCGGATGCTGGTGGCGTCCATCCTGAGCGGTTATCCCTGCTTCACGCGTCAGCCCAAGACGGGACTCTGGGTGTTCGACCCGAAGAAGAAAGATCAGGGGTTCCAGAAGTCCAAGAGAAAGTATGTGGTCAAAGAGTACTGAGATGCGGGGAAGGTGCGGGGGCGCGCTCCGCGCGCCCCTTCGCGCGCCTGGAGGACGGGAGGGGCGGCAGTGAGCTTGCTTCGCACCCGATTCGCGCCCAGCCCGACGGGCAGCATGCACATCGGGAACGCTCGCACCGCAGCCTTCGCCTGGCTGCTGGCGCGCCATCACGGTGGCCAGTTCATCCTTCGCATCGAAGACACGGACCGGACGCGCTACGTGGAAGGTTCCGTCGAAGAGATCCAGGACGGGCTGAAGTGGCTGGGGCTGGACTGGGACGAAGGGCCGTACTTCCAGTCGCAGCGTCTGGAGATCTATCGTGAGCTGGCGGAGCAGCTTGTCCGGGAGGGAAAGGCCTACCGGTGCTGGTGCTCGCCGGAGCGCCTGGCGCAGATGCGCGAGGAGCAGAAGGCAGCCGGGCTGCCCACTGGATACGACCGGCGGTGCCGGGCAGGCGAGACGCGACACACTGCTGAGGAACCACACGTCATCCGCTTCGCGATGCCGCTCGACGGAGTGACTGAGTTTCACGATCACGTCCGCGGGACGCTCTCGTTTGAGAACGCACTGATAGACGACTTCGTGATGCTGAAGGCGGACGGGTTTCCCACGTATCAGTTCGCGAACGTCGTGGACGACCACCTGATGGGCATCACTCACGTGGTGCGCAGCGACGAATGGCTCTCCAGCACTCCCAAGCATGTGCAGCTTTATGCCGCCTTCGGTTGGGAGCCGCCTCAGTTCGTCCATCCCGCCCTGATCCTGGGACCGGACCGCTCCAAGCTCTCCAAGCGGCACGGGGCGGTGTCGTTCCGGGAGTTCACGCAGATGGGCTATCTTCCAGATGCCCTGCTGAACTTTTTGGCCCTGCTGGGCTGGTCGCCTGGGGACAACCGCGAGGTCATGACGAGACAGGAGCTGATCGAGGCGTTCGACATTCCGGGCATCGTCAACCATCCCGCCATTTTCGACCGCCAGAAGCTGGACTGGTTGAACCGGCAGCATATTCGGATGCTGCCCGACGGAGATCTGGCCAGGAGGGTGAAGCCTCTGCTGGAGGAGAAGGGCCTCGGCGGACTGCAGGATGGGTATCTGGAGAGTGTCGTGCGGGTCATGAAGGACCGGTTGACCTTCCTTCACGACATTGTGGATCTGGCCTCCTACTTTTTCACGGACGAGTTCGAATACGAAGAGAAGGGCGCCAAGTGGCTGAGGGACCCGGGCGCGGCGCAGTTCCTGGAAGGGATTGCGGATGCTCTCAAGGATTGCGAATGGAGCGAGGCGGCCATTGAAGCCCGCGTGCGGGAGGCGGGGGAGAAGCTGGGACGGGAGGGTGGATCGCTGATCCACCCCATCCGCTACGCCTGCACGGGCAAGACGGTGGGCCCATCCCTGTTCGCCGCTCTCGAGACGCTGGGAAGGGACCGGGTGGTCAGAAGACTCCGGCGCGCGGCCGATGTCGCCCGTGTGCAATAAGCGTCGGGGGAACGGAAGGCGGACCTGATGCGGATCATAGACACATACACGATCTTCGGCTCCTGGCCGGCGGGAGGCGCGGACCTCTCGCTGGAGCGCCTGCTTCAGACGTTGGGGACGAACGGGGTGGAGAAGGCCATTGCCCATTCTACCGATTGCGTCTTCGAGACCACACGGGGAACGTTGGAATCGCTGCTGCAGAAAACGGCCAACCATGCGATGCTGGCTCCGGCGGCGGCAGTGGACCCCACCCTCCTGGTAAAACCATGGGAGTTCGCGGCGGAGGCGGCTTCCAGGGGACTGGCGTGCCTGCGGTTCTTCCCCGAGATCCACGACTGGCCGGTGGCGGACTACCTGCCATTCGCCAGATGCCTCGAGGCCATCGCCCCGACGGGAACGCCGGTATCGGTGGCCATCACGCGCCCCGGGCAGATCACAGCTCTGTCGCGGGTGCCGCACGCGGGGGACTTGCCGGTCATCCTGGTGCACGTGGCCGACGATTGTATGTCTGAGGTGGCCGCGGTGGCTCCCGCTATGGAGAACTGGTATCTCTCGACGGACGGAATGTCGCATCTGGGGCTTCTGGAAGAGCTGGCCGATGCCATCGGGGTGGAGCGGTTGCTGTTCGGGTCATCCGCTCCGCGAGGCAGCCTGACCGGCTCGCTGGAATATGTCCGGATGTCGGCGCTCCCGGACTCAGCCAAGGAAGCCATTCTGTCCGGCAACGCGATACGGCTGTTTGGAGACCGACTTGGCAATCATTGACTCACTGGCGATACTGGGCTGCGGGGCTCCCTGCGTCGAGGAGTTCGGGCGTGAGCGGCTCCTGCAGCGGATGGACCAGCTAGGCATCACGCATGCCATCGTGGCCAGTTCGCTGGCTATCTCCAGCGACTTCGAGGCGGGCAATGCCTGGCTGGCGGAGCAGATTTCGGGACAGAAGCGGCTGCTGGGCTATGCGGTGGTGAACACCAACCATCCCGAGGAGGCGCTGCAGGACATGCGCCGCTACCTGACCAAGCAACAGTTCCGCGGGCTGGTGATGATCGAGGGACGGCCGGACACACCGGTCAGCAGCGCGGACGCGGAGGAGCTTCTGAACGCCTATCGCCGCTTCGCAAAACCGCTGCTGATCTTCACGCCCCACCGGGAGTGCGTATACGCGGCCGCGGAGATCGCCCGGAAGTTCGAACTGATCAAGGTGGTGCTGGTGGGAATGGGCGGCAAGGACTGGAGA
The DNA here is from genome assembly GCA_025998755.1 of Armatimonadota bacterium. NCBI lineage: Bacteria > Bacillati > Armatimonadota > Armatimonadota bacterium. Next base: position 2,130,659 of record AP024674.1, read on the forward strand.
TCGGCCATCGCGGCGGCCCGGCAGCATCTGAACATCTACCTGCAAACCACGGGAGAGGTCTCGCCCAGCCGCATCCGGGAGGGATGGGCGGCGGTCAACGGAAACCGGATGATGTTCGGTAGCGGGGCTCCCGTGACAGACCCGGCGGTGACCCTTGGGATGATCCGAGAGGCGGGCATCCCGGAACGGGATTTGCAGAAGCTGCTTTTCTCGAACGCGGAGAAGACTTTCGCGGGCTGAGCGAAATCAGTTGTTGGGAGTCCGGGAGGCCATCTCCCGGGGAGGCGGCATCAGGGCGCGGGTGATCTCCGCCCCCAGAAGCAGAATCAGCGCCAGGAAATAGCAGGCCATCAGCACCACCACGGTACCAGCCAATGGTCCGTACAGGCTGGAAAAGCGCGCTGATTGCGAGAAGTAAGCCACCAGCGCGCCGTTTGCCACCAGCCAGAGCAGCGCCGTCACCAGTCCCCCGGCGAACGCCTGCTTCCACGGCACCCGGACCCTGGGCAGCAGCACATAAGCGGAGGCCGCCAGAGTGGCGTTCAGAACCATCGAGACCGCCGCATAGAGCATTTTGCCGTGCAAGCCAGGCGTCACCACCCCGAAGGCCACCGTGGCCGCCAGAGAAAGAGCCGAGAGCAGTCCCATATACACCACGAACCCGACGCTTTTCAGACGTGCGATTCCCCAGATGCTCCTGCGCCTGGCATCAAAGATGCGGTTCAACGAGTGCTGCAAGGCGGCTACCACCTGAGAGGCGCTCCACAACAACAGCAACACGCCGGCGATGCCAGCTTCACCCCGTCCCTCGGCGATGGACTGAAGGAGTCTGTCGAAGTCTATCCCTGAGGATCGCAGAACAGGCGCAGAGCGGGCAAGAACCTCCAGCGTCTGCTGACGGGCCTCCGCAGAAGAGAGCCACACTCCCAGCCCCGACATGCCGATGAGCAGCAGAGGGAAAAGCGACAGCCAGGCATAGAACGCAACGGCAGCGGCGCAAAACGGAACGTCGTGCGCCGATGCCGACCGGGCCAGTTCCTGCACCCAGCGTAGCGAGGACAGCACGGGCTCAGGCATCCGCAGGCAGCGGAGCCCGGCGGGATTCACAGCAGATCCTCAAGCGGCCTTCGCGGGTTTTTGAGAAGGGCGATCCGCCCGGCCACATTAAGCCGGGCACGGATGATCTTCTCCACGATTTCCGACTCTTCCGGCGGGCGGCCCATAAGGACGGCCGCATTGATCACGTCGTCCCGCAGGTGCCAGGCGAAGATGGAGCGGTCGCTCAGGTCGCCACGCAGGACAATGCGATCCCCCTCCCGCGGCATCCCCCAGACTTCAAGGGAAAGGTCGAACAGGTCCGTGAAATACATGGACACGCGATCGAACCGTTCCCCCGCCCCCGCGAGATTGCGGCCAGCCACCCTTCCCTGGGACTCGGCATTGTCCCAGTGCTCCACCCGCCTGCGTACCCCGAAGACGGCGTCCGGGAAGATGGCAACATCGCCCGCGGCGTAGATGCCGGGGACTGCAGTCTGAAGGCACGAGTCCACCAAAACGCCGTTTTCGACCCGCAGCCTGCTGGCCTGCGCCAGTTCCACATTGGGCACGGCCCCCACCCCGAAGACTACGCCATCGCAGGCCACCTTCTGCCCGGCGCGCGTGTGGATCAGGTTGACCTCACCGGACCCCAGCAGACCGTAAGGTTCGTCCTCCAGGAGGAAGCGCACCCCGCGCCGCTCGAAATACCTCTGCAGGAACGCGGAGACCTCCGGGTTGTGCATCTTGTCCAGCACCATGCGGCCCCGCGATATGACCGTCGTGCGGATGCCCCGCGCCGCAAACGCCGCAGCCAGTTCCATCCCGATGAACCCGGCTCCGATTATGGCCACCTCGTTCCAGTCATCCGAGGCCCTGCGGATGCGTTCTGCGTCCTGGATGTTGCGCAGGTAGTGGACGCCTTCCAACGCCCGGCCCGGGCCCTCGAAACGCACCGGCGAGGCGCCGGTGACGATGAGCGCCCGCTCGAATGCAATGGAGCGGTTCAGTTCCAGTTCGCACACCCGGGATGCGGGATCTATGAGCCGGGCCCGGGTACGGAAGCGGACTTCGATTCCGTTGGAGGAGTAAAAATCCTCCGGATGCACGAAAAGGTCCTCGCGCTTCTCGCTGCCCGTCAGGAAACCCTTGGAAAGAGGGGGGCGATGATAAGGCAGTTCGGCTTCCGCCGTCAGGATGACCGTCGCGCCCCTGGCCGACTCATCCGCGCGGACCAGCTCCTCCGCAGCCGTGGCGGCCGCCAGCCCGCCGCCAATGATGAGATATTTCGTAGACTCCACTGACCGGATTCCCCGTTCCCTGTTCGATCTCTCAAATACACCGGACCAGCTTGGCGCCGGACCCCGGCCGGGAGGATATTACCCCAATCAACGCTCCGGGGCGCAACCGGAATCCGCGCCGCCGAAGGGACCGTCACCGAAGAAGCTCCACATCGCCGGATCGCGGTCGGCCTGTATGGCCAGCCACCGCCACGGTCCGAACCGCCGGAGAACAATGCGCACCGGGTGTTCGGCGGCGAAGCGGGCCACCACGTGATGGCAGAACAGCGGAACGCCGCCCGCATCTCCCACAGGGACAAGGTCCGGATCCGCCGAGGCGTCCGCCAGGCTTCGCCACACCAGCCGTACCATCGCTCCCGCCGCACAGCAGCCTCCCGGCTGCAACTCTCGGAACTGCAGGGTCAGGGCGCGCCCCCGCGCTTCCGCGGCCGCGCGTCCGGCAGCCTCCGGCGAGACTTCCAGCCTGATGGGTCTGCGCTGTGCAGCATCCACCATCACGCCGCCGAGCTATCCTGAACGGGGGCCGCCACCAGAGACCGGCCGTTCAGCCAGCCCCGGACGGACACCAGCACGATGACGGTGCTCAGCACCAGCATGGCGATGGAGAGCAGCGCGTTGACGAAGAACATGTCGAAAATCCGCGTGGACTTTTGCATGTAGCTGGACAGGTTCATGAACCCGGCTACGTAAGTGGTGACAGCCAGCACCACGAACGGCAGAAACGTGGTGGCGGCGTAGATGCGCTTCGGGGCGGCGCGGAGCAGGTAGGAAGTGCCGATGGCAAGCCCCAGAGCCGCCAGCAGCTGGTTTGCCAGACCGAACATCGGCCAAATGGTGGAGATGGTGCCCCCGTAAAGCAGCCCGCCCCAGGCCAGACAGATGAGCGCACTCGTCAGCACCACTCCGGGCATCCACGTGCTGGATCCCAGAGGACGATACACCTTGCCCAGCATCTCCTGCAGAATGAAGCGGGCCACGCGCGTGCCGGTGTCTATGGTGGTAAGGATGAAGAGCGCCTCGAACATGATGGCGAAGTGGTACCAGTAGGCCATCATGGCCTTCATCCCCGGAAGTCCGGAGAAGACCGACGCCATCCCCACCGCCAGCGTGACGGAGCCGCCGGGACGCCCCATCAGGTCTTCTTGAACCGCCGCGGACAGAGCGGGCAACTCCACCGTTGAAATCCCGGTGCTGGCGGAAAGAGCGCTCCACACTTCGGGTTTGGTGGAAATGGCGAAGTAGTCTCCCTGGTGCAGGGCGCACGCCGCGATGAGAGCCAGGATGGCCACAAAGCCCTCCACCGCCATGGCTCCGTAACCGATGAACTTCATCTCGGATTCGGAGTTCAGCATCTTGGGGGTGGTGCCGCTGACGATGAGGGCGTGGAACCCCGAAATGGCCCCGCACATAATGGTGATGGTGACATAGGGCCACACCGGTCCCGGCACGATGGGCCCCCCACCGGGCAGGAACGGCGTGGTGGCCGGCATGCGCAGCTCGGGGTTGACGATCATCAACCCCACTGCAAGAAGCGCCACTGTTCCCAGCTTCAAATAGGTAGATAGATAATCGCGCGGACACAGCAGCATCCAAACGGGCAGCACCGCCGCGATGAACCCGTACAGGGCCAGTCCCACCTTGATCTGCTGCTCTGTGAAAACGAGGTACTTCCCAAACGCCGAGTGCGCCACCGGCCCGCCCGCGACGACCGCCGCAAGCAGCAAGACCACTCCGATGGCGGATGCTTCTCCCACGCGCCCCGGCCGGATCTTGTAGAGCCACTGACCCATCAGGAGCGCGATAGGGATGGTGCAGAGCAGGGTGAAGGTGCCCCAGGCACTCTCCCGGAGCGCGTTGACCACCACGATGGCCAGCCCCGCGAGCGCCACGATGATGATAAACAGGATGGCCAGTCCGGTGCACCAGCCGGCCACGGTCCCCAGATACTTCTGCGCAATATGCGACAGCGACCGTCCGCCGTTCCGGACACTCGCGTGCAGCAGGATGAAGTCGTGCACACACCCGGCGAAAATGGCTCCCACAAGGATCCATATGGCGCCCGGCAGGTATCCGTACTGCGCGGCCAGCACAGGCCCGATGAGCGGCCCTGCTCCGGCGATGGCGGCGAAGTGATGCCCGAACAGAACGATGCGGTTGGTGGGATGATAATCGCGGCCGTCGCGGAACTCGTGAGCCGGAGTGCGCCGCTCCGCCTCCACGACTGCGACCCTGGCTGCCAGGAATGCGGCGTAATAGCGATAAGCCAGACCCAGCACCAGCAGCGAGATGAGAATCAGATAGAGAGCGTGCAAGTGAACCCTCCTCTCCGGCGGCGTCTCAGGATGTGCCGCAACACTTGCTTTAAGCGCGCCTGACGCCGGAGGCAGACACTGGAATCCCGACCGCTTTCCCGGGCACTGCGGCGGCCGGGCACAGGCATTATATCACGCCCTTTCGCGCAAAAGGACGGCCGGCGTGCGGGACGGATACAATACCGGCGTTTGCCCGTGCCATCCGGGCGAAGCTGGAAGCGGAGGATGAGATCAGATTGAAAGTCCTTGCAGCCGCGCTGGCGGCCTTTCTGACGGCAGGAGGAGTGATGGCAGACCAGGGGAAAGCAACGGTGAAAGTGGAGCCCGTGCCGGTGGAGGGCCCCTACCCCCACGCGATGTCCGTTGCCATCTCTCCGCCCTGGGATCAACAAGGACGGTGGATCCTGAGATCTCCGGAGACCATCGGAAGCAACCACGGGCTGCTGTTCATAGACCACTCGCGCCCGGACATGCCGCCCGTCACGATACCGAAGCATCCGCTGGAGTGGAAGCGCAGCCGCCAGGGCATTCTGTTCTACGATTGCGCTCTGGAGAACGGCATCTCGTTCTCGGTGCGCATCCGTCCCGGAAAGACGGATGTCGAGATCGTGTCAACCATCACGAACGGATACGTGGCGGATATGACGGACTCGGGCAACCAGTACTGCCTTATCCAGAAGGGTGTGCAAGGCTTCGAGGATCCCCGCGCGGAGCGGACGTTCATCCGGGTGAAGGGAAAATGGGTGGCGCTTGCGCGGACCAGACCGGGTCTGAAACCGGGCGAGAAGCCGTTCTTCATCGTCACGAACACGGCCGACCTCCCTCCGCTTCCGAAGGCGCAGATCGAACGGAGCTGGTGGGCGGATGAGCAGGCAGATATCCCGCTCATCACCACGGTCTCCGAGGACGGCCGTCGGCTGGTGGCACTGGCCTTCGACAACAGCTACAAGATTATGACGAACGCGGACATCCCCTGCATCCACGCAGATCCGATGTTCCCGGACTGCCCCGTGGGGCGCACCGTGGGCGTGCGCGGCAAGCTCTACTTCGTGGAAGGCAAGCTGGACAACGTGCTGCCGCTCTTCCTGCGCGACTTCCCCGAGTGGCGTGACAGGGTGCGATAGGCGATTTTTGCACTTTACGCGGCGGAAATTCCGTGGGAGAATGAAAGTGGGTTCGCCAGACTGCCGGGAACCCGCGCCGGCGGTGAACTTTTCACTTCTGCGGAGAGAAAGGAGGTCCAGCCTTGCGACCTTTGGAGACCAGAGGGGCAGGGGTGTTTTTTTGCCTCTGCCTGATTAGTTTTTTTGTCGTTACCGCCGCGCTCGCCGATGTTCCCCGGCAGATCTCATACCAGGGACGCCTGACCGACGCGGCCGGCCAACCCGTGGCGGACGGTAGCTACGTGATGGATTTTGCAATCTACGCGACCCAGACTGGCGGTTCGCCGGTCTGGCAGGAGTCCGGAAGGGTGGTGTCTGTGTCAGGGGGGCTCTTCACCACTCTTCTCGGCAAGGAGGTTCCTCTTCCGGACTCAGGTCTCCCGGTCACTGCGTGGCTGGAGACCAGGGTCGGGGGGATCGCCCTGAGCCCAAGGGTCCGTCTGGCCTCAGTTCCGTTCGCCCTCCGGTCCCTCACTGCGGAGCATGTGCTCCCCGACGCGGCGGTCACCAGCCTGAATTCCCTGAAGGGAGATGTGACGCTGGCGGCGGGGGACAACATCTCCATCACGCAGTCGGGCAACACCATCACTCTGGCCGGTCTGAACATTCCCAATCCGCTGCCGGTCAGCCAGAGCGGAGCCTGGAACGTGGGCATCACGGGGACCCCTTCTGTCAATGTGGCCAACAGCCCGGCAGTCAGAATAGATACATCCCAGAACACGGTAAGGATAGATACCTCGCAGAACACGGTGAAGACGACGACGCAGAGCGGCTACATCCAGCTGTGGACGTCAAACATGACCGTTAACCCGGGAGCGTCAATCTGGTCGCCTTCCATCAACTGCGATGGTTACAAGGAACTGCGGTTCACACTGTTTACGACAAGCAATTACACTCAGCCAGAACTGATCCGCATCAGAATACGTTACTTGACTCCGAATAATAGCTGGGCCCTCATCGGGACAGCGGACTTCGCAACCCCGTCCATACAGCCGATTGCGGGTGCCAACTTTCAGCAGTCGTCATTCGCCGCGATCTTGATTGTTCCCGCCCTTGCTCCTCAGATGCGCCTGGAGATCGTCAACAACAGGACCACAGCAGTCGAGATCAACTCGAGCAGTTGCGTGTACCTGGTGAACTGAGGAACAAAATGCGGAGCTGGACATTCATTGCGCTGGCGACGACCGTCGTGCTAAGTGCTCCGCGTGGCTGGAGCCAGGATTACCGGATCGGCTGGTCCTCCATCAATTCGGGTGGCGAAACCCAGACCGGCGGCTCTATCAGGCTGGACAGTTCCATCGGACAGGCTGTGGCAGGCTATTCCGAAGCAAGCGGGGGACGGCACTGGATCGGCTTCTGGCATCCCGCGACGGGCGTCACGCCGGAGATGCTGCCCAGGCTGGACGCGGCAAAGACGCTGCCGGACGGTCGCTACGTGGGTGTCGCAGGCAAGATCGCTACCTCAGGGGCGTTGGATTTCAATGGCTTCTTCTATCTGGAGGAAGCGGACCGATCCAGCGGGATGCGCATAAGCGTTCCATTCTGGCCCGTTCCCGGCCTGACAGAAGGCAGCATCGTGCAGGTGACCGGCACGACCGGCACCACCCCTGACGGGGAGCGCCAGATCGTGGCGTCCTTTGTGATCGTCACGTCAAGCGCCCCGCCGCTTGCCCCTCTGGGGATGATCCAGCGCGCCATCGGCGGAGGCGACTTCGGAACGCCGCCGCTCGGGCAATACGGAGTGACAGGCGGGACAGGAGTGAACACCATCGGGCTGCTCATCCGCGCATGGGGAACGGTGACCGAAACCGGGACGGGATACGTTACGTTGGATGACGGGTCGGGCAGGCCTCTGAGGGTGGACACATCCACTCTCCCTGTGCCTCCGGCCGCCGGCAGCTTCGTTACCATCACCGGGATCAGTAGCCTGAGGCAGGCAGGCTCTCCGCCTCAGCGCCTGCCACTGCTTCTGCCACGGCGAGGATCCGACGTAAGCTCACCCTGACCAGGGCTCGGGGTTTGACAAAGGCCGGCCGCCTGCAGTCGGCCGGCCGGTTCCTACGATATCAGGCGCCTGCCATCAGGGCTCGAGGACGATCTTCCCGTATGCCCCCGGAGCCAGCACCTGCTCGTGCGCTTTCGGAGCTTCCGCAAGAGGCAACACCGTACCCACGACCGGCGTCAGGACCCCGGACGCCAGGCCGGGTGCCATCCGGCGGAAGACATCCGCGAGTTCGTCCTCCGTATAGCTGAGCACCAGCAGACCAATGACGCTGGAATCCTGCCGCATGGTGTCCCGAGGATCTATGGTGACCTCTCCGCGGCTGCCGATGACCACCACCTTGCCCTTCCGGGCCAGCAGCTTCAGGTCGCGGGCAAGGTTCACATTGGCGAGCATCTCCAGAATGATGTCTACGCCCCGTCCGCCGGAGAGCTGCATGATCTCTTCCTCATAGCCGCTGCGGGAGTGATCCACCACGTGGTGCGCCCCCTGCTCCAGCACGAGCTGCCTGCCTCGCTCGCTGCCGGCGGTGCCGATGACCGTTAGGCCGGCCTGACGCGCCAGCTGAACGGCCGCGATACCCACGCCGCCGCTAGCGCCGTGAACCAGCACCGTCTGCCCCAACGCCGCCCATGCGCGGTCGAACAGGGCCGTGTAGGCTGTGGAATACGGCACGCCCAGAGCCGCCCCCTGCGCAAAGGACAGGTTATCCGGAAGGGGATGGACGCGCTTCGCGCTGCACAGGGCAAGCTCCGCGTATGTGCCGGAAATGGAGCCGGCCACGAAGACCCGGTCGCCGGGACGGACACGCTCGACGCCCTCTCCTACACTCTCCACTACTCCCGCTCCGTCCATACCGGGGGTGAAGGGACACGTCACCTGCCCATAGGCACCGGCGCGGATGTATGTATCCACCGGATTGACACCGGCCGCCTTGATCCGCACGACCACCTGCCCTGCGCCGGGCTGAGGATCCGGGACATCCTCCAGTTTCATGACCTCGGGCGCGCCGGGCGCATGAACGCGAATGGCTTTCATCGCTGGAATGTTTCCTCCTTCCGTACAGTGTGCCGGGAAGTATTTACCCTGCGGAGGTCAACGGAAAGCAGGGCGGGGAAGTTCACTCCTCGCCGCGGCGAAGCGCCCGCTGGATGTCGCGCTCCTTGATGGCCTGACGGCGGTCATACTGCTTCTTGCCGCGAGCGACACCCACCTCCATCTTGGCCCACCCACGCTTGAAGTAGACCTTCAGGGGAACCAGGGTAAGGCCTTTCTCCTGCACCTTCTGGCCCAGGCGCAGGATATCGTGCTTGTGGACCAGCAGCTTGCGCGGACGGCGCTCCTCGGCCGCCCATCGGTTGGCCATTTCGTAGGGGCGGATGAACATCCCCAACACCCAGAGTTCGCCGTCTTTTACCTGAACGTAGGCATCCTGCAGGTTGGCATTTCCCTGCCTCAGGCTTTTGACCTCGGAGCCTTTCAGCTCCAGCCCCGCCTCGAAGGTATCCTCGATGAAGTAGTCGTGACGGGCTCTGCGGTTCTCGATGACCGGCGGCCCCGACGGGCGTTTAATCCCCTTGACGGCCATAATCCTGCTCCAGTTTCCGGCGCAGCAGCCGCTCAGCGGTCTCGCGGTCGCCTTCGGCCAGCCGCCCCTCAAGGATCTCGTTCACCAGATAGTCCTTCAGCCTGCCTACCTCCGGTCCCGGCTCCAACCCCGCGATGCGCATGATCTCCTTCCCGTTCAGCGGGCTCTGCACCCTGGCGTAGTCTGCCTCTTCCTGCACCTTCCGGATGCGCCCGCGGACCACGGCAAGATCAAGATAGTGATGCTCCGGGTTGCAGGCGGCGCGGTCTGCCTCCGCGATGGTGAAAAGCGACTCCATATCTTCGCCCAGATCACGCACCAGCCGCCGCACCGCACTGTCAGACCACTCGTCCGAGTATTCCCCGATCCGCATATGCTGCGCCACCAGACGGGCAACCCGACCGACAGTCTGGTTGGGAAACTTCAGACGTTGGAGAAACTCGCATGCCATCTCCGCGCCCACCTGCTGATGCCCGTAAAAATGCACCCCGCCCGCCCCGTCCACCGTGCGTGTGCGCGGCTTGCCCACGTCGTGGAGCAACATCGCCAGGCGCTCGTCCAGGCAGGATTCATCCGGAAGGTTCTCGATGGCCTTCAGGGTATGCGTCCAGACGTCGTAGAGATGGAACACGTTCTGATCAACGCCCACCATCTGCGCGATTTCCGGAGCAAACTGCGCCATCAGGCCGCTTAGCATCATCAGATCAAGGCCTCTTGCAGCGCGGCGCGGGGGCAGCATCAGGGTTTTGGCCAGCTCGTCGCGGATGCGCTCCCGGCTGATGATCTCCAGGCGTCCGGCGCACTCCCGGATGGCATTCCAGGTGTCCTCCTCGATCTGGAATTCCAGTTTGGCCGCAAACCTCACGGCCCGCAGCATCCGTAGCGGGTCGTCGATGAATGTCTCCCTAGGGTCGAGCGGAGTTCGGATGATGCGGGCTTCCAGGTCCCGGAGCGCCCGGCCGGTGAGATCCAGCAGTCCTCCCGTAAAGAGATCTTCCAGCAGCGTGTTGACAGTGAAGTCCCGCCGCAGGACATCCTCTTCCAGCGTGGCCGGCTCTACACGGTCCGGCTTCCGGCTATCAGGCGCGTAGGTTTCGCGCCGGGCGGTGGCCAGTTCCACCTGAATCCCGCGAACCGATACCATTGCCGTGCCGAATCGGGGGTAAACCACTGGGGAGTGATCGGCCACACCGGCATCCTGGAGCCACCGGGCGGCCTCCAGCGCATCGCAGAGACAGACGAGATCAATATCCTGCTCGGGCGGCAGGCCCAGCAGACGATCGCGGATGAGTCCCCCCACCAGGAACAGCTTTCCTTCAAAGGGACTCCCCCGAAAGGCGTTCCGAACTGTGGCGATAGCCTCGTCAAGCATGTGCGTCCTGCCGCCCGGACACGGGGATAACGCAAACAGAAAGGCCGGCGCATCGGGCCGGCCGCGCGAAGCAGGCTGGGCTTCTGTCCGGCCGCCTCAGGAGCCCAGTTTCTCCACGGCGCGGGCGATGGCCTTCTGAAGCTCCTCTTCACGCATGGTGGTTGTCAGGTCTCCGCGCGTGCGCTCCGTGACCCCACGGACCATATCCGTTGTCCGCCTGAGTCCGTTGGTTACGGCGTCCGGGTAGTCGAAGGTGACCAGGACATAGTACGCCTCGTCCATGATCTCCAGCAGCTCCTCGGCTCGCGCCACATCCCCCCTGCGGATGGTGTCCAGCACGTGCCGGCGCGTCTCGCCGATGGCCTCACCCAGGGCATTGAGCCACGGGGCGGGCTCCACGCCCAGTTCCTGAGGGCTCTTGAGAGGCCGCCCCCGGACGATGTCCATGGTCAACTCGCACTCAGCGTACTCCTTCTGGGCATCCTGCGTGTATCCCGCGAAATAGATGTCCTGATGATCCTTCAGCAGCTCCTTGCACTCCAGCACACGGGAGCGCGACTCGGCCATCAGGGCTTCGGCTTCCTCCCACTCCTGACGGTGCGTGGCGCGGATGGAGTTGGCGGCGAACCGGATGGCCTCCCGGGAGAGCCTGAGGGCTTCCTCCCTGACGGCGTTCTTGGCATCCAGCAGCTCCCGGATGTCCTCCGCGATCTCGTTCAGTCTCAGCATATTCCGTCCTCTGCCGCCCGGCGGCACAAGGTATGTTAGCCGCCGGCAATATGGCTGTCAAATGACAGCCGTCCCGGAGTTGTATCTTCCACGAAGCAGGTGCGGCGCTTGCTCTCCAGAGCAGAAATGTCAAATCCAGGGAAAGCGCAGTGTGGTTTTGGCGGGAAGATCCGGACAGAGGGTGGTAGAAGTAAGACCAGGAAAGGTGGGCAGCGCCTTACCCTTGCTGTCGGTCGGGCACAAATCGGGGACGGTTTTCGTCAATAAAGAGGAGCGAATGTGAGGCAGACAGCGCTCTCCGGTGGCAGGGCGGAACACGGGGTGCTCTCCGGGGTGCGAATGCTTATGGAGTGCGAACAGGTCCGGGAATACATCAGCGGTTATGTGGCGGGTGTTCTGGATGACGGTCTGAACGCTGCCGTCGCTGCGCACGTGGAGCGTTGCGAGGAGTGCGGCCAGATCGCCAAAGTGGAGCGTCTGCTCACGACTCCTCCCGCCGAACCTCCGTCATCGGCCCGACGCATCATCGCCCTGACCCTGCGCGACCTTGAGACCGGGGCGGAAGCGGCCAAGAAGGTCTGGAGCGATCTGAATGCCTTGCAGGCTGCCACCGAGGAGGCTCCCATCATCAGGATCGCCCACGCGCTCATCGAGCAGGCCATCCGGGGAGGCGCCGCCGCGCTCCGCATCCTGCCGCGCGAGGACAGCGTCAGTGTGGTCTACGAAGTGGGCTCGCACGAGGCGGAGCTGGCCGTCATTCCCAAGTACATCGAGGCGCCTCTGATTGCACGCTTCAAGAAGATGGCCGGTCTGGACATCGCACCGGTGCGGGAAAGCTGCAGCGGCGAGATTGCGGTCCGGATGGGCCGGAAGGACTACCGGCTTCTGGTCCGCGTGTCTCCTTCCGAGTTCGGCGAAGAGGTGGACGTGCAGATCGCGCTGGAGTAGACTCCGTGCCGTCGGGGACTCCGCTGTATAAAAGCCGGATCCCTGAGTTCCCCGGACAAAGGAGACCGGCGCAATGAAATACCGCTACGTGATCCATCCCCTGCTAAACGGACGCTGCGTGATCGCGGGCAATCACGCCTTTCACGAAGGCGATCCGGCGGAAAGCTGGCCCTACTCCTGCTATGTCTGGCTGATTCTGGGCGGCGAGCGGCCCGTGCTGGTGGACACCGGGCTGGACAATGTGGAGGAGATGAACCGTGGAGCCGCCCACGTGCTGCGCCAGCCCATCACCCAGGAACCGGGGCAGACCACGCGCGAGCAGCTTGCGCGTTTCGGGCTGAAGGGAGACGACATCGGGGCCGTCATCATCACGCACCTGCACTTCGACCACGTGGACTGCCTGGATCAATTCCCCTCCGCGCGCATCTATGTGTCGGGAAAGGGGCTGGAGCTTGCCACCGCCAACGGCTGGAAAGGCTCCTGGGCGCCGGGCAAGACCCTGGAGATCCTGACCCGCACCGCGAAGGACCGGACAGTGGCGGCTGACGATGTGGAGGTAGCTCCGGGCATCCGGACGATGTGGGTCGGCGGGCACACCCCCTGCAGCCAGGCGGTCCTTGTGGACACCGCGGCGGGGCGAGCTTGCCTGACGGGCGACACCGTGTCGCTTGCCGCCAACCTGGAGCGCGGCATTCCGGTGGGGGTCTTCCACGACGTGGGGGAGTGCCGCCGCGCGATGGATCTCATCCGCAGTGAGGCCGACATCGTGGTGCCATCTCATGAACCAGCCATTCCCGGCATCTTTCCGCGGGGCATCGGAGCGTGACATACCGGATCCGCGCGCTCAAGAACGGCGAGTGCAACGTCCGCGACTACATCACGTTCCACGACGGGGGCGAACAGACCAGTCTTTTCTACTTGTATGTCTGGCTCATCGAGGGCGGAGCAGCTCCGATGCTCGTGGAGACGGGCGTCTCGGATGTGGAGGGCTTCAACCGGGGTGTTGAGGCCTATATCCCGGGCGGCGTCCGCCAGCGGCCAGAGGAGCGCACGCTTGCCTTGCTTGCCTCGGCAGGTGTCAGTCCGGAACAGGTCAGTCACGTCTTCGTCACCCATTTTCACGGAGATCACTATGACAGCTTTGGGCTGTTTCCGAACGCTGTCATGGTGGCGGGCAGGACAGGCTTCCCCGGCTTGGACGCTCTGGCGGGCGATGTGGCGGAGGCACTTCGGCGGCGCGGAGAGGACGCTCTGATGCTGGTGGAGGACGGCGAGGTCCTTCCCGGCATCCACGCCTTTCATCTGGGAGTGCATTCCCCCTGCAGCGTGGGCCTTGCCGTCCAGACGCAGGCGGGGGTGGCGGTGCTGCCCGGGGACCTGATCTACAAGTATGAGAATCTGGAAACGCCTCGCCCGCCCGGATGGACGGATGTGAACGCGTGGTGGAAGGCGCTGGAGAAGATCCGCACGATGGGAGACTTCGTGCTTCCGGCGCACGACCCGGAGGTGCTTTCGCGTTGGCCCGGCGGGATCATCGGCTGACTCCGGCTGTTCCGGGACGGGTGAACCCTTACCGGCGGCCGTGCTGCCAAGTGGCTCCATCCTCCACCTCCGCGGAACCGCTTCCGGGTGCCTCTCCGGTAACTACGGTGGTTGCGCCGTCCGGCAAAGCCGGACGAGTCGAAACCACGGCTGCCGAAAACTGGTCTCGATACGCGCGCCTTCGGCGCGCTACTCGACCATCGAGACGAGGGGGAGGTGGAGAAAGTCGGACGGGTCACGGGTCCCTGTTCAGCACGCGGTAGCGCAGGAAGAGGTGGTCCGGGTCGCGGATGCCGGTGCGAAAGCTGAGAAGCTGCAGGCGCGGAGTCTCCTGCGGCAGCCACATCCCGCTCCCGGTCAGATGCCGCCGGGACTGCGCATCCCCCAGGCCCGCCAGGCGGGGCGATACCGTGTGGAAGCATTCGTCCACCAGCCGGAGCGCCAGCATCTGGCCGAACAGAGAAGGTCCGCCCTCGCAAAGAAGATACCTGACGCCGGCCGTCTCCCCGAGATCCCGCAGGACGGCTGTCAGATCCACCCGGCTGTCGCGCTCGAAGACTCGCACGTCGGCACCTCGCTCCCGCAGGCTTGCTGCGGACTGCTCGCCCGCACGGGTGGTGTAAATGATGACCCTGAGATCGTCCCGCCCGAAAACGGCCATCTCTTCCGGCAACGAACCGGACGCGCTCACGAAGCACTGGATGGGATGAAGCGGGCGGCCCTGCGAGATCCTCCACTCTTCAATGGCCGCAGCATCTGCGCGCCGAAGAGCACGGGCAGTCCAAGTGTGCCGCGGCTCGGCGCGAGCCGTGCCTGCAGCCACCAGCACCGCATCCGCCGCCCCGCGCAGGAGGCCCATCAGCCACTGGTCGTCCGCGCTGCCATAGGAGATGACCCGGCCCTCCGAACCTTTCTCTACTCCCAGCACCGCAACTCCATCCAGGGTGGCTACGAAGTTGGTGAAAACATATGGCCGTCCCGGCGGAGGGTCCGGGAAGGTCAGATCGCCGCCGTAGGCCTCGCGCAGGCCAGGGGGCAGACCGTGCTGGGCCGGCCCGGTTCTGTCAACGTGGACCGCGAAGAGCGGCCTCACGCCCGTTGCGCCTCCCGCGCCTCCGCCACAATTCTCCTCAGCGCCTTCAGACGCCGGATCTCGCCAGCGGTAATGTCCGGCTCCATCACTCCTTCCCACCTCGGCACGCCGCAAAAGCCCGCTTCTTTCCTACGCCTCCAGCGGATCCTGGCCGGCGATGATCCGGTCAACCCGGCGCGCAACCTCTTTCAGGTATGCTTCGTCTCCTGCCGGCAGCTCGCACGTCAGCCAGCCGGAGTATTTCACCTGGTCCAGGGCCCGGCGGACCTCCGGGTAGTCCGCGTCGCCTTCGCCCAGGGGCACCCACTTGCGGCCGTCACGCCGGAAATCCTTCAGATGAACCTTGACGATCCGGTCTCCAAGCGTGCGGATCCAGTCCTCCGGCCATCCGAAGTCTATGACATTCCCAACATCAAAGTAGGCCCTTACCCAGGGCGAGCGGAGCTCGTCTATATAGCGGGCGAACTCTAACGGGCTCAGCAGGAATTTGTTCCAGACGTTCTCGATGTTGATGCGCACTTTCAGGCTGGCCGCCAGGTCCAGCGCCTGACGGATGCCCTCCTGCGAACGCCGGTAGGCATCAACATAACGGGTCTCTTTGTTCACTACGGCGGGGACCAGCAGAAGGCCGTCCGCGCCGATCTCCTTCGCGCCCTTCAGGGCCGTTTTGAGATCCTCCAGCCCCTGACGGCGAACCGCCGGATCGGGATGCGATAGAGGCTTCCCCCACCCACCGAAGATGACCGAGTGCGCCGGAATGCCGGACTCATGCACGGCTTTTTGCACATCCGCGATTGCTTCGGTGGTCATCGGCGGCGGAACTTCGATGCCCTCAAAGCCGCAGTCCCGGGCCAGCTTGAAGCGGTCCGGTGTGGACATCTCGCCCTGGACCATGCCGAGAACAATCGCTTTCTTGAACCTGCCATTCTTCTGCTCCACCGCCGCCTCCGATCCTTTTGTCAGCACTGCCGCACCCACCTGGGCGGCTGCCGCGGCTTTTGCCGCCGTTTTCAGGAAATCCCGTCTGTCCATCGGCATTCTCCCTGTGGAAGGCACGAGGCCTCCCGGGTCTCCACCCTCTTTACACCTTCGGCAACTGCCAGGGAGCCCGGTAGCGCGAGGTGGCCTCTGCCACGGCGGCCCGGGAGCCCTCCACACGCTGCCTCCGGTCATTCCAGGAGAGCTTCTCCCCCGAGAACAGGGCGGCGTGTCCCATGCCGATGGCCACCGCCAGCGGCAGATGATACTCGAAGTTGCATGGCGGCTGCTGTCGCGTCTTGACGGCGTCCAGGAACTCCCGCTGATGCCCCGGCGAACGGGGGATGCTGGGCTCCGGCAGCTTTACGTCCTCGGCCTTGCCGCCCTCCAGGAACAGCCGGTAGGATCCGTAGTCCGCCGCCAGAGTGCCCTGAGTGCCATGGAACAAGACCATCAGGCGCCGTCCGCGGTCCGGCTCGGGGCCGAAGCCGAAGTTGTATCCGTTGGTGGCGGTGTGCGTGAAGGTCATCGAGAAGTCCGGATACTCGAACAGCATATCCACCGTATCCGGGATGTCGCTGACGTCCTGCAAGGCGAACCGCCCGCCTGACGCTTGCGCGGAGCGCGGGATCCCCGGGTCCATCGCCCAGAAGGCCAGATCCATAATGTGGGGGCCAAGCTCGTTCACCCAGCTTCCCACGCACGCGCGGAAATACCGGTGGCCACCGGATTCAAACAGCGCGCGGTTGAATGGCCGCTTCGGGAGAGGGCCCAGCCACATATCCCAGTCCATTCCCTCGGGCGGATCGCTGTCCGGCACATTTCCGAGCTTGCCCGGATACTCGTTCAGGGAGACGATGGTCCGGACACTGGTGATCTTGCCCAGCAAGCCGCTCTGGACGATCTCCACCACGCGCCGGAAGTTCTCGCCAGCGTGGATCTGCGTCCCCAGCTGTGTCACGCGGCCGGTTCTCTGCATGGTGCGGACCATGGCCACGCCCTCATCCGGGCGCAAGCACATGGGCTTCTCGCAGTAGACGTCCTTTCCCGCCTCCATAGCAGCGATGGAGATAAGCGGGTGCCAGTGCGGCGGGGTGGCTATGACCACCGCATCGGCCTTCGTCTTCTCCAGCAGTTCTCGAAAGTCAGAGTAGACCTCGGCGCGGCCGCCCGCCAGCTCCCGCGCGGCTTCCGCGTGTGGCCGGTAGACGTCGCAGACATCGGTGATCACCGTCTCCGGCAGGCGTTTGAAATCGTTCATCAGGGCCGAGCCGCGCCCCGCCACTCCGATGAACGCCAGCAGGATCCTCTCACTGGGTGGCGCCACAGCGCCCTGCGCCCGGAGCCTGCGCGGGGCGAGCCCGCTGCCAACCGCCGCCCCCACAGCCAGCGCCGTGGAGGCACCTTTCAGGAACTCTCTTCTCGTGACGTTTGCGCCTGTCTTGCGTGCCATCTTCCGGATCGTCCATCCTTCCGCCAGATTCGCCTCAAGCGGCTCTGCGCCGCCAGCGAGGCCGGGACATCCCACCTTTCATCTCTTTGGCGCAGCCGACGCGCAATCCTCCGCGCCGCAACGCAACAACTTTGCAACACAGCAGACGCAGCCGCGACCCTTGCCCGTTGCCCGAAGGCAAGGTCAAGGTTTGGGTCTGAAAGTTGGCCAGGAAAAGAGGTTTTCCTTCTTGACCCCCGTCCTCTCCGGTCGGTAAAATGGGGAGTCGGATGCGTGTTGCCGCGGCGCAAGCCGCGGGGTCTGTTATGGGGAAGTTCATCATCTTTGCAGGATTGTTGCTGGTTGTTTTCGGCGCGGTGGTGACGGCCATCGAACACCTGGCCGGATCCCGCGGGGGCATTCTGCCGGGGGATATCGTCATCCGCCGCGGAGGCTTCACGTTCTACTTCCCCATTGTGACCTGCATTGTCGCCAGTGTGTTGCTGACCCTGCTTCTTTCGTTTCTGGCAGGGTTGCGGAGGTGACACAGGGTCTTTCCGGAGAAGCTCTTACGTTTCGCACGGCGGATTTTGATTATCACCTTCCGCCCGATCTGATCGCGCAGGAGCCGCTGCAGGACCGGAGCGCTTCGCGCCTGCTGGTGCTGGAGCGCGAGACGGGTCGCGTGGAGCACCGCCGGTTCCGGGAGATCGGACGTTTCCTGCGTGCGGGTGACGTGCTGGTGGTGAACGACACGCGAGTCTCGGCGTTCCGCCTTCGGGGACGCAGGCCTACCGGGGCCGCGGTGGAAGCCCTGTTCCTGCAGCGCGCAGGGGATAACCTCTACAGGGCGCTGATGAAACCCGGAAGGCGCTTGCGGGCCGGGGATGAGGTGCTGTTCGGCGAAGGGGAGAACGGGGTCCGCGCGGAGGTTGTCCAGCGTCTGGACGACGGCAGCCGCCTGGTGCGGCTTTGCTCCGAAGGCGCGGAAGAGAAGATCCGGCAGATTGCCGAGACTCCTCTACCTCCCTATGTCCGCCAGCCGCTGCCGGCGGGCGAACGGTATCAGACAGTGTATGGAGCCAGAGAGGGCTCCACAGCCGCTCCCACGGCGGGGTTGCATTTTACTGCGGAGCTTCTGGAAGAGCTGAAGGCTCAGGGGGTGGGCGTCGTCAAGGTGACGCTGCATATCGGGGCGAGCACGTTTCGGCCGGTGCGCTCCGAGACGCTGGACGGCCACCGGCTGGAAGGAGAGTGGATCTCTGTCAGCCCGGAGGCTGCGGATGTCATCAACAATGCGCAGGGACGCGTAATCGCCGTCGGAACGACCTCCGTCAGGACGCTGGAGGCGGCGGCTGCGGGGCCTGGCCGGGTCAGGGCGGTGGAAGGCGAGACCGACCTTTTCATCAAGCCCGGACACCGGTTTCAGGTGGTGGAGGGGATGGTCACCAACTTCCACATGCCCCGCTCGACGCTTTTGGTGCTGGTCTGTGCGTTCGCAGGCCGGGAGAAAGTTTTGCACGCTTATCAGGAGGCGGTTCGGGAACGGTACCGGTTCCTGAGTCTGGGCGACGCCATGATGATCCTTTGAGGATCTGAGACACTGTGGCACGGCGTCGCCCCGGCCCGCTGCCGCGGTTCCGGGACACGCGGCAAAGCTTGCGGGAGACGAACGGAGGTTCAGGACGATGCGGCTGGAGGATTGGTACAAATACGTCGAACAGCTCGAGAAAGGGCAACAGGAGGTGACTTCTCCTGAGCAGCCTGCGGTGCCCCCGGAAAAGGCATCCGCAGAAGCAACTGCGGCCGGTCTGGCTGAACAGTCCCCCGCACACAGCGCTCCGCCCACGCGATCCGTCGAGCGGAGCGAAGACGACGCTCCAGCCCTGACAGGCAGCCTGTTCGAGAGGGATGTGGTGCTTGCCCGGCCGATTCCACCATCGGCAGCGTCTTCTGCGGCTCCGGCGTCCGAGGCATCGCCCGTCCCACCCATCACCCCGGGGGATCTGGACATTCCGGAGATAGAGGAGTTCCTTCCCTTCCTGAAAGAAACGGACGGGAAGGATGCCGTAAAGCCCGAGGCGGCTGCCGCTCCCGCACAGCCACCTGTGACGACGGCCAAGCCATCTGCGGCACCGGCGCCGTCCATCGCTCCGGAAGCCGCCACGGGAGGGAGAATTGGCGGAGATGCCTCCACTCAGGGCACCCGCCAGCCAGCCACGCCGGTCCAGAAGCCGTCGCCTGAGTCCGCTGCGGCGACTCCAGAACATAAAGCGACTCCCGCTCCGGCAACGCCGCCCACGGGAACGGCCGCTCAGGCCGAGCAGCCTGCCGTGCGTAAGTCACCTGAGGAGAGAATAGAGAAGCCCGTGCCGCCCCCTGCTACGCAACCGGCAGGCGCGGCCAAGGCTCCGGCCACGGCCGCAAGGCCGCAGAGACCGGCGCCGCGGCCAGCCCCGGCGGCCCCGCCGGTCCGGGAGGCCGGGGTGGAGGAAGAAGAACAGGCGGCGGAGCCGGTCTGGAACCGTTTGCCCGCGCATCTGCAGGCATTCGCCAGCATGCAGGTGGAGGAGGTGGCCCAGCGATCCTACAAACGCGGCTTCCGCGAGTCGCGCCAGGAGCTGCTGGCGCGGCTGCTGGATCCGCCTCTGTCGCTCGAGGAAGCGGCGCGCATCCTGAACGTGTGTCCCACCACCGTGCGCCGCTACACAAACCGCGGGCTTCTGCCGCACTTCCGCACGGCGGGCAATCAGAGGCGGTTCCGATTCAGCGACATCGTGGCTTTCATGGAATCCCAGCAGAACGCAGGCCGCAGGAAGCGCGTCCGGAGGACGGGGGACGAGACTGAGAACGCCGATTCCTGACAGGCAGCGGGTGGGTCCCGTTTGAAAATCGCGGTCTTTTCCGAGAGCTTCGAGCCGGTCATCAATGGAGTCTCCGTCTCCATCTCGCTTCTGGCAGGCCGGCTGGAGGCTCTGGGGCACGAGGTCTATTGCTTCGCGCCGCGCTATCCCGGTCATACGGACGCATCTCCCAGGGTGTTCCGCTTTCCCAGCGTGCGCGCGCCCGGTGTTCCGGATTATCCTCTGGCCCTCCCGTGGAGCGGCGGGCTGTTCCGCGTGTTCCGGGATCTGGCCCCGGACGTGGTGCACACGCACACGCCGTTCGCGCTGGGACTGCGCGGACAGAAGTGGGCCGCCAAGCTGGGGATCCCTCTCGTGTCCACCAACCACACGCTCTATACGGAGTATGTCCACTACATCCGCCCGGTCCCGCCGGCGTTGATGCGCTTCCTCGCCGTCTGGTGGATGCGGCGCTATTACAACCGCTGCCACCACGTTATCGTTCCGAGCGCTGCCACCGGGCGCAGGCTGGAGTCCTACGGGGTGCGCACGCCCTGGACCGCCATCCCCACGGGGATCTCCTTCCCAGATGCTCCGGAGGGAGTGGACGGGCGAAGCGTAGTCGGGGCGTCTGCGGACGAGAGGATCCTGCTGTATCTGGGACGCATCGCGCGGGAGAAGAATCTGGATCTCCTGCTGGACGCCTTCCGCATCATCTCAAACAGGGTGGCATCCGCGCGGCTGGTGGTGGTGGGCGGAGGGCCGTATCTGGAGCGATGCCGGGAGCGAACGGCCGGCATGCGCCTGAACGGGCGGGTCACCTTCACCGGCCCGTTGCCGCGGGAAGTGCTGCCCGCGGTGTTCCGCGCCGCGGATCTGTTCCTCTTCCCCTCGACCACTGAGACCCAGGGACTGGTGGTGGGCGAAGCCGCCCTGCACGGCCTGCCGTGTGTGGCCGTGGATGCCGGAGGAACGCCGGAGTTCGTCCGGCACGGCGAGACCGGCCTGCTGGTGCGGCCGGATGCGCAGGAGTTCGCGGCCGCGGCGCTGGAGCTGCTGGAGGACCGGGAGCGCAGGGAGGCATTCTCGCGCGCCGCCCGGGATTTCGCTGCCACGCTTACCGTGGATGGGATGGCTCGCAGGGTTCTGGAAGTTTACCAAAAGGTGACAGGGGAGCGAGGCGCGGGCTCTTGATGGACGGCGGATGTAAGGCATATCCTGCAGAATACACGAAGAGGAAGGATTGAGGATTTGCTGAAGCGGCTGGCTACTGCGCCTTCGCGCGCGATGCGTGCTCTGTATGACTGGACCATCGGATGGTCGCGCACGCGCCATGCCCCGTGGGCGCTGTTCGGGATCGCCTTCGCGGAAAGCTCCTTCTTCCCCGTCCCCCCCGATGTGCTGCTTATTCCCATGGCCCTGGCTGCCCCCCGGCGGTGGTGGTTGACGGCTCTCATCTGCACCGCCGGATCGGTGGCGGGCGCAGCGCTTGGCTATTATATCGGGCTTGCATTCTACGAGACGGTGGGCGTGCGAATCGTGGACTTCTATGACCTTCACGCCGCGATGGAGACCGTGGGGCGGAAGTACTCGGAGAACGCATTCGCTGCTGTCTTCACCGCCGCGTTCACGCCCATTCCGTTCAAGGTGTTCACCATCGCTGGTGGAGTATTCCAGATCCCCCTGCCAATGCTGCTGGCGGGCTCGGTGGTGGGGCGTGCCGGGCGGTTCTTCCTGGTGGCCGGACTGCTGCGGCTCTTCGGTGAGCCGGTGCAGCGCTTTATCGAAAAGTATTTCGATATTCTGTCGCTCGTCTTTGTGGCCCTGCTGATCGGCGGGTTCGTGGTGGTAAAGATGATGGGCGGAGGGCACTAGGGTTACCGCTATGCAGCCAAGGCTCCAACGACGACCGTCACTGGCGGGCCGGCCGGAATCCGGCATCTTCCTGGCGCTTGTAGTGATGGTCGCCGTCGTCGCGGCGCTGAACCCCAGGGCCTTTTTTCAGTCTTACTCGCTGAATCTCTGGCTTTTCTCGCTGTCGCTCTACGGCATTCTTGCCATCGGCGAGATGCTGGTCGTTCTGACGGGAGGGATAGACCTCTCCCCCGGATCGCTCATTGCACTGATGGGGGTTCTCTCCGCGCTGGCGGTCAAGGCGCTGGTTGCAGCCGGTATGAACCCGGGGCTTGCCGTGGCGGTTGCAGTGGCGGCCACGCTGGCTGCCGGGGCGCTGATCGGGCTGGGACACGCATTCTATATCAACCGGCTGGGCGTGCCGCCGTTCATCATCACTCTGGGGACGCTTATCATCGCACGCGGTGTGGCGGAGCTGATCACGCGGGGAAGCACCATCAGCGGGCTGCCGGAGGAGTTCAAGGCCATCGGGGCGAACGGCTCTGCCCACGTTCCCGGCCTTCCGTTCTTGCCCGTGGCGGGAGTGATCTTCGCGGTCATCGCGGTGGCCGCCCATCTGCTGGCTCAGAAGACCCGCCTGGGGCGGCAGATCTACGCCGTGGGCGGCAACGCGGAGGCCGCCCGCCTGTCGGGGGTCAATGTGGAGGGTGTCCGAGCGTTCTGCTACGGGGCGAGCGCGGCAGCCGCGTCCCTGGCGGGCGTGCTGTACGCGTCCAGCGTCACCATCGGCGACCCGAAGGCCGGTCTGGCCTACGAACTTACGGCCATCGCCGCGGTGGTGATCGGCGGCACCAGCCTGATGGGTGGAGTGGGGACTGTGCCTGGCACCGTTCTGGGTGCGGCCATCATGAGCCTGCTTCCGCTGGGGCTCACATACATCCGCGTGGAGGCGTGGTGGCAATCCATCAGCACGGGCGCCGTGGTGGTGCTGGCTGTGACTGTGGACAGCATCCGCCGCAGACGCCGGGAGGGCGCTCCCCGGCGGGGGGAGCAGGAATAGAACCTGCCGACGGGGAACTTTCCGCCAAACGCTGCGGGGACGCCCGTGCCCCGACGGTCGCGAAGGGAGCTTCGAAGATGATGCTTCAAGTCCGGACGATGGCGATTGTGGCCGCGGCGGGTCTGATGCTTACCGGTTGTGCGCGGGAGGCGACGCCGCCTGCGGCTCCCGAAGGAGAATCCGGCACGGTCATCGGAGGGCTAGGCAAGTCCATCCATCCGTTCTGGGACCAGGTTGAAAAGGGCATGCGCGACGCCGCCGAGCCTCAGGGCATTCAGGTGGAGTTCTACGTCCCCACCAAGGAAGACGCCCGAAAGCAGGCCGAGAAGATCAAGAGCTGGGTGGCCGTGGGGGTTTCCGGCATACTGTTCGCAGCATCGGATCCGGAGACGGTGGGGCCGGCCATCAAGGACGCCACGGCACGCAACATTCCTTGCGTGGCCATGGACACGGACGCTCCGGACAGCGGGCGGCTGGCCTACGTTGGCACCGACAACTATGAGGCCGGCAAGGTGGCCGCGCGCGTGCTGGGCGACCTGCTGAAGGGGAAGGGAAAGGTCTGCATCGCCACGGGGTCACTGACCGCGTCCAACTCCCTGGAGCGGATCCGGGGGTTCAAAGAGGTGCTGGCCAAGGATTACCCGGGCATCACCGTGCTCCCGGAGATCCTGGTGGACAACGAGGACCGGGCGGTGGCGGAGCAGAAGGCGAAGGCCAAGATCGCCGCGGAGCCGGACCTTGCGGCGTTCTTCGGGGTGTATGCCCTGAACGGTCCGGCCTGCGCAAACGCGGTGAAGGGCGCGGGAAAGCAGGGGAAGATCCGGGTGGTGTGCTTCGATACGACTGCGGAGCACATGAATATGCTAAAATCCGGGATGATAGACGCCGCCGTGGGGCAGCGTCCGTATCTGATGGGCAAGAAAGGCCTGGAGCTGCTCGCGCTCGTCATCAAGAAGGGGCCGGAGGAGGCGCTCAAGGAGATGGGCGCGAAGAACGGCTCCATCGACACCGGCGTGGATGTGGTCCGCCGGGAAGATGTCGAGGAGTATCGGGCCAGGCTGAAAGACCTGGGCATCCCCGTGGAGGGCTGGTAAAGGCGGAAAGCCGTTTTGCGTGAGCCTTCAGGTAGGAGGCCAGAAGGCGACCTTGAGACTGAAGAAGATACAGATCCGCGGGTTCAAGACCTTCGCGGATACCACGGAGATTGAGTTTACGCCAGGGATTACGGCGGTCGTCGGGCCGAACGGCTCAGGGCAAGAGCAACATCTCCGACGCCATCGCGTGGGTGATGGGCGAGACCAACGTCCGCAACCTGCGCGCCACCCGCACCGAGGACGTCATCTTCAACGGCAGCGCCGCCCGAAAGCCGGTGGGGCTGGCCGAAGTCACCCTCACACTGGACAACTCCAGCGGCAGGCTGCCCATCGGCTTCTCCGAGGTGACCATCACCCGGCGCGCCTTCCGCTCCGGCGATAGCGAATACTTCATCAACAAAGTCCCCTGCCGTCTGCGCGACATCTATGAGCTGTTCCTGGACTCCGGCGCGGGTGGCGGGGCGTACTCCATGATCAGCCAGGGCGAGGTGGACGCGCTGCTGACCGGCAAACCGGAGGATCGCCGGGAGCTGCTGGAGGAGGCCGCCGGCGTCAAGAAGTACCGCCACCGCCGCAACGAGACCTGCCGCAAGCTGGAGCACACCCGCGAGAACCTCTCGCGCGTGGACGACATCATGAACGAGCTCCAGGCGCAGATGGAGCCTCTGGCGGAGCAGGCGGAGAAGGCCATCCGCTACCGCGAGCTGACCACCCGGCTCCGGGAGATCGAGGTGGGGCTGCTGGTCTCCCGCGTGCAGACGCTGAACGGCGAGATCGAGGAGTGGCGCTCACGCGACGGCGAACTGCGGGACGAGTTGGCCGCTCTGGAGCGGCGCATCATCGAGCAGACGCAGGAGGAGGAGCGCTGCTCGGAATCGGCGCGGAAGGCTCGCGAGGAGCTGGAGGCGGCTCACGAGACCCTGTCGCGGGCTCAGAGCCGGGCCGAGCGGCTGCGGTCGGACCTGGCGCTGGCGCAGGCGCGCAGACAGTCCGCCGAGGAGACGCGCCGACGTCTGACGCTGGAGATCGCAAGCCTGTCCTCACGCGTGCAGGAGCTTGCAGGAGCGCTCGTCCCGTTCCGGGGAGGAACTGCAGGAAGTGCTTGCCCGGCGGTCCGACCCTTGAGGAAGAGGTCCGCAGGGCGCGGGAGATGAGCGACGGGGTGGCGGCGAAACTGGCGGACTGCGAGGAGGAGCTTGCCCGCCACGAGTCCGGCGCCCGCGGACTGGCGGAGGACAAGGCAGCTCAGCGGAGCCGCCTGGAGAGCTGCCGGGCGCGGATGCGACAGCTCGAAGAGGAGGCTACCGCGCTTCTGAGGCGGCAGGCGGAGCTTGAGGAGCGCCGGGGGCAGCGTTCGGCGGAGGCCGGGGAGGCTTCAGGCTGCCGCCGCTGGCCTGGAGGAGCGCCTGCGGACTCTGGACCGCGAACTGGAGCAGGCGCGCTCGGCGGCCGAGCGGCTTGCTGCAAGCCTGCGTGACGAAAGCGCGCGCTCTGGAGGAGATCACGCGGGAACATCTGGAGCAGTCCAGCCGCCTGAAGACCCTCAAGCAGATGCAGGAGGCAGGCGAAGGTCTGTATGCGGGCGTGCGCGCGGTACTTGCGGCATCCCGGCAGGGACGCCTGCAACGTGGGTATGCCATGGTGGCTGACGTCCTGGAGGTCCCCGACCACCTGGATCATGCTATCGAAGCGGCTCTGGGCGGAGCGCTTCAGGATATCGCGGTGCGCGATTTCAGCCTGGTGCGGGAGGCGATCGAATACCTGAAGCAGGGCGGGCACGGCCGGGCGACGTTTTTGCCGATGGACCGTCTGGAGCGCCCGGAAGTGCTGCCCGCGGAAAGGCTGCGCGGCGAAAAAGGCATTGTGGGCTGCGCCTACGATCTCGTGGGATTCGCCCCGGAGTATGAGCCCGTGGCGCGGCTGCTGCTCGCGCGCGTGCTTGTGGCGGAGGACCTGGACAGCGCGGCGGAGGCCGCGCGCAGGATGCGGGGATGGTCCAAGATCGTCACACTGGACGGGGAGCTGCTGCTGCCGAGCGGCGCGGTGACCGGCGGCAGCCGTCCGAGACGCGGCCCCGGCCTTACGGAGCGGCGCCGGGAGATCGCCGCGTTGGAAGGGAGCGTGCGGGATCTGGAGCGGCGCAGGCGCGAGTGCGAAGCCCGTGTGGCGGACGTGAAGGACCGCCTGGAGCGCGAGACTCACCGGACCGGCGAGCTGCAGAAGCAAGCCGGGGAAGCGCGGCTGGCGCTCACACGCATCGCTGGGGCAAGGGACGCCGCGCTCAATGCCCTTCGTGAACTGGAGGATAGCTCCCGCGAGCTGGCTGTCAGACTGGAGGCGTGCTCCCGGGCTCGCCAGCAGACTCAGGACGAGATCCGCATGCTGGAGGCCATGCTTTCAGACTCGGATGCCGCGGGAGATGAACTGGAAGCCCTGCTGGAGGCGCGACGCTCGGAAGTGGCGGCGCTGCGCGCGGAAGCTGCCGCCGCGATGCGTTCCCTTCAGGAGACGGCGGCAGAGCTTTCGGCGGCCGCTGAGCGGGAGCGTGCCCTGAAGCAGGCGGCGGCAGCCCTGGAAGAGGACCTCAACAGGACACGGAGCCTTCTGGAGGAACGCAGGCGCGAACTGGAGGCCGGCGGCGATGCCGGTGAGAGGGACGCGCTGGAGCTGGAGGAGCTTGCTCAGCGGGCCGACGAGGCGGCCGCCGAGATGGAAGCGCGGCAGGTAGAGCTGATGCAGGCTCAGTCGCGGGCTCAAAAGCTTTTGAACGCTCTGGAAGACGTTTCCCGCGCGCTGCGCGAAAGCCGCGAGCGTTCCGCTGGGCTGGCTTCCGAACTGCACGAGCTGGAGCTTGCCCTGGCGCGGGGCGAGGCCGAGATGGCCCAGATGCTGGAACGGCTCTGGGATGAATATGAGATCACCCGCAACGACGCCCTCACCTGGCCGGAGCCCCTTCTGGTGAAGCACGGGACGGCTGCGGAAGTGGCGCGGCTGCGCCGGGAGATCCGCGCGATGGGAGAGGTGAACACCGGTGCGGTGGCCGAGTTCGAGCGCGTCCGTGAGCGCTGGGAGTTCCTGGCTTCCCAGCGGGCGGACCTGGAGGAGGCGGAACGGGATCTGCTGCAGGCCATCCGGGAGATTGACGACAGCACGCGCGGGCTGTTCATGGAGACGTTCGAGCGGGTGCAGCAGCATTTCGCCGAGGTGTTCACAATGCTCTTTGGCGGGGGGGTGGCCCGGTTGGAACTGACCCAACCGGAAAACCTGCTGGAGACGGGCGTCGAGGTTTTTGTGCAGCCTCCAGGCAAGACGCTGCAGAATATGAATCTGCTATCCGGTGGGGAAAAGGCGCTGACCGCGCAGGCGCTCCTGTTCGCCCTGATGCGCGTCAAACCCAGCCCGTTCTGTGTTCTGGACGAGGTGGACGCTCCGCTGGATGACGCCAATGTGGTCCGCTTCGCCGAGCTGGTTCGCCAATATGCGCGGGACTCTCAGTTCATCGTCATCACTCACAACCGTGCTACAATGGAAGCCGCGGATGTGCTCTACGGCGTCACCATGCGCGAACCCGGCATCTCCAGCCTCTACAGCGCGAAGCTCTCCGACGTCTGAGTAGCCGCCGCGGACGCCGCAGGAGGAGTTTCAAGACTTGACCGGGACACAGGGACTGCTTCTGAAAACGGGAGACCGCGTGGTCTTTTTCGGGGACAGCATCACCGCCGCGGACCCGGGATATGTCAGCTTCATCCGGGAGATGCTGGATAATCTCTACCCGGAGCGCCGCATCGAGATCGTCAACAAGGGTATCGGAGGCAACAAGGTCACCGACCTGCTGGAGCGCGTGGACCGGGATGTGCTTGCGCTGGAGCCGGACTGGGTGAGCATCGCCATCGGCATCAACGACGTGTGGCACGGCCCAAACGGCACTCCCATAGACGTTTTCCGCCTTGTTTACGAGGAGCTTCTGGACCGCATTGCGCAAGGGTCGCGCGCCCGAGTGGTGCTCTGCACGCCGTCCATCATCGAAGAAGATCCGGAGAGTGAACTAAACATCCAGCTCCGCCCGTATGTGGAGGCTGTCCGCGAAATCGGGCAGCGACGGGGGCTGCTAGTGGTTCCCATCCGTGAGGCGTTTCTGTCCGCGCTGGAGCGCGCACGGCAGACCACGCAGAGGTCATTGTTCACCACGGACGGAGTCCATCTGAATCAGGCCGGCAACACGCTTTTCGGGACCACCTGGCTGAAGGCGCTCGGGGCCTTCGGCGACCTGCTGCCCTGATGACGCAGCACGCGACTCCCCCCGGCCGGTCCACCGGACCGCCGTCGCCCACCCTCAGGGATTATCTCGGCGTCAGCCTGTTCTGGCTGGCGCTGTCGTTTTTCTGGGGTGCCATGCTGGTAATGGTGCTGCCGTTCCGCGCGGAGGAGCTGTTCGGGACGGTGGGCAAGGACGCGGCCCTGGCCAGACTTCTCAGCATCGGAGCAGCGGTGGCGGCCGTCACTCAGGTGCTGTCCGGCGCCTTGAGCGACGCGGCAGGGTTCCGCTGGGGGCGGCGAAGGCCGTACATGCTGGCAGGCACGGTGGCGGCGACCGCCGCGTTGCTGCTCTTTCCGTCCGCAGAGAATATGGCTCAGTTGCTGGCGTGCTACGTGGCCATCCAGTTTTTGCTGAACATCGCCATTGGGCCGTACCAGGCGCTGATTCCGGATCTCATTCCCCTGGCGCATCACGGACGCGCATCGGCATTCATGGGGGTGTGGGCGCTTCTGGGCCGGATCGGCGGTCCGGCGGTGGCGGCGGTGCTGCTTGCGCGGCCGGACGGGCTCTCGCAGGTCATCATCGTCTTCGCCATGCTGCTGAACGGCTTTATGCTGGTGAACCTGGCCCTCATCCGCGAGCCACCCTCCAGCGGCCGGAGGTCCGGATTCCGTGATACCCTGCGTCGGATGCTGCAGATACCGCTGCGGCCCTATCCGGGCTTCGTCTGGATCCTGATCTCCCGTTTCGGGATTATGATGGGGCTGTATACGGTGATGTTCTGCCTGCTGTATTACGTCCGCTACTCGCTGGGCGTGGGCGGCGAGGCCGAATCGCTGGCCGTGGTTCGGAACTTCATGGTGCTTTCCACCCTGACCGGCCTGGCAGGCGCGGTGGCTGGAGGCATGATCAGCGACCGCATCCGCAAGGTGCGTGTGCTCTACGTCTCCAACTCCGTTTGCGTCGCCGCGGGACTGGCCTTCCTGATGGTTCCCGATGTCAGCTTCGCCTACTGGGCGGTGGCGCTGTTCGGCGTGGGGATGGGAGCATTCCAGTCCGTGGACTGGGCGCTTGGCTGCAACCTGCTGCCGGAGCACGCGCCGGCCAAGTATCTCGGCGTATGGGGGATGTCCGACACCATCCCGCAGGTCATCGCGCCGCTGATCGCCGGGCCGGTGGCCATCGCCTTCAACCGGCCGGACGAGCCAGGCCTGGGGTACCGGGTGCTGATGGTGGTGGCGATGGTGTATTTCATCCTGGGAACCCTCGCCCTGACTCGCATCCGGGAGCGGACACCGCCGGGAATGCGCGGCTAGTCTCTTCCCGCGCGTCGTTTTGCGACCTGTCCGCAGGGGCGTGTAAACTGCTTCCGATGCGTTCCCCATCCGGTCACTCAGGCGATACTACCTCCAGCGCGTCCCGAAGGGCGCTGGGGGCCGTGTTCGCCGTTGTCTTTCTGGACGTGTTCGCGTTTGCGCTGGTCATTCCGCTCCTGCCGGTCTGGGCGCAGCGATTCACTGCCAGTCCGTATGCCATCATCTCGCTGTCCTCGGTGTACGCATTGGCGCAGTTTGCGTTTGCGCCGGTGTGGGGAGCCCTCTCGGACCGGGCGGGGCGCAGGCGGCTCCTGGCGGTATCCATCGCCGGTGAGGCAGCCTCCTTTGTGGGGATGGCGCTCGGCAGCGGGCTGGGCTGGCTCTATGCGGCGCGCGTCGCCCAGGGGATCTTCGCGGCAGGCACATTCGCCATCCCGCCCGCGCTGGTGGCGGATGTCACTGCACCGGACCGGCGATCGCGGGGGATGGGATATATCGGCGCGGCTCTGGCTCTGGGTTTTGTGCTGGGTCCGGGAACGGGCGCGCAGCTTGCAAAGATCTCCACCGCCCTGCCGTTCTTCGCGGCGGCTGCCGTTTCGGCCGTCAACCTGCTTGTGGCCATCTTTCTGCTCCCGGAGACGCATCTTGCCTCCGGGAAGGTCCCTGCGGACCGAGCAACCCGCTGCCTCTGCCTCGCTGGAGCTTGCCCAGAAGGGGCTTGCGGTGCTGATGATATTGTTCGCCGTGAACACCTTCGCCTTCAGCAATATGGAGAGCTCCTTCACGCTGTTCCTGCAGGCGCGGTTCGGCCTTGCAGAGCAGGAGACGGTGGTCCTCTCCGGCCGGCTTCTGGCGTTCGTGGGCGTGGTGGCGGCCTTGGTGCAGGGAGGCCTGATCGGCCCCCTGACGGCGCGGTTCGGTGAGAAGGCTCTTCTGGCCGCCGGCTTCGCCGGAACAGCCGCCGGGTTGGCCGCCGTGCCCGGTCAGAATTCCGTATTGGCGCTCCTCCTGCCACTCGCTCTGACGGCCGCCGGATTCGGGCTTATCGGTCCTTCGCTGATCAGCCTCATATCCCGCGCCGCCGGGCCCGAGCGCCAGGGCGCCGTTCAGGGAGTGACGCAGGGTCTGGGGAGCGTCTCGCGCACGCTGGGTCCGCAGGCCGCGGCGGTCAGCTTCGGCGCGCTGGGAATCGGATGGCCTTTCTGGACGGCTGCCGTTCTGCTGGCGGCGTGCCTTGTCGTAAGTATCGTCTCAGTCCGGGTGCCCCCGGGGAAGCCCGGCTGTGCCATGGAACGGAGGGAACGCCCCGCATGAAGAACCGTCCTGTCCTGACAATCATCTTCCTGACGGTCTTCATAGACCTTCTGGGCTTCGGGATGGTGCTGCCTCTGCTGCCCGTGTGGGCAGAGCGCCTGACCGCCAGCAAATACCTGATCATTCTGCTGGGTTCCGCATACTCGCTTGCGCAGTTTGTTTTCGCGCCAGCCTGGGGACGGTTGTCGGATGCCATCGGCAGGCGTCCTGTTCTTCTGCTGTCGCTCGGGGGCGGAGGGCTGGCCTATCTGCTGATGGCGTTCGCGGAGAGTCTGGGCGTGCTCTACGCGGCGCGCTTCCTGCAAGGACTTTTCACGGCGGGCGGTCTTGCTGCTGCGCCGGCGCTGATCGCGGACGTGACTTCCGACGAGGAGCGATCCCGGGGGATGGGACTGATCGGGGCGGCGTTCGGACTGGGTTTCATCTTCGGTCCGGCCCTGGGAGCCGCCCTGGCGCAGGTGACACTGGGAGCGCCGTTCCTGGCGGCGGCGGGGTTGTCCTTCGCCAACTTCATCTGGGCCGCAGCCGTGCTCCCCGAGACTCTGGACCGCACCGTGGCGCGCGAGGCGCACACGCGGTTTCTGGACATGCAGAAGCTGCGGGAGACGCTCACCTCTCCCGTGCTGGGGCTACTGTTTTTCCTGCTCTTCATCAACACGTTCGCCTTCAGCAACCTGGAGCAGACATTCACCCTGTTTGTGCAGGAGCGGCTGGTATTGGACGGACGCGCAGCCGGGCGGACTACGGGCTTCCTTCTGGCCTATATCGGAGTGGTCGCCGTGCTAGTGCAGGGATTTCTCATCCGGCCTCTGAGCCGCAGATTCGGCGATGAGCGTCTGCTGCTGGCGGGCATTCTGTTGACCGGCGCGGGAATGATGCTGATGCCGCTTCCCCGCGGCGTGGGCGGGCTGATGCTGGTGAGTACGCTCATCTCCTTCGGGTGGGGACTGGTGAACCCCTGCACCTCCAGCCTGATCTCACGCTCGGCCGGCCGTGACCGTCAGGGGGGCGTGCTCGGCCTCTCGCAGGGGCTGGCCAGTCTGGCGCGGATCGCCGGGCCGGTGTGGGGAGGGTTCGCCTTCAGCCGTATCGGGATCGCCTGGCCCTACTGGAGCGGCGGGGTCATCCTGTTGACCAGCTTTGCAGTGGCGATGATGCGGCTGATCCCTCCATCAAAAGCCGTGCGGAGGGATGCGGAGGGTGTCTGAGTGGACATCCCGGGATCTGACAATCCGGCAGAGGGAGCGGCTGGAGCGCCTGCATCGGAGGTTCGGACGTGAGCCGCTGCCGCCGGATTTACCCACAATCCTGAAGGAGCAACTGGCCATCGATTTCAGCTCGCGACTGGGCACCCTGGAGCTTGGCCATCCTTTTATGGTGGCGCCGGGAGAGTGGACGGGCACGCCGGAGCGAGTGGCGGCCGCCGCGGAGGCCGGCTGGGCGGCGGTGGTGCTGCGGACGGCGGCAGCCTGGGGACCGGATGGCGACGCTTCGCTCGCCCACCTGCGCGCCCGCCCGGGGCCTGGAGTGCGCAACCTGTACCACCCTTCCGATGTGCGCCGCGAGCGCCCCGCCCTGATCTGGGACCGCAGGCTGGACAGCCGAGGGCCGGAGGAGTATCTGGAGTTCGTCCGCGCCGCATCCAACATTGTGGGAGAGCGGACGGCGATCCTCGCCTCCCTTGCTTCTGCTGCGGACCGCGCAGACGAGGAGTTAGCGCACGCGGGAAGGCAACTGCTCGCGGCGGGCGCGGATGCTCTGGAGGCGCTCTGGAGTCCCGGAGGCGAGGCAGCAACTGGCCACCTGCCGAAAGGGGATAGCCCGGAGGCGTTGCGCGTCATCTGCGCCGATGTGCAGGATCTGCAAGCGACGGAACGCGCCCGGACTCAACAGGCCTTTCACGCGGCTCCGGCCCTGACGCTTGACTTCGGGACTCCGATTGTGGGCGGGCCGCGCACATTCCGTCCGGGAGATCTGGCAGGGTTCCTCCGAGAGTGGAACCTGGAAGGACGGGCGGTGGCGGCCGCCGGTGGCGTTTACTCCGGGCGCGATGCGCTGGCCTACATCCTGGCGGGAGCGTCGGCGGTCCAGGTATACAGCTACATCGCGGGCCGGGTTCGTCCCGTTCTCAAGCAGAGCCGCAACAAGTTCGAGCAGGTGCTTTACCGCTTGCTGCTTGATCCGCGGGATGGCCTGGCCGCAGGCATGGCGGCGCTGAAGAACCGCTTCGGGATCTCCCGGCTGGCGGATGCCGTCGGATTGGAGCATAAGACGGCAAGAGACGCCTAGCTTCACCAGCGCAACGCGGAGTTCCAGCCCATGGCAGCGCATCCCGGCACAAAACAGATTCTGATGGACCTGGTGGCTATCCCCAGCGTGGGGCAGGAGCCTGTCCCTGAGGGCCGCGAAGGCGGCGAGGCCGCGGTCTGCCGGTATTTGGCCGGAGTGCTGGAGCCCGCAGGCCTGGACTGCCAGATGGAAGACGTTCTGCCAGGGAGGCCCAACCTTTACGCTCATCTGGACCGGGGATGCGCCCGGACGGTGATCCTCTCCGCCCACACGGACACCGTGCCCGCAACGGACTGGGAGGGGGATCCGTTTCTGCCGGAGGAGCGAGACGGACTCATTTTCGGGAGGGGGAGCTGCGATACCAAGGCGAGCCTGGCCGCCTTCACGGCGGTAATACTGGAGGCCGCGCGGGAGCGAACGGGGGACTCCAACCTGATTCTTGCAGCCGTCTGCGACGAGGAGGTGAGTTTTTCGGGGTCGCGCGCGGCGGCCGGGCGTCTGCAAGCGGATCTTGCCATTGCGGGCGAGCCCACGTCGCTTTCCGTGGTGCACCGGCACAAGGGGGTCATGCGTTTCGTGCTGGAGGCCAGGGGGCGCAGTTGCCACTCTTCCACGCCGGAGAAGGGAGAGAACGCCATCTACCGGATGTCCCGGGCGGCCTTGGCGATTGAGCGCCTGGCAACGGACTGGCAGCAATTCCGGGAACCGGATCTGGGTCCGCGATCCATCTCGGTGACCACGGTTTCGGGCGGGCAGGCGCCGAACATTGTGCCGGACCTCTGTCGGGCAGACGTGGACGTCCGCAGCCTGCCGGGGGACCGGCTGGAGGAGTTGCTGGAGGAGGTGCGGGCAAGATCGGGCGAGGACGCTGCCGTTCTCTCGCCTTACATGGAAGGGCCGGCGCTGGAGACAGACCCGGAGCATCCCCTGGTCCGCCGGCTGGTGGAGGCATCCGGGCGAGGACTGAAGTGCGCTCCCTATGCAACCGACGCGCCTCAATATGCCCTTCAGGGGATTCCCGCCGTGGTCTTCGGCCCGGGCGATGTGACGCTGGCGCACACCCCGCGCGAGCACATCCGCCTTGCGGAGGTGGACGAATGCGTCACCATCCTGCGCCGCTTCCTGGGGGTGTGACTGGGCGGCGAGCCGCCTTGCTTCTCCTCACTTCTTGGCCCGGCGCTCGACACTCGACTGTGATCCCTTGACTGGCCGATTGCCCGAAACGCCGGTGCAGCATCGCGCCGCAGGCGCGGGCATTCAGAACCATCGTCTGAGGGACGGGGAAACCACCGGACAAAAACGGGCCGCCCCGCAGGGCGGCCCGCAGAAATATGCTGATTGCGGACTGGCCGCTTACGCCTTGCGGCGCAGGCGCAGCAGACCCAGGCCGCTCAGACCCATCAGCGCACCCATCTGGAAGAAGACGGGCTCGGGGATGGGCTGCACCGAAAGGACCATCGGCCCCTGGTAAAACTGGCCGTTGTCGGGCCAGCCGCCGTCAACGCCCGGATTGTAAGTGAGCGTTCCCGTCAGCCGGAAAGCGTTGGTCATGCCATAGTCGCTCAACTGCTTCTGGGTGCCGTCCGGCATGTGGAGGGGACCAACGCTGAACAGATTGGCCGCGAAATTGACCACGCCAGGCGACACCTCCTGGTATGTGACCGATGTCACAGTGCCTTGGAGGAGCGTGCCCAGTCCATTAGAGTCGTACGACAGCGCCCATCCTCCCGACCAACTCGGTGGATTAGCGTCAATAGAGAGGAGAAGCGGATAGCTCCCCCCGAGCTCGGCATCCACCTGGGAGGGGTAATACCAGGAGAAGGAAGGAGAGGTTCCTGTTGTATCGTCATAAAGAGATGCCGTCAGACCATCCCCCGGGTCGTACAACAAAACCCCGCCCGTATCAGCGGTCTGCCCGATGGGGATCCAGGCGCCGGCCGGCTGGGCCAATATCGCCGCCAAAACGACGGCAACCATCAACACGCGTCTCATCTAGAGATTTACCTCCCTTGTTTGAAAGTGTTCCGACTATTCCACCGAACGCTTGACGCGGTCCTGCGGTAGCCCGAATTTACGGAATTAGGATAGCACGCTGGCGGCGCGCCGGGCAAGTAAAAAGTCGCAAATCAGGTATTCTTTGCAGGTTCCAAGCCTGTTTGCCGGTTCCGCTACCCCGGCAGGGGGGTGCAGCATCGCGCCGCAGGCGCGGGCATTCAGAACCATCGTCTGAGGGACGGGGCTGAGCCATCCGGCTGCGCCGGACGGCTAAACCATCGTTGCGGGAGATTGCGGGAGCTTGTTCTTCGAACGCCGATTTTCCAGATCATCCCTCACCGCAACCCTCTCCCACAGGGGCAGAGGGGGTTACATTCCCGACGAGCAGGTCTGCTTGAGACCCAACCTTCTGCCACCGTGAGAGAGGTTTCCGGGCGCGCACTTCGCAGCCTTCGACTGTCAGTTCTCAAGCACGGAGCCCGAGGACTTCCCGGAGGAGCGCTATCCCCGGCGGATCTCGTCGAGGTAGACTTCCCAGAGGCCGGACCAGGGGTAGCGCCGGGATGCGCGCTGAAGCTTGCGGCGCATGCGGCCGATAACGCGCCGGACGGCCTCCCGCGAGCATCCCCGGTCCCGCGCAATCCGGTGGGGCGGCTGGCCGGCCAGGAGCCGCTCCAGCGTGCCGTTTTCCAGATCCGTCAGATCGGCCAGTCTTGCCAGCTCGCGCACTTCGCGGCGCAGCAGATACATCCCCGGACGGAAGCACTCCACCGGGGGTAAGCCTCGCCCCCGCTCCAGTTTTCTCCGTTCACGGGCGATCTTTCGGCTCAAGTCCTTCTCCGAGCAGAACACGCCGGGCTCGGAGGTGGGCAGGACGGGGAAGCGCTCTTCCCGGACAGCCATGGTTCCTTGACCCTCCTTGACGTAATCGAACATATGTTCTATGATATACCCATCTCGATGCCCTCGGCAACTGTTTCTATGCAAAAGTTTTCACGTTGCAGCCCTTGTACCTGGCACGGGCGACGAAAAAGCAGGTTGACGCAGGGGCCTTCTGACGCCCTTTATCCATGGGAGTGAACTTTTGCATACACACAGGAGACAGATGCCAACAGCGAAGCAGAGGCAGGCTCTGGACCTGCTGTTCGCCATGGCTCCCGAGGAGGCGGCGGCCCGGCTGGGCGTCCGGCCCGCCACGGTTCGCAGGTGGCTGGACGACCCGGCCTTCGCCAGGGCGTTGCGCAGACGGTGCGCGGAGCGCAGAGAAGCGGCAAGGCGCATCGCGGCGGAGGGCATACTGGCCGCCGCCCGGGAGCTGGCCCGGCAGGCGGGAGCGGGAGAGGAGAAGACGGCGGCGCGGTCGGCGCTGGATGTGCTGAAGGCGAGCGGAGTGCTGGAGGCGGCCGATGAAACCGGCAGCGTGGACGGTGCGGCCATAGCCGAGCTGATGGAGAACCTGGCCGCAGAGGAAGAAACTTGACGTGGGATAGCCGCCCGAAGCCCCGCATGGCGCTGGCCCGTGCGCTTTGGGGATGGCGTCCGCATCCCAGTCAGCGCGAGTGGCTGCTGGACGACTCGCCGGTGAAGGTGGCGGCATGCGGTCGGCGCTGGGGCAAGACGGAGTCCCAAGCCGTGGACGCCGCCACATTTGCGCTCGCCCGCCCCGGGTCCGTCCAGATGATCGTGGCGCCCACGTATGACCAGGCGAGGCTGATAGGCGGCGGAGTGGAGAGGCTGCTGACGGGATGCGCGCTGACGCGGCGGCTGGCGCGCATCCGCAGGACACCCTATCCGCAACTGCAGGTCCTGGGCAGCCTGATCTCGGCCCGCAGCGCGGACGACGGCGGCCGGGCCCTGCGCGGTCACCGGGCGGACCGGGTGATGGTGGACGAGGCAGCATTTGTGCCGGAGAGCGTCATCGCCGACGTGATTCAGCCGATGCTGGCCGATACGGCGGGGCAACTGATCCTCATCAGCACACCCTACGGGCGCAATCACTTCTGGCGAGCCTGGTGCGCCGGGCAGCAGTCCGGCGGGCGCATCCGATCGTTTCGCTTCCCCTCTGAGGCCAACCCGCACATCAGCCTAGACTACATCCGGCATCAGCGCGCGGAGCTGCCGGAGCGGGTATTCCGCACGGAGTATCTGGCGGAGTTTGCAGACGACTCATCTTGCGTGTTTCCCTGGCACGAGGTGGAGCAATGCGTCCGGTTGTGGGAGAGCACGGCGGATGCGCCGGAGAGCCGGGTGGTGGCCGGTGTGGACTGGGCGCGATACTCGGACTTTACCGCCTGCGTCGCCATCGAGGCGGGCGGATTTCCCTGGAAGGTGACCGCGCTGGACCGGTTTCACGGTCTCAGCTGGGAGGCCTCCCTCGAACGGGTGGCCGACTTCGTGGAGAGGACCGGAGCCCTGGCGGTGCTTTGCGATTCGACATCACTTGGGGATCCGCTGCTGGAGCAGCTGGACCGGCGGCTTGCATGGAGCCGGCTGGGAGCGGCGGCGGAGGGGCTGGTGTTCACCGCGCGAAGCAAACGCGACATCGTGGAGCACCTCTCCCTGCGCATTGCGCACAGGGAGATCGCCCTTCCGCCGCCGCGAGGGGTGGATGCCGCCGCGCTCCACCGGGAGCTGCTGGCCTTTGGGCGCGACGTGCGCGCTTCTGGTGCAGTGTCCTTCGGGGCTCCCACGGGAGAGCACGATGACTGCGTCATGGCTCTTGCGCTAGCCGCCTGGCGCGCCAGAAGCCTACCGGAGTTCGCCGTACGCCTGGAGCGCTCAAGCTGGAGCGATGAGGACGGCAGCCACTCCGTGGCCCTAAGGGACTTTACCGGCGGCTTTTGAGGAGGAGAGGAATGCTGAAGACCCTTCTGGAGCGCCTGAGACGGCGGCATCCGGAGACGGAGGAGCTGGCTGCGGGGCGGCGCAGCCTGTGGAGCAGGGATCCCGTCTTTCCGCCGTGGTCTCCCGACGATCTGGTGCGGCGAAGGGGGCTGGAGATCTATGACCGCATGCAGACGGACTCGCAGATTTCGGCCTGTCTGACCACCAAGAAGTTCGCCGTGCTGGCGGATGGCTGGAGCGTGATTGGCGCCTCGCCCCACCCGAGGGATCAGGAAGCTGCCCGCTTCTGTCACTGGGCGCTGAGCGAGATGCGCACACCGGTTCAGGACGTGCTCTTTTGCGTGATGGACGCCCTGGCGAAAGGCTACTCCATCAGCGAGATGAACTTCCGGCGCGTGAAAGAGGGGCCGTACCGCGGGCTCGTAACGCTGGACTCCATCAAGCACAAAGATCCCGCGCTGTTCGACTTCCGGACAGACGAGTATCTCAACGTAACCGGTCTGGTGCGACTGGGAAGCGACGGCGAGCCGGAGCGGGACCTTCCCCGGGAGAAGTTCGTGATCTACACTTACATGCCCGCCTATGAGGATCCGCGAGGGCGGTCCGACTTACGCCCGTGCTACCGCCACTGGTGGGTTAAGGATGTGGTGCAGAGGTTCCTGGCCATCCATCTGGAGCGGCACGGGTCGCCCGTGGTGAAAGGCACCTATCGTCGGGGGGCCACCCGTCAGCAGCAGGAGGAGCTTCTGCGCGTGCTGGAAGGCATCCGTCAGGAGACGGCCATCGTGGTGCCGGAGGACGTGACGGTGGAGCTGATGGAGGCAGCCTCCCGCGGAGAGCAGGGATATCTGGAGACACTCTG
The DNA here is from genome assembly GCA_025998755.1 of Armatimonadota bacterium. Classification (NCBI taxonomy): domain Bacteria; kingdom Bacillati; phylum Armatimonadota; species Armatimonadota bacterium. The sequence goes on from AP024674.1 coordinate 2,169,883, forward strand.
CTATCACGACCGGCAGATCGCCAAGGCAATTCTGGGGGAGACGCTGACACAGGAGGAGGGCTCCCGGACCGGCGCGCTGGCTCTGGCGAGGGTGCATCAGGACACTTTGCGGCAGCGGGTGAACAAGGTCCGCCGCGACCTGGAGGAGACGGTCATGCGCTCCCAGGTGCTGCGGGCGCTGACTGTGCTGAACTTCCCGGGCTCCGCCGTTCCTCGATTCTCGCTGGCGGGGGCTGGAGAAGAGACACGGGTAGAAGACAGGAGGAGCGACGTATGAGACTGGGAATGCTGGCACGGCCGCTCTGGGCGGTGCTGGCCAGAGCTGTCAAGGAGCGGCTGCACAGGCTGGTGGACTCCATAGACGAGGAGGATCTGACGGAGTTCAAGGCGCGCCTGCACGAGCGCATCGAGCGGCTGTGAGGCCCGGCTGCGGCGCCGGCGGGCAAGGAGAGGGGAAAGACCCAATGGCAAGTGACACGCCCCGGCCGCAGTCCGGGGAGGTGGAGCGGACCGCCCGGATCTTTCGGGCCGGAAGCTACCCTGAGAGAGGACTTGAGATCGGCCCCGGCGATCTGGATGCCATCGCCGGGGCTTTCTGTTCGCCGGCCCCGGTGCTGGTGGAACACCTGGAGGGGCCGCTGCGTCTGGGATGGCTGACCCGCGTCTGGCGGGAGGGAACATCCCTGTTCGGCCGGCTTGTGTTCAGCCGGGCGGCCTGGGATCTGATGCGAGAGTGCGGGGCGCGCGCCCTGTCCCTGGGACTGGACCGGGAGACCCTGCGCATCCGTGAGGTCTCGCTGGTCAGCCGTCCCCGCGTGGCGGGGGCGCAGGTGTTCTCGCAGCGCGCTGTGAGCGCGGCGGTATTCCACGTGGACGATGAGGAGGAGAGTGCGGCATTGACGGAAACGCAAAAGGATGACATCCGGCCCGGGGGGACCGGAGAGCAACGCAGGGATGCGGCGGAGCTCAGGGAACGATTGAGGATCAGCGAGGCGGAGAAGACCCTGAAGCAGTTCATCGAGGAGGGGAAGATCGCCCCGGCAGCGGCCGGAGCGGCTTTGGCGATCCTGTGCGCGGATGACCCGGCAGCAGTCTGCTTTGCGGACGGCAGCCGTTCCAGCGCGGCGCAGGCGTTCCGGCAGTTTCTGGAGGCCCAGCCGCCTGTGGTGCTGTTCGGCGAGACCGCCCCGGCGGGGTCACCTGGCCGCAGGCACGGAGTCTCGCGGGATCTGCTGGAAGCGTTCGGGCTGAGCGACGACGACATCGCCCGCTACGCGCGGATGAGCGAGGAGGACTGGAATGGCCGCATTGCAGGATGACCGCTACGTCTGGCGGCGCGACGGGCATATCCTCTGCATTCCCGTGAAACAGGGGGCGCGCATCTACAAGGGAGCCCTGGTTTGCCGCAGCGGCGGCTACGCCGTGCCGGCGGCTGACGCATCCGGCCTGAGCTTCGCCGGCGTGGCGCTGGAGAGCGTGGACAATACGTCCGGAGCAGACGGCGACGCCGAAGTGCGGGTCTGGCAGACAGGGGTTTTCCCCGTGTTCAAGGCCTCGGCGGCGATGGCCGACATCGGGCAGCCTGCTTGCTGTGTGGACGACCAGACCGTCGGGCTACCCTCCGCCACCACTCACGACGTGATCTGCGGCCGCATTGTGCGGGTGCTGGCCCCGGGGGAGGTGGAGGTAAAAATTGACGGGTCGGCGTTTTGATGAGGCAGCGCCTCTCTGGCAGGGATTGAAGGAAAGGAGGGTGTCATGCTGACGGGATCGGACATCCCGGCCGGGTTGAGCGACGGGGTGCGAGCGCTGTTCTTCAAATCTCTGGAAAGCGCTCCAGGCCAGTACAGGAAGCTGGCGATGGTGCTGCCGTCGTCTCAGAGCCGGGAGACCTATGCCTGGCTTTCCGCCGTTCCGGGAATGCGGGAGTTCGTGGACGAGCGCCAGCCCTATGGGCTCCGGGAACATTCGTTCACCATCGAGAACAAGACCTGGGAATCCACCATCCAGGTGGAGCGCACGGCGCTGGAGGATGAGCAGTACGGGCAGATCCGTCTGCGAATCCAGTCTCTGGCTGAGGCAGCCGCGCGTCACAAGGAGCAGCTTGTCTTCGAGCTGGTGCGGGACGGGTTCACTGCGCGCTGCCATGACGGGCAGACGTTCTTTTCGAATGCCCATCCCACGGGAGGCGGCACAGTCTCGAACCGGGGCGATGAGGAGCTTTCGTCCGCGGCGCTGCAGTCCGCCATGTCGCGGATGGCTCGTCTGAAGGACGATCGGGGCCAGCCACTGGGCATCCTGGCGGACACGCTGGTAGTGCCTCCGGAGCTGGAGTGGAAGGCGCTGGAGATCGTCACCAGCCCGCTGGATCCGGACGGAAGCGGCAATGCGGCCAATGTGCTGCGCGGACGGCTGGAGGTGATCGTCAGCCCGTATCTGACTGATCCGGATGACTGGTTCCTGTTCTGCACGAGGGGCGCTCTGAAGCCACTCATCCTGCAGGAGCGCACGTCCGTGGAGTTCCGCGGACTGGACTCCGGCTCCGCCGGCGAGGAGGCCTTTATGCGGGACAGGCTGCTGTACGGCGTGCGTGCCCGCTACAACGCAGGTTACGGACTGTGGCAGCTAGCGTTCGGAAGCAAAGTGAGCTGAACTTGCCTGCGGGAGACCGGGCCGCGACACCCGGTCTCCCTTTCGTTTTTGAAGGAGGTTCCTGCTGTGGGAGCAGCCAGAAACGTGTTGCCGGTGCTGGTGGATATCGCCCGGATGGCGGGGCAGGATCTGTCCAGCGGGCGAGTCAGGACTGTGTGCGGCGGTCCCGCCGCCCTGCGCGTATACACGCCGGCGGAGTTGGGAATCAACGGAATATATCTGGGCGCCGGGGCCGCCAGCGCGTGGGTGGACGTGGCGGGCTACCGCTCGCTGACGGCCTTCATCCGGATCGAAGGGGTAGCAAGCAACTCGGCCAACATCAACCTGATTGCCACGCCGGTGGGGCCGGAAGACACCTGGGGCACTGCCGAGCAATACCAGGCCACCATCGCCACGCGCGCCTCAGTAAACGGACCCGGGAACTACCTCGTGGCCAACGCCGGCAATCAGACCATCATCTCCGGGACGTCCTGGACCGGATGCATCGCACGCCGCGTGAAAATCGAGGTGGGACCCCTCGGCGCAGGGGCTCAGGCCTGGGCTTATCTGCTCTGTCTCCCGTGACCGAGCTGCGGCAAAAGAGGGGGAAGCAAGCATGCCTCTGTCTGTGACCCGTTCCGACGTGAAGCGAAAATGCATGGTGGCCTCTTCCGAGGCCACTTACGACAGTGCCATTGACGCGCTCATCGCGGAGATGCTGCCCGCCATCGAGCACTCGCTCGACCCAATGTATGTTCAGGACACCTCGAACACCGGGCTTCAGGCGGAGCTGCGTCTGGGAGCGCTGGAGTTGATCGCCGCCGAGTTCCTGGCCCAGCGAGCTCGGGAACCCGGTTTCATGGAAGAGTTGCAGGTGGGCGGCGTGAGGCTGGGTCCGGCGTGGGAGCGGGGCAGAGCGCTTGCGGAGCAAGGCTCAGCCCGGCTTGCTCCCTACCAGCGCGCCTTGGGAGCAGCGGCGCAGGCGCTCCCGGCTTGCCGGACTGCCCGCGCCACCCCGCTGCTGACGCACGAGACGCTGAAGGAGGTCTGAGACAAGATGGGCATCCTGGCCGGCCGTGTGCGCCGGAAGCTGGAGGTGTTCGGGACGGCGGTCAACGTTGCCGGCAAAGGGACGCACCGGCTTCTGCTTCAGGACCTGACCGCGTCGCAGATGGCCATCTATCTGGACCCGGCGGAACAATCGCAGATGACGCTGCCGGGGGTGTTCGCTGTTGCGACGGCGGATGCGAACATCGTCGAGAACGATACCTTCACCGTAGACGGACGGACTTTCACGGTCCGCAAGGTGATCCGGCCGCGCCTGAAGGGTGAGGAGCTCTGCCGCGGTCTGCTGGCCTGGTGATAACCCGGCGGCGGTTCTGGAAAGGAGAGAAGGCCATGCCCGACCAAACGGAGATTCTGAGCCGGCTGGCGGTGATCGAAAGCCGACTGCAGGACATCCTGGGGCACCTGATGGATCTCCGGCGATACGTGCCGGACCGGGTTGTGGAGCATTCGGAGCGCCTGGAGCAGATTGAGCGCGCCCTGCGCAGCGTGGTCTGGGGAGTGGCGCTCGCTGCAGGAGGGCTTCTCAGCGCCTTCCTGGCGCACGTGTTCGGAAAGGGTTGATCTCTTGACCCTTGTCAGTATGCCTTGACCACCTTGAGCAGCAGGCGGTCCGTGAACGACCGGCTGTTCGGGTCGCCAAGGATCAGGAAGTACTCCAGCCCGCCGTAGCCGGAGCGCGAGAGACTGAGATACCAGTTGGTGTCCCCGCCCGAGCGGACCAGACGGCCGCCCGCGTAGCGATCCGGGGCGAACTGATAAGATACGCTCAGGATGTCCTGACGCGCCGACGTTCCCACCCGCACCTGCTCCGAGGACGCCGAGACCGTGAGGCGGTCGAAAAAGCGCCACGTGACCGACGGCCGCACCAGCCGGTAGTCCTTCCCGGCGCGTGTCCCCCACGCCACGCTCAGCGCCAGGGCATGGTAGCGGTCCAGTTCCGGCCAGCTCCATCCGGCCGAGAAGAACGCGTCCCGCCGCTCCTCGAACCTTCCCTGCGTCCATGAAGCCGACACCCGGTGTCCTGCGCGGAAGGAGACCGCGCCCTGCGCCGACCATCCCTCCCGGAAGAACCCGCCATGATAGCGGGAATAGCTGTAAGCGGAGACCGAGAGATCATACCGGCGCAGAAGTCCCGTGCGGGGCTCCAGGGTGTAAGAGGTCTCCCATTGCGCCCCCCACTGATCCCTGTGGTTGATGAAGCCGTTCCTGGGCCGGAACTGCGGGCTGACGCAGACAAGCGCAAGGGAGGACGTGTACCGGGGGCTGCTCCATTCGATTGCGATGTTGGAGTAGTCCCCATCATCTCCCGCGTCCTCCGAGCGCGCCACTCCGCCCCACATCCTCCAGTCTCCCCTCCGGAGGCTGCCGGCGGCGACAGCCACCCGGTTGACACGATCCCCCTCGTCGCGCTCCACATACTGCAGAACCGCCGACGAAAACGGCGAGAACTGCTTCTCCACGCGGGCCACCGTGTCCCGGCGATCCCCGATGTTCTCAGCGCGCATGATCCCCAGATCCACCCCGCCCCGGAACCTGCCGAACAGCCTTGCCCCCACGTCGAACTGAGGGATGCGCACACTGCGGAATGGATTGAAGCCGGTCAGGGCACCCGTAAAATAGCCCGATCCCTCCAGAAAGAACGCCCGGCGCTCGTCGGGCAGCTTCTCGGAGTAGGAGAAGTCAATGCTGGTGACCGCCCCTTCCACGTTCGAGAAGTCCGGGTTCACGGAGAACACCGCCGCCTGAAAGGCGCTGAGCTGATAGCGCACGTCCAGCCCTGAACGAAGTGTGCCGCCGCCGTCGTCCCATCCGCCCAGGGTGTAGGCCAGCACCGAAAGCGGCCGAAGCGGTTTTGCGGGAGGCGGCACCACCCCCACCCACTCCCCGTTCAGATCCGGAAGCTCGCGTGGACCGATGTTGGACCAGTAGCACTCCACGTCCAGCCGGGCGATGTATCGCTCGAAGTTTAGCCCCATCGTCACGGGATTGCCGCCGGTCTCCGGGCGGATCAGGATATCCCACGGGATGGCCATCTCGGCTGTCCATCCGTCGTCCACGATTCGGGCCGCGCTTTTCCAGACGCCCTCCCACTCCTGGCGGTTGGCGCGGCCGCCCGCCAGCCGCGTGTTCTGGGTGCCCAGGGCGTTGATGGTGAAGCGGTTCTCATAGTCGGAGGTCTTGCTGTTGAAGGTGTCCAGCCGCAGGCGGAGCCTGTCCTCTCCCACGAAACCGGCCTCGCGCCGGGTCTCCACAGCGCGGATGCGATGTGGCTCCGAATCGAACGCGTGGAACGCCACGTAGATGTTCTCGCTGTCGTAGCAGATCCACACGCGGGTGTCGTCGGCCATCGGCTGGCCGGTCTGCTCGTCGGTGAAGCCTTCCTGATACGGTACCTGTGCCCAGCAGGCATCGTCCAGCACGCCGTCAATGACGGGCGGCGGGCTGACGCGGACCGCCGGGAAAGAGCGCACGGTCTCCGGCTGCGCCGCGCAGGAGGCGCAGAGCGCGGCGGTCAAGAAACAGATTGTGGCAATGAACCTCAAAGCATCAGATGCCGGAGTTCTGTATATCAGAAACCGCCGCACGTCCGCCCGGGAAGGACGCATCGGATGATGCGGCGCTTCCTCGCGGGAACCTCTGTGCAAGGCAGGCCCATCCGCGCCTTCGAGGTGCGCCCTGAGCGGGAGCCGGGATCCTGGCTGCTTCTGCTGGGGGTGGTCCACGGAGACGAGCCCCAGGGGCGCTGGCTGCTGCGCGACGCCCTGCGCCAGTGGCGGGAGGAGCCGCCCGCCCGGAACATCGGGCTGGTGGTGATTCCCTGCCTGAACCCGGACGGCTCCGCGGCTCGCACGCGGGTGAACGCCCACGGCGTGGACCTGAACCGCAACCTGCCCACGCGCGACTGGACCCCGCGCTCGCCCCGGGAGTCCAACCACCCGGGTCCGGCGCCCGCCAGTGAACCCGAGACGCGCGCCCTGCTGCATCTCTTGGAGAGCTATGATTTCCGCGCCATACTGAGCGTGCACTCCATGCGGCGCTATCAGATCAACTGCAACGGGCCCGCGCGGGACTGGGGCGAGGCGTTGGCGGCGGTGTGCGGCTATCCTGTGACGGACGATATCGGCTACCCCTGTCCGGGGTCGCTGGGAACATACGCCGGCGCGGAGCGGCAGATCCCCACCATTACGCTGGAGGTGGACAGCCGCGCCCGGATGCCGGACACTCTGCGGGTGCATTCCCCGGTCATCCGCAGGGCGGTGGAGTGGTGGGACCGGACAATGGAGGACCACGCAAGGTGAGACATTGCATTCGTGATTTCGTACGGATTGTAAGCGAGACGCTGCCCGTACCGGAGCCAGTCTATGAGTTCGGATCTCTGCAGGTGGAGGGCCAGGAGGGTTTCGCGGACCTGCGCCCACTCTTCCCGGGCAAGCAGTATGTGGGCTGCGACATGCGGGAGGGCCCCGGCGTGGACGTAGTTGCTGACCTGCACGACCTGAAACTGGAAAGTGGTTGCGCCGGCACGGTGCTGATGATGGAAACGCTGGAACACGTAGAATATCCCTGGAAGGCCATGGCGGGGGTGCACCGGGTTCTGCGGGAAGGCGGTCTGCTGGTGATGAGCTCTGTCATGAACTTTCCCATCCACGCCCATCCCAACGATTACTGGCGCTTCACGCCCGAGGCCTTCCGCAGCCTGATGCGGGATTTCCCCGTGGCGCACGCGGACTTCGCCGGGGATGACGAATTCCCCCATACGGTGGTGGGGGTTGCGCGCAAGAGCACGGAGCCTCTACCGCCGGAGTTCTTTGCGGCACTGGAGCGGTGGAAGAAGCGCTGGTACTATCGAGACGGCAACTTGAGGCGGGACATCAAGAGGACGTTGCTCCTGTTTGTCCCGCCCATTGTGCGGATGGCGCTGCCCACAAAGCTGGCCCGGGCAATATGGAGGTGATGGAGTCAAGAGCGAGCGGCGCCCGGAAGCAGTGTTGCTGAGAGCGCAGCCGGAAGGAGGGAGGACGAATGGCAGGACCAGCCACAGCCCTTGAGCACCTGGCACGCCTCGCTGCGAAGGGTCTGCCGCGGCAGGGCGAAGCTGACGCGCTCGCCCAGTAGATCGAGCAGGCAATGGAGGAGATCTTTGGGGAGCGCTACCGCAAGGACACTCACTGGCTCACACGGGTGCGCTACATGGAAGGCGACAGCAATGTGCCGTTTGCCGGCTTCGTGCATCCGGAGAGCCCTACCGAGCACGCATCCCGGATCTCCTCTTCCGCCTCCTCCGCGCTGAGACAAGAGACCCCCTGCACGACCATCTCACCGAACACCTTCCCGTTGGACGCGTCGCGGTACCTGTAGCTGAAGCAGACATCTCGGGCCATCGGCTTCCGCAGGGAGCTTGATGCCGATTACCTGGACATCGTCCTGATCCACTGCGTAACGGAACCGAAGTGGACCGCCGACCCCCGTCCGATGATGGACGTCCTGGAGGAGGCACGCCAGAAGGTGTCATCCGCGGCCGCACGATCGCCACCCATGACCTGGAGACCCTGCGGCCCGCGTACGGCTATGACAGGGTGCAGGCCGTGTTTGCCCGGATCAATCCGGAGGGGGCGGTGATGGACGGAACGGCTGCCGACGTTGTCCCGGCTCCCGGAAGAATCCACGCTGCCCGCAAGGGGTCGTGGGGATGAAGATCGTGGGCGAGGAGCGGATCTCAGAGAAGCGCAAGGCGCCGCTCAGGTTCGTCCTGGAACTGGACTGCGTGGAAGCCACAGTTATCGGCTTCGAGTCCCCGGAGCAGATTGACGAGATCATCAAGCCGGGGAACAGGGCTCTGGCCTGAGGGAGAACGGGACCAGGCGGCGAACTGCCGCGGTTGAGCCATCCGGCGCAGCCGGACGAGTCGAAACAGCATGCCTGCGTTCCCGGTCTCCATTCGCGCCCCTTGCAGCGCACCACGCGACCAGCGTCTTGCGAAATCCGCTGCCCCTGATTGAGTGCCAATCCGTGGGAGCCTCAGCCCTTCAGGCCGGTGAGGGTGATGCCCTGGATGAAATACCGCTGCGTGAAGAAGAACACCAGCAGGACGGGGAGCATCATCATTGTGGCGGCCGCCATCAACAGTCCCTGCTCAGCCCCGTGCATCCCCTGGAATAGATACAGGGCATAGGAAAGAGGCATCTTCTGGGGCGAGTTGATGTAGATCAGCGGGCCCATGAAGTTGTTCCAGCTCCCCATGAAGGCCATTATGGTCACCGCGGCCAGCGCGGGTTTCACCAGCGGCAGCATGATCCGCCAGTAAGTGGTGAACGGATTGCAGCCGTCTATCTTGGCGGCTTCTTCCAGCTCCATCGGGATGGTCATGAAGAACTGGCGCAGCAGGAAGATGTGAAAAGCACTGCCCAGAAACGCCGGAGCCCAGAGAGGCCGTAGCGTGTCCACCCATCCCAGCCAGCGGAATATCAGGAAAACCGGGAGCATCGTCACCGCGGCGGGCAGCATCATGGTGGCCAGCAGCACCACGAAGAACACCTCACGGCCCGGCCACCGCAACCGCGAGAACGCGTAGGCCGCCAGCGAACTGCTGAGCAGCAGCCCGATGATGGAGAGAACCGTCACATAAACCGTGTTCCACAGCGGAACCAGCCCTCTGTGGTATTCCGCGGGCAGGTACTCCAGCGCCTCGGCGTAGTTCTCCCAGCGGGGGCGGAAGTAGCGGATCTCGCTGAGATCGGAGACAGGCACTTCGATGGCGCGGGACGGGTCCTGGACGTCCAGGGGCAGCACCCGCGCCCGGTCCCCGGGCAGCTCCTCCAGAATGCGCACGCGCTCAGAGGTTTCTCCCCGCCGCAACTCAAAGACCTTCACCTCTTCATCGCCCACGAACACAGTCAGCGCCTTGGTGGGGATGAACGTCGGCGGGAAGGCCTTCATCTGATCATCGAACTTGAGCGATGTGGAGACCAGCCACAGGAAGGGCAGGATGAACACCGCCGACCCGCCGGCAAGCGCCAGGTGCAGCCAGCTCTGCCGATTGATCTCGGCCCACCGCTTGCGCGTTTTCCAGTCTCCGTCCGTCGGCGGCTGCAAAACGGCGCTCAGCCGGAACCAGACAACCCAAACCAGCGAAGCGGCCAGCAGTCCGCCCGGGGCAGGCAGGGTCCTGAGAAGCACTGCAGCCATCGCCAGCGCGGGCAGCAAGCCAATCGCCAGGCGCACCTTCAGGCCTGCGCTCCAGACCCATCCGGCAAAAGCCATGGCACGCTGGGCGGCGGCAGCAGCCGCCACCAGGGCGATCATCCAGTAAAGGGCAAGCAGCAGCTCACCTTTCACTTCGGTCTCATCCCTCCCCCGCTTCGTCGGGCCTGTAGCCCGGATCTTCCGGCAGATCAGGGCGTCGGGCGGCCTCCACCGCCAAACGGTCGCATAGCTCGTTTTCCTCGTCTCCGTAGTGGCCCCTTAGCCAGCGGAATTCCACCCTGTGCCGCTCACACAGTTTCAAGAGCTCCTCCCATAGATCCGGATTGAGCGCCCGTTCATTGCCGGACTTGCGCCATCCCTTCTCGCGCCACCGCCTCGCCCAGCCCTTCGTCATGGCGTCGACGACGTAGCGCGAGTCACTGTAGAGAATCACGTCGGAGGGGTTCCGGATGCGCTTCAGCGCCTCGATGCAGGCCATCAGCTCCATCCGGTTGTTGGTGGTGCGGCGGTATCCTCCCGAAACCTCCTTGCGGTGCGCTCCGCATTTGAGCACGGCGGCATAGCCTCCCGGACCTGGGTTCCCGGAGCAGGCGCCGTCGGTATAGATGGTGACAGGCGCGCGGCCTGAGCCGGAGCGTCCCGCCGTCATCGCACAGAGCCCTCTTCATGCAGTATTCCAGCACTGTGCGCAGTGGGAGCCTGCAAGTCGGCGCGTCTTCCCTGCCGTGTCACAACTAACCACCGACCCGCTTCTCCTGCCTGCAGGATGCGCTTGAAGTCTTGGCCGAGGTCCCCACGGCCGGACACAATGCTCCCGGCGGCCGGGTAGTGTTCTCCCTGCAGACCCACAGCAAGGCCAAGGGTGCAGTCAAGAGCGACATCGCTTGCGAGCCCGTCCGTGACGCCACCCAACGCTGCCCTCCCGCTCATCTCCGCTCTCCTTCATAGTGCACCCACCGTGGAGCAAGGCGCAGTTGAGCCAGGGTAAGCACCAGCACGATCAGGAACATGACCCACGCGATCGCCGAAGCGTAGCCCATGTTGAAGTAGCGGAACGCGTTGTCGAACAGATACAGCACCGGCACCCGCGTAGCGTTCACCGGACCCCCGCCCGTCATGATGTAGACGTTCTCGAACGTCTGCAGCGCGCCGATGGTCCCCATAATGAGATTGAAGAAGATATAAGGCGTCAGCATCGGCAATGTCACGTGCCGGAACTGCTGCAACGGTGATGCCCCGTCCAGCTCCGCCGCTTCATACAAATGCTGCGGGACCCCCTGAAGCCCGGCCAGCCACAGGATCATCCCGCCTCCCGCTCCCCAAAGCCCCATCAGGATCAGCGCAGGTTTGGCCCACTGCTCGCTTGCCAGCCAGTTGGGAGGATCAATGCCGGACCAGCTTGTCAGAAGCATCCTCCACGCGGCGTTCAACAACCCGGCGTCCGGGTTGAGGATCCAGATCCAGAGGATGCTGCTGGCCACGATGGGAACGATCGAAGGCAGGTAGTAAATGGTCCGGTAGTAGTGCATCCCGCGGACGCTGGCGTTCAGCAGCATGGCGATGGCCAGGCCTGTGGCTATACCGAGCGGAATGCCGAACGCCGCCAGATAGGCCGCGTTGTACAGCGTCTTGGAGAATATCGGCCAGTCCTCCGTAAACAGCATCCGGAAGTTCTCCAGGCCCACCCACCGCGGCGGATGCAGCACGTCGTAATGACAGAAACTGAAGATGACGGATGCCAGAAACGGGCCCGCAGTGAACACCACTAGTCCCAACAGCCAGGGAGAGGCGAACAGGTATCCCCACATTGCCTCGCCGCGCATCAGCCGGCCTACCGGTCCGGACCGCCGCGACAGAATCGCCGCGACGGCCGCCAGCGCGGCCAGAGCAAGCGCCAGAATGGCCATCGGCACAGCCAGAGGAATGACCGGGTAACGCTCCCGGGTGAACGTGCGGTCCAGCTCGGCCTGAACCCGCCGGGTGCCCGCCGCCAGAGCCTCCTTGGCTGTCATCTTGTGGCGAGTGGCGTTCTCGAAGGCGATGACGTGTTCATCCCAGAGAAGCTGGCCGACGTGCGTAACCGGCCGGAACCGTGCATAGGGCATCAGGCTTTGGAACAGACGCAGAGGCTCCCGGAACTTCGGGTAGCGGTCGGCATAGACGGCGTAGACCGCCTCGTTCACCCGCATGTTGGCGCTGAGGCGAGGCACGAACATCCGGCCTTTGGAGCGGTTGTACTCCTCCTGCGCCCTGCAGCCGATCAGCATCGCCTCCGGCGACTACATCCACTTAATGAACTCCCAGGCCAGCTCCACACGCTCTTCCGGCACGCCTCTGGGGATGGCCCAGGAAAACCCGCCGGCCCAAGTGATGAACCTGGGTTGTCCCTTGAAGCGGCCTTCCTGGCGCAAGCGCGCCGCGGGAACGGGGGCCGGAGCCACCCCGAAATCCATATCGGGGGCAAAGCGCGCCAGCGACTGCAGAAACCAGTCGCCATCTATCTTCATCGCCACCCGCCCGATGATGAACGGGTCCATCTCTGGAGGGAGCGCGGAGAAGCCCCGCTGATAGGCATCCAGCTTCTCGGCGCCTTTCAGCGCATCGTACACGCTGGTCATATACTCCAGCGCTTCCACCGTGTACGGGTTGTCCATGGTGCAGGTGCGCCCGTCCGGACTCATGAACTCCCCGCCGTTCTGCCAGGAGTACAGGTACAGCCAGCTGTTGCCGAAGTTGGGAATGAAGCCCGCCCTCGCGAACGTCCCGTCCGGATTGTACTTCGTGAGCCTGACGGCATACTCCCGCAGCTCTTCCCACGTCCGAGGAGGGCGGTCAGGGTCCAGCCCCGCCTCCCGGAACGCCTTGCGGTTGTAGTACAGGGCGCGATCGTCCGTATTGGAAGGGATTGCGTATACCTTGCCGCGGTAAGTGGCTTCCTTCCACGTGGCCGGGTAGTAGTCCTCCGGGCGCACGCCGTAAGGCTTGTCCCGGTCCCGCTCGATGAGATCGTTCAGAGGCCGGAAAGTGTCGCGGCTGGCCCAGTCGCCGATAGTGAACCGGTCCTGATGCACCACGTCCGGCGGGGATTTGCCGACGATGGCGGTCATCAGCTTCTGCGGGTTCATCCCGCCCGCGCCCATGCTCAGCATGCTGACGCGCACGCCCGGGTGCCGCCGTTCGAACTCGCGGACACGGGCCTCCTCGATCCTGGTCTCTTCGGAGAGTTGCACCCCCCAGACCACCAGCGTGACGCGATGGTCCCGCTCGCGCGCGCACCCCGACGCAAGCAGCGCCACGGACGCGCAGACAATCGCCAGGAGCACTCTCACGCGGTAGCGGCCCCCACTTTCTGCCAAACACGCGGACACACGATGCATTGCCGCATCATAATAGCGGAGGCGCCCCCCGCTGTTCAACCCTCCTTTTCATCCCCCTGTTGTGGACCGGCTCCCGCACGCCTGCCACGCAGCCTCCCACGCCGCAACAGCGCATCGCGTAGCAGGTATTCGATCTGCGCGTTCACACTGCGGAGTTCGTCCGAAGCCATCCGCTGGATCTCCTCGAACACTTCAGGACTCAGACGAAGCAGGAATGTCTTTCTCTCCGGCATCCGACTATGCTACTGATAGAGAGTCCCCGTGTTCAGCACCGGCTGGGCTGCATGCTCGCTGCAGAGCACCACCAGCAGGTTGGAAACCATGGCCGCCTTGCGCTCCTCATCCAGATGGAGCTTCTCGTATTTCTCCAGCTTGTCCAGAGCCATCTCCACCATCCCGACAGCTCCGTCCACGATCTTCTGCCGCGCAGCGATGATGGCAGCGGCCTGCTGCCGGCGCAGCATGGCCCCGGCGATCTCCTGAGCGTAGGCCAGATGAGTCAGGCGCGCCTCCATCACCTCGACCCCTGCCAGGGCCAGCCGCTCCTGCAACTCCTTCTGAAGATCTTGCGAGACCTCTTCGGCGTTGCGCCGCAGCGAGACGGTCTCATCCTCGGCGTCGTAGGGGTAGGAGGAGGCCAGGTGCCTGACGGCGCTTTCGCTCTGGGTGTGGACGTACTGCTCGTAGTTGTCCACTTCGAAGCTGGCCCGGTAGGTGTCGCGCACCCGCCAGACCACCACCGCAGCGATCTCGACGGGGTTGCCGGCCAGGTCGTTGACCTTCAGCTTCTCGCCGTTCAGCGTGCGCGCCCGGAGTGAGACGGAACGCTTGATGAAGAACGGATTCGCCCACCAGAAGCCGCTGGATTTCACCGTGCCGGAGTAGCTGCCGAACAGCAGCAACACCTTGCTGCCATTGGGCTCCACAATGAAGAACCCACCGGCCAAAAGCGAGAAGACCAGCAGCAGGATAATGGCGGGGACAGGTGACGCGGCCGCGCGGCTCCCCAGGACGAAAAGGTAAATGGTAGCGGCCAGCACAGCCAGGGTCACGGCCAGCATCAGCCAGCCGCTCAAAGCTTGATACTCTTTTTCCTCAGTCATTCCGTAAAGCCCCTTCCGCGGTTAAGTTAGCGTCATGATATCACTTTAATATCTGTCCGTCCACACAGGCTGCCTCTTGCATTCCGCGCGCTGATTTGCGACAATACGGCGATGCGGCGAAGCTCCACCCTGCTGAGACGGGAAGCCCTGGACGGCTTCCTGTTCATATCGCCCTGGATCATCGGGTTCCTTCTGTTCACCCTGGGCCCGATGGCTTATTCGCTGTACGCGTCCTTCTGCGACTGGGACATGCTCCATCCGCCGCGCTGGGTGGGGCTGACCAACTACCGGCAGATGTTCACCGACGACTTCCGCTTCGCGAAGTCGCTGGGTGTCACGCTGAAGTATTCGGCCATGGCGCTTCCGCTCGGCGTGGTGACGTCGCTGGGCATCGCCATCCTGCTGAACCAGAAGGTGAAGGGGCTCACCTTCTTCCGCGCCATCTACTACATCCCTGCCATCCTTCCTGGAGTGGCCGTGGCCATGCTCTGGAAGTGGATCTTCAATCCGGAGTCCGGGGTCATCAACCTGCTGCTGGGGCGGCTGGGCATCAATGGCCCCGGCTGGTTCACGGACCCGGCCTGGGCGGTGCCAGCTCTGGTCATCATGAGCCTGTGGGGAGCGGGGGCGGGGATGATCATCTATCTGGCCGGTCTGCAGAGCGTGCCCACGCAGCTCTACGAGGCTGCGGAGATTGACGGCGCCGGGGCGTGGATGAAGTTCCGCAGCGTCACTCTTCCGATGATCAGCCCTACCATATTTTTCAACGTGGTGATGGGCATCATCGGCAGCTTCCAGGTGTTCACCAGCGCATTCGTCATTACGGGAGGGGCGGGAAGCCCGGCCTACAGCACGCTGTTTTATGTGCTGTACCTGTATCAGAAAGCCTTCAACTACTTCGCCATGGGCTATGCCTGCGCGCTGGCCTGGGTGCTGTTCCTCATCATTCTGACCCTGACGCTGATCGTGTTCTGGAGCGGGAAGCACTGGGTCTACTACGAAGCGGAGCGGAAGGGTTGACGCTCCGATGCGCACGGGCGAGCTGGCGAGAAGCAGGCGCAGGCAGGAGGCGATCGCCCGAGCGGTGGCCTATGTCATCCTGGTGGCCGGAGCGGTGGCCATCATGGTGCCGTTCGCCTGGATGGTGTCCACGTCCCTGAAGGACAAAGACCAGCTCTTCACCCGCGAGCTTCAGTGGATCCCCACCCTCCCCGTCACGGTCCGGGTGGCCGAGCAGGACTACAACGTTTACACTTCCCTGAGCGACGGGCGCTACGGTCTGCTGCTGGAGCGCCTGCCGGCGGGCAAACTGCGCATCGCCTGGCTGGGGAAGGAGCAGCCGCCGGAGACCCTTTCGCGCGTGCCGGATGATGTGTCGATCGTGCCGGAGGAACTGGTGGCGCAATACCGCAGGCCGGGCGCGCGCTGGTCAAACTACCGTGAAGCGCTCACTCCACCGAACTTCCGCTTTCTGCTCTATCTGCGCAACACGCTTATCATCACCATCGCCGCGCTGGTCGGCCAGGTGCTGAGCTGTTCGCTGGTGGCATTCGGATTCGCCCGGCTGCGCTTCCCGGGAAGAGGACCGCTCTTCATTATGGTGCTGGCGACGATGATGCTTCCCGCGCAGGTGACCATGGTGCCGCTGTTCAAGCTGTTTGTGACGGTGGGGTGGTATGACACCTTCCTGCCGCTCACCGTGCCGGCGTTCTTCGCCACATCTGGCTTCTTCGTCTTCCTGCTGCGGCAGTATTTCATGGGCATCCCGCTGGAAATGGACGAGGCGGCGCGGATAGATGGCGCGTCGAGCTGGCAGATCTATCACCGCGTGGTCCTTCCCCAGGCGCGGGCCGCTGTGGCTACGGTGGCCATCTTCAGCTTCATGGCGCACTGGAACGACTTCCTTGGACCCCTGATCTACCTGGGCAGCCCGGAGCTGCGCACGCTGTCTCTGGCGCTTTACGCGTTTCAGGGAGAGCACAGCGTTGACATCCAGCTTTTGATGGCGGCGGCCACGGTGGTGATGCTGCCGCTGCTGGTCTTGTTCGCGGTGGCGCAGCGCTACTTCATCCAGGGAGTTGTGATCTCCGGCGTCAAAGGCTGAGATGCCGAGCGCAGTTTGACGCACCTTTCTCCACGGGCCTATAATGCCCGCAGCGCGCGGGAATGCGACACTGGCGCGCAACGGAACTGGAGGACAATGGTCGGATGAAGGTTGCGATAGTCGGCGGCGGAGGACGGGTGGGCTCGAATGCCGCGCTGTGCATGCAGTTCGGGGCGGTGGCGCGGGAGATCGCTCTGGTGGATGTGGCGGCGGACCTTGCCGCCGGCGAGGCGCTGGATCTGCGCCACGGAGCGTCTCTTGCAGGCTCACAGGTGTTCACTTCGGGCGGGTATGAGCTTGCCGAGGGAGCCGATGTGCTGGTCATCACGGCCGGTCTGCGGCGCAAACCCGATGAGAGCCGGCTGGATCTCATCAACCGCAACGTCGGCCTGTTCCGCACCATCCTGCAGGAGTGCCGCAAGGTGCGTCTTGCGGATGATGCCGTGCTGGTTGTGGTCTCGAATCCCGTGGACGTACTGACCTATCTGGCGGTGAAGGAATCCGGCCTGCCGCCGGAGAGGGTCATCGGGCTGGGGACCCTGCTGGACACCACGCGCTTCCGGTCGCTGGTTGCGGACTTTCTGCAGGTGGATCCTCTCTCGGTCAACGTGCTGATGCTGGGCGAGCACGGAGACAGCATGGTGCCCATCTGGTCGTCGGCCACCATCGGCGGAGTTCCCATCGCCAGCCATCCGCAGGGGTCGCCGGAGAATCTGCAGGCGGTCACGGACCTGACGCGCAGAAGCGGGGCGGAGGTCATCCGGCTGAAGGGTGGCGCGGGCTACGCCGTCGGCTGGGCCATCCGCGAGCTGGTGAAGGCCATCCTTTACGATTCGCGATCCGTGCTGCCCGTCTCCACTCTGATGACGGGTCAGCTGGGCATCTCGGATGTGTGCTTCTCGCTGCCCACCATTGTGGGACGCAGGGGCGTGCTGGACGTCATTGTCCCTCAGGTTTCCGATGAGGAGAAGGCTCAGCTGCAGCAGAGCGCAAAGGTGCTCCGGGAGACCATCGAGCAGGTTCTGGCCTCCTAGCCGCAGGGCGGCTCCACGGCCCGGTGAGCGGTTCCGGGCCGCTTGATCCAGAGAGCGGTAAATACGGTGGTCGAGTAGCGCGGCGTCACCCGCGCGTATCGAGACCACGCAGGTTGATGCCCGTGGTTTCGACTCGTCCGGCTTCGCCGGACGGCTCAACCACCGTAGAAGAAAACGGGCCGCCCGGCAGGTGGCACGGTTCAGCAGATAACCCGTAGAAGAACACCAAGGGGGTGCGGGCAGTCCACTCTGTGACTGCCCGCACCCCCCTTTCGGAAGTCGGAGAAAGGAGAGGTAAACCGCGTTCCGTTGCCTTGCGCTCGACTGGCCGCGGCCGCTTTCACTTTTCATTACGGCAAGCTCTGCCGAAGGGTTCCCGGCTACGCAAAAAAGCTCATCCGTTGGTGGGACTACAGGGCATTTCCACCCCGCTCTGCATCCGGAAGTCAAGCGGCAATCTAACCCGGCCGCAAGCGCATCACGCCCCCAATCACTGCCAGCCCGGCCGCAATGACGGGAAGGGAGGCGGGCTCCGGAATCACCGTGGCCGTCAGGGCGAAAAGATAACCCTCCCTGCCGTCCGATGTCTTGAACGGAGGAAGCTGCACGCCACCATAAGGCTTAGCGGAAAGGTTCCACGCTGTTCCCACCGCAGGTCCCTCAGTGATGCCTTCAGGCTTCGCCAGAAGGGTGATGGTGACCAGAAGATCCGGCGGAGGTGATGACGAGAGCCAACCCAGAGCGAACCACGAAACAGGCTCGGGATGTTCAGTGTCTATCCACGTATACAGGAACCAGGTCTTCGACGCTCCCATAACCTCAGGAAGCGGGGAACGCAAATCTTGCCAGTAAAAGCCGGTGGGGCCAGCCCAGCCATTTTGCCCGTCTATGTGAAAGATGCCCACACAAGCGTGCGGACCGATAGCCAGGTAACGATCGAGTGCATCGTAGCCGTCAGCCGCTTCTGGAGCAACTCCTACGTGAGCACTCTGGGAGGACGTGGCTGTCGAAGCCCCTAGATGCCAGACCCACTGATCCCATGAAGCCGCACACGGGGCTGCTGCAATAAACACTACGACGGTTACCAGACTGGAAAAGAAGCGAATCCGCACAGCACTCACCTCCTTCATTGGACCAGCCCTATCGCCTGACGCAAGAGCACCCCTTTTCTGCAGGCGTCCACGGCAGCCTGACCGACGGCATTGCTCCCCTAACGTCAAGGATTATCCGAGAGACGAACCGGAGAATGGAAATGTTCCTCGCGACCGCAGGAGGGACCAGGAACTCCCGCAGACTCCGCCGTGCTGCCAATACGGTGGTCGAGTAGCGCGGCGTCAGCCGCGCGTATCGAGACCACTAATTGCAAGCAGTGGTCTCGACTCGTCCGGCTTCATCTGGTCTATCTGCAGGGAAAGGTACGAGCAGACACCAGAAAAAAGGGCCAGAAAAGGGAGAGGGGCCGTCCCCGGCGGTCAGTAGATGCGCTCTAGCTCCTGGTCGAAAAGCACGCGGTAGAGAACGTCGTAGGCCTCGCGCGCGACCTGACCCGCCGATTTGGGGGCGGCCAGGGCGGAATCCGCCTCCGTCACACCGATCAGCACATTGCCTCTGGCCAGGATGGCAGCCGGCTCAAGGCTCAGGCGGATGTCGCGCAGGCGCAGACCGGAATCCAGGAGAGCGTTCAGCCGCTCGCTGATCTCGCGCGCCCGGTGCTCGGAATCGTTCTGGCCGTCCGCGGCGGGAGTGAACATCTTCCTGCCCGCCAGCCAGACTTCGAACAGTCCTTCCTTCTCCGAGGCGCGCACCTCCGCTGTGGGAGCGTTTGTCACCGCCCGCCGGTCAATTCTGACCCCCATCTCTTTCAGTCTGGCCGCAATGGCCCGGGATCGATCGCCTGGATACGGGTGCGTCTGGTAGACCCCCCATTCCACCGAAGGACGGTTGATTTCGTCACGGGCCAGACGCTCCATAAAGGTCAGCATACCCACCGGGTTGTAGCGGGAGTGCGAGAGGTAGGCCAGTGCCGTCATATCGGCGTCCTTCTCGGCTTCGCGGCTGTAGCCGTTCAGCTTGGCGATCTGGATGAACCGCGCCCCCATCATCACGTTCCCGATATCGGCGGCGGGCGCTCCTGAAAAGATAGCCGCAAGCAAAGCGATGGCCATCTGGTTGTTCAGCTTCGCCTGCTCCCGGATGAGGCTCATCATATGGCGGTGTGAGATGTGCGCGATCTCGTGGGCGATGACCCCGGCCAGTTCGTCGTCGGACTGGGCGTAGTCCACCAGACCCTTGTTCAGGTAGATAAACCCCCCGGGCATCGAGAGGGCGTTAACGTCTTTATCATCCAGGATCTTAAAGATGTAGTCGTACTTGCGCACTTCCGAGGAGCCGTAAGTGGCGGGAACCTCCAGCTCGTTAGCGATCTTCGCCAGCTCCTGCCCGATGCGGTCCACCCTCTCCTGGAGCGCCTCGTCCTTCAGGACTTTGTACTGTTTCTCCAGCTCGGCGGCGGCCTCCCGGCCCAACTGGACCTCGTCCGGCTCTTTCCGTGCGGAGGCAGGTAAGGCGAGGGTCGCCAGCAGTATTGACAACCCCGTGAGCAGAAGAAAGATTCTGGCGTTGCGGATAAACATTTGCGGATACCCCGCGGCCGGATGCGGTGCTCCTCCACCAATATGACGCGACGGCGCTCCACGGCGTTCCGGTCAGATACGCTCCCCCCATCCCTCACGAGAAAAAGTACCAATTACGGGGTCGCGCGGGCAGGGAGAACCTGTTATTATATACAGGGTCTTGAGATGGCGGAGCTGGTTGTGGAAAGGACCGGGTATCCGCCTGACTGCCCTCCCGGAGGGACCACGGGAAGCTGCCCGCAGACCGCTCCTGCGACGCCTCCCCGCGTGACACTGAAGTCTTGCGCGCCTCCAGGGCATTCCCGGTAATACTACGGGCACACTCGCAGAGAACTCCATGGAAGGTATCAAGTGTTGCGGTGGGAGGACACTTGAATGACCAGTCTAGCGCTGTGCGTGTGCATGCTGTTTATGTCGAGCAGCTTTTCATCCTCGACGGATCCGGCATGCGCTCCCCCGGCGGTGGCCGGCAGCTATCAGATATCGCTCTCCGAAGAAGAGACCAGATTCGTTGAACTGACCAACGCGGAGCGCCTGCGTTTGCGCCTTGCGCCATTGCAGATAGACCCGGTGCTGGTGGAGGCAGCTCGCCGCCACAGCCGGGAGATGGCGGAAAAGGACTATTTCTCGCACGAGTCTCCCACGCCTGAGTTGAAGACTCCCATGCGGCGTTACCTGGCCGCGCTCGGTGCGCGTCCGCCGTATGCGATGGTGGCGGAAAACCTCTTCTACTGCTCGAGGGTGGACGTCAACCGCGGCGTGAAAGCGCTTATGGAAAGCACATACCATCGCGAGAACATGTTGAACCCGGCCTACGAATACGTGGGCGTGGGAATCCACGAAGGCCGCGACGGAAGCTTCTGGGTCACTCAGATGTTCCTTCGCCGGACCCCTCCTCTGGAAGAGCGTCCTGCAGTGATGGCAAGCTCGCGCTGAGCTTAGTCGGTGTGAACCCTCGCCGGGTTCTGAGGTAAAATGGGCGGTCCCGCACGGGACCGCCTTTTGCGTGTGCGAAATGGGCTGTCCCCGGGCAGTGGAGCATTCGCGCGATGGTTCTGGCAGTAGACGCCGGCAATTATAAGGTGGCTTTCGGGCTTTTCGACGGAATGGGTCCGCCCAGCCGAACGCTGGCGCTCGGCCGCGAGTCTCTGCAGGCAAGCAGCCTGGAAGAGCGGCTGGACCACGCCCTGGAGGCGATGGATGCCGATGGCGAGAGCATTCAGGGAGCCTGTCTGGCAAGCGTGGTGCCCACTCTGACCGGACCGCTTGCCAGCGCGCTTGCGGGCATTTGCGGGCAGGTGCTCGTCCTGGACTGGCAAAGCGCTCCGGGCATCACGATCCGGTATGATCCGCCGTCCGACCTGGGACCTGACCGGATCGCCAACGCTATCGCCCTCCACGAGATGTATGGAGGTCCGGCGTGCGCTGTGGATCTGGGCACCGCCACCAACTTCGATGTGGTGACTGCCACCGGAGACTTCGTTGGCGGAGCCATCGCGCCGGGTCTGGCAACCTCGGCGCAGTCCCTCTTCGAGCGGGCGGCCCGCCTGCGGGATCCGGGGCTGAAACCGCCTGACTCAGCACTCGGCCGGAGCAGCGCGCACTGTCTGCGCTCCGGCATCTTGCTGGGCTACGGAGGGCTGGTGGATCGCCTTGTGCAGCTCCTGGAAGCTGAAGCCGGACCGTTTTCATCTGTTGTGGCTACAGGAGGGCTGGCCGAGCTGGTGGCTCCGCTCTGCCGGAGCATCCACCGTGTGCACCCGCATCTGACGCTGGAGGGGCTGAATATCGCGTATCATAGATGGCAGGGGTGATCCGCACCCGCATCGCAATGTTAGTTGCCTCTGCCCTGGAAACAAACCGGCTGGCGTTGAAACCTCTGCGCATCGGAGAGGTGCGCATCTGGCCGCCTCTGGTGCTCGCGCCGATGGCGGGAGCCACCAATCACGCGTTCCGTCTGCTGGCGCGGGAGTGTGGAGGGGTGGGACTGACAGTCTGCGAGATGGTGTCCAGCTACGGGCTGCACTACGCCAACGAGAAGACCCTTCAGATGTTCGACTGGACGGATGATGAGCGGCCCGTGGCGGTCCAGCTATTCGGAGCGGACCCCAGCATCGTGGCGGAGGCGGCTCGCAAGGCCGAGGACCACGGTGCGGATATTGTGGACATCAATATGGGCTGCTGGGTCCCCAAGGTGGTCAAGACGGGCGCGTGCGCCGCTCTGCTGAGAGACCTGGACCAGGCGCGGCGCGTGATGGAAGCCTGTGTGCGGGCCACGCGGCTGCCGGTGACCATAAAGACGCGCCGTGGATGGGATCTGGGCGACGCCTGCGCTGTAGAGGTGGCGCGCATCGCGGAAGATGTCGGCGTCCGGGCCATCACCATCCACGGGCGCTCGGCGAAGCAGGGATTTTCGGGCAGCGCGGACTGGAGCGTCATCGGTGAGGTGAAGCAAGCCGTCTCCATCCCGGTCATGGGAAACGGTGATGTGCGCACTCCGGAGGATGCCGAGAGGATGTTCCGGGAGACGGGATGCGATGCGGTGATGATCGCAAGAGCTGCCCTAGGTAACCCGTTCATCTTCCGGGAGATGTGGGCGTGGCTCGATCGCGGGGAGCGGCTTCCTCCACCGACGGTCGAAGAGCGTGTGCGGGCAGCCCGCAGGCATACAGAGCTTCAGGTGGAGCTTCTGGGCGAGGAGCGCGGTGTGCGAGAGATGCGCTCGCTGCTTCCTCACTATGTGAAGAGCATCCCGAATGCGGCCCGCATCCGGCACGCCCTGACTCAGGTCCGCACGCTGGAGGATGTGTACCGGCTGCTGGACCTGGTGACGCAGATTCAGAGCCGAACAGATCTGCCGGACGAGTGAGGTATTCCGGAAGACGGCCACACCTCCTCGCCACGTTGCGTGCCCGGACCAGCCTGCTATGCTGGTCGAGGAGCGCGGCGTCAGCCGCGCGTTGCGAGACCGAGGACTGCAAGCCCGCCTTCGGACCGGGAATCTTCAGGTTTTCCCCCACAATCCCGGCGCCTTCAACTTTCAACCTTCAACTTTCAACCCCAATTGCGACGCCGGCTCCTCACCGCGGAACAGTGGCGCTGACCGGAGCCCCAGTGGCACCCGCGGCGCGCATGGTGATGGTGTAAAGAGCGATACCAAGCGTCCGCTGATCGCTTGAGCCCGGCAGTGTGTCACGCGGGATCCAGCCGCGGCAGCGAAGCGTCAGGACCACCGTGTCGCGCTGCTGCGGAGGAATGACCACCTGCAGGGTCTGCTCTCCGGACTTCGAGATGCCCGCCAGCCTCTGATCCCCCAGATAGATTCCCGCCTCCGGCTCAAGAGCGCTTTCCGGCACCATAACCTGCAGAGTCAACGCATATCGCTTTCCAGGCACGACGGGCAGCGCCAGGGTGGAGCGGTCCCGCGACCAGCGCATGGTCTGGTGCGCGAACGTGGAAGGCATGCTCTCGCGCCCGTGGAACCGGCGGACGAAGCGTTGATCGCCCTCCGCCCCCACCTGCACGCGGTAGTGTTCCAGATCCCGCCCGGACAGCACCACATCTGGCTGCTCGTTCGCCACCATCTGGGTCTTCGCTCCGGCGTGGTTGTCCACCACCAGCCCCCCTGTCGCCTGATTGGCGGTCAGGATGGCGGAGCGCACTTTCTCGCCCACCAGGACGTGCACGCTTCCCTCGCCGAATGTGTTGCCGGTCAGGATGAGCCGTCCGGCGTCCGCCTGAACGGCCGGGCTGGTGACGGCCCCAATGTCGAACCGTCCGAAATCCACTGCATTGGCGGTGAACCATGCGTCATCGGAGCGCACCCACACGCAACGGTCCAGCGGACCCCAGAAGGTGCTGTTGGTCAGGCTGATCTTGCCCCGCGCTCCCGGAAGCACCTCGATCCCCACCGAGTCCGTAGTGCCCCACGCGCCCACAAGCTCCGCGTTCGTGATGAGCAAGCCCCCGGGCTGGGTGGCTTCCACCAGAACGGGACGGCGGCAGCAGTCGGCTCCGATTCCTAGGAAGTTGCCGTTGCACGGTCCGGCTTTGGACTGGGTGAAGCGGTATCCCACGGCATAACCGAAACAGAAAGTGTTGTGCACGTACTGCCAGTCCGTGCGGGCGAACTCGAACGCCACAGCGTTCTGCAGCATCCAGTCGTTCAGCTCCTTGAACTCGTTTAGCCAGCCTGTGTAGAACGGCCACAGATGGCAGTTCTCGATGCGGCCCACGTCGTAGCACTCATCCACACGGATGCCCAGACGCAGCGGCTGTCCGTAAAGCCCCCGCACGTAGTGACGCCCGGCGCCGGTCAGGTCCAGGAGCCGGTAAGGATTCACCGCCAGCACGTCAATGACGCTGATGTTGTCGCCCGGGCCTCCCCGGATGGTCCACGGGTAGGCAATGGGCGGAGCCTTGTCCCGCCTCTGCTCCGGGTAGAAGATAGCGACCCCTTTCAGCGTGCTGTTGGTGGCCATGGTGATGAATGGCGTCCCGTTCTCATTACCTGCGCCACCCGTCACCAGCAGGATCGTCCCTGTGTTGTGCATGAAGGCGGTGGGGCTTTGCCAGACCCCCTCCAGCGTCACGCCGGCCGGGATGCGCAGGCTCCCGGCAATCAGGAAGTTGCCGATGGGGACGCTCACGCGGGTTCCCGGCGCCTTGCCGGCCTCGTCCAGCGCTTTCTGAAAAGCGGCGGTGTCGTCCGTCTTGCCGTCACCCGCCGCGCCGAAGTCCGTGACGGACAGAACTTGCGCGGCAACGCCAGAAGCGGCCACAGCCACCAAAAGAGTGAGAATGCCAACCGTTCGGAACACAGCCAATCCCTCCCGCGCGTTCTGGTCACCTGATTATAACAGGACTGGAAGGGCGCGGCAACGGGTGGAGGGAGGATAGGCCGCGCGTGAGCCGGCCTGGCATCTCCCGTCCGCTCCGGCCAGCAGCCGGAGCGCGGACCCCTGGGTATCCGCTCCCGGGTTCCAGCCCGTAGAAACAGGGGAGCAGGAAACGCGGAACTGCGGGGCGAATTTCGGGGATGCGCGCGGAACTAGGCTCGTGCGAACAGGGAGAGTTTGATGACATCGCGAGAACGTGTGCAGAGGGTGCTGTCCGGACAGTTGCCGGACCGGCTGTCCTTCAACTTCTGGATGGACCGAGACCGGATGGCGGAGTTGGACCGCCGCTACGGCGCGGATTTCCGTCTGACGCACTACGGGGCCGACGTAATCGAGGGATTCATTATGCTGAACTTCTGGCCCGGTCTCAGCGCGAAGACCGTGGACGACGGCAAGACCGTCTGGCAGGTGGAGCCGATGGTCCAGGACATCCGCAAGGCGGTGGACCATCCGATGCCGGACCCCTCCGACGAAGCCGTCTATTCCGATCTACGACAGAAGCGCTCACAGTGGCCGGACAAGGCCATTTTCGCCCTTACCGGAGGCCCTTTTCAGCATTCTGGAGCCACTGCGGCTGGCGGAGAACGTGTTCTATGATGTCATTGACCATCCGGATGCCGTACATGCCATCCTGAAGCGGGCGGAGGAGGTGTTCACTGAAGCCGCCCGGCGCGCCTGCGCTCAGGACATAGACGTTCTCTACATCGCCCACGATATCTGCAGCCGTAATGGAGCCTTGATGTCCCCGGATATGCTGCGCGATTTCCACTTCGACTATCTGCGCGGAATGGTGGAGGCTGCACACGCCGCCGGCAAGAAGGTGTTCCACCACACGGACGGCTATGTGATGGACATTGTGGACCTGTTCATCGAGTATGGCTTCGACGGAATCAATCCGCTGGAGCCAAGGTACCACGACTCTGAGGAGTTCGTGCGACGCTCCGGAGGCCGGTTAATGGTCTACGGCGGAGGGGACAACTGCAACATCATCCCGGACGGCACGCCGGATGAAGTGCGCGCGCACGTCAGGCATCAGTTCGAGGTGCTGGGGGCGAATGGCGGATATATCTTCAGCACGCACGATATCCCCTCGCACTGCCCGGATGAGAACCTGGACGCAATGGTAGACGCCATCAAGGAGTGCCGCTACTGATCGCCCTGTCCCTGGTGCGCCGGGATTTACGGCAAGCCGGCAAGGAAAACATGGGGCTGCTGGCGAACAATGGTGACATCCTGACACATCACCGGGTGCGGGCGGCGCCCGGACGGAGGATTCTATTATGTCCAGAAGAATCAGCCGGCGCACTCTGCTGAAGGGGGCCGCGGCCGGCGGGGCGGGGTTTCTGTTCCTGAGGGACAGCCGGCTAGCCTTCGGCTATGAGGCGAACGGCAAGCTCAATGTTGCCTGCATCGGCTGCGGAGGACGCGGCGGTTCGAACATTGACGGGGTGGCGAGTGAGAACATCGTGGCCCTGTGCGATGTGGACGAGAACCAGGCGAAAGGAAAGCGCGAGAAGTTTCCGAACGCACGGTTCTTCACGGATTTCCGGGTGATGCTGGACCGGATGGGCCGCGAGATCGATGCCGTCGTGGTCAGCACTCCGGACCACACGCATGCGGTGGCGGCTGCGATGGCGCTGCGGATGGGCAAACACGTCTACTGCGAGAAGCCCCTGACCCACACCATTCACGAGGCGCGCGTGCTGCGGGACCTGGCCCGGAAGGCGGGCGTAGCCACACAGATGGGCAACCAGGGTACCTCATTCAGCGGAATGCGCGAATCCGTTGAGGTGCTGCGGTCCGGTGTGATCGGGCAGGTTTACGAGATCCACGTCTGGTCCGACCGTCCGGTCTGGCCGCAGGGGATCGAGCGGCCGAAGGACACTCCTCCCGTGCCGGCGGGCCTTGACTGGGATCTGTGGATTGGCCCGATGCCGTGGCGACCGTATCATCCGGCTTATCATCCGTTCAATTGGCGGGGGTGGAAAGATTTCGGGACGGGCGCCATCGGCGACATGGGCTGCCACACGGTGAACATGCCGTTCATGGCGCTGGACCTGCGTGACCCCATCGCCGTAGAGGCGGAGGCGTTCGAGGGGACGGACGAGACATATCCCAAGCGCTCCATTGTGCGTTACAGTTTCGGTCCCCGTGGCAGTCTGCGCCCCCTTAGGATGTTCTGGTACGACGGCGGGCTGAAGCCCTCCCCGGACCTTCTGCTCGGGAGGGAGCTGCCGGGCAGCGGAGTGGTGCTGGTGGGCGAGAAGGGGCTGATGTTCTCGCCGGACCACTACGGCGGACAATACGAGCTGCTTCCGGCGGAGCGTTTTGCGGACTTCAAGAAGCCCGCGCCCACGTTGCCGCGATCGCCGGGGCATCACGCGGAGTGGATCCTGGCCTGCAAGGGCGGGGAAGGCGCGATGTCCAACTTCGACTATGCGGCAGCTCTCACGGAGACCATGCTGCTGGGGACCTTGGCGATACTGGTGGGAGAGCCCATCTACTGGGACAGCGCCAACTGCCGCGCCATCAACTGCCCGAAAGCCGACTACTACGTCAGCATGCCCTACCGTAAAGGCTGGCGCCTGTAAGGGCATGATGATACACAACCGTTCCTGGCCCCGGGCGGCGCCGCCGTCCGGGGCCCGCCGTTCAAGGTCCGCCTTCGCCGCGTTGACAGGCCACCGACTGTCTTCTAGAATGCCCTCAAACCCATCGGTGCGAGGTGGAGAACGCCGGGAAAGGGAGGAGTCGCCACGGAAATGCTGGATGCCGGTCTGGCCACGCGCCTGTTTTTCGTCGTGTCGCTGGTAATGGCGCTGTCGTCCTGCGCGACGGCTGCGCGTCTCGTGTTGCACGAGCAATCCGGCCTGCCCTTCTCCGGAACCCTGAAGGATCGTTTCGACGCGGCGGGCTTCGAGGTCCGGGCCGCCGGCAATGCGGAGCTGGCCGAGGCGGTTGCCTCCAGGCCCGACCTGGTGGTGCTGCCGGACGCCCGTCGGGTTCCCGCAGTTGCGGTCGAGGCTCTGGCTTCCTACATGCGTTCCGGTGGACGGCTGCTGGCCGTGGGCGCGCCTGCTTTCTCGGAACTACTGGTGGAGTATGAGGGCAACTGGCAGACCGTGAAGGAGGCTCTGGAGCGTGTCCGACAGAAACCGCCAGACCGGATCCTGTTCCAGTTCCGTCCGGGGGACGAGAAGCTATGGACACGCTCCACCAATCATCCCGAGTTCGAAGAGCGTCTGAGCGTCTTTGAGGGGGCGCTGGCCGGATTCGTGGCGGATATCGATGGCTGGAACACCTACGACGCTCCGCCCCTGGAGGATCCGTTCGCGGGCGGGCATACGCTGACAGTCTTCGAGGCGATGGGCGATGCCAATACCCCGAGGCTCTGGCTGGAGTGGCGGGAGAAGGACGGCTCTCGCTGGATGGCCGAGGTTCCCCTGCAGGAGAGATGGAATCGCTACGTCCTGCAACCCTCGGACTTTCGGTTCTGGGCAGACGGTGCCCCGCCAGGGCGGGGGGGACCGGGAGACCGCTTCAACCCGGACAACGCCGCGTCGCTGCACATCGGGCTGGCCGAGAACTTCGGCCGCCTGCCCCGCGGCCGGCACATCTGGTGGGTGCGGAACATTGGTGTATCGCGCAGCCCCGTGCTCGCAGAGGGCAAGGAACTCCCCCGGCTCGAAACATTCTCGCCTGCCTACAAGACCTATCCGATGCGGGATGTGCACAAAATATCCGCGCGCTCCGACCAGTCAGTTCTGGACCGAACCTTCGCCCTGGAGGGAGTTTTTCACGGAGCGATGCCCGTCTGGCGGCCCCGCGGGCTCGGGGCCGTTCCCGGCAATCAGCCACCGATGAGGTTCATCCCGCTGGTGGATGCCTTCGACCACCACGGACACTGGAGAGGCTCGGCGGCCTGGCTGCTGCTGAACTTCGAGGGTGAGTTCGCCGGATCAGCGCTCGCCTGCATCGGGCTGGATCCCTCTACCCTGCAAAATGATGCCATCGGACGGTTGGCGGACCTAGCCGTCAGGATGGCCGGCAGATTCTTCGACACGCCATTCCTGCGGAACGGGGGAGCCACGATCTTTGCCGCCAGGCCCGGGGATGCACTGCAACTGGGTGCGTCGGCCTTCAACCTGGCTTCTGGCCAGGCCCGCGTTTCGGCCGCGTTCAGCCTGGTTCAGGAAGGGAAAGAGCGTCCTCTGGCGCGCAGTGGAGAACAGGCGCTGCCACCGGGAGGGGCGGCCGTATGGGAGGGACTTTCCGCTGGTCTTGAGGCCATGCCCGGACCAGCCAGGTTGGTAACGCGGCTCTACGCAAACGACAGGATCGTCGACGAGATCTCCCAGCCCATCACTGTCCGATCCGATCAGCAGGCGAAAGACTTTGTCCGGGTTGAGAACGGGCAGTTTGTCTACCGCGGGGAAGCCTTCTTCGCGAACGGAGTGAACTACTGGCCGCGCTCATCCATTGGACTGGAACCCGCCAGCAACAACCAACATCTCGGATGGTTGCTGCCCTGGAGCTACGATCCGGAGGTGGTGGAGCGGGACCTGGTGGAGCTTGAGGCCCTGCGGGTCAATCTCTTGAGCGTTCAGTACACAGACCCGCAGATGGCCCCGCAGATGGTGGACTTTCTTGAGCGCTGTCGGACACACAGGATATTCGTCAACGTGTTTGTGGCGGGCGCGAACCCCTTGGGTCCGGACCTGGACCTGCTCAGGCACCTGGTGTTGCAGGCCAACCTTCCCGAGAGCGACCGGATCTTCGCTTACGATCTTGCCTGGGAGCCCAATCTGGGCCGCGAGGACAATCGGGCGCAGTGGGATCCTGCGTGGCGTGAGTGGCTGGAGGAGCAGTATGGCTCGGTGAAGCAGGCGGAACGCATCTGGGGCCATCCGGTCCGCCGCGACGCAGCCGGGCAGCCCACAGGACCTTCGGACGAGCAGCTTACCACGGACGGCCCCTGGCGGCCGATGGTGGCCGCCTACCGCCGGTTCGCAGACGACCTGATCAGCAGGGGCTACGGGCGCGTGACCCGCTTCCTGCGCCGGCTGGATCCGGTTCATCTCTTCGGTGTTCGCACAGGTTACGGGGGAACGGGTCAGATGTGGCCTGTGGCGGCGTTTCCGTTCGACCTGGCGAGCGGAGTCGCGCATCTGGACTTCACCTCACCGGAGGGATACGGTCTTCAGGGCGAGACAGACAACTTCCTGGCGGCCGGTTTCACCACGGAGTATGGCCGCTTCGTGTCCGGCGGCAAGCCGGTGTTCTGGGCGGAATACGGAGTCAGTGTCTGGCCAGACACCGAAAGCGAGGATCGACTGCAGCGTCAGAAAGAGCTTTTCGAGAATAATTACCGACTGTTCACGCGCTCCCATGCCAACGGAGCGGCCGCTTGGTGGTACCCGGGCGGGTACCGCGTGGATGAGAAAAGCGACTACGGCATTATGCGGCAGGACGTGACGCCTCGCCCGGCCGCTCTGGTGCTGCGGGACTGGTACCCGAAAGCGTCCGCCTCCCTGCAGCCGGAAGATGTTGCGGGAACCATCCTGATTGACCGCGACCGGCACGTCACGGGCTACGCCGGTGTCTGGCGGGAGGCTCGGGATGAGTATCTGGCGGCGCTGAAGCGCGGCCGGCGGCTGGTGCCGCGCACGGCAGGCACCGGGACGGACAGCGCTACGTGCCCGGATGACGGTATCGGCGGAGGGTTATGGGCGGAGGGCGCGCCTCCGAAGTACATGAACGCCGAGTTCGGAGCGGTGCAGTTCGCTTTAGGGGGCGGCGGCTGGCAGGACTGGGAGGGCGGACTCTTGCGGACCGGCCGGGGGCAGGAGGTGCGGCTGCGGCTCGAGGCGTTGAACACCGGCGAGGCGCGTTGGCTCGGCAGAAACGGCCGCGGGTGCGTCTCCCTGCTTGTGAGTTGGGGAGACAGGCGGATTCGTGTCCCGCTGGGTGATGATGTCGCTCCGCTCAAGTCCCGGATGCTGCCCGAGGTGAACCTCGGAGCAATAGAAGCGGAGACGCTGGTCGAGCTGAGGATGACCTGCGAGGGGCGAGGTGCTTTCGGGCAAAGGTTGCGCATTATCATCCAGCCTGACCGCTGACACCGACCGTGGGAGGTAAACCCTGGTGGCCGAAGACTTGAGGCAGGATCGTGCCTTGGAAACGGCAGCGGAGATCCTGGCCGCTGCACGGACTGCGGGGGTGTTCGCCGGCGCGGGCCTGAGCGCGGAGAGCGGGCTTCCGACGTTCCGGGATTCGGGAGGGCTATGGGAAGGGCATCGGGTGGAGGATGTGGCCACTCCCGAAGGGTTCCGACGCGACCCCGTCCTGGTCTGGCGTTTTTACGCCCAGAGGCAGGTGGACCAGACCCGCGTCGAGCCGAATGCCGGCCACCACGCCCTCGCCGCTATGGAGGACATGTTCGACGACTTCCTCCTGATCACGCAGAACGTGGACAACCTGAGCGAGCGCGCCGGTTCGCGCAAGCTGGTCAAGATCCACGGTGACCTGATGGAGATCTGGTGTTGCCGTTGCCACTGGAAGTCCGTGCTGGACAGGCCCGTGAGTCCCGATTCGCTCAGGACGCCCGATGACCTGCCCCGCTGCCCGGATTGCGGCTCTCTTGCGCGGCCGGGTGTGGTCTGGTTCGGTGAGATGCTTCCTCCAGCCGCCATCGAACGGGCCATCTCCTTCACAGCCGTCGCAGAGGTTCTGCTGACGGTAGGAACCAGTGGACTGGTGAGCGGCGGATATGGCTTCACGGATTACGTGCGCAGCCACGGTGGGAAGGTCATCGAGGTGAACCCCAACGACACTTATCTTTCGGATCAGGCGGATATCCAGATCCGTTCCGGCTCGGCGACGGCCCTCCCGGCGATCCTGGAACGGCTCCAAGTGTTGCGCTCCAGAGCACCAGAGGTGTGAGCCGAACTTTTCCCACCAGATCCTCCGCGGGTTTGCGCGAGGCAGCCTTACTTGTTGGCAACGCTTGAAGACACGAAAAAGCCCGCAGTTCACCTGCGGGCCTTTTCCCTAGAGTTCAGTCGACTCTGCCAGTGACTTACGAACCCGGGATAATCAGGGCCAGGTTGTCAACCAGCGTGAAGAACCAGTAGCCCTTGTTGATCTCAAGATTCTCCAAGTCCGGGAAGGAATCCGGCAGACCAACAGACTTGTAACTGCTAGAAGCCGAATCCCAGACCAGAGCGAAGTCCTGAACCCATCCCGCAGCCACCGCATCAGCCATGGACTTGGTCTCGATGCCATTCGTGACCAGCAGGGCCTCATATGCCTTGGAGGTGGGGGTCATATTCGGATAGCCGACGATGGTCCACCCGGCCTTCGGCAGGCTGATCCAGTGATCGCCGCTGACATCCGCGCCACTATAGGAGATGGTGCCTACTCCGGCGGAGTTCTTGAACACCCAATATCCATCACCCAGAAGAATGTTGCCAAAATCCTCGGGCGCGAACTCGTCAAACTGGACATACTGGCGGGCAAACGGATCCCAGCGCAACAAAAGCGCGCTGTATTGGCCCATCACAGCTGCCGGATCAGGGTTCAGCGGAACGGCGGGGCACCCCACCAGGTTCCAGCCCTGGGTCACCGGGATGTTCGCAGTCACGGGAGCTGCCATCGCTCCAGCGGCGGTAACCGCGACGAGCACTGCAGCCATGAAAGCAATTCCTGTCCTGTGCATGAGATCTCTCCTTTCCACAGAGCCGACAGAAAGACACCTGTAGCTGATTCAAGTATAACGCTGGCCCTCAGGCCGCGTCAAGCCGGGTGTTGAAAAAACCACCCGGAATTTTTGACCGCCTGCCAGACGGGCCGTCCTTACAGCGGCCTCCCTAAAAGTGCCGCCCTTTCTTGGAGCACCCGGTTCATCACTTGTCGCGTGCGCAACCCAAGGGCGACCTTTTGCGCATCTCGCGCCTCTACTCGACTTGCCCGGCTTGCTCCAGCACCATCGTAAAGCATCTGCTGCCCTTCTGTAAAGCCCTTTTCTTGCGTAAACCTCAAATTCAAGTCATTTTGCCGGCAAAATCCTTTTCGACTCCGGGGAGAGTTGAGGGACGCGGGGTGTTGCAGGTATGCAGACCGAGTGGATATTCCGCCGGAACCCGGTTTGTCGTCTTCGGAGCCAAGGCAAAAGGAGTTCGGCACCGGTCCGTGGAGTAAAGGCGCAGGAGGAGCCCAGCAACGCGATTGTCCACTCCCGCGTTGACGAGCGCGCCGGGCTCCCGTATAATCCCGAAGGCGGAAGGGATTGACTCCGCCGCTGGCGTTCCTATGGACATTGCCGCAGTCTGGCACGAGACAACAGAGAAAGTGAAGGACAGGGTGGTGCATCCCACCCTTTGGAGGGCCCTGGAGACGGCCGTCCCCATCACCACGGAAGGGGACCTGTTCGTCGTCGGCTTCGCGCCGGGCACCATGCATCTCAGCGGGCATCTGCAGTCCTCCGACCACCGCAACGCCATCGAGGCCGCCCTGCTGGCATCAAGCGGCAAAAAGCTGCGCCTTTGCGTCATAGACGGCGCCACCATGGAGGACTGGGAGCACTTCAAGGCGCGTCAGAAGGCCAACGAAGAGGCTAAGATGCGGCTACGCGAGCGCGCCCGTCGCGAAATGGAGACCACCCAGACCTGGGAGAGCGTCTTCGAGAAGCTGGGGCGGACATACGCCTCGATGAATCTGCGTCAGCTTCCCCAAGTACGCGGGCGGTACCTGATGGACGCAATTCAGATGATCTCCGACGCGATGGACGAGCTCTACGACGAGCAGTCGCCCGATGAGCCGTCCCAGAGGGCCCTGGCAAGGATCATAGACCGGGTCGGAACCCTCGCGGAGGTTCCGCCCGCCATCATCGCCTTGGAGCTGCTGCGCTACCGCGCCTCACGCTGAGAGAACCCTCGCCCACAGACTATGCATTCCCGGAAAGCATTCACGCTCATCGAGCTACTGGTGGTGATTGCCATTATCGCCATTCTGGCAGGCATCCTTTTTCCGGTGTTCGCCCGCGCGCGGGAAGCGTCGCGGAGATCGGTCTGCCAGTCCAATCTGAAGCAGATCGCGCAGGGATTTCTTCTGTACCTGGATGACTGGAACGGAACCTACCCCTACCGGCCGCTTTCCAACGGCGCCCCCAACCCGTTTTTCTGGGTGGGCAGGCACTGGAGATGGCCTCTGCAACCCTACATTGCTCAGGGGATGGGCATGGTGGGCGGCGACCCGTTGAAGTCCAACCGCGCGACGGGAGTGCTGTACTGTCCGTCGGACGTCTCCGGCGAGGACGCTTACGACCGCACCTCCTACGCATACTCGGCCTGCTTCTTCTACCCCCCTGAACAGGTGGCGCAGATGACACGAAGCGACCTTTACCCCAGCGGACGCTTCACTCCGGTCCCGCAAAAACAGTCCTCGGTGGAGCATCCGTCCGCCAAGATCCTGGTGGGGGAATGGACATCCAATCACGCCGCACCCCGTCAGGCCACCTGGTGGGGACCGGGTCAGGGAGCCCGCAACTACGCCTTCGCCGACGGCCACGTGGCCTTTGTCCGAGCCCAGGACATCCTGCCGTCTGCCGATCCGGCCGACCCGATAGACGTCAACCGCACCGCAGGAGGCGTTCGGGGACGCGACATCCGCTGAGTTTCGGACCGGGTCAGTACGTTCTGCGGCTGCCCTGCTGGCTCCAGAGGCGGAAGAGCTCCAGGC
The DNA here is from genome assembly GCA_025998755.1 of Armatimonadota bacterium. NCBI lineage: Bacteria > Bacillati > Armatimonadota > Armatimonadota bacterium. The sequence goes on from AP024674.1 coordinate 2,204,673, forward strand.
AGGCCGAAACCAGCAGCCCGCCCCGGATCTTTACCGGGCTGCGGCCCAGGTGCTTCAGCTCCACATTGCCGACGGGCAACTCATTGAAACCGTAGAGCTGCGCGTCCCGGATGGATGCTCCGTAAACGATACGCTCCACCCTTGCCCAGTGACAGGCGCTGAAACACATTGGGCATGGTTCGCAGGTGGAGTAGACCGTGCATCCGGAAAGATCCACCGTCTGCAGGGCAGCACAGGCCATGCGAATGGCATGGACCTCGGCGTGAGCGGTGATGTCCGTGGTCGCCCACACCACATTGTGCTCACAGGCGATCACTTCTCCGGCGCGCACAATGCACGCGCCGAAAGGGGTCTGCCCCCGGGAGATGCCCTCAAGAGCCTTCTCGATGGCCAGGCGCAAGAAGCGCTCATCCGGATCCATTCAGGCGTCTCCTGGCGCGTGAGCGGCCCTATCAGGCTCCGGCCGCCACGGATTGCGCCCCAGCAGCGCGCCGGGCACCCTTGCGGGAACCGTTGGACCGACCGGAAGTCTCCCGACAACGCTTCAGCGCGGCTTCCACCAATCCCCGGAACAGGGGATGCGGCCGGTTGGGACGGCTTTTGAACTCGGGATGGAACTGCGTGGCCATGAAGAACGGATGCCCGGGCACCTCGATCATCTCCACCAGCCTGTAGTCCGGAGACACTCCGCTGAAGACCATCCCGGCCTTCTCCAGAGCGGGACGGTAGGCGTTGTTCACTTCATAGCGGTGCCGGTGCCGCTCGTAGACCAGCTCCGTGCCGTACAGGCTATGAGCTCGGGAACCGTGGATGACCCGGCACGGATAGACGCCCAGCCGCATGCTTCCGCCCTTCTCTGTCACGCCCTGCTGCTCCGGTAACAGGTGGATTACGGGGTGCTGACACTCCGGATCCACCTCCTCGGTATTAGCCCCTTCCAGCCCGCAGCCGTGGCGCGCCATCTCGATGACCGCCATCTGCAGGCCGTAGCACAGCCCGAGGAACGGGATGCCGTTCTCGCGGGCGTACCGGATGCTTGCGATCTTGCCCTCCACGCCACGCGCCCCGAATCCTCCGGCGACGATGATGGCGTCCACATCCGACAGCACGGTCTCCGCCGATCCCGATTCCAGATCCTCGGAGTCCACCCAACGGATGCTTACCCCGCAATCGTTGGCCACGCCTCCGTGCCGGACAGCCTCGGCGATGCTGATGTAGGCGTCCCCGTTGCCGGTGTATTTGCCCACAATGGCGACCGTCACGTGCTCCTTCGGATGCTTGATGGTCTCAACGATCCTGCGCCATTCATCCAGGTCCGGAGCGTTTGGCGGGAGCTTCAGCTTCTCGCACGCCAGGCGGGCAAGCCCCTCCTCCTCCAGCGCAAGCGGAGCCTCGTACAGCGTCTCCACATCCAGCGACTGGATGACGGCTTCGCGGTCCACGTCGCAGAACAGCGAGATCTTGTCCCGCATCTCATCGGACAGCGGCACCTTGGAGCGACAGACCAGAATGTCCGGCTGGATCCCGATCTCGCGCAAGTTGATGACGGAGTGCTGAGTGGGTTTCGTCTTCAGCTCGCTCCACGGTCCCACGCTGGCGATGAGGGTGACGTGGACATACAGAACGTTGTCGTGCCCCACGTCCTTCTTGAACTGGCGGATGGCTTCCAGGAAGGGCAGTCCCTCGATATCGCCCACCGTCCCCCCGATCTCCACGATCACCACGTCGGCCGAGGCATCCTCACCGGCTCGGCGGATGCAGGCCTTGATCTCGTCGGTGATGTGGGGGATGACCTGAACGGTGCTGCCCAGGAACTCGCCCCGCCTCTCGCGCGCAATCACCTGACCGTAGATCTTGCCGGTGGTGACGTTGGAGTTGCGCGTCAGCGAGACGTCAACAAACCGCTCATAATGCCCCAGGTCCAGATCCGTCTCCGCGCCGTCATCCGTCACGAAGACCTCGCCGTGCTGAAACGGATTCATGGTGCCGGCGTCCACATTGATGTAGGGATCCAGCTTCTGCATGGTGACGTTGAATCCCCTGCTCTTCAGCAGACGCCCCAGGCTGGCAGTGGTGATACCCTTGCCGATGGAAGACACCACTCCGCCCGTCACAAAAATGTATTTCGTCATCGCTTGTCTCTCCCCGCCCGGACGCTCCGATGCACCAGTCCGGCGCACTCATCCCGCCTCCGCCGCCAGGACCCGCGCTCCCCGCGCCGCAACCTCAAGCGGCTCTCCTCGGGCCAGCAGCGCGGCGCAGGCGGCGGCGAGTGCCTCTCCGCTGACCCCGGCCCCGTCCCCTGCAGGCCACTCCGCTAAGGAATCCTTTGCCAGCAGGACGTCCAGAACCTCCGATCCCTTTCGCACTCCAAGCATCAGTATCGCTCCGGAAATCCTGTCCAGCACGGCTTGCGCCGCCTGGAAGAAACTGTCTCTCCCGCGCACCTCCACACGGCTGAGCAGTCCCGCGGTCTCGCCGTCGCAGACCACCAACCGGCAGCGCGGCGCCAGCGCCATGGCTGTGCGCTTGACGCCCTGAGATGTCATCAATGGCCTGCCTCCACTGGACCCCAGGACCGGATAAAGCACCACGTTGCGCAGCTCTCTGCGGCGGATCCGCTCCGCGACGGCGTCCACGGCCTGATGCCGGGCAAGCATCCCCACCAGAACCGATCCCGCGTTGCCGCCCTGCGCCGCGCAATCCATCTGCCGGGCGATGATCCGCGGAGCGATCGCCTGCACCGCCCGCACCCTTCCTTCGGCGTCCCTCGCCGTGACGCAGGCAGTCACCGGGCGAAGCTCCACGCCAGCAGCTGCGGCGATCCGTGCATACAGAGCCAGTCCCGCGGACCCGGAAGTATCTGCCGCGCCTGCGGCGATCATCACTGGCCGGCCGGCCATCCCGCAGCCCTCCGGCACCCTCCGATCATCTCAGCTGTCCCAAGTTCTCGATGATGCCGCCCGGACGCAGATCTCCCTGCGCCTCCTCGGCCTCCTCCCGGGTGCAGACTCCTCCCAGAACCAGCAGCGTGTGCACTCCTGCGCGGTTACCCACCAGAATATCCGTATCCAGCCGATCCCCCACCATGACCGCATCGGTTCGGTCCACGCCGGTAAGGTCAAGGATCTTCCGGATGGTGTACGTCTCTGGTTTGCCGATGGTGATGGGTTCCCGGCCGCTGGCGGTGGCCACCGCAGCCACAATGGAACCCCCTCCCGGCGACACTCCGTCCTCTCGGGGATAGGTGGGGTCGCGGTTGGTGGCGATGAATGTCGCACCTTTCAGGATGGCCTGCTGGGCACAGTTCAGCTTGTGATAGTTGAACGACCGGTCGATTCCCACCACTACGAAGTCCACGTCCGTGGTGTCGTCCGGGGAGAACACCTGCATCCCGGCGGCGGACAATTCGTCGTAGCAGCCCTTTTCCCCGATGATCATGACCCGCTTTCCGATGGCGCCGTGCTCCCGGAACCACAGGCCCGTCGCGAAGGAACTGGTCATCACTTCGTCCGGCGACGCCGGAACACCCAGGCGGGTCAGCTTGTTGGACACATCCTTCCGTGAGAGGGAAGCGTTGTTGGTGAGAAAGAAAACACGGGAGCCTTCCCGGCGGATCCTCTCGATGGTCTCGGAGGCGAAGGGTTGCGGGGTGTTGCCGCGGTAGATCACTCCGTCCAGATCGAAGATGTAGAGCGCCCGTTCCACGTGAAGGGATGATACGTGTTTCGCCTCCCCAAGTCAACCTTTGATGGCGCCAATGTGGGCACCATTCCAGCACTCCTCCGCAGACTCCTTCTCATTGAGGGATGGGGCTTGCTTGCAGATTGTGGAGACTCCTGCTACAATCGCGCCAATCCTTGCAGTACGCGCCCGCGAAATGAGGCGTGTGGAAAGGGGGACCCACTATGCTGGGATTCGGTGACTTCTGGGTGGCGCTGGCTTACATCCTCTGCATCGGCTCCACTCTGCTTTGCGTGGTCTACGGCATCCTTCACTGGAACGACGACGAAGAGATGGCCGAGCCGGTCCATCCGCCCGATGAAGACCTCGAGTTCGAGGAAGTGTAACCGGAAGGACGCAACCGATGAACTACGAGCTTCTCACCATCATCCTGGCCGCCTATGTGCTGGTGACCGGCTACCTCGGCTGGCTGGGCTACCGCAAGACAAGAAGCGCCGCGGACTACCTGCTGGCCGGCCGGCAGGTGCACCCGCTGCTTATGAGTCTGGCTTACGGCAGCACGTTCATCAGCACTTCGGCCATCGTCGGGTTCGGAGGGGCGGCGGCTCTGTTCGGGATGGGCCTTCTCTGGCTCACCTTCTTCAACATCTTCATTGGGATTTTCATAGCGTTCCTGGTGTTCGGGCGGCGCACCCGGCGGATGGGAGCAGCGATTGACGCGCATACGTTCCCGGAACTGCTGGGACGCCGGTTCGGTTCGCGCTTTGTGCAGGGCTTTGCAGGAACCACCATCGCGTGCTTGATGCCGCTGTACGCTGCGGCCGTTATGATCGGCGGGGCACGGTTCCTGGAGGTACAGCTGGGGCTGGAATATCAGCTGGCGCTGTTCGTGTTCGCCGTCGTCGTGGCGGCCTATGTGTTCTTCGGCGGGCTAAAAGGAGTGGTCTACACGGACGCCCTGCAGGGAACGTTGATGTTCCTGGGGATGTTCATCCTGCTGGTGGTGACATACTCCAAGGTGGGCGGTCTGGCAAGTCATCACGCGCTGACGGAACTGGCCTCGAAAGTTCCCCCTCCGCTGGTGGAACAGGGGCATCGCGGATGGACAGCCATGCCGGCGCCGTTCTCTCCCCTCTGGTGGCAACTCGTTTCCACCATCATCCTGGGGGTGGGCATCGGAGTGCTTGCTCAGCCGCAACTCGCCGTGCGCTACATGACTGTGAAGAGCGGCAAGGAGTTGAACCGGGCGCTGATCCCGGGCGGCATCTTCATTCTGATGATGACCGGCGTCGCCTTCACGGTGGGAGCCCTAACGAACCTGTTCTTCTACCAGACCCAGGGCAAGATCGCTCTTGCCATGGTGGTGGATCCGGCCACGGGCAAGCCCAACGTTGACAAGATCATCCCCACCTACGTTTCGATGGCAATGCCCGAATGGTTCGGATACGTGTTCATGCTGAGCCTCCTGGCAGCCGCCATGTCCACACTGAGCGGGCAATTCCACGCCATCGGGACTTCCTTCGGCCGGGACCTGTATCAACAGGCGCTCGCGGGAGGCAGGCATCAGGAACGCACGGTGCCGATCGCCAGGCTCGGCATCTTCGCCGGGTTCGTGCTGACCATCATTCTGGCGTATAACCTTCCGGTGGGTATCATCGCCATCGCGACGGCGCTGTTTTTCGGAATGTGCGCCGCTGTCTTTCTGCCGGCCTACATCAGCGCCCTGTTCTGGAAGCGAGCCACTCTGCCGGGGGTCATCTCCGGGATGCTGACCGGACTGGCCGCGTGGGCGCTATGGGTGCTGTTCGTGCACGAGAAGGAGTCCGCGGCGCTGGGGCTGTGCAAGGCCATGTTCGGAAAGACCAGCCTGGCGGTGGGCACGATGTGGGCGGTGGTGGATCCGCTGGTCATCGCTCTGCCGCTTTCGGCCATCGTCACGGTGGTGGTTTCTCTGGCCACCCGGCCAATGGCTGAGAATGTCCTGAACCGTTGCTTCGGCGGATCGCCGGCCGGAAGCCCGGCAGCATGACTGCCGCGGGTGAAGCGCATCAGACTCTAAGGGGCGGGGAGCCACATCCCCGCCCCTGATTGCTCATAGCTTCCAGAAGATGCCTCGCCGGTTGCACCCCCGGATGATCAGCCAGAGGCTCCCTGTCCAGAGGAGCCCCCACGCCAGGCCCAGGTAGCCGCTCCTGTCCAGCAGAAACCTCTGCCAGAGCGGAGAGTCCCACAGGCCGGCCCACATCTGAACGGGCTCGGTGGGAGTCCCCTTGAAGAACGGCTCGATGCCAAGCGCACGGAAGGCGAGCCTCATGATGATCTGCATAAAGTACGCAAGCAGGGCGTTAGAACCCAGCACGTCCAGCGGAGCGGTCCAGCCCCGTATGCCTCGCACATCCACCACCCAGTAAAAGGCCAGAAAGGTCAGCGCCGCCACGCCGGATGTGAACAGGGCATAGGACGCCGTCACATCCGGCTTGTTGAAACAAAGGTCATACTGGCCGGTGGCCATTCCCAGCTGATGGATGGCCAGCCCGGATCCGCCGCAAAGCAGTCCCAGCACCAGGCTGCGGCGCGCCACCTGGCGATGATCCCTTGTGGCAACCGCCTCTCCCAGCAAAACTCCGGCCACGGTGATGGCGCCGTACGAGATGGACACCCAGGGCAGGCAGTGGACCCGGAGGGGCTTAAGGGGATCTCCCAGGGGATTGGCGATGGTCCAGAACGGCTCCTGCGTATCGCCGAGTCCCAGCCACCACCCCGTGTAGCGGCTCATCAGAGCGTGGAAGATCAGCACCGCCGGGATGGCGGCCCATCGCCACGGGCGGCCAAGCTTCAAACTGGCCGCGCCCATGAGATAGGCCACGCCGATGGCCTGCAGGATCCCCCACCACCACGATAGCCCCAGGATCAGGCTGATGTAGAGCACTCCTGCGGCGATGAGTCCGGCGGTGCGTGTGAGAACGTGCCGCCACCATTCCGCTCCGCGCCGCGACCGGCTGAGCGGGATGCACACGCCCACGATGAACACGAAGAACGGAGCCACCAGGTCCGTCAACGTGCATCCCACTTTTTTGCGCGCTGCTTCGGGAAGGCGCTCGATCTCGGCCTCGGAGAGGCCCTCGGCTTTCTTCTCCTCGACGAATGTCTCCCACCCGGTGTCGGCGTGTTTCCAGGTGGAGACGGGAAGGCTGCCGAACCAGGATCTCTCGTGGGGTAGCCGTGGGTAGCCCGCCACTGCGATCACCAGCACCATCAAGAAGATGGTGAATCCTCGAAATGCGTCTATGGACGCCACTCTGCCCTGCGGCGAGGCTCGCTCGCCTGTGCCGGATGACTGCATTCCTCTTCGCCTCCCCCTGTCGGCGGGACGCACTCCTGCCTGCCAGAACGCCCCCGGGAGATTTATCTTCCCTCGCCACGCTGACCTTCTCTGGCAGAGGCAGGAGGCTTGCTCAAGGGCGGATAATAGCCCCGTTGTGCCGGTCCGCAAACACGGTGGGCGGACCGCGCCAGAACAGCATTCGAGGACTCAGGATATGGCGCTCAGAATAGGCATTGTGGGTGTGGGAAACATCGGCAGCATCCACGCGCAGTGCTACAAGGACGATCCCCGGTGCGAGGTGGTGGCCTGCTGCGACATCATCCCGGAAAAGGCCGACGCCGGGGCGGCGAAGTTCGGCGGCAAGGCCTTCTACAGCGTCCGGGAGATGCTGGACAGCGGCATCGAGCTGGACGCATGCAGCATGTGCACCCGGGGAGAAGAGAACGGCGGAGACCACTTCACGCCCACTATGGAGCTTCTGGAGGCTGGCATCCCGGTGCTGGGCGAGAAGCCCATCTCCAACAACGTGGAGGAGGGGAGGCAGATGGTGGCGCTGGCGGAATCGAAGAAGATCCCTTACGCCATCAACCTGAACCACCGCTTCACCCCCGCCGCGCTCCGCGCCAAAGAGTGGGTGGAGAGCGGTCGCCTGGGGTCGCTGTATATGATCAACATGCGGATGTGGATCAACAACCCGGTGGAGACATCCCCCTGGTTCCACCTGCGCGCCCTGCACCCCCACTCCTTCGATGTGATGCGGTATTTCTGCGGAGACATCAAGAGCGTGGCCTGCTTCCTGAAGAAAGGGGACGGGCGCATCTGCTGGTCCAACGCCCAGATCCTTCTGCATTTTGAGAACGGCGTGGTGGGCAATCTTACCGGCAGCTACGATGCGGGCGGCAGCTACGGGCTGGAGAAGTGCGAGGTGGTGGGCTCGCGGGGGCGGTTCGTGCTGGACGACGCGTGCGAGCACCTGTCCTTCTACCCGCGGGATTCCATTGAATACGAAACCTACAGCTACCTGGGCGGGATGCGCAGCTTCAGCGAGACCTTCGCCAGCCGCATCCGCAAATGGGTGGACCAGCTGGAGGCGAAGGTGCCCTACGACCAGATAGACGGGTCCGGCAGGGACGCTCTCAAGGTGCAGGAGGTCATCGAGGCCGCAATTCGGAGCTGGGAGACACACTCCATCGTTGATCTCTGAGGTTCCCGGCACTCTGTCGCAAAACGCGTCAAGGAGACTGTGGAGATGATCAAGTTCGGCGTGAACTCGGTGCTGTTCGCGGGTTTCGACTTCGCAACGGCCGCCCGGCACATCCGCCTGGCGGGATACGACGGAGTGGAGATATCGGCCATCAAGGGGATGTGCGAGCATCTGGACCTGGACAAATGGCGCTCGCAGGCCCGGGAACTGAAGGCCATCGTGGAGGACAACGAGCTGGAGTTCCTGGCGATGGAGGAAGCGGCGCTGGACGAAGACCGCCTGATGAAAGCATTCGAGGCGGGCGCGGAGATCGGCATCCCTGTCATCAATATCGGGCCGGGCGGACAGTCGGACAACGATGAGGACTTCGAGCGTCAGACCGACCTGATGGCGAAGATGGCGCAGGAGGCGGAGGGTTTCGGGGTGACGTTGTGCGTCAAGGCGCACGTCGGCGCTTGCATCTACAACACCCAGACGACCCTGCGCGCAATGCGCAAGATCAACTCTCCCGCCTTCGGCATAGATATGGATCCGAGCCATGTCTACCGCGCCGGCGAGAACCCGGAAGAGGCGCTTCCGCGGGTGCTTTCGCGCACTCGCCACATCCACATCCGCGACTGCAAGGGGCGCGGCCCCTCTCCCGGCTCACCGTTCGATCAGACCTGCGGACGGGGCGACATTGATCTTGCCGGTTACTGCCGCGCCATGGTGCAGGGCGGCTACTCCGGCCCGGTGGATCTTGAGATCATAGGCGCGGGAGAACTGAGCCTGCCCGAAGTCTCCATGATCGCCGCCGAATCCCGCGGCTACCTCCGGGCAGTGATGAGGGCGATAGGAGGGGAGGATTAGGGGTTGAGGGTTGAAGGTTCAAGGTTCAAGGTTGAAGGTTGAAGGTTGAAGGTTCAAGGTTCAAGATTCAAGATTCAAGGTTCAAGGTCAAGAATTGCAGCCTCTCGGGCAGGGCGTTCTTGACCCAGCGAATCACCATGCCAGACCTGTAGGCGAAGGGCGATAGGCGTGCAGCATTCTTCAAATGCGCAACCAGACGAATTCCTGTTCGGATTCGAGCGGCTCGACGGCTGGCAAAAGGCGGTGGAGCTTGCTGGAGATGTCTACGCCGCCACGCGTGAGCTTCCGCGAGAGGAACTCTTCGGCCTGTCTCTTCAGATGCGCAGAGCTGCGGTCTCGGTCGCTGCGAACATTGCCGAAGGCACGTCAAGATCCTCCGGAAAGGATCAGGCAAGATTCTTCGAGATCGCATTTGGCTCTCTCAGCGAACTCGCCACCCTGTTGCTCATAGCCGGCGGGCAGGGATGGCTGAATTGCGAGAAAACCCGCACACTGAGAGATAGGCTCGAGAGAATATCGCGAATGCTCTCGGGACTTCGCCGTAGCGCCTGCAAGAAGGTTCAGCAGTCCGAGCAGCACCTGGTACATCAGCGTTGTTCTTCTACCCACTCAGAGGGAGAAGAGATCTGATGATATATTATGACGGTTGGATTTCATGGCACCGAAGCCGGTTTTTCTTTACTACTGCTTTACTGAAGGGCCATTGTGCACGTGAGACGGCATAAGATCTTCAATCAATATCCTTCAACATTCAACGTTAAACTTTAAACATAAAACCATCGCCTGGCCATCCGGCGGCGATCTGGAAAGCATAACCCAAGATGAAACAACCCAATCTCATCCTTTTCGGTATTGACAGTCTGCGGGCGGATCACATGAGCCTGTATGGCTATCATCGCCTCACCACGCCGCACATAGACCGGTTTGCGGCGGGGGGGACGGTGTTCACGCGCTGCTTCAGCCCGCACATTCCGACAACCCCCGGCTACTCCTCCATGTTCACCGGGATGGATGTCTTCGGCACCGATGTAGTGGCGTTGCGCCACGAAGGGCCCCTGGGCAGTCACCTGAAAACTCTGGCGGAGATCCTGGGGGAGCGCGGCTACAACACCACGTGCGTGGGGTTCAGCGGGAATGTCGCGTCGCGGGGGTTCCAGAACTACCTGGACTTCAGCGGCTGGGGGGAGTATTCAGCCGGCCGCAGCCCAAAGGCCGAGAACCTGAACGCGGTCGCGATCCCGGAGCTTAAGCGGCTGGCCGCGGATGGCAAGCCGTTCTTCCTGTTCCTGCGGCATATGGACCCGCATTCGCCCTATCTGCCTCCTCAGCCCTTCGAGCGCATTTTCTACGGCAAGGACGAGTTCGATCCGGAGAACAACTCGCTTGAGCCAGTGCTCTCGTTCAAACCGTTCCGGGACTATTTCGCGAGCTGGTTCCCACCGGGCGTCCGGGACAAGGATTACATCATCGCGCAGTATGACGGGGCCGTGGCGTATATGGACGCCTGCATCCAGAACCTGTTCACGCTGATTGCTGATCTCGGGCTGGAGGAAGACACTCTGGTGGTCATAAACTCCGACCATGGCGAAACCCTCTACGACCACGAATGCTGGTTCGACCACCACGGATTATACGATTGCACGCTGACCGTGCCGCTGATCTTCCGCTTCCCGGGACGGGTTCCGGAAGGCTTGCGGTTCGACCATTACTGTCAAATCAAGGACGTGACGCCCACCATTCTGGATCTGATGGGCATCGAGACCGACATCGCCTTCGATGGACGCAGCCTGGTCCCCCTGATGCGGGGCGAGTGGCGCGAGCCCGAGCCGGAGTTCTACATCACCGAGTGCACCTGGATGCGCAAGCATGGCTGGCGAACACCGGAATGGAAGCTGATCGTTGCTCTGGAGCCGGACATTCACTTCAAGCCACCGGTCGAATTGTATAACCTGATCAAAGATCCGGAGGAAAACCGTAACCTGGCCGACGAAGAGCCCGGTGTCGTTCGAATGCTGAAAGAGAGGATGGAGGCTCACATTGCCCGGCGCGAAAAGGAGACCGGGCGCACAAACCCCATCTTCACGAACCTCAACTGGCACGGCAGAGGGGTGCAGTTCAAGACCTCGCAGGAAGCATACGACACACTCTACATCGGATCGCCCAGCGAGGCGCGCGACTTGCAGGCCAAGGAGCTCCAGACCCAGCGTGGACAGAAGGAGCTCTGAACTGCGGTGCTGGTGACCGTGATCGGCCGGGGACACTCCGGCACACGCGCAATGTCCCACACGCTCAGCGAAAGCGGAGTATACATGGGCGCGCAGATCAACGAATCGGGAGATCTCGTCCCTCCCGATGATATGTATGAAGCGTGCCGGGTGCTTGCCCGGCACGTCCGGCATCTGGGTGGATTCCGCTGGGATTTCTCCCGCCTGATGGATGGTCCCATCGAGCCGGAGTTCACCCGGCTGGTGGAGTCCTATCTGTCTTCGGTCCTCTCAAGCGACGCTCCACACCGGGGATGGAAGCTGCCGGAGACCACACTTGTCTATCCCTGGATCGTGCGGATGTTCCCGGACGCTTACTACATCCACTGGGTGCGCGACCCGCGCGACAGCATACTGGGGGCGCACGTCACGGACGACCTGGCCGATTTCGGCGTGCCTTATGAGCCCACCGACGACCTGATGCTGAAGCGAGCCACCAGCTGGAAGTATCAGCGAGCCATAGTCAGTGCCACCCCGCCTCCGAAGCGCTACATTGAGGTCCGCTTCGAGGACTTTGTGCTTCACCAGGAAAGAGAGCTGCAAAGACTGGAACAGTTCCTGGGGATCCCGCTGGCGCGGATCGAAGTGAGGCGGGACCCTGTGGGGCGATGGAAGCGCTGTGCCGGCTCGCCGGTGTTCAATCTGTTTGCAGACGACATCCGCGAACTGGGTTACGAGGAACCGTGATTCTCTGCAAGATCTGTGAGGCGTGGAGGCGTTCCGTGGAGTGTGACGGACGGAAATGCTGAAGACTTGCGTGATCGGCATGGGGCCCATCGGGAACCTGCACGCCGACATTCTGGCGGCCGACCCGCTTGCGGAGCTGGCCGGCGTCTGCGACATCATACCGGAGCGCGCCCGCTCCGCCGGTGAGCGGCTGGGCGTGCCCTGGTTCACGGACGCGCAGGAGATGCTCCGCGACGTGCGCCCCCAGCTCTGCCACATCACCACCGGGGGCTACGAATACGCCAGCGACCACTGGAAACCCACCCTTCAGGCGTTCGAGGCGGGCTGTCACGTGCTGTGCGAGAAACCCATCTGCAACGATTTGTCCCGCGCCGCGGAGATGGTGGAGGCCGGCCGGAGGGCAGGCCGCTGTTTCGGGATAAACTTCAACCACCGCTTCACACCGGCCGCGCGCATCGCCCGGCAGTGGGTGGACGAAGGAAAGATCGGGCCGCAGCTATTCGTAAACGTGGCGCTCTGGATAGGGCGTTTCCAGGATCCGGATTCGCCGTATTTCCACATCAAGGCGCTGACTCCGCACGCAATGGATATGATCCGCCACTTCTGCGGAGATGTGGAAAGCGTCCAGTGCTTCGCGATGAAAGCCCCAGGACGCAGCATCTGGAGCACCGCCTCTTTCAACTTCCGCCTGAAGAGCGGAGCGGTGGGGCACCTGACCAGCAGTTACGACATCGGGCGCGGCCATCCGATGGAGCGCTGCGAGGTGGCAGGGACGCAGGGGCGGTTCGTGCTGGAGGACATGTGGCGTGAGGCCACGCTGTACCCGGCTTCCACACTGGTCAAGACCGTGTATACCAACCCCATCTTCGGCGGCTTCCGGGATTTCAACGATACTTTCCGCGAACGCATCCACCGCTTCCTGGAGCAGGTGGATTCCGACGCCTCTCCGGACGAGATAGACGGCTCCGGGGCGGACGGGCTGAAAGCCCAGAGGATCATCCAGGCGGCCATCCTGTCGCTGGAACAGGACCGCATCGTACGGTTGGAGGAGATAACGGAGTGAACTCCGTGGAGCGGGTCCGGACGGCGCTATTGCTGGGCCAGCCGGACCGCGTCCCCGTCGTGGAGTTCCTGATAGACCCTTCCGTCTACCGCGCCATCCTGCCTGACGCGCGCGATCAGGCGGACTTCATGGACCGGATGGACCTGGACGCTGTCGCCTGCGCTCCGGACTGGCTCCGCGTGCAGCAGAACCCCGACGGTACGTTCGTGGACGAATGGGGAGTGACCTATGTCTCGCGGGGGCCGGATCTGCTCAGCCACCCACTGCGCGGACCCGTCCGGACGATGGAAGATGCGCGCGCCTACATCCCACCCGACCCCGACGCATCCCACCGGCTGGAGACTCTGCGCGATCTTGTGCGGCGCTACAAGGGCAAGCGCACCATCATCTTTCACCATCGAGCGGAATTCATGTGGGCGGCCTATGTGGCCGGAATAGACAACCTGCTGGCCGCGCTGCTGTCGGAACCGGAGTTCGCCTGCCTGCTGATGGACAAAGTGCTTGAGGCGAATATGCGCGTTGCCCAGAATGCCATCCGTGCGGGTGCGGATGTGGTGGTGCTGGCCGATGACTACGCTCACAACCCGGGCCCGATGATGAGCCCGGATGTGTTCCGGCGCTACCTGTTGCCCCGGCTGAGCCGTATGGTGGAGCTCATCCTCAGCGAAGGCGCCCTCTGCATCAAGCATACGGACGGAAACATCTATCCGCTGCTGGATATGCTGATCTCCACAGGCATCCACGGTCTGAACCCCTTAGAACCCCTGGCCGGAATGGACCTGAAGACGGTGAAGCGGCTCGTGGGGGATCGGGTCTGCCTGGTGGGGAACATAGACTGCGGCGAGCTTCTGCCCCACGGCTCACCCGATGAGGTGACGCAGGCCGTCCGCTCAGCGATCGCCGATGCTGCAGGAGGCGGCGGCTTCATCCTCTCGAGTTCCAACAGCATCCACGCTTCGGTGGACCCGCAGAACTACGTGGCCATGCTGCAGGCGGCCCGGCGGTTTGGCGTCTACGCCTGACTCATTCCTCCACGGAAAACTGGGCCCCGGCGTGCTGCAGGGCTCGTATGATGACGCCGGCGTTGTCCGGAAGGAAGAACTGCTTGGGCGTCCCGTGGTCGCTGTAGCCGATGAGAATTTCATCCGCCAGAGGCCAGGGGCGGCGGCGCACCCGGACCGAGCGGACGGCATCCAGAGGAATGTCCAGCCGAGCGAACGCGTTGCGATAGTTCACGATGAAGCGCCGGTTGGTCACAAAGACCTCGTAAGGAGCGAACACCCATCCCACCAGTGTCCCAAGGATCCACCCCGTCTTCCCGAAGCGATGATGAAGCACGGCGGCCTCGCCGGGCCGGGGAGTGGCGCGCGGCGGCCCGAATCCCCACAGACGAACGGCGATCCCCAGGTGGGCCATATCAATCAGGCCGCCCAGCACAATTGCGCCGGCGACGGCGACAGCGGCGATGATCAGAGCGATATCAGGCACCCTGCGGCTGCAAACTCCCGGTGTAATAGTGTGAGCTCAGGCGCAGTATAGCCCAAGATTTTCCCTCTTGCCCTCGCCAGCGGGTGCGATAAGACCGGCCCCGCCCTTCGCTCGGAGCGGCCAAGTGCGAACTTTGCCGGAACAGGGCCGCTAGCGCGCCCGGCAGTTGGGGCAGTAGCCAGCGACGTCTATCCTGACGCTTTCGACATCGAATCCGAGCTGTGCCTCAAGTTTGTCGCGCAGACGCTTTTCGCAGGAGGTCTCGAATTCCACGATCTGCCCACACGACTGGCAACGCACGTGATGGTGCCCGCCGGTCTTCTTGAACTCATAACAGCGGCGGTCGTCCTCGAAGATGAGCTCATCCACAAGATGAGACTCTTTGAGGAGGGCGATCGTGCGGTACACCGTGGAGAGACTCACCCTTGAATCAATGTCGCGGGCCTTGCGGTACAGTGTCTCGACGTCGAGATGCTCGTCCGAAGAGCGGAGGATGTCGTAAATGAGCCTTCGCTGGCGAGTAGCCCTCTGCCCCAGGACCGGGACAGCTTCGTCCCTGCGATCGGTTTTGATTTCCAGTTGAATGTCAGGGCAGTCCATACCCGGATATTACCTCTTCTGCGAAACCTCGTCAATACTTTGTGTGGTTTTGCTCAAATAGCGAACCGGTCGCAACTGATCCGCTTGCGCAGACAGAACCGGTTCGTGACCTCCGGAAAGCGCTTAGGGATTCGGAAAACGCGGTAAAATGCCAATACTTTCACTGCGCGCCTCCGGCGCGCCAGCGCAGGGCCGGGCCCTGCCTGCCTTCCGGCACCTCTTCGCAGGAGGGTGATCAGTGGATTTTCTGACTTCGGGGTACGAGTTCCTTGTCAAGGGCGGCCCGGTGATGTGGCCGCTTCTTCTGGCGTCCGTGCTGGCCCTGGGCGCCGCCATCGAACGCTATCTGCTGCTTCGCGGCGCCCTGACCGGCGCGGAGGATCTGATTGAAGATGTCTCCCGTGCCGTTGTGCGGGGAT
The DNA here is from genome assembly GCA_025998755.1 of Armatimonadota bacterium. Classification (NCBI taxonomy): domain Bacteria; kingdom Bacillati; phylum Armatimonadota; species Armatimonadota bacterium. Next base: position 2,220,256 of record AP024674.1, read on the forward strand.
CGGTGGACGAAGCCCGCGGGCGCGCTCTCCGGGTGGGAGGTCCGGTGGGCCGCGTGATGGCGGCGGGGCTGGATCACTGGGATGCGGGCATCGCCGCGTGCGAAAAGGCGATGGAGGAACGCGGGATGATCGAGCGCGAGGCGCTCTCGAAGCGGCTGGTCATCCTGGACACCGTCATCACCGTGGCTCCCCTCCTGGGCCTGCTGGGGACGGTCACCGGTATGATCAAGGCGTTCGAGGTGGTGGGAGCGGAAAACCAGATCGGCAGCCCCACGGCCATTACCGGCGGAGTGGCCGAGGCCCTCATCGCCACGGCCACGGGTCTGTTCATCGCCATTGTGACCCTGGTCATCTACAACTACCTGAATGACAGGGTTCGGCAGGTCGTGGGGATGATGGAGATCGCCGGAACACGCATTGTGAACCTGCGCACCGCGCTGGATGATGCATCGGGAGGGACCGGCAATGCGCATTGCGCCCTACCAGCCTAAGAAGGCCCGCATTGAGATCGTGCCGATGATTGACACGATCTTCTTCCTGCTGGTCTTCTTCATGATGGCGTCGCTTGCCATGACCACCATGCGCGGGATGCCGGTGAACCTGCCCAAGGCCGCCCAGGCTCAGTCCAGGCCGGTGGACAAGGTGGTGCTCACACTGACGGCGGACGGGCGGTACTACGTGGACCGTGAGCCAGTCACCTTCGAGCAGATCCGGCCCGCTCTTCGCGAGGTGCTCCGGCGCAACCCGGACACCGCCGTGGTCATCAACTGCGACCAGAACCAGCGCGTGAAGGGGCTGGTGGAACTGGCCGACGAGGCCAAGAGCTGCGGGGCCAGACTGCTGACCATCGCCACCAGCCCTAAGGAGGAAGGCGGAAGCTGATGGACCGGCGGCGCGACCGGGTCTTCCTGGCCGGGATAGCCGTGTCGCTGCTGGTGCACGGGGCGGTGGTGTCGGTTATCGCCGTCCGGGCGGCGTCGCACGACCCGGCGGCGCGCCAGATTGAGTTTCTGCCCGTGGAGTTCACCCGAGAGGTTTCCCCGGTCGAGGTCCAGCGGCCTCAAACGACGCCGCCTCCGCCTGAGCCGCAGCCGGTCGCAGAAACACCGCCGGAGCCTGCGCGAGCAACGCGCGAGACACGCTTGCCGGATGCTCGTCGGGATTCCGCAATGCGGCCTTTCCGCCCGCTCCGGCAGGTTGCCTCCGCCGGGCGGGCGGGCGCCGCGACTGGCGCAAGTCCCCGGCCGGGTGGGGGTGAACTGAATACCGGGACACCGTCCGCAGGTGGCGATCTGGACCTGGGTCCGGGCGGACGGACGCGTCCCGGATGGGTTCCGGGGCGCGGATCGGGCGAAGGTTCCGGCACCGGCCCTGGCCGTGGCGAGCCCGAACCGGTGGCCACGCCCGGACCGGCGGCGCCTGTCGCGCCTGCGCCAGCCCCGCCCCCCGCGCCGCGGGAGGTGCGAGTCACCGTCTGCCAGGCAAGCGGCCTGCTGCCCGGGCGATACTGTCAGAACACCCTCACACGGACATTCCGGGAGGCCGACGTCCCCACCCGCACCTGCACACTATGCCGGGCTCCGGAGCCTCCGCCGGAGCATCGGTCCACTCAGGCGGAGGTGGTCAAAGCCCGGTTCCTCAGCGGGTCGAATCCTTCCATCCCGCCATCTGTCCGCCTCTCGCGCCCGGTGTCAGTTACCTGCCAGTACACGGTGGGAACGGACGGCGGCGTGAAAGACGCCACCATTGTGGACTCTTCAGGGCACAGGGCTCTTGATCAAGAGGTGTTGAAGGCCGTGCGAAGCTACCGCTACAGTCCGGCCACACAGGGCGGGATACCCCGGGAGGTGATAATGAAACGGACCTTCACCTTCCAGCCCACGGATTGAGCCAGGGGATAGTAGACAGCGGTCAGAAGGGCTTGGCCGCGATCAGTTTGCGGATCTGTTCCCTTTGCTGGCGGACCCAATCGAGCGCAGCCCTCACTTCGGGATCCGGTCTGTCGAGCATGCTGTCATCTTCGTCCAGCAGAGCGCAGTAGATCCACGCTTCCAGCACAGCGCCCCGCAGGGTCATGCGGGCGATCTCCGCCTCCTGCTCCATCTGCTCGCGCGTTATCGCGTCTTCCGTGTCACGGGCCGCTTCCGTGCGGGAGCGCACCTGTCCAGCGATTCCCTCTATGACCGGCAGCACGCCGTCGCGGAAACGTCTGAGCCACTCCGGATAGTCCCGCGTAGCCGCGGAGTAAGCTCCATCGCGGAAGGCGAAAATCTTCCGTGGAAAAGGTGACCTCGCGAACGGCAAGCCGCCAAACCCGGCGAAGCGGCCATCGTGGGTTACGATTTCCGCCCAAGGCCCGCCGCTCAGGAATGCGAACTCGGCATTGTCCAGGGTGACAGCCTTGCCGTCCCAGTCCAGCAGGGTCCTGACGCTCCCCTCTTTGCGGTCCAGTTCAAGGACGATATGCCGGTTGCAGCAGTGCGTGCCGCCCGTGAACTCGCGCAGCACCACCTCCGGCCAGCCGTCCAGGTTCAGATCCATCAGACGCACTATGGTGGACGGCTCGCACGGGCGGCTCCAGACCTCCGTCCCGCTATAGAAGATCTGAGCCACTCCTCCCCGTTCGATCTCGCCGCCTCTGGCCGTGAGCCGTACCGTGAAGCTGCCCGAAGACCAGGAATCCCCCGGTCCGCACTGCATCTTCAGGCGGCCCATCTCCCTGGCCGGTTCGGGGCTCTGCCCTCCAGCGGCTCCAAACGTTGCGGCGCAAGCCGTCAGCAGCAGGATACCCGCAATCGCTGTCTCAAGCGCCCAGCGCACGTCTGGCTCTCTCCAGATCTTCCGGGGTATCCACCCCCACCGGCCGGAAGTCCGTCATCACCATGCGGATCTTCCAGCCGGCCTCCAGCGCCCGGAGTTGCTCCAGCGACTCCGCCTCTTCCAGCCGGCCGCGCTCCAGGTGCGCGAAGGCCATCAGGCGATCGCGCCTCCACGCGTACACGCCGATGTGTCCGAAGCGCTTCGGATGGATGCCCGTGCGGTCGTACGGGATGCAGGAGCGCGAAAAATACAGCGCGCAGCCATCCCGCCCCACCACCACCTTAACCAGGTTGGGATCCGAAGCATCCTCCCCCTCGCCCAGCGGAAACATCAGGCTCCCCAGCGCCGCATCCGCATCCGCGCGCATCGCCGACACCAGCGCGTCCAGGTCCTCGGCCCGAATGAGCGGCTCGTCTCCCTGAATGTTCACTACGATGTCCGCGTGTATGCCTCCCGCAGCCTCGGCCACGCGATCCGTGCCCGTGGGATGCTCGGGCGCAGTCAGGACCGCCCTGGCGCCGAACGAGGCGCACACCGAAGCTATCTCCTCGTCCGGAGTCGCCACGATCACTTCGTCCAGAAGCTCAGCCGCGCTGGCGCGCTCCCACACCCAGCGGATCATCGGCTTGCCTCCGATATCAGCCAGCGGCTTGCGCGGTAGGCGCGTGGCCGCCAGGCGGGCGGGAATGACTCCGATGGCCCGGCCCTCAGCCATCCTCTCTGGCTCCCCGCCGGATGATCTCCACCAGCCGTGTGGTGGACCGGTCCTCCACCAGCCCCAGCACGCAGATCACGGCGCCCACCTCCCGGACCACCTTCGCCTCCGGCAGATCCTCCGGCCGGTAGTCGCCCCCCTTGGTATGGATGTGCGGCCGCACCGCCCGTATCAACTCGTCCGGAGTCAGCTCCGGGAAGATGCTCACGGCATCCACGGCCCGCAGAGATGCCAGCATCTCGGCGCGCTCCTCCTCCGGAACGATGGGACGCTCCGGCCCTTTCAGCGCCCGCGTGGATGCATCCGAGTTCACGCCCACCACCAGCCGGTCGCCCAGAGCCTTCGCCTGCGCAAGATACCGTGCGTGCCCGATGTGCAGGATGTCGAAACAGCCGTTTGTGAAGACGATCTTCTCGCCCGCCTCCCGCCACTGACGGCACAATCTGGCCACTTCCTCCCGCGTCAGAATCCGTTCGGAGGCATCCGTCACAGTCCGTTCTCCCTAGCATGTCTGATCAGATGGCTGATCTCCGACGGCACTGCCGTCTGAACACCCAGCTTGCGCACCACGCTGGCTCCCGCGAAGTTCGCCAGCCTGGCCGCCGTTACGATATCGGCCCCGGCCGCCAGCGCCAGGGTAAGGGTGCTGACCACCGTGTCCCCTGCTCCCGCCACGTCGAAGACCTCCACCGGCATCACGGGGATATGCTCCACCCCGCCGCTCTCCTGGAACACCGACATCCCTTGCGCCCCGCGCGTGATGATCACATTGCGCGCTCCGGTGCGTTTCAGGATGCGGCTGCCCGCCTTCTCGATTGCGCTCTCGTCGTGGATCTCAACGCCTCCCGCGGCCTCCGCTTCCACCTGATTCAGAGTGATGAGGTCTGCGCCTCGGAACCACCGGAGGTTGCGCGGCTTGGGATTGGAGGTGAACACCACACCCTTCTGCCGCGCCAGCGTGATGGCATCCTGAGTGACCTGCCCGATCACCCCCTTGTCGTAGTCGGATGCCACCACCGCATCAACTCCGGGGATTGCTTCCAAGATGCGCTCGCGCAGCCGCTTCAGCACGCGGCCATCCGGGTGTTCCCGCTTTTCCCGATCCACCCGGACCACCTGCTGGTTTGCCGCAATGATGCGGGTCTTCAATGTGGTGCAGGTATGCGGATCCTGCACCAGACCGTCCGTCTGCACCCCCAGCGCTTGAAGCTGCTCCGCCAGGCGCCGGCCAGCCTCGTCGCATCCTGTGACGCCGACGATGGACACTTCACCTCCGAGCGCGCGCACATTGGCCGCCACGTTGGCAGCGCCCCCGGGCGCCCATCGCACGTCTTGAACGTCCACCACCAGGACCGGGGCCTCCGGCGAAATGCGCCGTGTCTCGCCCAACAGATACTCGTCCAGCATCACATCGCCGATGACAAGCACCCTGCGGCCCGGCAGGCTCTCCAGCAGACGCTCCAGCGGGTCTTTCAATGAGGCTCTTCCCCCTCGTGTTCGCGTTCTCCCATCTCCTCCAGCACGGCGGCGGCAAGTAGAGGCACCATGATCTCGTGGTGACCTGTCAGCGAGATGCCTTCCGCCCCGAGCTCCGCCACTCGGTTGACCACCTGTTGATTGGAGCGATAGTGTTGCACAAAGTCCATATTGATCCCGGTAAAACCGGCCAGGTCCACCCCCAGGTTGCGCAGCACGGTCAGGGCTTTCAGAACGACCTCCGGCAGCACCACGGCCGAGCCGATGTTCATCAGGACGCCACCGCGGCCAAGATCCCTCATCGCCTCGATAAGGATGCGGAAATCCCGATGGGAAGTGTCCCCGATGGCGGCCCCGTCGGCCGAAGGATGCATATGGACCACGTCCGTACCGATGCCCACATGCACGGTGACCGGAATGCGCATCTCGTAAGCAGCGGCGAATAGCGACACTCCACGGTTAGGACAGTCCGCAGCTACCAGGGCACGGCCCACGCTCTCGCCGAATCCCAGCTCCAGCTTGCTTCCTTCCAGCACCGCCCGGTTCAGGAAGTCGGCCGTCTCCTGCGTAACGCCAAACACGCCGTCTCCGATGCCGCTCTCCACATATTCGCTGGTGTGTCCGAACAGCGCAATCTCCACATCGTGAATGGCTCCCGCGCCGTTGGTTGCGACGGCGGTGAGGACTCCGCGGCGCATCAGGTCAATCAAAACAGGCGCCAGACCGGTCTTGATGACGTGTCCGCCGATGCAAACCACCACAGACCGTCGGCACCGCGAGGCCGCGGCGATAGCCTTGGCCGCGCTTCGCAGCGAGTCGGCCGCCAGAATGCGGGGAAGACTGTCCAGCAGTTCCCGGACGGATGCGCCCGCGGAAACCGGGCGTCCGAAATCCCGGATGTGGACCTTGCTCTGCCTGTTCCAGATGCTGGCGCGCCGGAGCCGGGAGAGATCCGCCTGCGGGTAGCGGCTGCTCACGCGAAGCGCCCTTCTTTATGCCGGACGGAGCGCAGAGAAGACTCAGCGGAATTCGTTGTCCGAAACCCCCGTATTGACGCGGATATTGCTGTAAATGCTGGTCCCGCCAAGCCGCCCATTGCCGTTGTACACCCTCTGCTCTCCCGGCACCCAGATTCCGTCCACCTTCCGGTGATTGCTGTAGACATAGCGCACACGCAAAGACCCGTCAGCCTCACGCTTCTCTCTGCGCAGGAGCTTCAGATCCTTCGTGTCCACCCAGATATACTGCTTCTTTTGCGGGCTGTTGGCAAGGGAGAGGGTCAGCACATAGCACGGCACGCCGTTCAGCGTCTCTGTCCGGACTCCCTCCACGTTGAAGAACTGCCAGAGCGAACCGGTCACAATGCCCACGTCCAGAGCGTTCTGCTTCTTGTGCGGCTCGTCCCCGATGTCGTCCGTCTTCTTGATGAGTCCGGCCTTCACGCGCTTGATATCGCCCGTGACGATATACGTGACGTTCACAAGACCGGCCCGGGCGGTCATCTTGAACTTGTCCGGGTTCTTGAATACCAGCTGTGAGTTCTTGAACTCATACGCCCGACCGTAATCCTTGCCTATGACCGCAAGCTCTTTCTGATCGGCGAAGGCGATCTCCACGTCCATGCGCAGATCTCGAAAACCGGACGTTGCCTGCTGAATGCGCGAGCGCACCTCAGCGAGGGTGACAGCTCCTGCTTCTTCCGCCGTCGCCTGTTTTACCAGAGCCGAAAGCGCCAGAACCAGCATGGCCTTGCGAAGAACACGATTGAACGTCATCGTCACCTGGACACTCCTTTACGCTCACCAAGCCTGTCCTCGGTGGAGCAGTCTTCGGGCCTCCACAGCTTTGCCTGCCGTAGAAATACGGAATAGGCCGCCAGGCAAGCTACCACAAAGCCGTGCTGCCCGTCCAGAAAGCCCCTTTTCCAGACGTACACTTCCAGGAACTTCCTCAGCAGAGTCAGCGCCATCCGACCGGATGAGATCCGCGGACGGCGCCCACTTTGCAGAATCTGCAGCGCGCCAAGCGAGCTGTAACGGTTCTGCCTCAGCACATAGTCGCTGACGGAAACATACGTATGATGCAGCAGATCCCCTTTGAGATTCCCGGCCGGATGGTTCGTCACGAACGTCTCGTGGACGACCTGCTCCGAGAACCGGCCGGTGCCTCGCGACACCAGCCGGGTCACCCGGTCCGGATACCAGCCTCCGTGACGCATCCACCGGTCAATAAAGCAGCTCAACCGCGGCACGCTGTAGACGCGGTATCCCGAGATGCTCCCGGCCACCACGGCCCGGACCTCCTCAGCCAGCCGGGGGGTGAGCTCCTCATCCGAGTCCAGCACGAAGATCCATTCCCGCGAGCAGGCCTCAAGCGCCAGATTCTTCTGCTGCCCGTATCCAAGGAACTCCTGCACGATGATGCGGTCTGTGAAACGCCGGGCGATCTCCAGGGTGCTGTCAGTGGAGCCGCTGTCCACCACCACAATCTCATCCGCGAACGATACGCTCGAGAGGGCTCTCTCCAACGTGCGTTCGCTGTTGAAGCAGGTTAAAGCCACCGAGAGACCGGGCTGCGCCGGGCGAACGTTTTGCATTATGACCCGCATACCTCCACGCCGGTTTCGCGGTTCTTCTCGCGGTGCCTGACTACGGCCTCTCCCGCCGCGGCCATCAGATCCTGGCATGCGCGCTCCACAGTGAACGGTGAGATACCCGGAATCCGTCTCAGACAACCGTTCTGCCGCCATTCTTTGTAAAGCGCCCGAACTTCGGAGCGAACGGTTTCTCTGTCCCGCAGGTCTACCGCAGAATGTCCCAGATCCCGCAACAGGGATTCAAGCTCCGGGTTGGCGCAGGTAAGCCCGAGGACGGGGATGCCGGTCTGCACATACTCATACACTTTCGATGGGATTGTGGCACTTGAGATGGGGCCGTCGTGCTGGATGAGGGCCAGCACATCGCATCGGCGCATCCCTTGCAAGGAATCAAGTTTTGAGGAGACACCCTCCTGTATCAGCATCTCCGGATAAGGAAACCCCTCGAACTGCGCGCGCGTCCGCCGGTCGGTAAACCCCTTCTGGAGGAATCGGACGGTTTCCCTTGCCTCCGGTTCGCTTCGCACAAGATGTTCCAGCCCGTCCAGCAGAGGTGCGGGCAGCCTTCCCATCGCCAGCGAACCGAAATGGCCGATCAGCATCACGCCGCGGGACCTTACATCCGCCCTCTGCAGATCGGGCAAAAGCTCGGCCCCCGGATAGATGACCCGGCCGCGACCCTCCAGGGAATGGCGCATCTCGAACTGCTCCATCGCTGCGCGACTCACGAACACCACAGCGTCGGCGTTCTCGGCAACTACCTTTTCCACGAAGCCGTTATAGATGCGCTCGCCGGGCTTCTGATCGTTGCCGAAGATCACGGGATCCTGGAACTCCGCCAGCCAAGGCAGGCCGCAGAGGCGCGCGCAGATCCATCCGGCAAGATGTGCCGATGGAGCCCCGCTCGTGGAGTAAACCAACCCTGCGCCGCATTTCCGAGCCCAAGCTGCGGCCACTGTCCCGGCCGGCACGAACCAGGACCACGTTGCATCCAGCCGCAGAAGAGCTGATTCCAGAAGGTGCCCTGGCAAAATGGGTAGCAGCAAAGTTCGCACTGCCCGTCGGGCCAGACGGTTCCGAAGCCGGCACGCCGCCATCAGACGGATCTCCTGACGGAGACCGGAAAATGAAGCACAGGGAACCCTGCGGTATCCCAGGACTGTGTCGGGCAGGGAAGCGCACGACGTGATGACAAATGTCTCGATCCCCTGTTCCCGCAGCCGCGGCAGGCGGGCATCAATGTGATGGGAAGACGCCTTGCCTTCCAGGCCGCACTGATGGGTGATCACCAACCACCGTGAGGGGAGCACCTCGCTTGTGCCCTCCAGTCTCCCAGCAGTTTGCGATAAACAGGCGCGTCCCTGTCAGGCAGTCCCATTGCGAGCCACAGAAGCACACCAGCGCGAGTCCGCAGGCGCTCGCGATGCCGCTGACTGAACGGAGCAAGCACCGCGGCCGATGCGGCCCGGCGCAGATGCCCCGCGGCGCTGGCAAGGCCTGAGAGAAGCGCGGCCATGCGGCCCCGCCGCCAGAGCAGGAACTGCAGCCTGCTCCGAATCATCTCCACGGAGGCCGCAGTGCCCAGGCTGCGTGCCGAACCTCCGCCCATGTGTATCACCTCCGCCTGCGGACAGACCCGCAGACTCCAACCGGCCTGAGCCAGCCGGAAGCTCAGGTCCGCATCCTCGTGATAGAAAAAGAACCGCTCATCGAAGCCGCCGATCTGCTCGAAGGCCGACCGGCGCACCATCAGAGCCGCTCCGCCGAGATACCCCTCCGGCGGGAGGGGTTGCCCGTTTTCCGCAGCCAGGTTTACGCGCCGTCTTCGCCGCCCGCGCACCGCTGCGAACAGGTCTGCGAGCGGATCCGGCAAGATGTCCGCTGCCATCTGTGGCTTCCCGTCTGCACCAGTCAGACGCGGGGCCACCGCCCCGAGCTTCTCATCCGCGTCCAGTTCCCCCCGGAAGCCTCTGAATGCATCCGCCGGTCACCAGGGTGTCGCTGTTCAGCAGAAAAAGGCAGCGGCCTTCCGCCTTCGCAGCGCCCAGGTTGTTGGCCCTGCCGAAACCTGCATTCTCGTGATTGCGGATGACCTTTGCCTGCGGGAATCGTCGCGCCACCTCCTCGGCCGTCCCGTCTCGCGAGGCGTTGTCAACGACGACCGGCTGGACCAAATCTGCCGGCGTGGACTGCATGACCGATTCCAGACAACGCAGCGTCATCTCACAGGTGTTCCGGGTCACCACGATGCAGCTCACAGGCGGCTGGTGCTCTTCAGAGACGCTCACCGGGCCTCCCTCACTGCGGCAGCGCGCGCACAACGAACTGATAGGTGAACGCATCCGGGCAGAGCCAGCGCAGCCTCCAGTCGGTCTTCGCACGGTAGACCCGGTCCAGACGATCCACGGTGTAACCGCTCGCCCGGAACAGGGCCATAACGGTCTTCCGCGTAAAAAACCGGAGATGGGAGTCGTCCATAATGCCGGAATCCGTGTAGTCCCACCTTCCCAGCAACAGCTCTTTCCGGATCTTGTAATAGGCTACATTCGGGATGGAGGCCACCACGCCGCCCCCTTCCGTCAGGGCCGGAAGGCATCGCTTCAGGACGGCGCCGGGATCGGCCAGATGCTCCAAGACATCCGCAAAAATGATGGAGTCAAATCTCTGTCCGGCCTGGTTCCAGACTGCCGGATCGGTGATGTCTCCCACGATCATCCGCTCCGCAAAAGGAGCCGCCTGTTCCGCCGCGGACGGGTTGATCTCCACAGCCGTCACACGGCAACCCATCTCCTGAGAGAGGTATCGCGTAAAGTAGCCGGTGGCGCAGCCGACCTCCAGCACACGCGATCCGGGACGGATCAGACGCGCGACAGCAAGCTGGGTCTTTCCAACGGACTCCTGGTGATAGGTCTTCAGGGAATCTCTGCTACCCCCGGACAAGCTTCGGTGGCCTCCTCTCCGGTGGAGTATATCTGACAACCATTCGGGCAATCCAGCGTAGGAAGATACGCGGCTCGGTTGCTCCCGAAGGAGGCTGACTGTGCGACCTTATCGCCGCTGGATTGCCGCCCGTCGACCGGTATGTTATACTTTGTGAAACTGTGAATGCGCGCTTTCACGCGCCCTCGCCGTCTGCCTCGGCCAGGGCAGAGCAGCGAAGCGGCGGACGCGGCCAGGCCGTCCTCCAGAAAGAGCCGCCCGCCGGGCAACCGGAGTGGAGAGCGTCCGATGAACCAGTCTACCAACAGGGTCCCTGTTCCCACCCTCGAGCGGATGGCCACGTATCTCGCCTGTCTGCAGGATCTGGATGCCCGCGGCGTGGAAACCATCTCCTCGGCTGAGATCGAAAAGCTCACCCACGTGAACGCCGCCCAGTTCCGGAAAGATCTCAGCTACTTCGGCGAGTTTGGCCGTCCGGGCATCGGCTACAGTGTTCCCGAGCTCGCACGCCGCATCAGCAAGATCCTGAAGGTGGACCGGGAACAGCCCGTCGTCCTTGTCGGCGCAGGCAACCTGGGATCCGCGCTGGTGGGTTATCCCAGTCTTTCCCGCGAGCATTTCCGCATCGCTGCGGTGTTCGACAACAGCCCTTCGAAGATCGGGCGAAGACTTTGGGATCACGAGATCCGGGACATTGCGACACTGCCGGAGGTCAATCGCGAAGTCGGGGCGCGTCTGGGCATCATCGCCGTTCCGGCCAGCGCAGCACAATCTGTGGCAGATCTCATGGTCGGGGCAGGCATCACCGCCATTCTGAATTTCGCCCCCGTGTCGCTGAAGGTCCCTCAAGGCGTGGTGGTACGTAACGTGGACTTTGTGCAGGAGATGGCGGTGCTCTCGTATCATCTGGCGGTCTGAATGAATGCCAGGCGGCGTCTGCGTTCCGTCCCCGTAAGGGTCAAGATCTTCGTTCCGGTGACCGCCGTGGTGGTCGCGGCGTTTGCCTGTATTGCGTACGCAACGTCTCTGGTGCTGGAGCGCCAGCTTCAGGAGGCCAGTGAGCGCTCCGCCCTGCAGAAGGCGGATGTCGCTGAGGCTGCCGTCCGAAGGGCCATGCTGGAAGGCCTGACGCGCGAGATGAAGCATGCCGTAGAGAACCTGGGCGAGTCTCCGGAGCTCCCCCGCATCGCCCTGCGCAGGGTTAACGGCCAGTATGTTGCCGAGCGCCGGGTTCCCGGGCACGCCTATGTGCCCACCTCGGAGCTTCCCCTTCCCGGCAGGGCCATCACCCAGGAGATCCTCTCAGACGGCCAGAGCTATCTGCGGGTGACCAAGTCCATCGCCAACGACCGCTCCTGCTTCCAGTGCCATCCGCCCTCGCAGAAGACGCTGGGCTATCTTGAGGTGGACGTCTCCACCACCTGGTTGACCCGTCGCGTCAGTCAGTCGCATACACTCATCGCGGCTGCGGCGGGCATCACGCTCGTCCTGGTCTGGTTGGCGGTGACACTTTCCGTGAACGCGGCAGTTCTAAAACCACTACACCGGCTGGGTCGGGCCATGTCGGGCTTGAAGCATGGCGACCGGCAGATCCGGCTGGAGGCCGACTCGCGGGATGAAATCGGTCGGCTGGTCCGCCACTTCAACGAAATGGCAGAGCAGATCCGCGAAGCGGAGCAGGACCTGGTTCGGACCGAGCGCCAGCTTGCCGAGGCGGAGCGCCTGGCCAGCGTGGGTCTGATGGCTGCGGGGATTGCCCACGAGATCAACAACCCGCTCGCTGCGGTCTCCGTGGCCGCAGAGCTGCTGAATAATCCAGCAATCAGCGAGGAACAGCGCTCGAAACTGGCGAAAATGGTGCTGGAAGGGACGGATCGCATCCAGAACATTGTGGCCGAGTTGCTGACGCTGGACCGCAGGCAGGGACTGGTGCTGAAACCTGAGGATCCGGCCACCGTGCTTCGGCAGGCGCTGCACTCCGTGGATGTGCCGGCGCACATCCGGGTACACTTCCGCGTTCAGGAAAACCTGCCCAAGATTCTGGTGCACCGAGACAAGATCGCCCGCGCGCTGGGTAACATCATCAAGAACGCGGTGCAGGCGATGCCGGAGAAGGGCGAGCTGACGTTCTCCACCGAAACGTCCGACGGCCGGATGAACATCTACATCACGGACACGGGATGCGGCATCGCCCCGGAGATCCTGGAGCACATCTTCGATCCGTTCTTCTCGACACGTGAGGTGGGCAAGGGTTTCGGACTTGGGCTGGCCTTCGCGCACAGCATGATTGAGCAGCACGGAGGCGAAGTCTTCGCGGCCAGCACTGTGGGAGAGGGCAGCACGTTCACCGTGGTGCTGCCGCTGGCGCAGGAAGAGACGCAAGATGCCAAAGAGGGTATGGAGCCCGGAGAGGGTCACTGAAGAGATCCGCGAGCTCAGCCGCCAGGGCGTGGATCTCCGGCACGGCGCCGTTCAACAGGAGCAGAAGCGGCTGGTCAGCGCCGCCATCCGCTACTTCGGAAGCTGGCGCGCGGCGGTCGAGGCCGCCGGCGTGGATTATGACTCGCTGCGCAAGACATCGGAGGAGCAGAGGCTCCAGAAGATCGGCAAGTGGTCTCCCGAGCGCATTCTGGAGGAGATCCGCGAACTCCAGAGCCGCGGCGAAGATCTTCGCGCGGTGATGGTGAAAAACAAGTTTCCCTCTCTGTTCTCCGCCGCCGTCAGCCCGCGCTACTTCGGCAACTGGCGCAAGGCTCTTGAAGCGGCGGGGATAGATTATGACAGCCTGCTGCAGAAGTCCCCGCGTGGCCGCCCCCGCAGGACCGAGGTCTGGCATACCGGTCTCATTCTGGATATGATCCGCTCCCTCAAAGACGCCGGTGAGAGTCTGGACGCCGACCAGATCTCCCTGAGGCATCCGCGGCTTCTGCGGCTGGCAACCAGCCGGCTGGGAAGCTGGCACGCCGCTGTGGACATGGCGCTCAATCCTCCAGCCTCACGCTGAGAGAGACCCGGGCTTCTTCACGCCAGAGCCGCGCGCACGCGGTCTGCTTCTCGCTGGATCTGGATCCTGTCCTCGCGCGTCCAGTGCTCAGTGTTGCGCAGCTGCATGGTCATTCGCGGATTTCCCTGCAGCGCCGGGAGGTTGCGCAGCAGAAAGTCGCGGTAAAGGACGGTAAACGGACAGGCGTCCGGACCGGAAGCCCTTTCCGGGTTGTACCGGCAGGAGCGGCAGTAGTTGCTCATCCGCTGGATGTACCGGCCGGAGGCGCAGTACGGCTTGGATGCCATCACGCCTCCATCCGCATACTGGGACATCCCCAGCGTGTTCGGCAGCTCCACCCATTCGATGGCATCCACGTAAACCGCCAGATACCACCGGTGCACCTTTTCGGGCGCGACGCCGTAGAGCAATGCAAACAGGCCGGTGACCATCAGGCGCTGGATGTGATGGGCGTAGCCAAATTCCAGGGTCTGGAGGATCACCTGCCGCAGGCATTGCGCATCCGTGTCCGCGGTCCAGTAGAACCGTGGCAGATCCATCCCCGCTCCGAGGGCGTTCCTTTGCAGATACTCCGGCATCAGCAGCCAGTAAACGCCCCGCACATATTCCCGCCAGCCGATGATCTGCCGGATGAAACCTTCAGCGGATTCCAGCGGGACGCGTCCCTCCTGCCACGCCCGCTCGGCCGCCCGGACCACCTCCAGCGGTGAAACCAGCTTCAGATTCAGCGAGGACGACAGGCGGGAGTGATACAGAAACGGCTCGCCGCTCCACATGGCGTCCTGATACGGGCCAAAGAGCGGAAGCTGATGCGCGACGAAATGCTCCACCGCCTGACGGGCCTGCTCCGCGGTGACCGGCCAGTCGAAGCGCGCAAGCGATCCCGGATGCTCCGGGAACTCGCGCTCCACCAGAGTTATGACCTGCCGCGTGAGCTCGTCGGGAAGAAACGAGGCGGGCGGGGGTATTTCTCCCGGACCTTCGCGCCCGAAGCTGCGCCGGTTTTCGGCGTCCAGGTTCCACGCGCCTCCCGCCGGCTGGCCGTCCTCCAACAAGATACCCAGCCTGCGGCGCATCTCGCGATAGAAGAACTCCATGCGCAGCTGCCTGCGCGAGGCGGCATGCTCCGCGAACTCGCCTGGTGAGCAAAGGAAATGCCGGTCCGGACGCTCCTCCAGCGGAACCCCGGCCTCCCGCGCGCCGCGCCGCAGATCCTCCCGCACACGCCACTCGCCCGGAAGCGTAACGATGGCCTTACGCGGTTGAAGCTCACTCAGCGCCTTCTTGAGCTCTTCGCCGAGCGACCCGGAGTTGCCCGGAGCGTCCAGCTCAATGTAGCGGACGGTGATGCCCGAGCCGCGCAGCGTCTCGCGGAAGTGGCGCATCGCGGAGAGGAACAGGGTGATGCGCGCCTTGTGACTCCAGACGTATTCGCCCTCGCCCCGGACCTCCGCCATCCAGACGGCGTCGCGGGACGCATCGAACCCGTCGAATGCAGAGGAGCCGATGTCAAGCTGGTCGCCGAGGACGATCACAAGGTTGCGCACGGACTCATTGTAACGGCGCGTGCTGTGTATTGACAGCCCCATTTCAGCTGGCTAAAGTGTGCACAGCCCCTCTGTTTTGACCAGGAGTAGAACGCATATGGCATCCTCTCTGAAGGAAGGCGACGCCGTCCAGGTCGTGGATCGCGAGGCCACCCAGGCCGACGAGAAGAATCGCACGTTTTTCAACCATTTCCGTAATACCCGCGGCGTGCTCGAGAAGCTGTACGATGACGGGACTGCCACGGTGGTGCTGGATGCTTCCACTCTGCCGGAGGAGGTCCGCAGGCGTCATGAGGAGCTGACGGAGGCTGCCCGCAAGAAATGGCTGGACGGACTGAGCTCGGAGGCACGTGCCCGGCTGACTCCGGAAGAGCAGCAGTTCCAGATGCGCTATACCATTCTGGTCAATGTTGACGATCTGCTCCCGGCCGGGGCTGCGAAGAAGGCGGTGAAGGCGTCCACCTCCTCGAAAGCTCCGGCGGCGTCAGCTCCTGCGGAGGAGAAGCCTGCCAGGAAGACGGCCTCTGGCGCAAAAGCTTCCGCAGCATCCAGATCCGCCGGAGAGTCTCCCAAGACCCTGACACTGAGCGACCTTGAGAAGGCCGAAGAGGAGGCGCTCCGGAGGAGACAGGCAAAGGCTCGGGAGTAGATGAAATCGCCTGTTGCCGGCCGGCTGTGGCGGCTCGGCATTGCTGCGGCTCTGAGTGGGAGTATTTGCATCCTCGCCGGGTGCTCACGGGCTCCCCGCGAGCCAGTCCAGACTGCGGGGGTGACACAGATAGACGTGTGGCATCCGTGGGGCGGCACGCAGGCCGATGCGTTCCGCGATATCGCCCGCGAGTTCGAGAAGCGCCATCCCCACATCCGCGTCCGGCTGCTGTACACGCCAAATGACCTCTCCGCCAATCAGAAGTTTTTCACGGCTGTGGCAGCGGGCATGCCGCCGGATGTCATCATGGTGGACGGCCCGCAGGTGGCTCAATGGGCCGAGCAGGGTGCGCTCTCTCCCCTAACGGAGAGGCTCCGCAGTGCCGGCCTGGGCGAGAAAGACTACTTCACCCCGTGCTGGAATCAGAACTTCTATGAGGGCGAAGTCTGGGCGCTGACTTACTGCGCCGACCCGAACTTCGGGTTCGGCTGGAACAAGAAGGACTTCCGCGATGCCGGACTGGATCCGGAGCGGCCTCCGCGCACCCTGAAGGAGTTGGACGAGATGGCGCGGCGGCTGGAAAAGAGCGAGGGTGGCAAGCTCCGGCGCATCGGCATCATTCCCTGGGGACAGTTCGGCTACGCCAACTCGCTGTTCACTTGGGGTTGGGCGTTCGGAGGATCGTTCTACGACCCCGAGACACGCACAGTCACGGCCGACCATCCGCGCATCGTGCAGGCCCTGGAGTGGATGTGCTCCTATGCCCGGACCTACGACGTAAACCGCATCGGAACGCTGCAGGCCGGCTTCACCAGCCAGGAGCAGAACCCGTTCTATATCGGCAAGCTCTCCATGCAGTGCCTCCACATCTCCAGCCTGAAAGACATCGAGCTGTATGCGCCGAAGGACTTCGAGTACGGGGTCACCTTTCTGCCAGCCCCGGAGTTCGGCGAGCAGCGCAGCTCATGGATCGGCGGATGGTGCATGGCCATCCCGAAAGGAGCCCGGAATCCCGACGCGGCCTGGGAGTATATCCGGTGGATGACTTCCACCCCGGAGGGAACGAAGATCGTCGCGCAGAAGGCGGGGCTGCTGCCGGGGTTCCGCCGGAGCGCTTATTTCGATCCCTCTGTGAAGAAGCCGCCACACTATGAGACGTTTCTGGCCATCCTGCGCGAGACCCGCCATCAGCGTCCAGTGATGCCTGCTCAGGCTTACTATATGAGCGCACTGGGAAGAGCGGTGGACATGGCGATTCACGGCCTGATGACCCCCAAAGAGGCTCTGGAGGAGGCCCGGCGGGACACGCAGAAGGAGCTGGACAGGATCCTGGCAGGCCGGACTCCGGCGGCAGAACGCGGGAGCGGGAAGCGATGAGTGAGCGCAGGACCACGCAAAAACTCAGAAGGCAGCGTCCGGTGGGCACTCTGGCGGCTCAGAAACGGCGGCTTGCCGGGGACATTATCCGCCTCGCCATCGTATTGACCGCCATCGCGCTTCTGGCCCGCTGGGCCTGGTTCTAGGAGCTCCCCTTGTCCGCCAATATCCCCGCGGGGAGTGGCTCAGCCATGCAGCGCGCCCGGATGGGTTCAAAAGCAGACATTCTAGTTGATGGTTTTGACGCGCGCGACTGACGCCGCCCTCCCCGACCAGCGCAGCACGTACACCCCCGGAGGACGTGACTAGCGGGCTTTCAGGAGTGCTTTCGCCCCAGGCCGGGATGGCGGGATGGCCTTCCCCTTGAGGATCCTTAGGGGAGCTGACAGGGCCAAGAACGGACCTCCGACCCGCCGCGTTTTGAGGGATAATGCGGGCAACCGATGGGTGATGCTGCAATCATTACAACCTCCGACCCGCCGCGTTTTGAGGGATAATGCGGGTGCCTGATATGGACGCACCGGAAAGGGGAGGCGAAAGGGATGGCCGCTCCCGGCACGTTGGGACCCATCAACGGGGGCCACTCGGCCGATGGCTGACTTGGGCCGTGCTGGGAGCAGGGCTTTTTGCAGTCTGGCTGATTCCGCTGGACCAGTTGCCATCCGCCTGCCTTACGAGGCGGCTGACTGGCATCCCCTGCCCCACCTGCGGGGTCGGCCGCTCCCTGCACGCTCTGCTGCACGGAGACATCGCCTCATCCCTGCGATATCACCCGCTTCTGCTGCCGTTTCTAATACTTGGTTTCCTCTGGTGGGCTGTGGTGGTCAGGCCGGCTGCGAAAGCCGGGCGGAGGGTCCCGGCGCATCTGCAGGTCGCCACGCTGGCCGCAGCCTTGGTCACCCTGCTGGCAGTCTGGCTGGTGCGGTTGGCGACGTCTTCCGTGCCGTGATCACCCGGCCGGGCATCGCCAGCCGGTGCCAGCCCGTCTTGTCCACCGTAAACCCCAGATAGTGCGTGCTGGCCCCCACCCACAAAAGCGACGCGTCACCCAGTCTCCCGGCGGGAATGGCCACCTCCAGCGCCTTGCCCCTCCATCTGACCTGCACGCCGGGCGGCTGAACCTTTCCCGCAGCGCTGACGGTCACTTCCATCCCGCGGAACCCGTCCGGAGCCAGTGAACGCACCTGAAGGCGCGCGGAGACTCCCTTTCCACGGCTCCCGGCCGTCTGCATACGCAAGTAGAGATTGCGCGAGTCCCTTGCCACTGACAGGCCTGTGATGTCCGCCCCGCGGCGTAGCGCCCTGCCCACAGTGTCGGCCTCCGGGCTGGGAGCTTGAGCCTCAATGGTTTCCCAGGCGGGCGCCCCGACGTTCAGCCCCACCAGTCCGTCCGGAACCGCCACCACGGCGCGCACCGGCTCCCTTCCATAGAGTTCGCTCGACCGCACGAAGCTGCGCAGGAACGAGCCCATCACCCCCGTCTGCGAACGATATTCCTCGATGGCGGCTTGCTTGGCTCTGATCTCGTGGGGGCGCAGTGGGAACACTTCCCAGTGTGTCCCCACGGTCATTAGAGGCTGCGGCGGAGCCAGCGGCCGTGACGGCGCCGGCCCACGGGGAGCGGGCCACTGGCCGCGATGGATGAGATATGTCATCAGCCGAGGCCTTCCCTCCGCGAAGCGGCCCTGGATTTCCAGCTCGGAAAGTGCCGCAGTGGTGAACGCATAGGCGGCGTAATGGTCCGGATGGTCGTCCAGCGGCCCTGGGACGCAGATCAGGGTGGGCCGCCACCCTGCGATGACCTCGGAGAGGATCCTCAGCAGCTCCTGCCCCGTGTAGGGAGCTCCCGGACGATACGCCAGACGATATGGGCAGTGCGAGACGCCGGTGTAGCCCGATGTGAACGGGGTCGCCCAGTGGCCGGTCCACAGACGGGTCAGTCCTCTGTCCGGGAATCCCAGGAACAGAAGGTCCGAAGGTTTCAGTCCAAGCCTCATCCCGGCCAGCATCGCCTCGCGCTGGCGCTCCTCCCCAAACTCGATGAGGTCTCGCGCTGTCGGTCGGATCTTGCGCTCTTCGCGGCTGGCAGCCACCTTGAACGCGTCGCCGTTGGTCAGGAACACCACCCGCACCTGCCCGCCGGATCCGCGGACGCGCGCAATGAGACCGCCGCACCCCAGCGTCTCGTCGTCGGGGTGAGGAGAGACAACTAAAAGTCGCAACTCGCCGGGCAGGCGAAGGGAGCTGGGAAGAGATCCCGTGCTCTGAAAGACGTTGGCCGCCTGGATGCGGAGAGCAATGGCGCTGGAAACGATGCCCAGAAGCGCGGCCGCCATCGCCCCCAGACGCAACAGGGCCCGCGCTGGCGGACGCATCCGTCCGGATACCGCCGAACTATGCTGCCCCGTTGTGCGCTGCTGCATCTAGCCGTGTAGAGCTTGGAAGTGAGAACGGCCCGGTCTGCCGGCGGGACCGGGCCTGTCGCGCCATCAATAATATTACCCCGCCCGGCCCGGATGAGATTCCGGCGGCGAGAGCGCCGGCGGAGGTGTAAGAAATGGCGGAGCGAGTGGGATTCGAACCCACGAGCGAGTTTTGGGACCCGCTACACGATTTCCAGTCGTGCTCCTTCGACCAGCTCGGACATCGCTCCTTGCGCAGCCGATTCTAGCACGCCCGGCTCCACCTCGTCAATCGGGGCGTGTCCGCTGCTCTTCTAGGATCTCCTTTGGAACCAACAGACGGTCGGTTACCGGCTCATCGGACTCGATGCGACCGTCGCGGAACCGTACGATCCGGCGGGCGTGCCGGGCGATCTCGGGCTCATGGGTCACCATGACGATGGTCTTTCCGGCATCGTTCAGCCGCTGCAGAATCCCCATGATCTGGACTCCCGTGCGGGTATCCAGGTTTCCCGTGGGCTCGTCCCCGAACAGGATGGGAGGGTCGTTCACCAACGCTCGGGCTATGGCTACCCGCTGCTGTTCACCGCCCGAAAGCTCCGCCGGACTGTGCCGCAGGCGATGCTGCAGGCCCATCATCTCCAGCGCCCGGCGCGCAGCATCCCTGGGCGGACGCCGGCCCCGGGCGTAAAGCAGGGGGAGCCTCACGTTTCCCAGGGCGCTCATCCTGGGAAGCAAGTTGAAGTTCTGAAACACGAAGCCGATCTTCCGGTTGCGGATCTCCGCCAGAGCCGCGTCTGAAAGCCGGTCCACCTCCCGGCCTTCCAGGAAGTAGCGGCCGCTGGTGGGCCGGTCCAGGCAACCGATGATGTTCATCAGCGTGGACTTTCCCGAACCCGATGGTCCCATGATGGCCACGAACTCGCCCGGGCTCACATCCAGCGACACGTCCACCAGCGCAGGCACCTCCACCTTTCCCTGCCGGTAGATCTTGCTGACATTGCGGACGGAGATCAATGGTTGTATTCCGGCTGCCGCGGTCATTGCCCGTCCCACCTTTTTGAATCCGCCCGCCGCCTATTTCCGCGCGGGATTGTCCTGACCGGGCGGACGGACCACCCGGATGCCAAGCTCTTCGAGCTGCGCCGGGTCCACTTCGGACGGCGCTCCCATCATCGGGTCTATCCCACCGCCCATTTTCGGGAACGCAATGACCTCCCGTATGTTCTCATCGTCGGTAAGATACATTATGAGCCGGTCTATCCCCGGCGCGATTCCCGCGTGCGGGGGCGCGCCCAGCTCGAATGCCTCCAGCATGTGCCCGAACTGCGCCTGAATCTGCTCGTCCGTGTATCCCAGCTTTCGGAAGATGGCCCTCTGAAGCTCCGGTTTATGGATCCGCACCGAGCCGGAAGCCCACTCCGAGCCGTTGCACGCCAGATCGTAGCAGAAAGAGCGCATCGCGGCCGGATCCGTATCCAGCAGATCCACATGCTCCGGCCGGGGCATGGCGAATGGATTGTGCGCGAAGGTCCAGCGGTTATTCTCCTCGTCCCACTCGAAAACGGGAAAATCCGTGATCCAGCAGAACGCCAGCACATCCGGGTCCGCCAACCCCAGCCGCCCGGCGATCTCCCTTCGCAGCCGGTCCAGAGCCCTGGCCACGACGGCTGGCTGGTCGGCGATGAAAGCGATCATATCCCCGGGAACGGCTCCCGCAGCCTCCACCAGCCGGGAGACCTCCTCGGGCGAGAGGAACTTGGCGATGGGCGAGCGGACTGAACCACCCTCCTCCACCAGCAGATACGCCATCCCCTTGGCGCCGGCGTCCTTCGCCAGTTCCGTCAGTTCGTCAATCTGACCGCGAGAAAGGGAAGCGCCTCCCGGATAGCGCACCGCCTTCACCTGTCCGCCCGAGGCTATGGCGTTCCGGAACACTCCGAATTCAGACTGCGCCACGATCCCGCCGCAGTCCACCAGCTCCAGAGCGTAACGCACGTCCGGCTTGTCCGTCCCGAAGCGTGCCATCGCCTCGTCGTACGTGAAGCGGGGAAACGGCTTGATCAGCCTCTTGCTGGAGAACTTCTCCACCACGTCTATGGTCAGAGCCTCCACCACCGCCAGAACGTCGTCCTGCGTGGCGAAGCTCATCTCCAGATCCAGCTGGGTGAACTCGGGCTGACGGTCGGCGCGCTGCGCTTCATCGCGGAAGCACTTGGCGATCTGGAAATACTTCTCGAACCCGGCCACCATCAACAGCTGCTTGAACTGCTGGGGGGCCTGGGGCAGGGCATAGAACAGGCCCGGCTGGAGGCGGTACGGCACCAGGTAGTCGCGCGCTCCTTCCGGGGTGCTTTTGGTCATGACGGGCGTCTCCACCTCGATGAACCCCTGAGCGTACATGAACTCACGGATGTGCCGCACCACGTCACTGCGCAGTTTCATCTTGCGGAACATGGAGGGACGGCGCAGATCCAGATAGCGGTATTTCAGGCGCAGCTCCTCGTTTACAGGCGTGTCTTGATCTATCTGGAAAGGAAGCGGCTTCGCGGGGTTCAGCACCTCCACAGCGTCCACCAGAACCTCCACCTCTCCGGTGGCCAGGTTGGGGTTTTCGGTCCCGGCGGGCCGCCGCCGGACCTCTCCCTGCAGCTCCAGCACCCACTCGCTGTGCACAGCCTGAGCCGTACGGTGGGCTTCCGGCGACGACTGAGGATCAATGACCGTCTGCACTATCCCGGTGCGGTCGCGCAGGTCTATGAAAATCAGGCCGCCATGGTTGCGCACACTGTGCGCCCAACCGTCCAGCACCACCCGTTGTCCGGCATGCTCCGGACACAGCTCCCCGCAATAGATTGTCCTTTTCAGCATTCTTTCTCCCAGATCATCCAGGACAGGATGCCCTGTGCCTTTCCGCCCTAGATGGTTCCGATCGTCTGCGATTCCGGCGTTTGCAGGTAGTCCCGCATCATCTCCGGGCAGCCTTCCAGCGGCAGCCTCCACTGCTGCTGGGCCAGCATGTCACGGGCGGTAACCTGTCCGGCCGCCAGTTCATCCTCTCCCAGGATCAGCGCGAAGCGCGCTCCGGACTTCCCGGCCTTCTTCATCTGCGCCTTCATGCTGCGCCCGCCGTAGTCCATTTCGCAGGCAAACCCCTGCCGTCTGAGCCGGTCCGCGAGAGCCAGACCCGCCACCTGTGCCCGCTCACCCACGCGTACGAGAAACACGTCCGGGGCAGGTTCATCACCCTTCAGGGCTGCACGCGCCTCCAGTACCAGCAGCAGACGCTCCACACCCATCCCGAAGCCGAAGGCCGGAGTGGGCGGGCCGCCGATCTGCTCCACCAGCCCGTCATACCGCCCCCCGCCGCACACAGTGTTCTGCGCTCCCAGAACGTCCGTCTGGAACTCGAAGACCGTCCGGGTGTAATAGTCGAACCCCCTGACCAGGCGGTGGTCCACCTCGTATTCCAGTCCCAGCGCCTCGAGCCCCTCCCGCACCTTCGCGAAATGCTCCGCCGACTCGACGTCCAGGTAGTCCACCAGATGCGGCACCCCGCGCGTCAGATCCCGGCAGCGCTCCTCCTTGCAGTCCAGCATCCGCAAGGGGTTCCTCTCGTAGCGCGTCTGGCAGCTGGGGCACAGTTCCCGAACATAAGGCTCCACGCTCTCTTTCAGCGCCTGGACGAAGGCGCGGCGCGACTCCGGGACGCCTGTGCTGTTGATCTTCAGAAAGAACGGCGCGGCCCCGGCGTCCGTCAGAAACCGGGCGGCCATCCCGATTATCTCCGCGTCCAGCGTGGGGTCGTCGGAGCCGATGGCCTCCACACCGAACTGGTGATGCTGGCGGTAGCGGCCGGCCTGAGGCCGTTCGTAGCGGAACACGCTGTAGATGTAAAACAGCTTGGTGGGCAGCCCGTCCGCCCCCAGCGAATGCTCCACCCACGCCCGCACAATGGGCGCCGTGCTCTCCGGCCTCAATGTCAGACTGCGCCCGGAGCGATCCTCGAAGGTGTACATCTCCTTGGAGACAATGTCCGTCTCCTCGCCGATGCTGCGCGTGAAAAGCTCTGTCTCTTCAAAGATGGGGGTACGGATCTCCCGGAATCCGTGGAGATGGCAACAGTTCCGGAACCGCTGTTCGAGCGCCTGCCACTGCCAGGACCGGTCCGGTAAAATGTCGTTGGTACCTCTGGGGGCCTTGTAGCGCATGCGAGTGACGTCCCTGAAGGCCCGCCTGTGCCGATCTCCGGGCAAAGCGGCCTCGCGCCGTCTGCCCGGCAAGTGGCAAGCGAGCGAAAGGCGGATGGACTTGCTCGCCAGCGGGCCGAAGATGCATTCTAACGTTCGCCCGCAGGGTCTGTCAACGCGGAAGCGGCGCGCCCAGTTGCGACACTGTGACACACCTCAGACCCCGGCGCTCCAGTTCATCCAGAATGTCTGGGAGCGCGTCCGCCGTTGCACGGCTGCCGATGTGGAATAGCACCACCCCGCCCGGACGGATGCGCTCCAGCACGCGGTCCCGGATCTCCTCCGCCTTGATCCCCTTCCTGTAGGAATCCCAGGAGTCCAGGGTCCAGTAGACGCACTGGTAACCCTCCTCCGCCGCCACACTCAGTACGCGGCGGTCCCGCGATCCAAACGGCGGGCGGAACCACGGCCGGGTGGAGGTGCGCGCGATGCCCGAGATGACTTCCTCTGCCCTGCGCAGCTCCTCGCGGATGGCGTCGTCGTTCAGTTTCCGCAGGTCCGGATGGCTGAAAGTATGATTGCCCAACTCATGACCACCGGCCACGATGGCTTTCACCAGTTCCGGATTCCGCTGCGCGAAACGACCCGTCAGGAAGAACGTGCACCGTATGGAACGCTCCCCCAGCGTCTTCAGGATGTCCCAACCCGGCTCGACCGCCGCCCCCGCATCGAACGTCAGCGCCACCTGTCCCTCCTCAGATCCGCTCTGAGGCCGGGAAGCCGATGGGGGCCGTTCCGGGGCGGCCTTCCGAATCGCAGGGGGCGGAGCGGGAAGCTTCGTGCGGACCGCGGAGGACGCCCGGGGTTTTTCCGTGCGGGATCCAGAATCCGGCCTGGCTTTTCCAACTTCCGGCGCCGTCGTGGAGGACACTGGGGTTGGCTTCCCGGAAACGGGAGCCTTCACTCCGGACACGACAGGACCGGCCTGACGGGACAGGGAGATCAGAATCCCCGTCGCCACACCGCCAATCGCCACCAACAGAAGCGCTGGCGGAATGGCCGAATGCCGCCGCCGTGTTGAGCCGGCCGCCTTCCTCCGAGCCGGCCCGGCGGAGGATTTGCGGCCGCTCACGGGAGCGCATCCCTTACCGGCGAGCCTGCGTGCCGCCGGAGTTCATGGAGGCCAGCTTCTCCCGAAGGAAGTCCACCGCCTTGCGAAGTTGCGGATCATACCTCAGCCGGTCGGCCTCCAGGTCGGCATCGTCCGGCAGAGTGTCCGGCTCGGGCATCTGCACGACGATGTCAGGCTGAATGCCCACCTTATGGATGTCCGTGCCCTTGGGGGTCAGATACTTGGCCGTTGTGATGCGCACCGCGGCGTCGCCCGGCATGGGGACGACCGTCTGCACCCTGCCCTTGCCGAACGTCTTGTTGCCAATGAGCGTGCCCACCTTGTTATCCTTTATGGCGCCCGCGACGATCTCGGAAGCGCTGGCCGAGAACTCATCCACAAGCACCACCAGAGGGTAGGTGCGGTGGTCGTGCTTGGAAGGGTCCACCTCCAGAGCGCTGCGGCGTCCCTGGCGCTCCTGAATGATCACTACCGGGCCGCTCTCGATGAACCGGCTGCCGATCTCCACCGCAGACTCCAGCAGACCGCCCGGGTTGCCCCGCAGGTCCAGAATGAGGGCTTTCAGGTTCTTTTTTTCAAGGTCCGTCAGTGCGGCGTCCATCTGCGCATCCGCCTTGCTGTTGAACTGCCGCAGCTGAAGCCAGCCGATTCCGTTCTGAGGGTCCACCAGGTCATATTCCACCATCCGGTAGTCCACCACCTGGCGGACAATGGTGATCTCGATGGGTTTCGGCTCGCGGGCCCGCTGAAGCGTCAGCGTGACTTTGGTGTTCTCCGGTCCGCGGATCATCTTGACGACCTGCTCGATGTCCATATCCGCCACGGACTTGCCGTCCACCTTGAGGATGATGTCCCCCTTGCGGACTCCTGCCTTGATGGCGGGGCATCCTGGCAGAGGCTCCTTCACATAGACCTGCCCCTGTTTGTTGGTGTTCAACTGCGCTCCGATGCCGACGAAGTTGCCTTCGTTCTCCTCGCGCATCTTCTTGTAGTCTTCAGGGTCCAGGAAGCCGGTATAAGGATCATCCAGCGATCCCAAAATGCCCCGGATGGCCATGTATGTCAGCTGCTGGACGTTCAGGGAGGGCTTCTGCGTCTCCACCTTTCCCGTCACGCTGTTGGTGGGCGTCTTGACGACGGTGGTCTCCAGCACGGATGCCTCAGGATAAAACTTGTCCAGGATGGTGTTCAGCGTCTCTTGGTAGGTGGCACGGACGGGCAGGTTCTCCACCTTCGGACCGGCCGGTTTCTCAAGCAGCATCTCCATCCGGTCCGGAATGGCAAGCAGGGCCGTCGTCACCGGACGGCCGCTCCCGG
This sequence comes from Armatimonadota bacterium, assembly GCA_025998755.1. NCBI lineage: Bacteria > Bacillati > Armatimonadota > Armatimonadota bacterium. The sequence continues at coordinate 2,246,421 of AP024674.1, forward strand.
CCGCAGCCCGGACGTCGTTGAAGGCGAAACCGAGCATGAAAAACCCGGTGAATACGATCAGTGCAAGAACGGCTATGCGCAGTCTGCTGCTCATCTCAAAAGGAGCCAGATCCTTTCCCATCCGTCACGCTGCCGGCCTTTTCGCCACCGCAATCGCGCGCTCCAGCTGCCGGTCATCCGGTGAGCCGGGAGCCGCCAAAGGGGGCATGGCCACAACCGCATCCGGCCGCACTCCCGTCCTGTGGAAATCCGTCCCACCGGGAGGAACGAACTTGCCGGTGGTCAAGGTGTAGCCCGCGCCGTCGGCCAGTTGAAAAGCGGTCCTCTCGAATGCATTGCCCCACGTTCTCTCGCCGATAAGCTTGGCTCCGGCCGAGTCCCGGAGGGCCGCAGCAAGCAGCTCGGCGACTCCCTCGGTGCCCTTGTTGACCAGCGCGGCAGCAATCCGGAAGCTGAAGGCTTCTCCGGCGGGAGCTTTTGCCGTGAGAGAGTCCTTCCGGTCACGGCTTCGCAGAACGGTGCCCAGCTTCTTTCCCGGCATCAACAGTCCGGCCACGCTCTGAGCCGCCGCGAGCGATCCTCCCGGACAGTTGCGCAGATCCACCACCAAAATGCGGACGCCCCGGCTGCGCAGATCCTTCAGCTCTCCCTCCAGCGCCTGCCCGGTCTGAGGGGTCAGCAGGTGGATGCGCACGTAGCCGAGGCCATCCTCCAGCACGCGCGACTCCACGGTCTTCGCCTCGACCTCGGCCGTGCTGATGGTGATGGCCAGCTCCCGGCCATCGCGGCGCACCTTCAACCCCAACGGTTCCTGCTGAGGGGTGGTGAGCTTCGTAAATGCTTCATCGAGCGAAATGGCCCGCTTGCGCAGCTCCTCGGCATCCTTCACCGCCTTGCGCTTGTCGCCGGGTGAGGCGGCATGATCCCGCGTGACTTTCATCGCCTCGCTGTAGGGGTCGTGGCTCATCACCCACTTGCCGTCCACCTCCACGATGACATCACCGGGCTGCAGTCCCGCCTTCGCCGCCGGGGATCCCTCGATGGGGGCCACCACCGTCAGCTCCTGCTCCGTCCAGTCCGGCTTCTTCTGATCCCGGATCATCAGAACCGCGCCGATGCCGGTGAAACGGCCAAGGGCCATCTCGCGATACACCTGCGCCTGTTTCTCATCCAGGAAGCGCGATCCGGGGTCACCCAGGCTGGAGACCATGTAGCGGACCGCCTCGTGGGCCATGCGGGAGTTCTCGAAGGGGTTGACGTCCTCCACATAGTAGTCTTTGACCACCTTGAGGACCTTGCCCACCAGCACCACCGGGCTGAGATCTGCCTCCAGCCCCGCGTTCACATCCGCGGAAGCCGTGCTGCCCTCCACCGCCATCAACGCGGAGGGATCGGCCTTGGGGTGCGTGCGCTCACAGGCGCGGCGCAAACTGGCGTCTGCGACGAAGCCCGCTCCCAGCGCCGCCAGCGCAAGAAGGGAAAAAAGAAAACCGCGATTGGTCAGGGACATGCGTTAACTCACTCCGCCGGCAGCGCGTGCGGGAAACCCAGCCTCCACGCTTGATTATACCACACTGCCTTTCCACTCACCCTTTGCCAGATGCCGCCGGCGATCATCCTGTATGACGTATCCTTCGGGGTTGCGGTTCCTGCCTGCATTCGTGACGGCGAAGCCTGCCATGCCGGGCAGCTGCATCCCATGACATCATCTGCGTGAGATGGAAGACCTTGCGGCTGGCGGAGACAGAACAGCGCACCAAGCGCGGGCGGCGCGAGCCGCGCAGCGGACCGGCCGGATCTGCGTGCTGGCAGCGGCACTGCTGTGGAGCACCGGAGGGGCGTGCATTAAGGCCCTGGACGGATACAGCCCCTGGACCGTGCTTTCCGGACGGTCGCTTCTGAGCTCCCTTTTCTTTCTGATGTTGCTGGGAGGCCGACCGCGTCTGACTCCCGGAGCCGGTCTATGGCCGGTTGCTGGAGCGTTGTCCTACGCCCTGGTGGTCACCACGTTTGTACTGGCCAACCGCTTGACCACGGCCGCGAACGCCATCATCTTGCAGTACACCTCCATCCTGTGGATCGCCCTGTTCGGTTGGTTGATGGTCCGGGAGAATCCCACGCGGCGCGAGTATGCGGCGATGGCGGTGGGAGTGCTGGGTGTCGTGCTGTGTCTGGGGCACGGCGTGCGCCTGTTCGCGTCCGGCCCGGGGGATCACAGGGCACTTCTGGGAGACATCGTCGCCCTGGCTTCAGGATTCTGCTTCGCCATCACCACTGTGGCACTGAGACGGATCGGCAAAGCCGTGGCCCTTGCCGGCACCCAGGCTGGAGACCCTGCCCTGGTCTGTCTGTTCTACGGCAATCTGCTGGCGGGTCTGTTCGGGTTATCCTGGCTGGCAAGGGAGATCGGCGATCCGGGAATCACCGGCCAGAGCAGTCTGCTGGGGTGGGCTGTTCTGGCCTGGCTGGGATTCGGCCAGCTGGGGGCGGGCTACTGGTTCTACCAGCACGGATTGAAGACCACGCGGGCGCTCACCGCCTCGCTTCTGTCGCTGGCGGAACCGCTGGTCAACCCGCTGCTGGTGTTTCTGACTGTTCAGGAGATTCCACCCCCGGGCACCATCGCCGGGGGGGTGCTGGTCATCGTGTCCCTGGCGCTGACGCTCACAGCCCGGCCGCCCTCCGGGAACGCGAAATGAGCAAGCGCACGGTCGTGATCATCGGGGCAGGGGCCGCCGGGCTGATGGCGGCGGGGAGCGCCGCCGAAGCCGGCGCCCGGGTCATCGTGCTGGAGCGCAACACGCGCGTGGGACGCAAACTGCGCATCTGCGGCAAGGGCCGGGCGAACGTCACAAACATCGCGGACGTCGCCGAGTTCGTGACGGCATTCGGCCCGAACGGCCGGTTCCTGTACGGAGCGTTCTCGCGCTTCTTCCGGGACGATCTCATCGCGCTCCTGGAATCGCTGGGGGTACCCTGCAAGGTGGAGCGGGGAGGGCGACTCTTTCCGCGGTCCGACGACGCCGACCACGTCGCGGACGCGCTGGAGCGTCGGGCGCGTTCGCTGGGAACCGTATTCCGTATGGGAGCACGCGCAAGGCGGCTGACGCTGAGCGAGGGCCGCATAGCGGGGGTGGAACTAGAGGACGGGGAGATGATCGCGGCGGACAGCGTCATCCTGGCCACCGGCGGCATCACCTATCCCGCCACAGGCTCGACCGGCGACGGCTACCGGATGGCGGCGGAGGCCGGGCATACCGTCGTGAAGCCCCGGCACGCGCTCACCGCAATGAACTGCGCCGAAAAATGGGTGCTGGAGGTGGCCGGACTGAGCCTCAGAAACGTGCAGGCCACCGTCTTCGCCCCGGAGCATCAGGGGCAAAAGCCTGTAGGCCGCGAATTCGGTGAGATGTGCTTCACGCATCGGGGAGTATCCGGCCCCATCATCCTGACTCTCAGCCGCCGCGTGGTGGACCTGGTGGGACGCACACCGCTCATCCTTTCCATCGACCTGAAGCCAGCCCTAACGCGGGAACAGCTGGAGGCGCGGCTCCAGCGGGAGATGGCGGGCTCCAACCGTCACCTGCGGAATTATCTGCCCACACTGCTGCCCAGGTCTCTGGCGCGCGCATTCCCGGGCATTCTGGGACTGGACGAGCACGTGCCGCTCAACCGCGTGACGCGCGAGCAGCGGCAAACTATCATCGAAGGGCTGAAAGACCTGCGTCTAAACGTGGTCAAGCTTGCTCCGCCGGAAGAGGCCATCGTCACGGCAGGCGGGGTGGCCATCGGAGAGATAGACCCTCGCACTATGCAATCGCGGATTGTCGAGGGGCTCTACCTGGCCGGCGAGGTGATCGACATTGACGGGACCACAGGGGGCTACAATCTGCAGGCAGCGTTCAGCACAGGATGGGTGGCGGGCAGATGCGCCGCGCAGGGCTCTCCATTCGTGCCGCTCCGGGATCGCAGCCGGCCGCAAAAGGAAAAAGCCGCCGCCGGAACGGCGGCGGCGCATCATTCACGAGCATCACGCTCGACAGTCGAGATTCCCAGCGGGCAATAAAGGCCGCAGCGGCCCGTTATGGCCGAAACGATGGGCAAAAGACCCAGCAAACCCAGCCAGCTGCCGTAGTAAAGACCCCCTCCGATGATCGCGGCTCCCGCCACCAAACGGATATTTCGATCCAGTCTTCCGATGTTGCGTTCCATTGTATGACATCCCCAGTAGCGCATCCGCGCTTCTGCAGAGACGAACGCGGCATTCACGCCATAAGTTCTCGGAAAGCAGGCCTTCTTGGGTGTTGTCAGATGCGGCGTGGGTCGTAGAAGTCCCGTCCGGCGGCCTGGTCCCAGGTCTCCTGAAACTTCATCCAGCGGGCATGGCCGTCGGTGAAGACGTAGTTCGCGCCCCCTCCGTGGACGGTGATCGCCACGCTCTTGGGAAGCTGCTGAGCTGGATCCCATTCCCGGCCCTGAATCATCGGATTGCTCTCGCGCGGAGGATTCCCCCAGAACATGGGCATGAAATGGTCTTTGGTGAGGTTCCAGGCCAGCTCCGCCACGATGACCGTGCTGGAAGGGTATGTCACCTGTCCCATCTTGATCCCCCAGTACGGCGGATGATTTGGCGTGAAGTATCCGTTGATCCCGTAAGATGTCCGGCGCCGCATGGCCGGATCCGCACTGTCCCACAGCGCCGAGGAATCCGAAGGACAACGGTTCAACAGATCCGCGCGCGAGTAAGGACGCACGGTGTCCAGCCAGGATATCTCCGAATACATGGCTCCCGACATCATCATCCGGGCGTACGGGTATCCGTCGCGGTTGTCGGAGCAATACATCATCACGGCCATGCCGATCTGGCGGCAGTTGGCCAGACAGCTCGCCGCGCGGGCCCGCTCCCGCGTGCGGCTGAAGACAGGAAACAGAATGGCTGCCAGGATCGCGATGATGGCGATCACCACCAGCAGTTCGATCAGCGTGAACCCTTTTCTGGTGCTGCGCAAAGAGGGCGTCCCCCTGTGAAAGATTCAACCCTGTGTGTAGCACGAAACGCGACTGAGTGTCAACTTCGCTTCGGTAGCGTTCCGGGCCAGGGGAAAGTCGAGCGGCCTGCCTTCCACGAGGAGGGCAGGCATCCCGGAAATGCTGGCAAGTTGGCCGGGGCTTACCGCGCTGCGGCTCTGGCAGCCGCGATCAGAATATCCGCCACCTCAGGTCGGGAAAACTCCATCGGCGGCCGCTCGCCGGCTGCCAGCATTTCCCGCACCTTCGTGCCGGAGAGCGAGACGCGGTCCTGGGCCCCGTGCGGGCAGGTCTTGGTGCTGGCCATCCCTTCACAGCGGTTGCACCAGAAGGAGTGCTCAAAGTTCAGAATGGTGATGCCCAGCTCATCGGGGGTGAACTGCTCGAAAATGCGCTGAGCATCGTAGGTGCCGTAGTAGTTGCCCACCCCCGCGTGGTCGCGTCCGACGATGAAATGCGTGCACCCGTAGTTCTTTCGCACCATCGCGTGCAGGATGGCCTCCCGCGGGCCGCCGTAACGCATGGCCGCCGGCATCACAGACAGAACCACGCGGTCTTTCGGGAAGTATCCCTCGATGAGCGCCTCGTAGCAGCGCATCCGCACGTCGGCAGGGATGTCGTCGGACTTCGTCTCACCCACCAGCGGATGCAAAAGCAGCCCGTCCACGATCTCCAGCGCACACTTGATGATATACTCGTGAGCCCGGTGCACCGGGTTGCGCGTCTGGAAGCCCACCACGGTCTTCCAGCCCAGCCGGTCGAACTCGGCACGCGTCTGAGCGGGCTCCATCCGGTACTGCCGGAAGTCGGAGTGCTCCGGCCGCCGCAGCATTGTCACCGGCCCTCCCACCAGCAGATCCTTCTGCGCGTAAAGCGCCGCCACGCCGGGATGCGCCCCGTCTTCCGTGCGGAACACTTCGCGAGCCTCGCGCCGCCGGTCATACTCGAAGACCTCGCGCACGGTCATCACCGCGTATACCTGCCCGTCCGGGCCTTCCAGAGCCAGACGGTCCCCTTCGCGCACTCCCGAAGCCGTCTCCCGCCCGATGGAAAGGGTGATGGGAATACCCCAGACCTGGCCTGCGGCAAGGCGCATCTCACTGACGCAGCGCTCGTAATCGTCCCGCGTCATAAAACCTTCCAGAGGGCTGAAAGCCCCGCATCCCAGCATCTCCAGGTCCGAGAACTCCCGGGGATTCAGAGATATGCGCTTCAGGCTTTCCGCCTCCCGGAGAAGCTCCCCCGCCACCTCCGCGGGGGCCATAAGATCCACCAGTCTTCCGCCGTGCGGCACAGAACTCATTTCCCGTCCGTTTTTCCCTTCTTTTTCAGATATCCCAGGTCACCGCTTCCGGCCGGACAAACCGCCCCGCCGCAAGCGCCTCCATAAAAACCTCTAAGCAGATCAACTGCATCTCCACCCGCCTGTCCAGGTCCAACTTGCCGGGGGACTCCGTAGTGATCAGCTGGAGCACCCCGTGGTGCCAGAAATATACCGCCTTCGGCAGATTGGACCGGCGTAGCGGCCCTTTCGGGACGATGATCCCACCCGAGGCGGGAAGCCCCTCGATCACGTCGGACTCCTCGATGGGACATCCGCGCCGCCGCAGAGCGGCGATCATCTCCTCGGCAAGGCTTGCCCGGCCGGGTCGCGCCCGCTCGTAAAGGTACATCCCGTAGGTGTCTATGTCCTCATGGATGTCAAGCGTGAAATCGAACCGCTGCCCGGCAAGAGCTGCCTCGACGATGCGGATCTCCTCCGCCTGATCCTGTTTCATAAACTCGCGGTTCAGATCCCGACCCTGCCAGTTCTCCCGAGTGTTCAGCTCCCAGCCGGTGGGATTGTCGCAGGGAAACAGCAGGATGTCCGCGTCCAGGCGGTTGGCATTGTCCCGCAGACGGCGCATCGCCTCCAGGAGCGTCTCGGGGCCCGCCGGCTCGTCGCCATGCATCCCGGTGGAAATGCAGATCCGTTGAGTGCCCGCGCCCAGCCGCATCCGCATGAAGTGGATGTCATACCTCCCAAGCGGGCATTCGAAGGCTCCGGCCGTCTGGAATGTGGCGCCGGTCTCTTCCGCCCTGCGGCGAAAGCGGTCCATCAACTCCGGATAAGAACGCTGCTTCTCCATTCGCGTGCAAAGGGGAGTATAGCGAACCGGTTGCACATTCGCGAGAGGGGAAAAGGAGCTAGTAGCGGATCACTTTGAGGGGACCTTCATCGCTGACCAGCGCCGAGAGCACAGGGTCCTGCAGCACATCCGCGAGGTCAGCGTCCCTCCCGTCCACTTTCATAGCCCGGCGAATGAGACGGATGCCATGGCTGTAGTCCACGTAACGGTCCGTATGCACGATAGTGAGGGGCTGGATGGGATGCCCGTCCGGGTGATGCCAGCCGTAAATGGCCACCCTGCCGGGACGCTCGAGCAGGCGGTTCGTAACGACGACATCCTTCTTTCCGCCGGCGATCAGCGTGTCCGGAGCAGCCCGGCGGGTGCGGGCATCCAGAATCCGGCTGTGGCGGATCATCGTGGCGATGGACTCCCGTTCGTGCGTCAGAGGATCCGGCTGCACCTTCAGGTCCGCCTGCCGGTGGATCTCATCGGAGATCCTGGGGGTGGGCAGGAGGCACTCCAGAGCGTCGGCCACCTTTTGAGCAGACTGCGGAGTGAGGCAGACGCGAACGCTATCCGCATCACTTCCGACAGCCAGGCAGTCCGGCAGGACCTGCAACTCTGCCATGTGCCGCCGCCCGTCCGGGCACTCTGCCTCCAACTTGATGGTGCGCCAGAACCGCATCCGGGAGGGAACGTTGCCGATCTGGATCTGCTCCACAATGGCGGCCTCCCGATCACGAAGAGACTTGCCCTGCAGGGATTGCAGCAGAGCCGATCCGCCAGGCGCGTCCGCCGGCCTTGGCGGCAGTGTGGGACACGCAAGAATGAGTGAAGCGGTGAGCAGCGGCAGGATGGCAGGCGTCAATTGTGGACCATCACGAGCGACCCGGGCCCGAGCAGGCTCTGAACCTCCCTTGCCAGCTCCACCGTCACGTTGACACGTGCATCGCTGCGGATGGTGTACTCCTCAGGCCAATGCCCAACCTTGAAGAACACCTTCGCCCTCCCCCCGTGGCGCGCCAGGACCTCTTGCAGCAGAGGCAGGCGGGCCGAGCAGTTCTCGTCCACCCGGATGGTGATGGCGGGAGTGGCCTCGAACAGTTCGCTCAGAGGGATGCCGGCGTCCTCGCCGGACGCCGATGGTCCATCCGCCAGCGGTTCCACCGATTCGGCGATCAGCTCCACCGGCCCTTTCTCCTCGCCGCGGCTGTCCCCGTGCTGCACCTTCGCCTTTACCAGTACCATCCGGTCCCGCTCCAGCAGTCCCTCCACCTCCGCGAAGACCTTCGGGAACACCAGCACCTTCACCGGTCCGGTCAGGTCTTCCAGGGTCACGAACGCCATCTTCTCCCCTTTTTTGCGGGTGAACAGATGACGCAGGCCCGTAATCACCCCTCCCACGGTGACCACCGAGCCGTCTTCGGTCTCGCTCAGCTCCTGAATGGCACAGGTGGTCCGCTCCTTCAGCACCTTCAGGTGCTCGTTCAACGGGTGATCGCTGATGTAAAGTCCCAGGAGCTCCTTCTCCAGGGCCAGCATCTCCGCCCGGCTGTATTCCGGAGAGTCCGGCACCTCCACAGTCAGGCCGGCGGGAGAAAGATCCTCCGAGCCTTCGAACAGGCCCGCCTGGCCGTTTCGGGCGCTGCGGGCCGAGCGACTCACACGCGAAAGCAGCGTCTCGGCGCACTCTACCAGAGCACGACGGTTGGGATGCAGGCAGGAGAGGGCTCCCGCCTTCGCCAGGCACTCGAACGCGGCGCGGTTGAATCCGGGCACCTGCGCCACCCGGGCCAGGAAATCCCCCAGAGACCGGAACTCTCCGCCGCTGTCCCGCTCCGCGACGATGCCCTCCACCAGCGCCCGCCCACAGTTCTTGATGGCGGACAGGCCGAAACGGATGCTCTTGCCGTCCTCGATGGTGAAGTCCGCGCGGGAACGGTTGATATCCGGCGCCAGCACCTCGATTCCCAGGCGGCGCGCCTCTTCCACATACAGCGCCACCTTGTCCTGGTTCTCCGCGTGGCATGCCAGAAGCGCGGTGAAGTACTCGATGGGATAATTGGCCTTCAGGTAGGCCGTCTGATAGGCCAGCGTCCCATAGCATACAGCGTGCGCCTTGTTGAAGGCGTAGCCGGCGAAGGGCTCGATGACATCGAAGATCTCCTCCGCCGTCTTGCGGTCCAGTCCGTTTGCAAGCGCTCCCTGCACGAAGTTGTCGCGCTCTTGGGCCATCTTGACCGGGTCTTTCTTGCCCATGGCGCGCCGCAGGATATCGGCCTGCCCAAGGTCGAAGCCCGCGATGGCCTGAACGATCTGCATTACCTGATCCTGATAGACGATGACCCCGTAGGTCTCGGCCAGGATAGGCTCCAGACGTTCGTGCGCGTATTCGATTTTGCGCCGGCCGAACTTCGCGTCTATGTACTGGGGGATGTGCGCCATGGGCCCGGGACGGTAAAGCGCCACCATGGCCGCAAGCTCGGAGATGCTCTGCGGCTTGAGCTCGCGAATGTAGCGCCGCATCCCGGCGCTCTCAAGCTGGAAAAGCCCCGTGGTCTCAGCGCGGCCCAGAAGGTCGTAGGCTTTGGGATCGTCCACAGGGATGTCCGCCAGATCCAGGTCCACGCCTCGCTGCTCCTTCACCAGATCCAGGCACTTCTGGATGATGGACAGATTGATCAGACCCAGAAAATCCATCTTCAGGAGGCCGATCTTGCCCAGGTCGTTCATATCGTGCTGGGCAACCAGCCCGCCTTCCGCGGATCTCTGCAGCGGAACGTACTCCACCAGCGGACGGTCCGCGATCACCACGCCGGCCGCGTGGGTGGAGGCGTGCCGGCTGATGCCCTCCAGCTTGCGGGCCATATCCACCAGCCTGCGGGTCGTCTCCTCGGTCTCGTAAGCGCGGCGCAGGTCCGGGTTGGCCTCCAGCGCCTTGTCGATGGTGGTGCCGGGGACGGAAGGGATCATCTTGGCCACCCGGTCCACCTCGGCCAGAGGAACCTCCATCGCCCGGCCGGCATCCCGGATGGCCGCCCGCGCCGCCAGCGTCCCGAATGTGATGATCTGCGCCACATGGTCCCGCCCGTAACGGCGCGCGGCATATTCGATCATCTCCGCGCGGCGGTCGTCCTGGAAGTCGAAGTCCACATCCGGCATCTGGATGCGCTTGGGATTCAGGAAGCGCTCGAAGGTGAGGCGGTGGAAGATGGGATCAACGTTGGTGATGCCCAGGCAGTAGCACACCAGCGATCCGGCCGCCGACCCGCGCACTCCGGCCAGAATCCGGTTATCCCGGGCGAACTTCGCGAAGTCCTGAACGATCAGCAGATACTGCGCGAAACGGCACTGGATGATGGTCTCCAGCTCATACTCCAGCCGGTCGCGTATCTCCTGAGAGGCGTTCGGGTAGCGCCGCTCCAACCCTTCGTACGCCAGAATCCTGAGATGCTGCTCGGGCGTGCGCCCTTCCGGCAGGGGAAGGGAAGGAAGAGGCTTGAGATCGAAGGACAGCTCCACGTTGCAGCGCTCGGCGATCTCCACCGTATGCTCGATGGCTCCCGGGAAGTCCCGGAAGCGGCGCGCCATCTCCTGTGGGCTCTTGAAGTGGAACTCCCGGGTGTCCATGAACATCTCGGGAGGGTTGCTGATGGTCTTGCCCGTCTGGATGCACAACAGCAGCTTGTGGGGCTCGGCGTCCTCCTCGTCAAGATAGTGCACGTCGTTGGTGGCCACCAGCGGAGCCCGCAGTCTTTCGGATGTGGCCAGGAGGAACTCGTTCAGGCGCTTCTGCTCCGGAATCTCGTGGTCCTGCAGCTCCAGGTAGTAGTTGTCGTCCCCGAAGATCTCCCGGTGTTCCTCGATGGTCCGCAGCGCCTCCTTGTCCTCCCCCTCCATGACCCGGTGAGCCACCTCGCCCGCCAGACAGCTGGACAGACAGATCAGCCCTTCCGAATGGGCGCTGAGAAGCTCCCGGTCCACCCGGGGCTTATAGTAGAACCCTTCCAGGTGCCCCGCCGTGACCAGTTTGATCAGGTTCTGATAGCCTTTCTGGTCCTTGGCCAGGAGCAGCAGGTGGAAGTAGTTGGCGCCAGACCCTCTGGCCTCGCGCGAGGTGCGGCTGCCCCGCGCGACGTAGACCTCGCACCCCAGGATGGGCTTGATGCCGGCCTCGCGGGCCGCCTCGTAGAACTGCACCGCCCCGTAAAGCACGCCGTGATCGGTCAGTGCGACTGCGGGCATGTCCATCTCCACCGCCCGTCGCACCATCCCCTTGATGCGGCAGGCGCCGTCCAGCAGGCTGTATTCCGAATGGTTGTGCAGATGGACGAAACGAGGCGATGCCATCGTGGCGGGTCCTCCTGGGTCGAGCGATTCCTTCGCCGGTCCGTGCGGGGAGGGCCGGACGCAAGACGCGGGATGCGCCCCCTGCCTCTCCCCGGCGGCGCATGCTCATTCTAAAGCCCGTGGCTCTGTTTTGCCAGAGGGCGCGGAAAAATCTTTTGCCGTCTGCCCGCTATGCCCAGAGACAGGCGGCCGCGACACGAACGGCGTCTTCCCAGTCTTGCGCTTCGTAGATCAGACCTGCGCCGGAAGGGAAATTGGTGGCGGCTTGTCCGGAAAGGAGTTCATCCCTTGAGACCACCACTCGCGTCAGCGCCGCACTCCGCTCGCGGCACTGCCGGTGGATCCTGAAGATATCCATCCGGCGGCTCTCACCGCAGTCCAGCCCCTTGAGCGCCCTGATCTCCAGCATCTCCGGGATGAGGTGGCTGAAGTCTCCGCAAGAGTGGATGGAACCTCCCCCGCACCGCTCCAGAAGCATCGCGTCGAACGGGCGCACCTGCTCCGCATACATCCGGGCGGAAAGCATCATGGCCGTGTCGCAGCGCAGCAGGATGGTCCCCGGGACGAAGTAGTTGTGCTGTGAGGCGAGCTCCGGGAGCAAGGGATCGCGGGTGAGCGGACGCAGCCATCCAACCATTTGCCACGTGGCGTCCACCACGCGCTGGAGCAGCACGGCCACCATCTCCGGCTCCTCCACAAACTCCGCAAAAAGATCGCTTCCCCGGAGCTGCTCGGCGGTATCCAGCGGCCCTTGCAGGTCGGGCAGCGCGACGCAGACACACTCCCGGAGCGCCGGATAACCCGCCAGCTTATCGTGGAAGTATCGCATCATCTCCCAGGTCTGGCACAGCACTCCAGACTGCGAGGTCACGGCCATATCCCCTTCCAGGATCCTCTGCAGTTGTCCGGCATTGACGGGCTCCACCTAGGGAAAGTCGTCTTCCCTCTGCGTCCAGTGGGCTCCGAGCGCGCTTGCCACCTGAATGGTCCCCAGGTTCGCGCGGATGGCCAGGGCGCTGTCATCCCTGAGGATCAGACCGGGCACCACGCTCTGGATGAGCTGGGACAGCATCATCGCCGCGGGGTTGCGGAACGCATCGCGGTAGGGAACAGGAGCGAACTCGTTCCACGGCGGAGGGACGCAGGCAGCGGAAGGAATCTGGATCATCAGCGGAGGACGGTCCACTTCCTGCCAGCGAAGCGCCCGCAACCAACGCTGCCGGCTGTTCTGCGTCCGCACCGGGTCCGCCAGTGCATCACCAAGCAGCAGCGCGCAAGCGAGTTCCTGTTCGTAGTGCCGCATCAGGCAAAGAAAACTCCCGCCGCATCTTTCTCCTTCAGCCGGCCCGGCAGAGGCCCGGCGGGGCCGCAGTTGGGAATATGCTGCTTCCCGTTTCTCGCCGCCATCCGCTACACCTGCCCTTTCACTTCGCCCCGAGAGGCACCTTCAGGATCTGCGCGGAGCAGGGGAAATGCGGACTGAGGCGGCTGAAGCCAACATTGACCTCATTGCTCTCATTTCCCGCAGGATGTGTTAGCGGAGCGGACACTGCGCCCCTGCCGGACGCTCCGCAGCAAGGGAAGTGTTGTCGGTGCGGCCCCGCTGCGTGGAACAAATACACAAGAAAGAGTTGAGGGGGAGTTCCTGCGCGCGCCACGGGCGGACAGAGTCAGGAGTCTGAACACAATGAGCCAAATCCTCGAACAGGTGAACGCCATCTGCGACCGGCTGGATGCGGCCCTGCGGGACATTCTCTCCACGCTGGAGAGCCCGGCCACCCGGCAGACCGCCGAGCAACTCGCCTCCGTGGAGAACGCCGTAGAGAGCCTGGATTCCAAGGGCGTCCCCGTGCCGGAGCAGCTCCAGGATCTGCTGAATTCTCTTCGCGAACAGGTCCGCAAGACCGGCGAAAGCCGGGATGCGCTGGACGCCGTCCGTCAGCGCCTGCAAACCTGGACGGATCTCATCTCGTCTCAGGGAGATGAACACCCGGTTCGCAGCAAAGACCCGCGCAAGCCCGGCATCCGCGAGGAGGATCTGGAGCCACTCATCGTTGAGGCGCTGACCGAGGCAGGCGGAGCCGCGCGCGCTGACGACGTGCTGGCGGTGGTGGAGGAGCGGCTTGGTTCATCACTGGGCGAGGCCGATCTGCAGCCGGGCCCGAACGGGCGCCCACGATGGCACGCGACCGCCGAGTGGGCGCACCAGAACCTGCTGGACCGCGGGGTGGCCGAGATCGGCGATCAGGCGGGAGTCTGGCAGCTCTCCCCGCAGTACGCCAGGAAGTCGGCCTGAGACGAAAAAGCGGAGCCGCAAGCGGCCCCGCGGCGTTCCGGCAATTGATCGCCGGCTCAGGCGGCGCTTTGGGCCGCTCCCTCCCAGGGACCGTACTCCTCCAGCAATACCTTGCCCGGGTCCAGTCCCGGCGTCACCATCGCTTCCAGTTCGTCCTCGCTCTCCGGCAGGGCCTCGATCTGCTCGCTCAGCATATCCAGCCATCCTGCGTCGCGCTCGGAAATCTCCAGCCTGCCGGCGGAATGCGCCTTGCGAAGCGCAGCCGCAGCCTCCACTGCCCCTCGGCGCACGCGCAGGTAAGGTGTGGGCTCCTCCACAATGGCAGAGGCGATCTCCAGCACCACGTCCGGTCGAAGCACGTATGCTTGAGGATCGAACCGCGCGTCCGACTCCACCAGCCATTCCTGCAACAGCCGGGCATTCTGCGGTCCGCCGGCCGCAGCGGTGTTCATCAGCCGCGTGGCGTAAACCAGCTGCTCCAGGGATACCGTGGGCGCCATTCCGCCCAGCAGACGGATGTTCTGCACGGACTCGTTGCTCCAGAGGTCGGCCAGCGCCTGCGAGATGTTGCCCACCGGCGAAAGATGCGCGCACGCCGCCTGGCTTCCCTCCATCGAAATGGGAAAGCCGGTGATGGCCTTGAGGTAGGGCCCTTCATAGGCGCAGTCCTTACTGGGTCCAACAGCTCCCCTTTCGAAAGCTGTCAGGGAGCGGGCGACAGTCATCACGCGGATGATGGCCGCCCACACGCGAGGAATGTAGCGCTTCTCGGCAAGCACCATCGCCGTGTTTCCAAAGCCGCACGCGCTGTCTCCCGCGGCGAAGGCTCCGTGGCGCTTCGCGGTGTCCACGATCATGTCCCACAGGAACGCCATATCCCGCGCCCCCATAACCCCCAGGGAGTAAGCCGCCGCCGCGACGTCTGCAGTCAGTACGGCGTCGTCGTGCACCTCCTTGCCCCCTGTGGACTCTATGGAGAGCATGTCGGCCCCCGCCGCCGCGCACAGCTCAAAGCTGCGCGTCATGCTTTCCCAAAGATGCCCCCGGCGCATCCTGGGCGGTCTTTCGTGCTCCCGGATGTCGTTGGGCGTCACCCGCAGAGCCCCCAGCAGACCGTCACTCTCTGCAAAGCGGTCGAGCGTCTCGCGCAGAATCGCTGTTACCTCCGCCCCCCATTCAGGATGGATGGTCATAGGGGGCAACAGCTCAAACTCAACCACCAGACCGGGCGCGTTAAGCTCCACCGCCCGCCGGCACGCTTCTTCGATCATCCCCGCATATTGCGATCGCACCTCGGGCATGGTGTCCGCCGTGATCTCCATAGGCGGCAGGGTGAAGTTCAACTCAGGATACACCTGCCCTCCACCGATGACCATTCCGTTCTTCAGGCGCAGCGGGCGCGGCGCCGACCCGTATAGAAACTCTTCCTGCGTCGTTACGGCCAGTGCCGAATAGGTCTCCATCGCGCTTCCTCCTGATCCGGCCTGCTAGCCGGCCGGCCATACCCATGGTCCCACGAACGCTTGTGGGAATCTGGTGCGGTGGTAGCAGATGTCTGGAAATGTGGTGGGCGCCGCTGGTAGAAAGGTTGCCTTGGTGATTTCGTGCGCAGGGAACGGCTAACGCAGCCCGGAACGCTCCCTCTGCCGGTACTCTGAAGGAGTGCAACCGGCGATCCGACGGAACACCTTGGTGAAATAGCTCTGATCCGGGAAGCCACACTCCAGCGCGATCTCCGCCAGATTCATCTCAGAGGTCTTCAGCAGCTCGCGCGCCCGGTCAACGCGCATCTGAGCCACCAGGCTGGTGAAGGTCATCCCGAACCGCTCACGCACCACCCGGGAAAAGTGGGAAGGCGACATGCAGGCCACACGCGCCGCCTGGTCGCGCGAGACTTCACCGCCAAGATTCTCGCTGATGTATGCGAGCGCGGCGTTGAGCAGCACTCCCTGGGGATAGCGGCGGTGCGTCCGGATGGAGTCCATGATGCGTTCCAGCATCTCCACCAGCCAGCGGGTCAGCTCCTCCTCCCCTTCAATTCGCGACAGCCGCACCAGGCTGGAGTAGTTTGCCCCCAGCACACCGGCCGGGTCGGCGCCGGCCTCCACCGCGGAGCGCGACATGCTGACCACCAGCTCCAGGATGAAGCTCTTCAGAAGATCCTGGCGGCCTCTTCCGAAGAAATAGATCCCCACAAGAATGCGGTTGAGGATGGCCCGCGCCTCGGACCGGTCACCCCGGCGGATGGCGGACATCAACCCCGCTTCTTCACGCAGGTAGATCTCGCGGATGGAGTCGTAGGCGCGCCCTTTCAGCTCGTGGATGGCCTCCGCCCTGCGCGACTCTCTGTCTGCTTCCCGACGGCGAAGCTCCAGGTGGGCCGCGTTGGTCAGGTTTGCCTCCTCGGCCATTTTCTGGAGCAGAAGGGCCGACTGCCGGATTCGCGCGCTCTCCCGCTCTGCGGAGTCCTCCTCGATGCGCACTCCGTCCACCACAAGTCCGCCGGTGATCTCCGCGTTGTTCATCAGCGGAATGCCCCAGAGAAGCCGCCCGCGCGGGCACAGATGCAGAAACGGCTCACCCCACCGGGCGGTCTCGTGGAAGGCCAGCCTGCGCGCCTGCCGGCAGGCGTCATCATCCGCGGGGCAAACACAGCAGCTGACGCCGCCGGTTAGATGCCCGTCGCGGTCGCAGACAGCCACGGGCAGACCGGTGCGGAGAAGATATTCCTGGCACAGAGTCTGGATGCGGGGATCCATCGCTTCCCGCAGGCATTATATCCGCGGGAGAGCGCCGTCCGGGCGGTCCGGACTTACAGCCCGTAGTCGTAAGGGCGGAAGTTGCGGGCGGCCAGATCGCCCGGTTTCACTCGCTGGACGTGCCCGTCGGCGAATGCGGCGTTAGCACCCTTCTGATGGACGGGGTTGTAGCCGTCCATCGGCGCGCCTGCGGACAGTTCCGTGACAGGCTGGACCGGGGTGGCGTCCGGCACGGTGCCGGTCACCAGGAACCACCCATCCTGCGTGCGTGCCGAGGATCCGCCGCCCGTGCCGGGGTCGTTGGAGTCTATCAGGAGGACCGTCTGCGACGGGAAGTCTATCTGGCCTTCCGGCATCATCGAGAGCGGGCCGCTCATCTGGTAGCTGAGGCCAAGCTGCGGCGCCCATGGATCCGAGGGGCATACGAAGACATCTGCGGTCCGCACGTAGGCGAAAAGCGCCCCCTGCGTCAGGTCGCCTCCGCCGCCGGAACGGTAACCGCTCCAGGACGGGCCGGACTGAGCGTCCTGGATGGCCAGGGGGTAGCGGCCGCGATTGTCGTCGGCATACATCACCATGGCCTTGACAAGCTGGTTCAGGTTGTTTAGGCAGGCCACGGCCCGACCCCTCTCACGCGCCTGGGAGAAGACCGGAAACAGCATCCCGGCGAGGATGGAGATGATGGCGATGACCACCAGCAGTTCGATGAGGGTGAACCCTCGCAACGAGCGGGTCTTCATCGGAGATTCCTCCGGAGTCTAACCACCCTCTGGAGGCTCTCCCCGTGAGGGCCTCTACTTTTCTGACGATCCGGGGGTGCATTCCGTTCACGCGTGCCGGGGCCGGGCGCGGGCCGTGGTTTCGACCGTTGCGGCCTCGCTGGACGGCTCAAGCAGAATAGAGGAAGTTCCGGCGGCGGATTCTGGAAACAACAGACAGGAATGGCTTGTTCCTTGCAGCGTCCCGAATGACGCCTACAGGGGATCAGGAGCGAAGCGGCATGTCAGCTTTCCGAGCGGTGAAGGAGCTGGGTGCGCAGTTCGCCGAAACCCTCGTCGCGCAGCAGGCGCTCGGCTTCCTCATCCGACATCCCTTCCAGCATCTCGCGGAGCCGCTCCCGCTCCGCGCGCTGATGCCGGACCACTTCCCGCCTGAGCCGCGCCTGGGCATACCGCAGGCGATCCTCCGGCGTGCGACAGACCAGCCGGGGAACCGGGGCCGGCCGCCCGTCTTCCAGGTGGACGAGCGTGAGATGGCAACTGTTGGTCTTTCGCGTGCGCCCCGAAGGGATATCCTCGGCGAAGACCTCGATCTCCACGTCCATCGACGTTCTGCCCGCATAGACCACCCTGGCGACCAGCGTGAGCAGCTCTCCCACGAAGATCGGCTCGTGGAAGTCAACCCGGTCCACCGCCGCCGTGACACAAAGCCCTCCGCAGAACCGCGCCGCACAGACGTAAGCGAGACTGTCCACCAGTTTCAGCATCTCGCCCCCGTGCACATTGCCGTGCGCATTGGCGTGGTGCGGGAGCATTAACTCCGACACCCGCACCTCGGTCTCATCCGCGAACTTGGCCGGCCGTTCGTCCATTGTCACGTCAGCGGAAGCTCCAGCTCAGCGCGCGCAGCCTGGAGGCTCTCACGGGCGATCGCAAGGTATCCGTCATCTATCTCGAATCCCACAAAAGGCACCCCCAAGCGCGCCGCCGCCAACGCGCTGTGCCCAATGCCCAAAAACGGGTCCATCGCCAGGTGGATACGATCAACCCCGTGCAGCCGCATGCACATCTCCGGAAGCTGCGCCGGGAAAGTGGCAGGATGCGGCCTCTGGGTGTCCCGACTGCGGATAGTACGATAAGGGATGAACCAGGTATTGCCACGGCAGCGCACCCCTCCCGCCGCCGACCGCCACCGCCCGATGTTGGATGCGTCCTGATACGGCACCCCCACAGCCAGCCGGTCGAGTTCGACATCCCCGTTCAGCGTCAGGTGAAAGATGTATTCATGGCAGTCGTTCAGGAAACGGGAGCTGTTGATGGGCTTGTAATGCCCCACGCTGACATCTCCCGTGATGCCCGGATAATCCCCCACGTCCCTTTTCTGGATGGCGATGGACTTGATCCAGTGGATGGTGTTCTGCAGGACGAAATGCCGGCGCATCACCCCGAGTACATCGAACGGGACCCAGGGATCCCGCGGTTTGCCTCCGACGTTCAGGAAGAAGGAGCCCTTCGGGGAAAGCACCCGGCGAACCTCCCCCGCCCAGCGGTCCGTCCAGAGGAGATACTCCTCGCGGGAGATGGTGTCGTCGTAGCCGCCGTATTCGATGCCCAGATTGTAGGGAGGGGAGGTGACCACCACGTCCACGCTTCCGTCTCCCAGCAGACGGCGCATTCCCTCGATGCAGTCCTCATTGTAGAGGCGGCAGCCGGCCGTCCCAGCGGTTGCGCTCAGATCTCTCTGCGCCATTCCAGTGACTGGATGAGCGTAGCCTGGTCGGCGTAGTCCAGATCGCCTCCCACGGGCATCCCGTGGGCGATGCGGGTCACGCGCAGCCCCAGCGGCTTGATGATGCCCGCCAGATACATTGCGGTGGCGTCCCCTTCGATGGTGGGATTCGTTGCGATGATGACTTCACGAAACTCCCCGTGTGCGATCCGCTGCTGCAGCTCCCGTACGCGGAGCATCTCCGCGGAGACCCCGTCCATGGGCGAGATGACTCCCTGCAGGACATGATAGAGGCCGCGGTATTCATTGGTGCGTTCGAAAGCCACCAGGTCCCGCGTATCGGCCACCACACAGAGCAATCCCTGATCGCGGTTGGGGTCGCGGCAGATCTCGCAAAGGTCCTGGTCCGTGTAATTGAAGCAGACGCGGCATGTGTGGACGTGAGATTTCGCTTCCAGCACAGCTTCCGCCAGAGAGCGCGCCTCCTCGTCCGACATTCGCAGGATGTGGAAGGCCAGACGCTGCGCCGACTTCGGGCCGACGCCGGGAAGCTTCTCCAGCTCGCCCACCAGTCTCGAAAGCGGCCGGGTCAGATAGGATGGCATCTCAAGCAGGCTATTGTCTTCAGAGGCCGGGGATGTTCAAACCCTGCGGGAGCCCCAGCCCGCCGGTCAGGTCCTTGACGCGCTCAGCACGCATCTCCTGAACCTTTTCCAGCGCCTCGCGCACCGCGGTCACGACCAGGTCTTCCAGCATCTCCACGTCTTCAGGGTCCACCACCTGGGGATCGATGGAGATGTCAAGGAGCTCGCCCTTGCCCGTCACCACGGCGCGGACCATTCCTCCTCCCGAGGTGGCCTCCACGCGCTCCGCGGCAAGCTCCTCCTCGAGGCGCTGGGCGTCCTCCGCCATCTTCTGCGCCTGCTTCATCAGGTCCCCGAAACCGCCCAGGTTGCCAAATCCTCTCGCCATATCCTGCTATCCTGATCGAATATCCCGTGCGCTGCGCCGGCCGGATTCAATCGCTCGCGAAGGGATCCTTGTCGTCCAGCACCTCGCCGCCGAACGTCCGGATAACCTCTTCGACCAGCGGAATCACTGCGCCGCTCTTTACGGACTGCGGCTCTCCCGACTCCGCGGTTCCCGCGGGCTCCTGGGGGGCTGTTTTCTGCGTCGCAGTCTGAGCCGCCTGAGCCAGCCTGGCCCTGACGCGCACAGACGCGCCGGTGACCTTCTCGAAAGCGGCCTCGATTTTCATCCGCGACTCCGCAGCTTCGGTCCGGCTGACGTGGAATGTTCGGTCACCATCGTACTCTATAGTGACGACGCCGCCATCCACGGCCCCCACCCGGCCGTCCTTCAGTATAGCACACAGGCTGGTGTTCGCCCTGTCGGCCCGGAGCGCCTGGATGACCTGAGGCCACGCCTGCCGGAACCGCACGAGGTCGGGCGTGTCGTCCGGAGGCACGGCGCCAGGAGCAGCAGCGGAAGGGGCGGACGATTCTGCTTCAGTGGACGCCAAACCTGTGACCGGGGACGGTTGAGACGCAGGCGCGGACGCAGCCGATGGATCAGGCGGGGGTGGCGGCTCATCAGCCGCTATCGCAGCCGGCTGCAACCCGGCCCCCGCTTGGGAAGGACTCTGGATGGCGGACAGCAGGGCCACCTCGATGGCCAGATCGGCCCGCTCCCAGTGCCGCAGACCGGCCTCCGCTTCCGAAAGATGATAGACCAGCTTGAGCAGCCGAGCCGCGAGCGCTCTTTCCGCTGGAGCGTTCGCCGCCAGCGCGGACTCCATACGGCTCCGCGCCGCCTCCACCAGCGCCGACAGCAGCCGGGACGGATCCGCTCCACCATCCCAGCAAGACCGGATTTGCTCCAGCACGGCGGCGGCATCCCCTGACAGCAGGGCGTCCAGAAGACGGCCCGTCAGATCCGCCGGAAGCGCTCCCAGCACCTTGCGGGCGTCCTGCGCCGTCACGCGATCACCCGCGAAGGCGATCACCTGTTCCAGCAGGCTCAGTCCATCCCGCCAGCTTCCCTGCGCGTGCGCCGCGATGAGCGCCGCAGCATCCTCTTCGATCTCCACACCTTCCTGTTGACAGACCCATCGCAGCCGATCCTCCACCTGGCGTGGAGTCCCCCTGTGAAAATCGAACTGCTGGCAGCGGCTGCGGATGGTAATGGGGATTTTGGACGGCTCGGTGGTGGCCAGCACAAAAATGGCGTGGGGAGGAGGCTCCTCCAGCGTTTTCAGGAAAGCATCCTTGGCGTGGTCCGAAAGCTGGTGCGCCTCGTCCAGGATGACCACACGGTAGCGGCCTTCCATGGGACGGTAGCGGACGCTCTCGCAGATGCTTTCCATCTCCGCCACACCGCGGTTGCTGGCGGCGTCCACCTCGGCCACATCCACAGCCGTTCCCTGGGTGATGGCCACGCACATCGCGCACTGATTGCACGGGGAAGGAGTGGGACCGCTCTCGCAGTTGACCGCCTTGGCCAGCAGCCGCGCCACCGTGGTCTTGCCGGTCCCGCGGGACCCGGTGAATAAATAGGCCTGTCCGATGGTGCCCCGCTGGATGGCGTTCTGAAGCGTCCGCGTGACGTGCTCCTGCCCCATCACGTCCTCGAACGTCTGCGACCGGTATTTTCTGTAAAGGGCGATGTATGGCATCAGGGATGCGCCCCCCCTACTCCCCTCCCTCCCGAGGAGCCGCTCGCCGGACTTGCCGGGCCGTGAGATACGTATCGTGCACCCGGCCTCGATCCGTTCCCGCGGCAGCCGTCCGCGCGGCCAGGCTCAGGCCGGGGCGGCCGGCGGCACACGCCTGACCTGCTTACCGCTGCTTCCTTCCGGACCTGACGGGGTTCACAGGCAGCACGTTGCACCGGGCCCGGCCATCAACGTCGG
This sequence comes from Armatimonadota bacterium, assembly GCA_025998755.1. Lineage (NCBI taxonomy): Bacteria > Bacillati > Armatimonadota > Armatimonadota bacterium. The sequence goes on from AP024674.1 coordinate 2,268,324, forward strand.
CCGGCGCGGCCGCTTGCAGCAGAAAGCGGACCTCAGCACGGGGATTCCGCCCCGCATAAAGCGGTTTTCGGGTTACAGGGCACCGCTAGTTCCCCGCCTAGCACGATACATCTGTCATTGTCTCGCACTCGGCAGCAAAACCGCAACCCGGCCGCAGTCCGAGAACCCAGAACGGGTGCCTCAGGTATTTTCACCGGGTTTAACCGCACAGAGGGATCCGCGCATCGGATTGGCACGCGAATTGCAGTTGACTCAAGTGCGTCATCTGAGACGCTTTGCAAAGATACGCGCCAAAAAAGCGTTTCCGGGGCGTCCGGGTATGTTATAATGGCGCTGGCAAGCACTTCTGCACGGTCTTGTCAGCTTTGGCACGAAACTTGCAAGCGTATCAGGTGAGGCTGGGAGCCCCCGGGGACCAGGGAGCGGCCGTCTGAACATTCAGATGCGGAAGCCGCTGGTTGCTGAGGACTCCGGGAATCTTCTGCCGAGTGCAGACGCAAAATCTTTTTCTTTTAGAAAGAAAGGGAGAACCGCTTCGCAGGGGAGGCTCGGTATGCTATAATGGCTGTAGCCGAGATCTCTCGAGCGAAAGGAGGAATCAAAGGACATGCGTAAACTGCTTACCGTACTTGCTGCCATGGGTGTCCTGTCCACGATGTTCGTGGGCGCCGCGGTTGCTCAGACCGACTGGACCATCCTGATCGCCGTTGGGCACGGTGGGACTTTCCAGACTCCGAGCGAGTTTAACGGCGTTCGGCTTCAGTTCGGAACGAAGGCAACCGCTACGGACGACAAGGACACAATCGATGGTTTTGCCGGCTACCAGAGTGATCCGCTGCTCAACAAGGCCAAGGCTTCCTGGTATCGCCCGGGCTGGGTGAGTGACGGCCTTGCCGGTCGCGACTTCAAAGCGCCGCTGCAGCCCGGTCAGGTGAAAGTGTGGACCGACCTCGTTGTCTGGGCAGATCCCAACTACTCAGGCAGTGTGATCGACGTTCACTTCTACACACCGCAGACATCGCTGGCTCCGAATTCCATCGGTGGCGTGCCGGTTCGTTACAGGGTTGATCTGGCCTACGCTCCGGCTGGCTACAATGGGCCGACTTCGTGGATGCTCGGTCCGGTTCCCGACGAGGGTACCAACCGTTTGATCGGGACTGTGACGCTTCCCGTTATTGACGGCGTGAAGGTCGGCAGCCCGATCTCCGGCACCGGCCCGCTGGCGGCCACGCAGGTGGGCGGCTACCGGCTGAACGTCGTGGTTCCTGAGCCCGGCAGCATGCTGGTTCTCGCCAGCGGCATCACCGGCCTGATGGGCCTGATCGCCCGCCGCCGCTCCGCCTAAGAACGGATCTCGGCTAACAGAGGATCAGTGTTCAGCCTGAGAGGCTGACGCAGAATCAGGAAACTGAATCTCAAGCCACCCCGGCATTCCCCGGGGTGGCTTTTTCGTGCGTCTCCGTACGGCGGCAGGATAACCATCGCTGTCTGCGCAACAACTCCAGCGACGGCGCCTCCGGCGCCGTCGCACAAACACCAGCCACGCAAAAGAGATCTCAAAGACGATGAGCTTGCAGGACTACGGACGATTTGAGGAAGGCGGGCGCGTTTTCCGCATCACGCGGCCGGACACTCCCGCCCCGTGGGTCAACTATATCGGCAACGGGCGGCTGATGGGACTGATATCCCACGCCGGAGGAGGTTACACCTACTGGCGATGTCCACGGGACAGCCGCATCACTCGCCACCGCTACAACGCCCTGCCCTGGGACCGGCCCGGGCGCTACATCTATATCCGTAATGAAGAGGGCCGCTACTGGTCCCCCACGTGGCAGCCGGTGCCGCTTGAGCTCGAAGCCTACTCCTGCCGCCATTCGATGGGCTGGACCGCCATCGAATCGGAAGTCGACGGGATCCGCGCCTGCGTGCTGTACTTTGTGCCGCCGGATGACGATGTTGAGATCTGGCGCGTGCGTCTGAGCGAGACGCAGGGCCGCAGGCGATCGCTTCAGATCACGCCCTACATGGAACTGTGTCTGGGGCACGCCCTGGTGGACCTGATCAACCAGCCGAACGACCAGCACTTCAACCGGACAAATTGGGATGCCGTAAATCAGATTCTCTTCGCCACCAAGGACTACTGGGTGCAGTACCGCACCGCCACCGTTGCTCAACCGAACCAGGCCTGGGACCGGGAGGTGTTCTTCGCCACCTCCCTGCCGGTAGAATCGTTCGAGTCCCGCAAAGAGACCTTCATTGGACGCTGGCGCTCGGAGGGCAATCCCGAAGGGATCGAGCGCGGGCGGCTTCTCAATACGGAGATCACGGCCGGTGACGCCTGCGCCGCACTGCAGTGTGCCGTGACGCTGGAGCCAGGGCAGCACGTGGAGTTCACCGTGCTGCTCGGGGTCGTCCCAAGAGGAGAGCGAGAGACTGCCCGCAGGATCGTTGGGCAAGGGCGCGACAGCGCCTGGGTGGAGCGCGAGTTCCAACGCGTGGAACAGTGGTGGAGTGCGTTTCTGGACGCGCTGCAGGTCAGGACGCCAGACCCGGAGGTAGACATCCTGATGAACTACTGGCTGCGTAAGCAGACCTGGGCCACCTACTATGCCACGCGTAGCGCGGGTTACTACCATGGCGGCCTGCTGTTTGGCAGCGGCGTGCGAGACAGCGCGCAGGATCTGCTTGGCCCCATCATCGCCGATCCCCGGATGGCAGAGGCGAAGATTCTGAACATCCTCCGGCACCAGTTCTCCGACGGAAGCACCCTGCACAACTGGTTTCCGTTGACGGACGAAGGAGAGAAGACCGGCCACTCCGATACGCCTCTGTGGATCCCGCTGGCCGTCACCTCCTACATCCGCGAGACCGGCGACTTCGGCTATCTGGAACGCATGGTCCCGTGGCAGGATGGCGGAGAGGATACAGTGCTGGAGCACCTGATCCGATCGCTGGATTACACGCTCCACCACCGGATGTCCCCCCGCAACCTTCCCCTGTTCGGGCCCGGCGACTGGAACGACACTCTGGATTATGTGGGCCGCAAGGGCATCGGCGAGAGCATCTGGGTGGCGGAGTTCCTCTGCTTCGGCCTGCGCGAGGCTGCATTGCTCCTGCGCCGCGCGGGGCTGGAGAGAAAGGCAACAGAATATGAGAAGTGGTACACCACAGTCGCGGAGGCAATCAACACCCTGGCCTGGGACGGCGAATGGTATATCCGGGGATTCCGTGACGACGGTGGGGTGATCGGGAGCTCGCGCAATAGGGAGGGACGCATCTTCCTGAACGCTCAGAGCTGGGCGGTCATCAGCGGGATCGCTCCACCGGAGCGCGCAAGGATGGCGATGGACAGCGCCTACCGCCTGTGCGCCACGTCTCGAGGTCCCAAGATCCTGGCTCCGGCCTACCGCACGGTGGATCCCGGCATTGGTCTGGCCACACGCTGTGTGCCCGGCAAGAAAGAGAACGGAGCCATCTTCAACCATCCGGTGAGCTGGGCCATCCTTGCCGAGGCGATGCTCGGCAACGCCGGTCGGGCCTGGGAATACTTCCGCCGGACGATGCCGATGAGGCAGGCCGCCGACCCGGACACTTACCTGATGGAGCCCTACGTCTACAGCGAATATGTCACCAGCGACGAGCATCCCGAGTTCGGGCAGGCGTCGCACTCCTGGCTGACCGGCTCCGCGGTCTGGATGTTCCGGACTATGCTGGACTGGATGCTGGGAGTCCGTCCGGATTACGACGGGCTGATCGTCTCCCCCACGCTGCCGCCGGAGTGGCCGGAGGCGCATGTCCGGCGCAGGTTCCGCGCCTGCATCTATGACATCCACATCAAGCGGGATGCCTCAATCCGGGGCGAAGCGCGGATTACGCTTGACGGAGCTCCTCACAGCGGTCCACTACCGCCAGGACCGGCGGGAACGCTGTTCCGCGTGGAGTGCCTGGTGGGCGAGTGAAACCTAAGGAGAGAGAAAGATGCCGGCACGTCAGGCAAACGGCCGAAGAGGGTTCCTGATCTCAGCACTATCCGGTGCTCTGGGGGCCATCAGTGCGGCCGCTGCAAGGGCTCAGCACGCCCTTGAGACCGAGGGTCGTCTGGCAACAAAGGGGCAGATCCTCCGCACAGAGGTCTCGCTGGGCGACCCGCCGCGGGAACCCCTGGACACGATGATCCACTTCCGCCGCTCGGACGATAACCACGGGCGGGCCGTGACCCATCAGATCCTTTCTCTTTCTCACGAAGAGAAAGGCTCCCACTCGTATCCGTGGACGGTGTATGCCCACCTGGGGACGCATCACGAGGTTGGCGACGCCTGCGTGCTCTGCTCGCGCCTCCACAAGTACGGGCCCGGGTGGTCGTCCGGACTGCATTCCGAGGTGTTCAACCACAACCGCGCCGTTTCCATCGGCGTGAACGTGGAGATGGGGAACGACTATACGGGCAAAGAGCCAACCCAGATCATTGGAGTCAATGTACAGGCCGTCGGTCCCCTGCCGGCTGATCATGGCATTCAGATCCACGACGGAAACGGCAGGTTCCGCAAAGGGCTTGGCATCGAAGGAGCCTGCGACGTGGCCATCGAGCTTCGGGGCAAGCACAGAATAGGGCTCGATCTGGGTGGCTGTCAGCTCCGGCTGGGAGAGGGCGGAGAGATAGCGCTGGATGGCAAGGGCGAGGTGCTGATGCGCTACCGGGAGGACTCCGTGGAATTCGTGCGAGATGGCAGGGTCTGTGCTCGAATCTCTCTCGCGGTGGGAGACGCGGAAATGTAGCCCGTTGCCCCAACAGAAGGCTCAGTATTCCACTGTCTCTCGCTTCAGCAGCCTCAGGGACAGCAGGACTGTCAACAGGATGATGACGAACCCCACGCTGGCGATGGCTGCCGCATAGCCGAAGTCGTTCTCCGCGAAGCCCTTCTGATACAGATAGGTCAGAATGACGTCCGTGTCGCTGTTCGGCTGGTTCAGGTTCATCACGTAGACCAGCCCGAACAGGTTCAGCGCGTGAATGACCAGATACAGCACCCCGAGTTTGAACACCTCCCACACAAGAGGGAGGGTGACGTGCCGGAACTTCTGCCACGAGCCCGCTCCATCCAGCTCGGCAGCCTCCATATAGCTGGGCGGGATATTCTGCACTCCCGCTGAGAACAGCAGGATGTAAAACCCCAGGCTGGCCCAAATGCTGGTGGCGATGATGGCGTAGAGCGCCGTCCGGCTGTCGCCCAGCCAGGTTCTCTGCAGCGACTCCAATCCCGCCAGACGCAGCGCCGCGTTCAACAGGCCGTAGTCGTGGTCGTAGATGAAGTACCAGAGTGTTGCGACCGCCACCACCGAGATGACATTCGGGAACAGATAGACAGCCCGGAAAAAGCCCGCCCCTCTCACCCGTCCGGCAAGCACCACCGCGAAGAACAGTGCCAGCGGAAGCGTCACTAACGCACTGACCGCCAGGAAGATGACGTTATGACCGAGATAACGCAAGAACTGAGGCGGATCTTCCGTGAACAGCGCCTGAAAGTTGGCAAGCCCCACGAATTGTCGCGCCTCGGACAGACCGCTCCACCGGTACAGCGAGAGGTGGAACGCCTGGGCCATGGGGTACAGCACAAAGATGCCGTAAAGCACCACGGCCGGCGCCAGCATCAGAAGGATGAACGTTGTCCTTCCCCGGTTCACGCCGAGGTTTGAATTCGCCGCGGCACGCCCGCCTCCCTGCCGGAAACCGCGCGGAGCCGGCGCGGCGGGGCATCTGAAAAGTTCAGCAGTTGTAGCGCGCGGTCACCGTGGTGCGGATGCCTCCCCGCGGAGTGAACTCGCCGCGCACCTCGCACCAGCGGGGGCGGCAGGCTGCGACGATGTCATCCAGGATGGTGTTTGTCAGGTGCTCGTAGAACACTCCGCGGTTGCGGTAGTTCAGCAGGTAATACTTGAGGCTCTTCAGCTCAATACAGAGCCGGTCCGGACAGTAGGTGATGATGATGGTACCGAAATCCGGCAACCCTGTCTTCGGGCAGACGCTGGTGAACTCCGGGCAGGAGATCTCGATGCGATACTCCCGCTCCGGGAACTGATTCTCGAACGTCTCCAGACTGTACTGCTGCTCCTCGCTCATCCTGCCGAAGGCTCCCTTAGAAACTTACCTTCACGGGCTGACGCGCTTCTTCCTCAACGGGGAAATAGTCTTTGATGCGGAAGCCGAACCAGCCGGCTACCAGGCTGGCGGGGAACACCTGCACCATGGTGTTCATCATCATGACCGCGTCGTTGTAGACCTCTCGCGCCCGTGCGATCTGCTGTTCTGTGTTCGCCAGTTCGTTTTGCAAACTCAAGAAATTCTGGTTGGCTTTCAGGTCCGGGTAAGCCTCCGCCACGGCGAACAGGCTTTTCAGTGCGGAAGTCAGGAGGTTGTTTGCTTCCCCCTGCTCCGGCACGCTCTGAGCCCGCATCATGCGCGCGCGGGCCTCGGCAACCTTCTCGAAGATCTCCTTCTCGTGCGCGGCGTAGCCCTTGACCGTCTCCACCAGATTGGGAATCAGATCGAAGCGCCGCCGGAGTTGCACATCTATCTGGCTCCAGGCGTTCTCAACCTGGTTGCGCAGCGAGACCAGCCGGTTGTAGGTCGCTATGACCCACAGAACGATGAGCAGGGCGAGTGCAGCCAGAGCGATCAGAAAGCCTGCCTCCATAGTCATCAGCACGCATCCCTTCCGGCAGCCGCCTCTTCAAGCTGCCGGGGACATACTACGGAGAGCGCGCCAATCCGTCAAGCCGCCCCGACCCGCAACCTTACCCCTTTTTCAGCACCTTGCCCTCAAAGTCCGGCAGGGAGATGCGACCGGGGCCGGCCAGCATGATCATCAGGGCCATCGCGCCGGCGAGCAGATGGAACTCCCACCCCTCGCCCTGTTTGGCGCCAAACCAGTTCATAAAGAAGCCGTGCTGCGCATGCACCTTGAGGGCCGCCACGATCATCACGATCAGCACGCCAAGAGCGGACAGCCGCGGCAAAACCCCGAAGACAAGCCCCAGGCCACCGAAGAACTCGGCAATGATGGCCAGCCAAGCCAGAAAAGCCGGGATGCCCATCCCGGACATCGCTTCCACAAAAGCAGCCGGGCCGCTCCCGCCGAACCATCCCAGCAGCTTCTGAGCCCCGTGCGCCCAGATCATCACACCGAGGGCCACCCTGACCGCAAGAAGACCGATATCCATACCTGTTACGCATGTGTTTTTGGAAGTATCCATCTGACCGTGTCCTCCCGTTCGATCTCCTTTGGAGCGGAACCGTTTCCACTCGCACGTATGGAACAAAGCCGCGTGCAACAGGGTTCCCGGCTGGGTTCCAGGCATCCTTTTCTTCGGCCGCCCGGCATCCAAAACGCCGGGTATCCCATGATACCGCTACACTGTCGCCGGCAGCCGCGTTGAAGAAGAATGGCGTTGCGATGGAGGAAAACCGGCTGCGCGCGGCGGAGAATTCCACGTGAAGCGGGCGATTCTTCGCCAGCCAGACCCTTCTCCGAGGCTTTGCGGAGACGGAGTTCCCTATCTCTGCTGGCGGATGCCCGTGTCCCTGTGCGGCCGGACCCGGACCGGCCAATGGTTGCTGCACAAGGAAAGGAACAGGCTATGGCTGAGACTCTGGCGATTCACGGCGGCCCGAAGGCTAAGACTACCCCTCCCATCCCCATGTATCCCGGCGGCCTGGAGATCGGGGAAGAGGAGAAAGCTCAGGTGCTGGAAGTTCTGGAGAGGAAGTATCTCTTCCGCTATTACGGCCCGGAGGAGTATCCATCCAAGGTCCGGGAGCTGGAGCTTGCGTTCGCGGAGAAGATGGGAGCGAAGTATGCTCTGGCGGTCAACTCCTGCACGTCCGCGCTCATCAGCGCGCTGGTGGCGTGCGGAGTGGGACCGGGTGACGAGGTCATCGTCAACGGCTATACGTTTTTCGCCTCCTGCGCGGCCATCGTGGCGGCCAAGGCCATCCCGGTCATCTGCGACATCGACGACAGCTTCACGATGGATCCGGAAGATCTGGAGCGCCGAATCACACCGCAGACCAAAGCGGTTATTGCGGTCCACATGCGGGGAGCGCCGTGCGACATGGACCGAATCACGGAGATCTGCAAAAGGCACAACCTGAAGCTGATCGAAGACGTCGCGCAGGCCTGCGGGGGATCCTACAAGGGCAAGCGCCTGGGCACCTTCGGCGACGTGGGATGCTTCAGCTTCCAGTACCACAAGATCATCACCGCAGGCGAAGGCGGGATGGCCATCACGGATGATCCGCTCCTCTACGATCGCCTGATGGGATACCACGACACCGCGGCCTGCTGGCGCCCGGACCGGTTCGGCGAGGAGCGCTATAAGGGCGAGCTCTTTGTGGGCGAGAATTACCGGATGAGCGAACTGACGGGCGCGGTCATGCTGGCCCAGCTTGCCAAACTGGACGGTCTTTTGGAGCGAATGCGCCGGAACAAGAAGCGCATCAAAGACCAGATCGCCGACCTGCGCGGCATCACCTTCCGCCGCCTGAACGACGAGCAGGGGGACACTGCCATCTGCCTGATGTTCATGCTGGAGGACGCTTCGCAGGTGCAGCGGTTTTGCGAAGCGCTGCAGGCAGAGGGAGTGGAGGCAAAGGGTGTGTTCGACAAGGGCATCCCGGACTGGCACATCTACGCCCACTGGAAGCACATCATCAACATGGCCAGCACCACGCCGGTGGGTTGCCCGTACACCTGCCCCTATTACAAAGGGGAGCTGCCGAAATACAGCGAGGACATGTGTCCCAACACGCTGGCTTACCTGTCGCGGACCATCCATCTGGACATCCCTCCCCAGATGACGGAAGAGGACTGCGACATGACGGCGAAAGCCATTCGCAAGGTGGCCGAAGCGCTGCTATAGGATAAGCGGGCGCGGGGGGACTTCTGACTGGCATAAGAAATCCTCTTATTTCTTCCTAATTCCTGCTTACAGTGGCAGAGAAGAAGGCCACACAGGAAAGGGTTGCTACCTTGGCCACTCTGACGTTCTCGCTTCCGCAAGCTATGCGGGAGTTCATCGAAAAACAGGTGGAAGAGGGAGGATTCGGGAAGAGGGAGGCTTCGGCACGGTCAGCGAGTATCTGCGCTCTCTGGTGCGGGAGGATCTGAAGCGCAAGGCCCGCGCGGCGGTGGAGCAGGCCCTGCTGGAAGGGCTGAACAGCGGAGTCGCGGCAGAATGGGGCGCTGAAGACCGGCGGGCAGCCGAAGAAGAGATCAAGCGCCGCATTGAACGTATGAAGGCGGGTTGATGGCAAAAGTCGTCCGCAGACCCGGGGTTGCCGCGGACCTGGTGGAGATCGGCGTTTACTATGTGCTGAACGGAAGTCCCGGGGCGGCCGAACGTTTTCTGGATGCGGTCGAGTCTGGCTTTCACCTTCTGGCGCGTCATCCACGCGCCGGGCGGGTCGGGAAAAGTGACCACCCAAAACCGAGCAATCTCGGATTCTAGCCCGTGAAGGGCTTCGAGAGTCCGCTGGTATTCTACCGGGAGATCCCGGAAGGTATTGAAGTCATCCGCGTGCTTCACGGAGCACGTGAGCTGCAGGTTCTGCTGGACGACGATGAAACAGCGGGGGAGGAGCAGTCATGAAACTGGATGTTTGCCTGGAGATGGTCTTCACGGACCTGCCGACCGAGGAGCGCATCGTGCGCATCGGTCGGGCGGGCTACTCGGCGGTGGAGTTCTGGTTCCACGACGCAACTTTTGACGGCAACGGCTGTCCGCCTGGCACCGGCAAGGATGCCGACGCGGTGCGGCAGGCCTGTCAGCAGGCCGGCGTGGAGTTGAACAACATGGTGGTCAACGCCCCGGACGGCAGCTTCGGTGGCTCGCCAGTGGACTCCCGGGACCTTCAGAAGTATCTGGAGCGCACGGAAGAGGTGATTGCGTTTGCGAAGCGCGCGGGATGCTCGAAAGCCATCACGTGCACCGGCAACCTGGTGCCCGGACTGGAGCGCCCGGCGATGCGGGCCAATCTTGAAAAGGCTCTGGCCGCTGCGGCGGAGATAGCCCAAAAGAACGCCTTCACGCTCCTCCTGGAGCCCCTGAACACGCACGTGGATCATCCCGGCTACTACCTGGATTCCTCCCACGAGGGAGCCGAGATCGTCCGGGCCATTGGAAGCCCTTCCCTGAAGCTGCTCTATGACGTCTATCACATGCAGATCATGGAGGGGAACATCATCTCCAATATCCGCGGGCATCGGGACGTCATCGGACATTTCCACTCCGCGGGAGTACCCGGACGGCACGAGCACTTCGGCACGGAACTGAACTATCCGGCCATCCTGCGCGCAATCGAGGAGTCAGGATACACAGGCTGCTTCGGCCTGGAGTACGCGCCGGAGATGCAGGATCACGCCGAATCCCTCGTCCGCGTCCGGGAATACCTTGAAGGACGCGGCTGAGTTCGATCCGTGAGAAGGAGGGTTCTTTTTGTCATGAACCTGTCGCCGCTCTGTGTTCTCTCGCCTGAGGATATCGAGGCCATCCACGAGGCCACGTTGGACATTCTGGCGTCAACCGGAGTCCGTGTGCAGAGCGCCCGGATGCTTGGGCTACTGGCGGAGAAGGGCCTGGATGTGGACACTCAGACCGGCATCGTGCGCTTCCCTCGAGGCAGCATTGAAGACGCCATCGGCAGCACTCCCCGCAGCTTCGAGGTTTTCGGGCGCGAAGGCGAGCCGGCTTTCGTTCTAGGGGACGGCACGCCACGCGTAGCGGCCGGCCACAACGCCATCTTCTGGGTGGACAGCGAGACGGGCGAGACACGGCCCTCCACCGTGCGGGACGTTGAGCAGTTCGCGCACCTGTGCGAGCTGCTGCCCAACATCGATATGATCGGCATCCCGGTCATGCCTCAGGATGTGCCCGTCGCAGGCGCCACACTGCTGTACGGCGTGCGTGCCTGCATCCAGAACAGCCGGAAACCCATCTACTATTCCACCGACCGTCCCGAGGTAAACCGGGCCATCATCCGGATGCTGGAGCGTGCGTTCGCGGGCGATCTCTCCCGGCAGGTCTACGGCATCACGCAGGTCTCCCCCACCAGCCCGCTGTGGTGGGAGGAAGGCGTGCTGGAACAGATCATCGAGACCGTCCAGACCGGTGTGCCGATCGCGATACTCCCAGAACCGAATGCCGGAGTGTCGGCTCCGTTCACGCTGGCGGGTCTACTGACCGTCAACAACGCCGAATGCCTCTCGGGCATCGCCATGATCCAGCTTCTGAAACCAGGGGCGAAGGCGCTCTATGCGAACTCCTGGACCACCACCGACATGCGCAGCGGAGCGGCGCTGGTGGGATCCTGCGAGACCACCATCTGCCGCATCGCCGGGGCGCAGCTTGCCCGGTTCTATAGGCTACCCTGCCATACCACCGCCCCTAACTCAGACAATCACGCCCACGACGAGCAGAACGCCTGGGAGAAAACGCTCAGCCAGTTCTGCTCCATAGCAGCGGGAAACGATCTGATCGTCAACTGCGGGATGTTCGCGACGGGGATGACCTGCAGCCACGAGCAGCTTGTCATGGATGATGAGATCAGCGCCATGGCCCGCAGGATCGTCGCGGGAGTGCGGGTAAACGCCGACACGATCGCCGCGGACCTCATCAAGAGCGTGGGACCGGCCGGGACGGGGTACATCACATCCGACCATACAATGCGGTGGCTGAGATCGGACGAATATCTGACTCCCCGGCTGGCTGTGCGGGGCAGCCGGACGCTCTGGGAGTCCGCCGGCGCAAAAGACACCTACCAGATTGCGCGGGATGAGGTGACGCGTCTGCTCCAGCAGCCGGCGGCTCCGCTGGACGCCGCACGCCTGGAAGGCGTGGGCCGGGTGGTGGATGAGTTCGTGAAGAAGGGATAGGTCGGGTGGCGCTGGTCGTCTCGGACTGGATGCGGGATGAGCTGGAGCGGCGGAAGGATCTCTACCGCCGGCTGTTCGCGGGCCAGCCACTGGAGCGGGCGCCGATAGACGTTCGGGTCACCCTTCCCCCGGAGCACACCACCCAGGAGCTGTTTCGGGACGGCGAAAAGCAGCTCCAGGCGGCCCTATCCTCGGCGATGGCCACCTGGGAGACACTGCCGGACACGGATGCAATTCCCGCCATGCGCCCGGATGTGGGATGCTCCTGCCTGGCGAGTGCGTTCGGGTGCGAGTACTACTGGGGACCGAATCCGGACCAGACCCCCGGCATCAAGGGACCGATCATCTCCGATCTGGAGCAGCAGGTGGACTCGCTGCCTGTTCCTGATCCGCACACGGACGGCTGGCTTCCTGAAGGACTCCGGCGCATCCGGATGTTCGCAGACGCGGGGGAAGGATTTGTGCCGGTGTCGCTTCTGGACGCGGCAGGCGGGGTGAATGTGGCGGCCGACCTGATGGGGGTCACGGAGCTGCTGGTGGCCTTTCATACAGCACCGGAGGCGCTTCATCGGTTGCTGGAGAAGATCCAGGATCTGTATCTGGCCACCATCCGTGCGGGCATCGAGGCGGCGGGCGGGCAGGACAATATCACCACCGTGGACTTCCCGGATACGTGGTTCCCGGAGGGATTCAAGGGGCATGCCAGCGACGACATCTCCGCGAGCTTCGGTCCCGAGATATACCGGGAGTTTAGCGCCCCGTATCACGCGCGCGTTTTCCGGGAGTTCGGTTGCGGCGGACTGCACAACTGCGGTCCCAACCCGTGTCATGAGGCCTATTTCGAGCACAACTTCTCCCCCCGCTCGCTGGACCTGGCATCGCCCTACAGCGATGAGGATCTGCCGCGCCTCCGGGAGTCCGTCAAAGGGCGAGGGTTCATCTATCTCTACTGGGATGGCGAGCGCGATCCCGTGGAGTGGTACCGCTCCCTGATGGAGACGATGGCTCCGGATGTGCTTGTGGTGCCAATCGTGATGTTGACTCCGGACCGGGATCCGGCCGAGGTCTGCCGCAAGATGCGCCCTATCTCTCTGGAGTATGCGCGGCGCATGGCGTGGGGCTGGACGCGCCTGCCGGGCGCGAGGGGCTAGTCTCTCCCCCTGGGCCAATCCTCTTCGGGCCAGACGCCGCCTGGCAACAGGCGCCAGTCCCCGGATGGTTCCTTTGCGCTGATATACGTCCAGGCGGCGGCAGTTCCGGCGCGGGTCTCCACCGGCACCAGCACCCGTCGGTAGAAGCTCATCTCCCCTGGCTGGAAACCCTCCAGCCAGTCCAGATTACGGAGGCGGGTCTCGGGGTCACCGAATGAGAACAGCTCACCCGACACCCGCATCCATCCCGCCGAATCTCCGGTTGCGAACTGAAGGGCGCCAGCAAGATCGCGGCCGAGATGCTCCTGGATCTGCAGATCCTGCCGGTGATCCGTGCTCCCCTCGGCGAGCACACTCTCCTCAGGGACGAGCAGCACAGGCAGGCCGGATGGCATCTCATAAAGGCGGCCACGCACGACGCCGTCCTCCACGGAAACAAACCCTTCGCAGAAAAGCCGGTGGTTCCAGAAACCCTGTTTCAGTGTGCCATACACAAAAAGCCGCAGAGGCATGCCCATCGTCATCACGGCTGCTATGCGCGGGACGGATCGGATCTGCTCATCCTGACGCATCCGGGCGCTTTTCCCGTGAGGCTCTCGCGGGCGACGGAGAGCTTCGTTCGGGAAGCGCGAGACTCGCCGGGCCAAGTATCCTAACAGGGATTGCAGGCGGCAAATCTTTCATCGATGGGACGGGTTGGAGGAAACCGAGGAAGTCGGTCCTGGAAAGGGACAGGCCCAAGAAGGGTCAGTTGTCACTGATGCTCCGGGCCGGGCAGCCGGTGCGCAGCAGCACCGCCCGGGCCACCTGAAGCCTGTCCTCCAGCCCGGACTTGCGCAGGATGCTGCTGACGTGGTTCTTCACTGTCTGCTGCGCAATGTTCAGACGGGCGGCAATCTCTTTGTTCGAGAGGCCGTCGGCGATCATCCGGCAGATCAGCTCCTCGCGCTCGGTCAGGCCCGCCTGGGGGATCAGGTCCGATGAGGTATCCCGGGAGTTGAACAGGGCCTCCATCACGCGCGCAGTGGCGGGCCCGTCCACCCAGTAGCGTCCATCCTTCACCGCGCGCACCGCGTTCACCAGCTCCGCCGTCGTGTCCGAGAGGCGGATGGCGCCGCGCGCCCCCGCGCGGATGGCCTGTACCACGCAGTCCGCCGGGTCCGATGGGTCCGAGCTTCCCCGGTGACGGCACTGTGAAGTTCCGCGCAAAACGGAGCAGTTGCGCTCCGATTGATCGGCCACGGCCACAATCCGGACGCCCGGGAACTGGGTATTGATGAGCCGGATGGCGGTGACCACGTTCGTATCCCCAAGCGAGGTGTCCAGCAGCACCACGTGCGGAGACTGCGAACGGCACAGCCGCAGACACTGGTCCAGGTCCGCGGCCTCGCCCACTACTTCAATATCGCTCTCCTGCTTCAGGATGTTGATCAGGCCCTGCCGGACGAGAGGATAATCGTCCACAATCAAGACCCTGATATTTCCGATAGCCATAGGCGCCATCTTCCGGGCAAGAAAAAGCGGGACCTCTCAGGGGCCCTGTCCTGCAGCAGTCCCCCGTAAAGGACTCATCGGCATTGCAAGGCTTTTGCAATAGGCCGCGCTCACTGCCATGTTACCCGATTTCCACCGCAAATGCAGGACAAAAGTACTATGGCATCGTGCGCGCACGCCGCTCTCGCAGTCCTTCTGCACCTGCCGCAATAGTCCGGGATGAATCCCTTTTTGGACGGGGGAGGGGGTTCGTGGTATCATCCATTGGCGGCCTCTCAGCCGGGGCGGGAGGGAAACACGTCCCCCATCCCGGCGCGTATAGTTAAGTTAGAAAGCGCAGGCGTTCCGGATGGCGACGGGCAGGGAGCCCGTCCACGGAGCGCATCGGCCGCAAAGGTTTGACTCTGACCCGTCCATCGCTATGAACATTCTTCAGCTTCTCTCTTCCAACGAGCGCGAGCTGCGCCGCTTCCGCAAAACCGTCGAGAAGATCAACAGCCTGGAACCTGCGATGAAGGCTCTGACTGACGCGCAGCTCCGGGCAAAAACCGATGAGTTCCGCGCGCGACTGGAGAAGGGCGAGACTCTGGACGACCTGCTGCCGGAGGCGTTCGCCGTTGTGCGCGAGGCCGGTTGCCGGGTAATCGGCCCGGACAAGGCCCGGCATTTCGACGTGCAGCTCATTGGCGGCATGGTTCTTCACGAGGGGCGCATTGCGGAGATGAAAACCGGTGAGGGTAAGACACTCACCGCCACGCTGCCACTGTACCTGAACGCCCTGGAGGGCAAGGGAGCGCATCTGGTCACCGTGAACGACTTCCTGTCCCGGCGCGACGCGCGGTGGTACGGCCCAATTTATCACTTCCTGGGGCTAACTGTGGGCGCCATCCGGGGCGCGAGCGCCGAGACGGGTGAGCTTGGTGGCTCTTATGTCTACGACCCGGACTACAAGGCGGAAGGTCCGGATGACTGGGACTGCCTGCGGCCTGTCTCGCGGCGCGAAGCGTATCTCTGCGACATCACCTACGGGACCAACAACGAGTTCGGGTTCGATTATCTGCGCGACAACATGGCTCCCTCGCTGGCGCATCTGGTGCAGCGGGATCTGCACTACGCCATCGTGGACGAGGTGGACTCCATCCTGATCGACGAGGCCCGCACCCCGCTGATCATCTCAGGCGTCGCCCAGCAGGCAACGGACATCTACTACACTATGGACCGCGCCGTGCGCCGTCTGGTGCGCGACCGGCACTACACGGTGGACGAAAAGGCCAAGACGGCCATGCTGACGGACGAGGGTGTGCGCTATCTGGAGGAAATCCTGGGCGTTCCGAACCTGAGTGAGGACTTCCAGTTGATGAGCCACGCTTCCAGCGCTCTGAAAGCGCACGCCGTGTTCAAGCGCGACGTGGACTACGTGGTCAAGGACGGCCAGGTCATCATCGTGGACGAGTTCACCGGCCGGCTGATGTTCGGGCGGCGTTGGAGCGACGGGCTGCATCAGGCGGTGGAGGCTAAGGAAGGCTGCAAGATCGAGCACGAGTCTCAGACTCTGGCCACAATCACATTCCAGAATTACTTCCGCCTTTACAAGAAGCTGGCGGGCATGACCGGCACCGCCAAGACCGAGGAGAACGAATTCCGCAAGATCTACGGGCTGGATGTGGTGCAGATCCCCACCAACCGCCCCATGATCCGGGTGGACCATCCGGACGCCGTCTACAAGACCGAAGAGAGCAAGATGCGCGGCATCACCGCGGAGGTGCTCCGCTGCGCCGTGCGTCAGCAACCGGTTCTCGTGGGCACGCGCTCCATCGAAGTCTCCGAGCGCGTAAGCGCCCGCATGCTGCCGGAGCGGCTTCAGCTGCTGTGCGCCACCATCCTGTTGCGCAGCCGGATGGAAGCCTCCAAGAACTTCGGGGACCGCAAGGAGGCGCGCGATCTCCTGAACAGCCGATTCGAGGAGTTGAGCCTGGCGCGCCTGAGCCCGCTGGCCCGCGAGCTGGGCGTCAATCTGGATATGACGACCCCGGAGAACCTGGACGAGCTGTGCGGTCTGCTGGGAATCGCGCCGGAGCACAAAGACCGCCTGCGCCAGGTGCTGAAAGAGGGCATTCCCCACAACGTCCTCAACGCCAAGTACCACGAGCGGGAGGCCGAGATCATTGCAGAGGCGGGCCGGAAAGGGGCTGTCACCATCGCCACGAACATGGCCGGGCGTGGCGTGGACATCATCCTGGGCGGCGCAGATCAGGATCCCGGACCGGGCGGGCGAAGCCCGGAGGCGATGGAGGTGGTCGCGCTCGGCGGACTGCACATTGTGGGAACGGAACGGCATGAGTCCCGGCGCATAGACAACCAGCTCCGGGGGCGCGCCGGAAGGCAGGGGGACCCCGGCTCCAGCCGCTTCTTCGTCTCGTTCGAGGACGAGCTGATGCGCCTCTTCGGGGACAAGACGCAGAGCCCGCTGCTGGCGAGCTGGCAGGAAGATCAGGCGCTGGACAACAGCCGCCTGCTGTCTCGCGCCATCGAACGAGCCCAGAAGAAGGTGGAGGAGCACAACTTCGCCATCCGCAAGCACGTGCTGCAATACGACGACGTGATGAACAAGCAGCGCGAGATCATCTACGGTCAGCGGCGGATGGTGCTGGAGGGCAAGGAGGTCAAGAACACCATCCTGGAGTACCTCCACAACACCGTGCAGGCCTCCATGGAGAGCTTCTGCAACCGGGAGATCCCACGCTCGGAGTGGGACTTCCAGAGTCTGTTTAACACGCTGGACTCCATCTTCCCGCTTTCGCTTTACGCCACAGTGGACGACCTGCGCAGCCGGTCTCTTGAGGAGATGTCGGAGTTCCTGAACGCCATCGTGGACCGGACCTATGCCGACAAGGAGCAGCAGATCGGTCCGGAGGTGATGCGGGAGATCGAGCGCTCCATCATGCTGCAGGTCATAGACCGCAAGTGGATGGAGCACCTGGACAATATGGACTTCCTGCGGGAGGGCATCGGCCTGCGGGGATACGCTCAGCAAGACCCGGTAATCGCCTACCAGAAAGAGGCCTTCGAGATGTTCGGGCAGATGATCGACAGCATTCAGGAGGAGGTGGCCCGCATCATCTACCGGGTGCAGATCGCGCCGGAGCCGGTCCGCCGGCCTATGTTCCGGCCCACTTCCTTCAGCGGAGCGGGAGATGCCCTGGCTCCTCTGAAGGAGGGCACGGGACCGAAGCCGATCTCCGGGAAGGTGGGGCGCAACGATCCCTGCCCCTGCGGCAGCGGCAAGAAATTCAAGCATTGCTGCCTGGGCAAGCAGCCCGTCTCGTGAAGAGGGAGGGGGCCTTTCTCCTCCTGGTCCGACGCGGGTGCACCCTGGAGGCAGCTACGGGCAGCAGGCAAGCTTCGCAGTGAGAGAAAATCCGGCCGGGAGCCCTGCGACCGCGCAGGGCTCTTGCGCATCTAAGAACAGGAAGATCGGCTGTGGAAGGGGAACTTGCAAGCAGCCGGGCTGGTTTATTGAGGAGGCGGCGGTCGCCGCAACTGTGCGACAAGCGTGAAATACAGGCGATTCGGAAAAACTGAGCTGCAGGTCCCGGTTTTCACGTTCGGCGCAATGCGCATCCCGGGCGTGCCGGAGGAGGAGGAGGCTCTGAGGACCATCTTCCGGGCTGTGGAGCTGGGGATAACTCATCTGGAGACGGCCCGCGGTTACGGCTCCAGCGAGGAACTGCTGGGCAAGGCGATGCCCCACATCCGTCGGGATGATCTGATCATCACGACGAAGATCCCTCCCACGGAAACCGCGGACGAGATGCGCCGCTTCATCGAGGAATCGCTGCAGCGGATGAACATCTCCCGGATTGACAACTTCGACCTGCACGGCATCAACACGCCGGAGTTGCTGGAGCGATCGCTGCGCAGGGGAGGCTGCATGGACGCCGTGCGGAAGGCGCAGGAAGAAGGGATCATCGGGCACGTGGGATTCTCCACCCACGCTCCGCTTCATGTTATTCTTGATGCCATCGAGACCCGGGAGTTCGAGAGCGTCAATCTGCACTATTACTATTTCAACCAGCGCAACCTCCCGGCGGTGCTGCGGGCTTACGAGCTGGATATGGGTGTGCTGATCATCTCTCCCACGGACAAGGGCGGACAGTTGTTCCGGCCGACGCAGACGCTGAGGGAACTGACAGCGCCGCTCACACCCATCCAGGCCAACGCCCGGTGGCTTCTGGCGCAGCCGGAGGTCTCCACACTCACCCTGGGAGCGGCACACCCGGAGGAGTTCGACGAGCATATTGCGGTGGCTGACCGCGACGGGCCCTTGACAGAAGAGGAGCGGCAGATCTTCCAGCGGCTGGAGGAGCGCTTCCGGATACTGGGCGACGACCGGTGCACCGTATGCCACGAGTGCTTGCCGTGCCCCGAAGGGATCAACATTCCGGAAGTGCTGCGGCTCCGGAACATGGCCGTCGCCTTTGATATGGTGGAGTTCGGGAAGTATCGTTACAACCTTTTCGAAAACGCGGGACACTGGTTCCCAGGCAGCAGGGCGGACCGTTGCACCCAATGCGGAGACTGTCTGCCACGCTGCCCGGAGAAGCTGGACATCCCGCGTCTGCTTTTCGAGACTCATGAGATGCTGGCCGGAGAGCCCGGCAAGAGGATGTGGCGGACCTGACCCCGTGTCCGGCGGATGGGTCACCACCCGCATCCCGTCAGGGTCCGGCGTTACCGATGAAGATCAGGAAAGGATACAGACGCAAATGTCGAGCGCAGTTGCTGTAAGTGAGACCACCTTCGAGCAGGAAGTGCTGAAGTCCGATGTCCCCGTTGTTGTGGACTTCTGGGCTCCCTGGTGCGGCCCATGCCGCCAGATCGCGCCCCTGCTGGATCAGCTGGCCCAGGAATACGCGGGCAAGGTGAAGATCGTGAAGGTCAATGTGGACGACGAACGATCTCTCGCCATCAAATATGGTGTCATGAGCATTCCCACGCTGATCTTCTTCAAGCAGGGCAGCGCCGTGGATCAGACTGTGGGCGTTTTGCCCAAAGATCACCTGACGCGTAAGCTGGAGGCTCTGCTGAACTAGGCAGCGCCCACGGGAACCAGACCGATGCGGGACGCGCTGCGGGGCGCGTCCCTTCGCTTTCTCACGGTTCCGTGCAGGCGTCTTGCCCCGCCAGGAAGGCTTGCACCTCCGCGGCGCTAGGGAAGGCGGCTGGCCCACCCCAGCGGGATGCTTTCAGCGCGGCACAGGCGCTGGCCGTCCGAATCCGCTCCTCCACACCCGCGCCGGAGGCGAGCAGGGCGGCGTATGCGCCGTGGAAACAGTCTCCGCAACCGGTGCTGTCCACGGTACGCACGCGAAAGGCCGGGAACCGCCGGACGCGGCCCGGCTCCATTCCTTCCGCGAACCAGCAGCCTTCCGCGCCGCAGGTGGCCACCGTGGCCACCCGGCCTGCGGCAAGGCGCGAAACGGCCTCGGCCACATCATCCGCCCCAGTCAACTCACGGGCCAGCCGGAGGGGCACGATGAGATGATCCACCAGTCTCAGCAACTCCGCGACCCCGGGATCCTCCAGCCGCTCGATGTCCCCCACCACAGGGATTCCCGCCTGACTCGCGATCTGCGCGGCGCGGATCTGTCCTTCGACGCCCACATGGTCCACCAGCAGGACCCGCGCCTGGCGGATATACTGCTCTGGTGGGCCATCCGGGCTTGCTCCTCGAAGACGGGGTACGTGGGAGAGCACGGTTCGATCCCCTTTCACGAGAAGAATCACGGATTCGGAAGGACCTGCGTCCTCTCGCCGGACCACCCGCGAGATGTCCACTCCCTCAGCCTGAAGAAAAGACTCCACGAAACGCGAGCCTTCGTCACTTCCCAGAATCCCGGCATAGGCGGCGCTGGCGCCCATCCTGCGCGCGGCAACCAGGGCTCCCAATGTCAGCCCGCCGGGCCGCCGCTCACGGAAAAGCACCCGGACCTTGCTTCCCGGAAGCGGAAACTCATCGAGCTGCACCACATCGTCAACCGATACCGCTCCCAGCCCCAGAACATCCATCGGCAGTTTTCCCCTACTGCTAGCTGGATGCGGAAAAAGCCCGGCTGGACGGGCCGGGCTCCGTTAGCCGTAATCTCATCCCAGGTGATGCCTAGAGCTTCACGTCAATGATGGCGCTCACTCCAACGGCCCTCACGCGGCTGACCTTGGTCACGTTGATGCTGTCCACGGGAACCAGAGGGCGGACCCGGAATGTGCGGCCGGAGAAGTTCGCTTCCAGCTGGGCAACCGCCTTGCACTGCTCCACCTGATCGCGCGGTCCCGTAACCTGCGCGGCGCCAAGATAGGTTCCACTTCCAAGGCTCAGGATGGGCACCACCTTGGTGGCCTGATCCGCGGCGAGCTTCTTGTTGCCGGTAAGGTCGTTGATGAACTTATCCAGCTGGCCGCCGAACTGCGTCACCAGCACGGCGATCCCTCCGGCCTTGATGACGCTCCCAAGGTCCAGGGCGGCCACCCGTCCGGGTACGCTCAAAGCGACAGCCAGGGCGATCGTCAGCGACACCGCCGCTATTTTGAGTGCCAATGGTTTTCTGCGCATTTCCCGATACCTCATCTTTCACCCGGACCTGCCTCCGGGCAGCTTCTGCATTTTAGACGGACCCTGAGAGGAAAAAGGGGCCCGGACTCACTGGCGAGCCGTCCGGGCCCCTTCGGTCTATGTCGCTACAGCCAGATGCCGCAGGGACTTAGAAGTCCATGGACACCTGAGCGACCGCCACGGCTCCCTTCGCCTCATTGGCGCCGTACGGAAGAGCCCTGCCCTTGCCGTCGAAGTCAATGATCTGATAGAGGAGCTTCAGGCGGGTGTTCTGGGCCAGCGCCTGGCGGTAGCTGAACGTGTAGTAGTTCTCAGCCGGGGAGGAGCCCACAGCCGGGTCCCACTTGACGAACTCACCCTCGAAGCCGAGGGAGCCTTTCGGACCCATCGGGATGCTCACACCAGCCTTGTACTGCTGCAACTTGTCGTCGGCACCCAGCGGAAGAGCCGCCAGAGCGCTTGTGTTCGTGCGGCCCTGATTCTCGATGCCCTCATACCAGGCACCGGAGGCTGTCAGGCCAACCTTGCCCAAAGTATAGGCCAGGCTGACGGACGGACCCTCGATGTTCACCGGGTTCTGCCAGCGGCCGATGCGCGCCCAGTCGCCCGGAGCGGAGAAGTTCGGCTCAACTCGCTTGTAGCCGACGTTCACGCCCAGACCGCGGATGGCACCCGAGAGCTTGGCCTCCCAGGCCGTGTTGTCATCGTCAATCTTCACCGTGCCCGCAGGCGCGGTGGGATCGACGCTGGAGTCGGACTGGGTGTAGGCGCCCGACAGCTCCCATCCGCCGAGCGGAAGCTTCACGTCCACGCCCCAGATGTCCGCCTGGTCGAAGTACTTGACTCCGCCCACACGGCTCTCGCCAACGGCCAGGTAGGTGGCGCCGACGTTCAGCTTGCCGACATCAAAGCCGAGGCGGACACCAGCGCTCTGCTCAGGTTGCCTTAAGCCGCCAGCGCCCATCGCGAACAGGCCGCCCATCGGGGCGACGTTCGGGCGGGCAGCATAGTTGAACAGGCCGTTGTTGGAGCTGTTCTTCGCTGCGAACGCCAGAATGTTCACGGAGCCCCAGGTCCACTCAGCCTTACCACCGTCAACATAGTAGTTGCCGTCGTCGGTCTTCCAGTTGTCGGTGTAGGAGTCCACGTCGTACTTCGCCAAAGTCCACTTGGTGAACTGAATGGGGAAGCGACCGACCGTGACGTCCGCACCGAAAACCGGAACGGTGCCGTAGGCCAGGAACAGGTCGACGGTGTCGACATCCGCAGTCGCAGCGCGGCCAGTGGAGGTCAGAGACGTCACCGTGCCGTTCAGGTAGTTGAGGTAGTTGCCGACAGTCAGAACAACCTTGGCCGTGGCATCACCCTCGGCATAGTTGAAGATAATGTCGGCGTCCCGCACGAACGAGATATTCTCGAGCAGGTTGTTGTCGTTGCTCAGCGGGCGACCGTCATAATCGTATACGCCGGCCACATTGCCGCTGTCCGCATACTCGCCGACCGCGAAGAAGGTAACCTTCGCGCTGATCTTAAGTTTGCGGTGATAGTCCTCCAGAGCTGCGACGCGCTCCTCAAGGCTCGCGACATCCCTCTTCAGGGCATCCAGGTCCACGCCGATCTGGACTAGCTCATCCTTGAACTCGTTGATGAGCTTGTTCAGGTTCGACAGGTCCTGACCCTCGGGAATCTTGATTCCCTTGACAGCGTCGTCGATCCACTGCTTGATCTGGGCCTCGGACGGCCCGGACGCTCCAGAGACCTTCGGGACCATATCCGCAATTACCGGAATGGCGCGGGAGATGGCCATGGCGAACTCGTAGCGAGTCATCGCGCGCTTGCCACCGAACGTACCATCCGGATAGCCGATGATGATTCCGTGGTCCTGAAGCTGGCTGACGGCCTCGTAGGCCCAGTGATCAATCGGTACGTCGGCGAACGGTCCCTGAGCGAAGCTCGGAGCCGCAACCGCCAGCGTCAGACCGATCAGGGCTACGAACATAGCCTTCTTGGTCATTGCTTTCCTCCTCGAATGACTTGACCAGCTTGCCCCCGCCGCGGCACCCAGCCGCGCGGAGGTCTCTAGTGCTGCGCATTCCAGGGAGGGTGAGGAGGCTATCTGCGGTCAGCCCGGCGGATGACAGTGACCATGTTTCCTGTCCACCCCGCCAGTCCTCCCGCAAGAGGAGCTGGACCGCACCTTCCCTAGCGCGCTATTGCCGCCCCTGCCGGACCTTTCCGGCACCGCGCCGCTGCTCGCCTCTGCGGCCTCGGCGCCCGTCCGCAACGGACGGCACATCCTGCCCGCGTATCATAGCCGCTTGCGTCAGATTTGTCAACAGATCAAGCCAACTTCAATACGCAGGCCAAAAAATGTATCACTGCGGGGCTCAGACCCCGTACTTTCCACAGGCATGTATTCCGCTTTTCAGCGATTTCTAACCTGCAATCAGCCGCTATCTTCGCATTCCTTGAGCCACCGCTCGGCCAGCACCACCGCCGCCCAGTCATCCACCGGCTCCGGCGGCACCAGCATTCCACCGGGGATTAGACGCCGGATTCCGCGCGGAGGATTCTCCCGGAAATACCTTTTTCTGGCATCCAGAGAGCTGAATTGCTCGTCCACCAGCTCCACCTGCGGCATCCCTTCCCGCGCACTCAGGACCTTTGCCAGCTTCCTGCCATTGGTGCCGCCGCCCACCAGCACCCTTTCAGCACCCGTGGAAGCGAGCATCTGTTCCACCGTGCGCACCAGATCCTGAGTGTCGCAGATGGTCCGCGCAAGCACGCCGTCCCGGGAGACTGCGGCCACTCCGCACTTGGCCCGTCCCGGATCCACCGCGATGACCGTCACCGGTTCTTGCTTCACCTTTTCTGAATCGAGAACTCCAGCTCCAGCGGTCCGGCGCTGGTCACTGCATTCTTTGCCCGCGCACAGAGACGCACCGGGCCTTTCGCCTCGCGGATATCGGCCACCAGCGCGGCCAGGCGGTCGACATCCATCTCGAAGTAGACCGGTTCCCCGCCGGCTTTCAGGCGGGGAATGAGGTCCGCCCTGGCCGCCGCGGAGCGCACATCCGTGGCCAGAAACTCCCGCACCTCCTGGGAGATCGTCTGATTGGATAGCCGACCGTCCAGCATCACGCAGGCGAGAAGGTCGCCCGCAGAGAGGATGGGCTTGTTGCGGAACAGACGCACGGCCACCGGCACGGTCTCCCCTGCGATGCTGTTTCCCGGAACGGTGATCTGCATGACCACGGATTCACGGCTCTCGTGGATCTGCTCCGCGATGGCTGCAACGCTCTGGGGCTCCTGGAACCGCTCCTCCCGCCCGCCTTCCACGGGACGGAAGACAGCCGGAGCGATGATGATCGCCCGGCCATTGGGTCCCTTCTTTGCGCCCCGGGCCTCGGCTTTGGCGCTGGCCACCTCAAGCGCTCTGTAAACGTTGGCGCGTATCTCCGAGAGGCGGGGCGAGTAATCCACCACCACGCGCGCCACCTCCTCGCCCGCCCCGAAGATGATGGGGCGCTCGCGGAGTTCGCGATAACCTGCCAGCGTGATCCCTGCCCTCTGCTGAGCCTGCACCACCAGCCGGTTCTGCTCGGCCAGTATGCGCGCGGCCTTTCGGATGTCTGCCTGCGCCTTCGCCACGTCCCGGCGTGCCAGGGTAAGCCGGGCCTGTTCCTCGGCAAGGCGCTTCTCATAATCCTTCAGCCGCGCCTGTTGCTCGCGGATCTTGCGGTCCAGCTCCGCTTCCGTCTTGCGGGCCTTCAACAGGTCGTCCGTGGCCTTCTTCAGACTTTGACGGGCCTTCTCTAGCGAGCTTTCGGCCTCCCTGGCGGAAGCCATGGCCTTCTCCGCCGTTTCCACCGCGTTCCTGCGGCGATCCTCCAGCTCCCGGGTCTCGCGCTTCAGGCGGCGGTTCTCCGCCAGCACCTGCGGCCCCTCCAGCACTACGCGGGTATACTCCCGATTCACGGCAAGAAGAAGTCCCAGGGTCAGCACGGCGATGAGCATCCCCGTGATGGAGGTCACCACGATGGCGGTGTGCCGCGGCCGCAGGCCCAGCAGCGACAGGCGCGCCTTTCCCATCCGTCGGCCAAGCACATCGCCCACGTAAGCGATCAGCCCGGCCCCCCCGATCAACGCCGCCAACAGGATGATCGTGTAGCCCATAAGCTCCTTTTATACTTCAGCGGCTCAGCGTGACGCTCTTGCCAGCAGCAGCAATCCCACCGTGAGGAAGATCACATCCGCCATGAAGCTCCCCGCAAGCGGACTAATTTGGCCGGCCTTCGCGAGCGCGCTGGAATACTGCCAGACCATCCAGTATGCGAAGATCAGCCCGATGCTCAGGCCAAATCCCACGGCGGCCCCTCCGCGGTGCGGGCGCAGACCCAGCGGCGCCGCAATCAGCGCGAAGACCAGGCTGGCCAGCGGAACGGCAAGTTTGTTGTACAGCTCCACCTCCAGTTTGAGCGTGTCTCCGCCGGTGCGCTTCATCCGCTTTATGCGCTGCGCCAGTTGCGCGAAGTTCAACTCGTCCGGGTCGCGTTGCTCCTCAACCACCTCCTCCGGGGTGCGGTTGATGTTCACTGCCCGGGTGCTCCATTCCCGGAATGTGTTGACCGTGACCCCTCCAGCCGGGTCCAGCGTGCGCATCGCGCCATTGTAAAGCCGCCATTCGGTCCCACCTTCCCAGCGCGCACGTTCCGCAAAGAAATAGATCTGCGGGCCCTGCTCGGTGAAGCCGGTGAAGATGGTCACATTGCGCAGCTCGCGCGTCTTCGGATCCATCCCACCGTTGACGAACACCACCGAGTTGTAGCGTCCTCCCTCCACATCGGAGATGATGAACGCCTTCTGGAGAGGAGTAATCTCGCCCAGCGCTCGTTCGCGGAGCTCGGTGGAGCGCCGCTGTGTCTGCGGAGCCAACCCCTCGCTCAGCAGGTAGCTGAGCAGCGTCACCAATAGCGCCACCACAACCACCGGCCGCATGATGCGCCAGAGGCTTACTCCTCCCGCCCACAGGGCCACCATCTCGCTGTCCGAAGACATCCGCGAGAACGCCAGCAGCACTGCCAGCAGCACGCTCATCGGCAGCGTCAGAACGATGACCGAGGGGAGATACAGGAAGAAAAGCTCCGCAACCACGCGAAAAGGGACGCCCTGCACAAGCAGGTTCGTCAGCTTGGAGAGGTATCCTCCCGCGAAGAACAGGCTGGTGAAGGCCGCCACCCCGAACAGCAGGGGCGGGACAAGCTCTCGCAACATCAGGCGGTCAACCGTGCGCATCCCTGCCCCTTTTACAGCGTAAAGTTCTCACCCAGGTAGTGCTTCCGGGCGAGCGGGTCGTTCAGGATGGTCTCTTCCGTCCCGGAGCAGACCACCCGCCCTTCTGCCACAATGTACGAACGGTCCGTGATGCTCAGGGTCTCCCGGACGTTATGGTCCGAGATCACCACCCCGATGCCGCGCGACGCCAGCTTCCGGATCATCTGCTGGATCTCGCTGATGGCGATGGGGTCCACGCCTGTGAACGGCTCGTCCAGCAGCAGAAATCCGGGATTGGCGGCCAGCGCCCGGGCAATCTCCACCCGCCGGCGCTCGCCACCAGACAGGGCGGAGCCGGTGACATTGGCGCGATCAGCCACGCCGAAATCCTCCAGCAGCCGCATCGCCTCCTCGCGTCTCTGGCCGGCAGGGACGCCGCGGCTCTCCAGATAGAGCATCACATTCTGGAAGACGGTTAGCTTGCGGAAGATGGAGGCCTCCTGCGGAAGATATCCGATTCCCAGGCGGCTGCGCCGAAAGATGGGCTGGGAGGTGATGTCGTACCCATCCAGGAGCACCCTGCCGGATTCCGGGCGCACCAGGCCCAGAATCATGTAAAACGTGGTGGTTTTGCCCGCTCCGTTTGGCCCGAGCATTCCCACCACTTCCCCCCGCTCGGCAGAGAAGCTGAGGCTATTGACCACCCGGCGCCCGCGGTAGCTCTTGACCAGCTCCTGGCAGACGATGCTCACAGGGTCACTTCCCCTGTCCCTTGCCCTCCGCTGGCCGCCCCTTGGGAGTCGCCCGCACCTCAGCCGGGTCCCCTTCCACGCGGAAGCGCGTGTCGTCCGGTCCGGCGTTCATATAGTAGATCACCCGGCCGGCCCGCATGACTCCCGGCTCCTCCAGGTCGGGGCTGGCCAACGTCACCACTACATCCCCTTCGAAGATCACAGTTGAGTCCTGACCGATATAAGTAGCGGTGCGGGCAGTGACCTGGACAGGTTGTCCGTCCGGCGTGGAGGAGCGGACGTTCACCTTGCCGCTGGCGCTGACCTTCGAGACGAACCCGGCGCGGTCTTTGGCCTGACGGTCCAGATGCACCACAATCCTGTCAGCCTCCACAAAAAGGCTGCCGTCCGAGGTCTGGGCGGTGGGACGCCCGCCGGAGAGCACCCACTGGCGGTCGGAGATGTCCATCGTCTTCGCGGTGACGCGGACCGTGCCCACCATCCGCGATGTCTTGCCGGAGTCCGGTGCAGCCATTGTGCCCGCCGCCAATGCGCAGACGCAGATCAGGACCAGGATGCTTCCCGCGCTCAAGGCGCATTTCTCTCGTCTCATCGCTTGTTCTCCTGCAACTTCTCCGGCAGACCGATGACGGCGGTCACTTTATCGTTTGCGCTCAGCCGGATGCGGTCCAGGCTCGTATCGGTCTCCAGCCTGTCCGCCTGAAAGGAGCCCACCGGGTTCGAACCCTGCACATTCCCAGCGGCGACCACCCGGTCAGTCTTCAGATCCACCGTCACCGTCTCGGCCCGGAACCAGGCGCCAGCCTCTTCACTTTTCGCCGTCACTCCGCCCCAGGCGTGCAGCCGACGCGACTGAGCATTGGCGGTCAACCCGCCGAAGGAAAGCATCAGCCGGCGTCCCTTCTCGCCAAAGACCTCTACTTGCCCTTCGCGGACCGTGGCGCGCGCTGCGGCCTGGTCCAGTTCCGTCTGCTCGGCAAGGATGCGCCACATCGGCCTGCCGCGCTCGTCCTCCTGAACCGTCTCGGACCGCTTGATGGTGACTCCCAGCGCCGGGCGCTCCTTGGCTGGAGGGGACGGCTCCTGGGCGGCGCGGCGCTTGCCGCAGCCGCCACCGGCGGCCACGAGGCTAACTGCGCAAAGCAAAGTGACTGCGCGACTCAGGACAGGCATCAGCGGACACATCGGCGGCCGGCGCGGGAACCTCCCCGGGCCGCCTCCCGATGCAACCTCTTTCCGTATATTCAGACTCCCGCCGGTTGCGGAGGCGTTTCCCGGTGACGCGAGAGCCGCTGACGCCCGGGATGGACGTGGTCATTATAGCCCTCCGCGCTTTGCAAGTCACTCAGGCCATCCGCTTTACTCCTCGCGGCCGGCACCATCTATTCTGTACAATATGCCGGCCGCTCACTCAGCGGCACCGAGGAGATCCGGAACAGGCGACCGGCAGTGCACACGCACCCGATGAAGGAAGAAGCCATCCGCGTGCTTCACCTGCTGCGTCCTTCGGCAGGCGGAATGCGCACGCACGTCCGCACGCTTCTGGAACACCACGACCTCTCCCGCCTGCGCGTGACCCTGGCGGCCCCTGCGGCCATGCGGGATGCTCTCTATAGCGCCCTGGAAGACCGCGCCGCCTTTCGTGGCATAGAGATGACTGATCCGGCCGTCCCTTTCGGCCTGATCTACTCGGGCATCCTGCTGTCCGGGCTCATCAGAAAGGAGAAGTTCCATATCATTCACGCCCACGGCGTGCGCGCCACGCTTGCGGCGGCGTTGGCCGGCGGAGGAGCACGCGTCCGCCTTGCCACCCTGCATGGGCCGTTGCCCCGCCCCGTGAATCCGGCCGCCCGCTCCATGCTGACCCTGGCGCTCAGGGCCATGGACCACGTGGTCGCGCCGTCCGAACGCATCCGTCAGGATCTGCTTAAGGCAGGACTGGACCGATCGCAGGTCTCACTCATTCCGGAGGGTGTTGACGCGGCGCGTGTCTCCGAAGAGGACAAATTGCGGGCGTTGCGCGGCGCCGGACTGGATCCAACTCGCCCGGTGGTGCTTTTCCCGGCGCGCCTCTGTCCGGGCAGCCAGTTCCGGCCTGTGAGCCGGGCGGCCGCAGAGATCCTCCGGCTGGCGCCGGAGGCGCAGGTTGTCGTGGGCGGAGAAGCTCCCCCGGATGCCTCGTCCCGGCGTCTGCAACGCGCCCTCGCGCAGATGGGAGCAACTTGCACCGGCGCGGTGGACGACCTGTGCGCCCTTCTTGCTGCGGCTTCTGTCATCGTGGCGCCCGCCCCCTGCCCGGACCTTTCCCGCACACTGCTGGAATCTATGGCTTTGGGTGTTCCTCCCGTCTGTGTGGACAGCGGCGATGCGCGATGGCCGGTGCAGGATGGCGTTACGGGCAGGCTGGTGCCGCCGGGGAACCCGGCCGCTCTGGCGGAGGCGGCCGTTTCGCTGCTCCGCCACCCTGAAGAGGCGGAGAGACTGGGGAGGGCGGCGCGGGAGCGCGTCCGCACGGAACATTCGGGTCAACAGATGGCCCGCAGGCTGGAGATCCTTTACGAGACCCTGCTGTCCCGGGCGGAAGGAGGCGGAGCTTGCGCGGCGCAGCTCTGAGTCTGCTGGGAGTTCTGAGCGTCCTGACCATATCTGTCGCCGCCACCGCGGGGCATGGTAATAAGTCTGCGACAGGGACGGATGGTGGGGTGCTGCTCGTCCTGGTTCCCTCACTGACCCTGGACGATGTGAAGGTGATGCCGGCCCTGCGGCGCCTCGCGGAAGAAGGATGCACCGCGTTGATGAGCAGCCGGGTCGGCCGCCCCACGAGCGTGCCCTTTGTCCCCCCGGATTTCGACCCCCTCATCTCCGGCTATCTCACCTTGGCCACAGGCGCACGAGCGGCGGCGGGCCCCAACTGCGCCCTGATCCTGCAGGATTCCGAACTCTACGGAGGCCGGACAGCCCGTCAGGTGTGGGAGTTCCGGCACAGTCAGAGCGGAAACGGTTTCCGGCTCTTTGCTCCGGAATTCCAAGCGGAGCTGCGGCGAGCGAAAGCGGCTCCATATCCGTTGGAGCCCGGAGCCCTGGGCGGCCATTTGGCGGCACGGGGCATCACTGCGACTGTCCTGGGCAATGCAGACCTCCCGGATGCGCCTGTTCGCCCGGCGGGCCTCTTTGTACTGGACACAAGCGGGCGGGCGCGTTCCGGCATCGTGGGCCAGGAGATGACACGGCGCGACCCTTCGTTTCCGTTTGGGCTTCGCACGGATCGGGAGGCGTTGCTGCGCAGAGTGGAGGAGAGTCTGGGGCGGTACCGCTTCATTGTGGTGGAGACAGGGGACGCCTTCCGCTACGCCCGCTACGAGGCCGAGACCCTCCCGGGCGCACGTCCCGACATGCGGAAGCGAGTGATGGACAGTGTGGATTCCGTGGTCTCCGGCTGCCTCAACCTGCTTCCTGCCGGGTGGAGGCTGGTGGTGGCGTCGCCGGGACAGGTGTTCGACGAGGAGGAACCTGGCGCGTCCTCGCTGGCTCCCTTGCTGAGCTTCCGGCGAGGAGAAGGGCCGGGACTTCTGACATCCGGATCCACCAGAAGGGCCGGCGTGGTTGCCAACACGGACCTGGCGACGGCGATCCTCCAATGGCTGGGCGTCCCGGCCCACATCGGCAGTGGGCAGCCGATGGAAGTGGCACCTTCGACTTCTCCACTTCGGGAGGTGAGCGCAATCCAGGACGAGGCCGAATATCAGTCGAGAACGCGTGGAGTCGTCCGCGGATTTGTGTATTTTTCATCGCTTGCGCTGGCGGTGGCGGCCGCTCTGGCCTGCTCCGCAGGAGGCCGGGCTCTGTTGGCGTCGGCTTTGTCGCTGGCTCCTCCGGCGGCCCTTACCGGTCTCCTTTCCGCCGGCGCTTTCAGACCTCCCGCCCCGTGGGGGCCGGCGCTTCTCGCCGTCGGGGCGGCCCTTGCTTTCGCCGCGATAAGGTTCTGGCCGGCGAAGCTGCGGATCACCCCTGCGCTGGCCCTGGTGTCGGCCGCAGGAGTAGCATCTTCCTGCCTTCTCGGATGGCTTGCAGGCGCGCCGGCTAGCTACGAGATACAGGGAGGGGCACGCTACTACGGTCTGGGAAACGAGTACGGCGGGCTGTTCGCCGGAGCCATGGCCGTTCTTGCGGGTGCGCTGGCCATGCGGGGAGGTCTGGGAGCCGTCGCCGGCGGTGCTGTAATGCTTGCCGCTGCGGTCTTCGCGGGGCACCCGCTTCTGGGAGCGAATGCAGGCGTCATGCTGGGATGCCTGGCGGGAGCGGCCGCGGTCCTGGCTGTCGGCCTGCCGCGTCGCCGCTGGCCCGCTGCCGCGATCGCATCCGCGGCCGGCCTGGCGGTGGTGGCCGGGCTCGCCGTTGTTGATTCCTTCCGCCCGGAGGGTCTGCAGTCCCATTTCGGAAGGGCCGTGGCCGAAATACGTCAGGAGGGAGCGGGAGCGGCTTTGGACATTATCCTGCGCAAGACCTCCCTGAACCTTATGCTTCTGCAGCGGAGCCCGTGGACGCTGCTGCTGGCGGCGTCGGCGGGAGGAGCGGCTTTCGTCCGTTGGAGGTGCGCAGGCCGCGCGCCCGCGGGGCTATGGACCACGGCCGGCGCTCTGCTGGTGTTCAACGATTCCGGGGTGCTTGCTGCGGCCGCTTCGTCCCTTTGGATCCTGGGGGTCCTACTGGAGCCCGGGAACCCGGCTGAAAAAACTCTGAAAAAAACCGGATAACTTTCCCGAAACCGCTTGAGAAGCATTCCCCGTATTTGTTAGTATGGTCAGGGCCGGTCCGCCTAGTTGACCGCGGCTGGCCGTCTTCACTCCCCCGTGGGCCTGCTGGAGCGCAAAAAAAGGGCGTTCGCGCGCGCCATTTGTGCGAGCCCCACGTGTTGGCTATATTCGTCAAAATTTATCTCAGAGAAAAGCGACTGAGACGCGCTTCCCGAGGGTAAAGCATTCTTGGGGGGAGACTTCCGTCCATGCAGCGCGGGCGGTGCGGGCGAGAGGCGAGGGAAAGCTCGCGGGAACATACTGGCAGATAATGTCGTTTATTCTAGGGTGTACCGAGTTATCGAGTCGGTCAGTCAAACAAACGAGGGGTCACGAGGAAAGGACAAGGATCAGGAGTGAGTACTGCGGTGAAGGATCTCAAGAGCAGCCGGCGCAGCTCGGGGGCGGATCCCCGGAGGGATGATCCGGTGAACAACAGCTCGACGAGGACCTGCCTGCCGCCGGTCGGACGGCGCAGCCTCCTGACACACGAGCAGGAGATTGAGCTGGCCAAGCGCATCCGCAAGGGGGATCTGAAGGCCAAGCAGCAGCTGGTCGAGTCGAACCTGGGTCTGGTCATCAGCATCGCGAAAAAGCACGACTTCCGCGCCATTCCGTTCGAGGATCTGGTGCAGGAGGGTGTCATCGGGCTGATGAAGGCCGCCACCAAGTTCGATCCCTCCAAGGGCTACAAGTTCAGCACGTATGCCACCCACTGGGTGAAGCAGACCATCAGCCGCGCCATTGCGAACCAGAGCCGCACCATTCGCGTGCCGAACTATCTGGCGGCCGCCCTGCGGAAGATGGAGCAGGTACGCTCCACGCTGGAGTCGGAGTATAACCGCCCGCCCACCAACGAAGAGCTGGCGAAGGCAACGGGCGTTTCGGTGCGTCGCCTGCTTGATCTGCAGAAGGTGGCTGCGGAGCCGGTTTCGCTGGAGAGCCTGGTATCCGCGGATGCCGAGACCCCGCTGGTGCAGCTGCTGCCGGATCTGAACGTGGAGGATCCGGAGCAGAGCGTGCTGGTGACGGCTCGCCGCGAGGCCAGTGAAAGCCTGCTGGATTGCCTGGAGGAGCGCGAGCGGATGGTCATCGCCAAGCGGTTCGGGTTCGAGGGCGGCCGTGCGCGCAGCCTGCAGCAGATCGGCGGTGAGATGAACCTGTCGCGCGAGCGCGTGCGTCAGATCGAGCTTAAGGCACTGAAGAAGCTCCGGGATGCCGCCCGCGGCAGCCAGCTGGCAGAGCAGGTGAAGTAACCGGCGCACTTCATCCATGCCATGCATTAAAGGGGGCACGACGCAGGTCGTGCCCCTTTGTCTTGTATGAAGGGCATCCCGGCCCGCAGGCCGACTCTTGGCGGTTTTGACATTCCGGAGCTGGTATCCGGAACCTCCCGTGCGGAGGCTGAGCCGCGCAGCTTATTCACGGTGCTTGAGCCGTCCAGATAATCCGGAAGAGTCGAAACCATACCTTTTTGCGTCTGGTCTCGATACGCGCGGCTTCCGCCGCGCTACTCGACCACCGTAAGTGCGGAAGAGCGCAGGGGCAGAGAATCGGTTCGGAAGTGGTGCCGCTCCCCCTAGTGGCCTGTGGCTAGCGCCTCCTGTAGCAGGCGGAAGACCTGTCGCATGGCTTTTCCACGGTGGCTGATGGCGTTCTTGGTCTCCTGGGGCACCTGCGCGAGTGTGCAGCCGAGGTCGGGGACGTAGAAGATGGGATCATAGCCGAAGCCGCCGTCGCCGATGCTGCGGCGGGCGATGATACCGGAGCAAGTCTCCAGTGCCTCCAGGATCCGCCCGTCCGGAAAAGCAATGCACGCAGCGCAGACGAACCGGGCTCCCCGCTCTTCGTCAGGAGTGCGCCCCAGCATTCTCAGGATGGCCTCATTGCGCTCCTCCGGCGAGGCATCGTCGCCCAGGAACCGGTTGGACCGGACTCCCGGCTCGCCGCCCAGCGCGTCCACGCACAGGCCGGAATCGTCCGCCAGAGCCGGTTCGCCCGTGGCGCGCGCGACGTGGAGCGCCTTCTTCCGGGCGTTTTCCAGAAACGTCTCGCCGTCCTCTTCGGGAAGATCCACAGCCCGCTCCAACTCTCCAAGCGCGACGAGATGAACTCCGCTATCGCCCAGGATGTTGCGGATCTCATCCACCTTGTGCGGGTTGGATGTTGCCACGATCACGCGCATCGCAGCCGTCAGGATCCCTCCAGCGCTTTCTTCTGAATGGCCATCAACTGGCGTATGCCGCGCTCGCCCAGATCCAGCATCTTGAAGAGCCGGTCCTTGCCGAACGGAGCCGCTTCAGCCGTCCCCTGCACCTCCACGATCTTGCCATCTGCCGTCATGACCAGATTCAGATCCACCTGCGCCAGGCAGTCCTCCTCGTAGCAGAGATCCAGCAACTCCGTTCCCGAGACGATGCCCACGCTGACCGCCGCCAGATACTGCGTGACGGGCCGTCGCTCCAGCATCCGGTTCTCCACCATCCACCCGAAAGCGTCCCATAGCGCCACAAACGCGCCGGTGACGGACGCGGTGCGCGTCCCGCCGTCGGCCTGGATGACGTCACAGTCCAGCCAGATGGTGCGTTCGCCCATCGCTTCCAGGTCCACCACGGAGCGCAGCGCCCGGCCCACCAGACGCTGGATCTCGAACGTGCGCCCTCCGGGACCTCCGCGCGAAGCCTCGCGCTGATTCCTCTCCTTGCAGGAGCGAGGGATCATCCCGTATTCTGCCGTCACCCAGCCCGCCCCCTGTCCCTTGCGCCAGAGGGGTACGCGCTCCTCCACAGTAGCCGTGCAGACCACCCGGGTATCCCCCATCTCGATCAAACAAGAGCCTTCTGCGTGCTTGATGTAGTTGCGAGTGATCCTGCAGGGGCGAAGCTCGTCTGCGGCGCGGCCGTCCACTCTCGGCATCAGTTCAGACCTCCCCCGGTGCGGCGTCGCAAAGCGCGGCACCCGCTCCCGTCATCGTCAGGCGCAACCGTCCGCCTTCAGCCGTCCACTCGGCAAGCTCCAGAGCCGGAAGGGCCTTGCCCAGAAACCGGGATCCCACCGGCCGGAATGTGGCCGAAGGCGCGGAGAGGATGTAGCGCGAAGGGGTCTCCAAATCCAGCCCGTCTCCCGCATTTTGCAGGGCCTCCAGGGCGGCCTCTTCCGCCGGATCCACAAAGACGGTTTCCGGCGGAGCAAGCCTGCGCAGCACCGGGAGCAGAAAAGGATAGTGCGTACAGCCCAGAATGACCACCCGCGCTCCGCCGTCCAGAGCCCGTTCCAGATAAGCGGCAGCCGCACGCTCCACACGCGGTCCGTCCAGCTCCCCCGCCTCGATCAGCGGGACGAACTCCGGGCAGGCTACCTGCTCCACCCGGACGCCGGGAGCGATGGAGTGAACAGCGCGCTCGTAGCCGCCGCTCGCCACCGTGCCGGCAGTGGCCAGGACGGCGATGGCATCCGCCCCTTCCCGGACCGAAGCCCGCGCCCCGGCCTGTACCACCCCGGACACCGGAAGACCAGGATACACTCTGCGAGCCTCCTCCAGGGCGCACGCGCTGGACATGTTGCACGCCATCAGAACGGCTCCCGCTCCCTGAGAAGCGAGAAATCCCGTGATCTCCAGAGCGAAGGCGCGGACCTCCTCCAGCGGACGGTCTCCATACGGGACGTGAGCGGTGTCGGCGAAATAGATGATGCTGGCGGAGGGGCAGCGCTCCAACACGGCGCGCGCCACCGAAAGTCCCCCCAGCCCGGAGTCGAAAATGCCCAGACGCAGTCCGCTCAATTCTGCTCCACCAGCAGTCGGCGGTCGGGGACAAGGGGCACTGTCAGATCGGCGTGGCCCCCCAGCGTTTCCATCTCCTTGCCATCGCACAGAAAGCGGACGGACTTCACGCCGTCGAACTGCGCCGCCGTCATCACCAGGGCATTCAGTGCTCCCGCTTCCTCCATGCTGCCGCCACCATACTGCTGGATCTCCACGGAAAGGTCCACCACAGCCACCCCGTCCTTGTCCACGCGGAAATCCAGCACGCGCACACCCTCCGGGAACATCCGCTGGCCTGCGATGCGATAGTCCAGCAGAGCCTGCACGGTCTCCTTTGGACCGGGCCTGGCCGAGGTTACAGCGACGGATCGCCGCTCCAGGCGCATCTCATCGTTCACAAGCACGGGAACAAATATGGTAACACGCGCTTCGGCGGCGGGCTTCTCCGGCGCCGGAATGCCGCCGCCGGGCGTTTCGGGAGCCTGCTGCGGCCGTGGCGCTCCGCAGCCTCCGGCGACAGCGGCCGCCGCCAGGTACGCTAGAAGATGGAATCGGCGGTGAAGCATCATTGCTCGTTCCCCGCACCCTCATTCTGCGCCGGCGCTGGCTCTACCGGCTGCCGGGCGGGGGTCAGACCTCCGAGATAGGACACTATCCCATCAACGATGGCTTTCGCAACCGTCTTGAGGAAGGCCGGGTCCTTCAGCCTGGCGGCGTCGCCGGAATGGTTGATGTATCCCACCTCCACCAAAGCGGCGGGTACGCGAGAGTTTCGCAGGACGAACAGGCCCGTGCTGTACAACCGGGAATCCGAGCGGGCACCCCGCGGTTTCGTTCCAGCCTGCGCCACAATCTGATCGTGAATGGCCTCGGCCAAGGCCCGGGAGTCCGGATCCTGCATATGATAGTAGACTTCCGTCCCTGAGACGCTGTTCGGGCGGGTGTTGGAGTTATTGTGGATGCTGACGAACAGCGTGGTGTCATACCGGGAGATCATATCCGTCCGCGCCCGTAGGGGGAGTTCCACGTCCTTGTCGCGGGTCAGGACGATGTCCAGGCCGCGCTTCCTGCCCTCTTCCGCCGCCAGCCGCGCAATGGACAGGTTGACATCCTTCTCGTTGAGGCCGTTGCCGCGGGCGCCCGTGTCCCGCCCGCCGTGCCCAGGATCCAGGATGACGACCTTACGTTTCCAGTCCCCATCCGCTCCTTCCGGGATAGAAAGGTGCCAGATGATCTGATTCGGTCCCTCGCCTCCGGCCACGCGCGTGGCCACCACCCGACGGGTCTGTACAAGCAGCCGGAGTCTGGGGACCCCGGCGCGGAACTGCACCAGCCTGGCCGCGCTGAGAAGCCCGCCCTGCGGCCGGAACTCCGGAGCCTCGCCCTCCAGCAGGACGGATTCGAAGTCCAGCCAATGCTGCCCCGTGGCCGGGTCGCGGTTTTCCTGAGGCGCGACAGGGCCATCCGCCGTCACGATGAAGCGCACGCCGTCATCTGACTCCTCCAGGCGCACACTCCCCACTGTGCGGATCCCTTCCGGCACGGTGGCCACCTCCGCCGGACCAGACGCCACATCGGTGCCTGCGGCAGGCGCGGCCTCCGAGGATGAAAGGGCAATTACGACCTGCCGGGCCCGCGGGGCAGACTGGATGGTATAAGCAAGCCTGCCCGCTGTCTCCGCCGCCACGCGCACGGTGCGCGGGGCGAACTGCGACAGGCGAAGGGCCCGCACCGCGGCTTTCTCCGAACGAGTCTCGCCGCCTGGGCCTTCCAGAATGACCTCATTCAGGTCCACATAGACCCGCTCCGGACCCGTGAGGCGATGGACGCTATAGGTAACGGGAAGCGTGCACGAGATGAACAGCCGTCCTCCCGCGAAGCGCACGTCCGCCACACGGGCAAGGATGTCCAGCCTCCCGCCCGAGCGTCGGGGCACTCCGCCTGCCGCCTCGGCGAAAGCCGCGGCATCTGCATACGCGACGCCGTTCTCCAAACGACCGGGGATGGTTCCTCCGCCTCCAGCCACAGTGAAATCCTTGCCGGACGGCTGCAGGTCTGTCCCCGCCGCGCGGGCCAGCGCCTCGGCCGGGGCCCAGATCCGGCCACCCTCCAGAAAAGCCGTGCCGCCGACCTGCTGGCCGGTCACAAAAACCGTGGCTGGAACGCGAGCGGCAAGCGCGGACCCATCCGCCCACGCCGTCGCCAGCAGAGCGAACAGAACCGGCCAGATGCCCCTGTGCGGTTGAGTGTTTTTTCCGGGAAGCATATCTTTCGAGCCGCCTGCCACACCTTCCGGCCTGACGGCTGAAGGCGCTCTGGCTCCGTGGGCGTCGAAGGAGCGCCTGGCCAATGGCGCCGGTTCCCGGAGAGTCGCCGTCCCCGGCCGGCGCCCGCCCTCTGACGGGGCGCAAGATACAATACAATACACCCTGAGCGCGCTCGGCGCAAGTCTTTTCCGGTGCATTCTTCCAGGCATCCGGGCAGAAGCAGGCTGCCCTGATTATCGGCAGAGACGGCACCGAGACACCATCCGGCAGCACCTGAAAAGGGGGTTGCATCGGCTGTTCCTCATGCTCAAGGAACAATGCCGCGCTAGATGAGGTCTTCTAGATTAACTATCTGGTCCAGGTCCGGCTGGACAGGCCGAAGCCGAAAGGAGGGGGCGCCGTGATAGACCGGGACAACTCTACCTCTCTCGGACTGCTCTGGCTCCGTGTGCTCTGCGGGGCGGGCATCGCCATGCACGGCTATCAAAAGATCTTCGGTGGGAACATGCCCGGTTTCATTGAGTCGGTGGGCAAGATGGGCTTCCCGCTCCCGGAGCTGTTCGCCTGGCTTGCGGCAGGCTCGGAGTTCGTGGGAGGGCTGCTGCTGGTTCTGGGACTGGCCACGCGAGTGGCCGCTTTCTTTGTTTTCCTCACGATGACCGTCGCCGCCTTTGTGGCGCACGCCGGAGACCCCATCTCCACCAAGGAGCTGGCGCTGGCCTATTTCGCCATGTCCGCGTGTCTGGCATTGACCGGCGCGGGAAGCATCTCGCTGGACGCGCTCATCGCCGACCGGCCACCGAAAGCCGCCCGCACGCCGCCCGGCGCTAGCGGTTGAGAACGTTGAGGGCCTCTTTCAGCAGTACAGCGGCGCTGGTCTCCTGCGGGAACTTCTTGCGCGCCTCCTGAGCGGCCCTGCGCGCGTCGCTCCGGCTGTAGCCGAGCGCCACCAGCCCCTCCAGCACATCCGCCATGGCGTCCGGCTCCGTCGGCTGCTCCGCGGCTGCGGCGATGGCCAGCTCCTGCAGCTTCTCTCCCACCTCCAGCGCGATCCGCTGGGCAGTCTTCCGGCCGATGCCCGGGATGGTCTGCAGCCGCGCTCCGTCGTCTCGCGCGGCCGAGGCGATATCCCGCACGCTCATGGCGGAGAGCATCCCCATCGCCATCCGGGGACCCACCCCCGAGACACTGATGAGCGTTTCGAACAGCTGCTGCTCCAGCTCCGAGGAGAAACCGTACAGCTCTATGGCGTCCTCCCGGACGCTGGTGTAGATGAAAAGAGCCGCAGTCTCTCCCTCGCGCATGGCTGCGAGCGCAGGGGCGGGAGCCTGCACCCGATAACCCACGCCTCCCACCTCCAGAACGCAGTGGGACGCGCCGACCCGAAGCACGTTGCCTTTCAGATAAGCGATCATCCTGCCTCCGCACTCCCGCCGCGAGCCCTGTGTGAGAGCCCGCGCAATGGACTATAATCCAGACGCTGGCGATTCCCGCCGGGATCGGGACTTTATACACTCCAGAGCGAGACCATGGCTTACCCCCAGACGAGACTGCGCCGCCTCAGAGCAAACGAAAGCATCCGGAAGATGGTGCGGGAGACCGAACTTTCCGCCGCGGACTTCATCTATCCCCTGTTCGTGGCTCCCGGCCTTGACGTGAAAGTGGAAGTGCCCTCCATGCCGGGTGTCTACCGCTTTTCGGCGGATCTGCTGGCCGCGGAAGCCACGCGGGCCCGCGAAGCAGGCGTGCGCGCCGTTCTGCTGTTCGGGCTTCCTCCCTCCAAGGATGAGGAAGGCAGCGGCGCCTGGGCGCAGGATGGCGTGGTGCAAAGGGCGGTGCGGCTTCTGAAGTCCAGTGTGCCGGACCTGTTGGTCATCACGGACGTCTGCCTGTGTGAGTACACCAGCCATGGCCATTGCGGCATTATCCGCGACGGCGATGTGGACAACGACGCCACCCTGGAGATTCTGGCGCGAACGGCGGTCTCTCACGCAGAGGCCGGAGCAGACATTGTGGCCCCATCGGATATGATGGACGGCCGCGTGGGAGCCATCCGCGACGCGCTGGACGCCGCGGGATTCCAGAACACGGCCATCATGAGCTATGCGGCAAAATACGCCTCGGCCTTTTACGGGCCCTTCCGCGACGCCGCGGAGAGCGCTCCCCGCTTCGGTGACCGGCGCTCCTATCAGATGGATCCGGCCAACCGCCGCGAGGCCGCGCGCGAGATCCTGGCTGATGTGGACGAGGGGGCGGACATGATCATGGTGAAGCCGGCTTTGGCCTATCTGGACATCGTCAGCGACGCGCGTGCCATCACGGATGTGCCGGTGGCCGCCTACAATGTCAGCGGCGAATATGCCATGGTCAAGGCAGCGGCCGCGAACGGCTGGCTGGACGAGCGGCGGATGGTGCTGGAGATATTGACCGGCATCAAGCGGGCCGGAGCGGACCTCATTCTCACCTATCATGCGGTGGACGCAGCCTGCTGGCTGCAGGAAGACGCCTGACGCGGGGCTATCTCCGGGAGCGAGCCCACTCCAG
The DNA here is from genome assembly GCA_025998755.1 of Armatimonadota bacterium. Lineage (NCBI taxonomy): Bacteria > Bacillati > Armatimonadota > Armatimonadota bacterium. The sequence continues at coordinate 2,308,899 of AP024674.1, forward strand.
CAAGGCATCCAGAGGCAGAGTGTTCAGCACGTCGGCGGCCGTCAGACCCGCCCGGCGGGCCGTCCCGATGCCGTAGGAAACTTTGGGCAGGTGCGTCGGATGGTGGCTGTCGGTGGACACCACGATCTTCACCCCGGCATCCGCGGCCTTGCGGGCGTTCTCGGCGCTGAGGTCCAGGCGTTCCGGATAGGAGTTGATCTCCAGCGCCTTTCCTGCGCGTGCGGCGGCTTCGATGAGGCCGTCCACGTCCAGGGAGTGAGGATCCCGCGAGCCGATGAGCCGACCGGACGGGTGCGCCTGCACGTGCACAAACGGCGACAGCAGCGCCCTGACAGCCCTCTGCGTCATCTCTTCCCGACCCAGGGCGAAATGCGAGTGGATGCTCGCCACCACCCAGTCCAGCGCCGCAAGGGATTCGTCCGGGAGGTCCAGAGAACCGTCCGGCCGGATGTCCACCTCCACACCCTTCAGCAGCCGGATGCCCGCCCCTGAGCGGTTGAACGCGTCAATCAACCGGCCCTGCTCGCTCAGCCGCTCCGGAGTGAGCCCGCGCGCCACCGTCAGCGCCTGAGAGTGGTCCGTGATGGCGAGATACTCATAGCCCAACTGTCGCGCAGCTTCGGCCATCTGCTCCAGAGTGCCGGAGCCGTCCGAGAAGACCGTATGCGCGTGGAGGTCGCCCTTCAGGTCCGAGGCCTGTATCAGCACAGGCACAGCTGCGTTCAGGGCGGCTTCCACCTCCCCTCTGCCTTCCCGGAGCTCCGGCGGCACAGGAGCCATCCCCAGCGCGGAGTAGAAAGAATCCTCGTCAGGGCAGGGGACAGACTCGCCGCGAGGATCCAGCAACGCAACCCCCTGGAAGCTGTATCCCCTGTCTTCAGCCAGCGCCTCCAGCCGGCGCAGGTGCGCCTCCGACCCCGTGGCCCGGATCAGCACGGCTCCCGCGTTCTCCGGCCGGCCCGCGAAGCATTCCGCCTCCTCGCCACCGCTCAACCTCACTGCGGCGCGCTCGGTGCCAGCCTCCAGCACCGCGCCTCCGGCCTCCCTCAGGAACGCCCGCAAAGCTTCTTGCGGATCTTCCGCCACAACGGCAACCGTCACGCGGGGAACCAGTTCGGCGAAGCGCCGCACTCCACCCGCCGCCGCGGACTTCAGCACACCCGGCAAGCCCTGCATCCGCGTTGCGAGCGCCTCCGCCAGAGGCAATGCTCGCGCGATGGGGATGCCGGAAGGCCTTGCCCGGAGCCGCTCGATGCTCTCAAGAATGCGCTGTTCGGCCTTCGCGCCCATCCGAGGAAGCTGCCGAACGCGGCCGGCCCGTGCGGCCTTTTCCAACGCCTCCAGGCTATCCACCCCCAGCCCTTCATAAAGGGCGCGGACCGTCCTTGCACCCACGCCCGGCAGTTCGAGCAGCTCCAGAATGGTCAGGGGGAACTGTTGCTTCAGACGCTCGTAGAGACCGCACGTGCCGGTCTCAAGGATCTCGAGGGTCTTCTTCTCGATAGCCTCGCCCACGCCGGGGATGCTCCTCAATTCCCCGCGGGCCGCCAGCTGCTCCAGGTCATCGGTGAGGGAGGCAAAGGTGTCTGCCGCGTTCCGGTAGGCGTTCACCTTGAAGGGGCTCTCGCCGCTGATCTCCATTAGCGCGGCGATGTTCTCGAAAACGCGGGCTGCCTGAAGGTTTTTCACGGAGAATGATCTCCGCCAGCCGGGCTCAGCGTCTGCGCGCGAACGGCCCCAGCGACTCCTCTTCGCGCGGGCATATCCCCCGGAGCGCGCGCAGGGCCCGCGCCTGTTCCCGGAGCTTGCGGCCGTCCATCATCACCCGCCCGATATCGGCATACATCGCGATGCGGGAAGCCAGACCGCGCACCGGACCCAGTTTCTCCTCCTTCATGGAGTGCGTCACACCACCAATGACCGTGGTGCTCACCCGGATGCCCGCCCAGCGCGCCCATCGGGTGAGGGCGATCTCCACGCCCATCCTGAGCGACGGCAAGTCCGGGATGGCGAGGAACAGGTCGCGCCGGATGGCCCGCTGCCCGGAGATGACCGGAGCGATCTTCTGGGCCAGATCCGTCAGCAACCGGCCTCCGCGGAAGACCCCCACGCACATATCCGCGCGACCCTCCACCACCGGCCGGGCCAGCGCATCCACGTGCTCCGGCTTCAGTCCGAAGAGATCCGCATCCAAAAACACCAGCACATCGGCATCCGTGCAGAGGGCACCCTCGCACATAGCTGCGGCCTTGCCGCGGTTGGACCCGAGCTCAACCGCGCGGACGCCAGGGATCTCAAGCGCCGCCCGGTAGGTGCCATCCGTGGAGCCGTCGCTCACCACCAGCACTTCGTCCACCAGCGACGCCGCAACTGCGGCCTCCAGCACCCTCCGGATGCGCGGTTCCTCATTGTAGGCGGGAATGACCGCGGCGACCTTCACATCCCGTTCCACGGCTCCAGTGCCGTCCCTCACCGGCTTCCTTCCTTCGTCTTTTGCGGCTCGTACAGCCCACCCAGCTGCTTTTTCAGGAAATCGGCAGCGCCTCCGGTAAGCTCCCGCAGGAGCGGCGCCGCGTCCAGCGCTACGCGGGAGTCGGGATCCAGCATCAGGTAGCCGCTGCGTGCTAGGCTTCTGGCGCGCGCCAGATCGCCCTGACGGGCGGCCTTCGCGGCCTGCTCCAGAGCGTCTCCTGCCTCACTCAGTGCGGCATTGTCCACCCGTGCAGGGACAGGAACGCTCTCCACGGCGATCTGCCGGGATAGCAGACGGATCTCCTTTCTCATCTGGGCCGTCTGCCAGGTCTGGTAGGCGATCCCCGCCACCAGGACGGCAGCCAGCAGCAAACCGATCAGTCTCAGCATCCGCTCGTGCCCTCCCCGATCCTCGCGATAACCGTTTCTCCACCCCGCACCCGCACGCCGGGCCGGACTTCCAGGCGCACGTTCTCGTCGAAGATCACCACATCCACCTGAGACCCTCTCCCGATAAACGCCAGCTTCTCCGAGCAGCGCACCTGCTGCCCGGCGGAGACGAAGCAGTTTATCTTACTGACGAACTTATCCGCGATGAGCACCAGCGCCAGACGCACCCGCTCCCCGTCCAGGAACAGCGTGGTGCGTTCGTTCTCCAGGTGGAACCGGCGCCCGAACAGCTGCACCAGACGTCTCAGCCACACCATCCTGATGTATTCCCACAGATCCAGCATGGGAAGGTTCAACGAAGCGCGCCGGTGATGAATGGCCTGCACCACTCCGGCGCAGGGGGCGTAGTTGAAGTGGACGTCCAGGGGCGACATATAGATGCCGAGCATCCATCCGGAATCCTCCCCGGTGGCTGTGCCGGTGATCTCCGTGACGGGGATGCGCTCGCCCAGCTTCTCCGAGACCACCCGCCCGTGCCGGAATGGACGCGCGTAGACCACCATCCCGTCCGCAGGGGCGACGAGAACCGCTCCGGATTCTTTTGGAGCCCGTTTCGGATCACGGTGAAACCATACAGTCCGCAGGAACAGCAGTGCTCCTCCTGCGGCAAGCGCCAGCCCTCCCGCGGCCACCACGATGCCGTTCATTCGATCAGCCCCTTCCAGGCGTAATACGGAAGCCGGGGAAGGAAGTATCCCACAAAACCGGCCAGCGCCGCGAAGGCCAGCGCCGGGGCGCGCCGCCGCACCTCCCAATCCTCAGCAGAATCCAGACCGCGGTATCCCCTGTCCGCCTCGCGATAGGCAGCGACCGCCCCCTGGCGCTGGTAGATCTCCCAGACCTCGTCCGAGGGAGTATGCTCGAAGAGTTCCTCCGGAACATCGAGGATCTCCCGGAGCTCACGGTACAGATCGCGGGTGTGGGCGTTATGGCCATCACGCGCCGCCAGGATTCGCTGTTCGTTGTAGAGTTCCAGATCGAACGGGAGGTCGCACTCCAGGGTGGCCACGGCCACAAGGCAGCGAACCAGCCAGCGCACCCGCTCCAGATCCCACACAGGATCCGGCACCCTGACCTCCAGCGTGCCCAGGCGCTTGGAGTAGATCACATCCTGGAAGCGGAAGCTGCGGTCCGGCCTCAAGGGGCCGATGGCGAAGGAGTTCAATACGCGGCAGGATTTCCCCACCCGGTGGCCGCTCACCGCCGGGGAGTTCGCCGTCAACAGCAGCAGCAGGGGCAGGAAATGGACGATGTTCCCATACGCCCGGTCCTTGTCCGGCAGTTCCCCAAGATGCACCTGCAGCCCGCAGACATTGGTGGGAGTATCCTGCTCCAGCAGATGACCCATGGGGACGATCAATCCGTCCGCCACCGAGGCGAGATCCCGCCGGCGCATCCGCAGATCCTCCAACAGGCAGTCCGGGTCACTGTGCACGCCGGTGGAGATCTCCACGCCGCCCATCAGTCCCCAGCGCACATCCTTGAACCGCGCGAAGTTGGAGGCCGAGTGGACATAGTAAAACCGCGGATTCCTGGCCAGAAGCCTGGCCAGGTAATACAGTGACCGGAGCGTCGGTCGCGCCGGTTCAGTGACAAAAACTTCCTCTTCAATGCCGAGTGTGGGCATCGTGTATCCAGAGCGGCTCATGGCGGGCACTGTGCGCGCCGGATCATTATACCAGAATTGGTTCCTCCTCCTGTTGCCAGCCACTGCGTCCTGTCGGGTGGCCGGGCCGCTGCCCTCAAAGTCCTTTCCAGTTTCCGCTTCCCGAGCGATTTACGGGGTTTGCCGGGAAAAGAAACCTTGCGAAATGGACAACTAAAGGGTAGAATAGCGGAGAATCCGGCGACACGGGAGGAGGGCCTCTTTTTCTCCACTCACAGGCAGGAAGCACGACGGGTGGCCGGTCTTCCCCCCGAAGGAACCGCAAGGCGCCCGCCAGCCAGAAGCTTCAATGCCCCCACGGACGGAATCGGGGCCAAAGGGCTCGGAGGGTCGCCGCAATCAAGCGAGGGTGAAGCTATGGAAAGAGGTGACTGGACGGAATCCACGGGCGAGTCGGACCGTACGATCCGGCTGACTCCCCGCGAAGCGGAGGTGTTGGAACGGGTGCTCTTGGGCAAGTCCAACAAGGAGGTGGCGTCGGAGCTGTTCTGCTCCAAAAGGACGGTGGATTTCCACCTGGCCCGCATCTACGAAAAGCTCCACGTCAACAATCGGATCCAGGCGGTCCGGAGGGCCGCGACACTGGGGCTTCTCCGCGAGACTCCCCACTATCTCGGCTGACGCATCCGGCTCCGGCAAATCCTGCTGTTCTCCGGGGCGGGGTTATAGCCCCCGCCCCGGCGTCTGTTTTTGCATTCATAAGGTAGTCAGGATCCGGCGAACCCATAGCCTGCCGCTTCCCGGGCGGATGTTAAGGCTGAAGAGGAACACTGCGTCCAAAAGTACGGAACAGCTCACCTGAGGACAAGCGCTTGGAGCAGGATGAAAAACGCCTCGTCGAAAAGGCACAGGCGGGAGACCTGGATGCCTTTGGCGAGCTTTACGAGCGGTTCTCTCCGGGGGTGTTCAATCTGGCCCTCCGGATGGTGGGCAGCCGTGAAGACGCCGAAGACATCCGGCAAGAGGTGTTCCTGCGGGCGCACCGGGCGCTGAAGGACTTCAAGCGCGAGGCGCGCTTCTCCACGTGGCTGTACCGGATCGCGGTGAATGTAGCGCTGGATGAGATCCGCCGCAGGAAACCCTCAGTCTCTGCAGATGCTCTGAGGGAAGAATTGCGGTGGGAGGCCGCGGCCGACGATCAAGGGGATCCTCAGGAACAGCTGGACCGGAGTCTGGCGCGGGAGGCGGTACAGGCGGCGCTGATGGCCATGCCGCCCCACTACCGCATCCTGGTCGTGCTGAAGCATATCGAGGGACTCTCTTACGAGGAGATCGCGGCTGTGCTGGGGTGCTCGCTGACATCGCTGAATGTGAGGCTGCACCGGGCGCGGGAATCGTTCCGCAAGGCGATCTGCCCCCATCTTCAGGGGCTGGAGGAATCTGAAAGTGACCTGCCGACGGGTCCGAAAAAGAATCTCGCTCTATATTGATGGCCGGCTGCCGGAGGATGTCCGTGCGGGGGTTCAGCGTCATCTGGATTCCTGTGCGGATTGCCGCGCCTATCTGACCGGGATGGAGCGGGCCCTCGGGACACTGACCATCCTGCGGCCGCAGACGCCGCCCGCGGGCGGCTGGGAGAGACTGCGGCAGCGCATCGAGGAGCAGGAAGCACCGTCTCGTGGGCGGCAGACCGTGCCGGCCAGCTGGTGGAGACCTGTTCCCGTGGCGGTCGCCGCAGGTGTGCTAATCGCCGCCATCTCTTTGGTGTGGCGAGGTCCGTTGGATGAAAAGGTGGCTGTCGCGCCTCCTTCGCAGGCTCCCGCTGTGACCGTTGAGAACATCATTTCGCCACCGGATGCCGCGCGGGAGCCGGAGACTCTTCCGGCTGATCCCGCGGCTTCGGCTCCTGCGTCGGCTCAGACAGCCCCGCCGGTTTCCGTTACGGCGCAACCGCGTCCCCAGCGTGTGGCCTCCGTTCGGCCGCGACCTCGCCCATCGGTCTCGCCGGCTCCCGCTGCACCGCCCGAGCAGGAGGCGCCCTCGGCGCCAGAGACCGCGCGCCTGGAGCCGGACCCGGAAGGTTACCTGGCACCCGCGTCCGGTCTGAATGAGGCGCTGGACGAGCCCGCTGCCGAACTGGCCCTTACCAGCCTGACTCCGCTGGTTGCCGCGGCGGAGCAGTACATGGACCCTGTGGCCTGGGTCTATGACATCAGCGCGGAGGACTGGCTGTGAGCGCCCGTTGCACTCTGCAGGTCCTGGCTTTGAGCGCGCTTGCGGCGATGGCCGCGCCCCTGGCCGCCGATCCTGATACGGAGCCGGGGATCCGGCTGCCGGAAGGGGCACGGATGATTCGGGAAGTGCGGATGGAGGGGGCTCTGCTGGACCGCGCGAAACAGAACTCCCCGGAACTGGCAGGGATCGAGCAGGTCATCATCAGGCGGTATTGCCCAGCCGGGGAGCGAGGCCGGGACAGGCAGGCGCACCGGCGAATACTGGAGCACTTCGAGCGCGAAATGGAGCGGCTGCAGTGGGTGGAACTGCTGAGCCAGGAATCGGCTCCCGGGCGAGGAGCCGCTTACGCCTCGCCGGATGGTCGCTGGTTGTTTGGGATTGCGGCGGACAACCGCGGGGTGGCCACAAGCCTCATCCGCGGAGAGGTCAGTCTGGAGCAAATGCCCTACCTGGAGCGGATGGTGGTGCGCGCGCTTGCGCCCGGTGTGCCTGTTATCAGCCCGGAGGATCAGAAGACAGCGGCGCGGGCTCAGGAGCTGATGAAGAGCGGCCGTCTGGACGAGGCCGAGCAGGTCCTGAAAGAGGCTCTGGCCGGCAGGCCGGACGCGGTGCTGCTGCGCCGTCAGATGGCTGCCCTGCTGGCGGCCAGGGGGCGCAGCGATGAATACATCGAAGAGCTCCGCAGGGCGGTGGCGCTCGAGCCGATGGGCTATTCCCACCGGTTGGAATACGCCCGCGCTCTCTATGAGAAGAAAAAGGACCTCCAAGGCGCGCTTTACGAGTTCACTCAGGCAGCGGCTCTTGCGCCCGGCCAGGGAACGCCCCGGTATTTCATCGGGCGCATCCAAGAGGACCTGGGGCGCTACGAGGAATCGCTGGCCGCTTACCGTCAGGCGGGCGAGCTGGCTCCGCACTGGGTCAGTATTCCCCTCAGGATGGGCAGCATCTACGAACAGAAACTCAACGACCCCGCCCGCGCGGAAGCAGCGTATCGGCGGGCGCTCCAGCTCGACCCGAAATGCTCCGCTGCACGCGAAGGTCTGGAGAGGGTTCGGCGTGCGAGATCCGGCCGCCGGTGAGTACGGATACAGCTCTTGCGGAAGATGACCGGCAAAGGAGCTGAACGAAGATGAAAACGAAGCGAGTGCTTTTCTGGCCGGTGTGCCTGGCGCTTCTGGCGACCACCGCCGCAACGGCGTTCGCGCAGATGCCGCCGGGGGGGCCCGGAGTGAGGCCTCAGGCCGGCCCTCCACCCGGAGGAAGGGGCCCAAGCTTCGAACCGGGACCTGTCTCCGGTGAGGGCGACCCGCAGATCGGTATGATGCTCCCTCCCATGAAGGGCAAAGAGATGCAGCGCATCTCGGATGCCCTTCTGCTGAGCGTGGAGCAGAAGGAGAAGATCCGCCAGCTCGCCGAGTCTGCGGGTAAAAAGGTCAGGGAAACCATGGAGCAGCTACCGCCGCTCTACCGCCAGCTTTCCGAGGAGCTTCTAAAAGATCAGCCGGACTCAGCGCGCGCCAAAGAGCTGGTGGAGCAGATCGGAAGGTTGCGCTCACAGGTGATCGTGGAAGGCATCGAATTCTGGACCGGAGTGCGCAGGTTCCTGACGCCCGAGCAGAACCGGAAGCTCACCGAGATCCTCAAGGAGCGGCAGGAGCGCCGGAAGCGGATCTGGCCGCGGCTTCCCGGACGGGATGAGAGACCGGGACAGCCGGTAGGACCTCCGCCTCCGGGTGGGCCTCCTCCGATGGATGGTCCTCCGCCAGGCGGACCGATGGGCCCGCCTTCGGAGCCGGATCCGGGGTTCTGAGATTCCTGCAGCAAGAATACGCGTTTCAAAGCCCGGCGGCAAACCGCCGGGCTTTTCCACAGGTCACCAGTTTGCGGGGTAGGCGTTGGTGCCGAACAGGATGGCGGCCAGAGTGGTGGAGCCGCCTCCCAGGAAGTCCCCTGCAATCAGACCCAGGAAGAACGGCAGAGCCTGCCGGTAGAGCCGCATGCCACCGGTCCGCACGATGATCACCTTGGCGGCCCACGCCACCAGCATGGATACCCAGGCGTAGTTCATGGTGGGAGTGTTGGCCATCGCATAGCCGATGGGGTGGAAGGGCCACCAGACCCACTGCACCCGTGCGGCCATAAGGGCGAACACGGTGAGCATGCCGAACCCTACCGCGGCAGCACCCGCCGGGTCCGGGTCGCGCGGGGCGAGCATCAGAGAGCTGGCCGCATCGAAAGCCCGCAAGCCCGCCAGTCCGCGCCAGGCGTCTATCCGCGCCACCGCCCCCAGGTTCGTGAACAGCGTCACCGCGATAACCGCGCTGATGATCACACCCAGCACTGTCGCCAGCATCAGAGCGAACGCCACCTGGCTCACCCTGAGCCCCCCTTCCGGTCCCATCTTCAGGGCGTCCAGTTGGTGGGGCATGCAGGCTCCGCGGAAGTCCTGCGCGGCGGTGGCGCTTCGCACGAACAGCAGCACCGTCAGGTCGGCGGGAGAGAAGATGCGCGTGCCCCCCACGGTGGTCATAAGCGAATACGCGTCTACATCCGGCCCGGTGGGCCAGGCGTTGCCGGTCTCGGCGCGGGTGCGTGTGGCTGCTATGAGGTAGGCGATCGTCAGCAGCAGGAAAACGGCCGCCGTGCGGGGCTGTATACCCCCCACGATACAGAACGCCGCCATAGCCACCAGCGACAGCGCAAGACCCGCCACAGCGAAACGGTACACGCGGGCTTCATCCTCGAACCCCTCGGGAGGCCGCCCGATCGCCGAACGCCACACCGAAGCGAAGTAGCGCCTCCCCATCCACAGCAGCGCCAGCGTGATGCCCAGATACGCACCCGCCCCCTGGTGCCCGATCCACGGGAAGGCGCTCAGCGCTCCTTCGCTTGCGCCCAGCGACCAGCCGCTCATCTTCCCCCAGACGATCTCCGCGCGGGTGATCAGGAAGAAGAACCAGCAGCTGAAAGCAACCTCTGTGGAAAGCAGATAGCCGATTCCGACGGCGAACCCGAAAACGCTGAGCTGCGTGGAGGCAATGGAGTCCCATGGCGGCGAAAGCTGCCAGTCGGACAGACGGATGCCGCGGGTGTTGATGGAAGGCACCTGAGGAATGTTCCAGCTGAGCGTGTTCAGAACCTGAAGTCCGAGGGTGAGGGCGAGTCCCGCCCAGAACAGGCGGTTGCGGAAGAGCGGCACCCCTTCGCGGGTCAACTCCAGCGGGAGCGTGACGGTGGGGAACGGAAGCTTCTCGCTCTCCACCCACAGGCGGCGCAGAATGAGCGCAACGCACAGAGTTGAGAAGGCAAAGACCGTCAGGAAGCCCAGCCAGGACGCCAGCGGCGCAAGCCAGGCCGACCAGTCCACGTCACGGCCGCCGTAATAGAACCCCGTCAGCGCCCCTCTGTCCTTCACTGCCATCCAGTCCGGGATGTAAGGGTGGAACAGCTCCGCCCACCGGTTCTCCCGGGTGGCGAAGAAGAAGGGACTGGTCAGAGCCGGCAGCAGGAAATGCAGCCCACCGGAGCTGGACAGAACGGTGGAGACCGCCGACATCGTGTAGATGATGATCAGCTCCCCGCGCCGCAGCCGCAGCGAGGGCGCGGCGAAGCCCACCAGCAGGTTCACCGCCGCCAGCGCGAAAAGCATATCGAACGCGCCAAGCGGAATGGACGTGTTGGAGATGGCGCTGTGCCCGCGCCCGGAAAGTGTCAGTTCCGCATGATGCAGCCACAGGTTGATGACGGTGGTGACGACGACTCCCAACACGAGTGCGCGCAGAGTAAACGCTCTCGCGGGTGGTTCCTCACCCGAGGTGTGAAGGGGAGTCCTGATCGGGATGTTCGACTGTGTGTGCAAGATCCGCCGGTTTCCGTCCGGCGCCGCGAACCTGGCGGCGCTCTACGGCGGGGTTAGATACATACGATGCAGAGTCCTTCTGTAACCGGTTCCGCACTTTACCCTGGCGGTCCGTTCCGCATGGCCTCGTAGGCTGCGACGATGCTCTGAGTGCCATGCTGACCGTGCCCGTTGTCCTCCAGCCAGGTCAGAAGCTGCATCACAAGACGCGTAATAGGGAGAGGAAGGCCCATCTCGTCCGCCTCCGCAAGCACCAGCCGCAGATCCTTCGCCTGGAGCGAAACCTTGAAGCCTCCCTCGAAGTCGTGCGCAAGCATCCGCGGAGCCAGGTTCGTCATCATCCAGCTTCCCGCAGCGCCTCCGCCAATGGCCTCGATGGTCTTTGCGCCGTCCAGCCCGGCCGCCCGGGAGAAGGTGAGGCCCTCCGCCACAGCGCAGAACGTGCACGCCCCCACGATCTGATTCACCAGCTTGGTTGCCTGTCCCGCACCCACCGGCCCGCAGTGGACGATGGTCTTACCCATCGCCCGCAGCGCCGGCAACGTCTCCTCCAGATCGGCAGCTTCACCGCCTGCCATAATGGACAGAGTGGCCTGTTGCGCCCCGAGTGGTCCTCCGGAGACCGGAGCATCCACGAAGCGCACACCCGCTTCACGGCAACGGGTGGCGATGGAGCGCGCCGCCTTCGGTCCGATGGTGCTCAAGTCCACCACCAGCCGTCCGGGTTGTATGCCCTGCAGCACGCCACGAGGACCGCAGATGACCTCCTCCACGTCCGGGACATCGCTGACGCAGGTGAAGATGATGGCAGCATGCGAGGCCGCCTCCGACGGGCTGGCTGCCCTTCCGGCCCCGAGGGCCGCCAGGGGCTCCTCGCGCTCCCGCGTCCGGTTGTGGACGATGACGGGGAAACCAGCCTTCAGCAGATTTCCCGCCATGGGAGCGCCCATGGCTCCCATCCCGATGAAGGCGATACTTGTCATAACGTCCTCTGGAGAGTGGCCCGTCTGAATCCTCGCTCTCCTGTCTTGGAACATCTGAACGGGTCCGGGACCGCCTTTGTGGGTGAAATCAGGCCAGCGCCTCCCGGACCAGAGACGGTATATCGTGGGTGGTGTCCGCAACCTTGACACCGGCGGCCGTCAGCGCCTCCACTTTGGCCTGCGGGGTGCCGGTGCGTCCGCTGATGATGGCTCCAGCGTGGCCCATTCTCTTGCCGGGAGGTGCAGACCGCCCGGAGATGAACCCGATGACCGGCTTCGTCATCTGCCGCGCGATATACTCCGCAGCCAGCTCTTCGTCCGATCCGCCGATCTCCCCCACCAGCACCACGGCGCGGGTCTGCGGATCCTGTTCGAAGAGCGGCAGCACGTCCAGGAACGTCATCCCCGGCGTCTGATCCCCTCCGATCCCAACGCAGGTGGATTGCCCCAGCCCGGCGCGTGTCAGCTCGTCAACGATCTCGTAGGTCAGGGTCCCGCTGCGCGATACCAGCCCCACAGGTCCGGGAGTGAAGATGTCTCCTGGCAGGATGCCCACTTTGCACTCGCCCGGAGTTATGATGCCAGGGCAGTTGGGACCGATCATCCGGAGGCCCCGCTGGCGCACCAGATTGACAGCGTATACCGTATCCTGCGCGGGGATCCCCTCCGTTATGCAGACGATCAGGGGAATCCCGGCATCCACTGCCTCGATAATGGCATCCCGGCAGAAGCGGGCCGGGACGAAGATGACCGTCGCATTCGCGCCGGTGGCATCGCGAGCCTCGCGGACGGTGTCGAAGACAGGAACTCCCAGCTCCTGTGTGCCACCTTTTCCCGGAGTGACGCCCGCCACGATGCTGGTGCCGTATTCCAGCATCTGCCGGGAGTGAAACTGCCCCTCTCGCCCGGTGAATCCCTGCACCATCAGGCGCGTATCTTTGCCGACCAGTATGCCCATACTGCGGATAAGTCTCCCTGAAATGGCGGCCGCCCCGGAAAGGGCGGCCGCTCACATCTTACCCGCAATAACGGACTGTGCAAGCCGGAAAGCCGCTAGCGGGCCGCGGCTTGCTCCCGGGGAAGCCCTTTGCGGATATCGCGCCAGTCGAAAATGAGGAAGTTGCGGTCCTTGCTGTTCATTACCACGAGGATGCCTTCCGGGAAACGGTCCCCCAGCGGCTTCGAGACTGCTTCGATGCCGTCCGTGTCGTCCGCGCCTGCCTCTATGACCGCAACAGCGGGTTCGTGCCGGTGCGCTGGACCTCCATCTCGGGGAAAAAGGTAATAGCGGGACCCGTTCTTGATCTGGTCCGTGCTGATGAGATACCCCCCACCGTTCAGTGTATAAATGGCCAGACCCTCACGGTCTCCCTGATAACCTTCCCCGCCAAAGACGGCCAGCTGTCGGTCGGCTTCCGGCGCGTCCGGATCGGCAAGATACTTGCGGATGCCGAATGCCTCATCGGAGTAGTAGACGAACCCGGCCTCGTCATCCACGGCCACGGACTCAATCTCGCCGGTGCCGCCGAACTCGCCGAAGCGCCGCACCTCGCGGCAGTTCACCTTGCCGTCGCCGCCATCAGTCAGCAGGTATTGGCCCAGATAGCTCCCGGAATCTCCGGTCTTTCGGCTGACGATGGCGAAGACTGCACCATCGGAGGGGCGCCGGTAGAGGGCGATCCCCATTGGAGCAGCTTTCTCGCCCTGTTCCCCCTGAAAAACGGCCGTAGAGCCGGAGACGTCGGTCAGGCGGCCGGTCTGCCGGTCAATGGCGAAGACACGCAGCCTCTGCTTACCGCGTTCTGTCGAGACAGCGATATCCGTCTCTCGACCGCCCAGCCGGAAGCCGTATTCCACGTCGACGTTGTTCGGACGTAGCATGCCCGGCACGGACTGCACCAACTTTCCGTCCAGGGAGAAGACGTAGAGTCCGCCGTTCTCATCACCCTTGTCAGTGCCGATGATGAGGCTTCGGCGAGGGTCCTGAGGATGAACCCAGATGGCCGGGTCATCTGCGTCGTTCGGCACAGCATCCGTCGCCACGACAGGCTGGATCCGAATGACCGGCAACTGCCCGGCCGCTTTCGCGCCTGCAACGTCCGCCGAGGAGCAGCCTGTGAACAGCAGCCCCGGCATAACCGCCAGCACCAGCAAGAAAGCCCGATTCATCAGTCATCCCCCCGCGGCGTCCATGGTCCCCAGTCGTCGTCACCCACGGAGCTTGCCGGTGGAAACTTCCAGTATCGCGGTTCTGCAGAAGTCATCCTTAGGCCGGTCTGCGGGTTGCTGGTAATGGGTCCGCTGTATTCCACCCTTTGCCACTGAACGTGCCCGTCCATGTAAAGGATGTTCGTTCCACCCTGATGGGGCCACCGCAGCTCGTCTAGCTCGTCTCCTTCGATCTCCGTGTCGCTGGACTCCAGCACCATGAAGGACCCGGCAGGGTTTTCCCAGGATCCCAGGAACGGAAACCCGAACCCCGGCGCATCATCCACGATCCATTCGTTGATGCTGTAGCTGCACCAGAACTCCAGAACACGGTACTGGTTCCGCTTCAACCCCCAGCTCGTCGCCGGCTCCGGGAAGATGTTCTCCGTGCGGGATCCGGAGAGCGCGTGCTTCACGGGCTCCGTCGGGCACACGAAGAAGCTGTCAGCCGGGCGGTCCCAGGAGGCAGGCTTTCCGTTAGTGTACTGGTTGATGGTGAACATCCAGTAATACTTGCCCCATGTGATCATGGAGGACGGGTTCTTCGGGCTGGGAGCTTTCGGCGGCGGAAAACGGTCCTTGTTGTCCGCCGTATACATACTCATCGCCATCCCGATCTGGCGCATGTTGGATGCGCACGTTGACTGCTGCGCCCTCTTCTTCGCCGATGCGAAAACCGGAAAAAGGATGGACGCCAGGATCGCGATGACCGCGATGACCACCAGAAGCTCGATGAGAGTGAATCCGGAGTTAAGGGGGAGTCTTTTCATCTTCAGCCGTCCTTGCGCCGGGGACAGGCCCCTGTGAGTTTCCTGAAACGCGAGTGCCGGGAGCGGGCAAGCCGCGCCCGCTCCCGGCAGGCGGATATGTCAACGCCTCTTCAGGCGAATGGAGCCGATCAACCCTGCCGCTCCCAGTCCCAGGGTGAGGAGCGAAGCGGGCTCCGGGATCACCGTGCCGGAAACCTGCACCATATCGAAGCGGAACAGATCCCGCTGACGGAAAGTGGCTCCGGTCTTGGAGGCTTCGTAGAGCCCGGACGGACCGAACTCGGCCACCACGCGGAACCCGAAGAGCGGGTTGTCGGCCACGCCGGGCACTCCGGAGAGATCCACCGTCCGGCCGTTGTACCAGTAGTCGGCCTCGTTCGGGTTGTCGGCTTCGAACAGCAGGCTGTCCACCCAGTTGACGCCGTCCACCGTGTACTGCACGCGGGCGTGCCGGGGCGAGCGATACTTGTGGCGGATGTCGAAGCTCACCACGATGTTCTCGTAGCCCACCGTGGACACGTTGAAGCGGACGCCGGCGGTCTTGTTGCCCGTGCCCTGCGGCGGAGCGTTGTCCACGTCCAGGCCGTATCCCATGAACTCGTTGATGAGATGGATAGGATCACTGCTGGATGTGGTCTCCAGCGGGTTGGCGGGGTCGCGGTAATCCTGCTGATCCGGGTCGAAGACCGCCGTTCCCTGCACTTCCCAGCCCCCGGAGCCGATGCTCGGCGTGTAGCGTGGAGTCACGATCCAGTCCAGGGTGACGGGATCCTGATAGTAGTCCTGAAAGTCCCAGAGCGTGATGATGCTGGCGGCCTGCGCGGCGGTCACGATCGTCGCGAAGGCTGCCGTCAGCGCTACGGCTCTGGCGATTCGTCTGATCATTCGAGTTGTCTCCTCTCCTTCTGCCTGCTATGAGAACCGCCCGGCAGGGCGGGAAAGCGGAATGTTGGTCAGTCGAGCTTCTCCACCTCTGTTGCGGAGGACTGGAGTGTCACAATCTCTCCGCTGTTGTCCAGCGTGCCGGTAGCCCTGGCATAATCGCCTTCGGAGAGACCCTGCGCTCCTTCGGCCAGCACGCGCACCGGGGCGCCCGAGCCGTCGTCCAGGGTGAAACCGCCGCCGTCCAGAGCGCTAACCCGTCCCCAGACGGTGAAGCGGAAATTGGATTTTGCGCTGGAGATGATCGGGTGGCGGGTGTCGCGGTTGCTGATGAGGTAAGCCTTCGGCGCTCCAATGGGTATGCCGCTCACACGTACCATATCGAAGCGGAAGTTGTCGCGCTGCCTGTAGACAGAACCGGTCTTGGAAGCCTCGTACTGGCCGGACGGGCCAAACTCAGCCACCACGCGGAAGGCGAAACTCGGGTTGTCGTCCACACCCGGGACGCCGGAGAGATCCACCGTCCGCCCGTTGTACCAGTAGTCGGCCTCGTTCGGGTTGTCGGCCTCGAACAGCGTGCTGTCTATCCAGTTGACGCCGTCCACGGTATACTGCACGCGGGCGTGGCGAGGCGAGCGGTACTTGTGGCGGATGTCGAAGCTGATGACGATACCGGTGTAGCCCTTCGTGGAGACATTGAACCGTACGCCGGCGGTCTTGTTGTCCGTTCCCTGAGCGGGCGAGTTATCAAAATCCAGAGCCAGGCCCATAAACTCGTTGATCTCGTGGATGGGGTCGCTGCTGGATGTGGTCTCCAGGGGGTTGTCAGGATCGCGGTAGTCCTCCTGCTCCGGATCCCAGACGGCGAGTCCCTGCGCTTCCCAAGTCCCCTCACCGATCTCCGGCGTGTATTCCGGCTCCACGACCCAGTCCTGCCATTCATCGCTCCAGTAATGGTCCTGAAAATCCCAGAGCGTGATGGTCTCCAGAGCCGCGGCGGCGTGCGCGCCGGGCGCCACGGCCAAGAGCACCAGCAATGCGGCCAGTATGGTTTTCACGGTGACTTCTCCCTCTATTGAACGATCCAGATGCGAGGCGTCTTCAATCCAGCCACGCCATTGCTAGTCTAAACCCTGCGGGGTTCAGCACGGTTTTCGAGGAGTTGCGCTTTCGTCAAAGTTCGGTTGTTGGAGTGTCAAGGCGCTTTCCTGAGATGGCCGGGACTTTGCGGCGTTCTCCATCCTCACCGGCTGGGGTGGGATGTTTCGGTGATCGTGCTTATCTCGCAGGAGCAAACCTCCCCGTCACGCAGAAGGAAGCGGCGTCCGTTTCCTCGCGGCAGGACGGGCAGCGGCTCCGGCGTGTATAATGCCGAAAGAAGAAGGTCCGCCGGCTCGATGACTCTGTCCCTCGTCTCCCCCGCCAAAATCAACCTCGCCCTGGATGTCGGGCATCGTCGCCCTGACGGGTATCACGACATCCGCACGGTGTTCTGTCGCATAGACCTTGCCGATGAGCTTGAGCTCACTCCGTCCGATCAGCCGGGCATCCGTCTCGTCGTGGAAGACGGAGACGCGCCGCTCGGACAAGCCAATCTGGCTGTGCAGGCGGCGGAGATGATCCGGCGCGAATGCGGCGCCGGCCAGGGACTGGAGATCCGCCTGCGCAAGCGGATTCCGATGCAGTCCGGCCTGGGCGGCGGGTCCTCCAACGCCGCGGCAGCGCTTCGTGGCGCGGCGGAGATCTTCGGCTACGCGGGCAAGCTGTCCGCCCTGGCCGACCTGTTGGGTTCGGACGTCCCGTTTTTTCTAAATGGGCGGATTGCTCTGGGCGAAGGAAAAGGGGAGCGCCTGCTCGAGATTCCCTCAAGTCTCTCCCTGCACTTCCTGATCGTCCGCCCGGATATCGGGGTCTCCACGGCGTGGGCATACGCGGAGCTGGACCGCTCCGGCGCTGGCGGAACGACCGGTTTTGCAGAGATGGCCGTCAGGGCGCTCCAGTCAGACGATCGCGACGCGTTGCTGACATCCCTGGGAAACAGCTTCGAGCCCGTCGTCTTCGCACGCCACCCAGAGATCGCCCGACTGAAGCAGAGGCTGCTGGAGGCGGGCGCGGAAGCCGCTCTGCTCTGCGGAAGCGGTAGTGCGGTGTTCGGCGTCTTCCCCACGCGGGACGCTGCGGAAGGCGCAGCATCCGGTTTCGGTGACGTGTGGAGGGCCGTCTCGTCCTCTACGCCGGAAGGGGGGCCCCCATGACCGTCCCGGCGCTGGACTGTGTGGTGCTGGCCGGCGCACCGGCAGACGACAAACTGAAAGCAAGATACAATGTCAACTGGCGCGCCGAAGCTCCGCTGGCGGGTCGGAAAATGGCCGATCGTGTGCTGGATGCCCTGCGGGACTCGGGCTGTATCCGCACCAGAATATTGGTGGGCGCTTTCCAGAGTGACGCCGAGGTGACCGTCCCGCCTGGCGACACCTTTCTGGAAAACCTGATGCGAGGGATGGAAGCGGCCGGCGAGGATGCGCAGATGGTGCTTGTGGCCAGCTCGGACATCCCGATGGTGAGTGGTCCGGCCATCCGCAGGCTTGTGGAGAAGGGACTGTCGCTGGAGGCGGACTTCGTGTATCCCGTCATCCGGAAAGAAGACTGCGAGCGCAGCTATCCGGGTTTGAGACGCACCTATCTGCGTTTGCGGGAAGGGACGTTTACCGGCGGTAACGCCGTCCTGATAAACAGGCGCTTCGCGCTTCAGAACAGGGACAGGATTCAGGGAATTTATCAGGCGCGCAAGCAGCCTTTTCGCCTGGCCGCGATGATCGGGGTATCCACCCTGATCCGGGCAGTGGTTGCGCAGAAGCTCTGGCCGGGAGCGCTGGACATTGCCGCCGTGGAGCGGGCGGCGGAGCGGGCCATCGGCGGAAAGCTGCGGGCCCTTATCTGTCCGGATCCCGAGATCGGGGAGGATATGGACCGCCTGGAGGACATCCTGGTTGCGGAGCATCTGCTGGCCGAACGGGCCGCTGAAGGAGAACTGTCATCTTGACTGACGATATGAAGGGCGTGCTGGAGCGCATCAACAGCCCCGCCGACCTGAAGAGCCTGACGCCGCAGGAGCGGCGCATTCTTGCAGCCGAGATCCGGGAGACCATTCTGAATGTGGTCAGCAAGACCGGCGGGCACCTGGCCAGCAATCTGGGCACCGTGGAGCTGACCATCGCCCTGCACACCGTCTGGGACGCCCCGAAAGACATCATCATCTTCGACACCGGCCATCAGGCCTATCCGCACAAGCTTCTGACCGGCCGCCGCGACCAGTTCCATACCATCCGGCAGGGAGGCGGGCTTTCCGGCTTTCTGCGGCGCGAGGAGAGTCCTTACGACGTGTTCGGGGCCGGGCACGCGGGAACGTCCATCTCGGCTGCGCTGGGGTTTGCCGAAGCGCGCGACCTGCGGGGCGGCGATGAAGAGGTGGTGGCGGTCATCGGCGATTCCGCCCTAACAGCCGGAATGGCGCTGGAGGCTTTGAACCACGCCGGCGAGCTCAAGGCTAACATTAAGGTCATCCTGAACGACAACTCCATGTCCATCGCGCAGGCGGTGGGGGCGCTCTCTTACCATCTGGCCCGCCTGCGCAGCCAGCCGATCCTTCACAGCCTGGAGCAGAGGGCGAAGGATTTCATCCAGCATCTGAAAGTGGGCCGCAAAGCCATCGAGCATGCCGCCGAGGGTCTGAAGCTGGGCATGGCTCACCTGATGTCCCCGGGCGAGGGGCCCGTCTTCGAGAACCTGGGATTCACCTACCTCGGCCCCATCGATGGTCATAACACGGAGGAGCTGATCGAGATCTTCCGCGCCGTGCGCGAGATGAAGGAACCTGTCCTGGTGCACGTGGTCACCACCAAGGGCAAGGGAGTGGAGTACGCCGAAAACGACGCGCGGGTGTTCCACGGGGTCACGCCGTTCGACACGGGATGCGGAAAGTTCCAGAAGAAGGAGGGCGGGAATCCCACCTGGACCAGCGGGTTTAGCCAGACCCTGCTGGAACTGGCGGAGGCGGATGAGCGCATCGTGGCCATCACGGCCGCCATGCCGGACGGCACGGGGCTGGCCGCGTTCGCGGAGCGCTTCCCGGAACGGTTCTACGATGTGGCGATCGCGGAGCAGCACGCGGTGACCTTCGCCGCAGGGCTGGCGGCCTCAGGTCTGCGGCCGGTGGTGGCCATCTATTCCACGTTCCTCCAGCGCGCCTTCGACCAGGTGCTGCATGACGTGTGCATCCAGCATCTCCCCGTGATCTTCTGTCTGGACCGGGCGGGCCTTGTGGGAGACGATGGGGCCACCCATCAGGGTGTGTTCGACCTCTCGTATCTCCGGCTGATGCCGGGAATCGTGATCATGGCCCCATCCGATCTGCAGGAACTGGCGGACATGCTGCTGACCGCAGTCCAGCACGATGGCCCGATCGTGCTCCGGTATCCGCGTGGGCCGTGCCCTCGGCCCTGGGAAAAGCGCAAGCCGAGGCCCATACCCATCGGACGCGGAAGGACTCTGCGCGAGGGTTCGGATGTGGCGCTGGTGGCGTGTGGGAGCAGTGTCATCACGGCAGAGGAGGCGGCGGATATGCTTCACGCCGATGGCATTTCGGCGGAAGTGATAGACGCGCGCTTCGTGAAGCCGCTCGATGAGCAGCGCATCTGCGCGGCCGCGCGCAAGTGCGGCAAGATGGTGGTGCTGGAGGAGAACGCCTTGGCCGGAGGGTTCGGCAGCGCGGTGCTGGAGCTGTTGTCTGTGGCAGCCCCGGAATGCAGGGTGTCGCGCGTGGGGGTTCCGGACCGCTTCTTGGAGCACGACAGCCAGCAGGCGCAGCGCAGAGAAGTGGGACTGACAGCAGAGCAGGTGGCGGAGCGGGCGCGGGAGCTGACAGGGACATCGCGCCAGCGCGATGCACGCGCTGTCGAACGCCCAGAACGCATCTGAGACGAATCCGCTCTGACCCTTCGAGCTACTTGAGCAGTCTCTGTGCTCCGCCGCAAACCGCCAGCGAAAACTATTGCCGGACCGATCGCCGCAGAGAGGAATTCGACCCCACCCCTGCTGAATAAGGCGAACGGGGAAGAGCCGCCCCTCCTCACAGACGCCCGATGACAACGAGCGCCCAGAGCTACGTGAACGATCCCGTCGTCCTCACCTGGACGATCCATCGCCTGCGCGAGCGCCCTCAGATGCTCCTGCTCGTAATCCCTTGTCTGTTGTTGACCGGCTTTGCAGGAGCCCGGATGCTTGGCTCCCCTCTGGCGGGATTTCTGGCGGCCGGGCTGCTGGCGGCATCCATCGGGGACTATCTGTTCCCCGTGCGCTACGAGCTGCGCAGGCGCGCCGCGTCGGCAGCATGCCTCTTCAGCCGCCAGGAGATTCCCTGGGAGCGGGTGCGTTCGGTCTGGCTGTCGGAAGAGGGAGTGAAGCTGTCGCCGCTTCGCAGACCTTCGCGGATGGATGCGTTCCGCGGCGTGTTCCTGCGGTTCGGGCCGGAGCGGGAGCAGGTGATCGAGGCGGTGAAGCATCTGCGGGCGCGGGCGGCGGAGGCAGAGGAGTGATTGACCTGGCTTCTCCGCTCAGCCAGGAAGAAGCCGTTGAGATGGCGGAGGCAGTGGCCCGCCGGGTGGTCGGGATGGGGCTGTCCGTTCCCGCCATCCTGATGCTGGAGATGCACCGGCCCCTTTCGCGGCTGGCGGGGCAGGCGCTGGTGGCGGCGACGCCGGTGCTCGGACCGGCGCTCGGGGCGGGCGGGGTTCAGAAGCTTGCCCGCCTGCTCTATCACCCGGGAGGCATTGAGCTGATGATAAGCCGCATCGAAGAGCTCCGCGATGCGCAAAAGGAGGCGAGCCGTTGAGCCACGCAACGCTGCCGGTCCTGGTGTTCGAAAGCGTGATCGTGTTCTTCATCTTGTGGAAGATCCTCAGCGCGCGGCGCGGCAGGGAGCTTTACATTCGCAGGATCCCTGGTCTTTCGGCCATAGACGAGGCCGTCGGCCGCGCCACCGAGATGGGCCGGCCCATATTCTACTCCCCCGGCATACAGGGGCTGGACATTGTGGGGCTGCAGTCGCTCTCCATTCTGTCGCACATCATCAAACTGGCGGCCAAGTTCCGGACGCGGGTGATGGTGGCTCTGGCAGATGCTGTTCTGTATACCATCGCCCAGGACGTGGCACGGGAAGCGTATGCCCGGGAGGGAGCGCCCGAGCTGTACGAGCAGGACGACATCAAGTTCCTGTCAGACCAGCAGTTCGCATACGCTTCGGCGTCCATCGGGTTGATGTCGCGGGAGAGGGTGGCGAGCTGCTTCTACTTCGGGAGCTTCTTCGCGGAAGCTTTGATCCTTGCGGAGACGGGGCACCACGTGGGCGCCATCCAGGTGGCGGGAACTCCGCAGATCACACAGCTTCCGTTCTTCATTGCGGCTTGCGACTACTGCATCATCGGAGACGAGTATTACGCTGGAAGCGCTTACCTCTCCAAGGAACCGACGCTCCTGGGCAGCCTGGTGGGGCAGGATCTGGGCAAGCTGGTCATCATCGCCGCGCTCATCGTCGGCGTCATAGGAGTGAGCATCTCGCCGTGGGTCCCGGCAGGCTCCGTGGTGCTGGAGTGGTTCAAGGTGGGCAAGTAGGGATGGCTTCGTTCTGGGGACCGCATACGGATAATCCCGAGAAGACGCTCTTCATCCTGGGGGCGCTGGTCACGGGGGCGCTGTTCATCTTCGGGCTGACGTTCGTGCCGCGGCGGGCACGCAAGCCGCTCATCGCCGTGGTGACGTTCATCGGAGGACTGTACTTCAGCCTGGAGTTCCTCATCGCGCCTCGCTCTTCCGCCGAGCCGTTCCTGCTTTCCAAGGGAGCGTTCGGGAAAAAAGTGTTCGAGCTCCTCTACGCGGGACTGGACCCGGACCAGAACTTCCTCTCCCCCTATATGCAGGCCCTGACAAACGCCTGGCAGGTCATCGCGGGCTTCACGTTCGCGCTGGGGCTGACCAACCTGGTGCACATCCACGGCAAGAACATCCTGCAGGGGCGGAAAAACTGGGGATTCAGCGTCTTCTTCTTCGTCGGCGTTATCGTGATGGCCGTCATCGGTTTCTTCCAGCGTTTCGGGGCGGGGCAGGACAGTGCGATCTGGCAGGGTCTCTGGAAGATCGCAACGGATGGCTGGCTGTTCTCGCTGGACGCGGCGATGTTTTCGCTCATCGCGTTCTTCATCATCTCCGCCGCCTACCGCGCGTTCCGTATCCGCAGTGTGGAGGCGACCATCATGATGGGCGCAGCATTCCTGGTCATGCTGGGGCAGGTTCCGGTGGGCATCTGGTTGACCAGCTGGATCCAGCCTGAGTGGGGGTTCCTCCACAACCTTCGGCTGGAGAACATCAGCCAGTGGATTCTGTGGAAGCCAAATGCGGCGGCGCAGCGGGGCATTGAGTTCGGGATCGCCGTGGGAGCGCTGGCGATGGGCCTGAGGATCTGGTTGTCGCTGGAGCGCGGCAGCTATTTCGAGAAGGAGGTTTAACCCGGTGAGCATCTTCGAACGGATGCAGCGCATCGACCGCCGGGTGATGTATGTCCTGCTGGTGGCGGTCATCGCTTTGCCGATGTTCGTCCCGTTCAAGTTGCCGACGGCCATCACGCCGGAAGTCAGGGGCGTCTACGACGCAGTGGAGGCCATTCCGAAGGGGAAGCTGGCCATCCTTTCCGGAGACTGGGGCGCGGGAACGCTGGCCGAAAGCCTGCCCCAGACGGAAGCGCTGATGCGCCATCTGTTCCGCAACAACGTGCCCTTCGCCATCCTGCCGTGGGCTCCCCAGACCACCACGCTGATGCAGAACACCGCGGAGCGCCTTGCGCCGGAGTATGGCAAGGTGTATGGCAGAGACTGGGTCAACTGGGGCTGGAAGGCCGTGCCGATGGTGGCCTTTTTGAAGTCCATGGCCAAGGACATTCCGGGCACCGTGCGACAGGACTACCGGGGGAGGCCCCTGTCCGAGCTGCCCGTCATGAAGGGCGTGAAGGACATTGACGACATCGGCTTCGTCTGCCACATCACGCCCGTCGGCAACATCATGCTGTGGGTGGCTTTCATTCAGGCCGTCTACGGCACCCCCATCGCATACGCGCCGACGGCTGTCATGGTGGCGCAGGGCTATGATCCTTTGGATGCCAAGCAGCTGGTCGGCATGCTGCCCGGACTGGTGGGTGGCGCGCAGTATGAGACGCTCCTGAACGACCCGCGCAGCGGCGTGCGATGGTCCAACTCACTTTCGCTGGCGGAGCTGTTGATGATCTTCCTCATCGTGCTGGCGAACATCGGCTACTTCGCGTCTCGGCGCGCCGGAGGATCCGGGCGATGAACGAAGCGCTGCAGCAGTTCTTCTCGAACCCGGAAGCGGTCCAGCGGGCGGTGGTCTGGTCCGGAGCTGTCTGCACCCTGGCCATCTACACGTTTCTGTATCGGGAGAACGTGGTCTACCGCCTGTTCGAGCACTTCTATCTGGGGCTGGCGGTGGGCTACGGGCTGTTCCTCGTGGTCAGCGAGATCCTCATCCCCAAGTGGTGGGTGCCCATGTGGAACGAGGGGCGCTGGTGGTGGGCGTTTGCGCTGACAGGCGGGGCGATGTTCTATTTCGTCTACTCCCAGAAGCACAACTGGATCAGCAGGCTGGCGTTCGGAGCGGTGATGGGCCTGGCGGTGGGTTGGATGTTCCAGGACTTCGCCGGTGCCAACTTCCCGAAGATCGCCGCAAGCCTGAAGCCCGTCGTCCCGCACGCGCCGGTGGGAGACAGCCCGGGACTGTCCGTATCGGGGGCGGTGAACAACGCCATTTTCCTGTTCGTGCTGCTCACGGTGATGAGCTATTTCTTCTTCAGCTTCGACTATGAGAAGCACAAAAGGGCGGCAAGGGCGGCGCAGATCGGCCGGTGGATGTTGATGCTGGGCTTCGGGGCGATGTTCGGAGCCACAGTGATGGCCAGGATGTCGCTTCTGATCGGCCGGCTCTGGTTCCTGCTGCATGACTGGCTGCGGGCGGTCAGTTTCTGAGGTTGTAAAAGGCTCCGCCGGGGCGGACCGTACCAAAGGTCCATTGAACGGGGTCTAACGGGTGAGGTATTCTGAAGTCAGGTTTGACGCGAGACCGGGTCCCGGCCCGGCGTGAAGGGGTCTGAAGAGATGAGCCAGCCACGAAAGAACGCTCTCATCGGCGGGGCCGCCACACTGGCAGTCGCCGCCGCAGTGTTGACGGTGACGCATATTGCGGTGGCTCAGCCGCCTGCGGATGCCACATACTCCGGCTCCAAACTGTGTGTCGTCTGCCATAAGGTGACCCATAAAGAGCTGGTGGAGGCGTTCGAGAAGACGGCGCACCCAAGAGCACTCCTGATGGCCTCGGACCAGGGGGCAATCGTTGCCGAGTTCGGCGATGATTGCCCGGTGAACAAGGAAGACATCCACAAGGTGCTCGGGGTCGGGAAGCGTTCGCAGGCGTACATCGGCAAAGACGGCAAGACCCTGCCGGGCAAGTGGTTTGTGAACGAGAAGCGCTGGAAGCCGCTTCAGGTGGTGGACGCCACGACCCAGTGCGTTCCCTGCCACGTGACGGGGTACGACCCGGCAAAGAAGACTTACAACGAGGCGGGCGTTCAGTGCGAAGCCTGCCACGGACCGGGCAGCGCCCACGCCACCACAGGCGACAAGACGAAGATTGGGCAGATCTCCACCCTGTCATTCGACAGGCAGGCCATGATCTGCGGCCGTTGCCACTCCGAAGGGACCAGCGTCAAGGATCCGAACTTCAAGCATCCCGTGGGGATGAAATGGGGAGACGATCTGAAGGAGTATCTAAAGCTGGCGGAGGTCAAGGGCCCGGGGATGAATCAGCAGTACAATGAATGGCTGCTCTCCAAGCACGCCACCAGCCAGGTCGGCTGCACCACGTGCCACGAGGTCCACGGCAAGGGCTCGGAGAATGTGGCTATGCTGAAGAAGCCCCAGAATGCCCTTTGTTTGGACTGCCACGCCGACGCGGTGGCCAAGCCAACTCATCCCCAGGTGCCGGACGGCGTAAAGTGCAGTCTCTGCCATATGCCCCAGGGAATGCACACATTCAAGATGGGGCAGTAACCGGGCCGACCAACGAGGCTCACAATGGGATTGACCCGAGAGGGCGGGGCGCTACCGGGCGGCGTCCCGCCCTCTCGCCTGTGATGGGAAGAGCAGGCAGGGAGCAGCGCATCCGGCGGGGAATGCTACCCTCCGGAGGAGATTCGCGGTGTTCCCTGGTTTACGGGGGTGAGGCGTCTTGCTGAGTGTCCGTTGGTTTTTTGCGCTGATCCTAACGGGATTGTTCGTTCCGGCAGCCGCCGGCTCCGCGTCGGCTCAGCAGTCCCCGCCGGCTTCGTCCGCATCTGTAACTCCGCCGTCTGAAGCTGAGCGCGTCCCCGCCAGCCTGACGCTTCGCGACGCAGTCCGGATCAGCCTGCAGAACAACCCGCAGTTGAAGCAGGCGCGGGTTTCCTATCTGGCGGCACTTTCCGGGCTGGCGTCCGCGCGGGATCTGGTGGACACATCGGTCTTTGCCGGCATCAGTCAGGCGTCCGTGGGCGGCGGGTCCGGAGAGACCGCTGCCGCAGCGGGTGCCCGGGTGGAGTGGCAGAGCCGGGCCGGAGACGCTCTCTCGGCGTCCCTGGTGCCTGCGGCCACCAGCGGAGCAACATCCAATCTGAGGTTGCACTACCGGCGTCCCCTTTCCCGCCAGAGCGGCGGACTGTCGCCCACGAATGTGAGCATCGTGTCCGCGGAACTGGCGCTGGCCGTGCAGGACAATACGTTCTGGCTGGCGCGCCAGGAGACCGCCGAAGCCACAGTGCGAGCTTATCTGAACGCAGTGCGCGCCCGAGATCTCATCAAAGTGAGTGAGGCGGATGTGGAGATCGCGCAGGAGACGGTGCGGATGGCCCGCAGGAGACTGGAAGAGGGGCTGGTGGCGGAGATAGAGCTTTCCCGCGCGGAGATCCGGCTGGCGCAGAGCCGTGACGCATTGATCGAGCGCCAGCGCGCCTACCGGGACGCTCTGGACGCGCTTCTCCTCGCAATGGGCCTTCCCGTGGGGCAGGAAACGGAGCTGGTGGACACGGCATCTGCGGAGCGCGCTGAGCTGGACTCACAGAAGCTGGTGGAAGAAGCGCTGGCGAACCGCCGGGACCTGAAAGCGCAACAGATCGCCATCCGCCGTCAGGAGCTGGACTACCGGGTGGCCGGCGACGACCTGCGGCCGTCGTTGGACGTGGTGGCTTCCTACACACGGGCCGGACTGGGACTGGCAGGGGGCGGGGACTTCCAGTCGCAGAGCTACTGGGCGGGCGGGCTTGAATACTCGCTGCCGATTGGGGCCGTCAGCCGCCGCGAGCGCAAGGAAACATCCCGCCGCAGCCTGGAGCAACTGAAAGTGGAGGAAGCCTTCCTGCGGGAGCGCATCACGAACGAGGTGCTCTCGGCCGTGCGCAGGCTGGAGGCGGTGGCCGCCACACTGGATATCTACTCCGCCAATCTGAAGGTGGCGCAGGACAACCTGGAGCTTGCGCGCCGGATGGTGGAGGAGGGCCTGGTGACCAACCGGGACATCCTGGAGGCGCAGGTGGCCCTCACCCAGACCCGCAGCAGCCTGCTTTCGGCGGAGATAGACTACTTCCTGGCACAGATCGCCCTGGAGCGGGCCGTGGGACGGGATCTGGCCGAACGTCTGGGCGGTTAGGGCGGACTATGGAGATTGCAGAAGAGAGAAAGACGCTCCTGCGGCGCATACCCTTGCGGCGTCTGACCAGGCCGCTGATCATTCTTATCCTCTTTGCGGCCGCAGTTTGGGGCGGGGTGAAGGTTCTCCCGGCCCATTGGGCACGCTGGTTCCCGAAGGACAAAAAAGAGGTCTTCATCCCGACGGCTCAGGCGCGACGCGGAGAGCTGGTGGTCAGCGTCAAGCAGCTGGGCAGTGTCGAGGCAGAGAACAGCGTGCTGGTTTCCTCGGAGATCGATGGCAAAATCATCTACCTGGTGCCCGAGGGTCGGACGGTCTCCCCGGGTGAGCTACTGGTCCAGTTCGACGACACACCCCTGCGCGAGGCGGTCAGGACTGCCACGCTGGAGTATAACAATGCGCTGGCGCAGGTGGAAAAAGCTAAGCTGGAACTCGAGATCCAGAAAGAGTCCAATCGCACCGAGGTGGAGCAGCAGGAGGCCCAACTGAACTTCGACCGCGCCGAGCTGGAACGGGCTCAGGCGCAGCTGGAGAAGAAGAAGCGCCTTGCCTCGGACCGCCTGATCCCGCAGTCGGAGGTGGAGGTAGCCGAGATTGACGTCCGCAGCAAGCAGTTCAACGTCACCAAGCAGGAGAAGGCGCTTGCCCTGAAGCGCAAGGAGGTGGAGAGCCGGGAGAGTCAGAAGCAGGCGGACGTCCGCAACGTGGAGTTCTCCGCTCAGATGGCCCGGATGCGCCTGCGGGAGGCCGAGGGACGTTTGAAAAAGAGCCGCCTCCTTGCTCCGAAGGGGGGCCTTGTGGTCATCCAGAAGACCTGGACCCCGGACGGAAGGCGCAAGTTCAAGGAAGGTGACTCGGTCTATCCGCGCCAGGAGATCCTGCAACTGCCAGATCTCTCCAGCATGCTGGTGAAGGCTCAGGTGGAAGAGGCGGACATTGCGCGGGTGAAGGTGGGGCAGAGTGTGCGTCTCACCCTGGACGCCCTGCCCGGCAAGACCTATACCGGAGTGGTGCGCGAGATCTCCAGTCTGGCCACGGAGGCGTCACCCTGGGAGACATCCGGCACGCCCGGCCGCAAGAACTTCGAGGTGACCATCAAGATCAACACTTCGGGAATCTCCCCCATCCGGCCGGGAATGACCGCCAACGTGGAGATCATCTCAGACCGCGTGACGGACACGGTGTATGTTCCCATCGAGGCTGTTTTCGAGAAGGAGGGGAAGAGACTGGTCTACGTGAAGCGGGGAGCTTCTTTCGTGGCAAGGGAGGTGGAGACGGGAAAGCGGAACGAGACGTTCGTGTCCATCCGCAAAGGTCTGAGGGGGGGCGAGGTGGTGGCGCTGAAGGATCCGACGCGTCAGCAGCCCACTCCCCGGCAGGACGAGAAGCCGGCGGCGCTTCCCGTGCCCACTCCTGCGAAGGCAAAAAGCTGAAGACGTGAGCGTCTGGCAGTCAATTCTCAGCGGGTTGCAGGAGCTGCTGGCGCACAAGCTGCGCTCGTTTCTCACCATGCTGGGCGTCATCTTCGGAGTGGCGGCCGTCATCGCGATGGTCTCCATCGGCGAGGGAGCGCGCAGGGAAGCGATGGAGCAGCTCAGGCTTCTGGGGGTGGACGTGGTACGCGTGATGCGAAAGCCGCTGGCCGGAGCGGCCCTGGAGAAGGCGCAGGAGAAGTCCCCCCACGGGCTGAACTACGGCGACGCGCTGGCCGCGCGTCAGATTCTGAAATACGCCACGCGCGTGGTGGCGGTGAGGCAGGTGCAGGCTGAGCTGGGAGTGGAAGGCGCACCCGTCTCTGTCCGGGTTCTGGGAGCCTCCCCGGGGCTGCCTGAAGTCACGCGCAGCGAGATCGCCCGGGGACGATTCCTGACGGATGAGGACGAGCAAAAAGCGGCGCGCGTCTGCGTGCTGGGATCGGGAATCCGGCGCAGACTTTTCGGTTTCGAGGACCCCATTGGAAAGACCATCAAGCTCTCCGGCATCCCGTTCACGGTGGTGGGAGCGATCGCCGAGAAGGTCATTCCAGCAAAGACCGTGGTCGAGATTCCTGATCAAAACTTTGACATCTATATACCTATCACGGTCTCCATCCGCACCTTCCTGATGTACTCGGAGCAGCCCGTCCCCTCCAACGTGCGCGCGGTTGTCCAGACGCTGAGGGCTATGACCGCAAAACAGGCTCTGGAGGTCAGTCCGGTAAGCGCCATCATCATCCAGTCTGGCTCGGAGGCAGCCGCGCCGGAGACCGCCCAGATCCTGGACCGGATGCTGAAGCGCAGGCATCGAGGGGTGGACGACTACACCATAGAAGTGCCTGCGGAGCTCATTCGGCAGAGCCAGGAGACGCAGCGGGTGTTCAACATCGTGATGGGGGCGATCGCGGGCATCTCTCTGGTGGTGGGCGGCATCGGCATCATGAACATCATGCTGGCCACCGTCACGCAACGCACGCGGGAGATCGGCATCCGCCGGTGCGTGGGAGCCACACGAGGCGACGTGCTCCGTCAGTTCCTGCTGGAGGCGCTGGTCATCACAGTGCTGGGCGGGTTGATTGGGGTAGCGCTCGGGGTGGGAGGGGCCACCGCAATCTCGCAATACGCGGGATGGACCACGGTGGTCAGTGTGCAGGCTATCCTGCTGAGCCTGTTCGTGGCGAGCGCCGTGGGGGTGATCTTCGGGCTGTATCCGGCCGTGCGTGCAGCCTACGTGGATCCCATCACGGCCCTGCGCTATGAGTAAGGGAGGACGCCGCGCGGTGGGCGGCATCCTGCTTGCTGCGGTGCTGGCGGGCGCGTTCGTCTGGTTCCTCTATGCTTTTCAGGAAGCGCTGATCTACCACCCTCTTCCCAGCCGCATCGCCGTCCGGGACGAGCTACCGGCAGGAGTGGAGGCCCTTCAATACACCATCGAGGGACCGCGCGGGGAAAGACTGCGGCAGGAGTCCTATCTGGCCCTGCCCGCCGGCAGCGCCGGCAGCAAGGGCATCCGGGTGGCCGTGCTGTTCCACGGGAACGCCTCCTCGGCGCTGGACTGGCCGGATGCGGCAGGTTACCTGCGCGAACGGGGCTTTCATCTGCTGATGGTGGAGTATCCGGGCTACGGCCGCTGCCAGGGAAACCCGTCTCCCGAAAGCATCGCGCTCGCTTCGCAGGAGGCCTTCCGGGCTCTGGCAAAGCGACTGGAAGTACCGGAGCAGGAGTTGGAGCGCCGGACGGTGGCGATAGGGCACTCGCTGGGAAGCGCGGCGGCGCTCTTGTTCGCCTCGGATCGGAATCTGCAGCAAGTCATCCTGCTTGCGCCCTTCACCTCTTCGATGGATCTCGCCCGGAGGCGCGTGGGATGGCCGCTGTGTCTTCTGCTGCGGCACCGCTACGACAACCGCTCATTGCTAGCCAAGATCGTGGACCGGCAGACTCCTCCGAAAGTGCTGATCGTCCACGGGGCGAGGGATGACATCATACCACCGCAAATGTCCCGGCGTCTGGAGGATATCTCGCCGAACATCCGCCGCGAAGAGCTGCGGGAGACGGACCATGTGACGGTGGTGGATGCGTCCCGAGACGCAATTCTGCGCGCCCTCAGCGCCACAGAATAAGGGAGGCGGATGATTCTGCATCATCCGCCTCCCGGTGGTCAGGGCTTCTCAGGCAAGACTTTCAGTTACGTGCGAGCGTGGGCGGTAACCCCCCAGCGCTCCTGAATTCCCTTCAGACCTATCGCCTGATACAGACCGGCCAGTCCGACCAACACATAGACCGCGCGGGAAGCGATACTCATCTCCCCGAACAACGCGGCAACCACATCGAGGCCAAACAGCCCCACCAGACCCCAGTTAAGTCCTCCGACAACCAGAAGGACTGCAGCGATTATGTCAACGGTCTTCATCAGTTCCCGATCCTTCTCATCAAAGGGCAGGATGCTATCCTGCTCACTGCTAGAAACACTCGAGAGACAGAATCAGTTCCCATTCCCATTCCAGCAATCGAGCGTCGATAATGCATCCGCACAAAAAGGGCCCGCTGCATCCGCAGCGGGCCCCGAAGCGAGAAGATACAGCCTGCGGACCGACCTACGGCGTGCGCGGCCACCTCTCGTAGATCACGCGCCGGTTGTTGAAACCGGCCGCCCCGGTCACCGTCACGAACTGGCCGGGCTGGAGATCCGGCATCTCAGGCGTGGACACCAGGATACCCTCCTGATCCGAGCCATCCGTAATTTCGTACGTGAACGTGGTGATGGATCCCGGCTTCACTCTTCCATATGCTCGGACCAGCAGCCCGTTCATCATCGGCGACTTCAGGTCGCGGTTGTTCGCGGCCAGCGGGACGGGCGATGCCGTGCCCACCACGGAGATCTGGTCCACCAGAATGCGCCGTTCACCTCCGGAGGTTGTGCTCATCAGACCGGAGACGTTGACCAGGCTGTCCCTGGGGATGGCACTCAGGTTGCCATCTATGCGCAGCCCGGACGAGCGGTCCAGCTCCTGCACGTATCCGATGGATCCCTGCTTGAAGTGCAGCACCTTGCCCCGGACATCCACGCGAGTCCCATCGGGAAGCTGCGCGATCTCTGACAGGTGCAGCTCCACCCCGTCGGAATCGAACATCGTCTGGTAGCCATCCACGATATACATCTTGCCGGCCGCGACATTCGTGTCGGCTGTATCGTAGACTGCCACCTCATCCACCTTGATGTAGCGGGTGGAAGGAGCCTTGACGAACTGAACGGAAACATAGCGGCCGCGCGTTCCTTGCGCCAGCGGGATCTCTATGATCCCCGGGCCCTGAACACTGCCGTCGTTTGTCCACTCCCCCGCCAACTCAAAGCCGTCGCCCGCGAACGTCTCGAATTCGAAACGGTCACCTGCCACATACGGCTTCGAGACTGCCGGAATGGTGAACTGCACCACTCCATTGTCTGACACAAACGGAACACCCACGGTCGCGATCCCCTGGGGTCCGGAGACGGACGCCGTCACCTGGAACTCCGTGGGAGAGACCGCCGTCGCCGTCCACTGCTCGTGGACTAGCGAGGAGGACCCTGTATTCACCGTCACCGCGAAGGGAGTCGCGCCAGCCTGACCGATGTGCCGGGCAGCCACGAGCGGAGGCCGGCAGGATGGGTCCGTTGCAGTCCGCGATGTGTAAACGCGAACGGCCGCCACCTTAGAGCGGTCATAGACTCCCACTGTGGCGCGGGTCAGATCGAACATACCGTCCTGGGGGATGCGGTTGCCGGCGGCGTCATAGGTGGCCAGATCCAGCAACACGCCCTTATTCTTCGCAGCGGAAGCAGTGATCCAGTAGACCGGTTTGGGCAGCCCGGTGCCGTAGTAGAATATCCCGGAGTGCTCGCGCCAGATACTGTCCTCACCCTGCCCCACTGGCGCCTCGTCCACGGCCGGATACCACTGGACCGCCCGTGGATAGCCCAGCCTGCGTGCCCAGAGGAACTGGCGCATGCCGTATTCCGCCTGCTTCCAGTCGTTCAGACCGCCACCAGCGGCGGCAACGGCGCTGGTGGTTCCCAGCTCGCCAAAGAAAACCATCTTGTCTTCGTCACCAGCCGCGATCATCGCCGCCCGCCCGATGCCGTTCGAGCTCCCGAGCCCCCAGTTGTACGAGTCCGGCGGCAGGTTGCGGAAGTTATAGGGGTGCCACGCGGCGAAGTCGAAGAACTCCTTGCCGATGGTGTTATAAATGATGGACATCCTGCCCGTGGCGCTGTCGGCGAACCCGCCGTTCATAACACGGGCGTCCGGGTCTGCCTCCTTGATGGCCTGATAAGCATCCCGGAGCAACACGGAATACAGCTCCGTTCCGCCCTGCCAGACCCACCCCTGATCGGGCTCGTTCCAGACCTCCCAGAACTTCACGCGATCCTTGAAATGCCCCACCCAGATTTTCAGGAAGTCCGTGAATGGCTTAGTGTTCAAGTAGTTGTAGAACACGCGCACCTGCCCGCCCGCCGGGATGGATGGCAGCTTCACCCAGAACTTATCCAGCTCCACCTGGGAAGTCCCTGCAAAGGAAATGCCCACTTTCAGCGGGTACTGGAACGTTCGCGAGAAGCTATAGGTCTTGTGGAAGCCACCGTCTGGAGCTTCAGGATTGTTGGAGGAGGTGAACACCGTGAAGGTGTTGCCACTCTTGCGCACCACCACCCAGCAAGGAGGGTTGATCAGAAAACCCAGCTCACCGCCCCCACCGAACGAAGTGACGGTGCCGTTGACGGAGCTCACAAGGAAAGGACGGCCGGCGCTGGAGGTCAAGCAGTAGCGGAACCAGTTGTTCGCATCCTGATACACAGCGATCCCGCACTGCCCGTTCGTCATCTTGTTGACGCGCAGATATACGGAGAAATCCCCATCCCCGGAGAAATCCTGGTGCAGGAAATGCCCGATGGTGTTGGTGGCGTTCGAGGACGTCGCTGCAAGCATCCCCGGTGTGGTCTGCCCCACATCCCAGGAAGACGGCTCATTCATCCACGTCCAGCGTCCGTCCAGCGGGGCGGACTCGAACTCCTCCTCCGGGATATAGCCGCTGATGTCACCCTTGACCCTGATGATCTTGCCATCCAGCGGACTGATCACATAGTCCACTCCCTGTTTGTAGAGGGAAGTGATGACGTCGTAGCTGATCTTGACACGCGAGTTGAACGCGGGAGTCTTGCCGTGGTAATAGTAGTACTCGTTGTTCCGGAACTTCACGCGCCCGGAGCGGTCGAACTCGTAATGCTCGGCGCCGTCCGGGGAGTAGATCAGATTATCCACCCGGGTCCACTGCACCCAGCCGCGACCGTCATTCTCGTCCACCCAGACCGTCTCCGTCCCGACCACCACGGGATAGCGAGAGCAGCGCGGCTGCATGCCGCGCGAGAAGCTTGTCGTGATGATCTCCTCTTCCACACGTTCGGTGGTGTAATCCACCGGCGTGACGGCCACGGGGAAGATGTTCTGAAGGGTGGTGATGACCGGGAACTTGCTCAGTTGCTCCTCGTCGCTGTTAAACTGGATCAGCTCTCCCTCGATGGGGTTGTTAGGAGGATACTCCCGGTTCTTCAGACCGTTGGCCCAGGCCGGCGTGTAGCCCACCACTCCGACCACTGAAAATCCGTCCGCAGCATACGCGTTAATGTCGGATTCCACGCCAAGCGCATCGAAGAGCATGCTGTCTGGGCCGTGGAACTGCGCCGCGTTCCAGAGCATGTCGTATCGCACGCCACGGATGTTGGCCTGGATCATCTTGACATACAGCGACGGAGTGCGGGTAGGCGAGAGCCCAATAGGGGCGTTCATCCCCCAGAAGCTGAACTCTCCCGGGTTGTAGCGGGTGCGGGGGAGGATGGTGGAATCTCCGTAAAGGGTCACCCACGCGGAGTCACCGGGAAGCGGGGCCGCCGTGACCCCGTCCGTAAGTTTGATGTGGGCGTCGCGGTGCAATATCCAGGAATCTTCAGCCGGCGCGGCCGAGACCGAACACGCTTCTGCGATCACCCCCGCGCAAAGAACAGCCAAGGCTCCGCGGAGGCTTCGTTCCAGCCAACCCTTCGCACCTCCGCGGGCGGAGCGCCAACGCCCCGCGAACGCGGATTTCCCGTCGAACTCGGCGGGTATAGTCATCTGGTCATCCCTTTCCAACAAACGGTCCGCAACGGGCAACGGCCTGCAGTCCCCTTTTTCGGGCCGCAGCCCGGTATTCCGGGCCACAGACGTGGCGTAATGACGGCGTCCCTGCAGAAAGCGGCTCCAGATTGTGCTGCTAGGTCTCTTCCGTGAGAGTGCCACCGGAAGGCGCCGGTATTGCGCGCTATTAGCAGGCTGAAAGGAGAGCGGCAGATACGGTGGGGGCTTCTCCTCTCCTCCTATCTGCAATAATGACGGGCCGCGCCTCCCAGGCGGCGCTTGCGGCCCCACCCTGCTGTGGCCAGAGCTCCCCGGAAAGCTTACAGTCCGGCTCCGGCCTTGCCTAACCTATTATACAGCACAAACAGGCAAAAGAACCGGTTGACTTTCGCAACGGGAATTCATCCGTAATCCCCCGGCTGCAACCATCCGCTTGCGGAGGCGGCAAAAGCCTGTATACTCTCTCCTGATGATGGGGCCCGGTCGGTCCGGGGATCCATCCACCCAGAACGAGGCGCGGGAGACAGACGGATTTGACCAAAGAAGAAGATCGCCTGCCGGACGGACGGCGCATCATCTACTACGAGTTCGAGGACGAAGAGCAAGACAGCGAGGACCAGGAAACCCGCCGGGAGGAAAGCCGGTGAGCGAGCTGCGATGGCATCCCGTTTTGGGCGAGTGGGTCATCACGGCCACCCATCGCCAGGATCGCACATTTCATCCGCCCGACGATTTCTGCCCGCTCTGCCCCACCAGGCCCGGAGCATTTCCCACCGAGGTTCCGCGCGAGACCTACGACATTGTCGTATTCGAGAACCGTTTCCCTTCCCTGCAGCGCACCCCTCCCGAACCCGCGGTGGAAGGCACTCCCTGGTCGCCCGTGGCTCCGGCGCAGGGGGTTTGCGAGGTAGTCCTTTACTCTCCCGACCACAACGCCACTCTGGCGGATATGCCGGTGCGGCAGATCCGGAAGCTGGTGCAGGTGTGGCAGGACCGATACCTGGAACTGGGCGCGCTGGATTTCGTGGACTATGTGTATCTATTCGAGAACAAAGGCCGCGAGATCGGGGTGACGCTTTCGCACCCGCACGGGCAGATCTACGCCTACCCATACGTCCCGCCAAAAATGATGGATCGCCGGGTAAACTTCGAGATGTGGCTCCGGGAGAACGGTACGTGCATGCTGTGCGACATCTTGCGCGACGAGCTGGAAGACGGCCGAAGGATGGTCTGGGAGAATGAGCAGTTTGCCGCCTTCGTCCCGTTCTATGCCCGGTATCCCTACGAGGTGCACATCCTTCCGCGCGACCATGAAGTCCGGCTGGGACGGCTGGACAGGGAAGCGGTATCTTCGCTTGCGGAGATCCTGAAGGTCATTCTGCTGAAATACGACGGACTGTGGGGATTTTCGCTGCCATACATTCTGAACCTGTTCCCCGAACCCACGGACGGACAGCCTGATCCGGGCTGGCATTTCCACATCGAGTTCTACCCGCCCTACCGGACGCCGGAGAAGCTGAAATATCTGGCGGGTTCGGAAAGCGGAGCCGGGGCGTTTATCAACGACACGCTTCCCGAGCAGACCGCCGCGGCGCTCCGGGCCGTGGAGGTGTCGCCGGAATGAACGCTCCCCCGTCCGGACCGGCAGGAGAAGTCGCACGCGCCGCTCTGGCCTGCGCGGCAGTGAACGGCCTGATGGCCGTGCTTCTGGCCGTACGGGGCGGGCTGACCGACGTGGGAGGCCTGCTGGCAAACATCGCTTTGGGAGTGGCCATCGGGACAGCCACGGCCTGCGTGCTGGGACTTGCGATCCAGCGCGGACACAGTCTGGGATATGTGTTGGCGGCTGCGTTACTGCTGCTCCTGCTTGTGGGCACGGCCTGGCTTGCCAACAACACAGAGCTGATCGTCCTGACCGCCACTCTGGCCGTCTCGGCCTCGCTGTATGCTATCGCCGCCGTCATCACTTGTCTGCTGGTGCACCCGGTGCACCGCGACCGGCGGCGGGAGTGATTCAGGCGCCGCGAACCGCCTCCCACACTCGCAAGGCGCTTCTCAGCAACCCTTCCAGATCGTCGAGAGGAAGCTGGGACGCGGCATCGGAGAGAGCCCGGTCTGGATCGGGGTGGGTTTCCAGAAACAGAGCGTCAGCCCCGGCCGCCACGGCTGCCCTGACCAGCGTGGGAATGAACTGACGATTTCCTCCCGATGCGTTGCCCAGTCCCCCGGGCCGCTGCACACTATGGGTGGCATCGAACACCACCGGGTACCCGGTCTCGCGCATCACCGGGATAGAGGTCATATCGGCCACCAGCTGGTTGTAACCGAAGCTTGAGCCGCGCTCGCTGAGTAGAATGCGCCGGTTGCCTGTGGATTCGATCTTGCGCACGGCGTTCACCATATCGTGCGGCGCTACGAACTGCCCCTTCTTGACATTCACTGCCTTGCCGGTGCGCCCGCAGGCCAGCAGCAGGTCTGTCTGGCGGCAAAGGAAGGCGGGGATCTGAAGGATATCCACGGCTTGTCCGGCAGGATCGGCCTGCCAGGTCTCGTGCACGTCGGTCAACACGGGCACACCAAACTCGGTGCGGATCTGACTGAGGATCTCCAGCCCTTTCTCGATTCCCGGCCCGCGGAAGCTCTCCACCGATGTCCGGTTCGCCTTGTCAAAGCTGGCCTTGAAGACACATCCGACGCCCAGTCGGCCGCAGATCTCGATCAGCCGACCGGCCACAATCCTGCACAGGTCCAGGCTCTCGATGACGCACGGGCCGCCGATGACCGCCAGCCTGTCTCCACCGAACTCAACGCTGTCCGTTATCTTCACTGTGGTCATAGCGCCATGATAGCCGAGAAGCGCCCTGCGGCGTCACGGCTGGAAACGGAAGCGCGTCTGGTGTATCATCCCCGAGAGATACTTCACGAAAGGACATTTCGAATGGCCGACCCTCAGCTGCTCACCGTGAGCGCTCCTTTTCTGGGCATCTTCATCGCAGCCGTTCTGGGGCTTCTGGCCTGCAGCTCCTCTGCCGAAGCCGCTTCCCTTCCTGAAGCAGTTGACCTGACGACGGAACACCGCATCAATCCCCTGGGGATTGACGCCGCAGAGCCGCGTCTTTCCTGGCGATTCGCCCAGGATGGCAGGGAGCGGCGGCAATCTGCATATCAGATCCAGATTGCCGGTGGTCCGGAAGCGCTTCAGGCTGGCAACACACTGCTGGACACCGGCAAGGTGGAATCGTCTCAATCCCTCAGCATCCCGCTCAAGGGCCTGCGGCCGGCCAGCCAGATGCGTTACTGGTGGAGGGTGAAAGTCTGGGACAACGAGGGAAAGGAAGGCCCGTGGTCGTCCCCCGCGTTCTTTGAGATGGGCTTGCTGCACAGGGCGGAATGGCAAGGCGTATGGATCACATCTCCCATCGGCGGCAACGGCTACCATTCTGAAATCACTGCCGATGCCGACGCCGAAAAATGGGTGCAGGTGGATCTGGGCAACATCCGCGAAATCGGGGCGGTCACTCTGTTTCCCGCCCGGCCCTACAACTGGAACGAAGATACCCCCGGCTTTGGCTTTCCGCTGCGCTACCGGGTGGAGGTGTCCAACGACGCGGATTTCCGGCAGTCCACGGTGGTGGCGGACCGGACGGGCCAGGACCAACCCAATCCGGGGGAAAAGCCGGTGGAGTTCCGCTTCGAACCCGTCCGGGCTCGGTACGTCCGCCTGACGGCTACCCGCCTCTTCACGCGCCAGGACGGTCAGAAGCTGCTGGCGCTCGCGGAGCTGCAGGCGGCCGGGCCGTCTGGAGAGATCCTCACGGCTGGGCGTCCAGTCTCAGCGCTGGACAGCACCGAGGCGCACGGTTGGAGCCTGGAAAATCTTACCGAAGGGATAACCCGATCCACAGCTCCGTCGCGCATCGCGCCGCTGTTCCGCAAGGAGTTTACTCTGGCGAAGCCAGTGCGAAGAGCCAGGGCGTATGTGTGCGGCTTGGGTTACTATGAGCTTCACCTGAACGGACAGAAGGTGGGAGACCACGTTCTGGATCCTGCGTACACGAACTTCGAGAAGCGGGCCTACTACTCCACCTACGACGTCACACATATGCTGCGCGTTGGACCGAACGCCGCCGGCGCCATTCTGGGAAAGGGATGGTGGGGACGTTCGCCGGTCCTGATCGTGCAGATCAATATCGAGCACGATGACGGCAGCCGGACCAGCGTGTTCACAGACGGCACGTGGAAGCGCGGACACAGCCCCATCCTCGACAACTCTCTGTACCACGGCGAGACCTACGACGCCCGGCTGGAGCAGGATGGATGGGACCAGCCCGGTTTCGACGACTCCAACTGGGAGGAGGCGGTAGTCGCGCCTGAGTGGCCCACACAGCAGCTCTCCGCCCAGACCATCCAGCCCATCCGGGTCACGGAGACCCTGACCTTCAAGAGCATGAAACCTGGGAAGGACTGCTGGGTCTTCGACTTCGGCCAGAACTTCAGCGGGTGGTGCCGTCTGACAGTGGCCGGTCCGGCGGGCAACGTGATTACTCTGAAGCACGCTGAGGTCTTGTACCCCGACGGCACGGTGAATCAGGAGAACCTCCGCTCGGCGAAGGCCACCGACACTTACATTACTCGCGGATCCGGCACAGAGGTCTACGAGCCGCGATTCACCTATCACGGCTTCCGTTACGTGCAACTGGAAGGATTCCCGGGACACCCCTCCGGCTGGGACGTCCTGAAGGGACGCGTGGTGCACACGGACATGCCCACACGTGGGACCTTCGA
The DNA here is from genome assembly GCA_025998755.1 of Armatimonadota bacterium. Taxonomy (NCBI): domain Bacteria; kingdom Bacillati; phylum Armatimonadota; species Armatimonadota bacterium. The sequence goes on from AP024674.1 coordinate 2,348,569, forward strand.
GTGCTCCAACGAGCTGCTCAACCAGATCCACCGCAACTCCTGCTGGGGATTCCGGACAAATTTCCATTCCATTCCCACGGACTGCCCGCAAAGGGACGAGCGTCAGGGGTGGATGGGCGACGCCGGCATGACCTCCGACATGGGGCTTTACAACTTCGACGCCGCCGCCGCGTACAACAAGTTCCTACAGGATATCGCGGACGCTCAGGGCGAGGACGGACGCATCCCGGACACCGTCCCCCACATCTGGGGGACGAATCCGGGCGATCCCATGTGGTCGGCGGCGTACCATTTCATCATCCGTGACATGTATCGCCACACGGGCGACCGCACCCTGCTGGAGCGTCACTACGAGGGGATGAAACGCTACGTGCAGATGCTGGAGCGCGAAGCGCAGGACTACATCATCACCCGCAACAACTACGGCGACTGGGTGGGGATTGTGGAGACCCCGAAGGACCTGATCTCAACGGGCAGCTTCATCTTGGTGTCGAATATCGTGGCCGACGCTGCAGAGGTGCTGGGCAGGGAGGATGATGCGCGCTACTTCCGCGAGCTGAGCTCGCGCATCGCAGAGGCGTTCAATGCGCGCTTCCTGAACAGGGAGACCGCAGTCTATGGGAACGGCAGCCAATACAGCTATGTGTGGCCGCTGTACCTGAAGATCGTGCCGCCGGAGCTGCACACCCGTGTGGTGGAGAACCTGGTGCACGACATCATGGTGAATCACAAAGGGCACCTGAGCACAGGGTTCCTGGGAGCGCGCTATATGTTCGAGGTGCTCTGCGACGAGGGGCACGCGGACGTCGCCTATACCATCATGAACCAGAGGGACTACCCCAGCTACGGCTATATGATCGAGATGGGGGCCACCACCATCTGGGAGCTGTGGAAATACGAGACCGGCCGGGGGATGAACTCGCACAATCATCCCGCCTTCGGCTTCATCAGCGGCTGGTTCTTCAGCGACATCGCCGGAATCGTGCCCAGTTGGGAAGGCGCCGGCTTCGGCCGCTTCGACATCAAACCGCACCTGATGGGCGACCTCAAGAGCGCGCGAGCGAGTGTGGACACAGTGCGCGGCAGGGTGTCTTCGAGCTGGGAGCGTGAGGGCTCCGCGGTGCGGCTGGAGGTCGCCATTCCCGCCAACGCCACGGCGGATGTCTGGGTGCCTCTGGCCGGCAAGGGGCCGGCAGAGGTGTTGGAAGGCGGGAGGACCATCTGGAAGGACGGTGCGTTTGTCCCGGGCGTGGCGGGAATCGCCTCCGGCGAGGCTGCGGGACGCTGGGTGCGGTTCCAGGCTGGCTCCGGGCAGTACCGCTTCGAATCCAGGAGCTGAAGCAGAACCGGCCAGGACTGTTTCACGATCTCTCTTGTGAAGGGGCCGCGCGTAAAAGCGGTCCCTACGCACTTTGTGCACGCTTTCTTGGGTATCGGCCCGGCGCGGCCGCGGCAGGAACGAATAGCCCACAAGAATGCTATGGTTATCGTTCGTTTTCGTGGCAAATTCTGCACGGCGCAGTTATATCCTCTGCGCCCTGCTCAAATGTGACGGAGAGGCGCGGACACACGACAACCATGGATACGAGCGCGCAATACGCCCCGCAACTCAACAGCAAACAGCTCATAAGCCTGGAAACCCTGGCGGACGATGCCGTCCACGACGCGGCAAAGGCCATCGCGTGCTTGCTTGGGGTCCAACTTGAGATCAGCGCCGTGCGGGCTCATGGAGTGCCGGCCGGGCAAGTGACAGATCTGGTGGGTGCGCCGGAGGACCTGGCCGCAGCGATCTACCTGAAGGTGGACGGCGACGCGCCTGGCCATGCCGCATTTGTCTGCCCGCAGGATGAGGCGCTGCGCCTGGTGGACCTGCTGAGCGGCGTTCCTGAAGGCACCACGCAGCAGCTGGACGACTTCGGAGCATCGGCCCTGCAGGAACTGGGAAACATTCTTACTTCGTCCTACCTGAACTCCCTTTCGGAGCATACGGGCCTGACGTTCCTGCCCCATCCTCCGCAGCTCGCTGTGGACATGGCCTACGCCATTGTCACCGCCATCCTGGTGGGTTCGGTGGAAGCCTCCAGCGAGGCCATCTCCATTGTGACGGAGTTCGGGCAGGACAGCGGTCCGCTGCAGGGGCTGTTCCTATACATTCCCGAGAAGTCGTCGGTGGGCACTCTGCTCAGCAGCATCAAGGAGGCCGCCTGAGGTGGTTCGGCAGATTCCCGTGAAGATGGCGGAGATCGCGGTTTGCCGCCAGGATGACCGCGCCGTGCTTGTGGCGCTGGGACTGGGATCGTGCATCGGTCTCTGCCTGTATGACCCGGTCGCGAAGGTGGCGGGGATGGCGCACGTTGTCCTTCCCGACAGCTCGGCGGCCCGCAAGGATGAGCCGCCTGGGAAGTATGCGGATACCGCGGTCGCGGCTCTGATTTTCCAGATGACGGGCGCAGGGGCCATCCGCACGCGTCTGGTATCCGCAATAGCCGGTGGCGCGCACGTGTTCAGTTTCGGGAGCGGCTCCGGAGCAGGAGGCACGATGGATATCGGCGCGCGCAACGCCGAAGCCGTGCTGCGCCATCTCAAGCACATGCGCATTCCGGTATTGGCATCCGATGTGGGCGGTTCTACGGGCCGGACCGTGCAACTCTTTCCTGAGAACGGACTGGTTACGGTGAGGATGACGGGCTCGGCGGAGTCCGAACTGGTGGTGCTATCCGAGCGCGGAGCCCTCCGCCGACCCGCCTGAGCAACCGTCCTGTCCGAAAAGAGATTGCGCCCCCGAGTGATGCTTGGGGGCGCAATGGTCTTCAGCATAGGAGAAGCAGTCCGTCTGTGTCTATCCCTCGGCCTTCACGCGTTTGATGGTGCAACCGAACGGCTTGTGATAGGGAGTGGAAACGGTCTTTCCCGCCAGAAGCTCATCCAGCGCGGCTTTCAGGAAGTGCTTCTTGACTTGCGCCACGTCCTGGGAGTCGTCAATGGCGCCGTGGTAACGGATGACTCCCTGCCGGCAGATGAGGAAGACCTCCGGTGTCACCTTCGCCCCGTAAGCGTCTGCCACTCGGTTGCCGGGATCGCGAAGCACGGGCAGGCCCGGGATCTCCTTCTTGAAGTGCTGGATGATGGGGTCATCGCCGTAGGTGGAATTGGAGTCCACGGCCAGGAAAACCACCCCTTTGTTCTTGTAGGCCTCCGCCAGATCCTTGATGCGGCTCTCATAAGCCCGGGAGACGGGGCACGCGTGCGAAACCCACACCAGCGCGACCGCCTTGGTGCTGCTCTTCTTGAGCGTTTCGGCAAGGGAAACCTCTCCCGCGCCAGTCAGATTCTTCAGCTTGAAGTCGGGGGCCTTGTCTCCAGGCTTCCGCTCCGCGATGCCCTCGGTGCGCGGGCGGTAGGCCGGTGCGGCACTCGCCTGGAGGTCACGGATGGTCGCCACCAGATCTTCCCCGTGAGAGCGCACATTCACGCTGTCGAAGCGCTTTGCGATCTTACCGGAAGGATCCACGATAAATGTTACACGGTTAGAGAATCCTGCGGGGCCCAGAACGCCGTAGGCACGGGAGACCTCTTTTTCTGTATCCGCGAGCAGGGTATGCGTGAGCCCCTCAGCCTCGCAGAAGGATGCCTTGCTGGCTGAGTCCTGCACGCTGATGGCGAAAGCCTTTGCATTCATCTCCCGCAGTTGGGAATCCACTGCGGAGATGGACCGATTCTCCAGCGTACAGCCCGGAGTCTTATCTGCGGGATAAAACGCCAGAGCCACCCACTTGCCACGGTAGTCCGAAAGCCGATGGACTTTCCCTTCCTGATCCGGAAGAGAGAAGTCAGGAGCCGCGGATCCTTCCTCAAGCGCTGAGCCCTGATTGGCCGCAATCACTGCCACCGCCGCCAGCGCGGCGAGCAGGACCCCTATGCCGATCTTTTGAACTATCTTGCCTGCCATTGCCAAAACCTCCGTTTCGGTCCCTCAGACCGCACAACGCCGGCCGCCGGTGAAGCGATCCGGCAGGTTGCTTCGTCACTCCTGAAACGCGAACAAGGTGCAACAGGGTTCCCAGAGAGGAGATCTGGCCCGCTCTGTGAGATATCAGGCGTCTCTCACAATCCCGGCGAGGGTATGCCAGTCCTTCTGAGATAGCTCGCCGTCCGCGGCAGGCGCGACTCCCGTAATGTGCGAAGGCTCCTTGACTCCAACGATTGCCGCTGTCACGGCCGGGTGCGTCAGGACCCAGCGCACGGCAAGCTGTGGGAGGTCCAGACCATAGCTGTGCGCGAGGGGACGCGCCTGCTCCAGGCGATCCAGAATGCGCGCAAACCGCTCGCCCTGGAAGCGCGGATTGTTGGCACGGGAGTCCTGGAACACGTGATCCTTGCTATACTTGCCGGAGAGAAGCCCGCGCGCCAGCGTGGAGTAGGTGATGACGCCGATCCGCTCCGTCTGACAGTAAGGGAGCTCCTCCGCCTCCACCTGCCGATCCAGCAGATTGTAAAGAGGCTGCAGGCAGGAGATCTCGAAATACCGGCCGTAAGCCCTCATCTGCTCCACGTTCAGGTTGCTGACGCCGAACCACCGGACTTTGCCCTCCTTTTTCAATCGGTAAAGGGCCGCGGCCACTTCCTCCGGACGGGTCAGCGGGTCCCAGGCGTGGATCTGATACAGATCGATGCGATCCGTCTTCAGCCTCCTGAGAGAGGCTTCGCAGGCGCGCAGGATGTAGTCGTAAGAGGTATCGGGGTAGCGCTCCCCGGTCTCGAAGTTCCAGTAGAACTTTGTGGCCAGCACAAAGCGGTCCCTGAGCTTCTCCGCCGCCAGAAAATTCCCCAACTCCGTCTCAGCATAGCCATCGCCATAGGCGTCAGCCGTATCGATGAAATTCACTCCGCAGTCCAGGGCGGCAAGTATGGCCGCTCTCCAGGGTTCAAGGTCCACTTCTCCCCAGAAGCGGGGGGACAGCTGCCAGCACCCGAAACAGATGCGGGAGACGATGAGATCGGTGTCGCCAAGCTGACGGTACTGCATTCGGATCCTCCTGTGAAAAGCCGCGACGTTGTATCCCGACGGGGCTCAATGCGGCAAGGACGGGCACGGCGCGGTCATGGTAAAAAACGGAGGGCCATGCTGATCACAAGCACAAAACAGCTCGCCGGGTTCTGCAAAGATGTGTCCGGAACGCATCAGCTCTTCATGGACACGGAGTTCGTGCGCGAGGAGACCTACTATCCGCAACTGGAGCTGGTCCAGGTGATGGCGGACGGGCAGATCGGCCTGGTGGATGTGCGGTCCACGGGCAATCTGGGGCCGCTTTTGGAGTTGCTGGAGGATCCCTCCGTCGAGAAAGTGTTCCATGCCGCTCAGCAGGATCTTGAGCTGTTCCACCAGTACGCGGGGCGGGCGGTGCGCAACGTCTTCGATACCCAGATCGCCGCCGCAATGGTGGGGATGGGCGAGCAGGTGGGTTACGGCCAGCTTGTGAAGACGCTGACCGGTGTTTCTCTCATCAAGACACAGGCTTACACGGCCTGGAACACCCGCCCGTTCACCCCCGCGCAGCTGGAGTATGCCGCGGACGACGTGCGCCACCTGCCGGCCGTGACAGAGGCGCTCAAAGAGAGACTGGAGGAGATGGGACGCACGGACTGGGCGCGCGAGGAATGCCAACGGCTGGAGGAGAAGGCGCAGAAACCGGAGTGCCCGGCGGAAGAGCTGTATCTGCGCGTCTCAGGCGTCGAGCGCCTGAGCCCGAAAGAGCTGAATGTCCTGAGGGCGCTTGCCATCTGGCGCGACGAGACAGCGCGGCGCAGGAACATACCACCTCAAAAGCTGCTGAAGGACAACTCTCTGGTGAACCTTGCGCGCCAGCAACCGGTGACCCTGGCCGAGATCCGGGACCTGCGCGGATTCCCGGCAGGCGTGGCGGAGCGTCACGGCGCGGAGATCGCAGAGACGGTGGCGGAAGCGCTGAAAACCCCTAAAGAACAGTGGCCACGGCGCCTGCCGGTTCGCGAAGTCGACGCATCCACGCAGGCGCTGGTCAACATTCTGGCCACCTTCCTGCGCATCCGGGCACAGGAACGGCGCATCGCGTGGGGACTGTTGGCGACCGCACGCGACCTGGAAGAGCTGGTGGAACGGACGCCGGGCGTCGGGAAAGGAGATCTTCCTGTTCTGGACGGCTGGCGCTACGAGCTGGCGGGACGAGACCTGCTGCGTCTGCTGGCCGGGGAGATCTCTCTGACTGTGGATCCCGTTACGGCACGGCCCGTGGCCCGTGAGACGTCGATCCCGTCCAGAGATCTCAGCCCGGAAGATCCGAAGACCCCATAAGAAACTCGTCCACCGCCCGCGCGGCCTGACGGCCTTCGTGGATGGCCCAGACCACCAGACTCTGACCCCGGCGCATGTCTCCGGCCGCGAACACCCTTGGGACGTTTGTGGAATAGCGTCCGTATTCGGCTTTCGCGTTGGAGCGCTCGTCGCGCTCGATGCCCAGTTCCTGAAGGATGACATCCTCCGGCCCCGTAAAGCCCATCGCCAGCAGGACGAGATCCGCGGGGATGGTGCGCTCCGAGCCGGGCACGGGGGCGGGGACGCGCCTGCCGTTCTCCTGCCGCCACTCCACGTCCACCACTTCCACGTGGGACACGTGTCCAGAGGGATCGCCCAGGAACCTGTTGACGGTCACCAGGTAGCGGCGGGGATCATCGCCGAACACTGCAGCCGCCTCTTCCTGACCGTAGTCCAGGCGGTAGACCCGCGGCCACTCCGGCCACGGGTTGCTTCCGGATCGCTCCAGGGGTGGGCGGGGCATGATCTCCAGCTGGACCAGGCTGCTGCATCCCTGCCGGACCGCCGTGGCCACACAATCGGTCCCCGTGTCGCCTCCCCCGATGACCACCACATTGCGACCCTGCGCCGAAATGAAGGCCGGAGAAGGCCGGCCGTCCAGCAGCCGGCGAGTGTTCTCGCGCAGGAACTCCATGGCGAAGTGGATGCCCTCCAGCGAGCGCCCCTCCACATTCAGATCGCGCGGGCGGGTGGCTCCGCAACACAGCAGGACAGCGTCGCTGGTCTCCAGCAGCCGGGCAGCCGGGATATCCCTGCCTATCTCCACACCTGTCACAAACCGCACCCCCTCTTCCGCCATCAGGTCTATGCGTCGCTGGACGATCTTCTTGTCCAGCTTCATGTTCGGGATGCCATACATCAGCAGCCCGCCGATGCGGTCATCCCGCTCATAGACGGTGACCTCGTGCCCGACACTGTTCAGCTCCGCCGCGGCGGCCAGCCCGGCCGGTCCGGAACCGACGATGGACACCTTCTTTCCCGTCCTGAGACGAGGCGGACGGGGCGTGACCCATCCCTCCTCGAAGGCGCGGTCGATGATGGCGCATTCGATGGACTTGATGGTCACCGGCGGCTCGTTGATCCCCAGCACGCAGGAGCCCTCGCACGGGGCGGGGCAGACGCGGCCGGTGAACTCGGGGAAGTTGTTCGTCAGAAGCAGCCGCTCAAGCGCCTCCCGCCACTTGCCCCGGTAGACCAGGTCATTCCACTCGGGGATCAGGTTGTGGATGGGACAGCCGGATGCGGCGCCGGAGAGAACGACCCCCGTCTGGCAGAACGGCGTCCCGCAGTCCATGCAGCGTGCGCCCTGCCGCTGCAGGAGTTCGTCGGGCATGTGCTCGTGGAACTCCAGCCAGTGCGAAATGCGCTGCGCGGGCGATGCCTCGGGCGGAGTCTCCCTCGGGTATTCCTTGAATCCTGTCGGTTTGCCCATTCAAGCGCTCCTTACTCAGTTTCCACCGATGCGCGCCAGATCCCGCGCGTTCGCCTCGAAAGCCGCCATGACAGCCTCTTCTCCGGAGAGACCTTTCCGCTCCATCTCTTCCATCTTCTCCAGCATCCGGCGATAGTCTCTGGGCAGCACCTTGACGAACTGCGGAACAGCCTCGTCCCAGCGCCGCAGGATGCGTCTGGCCAGCGCGCTGCCGGTTAGGGCACCGTGGCGCTCGACCAACCTCCGCAACTGCTCGATCTCGACGTCGTCGGTCAGCTCGAAGAGGTCCACCATGTCCGTGTTACAGCGCGATTCGAAGTCGCCAGCCGGATCCAACACATAGGCGATCCCGCCGGACATACCGGCCGCGAAGTTGCGTCCTGTAGAACCCAGGACCACCACGCGTCCGCCGGTCATGTACTCGCACCCGTGGTCTCCGACAGCCTCCACCACTGCGGTCACACCACTGTTGCGCACGCAGAACCGCTCGCCGGCAGCGCCGCACACGTAAGCCTCGCCGGAGGTAGCCCCGTAGAAGGCCACGTTGCCGATGATGATATTCTCTTCGGCGGCGAAGGGCGACTGGCGGGGAGGATACACGATGATGCGTCCTCCGCACAGACCCTTGCCCAGGTAGTCGTTGGCGTCCCCTTCCAGCTCCAATGTGATGCCGCGCGGCACGAAAGCTCCGAAGCTCTGGCCCGCCGACCCTGTGAATTTCAGATGAATGGTCCCGTCGGGGAGACCTTCCGGGCCATACAAGCGGGTCACCTCGCTGCCCAGGATGGTTCCCACCACCCGGTCCGTGTTCCTGATAGGGATGGAGGCGATGACCTGCTTTCCGCTTTCCAGGGCGGGCCTGCAGATCTCCAGCAGCCTGCGGCGGTCCAGGGACCGGTCCAGACCGTGGTCCTGCTCCTCGCGCTTGTACTGCCCCGCCAGAGGCATCCCTTCCGGCCGGTGCAGGATGCGGGAGAGATCCAGCCCGCGCGCCTTCCAGTGCTCCACGGCGTCGTCCATCACCAGCAAGTCCGACCGGCCCACCATCTCGTTCACCGTCCGGAAGCCAAGCTGCGCCATGATCTCCCGCAACTCCATGGCCACGAAGCGCATGTAGTTCTCCACGTGCTCCGGCTGACCCTGGAACTTGCGGCGCAGCTCGGGATCCTGCGTCGCCACCCCCACCGGGCAGGTGTTCTTGTGGCAGACGCGCATCATGACGCACCCGATGGCCACCAAGGGGGACGTCGCAAACCCGAACTCCTCGGCTCCCAGCAGCGCGGCGATCGCCACATCCCGCCCTGTGCGCAGCTGTCCGTCCGTCTCAACTGCGATGCGGGTCCGCAGACCGTTCAAGACCAGGGTCTGGTGCGTCTCCGCGAGCCCCAGCTCCCAAGGCACTCCGGCATGCTTGATGCTGGAAAGCGGGGATGCTCCCGTCCCGCCGTCGTATCCGCTAATCAGCACCACGTCCGCGTGAGCCTTGGCCACTCCGGCGGCGATGGTACCGACGCCCACCTCGGAGACCAGCTTCACGCTGATCCGCGCCCGCGGGTTGGCGTTCTTGAGGTCGTGGATGAGCTCAGCCAGATCCTCGATGGAATAGATGTCGTGATGGGGCGGTGGAGAGATCAGTCCCACCCCCGGCGTCGAGAACCGGACCTTTGCGATCCAGGGGTAGACCTTGTGACCCGGAAGCTGGCCGCCCTCGCCGGGCTTGGCCCCCTGCGCCATCTTGATCTGGATCTCCTGGGCGCTCATCAGATAATGGCTGGTAACCCCGAACCGCCCCGATGCCACCTGCTTGATGGCGCTGCATTTGGAGTCACCATTCGGAAGAGGCCGGTAGCGCTCCGGATCCTCGCCGCCTTCGCCCGTGTTGCTCTTGCCGCCCAGCCGGTTCATGGCGATGGCCAGCGTCTCGTGCGCCTCCTTGCTGATGGACCCGTAGGACATGGCGCCCGTCTTGAAACGCCGGACGATGGACTCCACCGGCTCCACCTCGTCCAGCGGGACCGGGGTGGTGTCCTCCCGGAACTTCAGCAGCCCCCGCAGGGTGCAGTAGTGCCGGGACTGATCGTTCACGGCGCGGGAGAACTCCCGGAACAGCTCGTAATCGCCGGTGCGGACGGCTCTCTGCATCTTGTGGATGGTTTCCGGGTTGAAAAGGTGATACTCCCCGTCGCTGCGCCACTGATACAGCCCGCCCGACTCCAGCGGCCGGTCCACCGGAGCGCGCTCGGCGAAGGCGTTGTGGTGACGCGCCAGCGCTTCCTGCGCGATGACGTCCGCGCCCACTCCCTCCACCCGGGAAGCGGTCCCGGTGAAGTAGCGCTCGACGAAATCCTCTTTCAGCCCCACCGCCTCGAAGATCTGAGCTCCCCGATAGCTCTGGATGGTGGAGATGCCCATCTTGGACATCGTCTTGACGATGCCCTTCGTGAGCGCCTTGACGTAGTTCTTCTCGGCAGTGGCGTAGTCCACGCCCTCACGCACCAGACCGTTTGCGATGAGGTCCGCCAGCGTCTCGAAGGCCAGATAGGGATTGATGGCGGAAGCGCCGTACCCCACAAGAAGGGCCATGTGGTGCACCTCCCGCGGCTCCCCGGATTCCACCACGAGCGATACCTTCATCCGGGTACCCGTCCGGATGAGATGATGGTGCAATCCGGATACCGCCAGGAGCGCCGGGATGGGGGCATGCTCCTGATCAACACCCCGGTCGGAGAGGATGAGGATGTTCGCGCCCTCCTCGATGGCTCTGTCCGCGGACGTGAAGAGCTCCTCCAGCGCCCGCTCCAGTGCCTCGCCGCCCCCGGACGCCGGGAAGAGCATCGGCAGGGTGACCGCCCGGAATCCCTCCTCCCGCACGCTTCGCAGAGTCTCCAGCCGCGAATTTGTGAGGATGGGCGAGTCCAGCTCCAGCAGTCGGAAGCTGCCTGCTCCAGGCTTCAGCAGGTTTCCCTCCGAGCCAACCAGCATCGTGGTGCTGGTGACGATCTCCTCGCGGATGGCATCCAGCGGAGGATTGGTGACCTGCGCGAACAGCTGCTTGAAGTAGTTGTAAAGCAGATACGGACGGTCGGAAAGCGCTGCAAGCGGCGTATCCGTTCCCATGGACCCGATGGGCTCCACTCCGTCCTCGCCCATGGGAGCCATCAGGAAGCGAAGATCCTCCCAGGTGTATCCGAACACCTTCTGACGCTGGAGCAGCGGAAGCTGCGGTTCCGGACGCGCTGCAGCCCTCTGCTCCGGGAGGTCGTGGAAGGAGATAAGGTTCTGCGCCAGCCACTCCCGGTACGGATGCTCGCTTGCGATGGCGGCCTTCAGCTCCTCGTCCGCAACGATCCGTCCCTCGCGGGTGTCCACAAGGAATATCCGCCCCGGCTGCAGACGGCCCTTCAGGACCACCTTCTGGGGATCCACATCCAGCACCCCGACCTCGGATGCCATAATGACACGGCCGTCGTCGGTGACGTAGTAGCGGGAAGGGCGAAGTCCGTTGCGGTCCAGTACCGCCCCGATCTGCACCCCGTCCGTGAAAGCGATGGAGGCCGGGCCGTCCCAGGGCTCCATGAGGCAGCTGTGGAAACGGTAGAAGTCGCGCCGCTTCCGGTCCATCCGGCTGTCCTTCTCCCAGGGCTCCGGGATCATCATCATGACGGCGTGCGGCAGCGAGCGCCCGGTAAGGGTAAGGAACTCCAGCACATTGTCGAACATGGCGGAGTCGCTGCCGTCCTCGTCTATGACGGGCATCACACTGGCAAGGCGCTCTCCGAAGATGTCCGACTCGCACAGCGCCTGCCGTGCCCGCATGGCGTTCACATTGCCCCGCAGAGTATTGATCTCGCCGTTGTGCGCCACCATCCGGTAGGGATGCGAGCGCTCCCAGTTGGGGAACGTGTTGGTGCTGAAGCGGGAGTGTACCAGCGCAAGCGCGCTCTGCACGCGCGGGTCGAGCAACTCGGGATAGTAGCTCTCCACCTGCTCGCTCATCAGCATCCCTTTGTAGACAATTGTGCGCGTGGAGAGACTGGCCACGTAGAATCCCGGCGACGGCTGCCCAGGCGAGCGAAGCGCGTTCTCGGCACGCCGCCGGATGACATAGAGGACCCGCTCGAATGCCAGATCATCGCTACCGATGCCGGAGCGCAGGCCGACAAAGATCTGCCGCACCAGAGGCTCCCCGGCGACGGCAGTGGCCCCCAGCGATGAGTTATCTACCGGCACCGTGCGCCAGCCCAGCACCTCCTGCCCCTCTTCGCGGATGATGTCCTCCAGAGTCTGCTCGCATCGTTTCTGCGCCTCGGGATCTCGGGGCAGGAAGACCATCCCCACCCCGTAGCGCCCCGGGCCGGGCAGGGAGATGCCGCAGTCCGCCGCAGCGGCGGCGAAGAACTCGTGAGGGATCTGCAGGAGGATGCCCGCCCCGTCGCCGGTGTTCGACTCACATCCGCAGGCGCCCCGGTGGCTGAGGTTGCGCAGCACCGTCAGGGCGTCGCGAACGATGGCGTGGCTCGCCTCGCCGCGCATATGCACGATAAAACCGACCCCGCAGCTATCCTTCTCGTATGCGGGATCATACAGACCCTGTTTCGGTGGATAAGCCATAGTTGTTGTCCGAAAAACCTTTCCAGCTTTGTGGCGCGTGGCAGCGGACCAGCCTGTCCAATGCCGGCGCCGGACGGACTTCTGTCGAAGAGAGACCGCCCGCTCGTGCGCGAAGTCGCTTTCGTCTGGGAACTGCGCGGCGATGCGCTGAAAGGGAAGCCGGCCACTGCGGCCACTGGAGAGCCGCTCCCCTGAGAAAAAAACGTGTGAGAATCAGCGGCCTGCGCGGACCATTGTCCACCGGCCCCGGGCAACATCGCCCTGAGAGGTCAGCAATGAAGGAAGCGCCGCCGGCATGCGCCTCCACGCGCTTCCGGCATCCCGCCGGCGCCTGAGCGGCAGCTATGTTGCTATTATATTACCCCTCCCGCGCCTCGGATGCAAGAGGTAGACGCACCGAAAGGGATGGGGAAGCGCTCACTCTGCCGCGCCGAGGATTGACACGCGCTCCAGCCTGTTATTTCTCGTAAAACCTGTAAGCAAACCGTCCGTTCGGTGCGGCGTCGCCGTGCTCCGTGAAGGTGATGGGATCACCGGTGAGCTGGCAGTTATCCGCCCACTTGAAACGGATATCCACTTTCCGGCCCTGTTGCAGCCCCAGGAGGCGGCGGGGGATGGCCAGCTCCATCTCGCGCCCGCTCACGCGGTAGCTTACCTCTCCCGCCTTCTCCCATTCCCACCGTCTGCCGCGGCTTCGCTCCAGCGTGGCGGTGCGGGTTCCGGGCGGAACACGGTTGACGACGAAATCGAACCCCTCCCACCCAGTGCGGGGACGTCCGTCCGCGTCAATGAACAGCAGCATCCATTCCGGATCCGTGCGCGGGGTCAGCGGCTGGCGGGCGCGAACGTAGAAATACAGATTCTCCGCGTCGCGCGCCACCTTCGCTGCCACAATGTCATTGCGCCCGGTGGTGTCCACATACGGCCCGGCATTACCCCAGCCGGGATGATCCCGGTGCGCCGTGTCGCCGATGTCGTCACGGTACTCCGGGGTCACATCCCGCCAGTCATCGAACCGTCCATCAATCCGGATAGTCTTCTCCGGCCCGGCGGGCGGCGCAGGACGGGCGCCCTTGTACCGGCGGATGAAGTCCACCATCTGATAGTAGTAGTGGTCGCCGTGCCCGCCGCGCATCGGCTCGATGTCCCGGCTGTACTCCTGATTGAACTGATCCACGAACATCACCGGCAGGTCCACGCCCGCGAAGCTGTTCAGCCGGAGGGCCACCCACTCATTCCAGCCCGTGATGAATACCAGCTGTGGATCCACCTCTAGAGCCCGCTCCCACTGCTCGGCGAAGTTGAGTCCCAGGTTGACGGCTCCCGGACGGGTGTCCTTCCGCCCTCCGTGCCAGCTCCGGCCAGCGGCATTTGGCTCGCTCATCGCCGCCAGGCGCTGCGCATTCTGGGCGTTCTGCGCCACTCCCACCGTCATCATCTCCGCCTCACCCTCCGAGTTGCGGAACACGTGCTGCGGGTAGACCTCCAGCCATCCCCACTGATCGGGCCCCGTAGGGCCGCTAAAGTAGCTGGGTATGGGCTTGCGGAAGGAGAAGAACTCCCGGATCTCCCCGTCGAAGAACGCCGGATCCGCCAGGATGAGGGGCTTACCCTTCCACTGGAACCACAAGTCGCGGAATCGCCCCGAGCGGTACAGCGTCTCGTAGACCTCCTTCACCACCTTTGAGGGATCCCCGAAGGGGCACAGGAACGCGATCTGCGGTGTGGGATTGCCGAGCGAACGCACCTCGGACCAGGCTTCGCAAAGCGCCAGGTAGCTCTTCGGATAGCTGAACTGATTGGTGCAGTCGAAGACTACGGCGTCCACCCCGGCATCGGCGAGCATCTGCGCGTGCTTGCGGTAGACCCACTTATCGTCGGAAAGATAGTAGCCGAACAGTGGCTCGCCCCAGTGATGGAACGAGTTTTCCGGCCCCCAGGGCGGGCTGGAGGGATTGTCGAGCGCCCCGGGATGCTCGGCCAGGATCTTCGAGATGTTCCATGGCCCACTCTGCCCGTGTTCGCCCATCCACAGGAAGTAAAAGATGACCACTGTCCGGTCGCGCGGCGCGGGAGCCTCCCCGCCCCGGATGACCGTGCGCCCCAGCCCGTCGGTGGCCTCCCAGGTATCCGGCTGCCGGTCCCAGACGGGTGCGGCGCAGCAGGCTGCCGCGAAGGACAGAACAATAACCACTGCGGCTGTCGTCAGCACGCTTTGCACGAGATGCGCTCCATTCGTGCTCGCGGCCGGGATCAATACGAATCTTGCCCTCCCTGGTTGCCTCACTCGTCTCCCAGACGTAGCGGCGGCAGTTCCTCCCCGGCAGGATGGGTTATAACCGTGAAACCCGCTTCATACTCCGTGAACCGGCGGAAAACAGCCGTGCCTGTCCGGGGAGGGATGGAACCGTCCGGGCTGCAAACTTCCACCCCGTAGTCCCCGGCGGGAACCTGTATCACACCGTCCCGGTTCGGGTAACAGGCCACTGTGTAGCGCGACCCGTCCGTTCCGGTCAGGATGAGAACGGCTCCTCCCGGATAGTCTGTGTATATCCGGATTGTGGGTGTCTCTACGTTGCTGGGCCGCTCTTCGAAGATCCCTGAAGATGTCAGAGCGGGAGCCGGGGACTCTTGCGGCGTGGCAACCTCTTGTTGCGAGGGCGTCCGGGGGACGGATGCGATGACGACCAGCAGGATCAGAAAAGCCACCACTGCCAGGGATCCAACGATGGCGGCAGTCACTCCGGAGAAACGTTGCTGCTGCGGAGCCACCCAAGGTTGTCCCATCTGAGTCCGGCCGTCTGACGATTCCGGCGTAGCCACGCGCTGCCCGGTAGGGGTGAACTGCGTCCGGTAGGCATGCCCGCACTGCGCGCACACGGGCGCCTGCAGGTCAGCGGCCTGGCCGCATTCCGGACAGATCTTGAAGGGCTGCTGGTTCACGGTCCCTGCCCACCTTCCTCACTCGCGGAGCGGGATGCCCCGCGCGTCCACGGCGATCTCTCCCGTGAGGATAAGGATTCCCTCGATAAGACCCCAGACTGCCGCTGCGTACAGGCTCAAAAAGCAGACGAAAGGACTGATCAGCGTCAGCACAAGCTGGATCGCTCCGATGGTGTGATAACCCAGGTAAAACCGGTGGGCTCCGGTCCACCCGATGAGTATCCCCATAAGACCCGCCGCAAGCTTAGATTTCTGCTGATAGTAGGCTCCGCCGACATACGGTCCGCCGGGAGGAGGCTGCGCCGGGGACCCCGGTGGCACAAACTGCGACCGGAAAACGTGCCCGCACCGGGCGCAGGACTGCTCGGCCAGTTGAGCCGAGGCTCCGCATTGCGGGCAGGTCTTGAAGTAAGATGTCTGCATAAACCATCCTCCCGCGCCGAGCCGGCGCGCTCACAGGCCTATCAGAAGTGCAATAAGGAACCACAGGAATCCCAGGGCTACGCCGATGTAGCCGCATATCATCCCCGCCTGAGTCATCCCATATCCCGCAGGGTCCATCCGTCCGGCCTTCATCTCATTCAGATCCGATGAGCCCATCAGCGCGGCGGCAATCGACAGAGGAACGCACCATACGAGTCCAAGAAGTCCCAGAGTCAGTACGGTTGTGCCTCTGTGAGAGCGGACGAACCCTCCAGGCGGAATGACACCCGTGTATCCCGGTGGCGGCGGGGGCTGGTGAGAGCTTTGCTGGGGAAAAGGTTGAAGCGGCGGCACCGCGCCCATCACCACCTGAGTCTGGTGGATACCCGGCTGAGCCGCCGAAGGCGCGCCGCCCACGACAAACTGCGTCTGATGAACGGGCTGGTGCCCTGGAGGCGGCGATGCGGTCCCCAAGGCTCCCGGAGCGGCCGGAGCAACCGGCTGCTGCGGCGCGGCAGGTGCCCTTCCCGTCAGCAGGTGAGAAATCATCTGAGAGGCGCTCTGGAACCGCGCCGCCGGGTCTTTGGCCAGAGCACGCAGAACGAAAGACTGCCAGAACGGCGACACCCCCGCCATTGGAGGCGGATCCTCAAAGGCGATCTTGTGCGTTACCGCCGTGATCGTCGGCCCGTCGAACGGCTTGCGCCCCGTCAGGCACTCATAAAGCACAACGCCCACTGAGAACAGGTCGCTTCGGGCGTCCACCGGCTTCCCCAGCACCTGCTCCGGGGACATATAAGCCGGGCTCCCCAGCGCCTGACCCGTCTGGGTCAGAGTGGAATCGTGCATCAGCCGGGCGATGCCGAAGTCCATCAGCTTGAGGGAGTCATCCCGGCTCAACACGATGTTGTCCGGCTTGATGTCCCGATGGACGATCCCCCGCGCGTGCGCCAGCTCCAGGGCGGAGAGCAACTGCTCCGCGATGCGGCGCACCCGCTGTTCGGGAAGATGATGTTCGAAGCTCAGAACATCGCGCAGGGTGGTCCCTTCGCACAGCTCCATCACCAGGTACGGACGGCCCTGGTCCTCGCCCATATCAAACACCTGGACGATGTTGGGATGGAGAAGAGATCCTGCGGCTTTTCCCTCGCGAAGAAACCGCTCCAGCGCCTGGCGGCGCTCCGCCGGCGGCGCGTTCTGCGCCAGCGAGAGGACCTTTACGGCGACGGCGCGTCCGAGCTGCGGGTCGCGGGCCTCATAGACGATTCCCATGGCCCCCCGCCCAAGCTCCCGAACGATCTGGTAACGGCCGATCTGTGAGCTCATTCAATCTCCCCCGGGTAGGCGCGCTCCCGTGCGCCGCCCCTGCTCCTGGCTCCCTGGCTTCTATCGTAAACCATCCGCTCGCCGCTGTAAAGGGCTTTCAGCGGAAGGCGTTGTTTGCTTGCCCGTTTTTGCGAAGATCAGCCGAATGTCAGCGTCCCGAAGAACTGCGGCGCGTGAAAGTCGGGCTTGGACAATCCGATCGGGGACCAGCTTCCATAATGGGGATGTGAGTTGATCTCCGCGCACTTGTAGAAGTTCGCCCGCCAGTTCACTCCCGGGGCCGGCCGCAGCACCGGTCCGTATTTCTCCAGCATCGCAAACGGCACCCGGTACTCCACCACCCACGTCAACGGTCCTTCCCTCTCCGGATCCACGATGGCCGGCAGGGTACTGGCCACATTGAGCAGCCTGGCATCCTCCTCGCTGACCTGCACCACGTTCTCGCCCCTGCCGCTCTGGTAGTTGACGAAAAGCACCCCTCCGCAGTTGGATTCGATATTGAAATAAAAAGGCCCTGCCTCCGGCGCGGGATTGAAAAACATCTCCACACACGCATCCTGACAGACCAGGTCGCAGTAGCGGGTATGGATGCTGCGCACGTATCGGTCCTGAACCCGGAAGATGACATACAGGTGGTCCGATGTATATTGGAGCTTCACCTGGGTGACCGGCTTGTGACCGTTCTTATCCCAGACGTATTGATCTATCAGCAGAGGAAACACGTCCCTCCACTGCTCCTTGTCCCAGCAGGCGTCGGGAACAAAATCCTCCATCGCCGGGGGCACGGTATGGCTGCGGGGTTCGCTCATCTTACTGGTCGCCTCCTGAACGGTGGTCTTACGGGAGGCATTACGTCAGAGGAGCGGCAATTCCCTGCCGCAGGTAAGCCGCTACGCCGTGTTGAAACCCTCACGCGGACATCCTGCAACGGGAGGAGCCTGTCCCCATGCCCCACATCACAGTGATCGGAAGCTCCAACACGGACATGATCATCTCCGTCGAGAATCTGCCCGCACCCGGAGAGACGGTCATCGGCGGAGCGTTTTCTATGGCCGCCGGCGGAAAAGGAGCCAATCAGGCCGTGGCCGCCGCACGCCTTGGGGCGCAGGTCGCCTTTGTCGCCTGTCTGGGGGTGGATACCTTCGGCGAGCAGGCGCTCGCGGGCTTCCGGGCGGAGGGCATAGATACCTCCCACATCGTCCGCACGCCGGAGGCGCCCTCGGGAGTGGCGCTGATCTTCGTGGACGGCCAGGGCGAAAACGTTATCGCCGTGGCTCCCGGCGCAAACGCTCTGCTGACTCCGGATGATGTCCGGAATGCTGCTGAGGCCATCCGGTCTGCGGACGTGGTCCTGGCTCAGCTGGAAGTTCCGCTTGAAGCTGTGGAAACGGCCGCCGAAATCGCCGCAGAAACCGGTGTTCCGTTCCTTCTGAACCCTGCTCCGGCCCGGGATTTGCCGCCGGAGCTGCTTCAAAAAACAGCCGTTCTGACGCCGAACGAAACCGAGGCGGCACTGCTCGCAGGCGCGATAAATGACAGACGGTCCCCACAAGAGGTGGGATATCTTTTACTGGAAAGAGGAGTGGGGGCGGTGGTGATGACTCTGGGCGCGAGGGGCGCCCTGGCAGTCACACCCCAATCCGCGGAATGGATTCCCGCCCCTCGGGTGAAGGCGGTGGACACCACCGCCGCCGGGGACTGCTTCAGCGCCGCGCTTGCGGTGGGTGTGGCCGAAGGAATGTCTGTCGCGGAGGCGGCGCATTTCGCAGCCAGGGCGGCTGCCATCTCGGTCACGCGCCGGGGCGCGCAACCCTCGCTTCCCACGCGCGAAGAGTTGGCAATGTCAGGCGGCTGAGGTCGCTTTGCCGGAAGACTGCCGTCCGGCGTCCCGGGTTCCGGAAGCGAAAGCGCCGGCCGCAGCGATAACAGCGGCAACTGCACAGCTGGCCCGGGCTCCCAACACCAGCGCTCCTGCCGAGTGAGAGCCCCGATCCAGCGCAGTAGTGAATACGGCTCCGGAGACACCCACCCCCAGCGCGAATCCCAGATTCCTGGCCACGGCCAGCACACCGGATGCGATGCCCTGTCGGTTGCGCGGCGCCGAGCCCATCAGAGCGCTGTTGTTCGGCGACGTGAACAGGCCTGCTCCCAGTCCCACCAGCATGAGCGCCGCGCCGACAGCAACAAGCCCCTGCCCGGGCCCGGTCCAGGCAAGCATGGCCATCCCCAGCGACACCAGGATCATTCCAGCTGTGGCTGGAATGCGGGAGCCTATCCTGTCAGAAAGCGTGCCGCTCAGCGGAGCGGTGAACGCCATGACCAGCGGCTGCGCGGTCATCAGCAGGCCGGCGTGCCCCACAGAGAGTCCCCGTCCCTCGACCAGCAGGAACGGAAGCACGAACGTCATGCTGGAGATGGACATATAGTTCATCAAGGCGCTGGCGGCGGAGGCGCTGAACAGGCGCTCCGAGAACAGAGACAGTTCCAGCATGGGATGGCGGGAGGTGCGCTCGATACGGAGGAACAACCCGAATCCGGCGGCGGAGGCCACTATGAGACCCAGCAGTCCGGGCGAGGACCAGCCCCAGTCGTGCCCCCGGTTCAGGGCTAGAAGAAGCACCACAAGTGAGCAGGTGAAGGCAGCCGCGCCCGGCAGGTCGAAGCTTTCTCCTGCCGCCCCGCCGTCCTCCCGGGGCACGCGGCGCATCCCGAGAGCCAGAGCCGCCAAGCCCACCGGCACGTTGACGAAATACACCGCTCGCCAAGAGAACGCCTGCGCCAGGGCCCCGCCCACGGAAGGGCCGGCCGTAAGGCCCAGATAGGTCATGGTGGCCTGCAGGCCCAGAACTTGCCCGCGGCGGGTCGCGGGGAAGGCGCGCGTCAGGATGGCGGGGCCGTTCGCGAAAAGCATCGCAGCCCCCACGCCCTGAAGGGCGCGTCCAAGCACGAGAAGCGGAAGTGTGGGCGCTACGCCGCACATTGCGGAAGCCGCCACGAACAGGCCCATCCCTGAAAGGTAGACGCGGCCGTGACCGAAGATATCGCCCAGCCGGCCGAATCCCAGCAGGCTCCCGCTGACGACGAGCAGATAGACGGTCACCACCCACTGGACCGATGCAACCCCTGAACCAAAATCCCTGGCCACCACCGGAAGAATGGTGTTGACGACGCTGCCGTCCAGCGCCGACATGAACGTCCCCGCGCCGATGGCAAGCAGCACACTCCACCGGGCGGCAGGCTGATCCCTCGCTATCCCGCCGGCGTCACGCGTCTCGGATGTGTGGTCCAGATTCAATGCAGCCCAGAGGATACCATCTGTCCGTACGGAGCGGCACGCTCCGGTTTCCTGAAGGAAGCTTCTTCACCTCCACCCTATCAGAGAACAAACCGCGATATAGAAATCTCCCCGGCCGGTCTGGACCGGCCGGGGAGCGAATGGAGGGTGGGAAGCTTTCACAGCTATTGTAACGCCTCTTTCAAGCTCCCTGCAATATATCCGCGGAAAAAATCACAACTTTTTTATAGATGCTATATTGCCACGCGGCCAAGGGTCGCAACAAATAAAGCCCCGCCGCCTCTGCGTGCAGCGGGGCTTACATCAACTTGCTCCTTGCCGGCAGACCGGAGGCTTACTCCCTGTTCTTGAAATAGTCCGCGTTGATCTGGATGTACTGCTGCAGCTCCTCCGGGACGTTGTAGTCCGGGAAGATGGCGGAGACGGGACACACCGGCTCGCACGCCCCGCAATCGATACACGTTTCCGGATCGATATAGAGCTGCGGATCTTCATCCGTCCCGTGGATGCAGTCCACCGGGCATGCTTCCACGCACGACTTATCTTTGGTGCCCAGGCACGCCTCTGTTATCACATAAGCCATAGCGCTTTTTTCGTCTCCCCTGAAAGCCGCGGCGGATTGCTTCCGCCGCCCCTATTGCGGTTGCGATCAGTTGGCAGTGCGCGACTGCCCGCAAAAGGATATTAGCCAGCCGTCCCCGCGCCTGTCAACATCGGTCTGTTGCGTCAGCCCTCCGCCAGAAGGGCATCCACGTCCGAGCGGAAGACGCTGCCGGAAACTTTCCCCACATACTTCTTGGCGATCCGACCTTCCCGGTCCAGAAGATAGGTGGTGGGTATCGGAATACCGTTGATCTGAAACGATGTCTCAGAGTCTCCTGATGGCATCAGGACAGGATACGGGATGCCATATTCCCGGACGAAACGGCGAACCACGTCCGGTCCTTCCGTGTCCAGGGACACACCGACGACCACCACGCCCTTCGATTCGTAGTCCCTCGCCAGGGCCACCAGGTCCGGCGTCTCGGCCCGGCAGGGGGGACACCAGGTGGCAAACAGATTCACCAGGACCACCTTGCCCCGGTGCTCGGCGAGGTCGAAGCGACCTCCGTCAAGATCATTCATGACAAGCCGCGTGTCCCCCGACCTCGAGCCGGCGTCTACCACGCCCTCGGAGGTCTGCTGCATCCTTCCGACCGCCGCATAGACCACCACGCCCACGGCGACCAGCAGGGCCGGAACAAGCCAGCCCGGTGTACGTTTCTCGCTGCGGCCAGTTTGCTGTTCTTCCATAACGTTGTGTTCCTTTTCGTGCCCGGACAAGCGTTTGCGGCTGGTTCCGCCGCAAGTCACATTCCTTGCCATCTCCAGAAACGCCTGATCTGTCCCCTGCGGTTCCTGTCCCACCTGCGCCGTGCAGATCACGGAGGATGGGCGGCCTCCTGGCGCGCAACTCTCCCTTGCAGACGCGAGGAGCATTCAGCTCCTCCGCCCGGGAGCATACGGCACAGATGGCGCGCCTGACTCAGACGATATCGCACATATCCGGCATCCCGCTGGGAGGAATCGGGGCCGGGTCGGTGGAGATCCGGCCGGACGGTCTCTTCCACGACTGGTTGATCTTCAACGCGGGACGCTGGTCGCCCGGGTCGCCCGGCCCAGAGCGCCCCCCGCTCGCGCCGGAGGATCTGGTCTTCCTGGTGCGCACGAGGACCGGCGAGGACTGGCCGTGCGTGCGGTATCTCGCCCTTCGACCGGAGCTGAATGAGCTCTATTCCTTCTCCTGGCTGAAGTGCGTCGAGGGCATCCAGTATGAGGGTATCTTTCCGGCGGCGCGTCTGTTCTATCAGGATGAAGCGCTGCCGGTGCGCCTGAGCGCAACGGTCTTCTCGCCCTTCATTCCCGGCGACAGTGAGGCATCCGGGACTCCCGGCTTCATCGTAGAGTTCCATATCGAGAACCCCACCGGCGATGAGGTGGAGGTCTCTGTGCTAGGAACCCTGCGCAATCCTGCGGGGGTCGGCCAGACAGGTCGGCGACCTCTGAACACAGTAGAAACTGCGGAAGCCTGCGCGATCATCCGTCTCGGCGCGGAGGGCACGGAAGAGAACCATCCCACCACCGGCTCCATGGCCTTCGGTGTCGACGGCGGGGAGGTCAGCTTCATCAGCGGATCCTTCAGCATCGAGCGACCCGGTCTGGTGTACCACGGAGGAAGCCGCTACGGAATGAAGGTTTACTCCAACCTCTCCTGGTTCCGCGATCACGGAAGCCTGTCGGACCTCAGCCCATCATCGCCACCGTCCCTCCCGGAGGGATTCGACCCGGCCACCCTGCCAGACCCGGAGGCGCACGCGGAGTTCTCGCACCTGGTCCGCCATTCAGCCTTCCACAACCAGTATCACACCCTGCTTCACGCGCAGCCTGCGCTTTCGCGCGATGTGGGTCTGCAGAGAGATTTCCTGGCGGATGCGGTGCGCAATCTGCAAGAGATTGAGAAACGGGGAGGAGCCTGGGGCGACGCCTACCTCTGCTCGCAGCATCATCTCGCTCGCGGAGCGTCCGCATCCTGCGCCTTCACTGTGGCGTGGCACTTCCCCAACCATATCAGTCCCACGGGCGAACGGCTGGGGCACCGGTATGAAAAACGCTTCTCCTGTTCCACAGAGGTGGCGCGTCACCTGCTGGAGCGCCGGGACCATCTGAAACGCCGATCCCTTGCGCTCCCGCGCGCGCTGCTCGAATCCAGCCTCCCCCGGGAGATGGCCGAGGCCGCCCTTGCGCAACTGAGCACCCTGACGAAGTGCACCTGGTGGACGCGCGAGGGACGCTTCGGAGTCTGGGAGGGACTCGGCTGTTGCGGATTCCACACCATGGATATCTCCTATCAGGGTTCCTTCCCGCTGATCGCCCTGTTTCCGGACCTGCAGAAGGAACAGATGACACACGGGGCGCGTTTCCAGCGCCAGGACGGCCGGATCCCCCATATGTTCACCCCGGACTTCAGTGCAGTGGACGACCAGTTCGAGCGGGTGGACATGAATCCGCAGTTCGTGATGCTTGCAGCGCGGGACTACCTCTGGACGGGGGATCGCGATTACCTTCGCAGCCTCTGGCCCGCCATCGTCCGCGCTATTGAGAGCACGGCCGCCCTGGATTCCGACGGGGACGGCCTCCCGGACGCGGACACTCGCCGCAACACATATGACGTCTGGGACTTCCAGGGCTGCCCGTCCTACATCTCCAGCCTGTGGCTGGGAGCGCTGGCTGCGGCGGAGCGTCTGGCGCGCGAAATGGGGGAGGACGAGCTTGCCGGTCGCTACCGGCAGACGCTGGAGCGGGCGCTGGCATCGTTCGAAGAAAAGCTCTGGAACGGCCAGTATTACGTGCTCTGGCGCGATACCCGCACCGGGGAAGCGGACGAGTGCTGTATGAGCGATCAGGTCAGCGCGGAATGGTTCTTCGCATCCTGCGGGTGGGACCCGCTGTTGCCGGAAGATCGCATCCGTTCCGCAATGAGGGCCGTGCTGACTCACAACTTTCGTCCGGACCGCGGTCTCATAAACGCCAGCTATCCCCCCGGCGTGCCGCACCGCATGCCGACATCCGGCAACCTGCAGCAAGATGCCACCTGGACGGGCATCGAGTACACCGTGGCGGCTCTGCTAATACGCCTGGGGATGCTGGAGGAGGCGCTAAATGTCACACGAGACATCCACCTCCGCTACGAGCGCGCCGGGCGCTTCTGGAACCACGTGGAGTGCGGAGAACACTACTACCGGGCAATGTCCTCCTGGACGCTGCTCCTGACGGCTAGCGGCTTCTTCCGGGATGCCCCCTCGGGAGAGATCGGCTTCCGGCCGCGCCTGGCGGAGCGTCCGTTCCGCTGTCCCTTCGCGGTTGCCGGAGCTGTGGGCGGCTACACGGAGAGCACCGCTGGCGTGGAGATCGAGATATGGGAGGGAGCTCTGGAAGTCCGACGGCTCCGTCTGCCACACCTGGCCGCGATCAGCCGGGTGGAGCTGAACGGCTCCGAGCTGAAGTTCCAGAGGACGCTCGGGGGAGCGATCGACCTCGGCGGCGTGACACTCCGGCCCGGCGACCGGCTCACGGCCAACCCGTGAGGAAGAAGGTGCCCATGAACAGCAGACTCAGGATTGGTATCCTCTCATTTGCGCACGGCCACGTGAACGCCTACGCGAAGCAGATCCTCACATTCGAAGATGCGGAGCTGGTGGCGTGCTGGGATGATGATGTCCAGCGGGGACAAGCCTACGCGCAGGCGTTCGGCATCACCTTCGTTCCGCATCTGGAGGACATGCTTTCGCGGCGCGATCTGGATTGCCTGATCATCGCCAGCGAGACAGTCAAGCACGGCGCACTGGCTGTCGCCGCCGTAGAAGCCGGGCACAACGTGCTGCTGCAGAAGCCGATGGCGCTGACGCTTGAGGAATGCGACCGCATCATCCGGGCGGTGGAGAACAGGGGCGTCTGGTTCAGCCTTGCCTTTCAGATGCGATGCGACCCGGCCAACATCCGCATGAGAGAGATCGTCCGGTCGGGCGCGCTGGGAAAGATCGGGACCATCCGGCGGCGCCACTGCATCGGGGTGCTCTTCGACCGGGCTTTCTGCGAGGGGCCCACCCGCTGGCACCTCTCTGCGGAAGCCAATCGCGGGATGTTCTTCGACGACGCCATCCACCCAATGGACTGGCTCTTCTGGACGGTGGGGGAGCAACCGGTCTCGGTGATGGCGGAGATCGGGAACATCCTGACGGACGTCGCCCCGGACGACACGGGCTGCGCTCTGTTCCGGTTCCGCGACGGCATGCTGGCGGATATTTACAACTCCAGCGTCACGCGCGCTGCCGAGAACACCACGGAGATCTACGGCGACAAGGGCGTCATCATCCAGAATCACGGGGACGGGCCGTCCAATGCCATTCTTCCTCCCTGCCCCGTGGCGGTGAAGATGTTCCTGGCCGATGAACCCTGGAAAGGTTGGCAGGATCTGGGCATCCCCATCCCAGCAGGGCACGGGGAGCGCATATCGGCCGTGGCGAGGGCCTTTGTGGACGCGCTGCGGCTCGGCGAGCCCATCTGCTCCGCCCGTGAGGGACGGGTTTCCGTGGAGATGTGCCTGGCGGCCTACGAATCGGCCGCCAGCGGCCAGCGGGTGGCCATCACTCAGGACCCGGCCTGAGCGCCGTATTTCACTTTCACATCCACCACCCCGATCATCTGCGCCAGCTCCTCATCGGAGTAGCGGCGGGTCCAGTCCCGGAAACTCTCACCGTTGGAACGGGTCTGCTGGTAGGCGCGAACGATGTTTGCGACCCCCAGTTTCACGTCCTCCGCAGCGATCCGGCGGGCAATCTTCCGGACGAAGCTGGGATCTTCTCCCAGTCCTCCACCCACGTGGAAGTCGTAGCACTCCACCTCGCGTCCATCGATCTTTGTGGAGGCTCCCTGCAGTCCGATGTCCGAGATGACCTGCTGTCCGCAGTTATTCGGGCAGCCTGTCATATGGACGCGGATGCGGCGGTCCCAGGTGACGTTATCTTCCAGATAGCTGATGACCTCGCTCATCAGCCCTTTGGTCTCAGTGACGGCCAGGTTGCAGAACTCTTTGCCGGTGCACACCACGCAGTCGGACTTGACCGTGGTCTCCCCGATATCGAAGCCCAGCGCGCGCAGCTCCGCAGCCGCCTCCTCTACGCGATCTTCCGGAATGTCGAAGACAATAAAGTTCTGTGAGATGGTGTTGGCCAGTCGGCCACTACCGTATCGCTCCGCGATGTCGGCAGCGCCGAGCATCTGGTCACCCGTGATCCGCCCGATCTTGACCGTGACGCCGATATAGCACTTTCCGTCCTGCTTCTGCGGATGGATGCCCAGGTGGTCGTGGTGGGCATCCCGCAGGGGATGACCGCTGGCCGGATAGGGCTCAAATGGCACGCGAGCCGCGATCTCTTCGCGGAACTTCTCCGGCCCCCAGTCGTCCATCAGGAACTTCAGGCGGGCGCGGGTGCGTCGATCGCGACCGCCGTGGTCGCGGTAGATCTCCGTGATGGCCACTGCGTAGTCCAGCACCTGGTCTCGCGTCGCGAAAATGTTCACGGGCTTCGCGAAATGAGGGGCGGTGGAGAGGCCGCCGCCGATGTAGATGTTGTAGCCCTCCTCAGCCACGCCTTCGGGCCCATGAGGCACCCCCACGAAAGCCACACAGTTGATCTGGGGAAAAGTGCAGTTCACGGCGCAGGCCGAAATGGAGACCTTGTACTTCCTGGGCAGGTTGGAGTATTCCCGGTTCCCCAGGAAGTGTTTCGAGACGCGCAGGACGTCCGGCTGCGCGTCGAAAATCTCGTGCCGGTCGCAGCCCGCCACGGGGCAGTTGGTGATGTTACGCATGATATCCCCGCAAGCGCCCACTGTAGTCAGCCCCACGCGCTCCAGCCGGCTAAAGATGTCCGGCACGTCCTCAATGCGCAGCCAGTGAAGCTGGAACGCCTGCCGGGTGGTAATGTCGCCGAATCCGCGGGCGTACTGGTTCGCCAGGAGCCCCACCTCGCGCATCTGGGCCGCGGTATAGTGCCCCCCGTGCACCTTGATGCGCATCATGAAGTGACCGCCACCCCTCGGCTTCTGCTCGTACAGGCCATACCACTTGAACAGATTGAAGTCGTCGGGGTCTATGGACTCGTAGCCCTCGCGGGCGTAGCGGTAGATATCCGCCAGAACATCCAGCCCGTCTTTCCTTTTCTTCAGATCTTCAATGGGATTGGGCAACCCTGCTTCACTCCTTCCAGACCGGTTTTCAAATCAGGAGACGCGGCGCGGCCGCGCTTTATTTCTGACAAAGTCAATCTGGATTATAGGTTTTCACTTCGCTCCTGTCAACACGCGCGCGGCGCAGGATTATGCGTCCTTCGGGACGTAATCCACAGCGGGCGCGATGCGCCCCCCATATCCTGTTTTCCGGACGAGGTGTGGCATGCCCCGATACGCTCTCGGGATAGATTTTGGAACCCTCTCGGGACGCGCTGTCCTGGTGGACGTGGAGACCGGAGAGGAGCGCGCAACAGCCGTCTGCGACTACGCTCACGGCGTGATTGACGAGATTCTACCCGCAACCAGGCACAAGCTTCCGCCCGACTGGGCCCTGCAGGATCCAGCGGACTACGTGGCGGCGCTTCAGGACATCGTTCCGCGTGTGATGCGGGAGTCCGGGGCGCGACCTGAGGACGTGGTGGGCATCGGGGTGGACTTCACGTCTTGCACCATCCTGCCCGTGCGCGCCGACGGGACGCCGCTGTGCTTCGAGGAGCGCTGGAAGGGCGAGCCTCACGCCTATGTGAAGCTCTGGAAGCACCACGCCGCCCAGCCGGAGGCCAATCGCATCAACGAACTGGCCGAACGGCGCGGAGAGACCTTCCTGAAACGTTACGGCGGCAAGACCTCCAGCGAATGGTTTTTCGCCAAGGCACTTCAGATCCTGGACGAGGCGCCGGACGTGTACCGCGCTGCGGACAAGATCATCGAGGCGGGAGACTGGATTGTCTGGCTGCTGACGGGGCAGGAGAAGCGCAGCGCCTGCCAGGCAGGCTACAAGGGGCTGTGGTCTGCAGAGGACGGCTTCCCCAGCCGCGACTTTTTGAGCGAGCTCCACCCGGAGCTGGCGGACATCGTGGACACGAAGATGAGCCGCCAGATCCACCCGGTGGCCTCTCGGGCCGGTGAGCTGACGGCAGAGATGGCATCGAAGCTGGGTCTGAGGGCTGGCACCCCTGTGGCAGTCGCCAGTATTGACGCCCACGTGGCCGTTCCGGCGTGCGGAGTGACGCGGCCAGGCACCATGGTGATGATCATGGGCACGTCCACCTGCCACATGGCCCTTTCCGATGAGCCCAGGGTCTTCGAAGGACTGGCCGGCTACGTGAAGGACGGCATCATCCCGGGATACATCGGCTTCGAGGCCGGGCAGTCCTGCGTGGGGGACCACTTCGCCTGGTTTGTGGAGCGCTGTATGCCGGCGGACTACGCGGCGGAGGCTGAAAGGCTCGGCATATCAGGCCACGAGCTGCTGAGCCGCAAAGCGGCAGAGCAGAAACCGGGCGAAAGCGGGTTACTCGCGCTGGACTGGTGGAATGGCAACCGGTCGGTGCTTATGGACGCGGACTTGACCGGGCTGATGCTCGGCGTGACGCTGACTACCCGCCCCGAAGAGATGTACCGCGCACTCATCGAGGCGACGGCCTTCGGGACGCTCGTCATCATCAACGCGTTCGCGAACAACGGAGTCCCGGTGGAGGACATCGTCGCGTGCGGGGGACTGGCGGAAAAGAACCCGCTCCTGATGCAGATCTATGCCGACGTTACGGGCCGCGAGTTCAAGATCGCCGCGTCCGGTCAGGCGGTGGCGCTGGGCTCCGCCATGTTCGGAGCGGTGGCCGCGGGCAAGGCCGCCGGCGGATTCGACACGATGGACGAGGCGGCTCAGAAAATGGCGCGTCTGAAGGACGAAAGCTACCGGCCCATCCCGGAGAACCACGAAGTCTACCGGCGGCTTTTCGGGGAGTATCTGAAGCTACACGACTACTTTGGGCGCGGAGTAAACAACGTGATGAAGACGCTGAAGGCGATGCGCCATGTGTCCTGACCCCGCGCAAAAGGCTGAAGCCTGATCGAAAGAGAACGGGCCGGCGGCCTCGCACCCCGGCCCGTTGCATCTGGTCCGGAAACGAGCTCCTTCAGCGGGCGAACCGACGCCGCAGGATGGCTGCCAGACCGATAACTGAAAGCGCCAGAGTAGCCGGCTCCGGAATGGGCACGACCGCCGGTCTGAGCGGATCATTGTCGAACCAGGTGGACACCGGCTTTCCGCCGATCATCCACGCGGCGGAGTCCTGCCACTTGCCCAGCTTCGCGACAGGGTTTCCATCCAGGAGACCGGATTCCGGAACGACCGCCCCAACGTGGGAGAGGAATGCCGTGACGGGATTCCCGAACGCATCCACCGCAGACGGGGCCGAGTTGAGGAACGGCTCCGACGGATCAAACGCGTACGTGAACACCAAGGTCTGCTGCGGCCCAAGGGCCGGAGGCGTGTAATACTTCTGGCTGCTCTTGTCGATCTCAAACCCGCCATTTTTCCACACCCATCCCTCGGGAGCACTATAGGCCTTCGGAGCGGGAATGTTGCAAGGCACCAGGCTCCACGAGAGCACCGCCGGGGCCCCGGGGACCGCTCCTGTGGTGTTCAAAGCTTCCCACTTCACCACCGTGTAACCGTTGACCGGATCCAGGTAGCTTTGCGTCACCACGATAAGGTCCTGCGTGATGGCGGCGTTGAAGTTCGGAGCGGCATGAACGGCCCCGGCGGCGCAGACGAACGCAATGATGAAAGTGAAAATCTGCTTCATGGTCCTTTTCCCTCCTTGCCATGGGTCAGGAGCGGCCCCGCCGCCCCTAGACGGCTTTGCTGGCAGGCAACAACAAAAGATGAACGGCAGCACCCGTCATACCGGGCCGGCAGATATCGTCACTCTTGTGAACTCTATGAGCCGTAATGCTTACTTCTATAGTAGCCTTCCCGTCGGCAGATGGCGCAGGCAATAATACCTGATTTTCAAAAAGAAACCGGTCTACGACCCAATTCCGTCAATATTCCTGCAATCCCACCAGAATACCATTGCCACTCCTCCGCGAACATGTGGACTCGCCCTGCACCTCGCGGAGGGGAGGACGGCACGCCGGAGAGAGGCTGCCGGAACACGAAAAGGCCGCTAAATGAGAGAAGGGCCGCCCCGCAGGGCGGCCCCGGAAAAGAATTCGGGCTTACAGGAGAAAGTCAGACGGGCTCCTCTGAGAGAAGCCAGTTCACTGGCGCGTTCGCCACCTTGCGCTTGATGCGCGCCAGAGCGTTGTCCACACTCTTGGTGTTGCAGTGCAGGTCCGCCGCGATCTCGCGGTAGCTCTTGCCTGTCCGGTACCCGTTCAGCACCCGCCATTCGAAGTCCGAGAGCATCCGCCGCAGCATGGTGGACATCCGCTGGCTCTCCTCCTGCTGCAGCAGCAGCTGCTCCGGATCCACCGTGTCCGACGCCGCGATGACATCGGCCAGACTCCATTCGCTGTCGGAGTCCTCAGCCGGATACTCAAGGGAGACGGACTGGTTCAGGGGAGACTGCTTTTGACGGGTGGCTGTCTTGATGGCGGTGATGACGTGGCGCTCGATGCAGATGCGGGCAAAGGAGAGAAAACTGATGTCCTTTTCGGAACGGTAGTCCTGAATGGCCTGCCAGAGGCCGATCATCCCGATCTGCAGAAGGTCGTCCTTCTCGGCGCCCATCAGGAAGTAAGACCGCACCTTGGTTCGGACCAGACCGCGGTACTTGTAGAGCAGATACTCTGAGGCGTACTCTTCGCCGCACTGCGCCCGACTGACAATCTCGCGATCTGACAGGTGGGCAAACCTCGACCTGGCCATCGGGCTCAGCTCACACCCGCCGTTCACCGCGACCGTTGGTGATGCCATCCTGAGCGATTCCTCACACAACTCTGAGGTGTCGTCGGCCCGGGGAGCCCTTTCAGGAGCGTCCCTGTCCCGACTTTCGCGACATTATAAGGCACCCATGGCCGATATGCAAGGAAAAACGAGCGGTAGATTTTGATAAGTGTGTGAACTCAGGCCCGCAATCAGGATTCTCCGTCCGTCAGGACGAACGAAGCGTAGGAAACCACCCGGTCATAGTCGCCGCTGGCCTCGGCGGAGGTGCGGTAGTCCGCCAGATGCGCGCGCTGCGCTCCCAGGCCGGCAGCGGCCCTCAGCACCGCAGCCGTCGGCATCACCCCGCACATGGTGATCCGGCGGTCCCTCACAACGCGCACCAGGCCCTCCGGGTCCATCCGCAGCACGGCCTGGATCGCTGGCTCGTCCTCGCGGCGGGCGGCGGCGTCACTGAGATAGTGGCTCATATCGGTGCTGGCAACGATGAGAGCGCTGCGGCCTTCCAGACAGCGCGCCAGAGCATCGCCCAGCTCCAGGCACAACTGCAACCCGAACTCATCCGGCCGCACTCCCAGGCAGACAGGCAGGATACTGAACCCCGGGGCAAGCCGTCGCGCCGCGAACGGCAACTGCACCTCCAGCGAGTGTTCCATGAGGTGAGCACCGTCATCCCGCGAGGCTCCCGGCACCAATGAGCAGAGATGCCGGGCCAGTTCCCGGTCAACGGGGTAGAGCACGCCAGCCACACGCCAGGCGTCGGCTGCAGCAATGGACACCGCACTGCCCAGCCCCGTATGATTGGGGCCGACCAGCACCAGACAATCCCGCCCTTGCCCCTGTGGCAGAGCCAGCCAGGCGCTTGCCGCAGCCGCCCCGGAGTAGATGTAACCGGCGTGAGGACAGACAAGGGCGATCACCTCCCCGGTCACTGCCGGATGCCTCGCCGTGGCGAAGCACCGGTCCACCAGCGCCTCAACGGCCTCGGGTGTTCCGGGGTAAAACGCCCCTGCGACGGCAGGCTCTCGCACCACCATCTCCATACCCCAAGTGTACCTCACGAAGATGCATGGCAAACCTGACAGGCAAACCTGACAGGCAAGCCCTCCAGAACCCCGTAGATATACTTGATTTTTCCCATCTGCCTTGACTCGGCCGGAAGGCGGCCCCTATACTCGGACTTAAGGAGTGGAGGCTGCCGTTGGCAGATCTACAAGGGAAGCATCGGGGGCTCCGGCCATCCGGTCTGAAAGAGCCGCAACCTCCGCGGCCGGGCTAACTGTAACTGAGGAGAAACGACCGCCGTGAAAACCCAGCAGAGCGGCAATCTGCCGACCAGGAGGGGGATCCCCAGGCTTCCGCGCCAGGCTTTCCGGAACGGAGCGCGAATCACCCTGCCGGTGGGAGACACGTATTCGGCAAGAGGATGGCTCGGGATCCTGATGCTTGCCGTGTTGCCTGACGGGGTTCCTTCCCTGTCCGTTCCCCGCGACCCCGGGATTCCGGAACTGCGGCGGCAGTCCGTGAGCCCGGCTGCCGGAGAGGGCAAGCGCGAGGAACGGGCGTGAGCCGCGCGCCAACTGGCGCGGTTCGTTGCGGAAAGCTTACGAAAATTATAAGATTCCTCCACCTTGCCACAAGGCGGCGATTTTTCCTTGACAAGGCTTCGGAAGGAGCCCTATAATCAATGTAACCGGTTCCATAAGGGGAGCATTTTCTGCGCCGCGGCAGCCAGCCTGAGAGGCTGAGGCCGCGAGCGGAAGAAACGCGCTGGGACGAATGAACAAACGGGCAGAGAGATCGGCGGCAAGCCGGCACGGGTGAAGGAAAGGCCCCTCTGCAGAAAGCTCCGCCAGCCCAGGGCGGAGGAAATGGATCATTCAGTCCCCGCAGATTCGGCCCCTCCGAGAAGAACCGGCCGGGGAATCTGGAAAGCGTGCGAAGCGCCCGGAGGCGTCACCATAGCGGATCGCCCAGCCGGGTGCCTGTCTTGCGGAAGGAGAAAAAACCATGAGGTCCCTCAGAGGGTGGATGGCCACCCGGCTATTGCCGGCGATGGCCATCTTGGCGGTTGCCGCCGCTCTGGCGGGTGTGCCCGCAACGGCGGATGTTGTGATCGTCGAAAGCCGCACTGCTGCCGGCGCTGTCACCCCTTATCCCCCCTATCAGGAGATCGGAAGCTGGCTCAACACGTCTGCCAAGAGCACAGTGCCGGGACTGGTTGCGCCTGGCGCGCGCTTCGTGACCAGCGGGGACGGCAGGGGTATCAAGATCAAACCCACGCTGGCTGTTCCGGGCGGTGATTACCGTGTGGAGATCACCCAGAATACCAACGCGGGCAATGTCTCTGCCGATGTCGTCATCGCCATCTCCGTGACCGGCGCTTCCGGACTGCCGGCAACTACCAATGCCTTTCAGAATCCGGGGTCCAACACCTGGAAACTGGTGGGCGATATGAAGCTGGATCCAGGCGTCACGGAGCCCGAGATCACGTTCACCTACCAGAGCGGTACCGTGTCCGGCACCAGCCGCTGGATCTTCGATTCCATCCGGTTCACACAGATCCAGCCCTGCCTGAATACCCCGCCCGTGACTGCGGTGGGGCCGTTCGACGCCGGCGCGTCGACCGTGCGGGTGACAGGCGTGTCTACGGACCCGGCAGCCTCGGCTGTGACGGTTTATCAACTTGTGGGCGGAGTGCCTTCGGTCATCGGCACGGCTGACCCGCAGGGTCAGGCGAACGTCGATGTGCCGGTGAGCCCGTTGGTGCGGGGCACTCAGGTGTTTGCCACTCAGACGGTCAACGGTCAGGAGGGGTGCCTGCCCACCGGCGGCGCACTGGTCGGCTCCGGGCCGAACCCGCCCGTGCTGGTGTCTCTGGGTATCCGGGAGACCCTCACCACTGGACCGGTCGGAACTGACGGCGGTACCAGCGGCCCGATCGAGTGGATCGGACCCAAACAGACTCTGAGTGGGTCCCCGATGGGCAAGCTGGTCATTCCGTCCAACCAGTGGCAAACAATCACGTTTGACCCCCAGACCGATCCGGTGCTTAGCTTCAACGCGGGGAACAACGAGCTGGATGGAGGATTTGGAGTGCTGGAGCACCTGGCCGTCGCCCCGGCTCGATTCGGTGACGGCGACCCGGGAAGCTACAAACTCTACATTGACTGGGTGAAGAACGGGGACACCGTCATCACGGACTTTGAAAGCTTCAATGCCGGCGATTCGGTGTTGCTGCGCCAGCCCAGCTTCTCCGGTACCACCAGCGGAAACCTGCGTCTCCCGGCTCCGAACGAGGCCGTGGTGGACGATACGGTCTCGGAGAGCGGATCGAAGTCGCTGCGCGTCTGGTTCCAGTTCCTGGACGGGGCTCCCGCCCGATGGGTGCGCTTGACCACGTTCAACGCGCCCAACGTGCCGAACCCTCAGGTGGACCTGACGAAGCCCATCTCCCTGCGCATCCTGCTGCAGCCGGCTGCCGAAAGCGGCAACCTTAGCCTTGTCGGGCCGGCGAGTGTGACGGCCAGCGACGGCGATCCGGCTGTCTTCAGCGTGACCGCCCTGAACGCCAGCGGCACCGTGCACTACCAGTGGTACCAAAACGGGCTGCCTATCCTGAATTCGGACACGCCCAGCCTGACTTTGCCGGCCGTCACCATGAATGACAATGGTGCAAAGATCCGAGCCACGGCCTTCGATGGGAGCAAGCGGGTCTACAGCGCGGAAGCCACCCTTACCGTGGTTGTCAAGCCCGCCCCGATCGGCGAGGTGAAGTCCAAGGCGGACGGTGCTCAGGTTAAGCTGAAGAATCCGGTGGTGGTTACCAAGTCCGACTCCGGCGGCTACTGGGCGCAGGAGCAGGACCGCTCCTCCGGTATCCGGGTGGTTTCCTCCCAGAATCCGCCGGTCAATACGCTCGTCTCCAACGTGGAGGGCGTCATGGCCACCAATCCCGAGACCGGTGAGCGCTACATTGACGCATCCGGCAAGACGGCCTCGATCGGTTCGCCCTTCACTCCGGAGCCGCTTGGCCTCAACAACAGAGCGGTCGGTGGTTCCCGGGTGACAAGCGGGGTGGGAGTGCCCAACGATGGCCTCCTCGTGACGGTCTGGGGCAAGGTGACGGGTGTGGACTTCAGTTTCCCCGTCTCGTTCTATCTGGATGATGGTTCGGGCGTGGTCAACGACACACCTACGGATTTCGTCACCTCCGCTGTGCCCGGGATCAAGGTGCTGGTGGAGTCATTCTTCCCGAGCATCGGAGACTACTACAAGGTAACGGGTATCTCACGCCTTGCCCTCAAAGACGGAACGACCTTCCGCGTGGTTGAGGCGCTGAGCGATATGCATATTGAGCGCGTCGCGCCCTGAGAACAGCGCAGAGACTGTTGAGCCCCCGCGCCCTTCCGGGCGCGGGGGCGAAGATTTCCCCCTGATCTCTTGAATCCACCTCTAAAGCAACCGGGGAATTCGAGCCGAAAGGGGTGGTGTAACCGGTAACGCAGCCGCCAAATATGGAACCAGCATATACGGCGAGCTGACATTTCCCGCCGGGTGGGACCGAAGAGTTCCCCCGGCGGGCAGTGTGCAGGCTGCCGGTTCTGCGCCAAAAAGATCGGCACGGCTGGCTCGGGGAAGTGACGAGCTGCCGTGCCTGAAGATGGCACGCTTCCTTACGCGGGACGGAAGCGCTGTCCATCAAAAGATGTCCCGCAGCAATCTGTGTCAAGGGAGAATGCGAAATGCGACCAGGCAGGCTCCTGAGCCTGTTGGCCATCGCGGCGGTCTGCGCCGGACTGGCCGGGCTGCTTGCCCCGGCTCCGGCTGAGGCGGCCATCGGAATCGTCCGGTGGCACGCCGTGGGGTCGGACCCGACAGCCACGATCCACTACAGGCTCAATCTCCCCGCCACCTCGGGGACCATTCAGATCAAACGCGCATCCGACAACAGCGTCATCAAGACGATCACGCTGTCCGCGTCGGATCTCACCGACGGGCCGCACTCGGTCCTTTGGGACGGCACGAACGATGCGGGAGTGTCCGCCCCGACCGGAACCTACTATGCGACCATCACCGTGAACCGCGGTCCCGTGCCGTCCAGCCCGGACTACGGACGGGCGTTCCGCATCCGGGATCATTCTGTGCAGAACCCGCTGACGCACCGCTATTTCGGGATTGACGCGGACAATAATCCGGCCAACAACAACCAGCTGGACCCGGCTCTGTCCACGTTCGGCAACATCTACCTTGCCAACACCGTGTCGAAGAACATCGAGGTGTGGCTGCCGGGCAATCCGGACTCTGCGGACTACGCCACCTGTGTTATCGGAAATCCCGAGGTTTTGCCCGGATGGACGACCGCCTTCGCCGGCGGCAGCGCTCCCTTCGGGGTCGCCGTGTCGCGCAGCGGCCGCGTATTCAGCACGGACCGCTCCCAGATCCGGCACGCCAACTAGAACTGGGACGGATCGGATCGCCGCGGAACGACAGCGAGTTCGGCGATGGGCAACACCCGGGACAATGACGTCCTCGGCCTGGACCCTGCAGACGACGGAGTCTATCACGCTGCAGTCTCCAGCGGCCCTAAGTTTGGAGCCGTGAAGCTGGGCGCCGACTACACTCCGCCGAACGATTTCGGAGCTTTCAAAGTGCTCGCCACCTCCGTTGCTGCGCCGGATACCTGGAGTGAAACATCCGGGGGCATAGGCTTCGGCGATGAGACCGCTCCAGTCACGAATGCCACGTGGTACATAGCCAGCGCGGTGAACGGCTGGGTCAAGCGCTGGACCACCAGCGGCTCCAGCTGGGATGACATCGTGGCCACCCAGGATCTGGGCTTCAATCTGGCGGTCAGCACCGCGTCCGACATCGCCATCAGCCCGAAGAACCCGAACATCGCGGTGGTGACCCGGGCCGCCCCGGCGGCGGGTGAGCACAACATCGAGGTCTGGGACCTGAGCACGCAGACCCGGCTGGGAACGTTCTCCATTGGAACAGCGGCGACCGCCAAGGCATCGTTTGATGCCTGGGGGAACGCGCTGATCGTCGCGGGAAACGCCAGCACCACCGCACAGGTTGGTGGTTTCTGGGCATATCTGTACGAGTTACCGGACAACGGGTCCACGGACTCGCGGGACACCATCACGTTCGTCCACACCGGTGGTGCCACCCCGCCTGTCATCGAAAGCGCCGTGGCCAGTCCGGACACCATTCCGCTGGATGACTCGACAACGACGACGATCACCATCACCGTCCGCGATGCGGAGGGTATCGCTACGGTCACGTCCGTGCTCGTGGATCTCAGCCCGCTGGGATACTCGGCCACGACGCCGGCCGTGAAAGTGAGCGATCTGAGCGCGACCCGAGCCATCTACGAAGTGACCGGAGTCAAGGCCAAGCCCTCCAGCAGGGCGGGTTTGCTTTCGCTGACGGTGACCGCGACGGACAACTCCGGCAAGACCGGTACGGGTTCCTGCGCGCTGACCACCACCGGCGGAACGCTGACCGGGGTCATCCGGCACCAGACCGGCGGATTCCCGGTGGCTCAGGCCTCTGTGTCTGCGACCGACGGCAAGAACGTTTACACGGGCACCACTGACTCCGAGGGGGTCTACACGCTCCAGGTGAACCCCGGAACGTTCACAGTGACGGCCAGCAAGATCTATTACGGGGCTGGCTCTGCTTCTTCGGCCACCGCGGTGACGCTGGGTGGCACCAGCTCTCCTGCCACTGACGCCACCGTCGGCTCAACTGACATCAACCAGGTGCGAAGCGCCCCGCTGGGCTCGAAGGTATGCGTTGAGGCTGTGGTCTGCGCCGCAGGCTATAATCCGGAGAGTGCCGCGGACGCGCGGCCGAAGTTCTACCTGCGCGACTCATCTGGCGCGGCAAACAACGGTCTGACCACCCCCACCAACAACCTCGGCATTCGGGTCTACGCGCCTGATGCCGATCCGGCTCCCGCCGAGGGCGACCGAGTGGTGGTGGAGGGCATCAAGACGTTGAACGCGTTCGAGGAGCTGCGCATCTCGCAGGTCTCCAACTACGCCCGCATCGCGACCGGACAGAGCTATCCCGCCCCGGATGCCGCAGTGGCCAACGACATCAACGACAATATGAACAACCTGAGTGACGCCCGGTGGGGGAATCTGGTCAAGCTGAGCGGCGTGACCGTGGCCTCCGTCACTCCGGACGCCACCGCCGACTGGCATGAGATGACGGTGACCGATGAATCCTCCGCCACGCCGGGGCTGGTCATCGTCTGGAAGGCCACCGGTGTCGCCGCCGCAGACCTGCCGAATGTGGGGGACGTGATTGACGTCACGGGCGTCATCAGCCGCAAG
Source organism: Armatimonadota bacterium (assembly GCA_025998755.1). Lineage (NCBI taxonomy): Bacteria > Bacillati > Armatimonadota > Armatimonadota bacterium. The sequence goes on from AP024674.1 coordinate 2,386,804, forward strand.
GAATCCACGGTGCTGGGCGGGCGCCCGAACTGCGTGGAGCCGCGCCGTCTGGCCGACCTCCAGAGCGCCGTGGTGGACGTGGACAGCGTCGGCAAGGCCAAGGCTCAGCCGAACGGCATGACGGTGAACATCACCCAGCCGATGGTGGTGACTCTGTCGCCCTTCGGCGCACCCGACCGCTTCTGGATCCAGGATCCTGATGGGACCGCTGGCATTCGCGTGAAAGCTGACGGCGACCGGCCTTCGGTGGGACAGACCGTGCTCGTCTCCGGCCGCCTCGCCGTGGATACTACAAACGGCGAGCGGATGCTGGTGAACTCCTCCTACACGGTAGTGGGCACCGGCACCACCAAAGTGTGGACCATCAACAACAAGAACATAGGCGGCAAGGGCTATGTGGGCCCGAACGGCCAGCCTCTTACGCTCGGCATCGAGAACCAGGGACTTCTGGTCCGGGTGTTCGGCCAGGTGACGAAGGTGGAGTTCTCGCCCGAAATGTACTTCGTGCTGGACGACGGCAGCGGAGTGGACTCCGGTGCCGGCACCGGCATCAAGGTGATTGAGACGCAGGCGTTCCCTTCGGTGGGCGACTACCTGAGTGTTGTTGGTGTCATCTCCTCGGAGATCGTCGACGGCAAGAAGGTGCGCGTGCTGCGCGGTAGGGAGGGTCTGTTCCCCGAGGACATCACCGTCCTGGCGCCGTGACGCCCAACACTTGATAAGCCGTGCTTACGGCCGGCTCACGGGCCGGGGAGCGACGCTCCCCGGCCCGTTTCTCTCCTCACTGGGCCTTGGACTTACTGGATTCTGATCTCCATACGCGCGCCCGCGGCCGCTGATCGACCCGGGCAGGGGTCGAACGGCTCCGCGACTTTCGCCAGAACTCCGGCGGGAGTCGGCGCCTACCCAGGCTCCCGCGTGCGGAGCAGGGGGACGGCATGGTATATCCTCGTGACACGGTCCCGCGAGGATCGTTCCGTTTCAAGCAAACCAGCACAGGAGATCTTCGAAGATGCCCAGACTTCAGTTGCGGGACGCGCAGACCTGCCGCCACGACTTCCTCTCCATCGGAGCCATCGTACGCAGGCTGGATCCCGGTGTCATTCCTCTCCATGAGGCCAGCCACTATGAATGCCACTGCTCCGGAGGCGAGTATAACCCCGCAGCCGCCCTGGCAAAGACCTTCGGACTACGCGCCGCCGTGGTTAGCGCCAGCGTGGAGTACCCGCCAGGATGGTGGATCGCCACTCAGGTGCGCAAAATGGGGGTGGAAGCCTACCTGAAGTGGTTCCCTTACGATGGCGTGGGCTCTCCTCGGATTGCCACCGTCTACAGCGACAGGGGATTCGGCGTCCGGCCCCCGGAGGTCTTCTATGATCGCGCCAACGAGGCCGGGGCCATGCTCAAGCCCGGAGATGTGGACTGGAACGACCTGTTCGGCGTCAAGGGGGTGCGCTGGTTCCACAGCGGCGGCATCTTCGCCTCGCTTTCTCCCACGACAGGCGAGCTGATTATCGAAGGCATGAAGGCCGCCCACCAGCATGGCACGGTGACATCCTACGATCTTAACTTCCGTGAAAAGCTCTGGAAGGCGTCCGGGGGCGTGGAACGCGGCGTTGAGGTGAACCGGCGCATCGTGGAACACGTGGACGTACTCTTTGGCAACGAGGAGGATCTGCAACGGGGGCTCGGCATTCCGGGTCCCGACGTGGAATCTTCGCGGAGCGCTCTGGATCCGGAAAACTTCAAAATCATGATCGGACGTCTGCTGGAGGAGTATCCGCACATCCAGCTCGTGGCCACCACCCTCCGTGAGGTGCATTCGGCCTTCCGGCACTCCTGGAAGGCGGTGATGTACTACGACGGCCAGTTCTACGAAAGCCCGCAGTGCGAGCTGGACGTCTACGACCGCGTCGGCGGCGGAGACGGATTTGCTTCCGGACTGATGTTCGGACTGCTGACAGGTGAGGAGCCGGAGCAGGCGCTGCGCCTGGGATGGGCACACGGAGCTTTGCTGACCACCTACCCCGGCGACGTCTCGATGGCTCGCCTGGAGCAGGTGCGGCGGCTGGCTCAGGGAGGAAGCGCCCGAATCCAGAGATAGACTGCTTTGCGGGGCGGTCCATCCGTCGCGGCTACGGGCCGCCCCAGCGATCTTGCTTGCTAAAGAGCCATCACTGGACTGAGCTCCAAAAGGGCCTCGTCCAGGGGATGAGGAAGGTTGATGGCATCGTCCAGGTCCACGTGGACCAGCTCCGAGCCGCGCACGCCCACCATCGTCCCCCATTTGCCGGAGATGAGAGACCGGGCGGCCTCCGCGCCCAGCCGTGTTGCCAGGATGCGCTCGTCCGGTGTGGGCGAGCCACCTCGTTGCACGTGACCCAACACGGTTGCGCGCACGGTGAAACCGGAGCGCTCCATCGCTTCCATGAACGCCTTGCCCTTCGGACCTGTGGCAAGCTGAAGGGCCTCCGCGGCGACGATGATGTAATGCGGCTTGCCTCGCTCCCGCGCTCGCCGCGCGTCCAGAGCCAGAGCCTCCACGTCGAATTCCCGCTCGGGAATCAGAACGGCCTCGGCTCCACCCGCCACGCCGGCCGCAAGGGCGAGCCACCCGGAGTTCCGCCCCATCACCTCCACCACGAAGGCACGCTCCAGACTGCTGGCGGTGTCTTTAAGCTTGTCCAGCGCGTCCACAATGGTCTGCAGGGCGGTATCCACGCCGATGCACAGATCGGTACCGTACAGGTCGTTGTCAATGGTGGCCGGCACCCCGATGGCCGGGTATCCCTTGCGCACCAGGGCCCGGACCCCGGCCATGGAGCCGTCGCCGCCGATGACAACCACTCCCTGAATGCCCTGAGAGCGCAAGTTAGCCAGCGCCCGCTCCTGACCTTCGTCTGTCTTGAATTCAGGACAGCGGGAGGATTGCAGGATGGTGCCTCCCTGCCGCAGTATCCCACCGACCGTACGGGAAGACAGCTCCTGGAAGCGGCCTTCCACCATCCCGCGGAAACCGTGCAGGATGCCCGTGACGCGGCACCCTTCGGCGATGGCCGCCCGGGTCACCGCCCGTACGCACGCGTTCATTCCCGGCGCGTCCCCGCCGCTGGTGAGAACTCCGATATGAGTCAGCTTCTGTCCCGCCACCTGCGGCCTCTCCTCTCCGGATATCCGTTGACTCTCAGTCCAGCAGCTCGCCCTCGGCGAACCACAGAGCCACCTCCGAATCCGCAGTCTCGGGCGAGTCCGATCCATGAACCAGGTTGGTCTGAATGCTGGTGGTGAAGTCGCCGCGGATGGTGCCAGGCAGCGCCTCCTCCGGCTTCAGCGCACCCATCATCGTGCGCACCAACCGCACCGCGTCCTCGCCTTCCCAGACCATCGCCACTACCGGCCCCGACGTGATGAAGTCCACCAGCTCGCCGAAGAACGGCTTGTCTCTATGCACGGCATAGTGCCGCTCGGCCAGTTCCCGGCTGACGGTCTGCAGCTTCATCCCCACCAGCCGAAGCCCTCTGCGCTCGAAGCGTCCGATGATCTCTCCCACCAGACGACGCTCCACGCCGTCCGGCTTTATCATGACGAAAGTGCGTTGAATCAACTCTTCCGTGTCTCTCCTTTTCAGGGCGTCAATCAAGCGCGCCCGTACACCTTACCGGCAACCGGCGGTGCCCGGCAAGAGCAGGAGGGATCCTCAGAGGGTAAGCAGGAGCGGCAATGAAGTGGAGAAAAGACCGATCACCGCCAGGCGCTACACAGTAAAGAAGCGGCGGAAGAGCGAAGAAAGCAACGCCGGCAGTCCATCACTCGAGGGGAAAGAAATCTCGCTCCAGATGCAGCCCTACGCCAGGGAGGGTCAGCCTGGAAGCTGAGCAGAGCCGGATGGCTGGCGCTTGTGGTCCACCTCCGCCGGGGCCTGACGGTGGAGACCTGGTCAGGGGTCCGCCACCATCAGGCCACCTTCGGAGACTGGCGTCTGGCCGCACAGATCGGCATATCCGCCGTGTGGGCCTCTTGTGGTCTGGCTTTGCTGGTGGGAGGTATGCTCCACAACAACCAGGCGGTGCGGGTCACCGCGCTGATCATCCTTGCGCTGAGGACAGCGAAAGTCTTTGTGTTGAGTCTGATCCCGGTGGAAGCGCTTTCTCCTGGATCGTGTTGTTCCCTGTTCGCCCCGAAGGGCAATATCAGGCGGCCAGAGGAACAGGCTCCGCAGCCGGACTCTCCCCGGGGGACAGGCGCAGACTGCGCCGCGCAGCCAACCTGGCTTCGGGGCTGGCCCACGCGAACGGCGCGTAGCCCTCAAACATAACGTTCACGTTCACTTCGCCCACAGCCAGCGATAGCGGAGCGGCGAGGGTGGGTTCGCTGAAGGGTGTGACCCGCTCTTCCCGGCCTGTCACCACCCCCGACCAGGTGGAGTAGCAGAGCGCTCCCCGCTCCTCCAGCAGGGCCAGGGCGGTGTCCGTGACCAGCGTCCCGAGCTCCGCGAGCGCACTCTTCTCCAGGCGGCCGAACCCGGTCACCTCTCTGCGCAGCATCTGGCGCAGGATGGCCATGGCTGCCTCTTTCGACATGCCCAGGAAGATCTCCCCCGAGATGTCGCCGGAGATGCGAGTGACTATGGTCAGCTCGTCGCGCGTGAACTGGATGGGCGTGATCTGCATCTGACCCCGGCGCGGAGGCAGCTTCAGCAGATCCGTCAATACCATGGTGGCGGCGTCAATCACTGCCTCCGCCAACTCCCGTTTGTCGAGACGAACGCTGTCCATCTCATAACCTCCCGGATCGTTCATCAGCAAAGCGTTTCAGGAATCGGGTGGACCGGACAGGTGCCGCGGCTCTATCCGATCAGCTTGCGGACACTGTTCAGAACGGAGCGGTCGCGGAACGGCTTGGTTACGAAGTCGGACGCTCCGGCCTGAAGGGCCTCCATAAGCAGCGAGCGCTGGCCCATGGAGGAGCACATCAGAATCGTGGCTTGCGGGTCGATCTCCCGGATCTTCTTGACTGCGGCGACCCCGTCCATCTCAGGCATGACCACATCCATGGTCACCAGATCCGGACGGAGCTCGCGGTAGCGCTCCACGGCTTCCTGGCCGTTTCGCGCCTCTCCCACCACCCGGTATCCCCGGGAGGTCAGGATGTTTTTCAACTCCATGCGGCAGTAGAGGGCGTCATCCGTAACAAGGACGCTTTTGGACATTTTGAGGAACCTCCATCAACAGAGGGGCCTGCGTGGCCGACCGCATTGAGCCGGACGCTAACGGGCCCCCGGGCCTTCCAGGTCATCTGCCTGTGAGAGGGCGGCCGCGATTGGCCGGGCCCGATAAAGGGGTCTCGAAGAGGCGCATCTTTCTGTCAGAGGAGAACAAACGGCGCTCCGAAGCTCCGGGATGAGCGCGGCAGGTCCCGGGCGGCAGGCTCCGGATCAGCGCCACCCGCGAGTGCGTCGCGGAAGACGGGAAGCGGGGGCTTTCGCCGGTGGTTCTCCGTTCACTGATAATGTCCCATACCCGGAGGCTGAGCGAAGCCCGTTCGATTACCGGGTTTGCGTCGTGTCAGGTCTCAAACGCGTGCCCACGCGCAAGCATTCGACCGTCCGGCAACCATACGGCCGCGGAGAAGTCCGCCGGCAGTTGAACCGCGCCCGTGAATGCGGACTCCCCCAGCACCAGCAGAGCCGTGGACCAGGCGTCGGTGCGAGCGCCGTCCGGCCCCGTGACCGCCGCCAGCAGCGCACCTTCCACCGGCAGCCCGGTACGGGGGTCCAGCACGTGACCGGCCACCCGGCCTTCCCACTCAACCGTGCGGCCATGAACGCCCGATACCGAGAGAGCGGCATCCTTCAGGCGCACCACCGGACCGCCGTCTCGTTCGATGCCAGGAACGGCGATCCGCACCGCCCACGACGGCTCGTCCGGCGGGGAGCCCAAAGCCACGGCTGTGCTCGTGCCGCCGTGGGCGAGCGCCGAGACAGCACCGCACTCGCGTAAGGCCATTGCAGCCCGGTCCAGGGCATACCCTTTCCCGATAGCGCCGGAGTCCAGCTGCACCCCCTCCGCCAGAAATCGGACCGTGCGCGACTGCGCATCGAGTTCGATCAGATGCATGCCGCAACTGAGTCTGACCCGTTCCAGGTCCTGGGGGGACGGCTCACGGAAGGTTCCGCCCCGGAAGCCCCACAGCCTCATGAGGGGGCCGACAGTGGGGTCGAAAGCCCCTCCGGTGGCGCGCCACACCTCCTGCGCCATCTGAAGCAGAGCGAATAGCCGGGGATCCACACGCACAGGTCCGGCTGCAGCCCCGGCGTTCACGGCGGACAGATCGCTTTCCGGCCGGAAGCAGCTGAGCAGGCGCTCCGCCGCCTCCACCTCCTCCAGCGCCGCTTCCCCTGCGGCACGGAGCCGGTCCGCCTCCGCGCCGTACAGCGCGATCTCAAAGCGTGTGGCCATACAGAAGCGGGATACCCGCACCAGACCGGCGACGGGACTCATCGCTCAGGCCCTGAGATGCGATGGGGCGGCGCCGGATTGCGCCGCCCCGCAGGCAACTGCATCCCCCTCCGCAACAGGCCGTCCTTTCAGACGATCTTGCGGGTGGCGGGATCGAAGTTCATGGTCTTGTTCTCCAGCCAGGACTTCTCCGCCAGGGTCACAATGGTCTGCACCTTGGCAGCCAGCTCGATGTGGCAGTTCGGTCTCTCGCCGGTGCGGATGCAGTGGAACCAGTTCTTCTCGTGCTCCTGCACGCTCTCGCCCGGTCCGATGACGGGGACGTCCTCAGGGTCTATCTCATCCGAGAACGGCCGCTCCGGCCGGATCTCCACCTTGCCGCCGCCGAAGTAGATGGTGGCCTTGGTGCCGCGGATCATGTCCGGCACGCCCTGCTCATTGACCGTGGAGCCCACCAGCAACATATGCGAGCCGTCCGCGAACTTCACCAGGACCTGAGTGTTGTCCGCCACATCCCGGTCGTCGTTGCCCAGAATAGACCCGATGCAGGTGACCTGGACGGGATACTGGTCGCCGCAGGCGATCATCAGCGGATGCAGCCGGTGCGGGAAAAGATCCGAGAGGATGCCGGCCGAGTAGTTGGTGTATTTGCGCCACTGGAAGTAATGGCGGGGATTCCAAGGGACCTTCTTCGCCGGCCCCAGCCACATATTCCAGTCCAGGTTCTTGGTGGGATCGGCCTCCGGGTCTATGGGATAGTTCCATTCACCATTCGGATTGTTCCGGCAGTAGCTGCCCTGGCTCAATACAATGCGCCCGATCTTGCCCGCGCGGATCTGCTCGCCGGCCGTCCGCCATTTGGCGTCGGAACATCCCTGAGAGCCAACCTGTACTACGCAGCCGGTCTTCTTCTGGGTGGCCAGAAGCTGCTCCACCTCCTGCAGGGTGCGGCACATGGGCTTCTCTATATAGACGTGCTTGCCCTGCTCCATGGCATCTATGGCGATGCGCGCGTGCCAGTGCTCCGGCGTTGCGATCATCACCGCGTCAACATCCTTGTCCTCCAGAAGCTTGCGGTAGTCCCTGTATGCCTTGGACTCCGGCAGCTCCACCGCCGCAGCTGCCGCCAGCCGCCGCTTGTCCCAGACATCGCAGACCGCAACCGCCGCCACGTTCTGCTCGGAGGCGTACTCCTTGACGTGACCCAGATGGCCGCTGCCCATGCCGCCTACGCCAACATACCCGATGTTGATGCGGTCATTTGCTCCGATGACCCGGGCTGGAGCCACGGCATAGACAGGGCTCTTCGCCACCGAGCTCACCATCAACCCTGCGACCGTCACACCGGCCGCCTTCACGAACTCGCGGCGCGAGAGGCCGCCGTTTTTCTCTTCGCTCATAGCAGATGCTCTTTCAGCACTCCCTTCGTTTTTCAGCCCAGTTCGAACCATTCCGGCTTGAACTCCACTTTTCCTCCCGCGGCCACGGCCTCCGCCGCCTTGATGGCCGTCACCGCGCTCTGGAACCCAGCCACAGCATCCGCCGGCGGCGCCTGGCCGGTCTGGATGGCGTAACAGAACTCTTCCATCGCGTAATACAGGGCGTCCTTCGACTCATCCATGCCCTCCTTGCCCGGCTCCTTCCCGGCCTGGATGATCTTGGTGGCATCCGCTACCAGCGCAATGCCCGTCTCGTCCCCGATCTTCTCCTTGTGAGCGTACACCTCCCAGCCCAGCATGGCCGAGTCGGCCTCCTTGAACATCCAGGAGCGCTGGCCCTTCAACAAGATGGTTGCTTCACTGCCGTACAGCATCTGATAGGATGAGTCGTACGAGCTCACCAGCGTACCTGTGTAGACCGCGTTCATTCCGTCTGGATACTGGAATATGCACTGGACGGTATCCTCCACTTCACGACCGTCCCGGTAGAACGTGATGGCGCCCATCCCCGTGACAGAGACCGGGCGCCTATCCAGATACCAGTTCAGAAGGTCGAAGTAATGGATGCCTAGCTCCCCTGGCAGTCCAGTGCTGGTGGCGCGCTGCAGCCGCCAGTTCAGTTCGGCTTCCCGCTCGGGAGTGGGAGCCATCCGCTTCCAGCTCTGTTTTTTGTTGTTCTGAGCGCGAGCCATCGCCAGCGTTCCCGGAACCCCCGTGCGCACGAACTTGAGAACGTGACGGTGCAGATGGTCGGCGCGCAGTTGCAGTCCCGCCTGGAAGACCTGCTTGCTGTCACGACCCGCTCGCGCGATCTCGCGCGCCTCGTCCACCGTTCCCGCGATGGGCGCCTCGCAGTAGACATGCTTGCCGGCCTGGAGGGCATCCAGCACTATCTGCCGGTGACGGTGGGTGGGCGTGGCCACGATGACCGCCTGAACGTCCTTGGACTCCAGCATTTGACGGTAGTCCGTATATGTGGCGGCTCCGGCGGCCAGCTCCGATGCGCGCCGGATGCTGGGTTCGTACGTGTCGCAGATGGCGGCCACCTTCGCGGCCGGAACCTTGCCCAGAGCGCCCAGAAGGTCGCGGCCCTGCAACCCCAGGCCGATAACGCCGATAGCCACCGGCGGCCCGGGAGCCGCGGCGGGCTGCTCTTCCGTCGCAAACAGCTCCTGTCCGATCAGCCAGACGCCGGCCGCAGCCGCAGCGCCGGCCATGAAGTCACGCCGAGAGATAGTGTCTCCAGCCAATAGCCTGAACCTCCGTCCGGCTCCGCCGGCGAACGATCGCCTGACGCGGGCCGGGAATGATGCCGCCGCCCGTCCTTTTCCCGATGTTCTCTTCCGCATCGGCGCGCAGACTGCCTTCCCGTTTTGAACAGCAACGGCGGGCCGCAAGAACGTTCCCCAATGCGACCGTAGGGTTACGAGTGCACAGCTGCCCGTCCTTAACTTCAAGACCGCCGGCAAGGCGTCCCCGGTTGCGCTTCGCTAGCCAACGGAATGCGCCGGGCTTTGCCATTCTTCTCAAGTATACTCCCCCGGAGGCAGCCCGGCATGGCCCTGCAGGCATGTTTGGAGAGGATAAACAGAGCGTGGCGGCGAAGTGGCGGATGGCGCGGGGAATCGGTTACACATGCCCCGTGGGGTGGCCAGAACGCCGCCTGCCAAGCTTTTGTTGAGGTGATTTCCCCATGGATCTGATCAAGCCCGGGCTGGAGCCCGAACTCGACCCCGGCTTCGCGCCGGCCGTGCTTGCCAATCGCGCATTCCGTTCGCTGGTGGAGCGCTCGGGGGCGGCGGCCCCTCTGAAGATCGCTCTCGAGCGCGGCGGAGGGCTAAGAAGCGTCTACGAGACCACCGTGCTGGAGCCGAACCATCCGGAAGCCGCCAAGAACCTGCGCTATGTGGAGCGGCTGGTGAAGTTCCTGCTCTGGCAGCGCGGAGGGTGGAAGATCACCATCGCCGGTCCGAAGCCTGTGGCGGATTACATCAGCCAGGTGTACTCGCCTTCTGGAGAGCGGGCGTTCGATTACGAGTTCATGGGCGGCGTCTACGGCCACACGTTCACTGTGGAACACTGCGCCTACGAAGACGCTCCGGAGCCTCACGAGGCCGCCGTGCCGGTGGGACGCCACCTGGAAGGATGCCGCATCGGATTCGACGCCGGAGCCAGTGACCGCAAAGTGGCCGCCGTGATCGACGGGGAGCCGGTCTTCAGCGAGGAGGTTCCCTGGGATCCGCGCAACCAGTCGGATCCCGAGTATCATTACTCGCACATCCGGGATGCCTTCCGGCGCGCGGCGGAGCACATGCCGCGCGTGGATGCCATCGGGGTGAGCTCGGCGGGCATCTACATTGACAACCGCGTGCGTGTTGCATCGCTGTTCCGCGGCGTGCCGAAGGAGCTTTTCGAGGAGAAGATCGCTCCCCTTTACATCAATCTGGGCAAAGAGATGGGCGTCCCGCTGGAGGTGGCAAATGACGGGGATGTGACGGCGCTTGCCGGAAGTATGTCGCTGGGGGTGAACCGTGTGCTGGGAATCGCAATGGGCTCCAGCGAGGCGGTGGGCTATGTGGACGCTCAGGGCAACATCACCGGCTGGCTGAACGAGCTTGCGTTCGCTCCGGTGGACTACCGCCCGGACGCTCCGGCGGACGAATGGTCTGGGGATATCGGCTGCGGAGTGCAGTACTTCTCGCAGCAGGCGGTCATCCGGCTGGCTCCCGCGGCTGGACTCTCTCTGAAAGAGGGTTCCATGCCCGGCGACAAGCTGGCGGAGGTTCAAGAATACATGAAGGCCGGCGACGAGCGTGCGGCCGCCATCTTTCGAACCATCGGGCGCTTCCTCGGATACGGCGTGGCGCACTACGCGGACTTCTATGATCTGGAGCACGTGCTCATCCTGGGCCGCGTCACATCGGGCCAGGGTGGACAGATAGTGCTGGACTGCGCCCGCGAGGTGCTGAACCAGGAGTTCCCCGAGCTCTCGGGCATCACCATCAACCTGCCGGATGAGAAGAGCCGCCGGGTGGGTCAGGCGGTGGCAGCCGCGAGCCTGCCGAAGATCTGACGGGGGCATACCCCGGACCGGAAGGAGATCGAAAGACGATGAAGTTCGCAAACGAATCGGCTGAGCTTTTCATACCGGACGGAAAGCCCGTCGAGGAGGCTTTGAAGCGCACCACGGACCTGGGCATCTGCGCCCATCAGGACGACCTGGAGATCCTGGCGTATCCCGGGATCCTGCGTTGCTTCGGGCAGGAGAACGAGTGGTTCGGAGGAGTGTGCGTAACGAACGGCGCGGGCAGTCCGCGCGACGGGCTTTACGCTGCCTATACGGACGAGGAGATGCGCCAGGTCCGCCGACAGGAGCAAAAGAAGGCTGCGGTCATCGGAGAATACTCGATGATGGCGCTCCTGGACTATCCATCCAGCGCGGTCAAGGATCCCGCCAATCAGCCACTGGTGGAGGATCTCAAGACCATCGTCACCCAGTGCCGCCCTCGCACGGTGTGGACGCACAACCTGGCGGACAAGCACGATACGCACGTGGGGGTGGCTCTGCGGGTCATCCGCGCCCTTCGCGAGGTGGACGAACGAGCCCGGCCGGATCACGTGTACGGCGTGGAGGTGTGGCGCGATCTGGACTGGCTGGTGGATTCCGACAAGAAGGCGTTCGATGTAGCGGCGCACGAGAATCTGGCCGCCGCACTTCTAGGCGTGTTCGACTCTCAGATCGCAGGCGGAAAGCGGTACGACCTGGCGACGCTGGGCCGCCGGAGGGCCCACGCCACTTATCACGCATCGCACGGGACGGACGACACCACGCAGCTGGTGTTCGGGATGGACCTCACTCCACTGGTGCAGGATCCAACTCTGGATGTCCGGGAATATGTGCTGGGGTTCGTGCAGCGCCTGGCCGACGACATCGCGGACCGCATCAAGCGCTTCTCCTGAGCATCATCCCGTCTTCGTCCTTTTCTGACTGCCTGGAGCCGCCGGATCTCGCGATCCGGCGGCTCTGTCTAGCAGAACAGCCCGGCGTCTTTACTTGGAAAAGCCTTTGTGCTAACCTCAACCCGGCGCTGTAGCCATCACCGAGAGTCCCAGAGAGGGAGGAGTCATCGCCCGTGAGCGAACCGTTCCGCCTCGATGCCCCACCGGCTGATCCACTGAGCCTGGCCCGCATTCTGGAAACAGGCGGCCCCGCCGTGGACCGTTACCTGGGAGAGGAGATCTACGCAAACACCGACGCGGCCTATCTGGCGCGGCAGCGCGAGCGGCTGGCGCGGACGGTCCATCTGCATCGGGAGCGTACCGGAGCCGCCCAGTGCTGGCTGCTTCGCGCCCCGGGGCGCCTGAACGCCTTTCTGGAATACCTGGATATGTGCCGCGGCGATCACATGTCCACTACCATTGACGGCGACATCCCGGCCGCCGTCACCCCAAGGACGGACGGTCTGCTCAACGTGGGGAACGCGAACGATCTTTTTCCCCCGGAGACCGTGGACATCCGGGAGGAGTTCCGACGCTTCCGGGATGCTCCGTGGGCTCCTTACGCCTCCGAGATGGAGGACAACTGGGACAACCGCTCGCTGATCTACCCCCATTACGGCCGCCTGCAGGGCAACTGGCTGAACTACGTGCTCAGCCCCTATATGCGGATGCAGTGGGAACACCCGGACCTTGAGTTGCGCGGCGCGGACATCACTTTCGGGCCCGCCACGGCCCCGTTCCGCGCCGGGACGTCGTCATCCTCGGCGCTGGTGGTGCTGGCGTTCCTTGCGCTTTACCTGTGCAACCGTGACAAGCTGCCGGAGATGCGGATCGGCCAGGTGTGCCGTCTGCTGGGTGAGGCGGAATGGTATGTGGGCACGCACGGCGGCGCAAACGATCAGATGACCATCCTGCGCAACCCCGTGAACAGCGTGCTCTACAACCGCCACTCGCGCGACGATCTGGCGACCACACCTTTGCCGTTCGTGCGCGGGGTGCACGTGGTGCTCGCCAACTCGCTCTGGGAGGTCAACAAGACGATGGGTGGCAACCAGAGCTTCAACATGCGCAAAGGGTGGATCCGGATGGGCGACGAGGTGACGCGACTGATCATCTCGGCCGCTCTGAAACAGGTGCGCGCCGGAGGGAACAGCCGACCCGGCTGGGTGGGCGAGATGCTGGAAAGTGAGTTCGGCCTGACTCCGGGCGGCCCCACGCCTCTTCTGGATTCTCACCCGGACTACTGGGAGCTGCTGGGGGAGCGCTACCGCGAGTTCGGCAGTCTTCACACGGACATACTG